>JBEMAQ010000004.1:0-197787 GCA_040274725.1 Solibacillus sp. | reverse complement strand
AAAGGAATGCTTGTATTCCCTAGAACCCCACTCCTTTAGGGGTGGGAGTTATCAGTTTTGGTAATGCAATATTCTTCTGGTTTATATTTTTGTGTTAAATTTATTGAGTTAATTTGTAAAAAAATACCTGTGATTCGGACACTCTTTTTCAAGTGTCCGAACCACAAGTACCATATTAATCCTTTTTACTCTTTTTTCGGTCATTCGTTTACATGTTGCTGAATAAACGCATCCACTCGTGCGCGGTAATTGTCTGGCTCGACCTTCACTGCCTCTGCATGTGTTGCTTCTTCTACAACCCAGACAAAATGCTCGGCTTTTGTTGCATCGGCAAGCTTATATACATTTTCCTGAGGTACAAACGTATCCTCTGCACCGTGAATATATAAAACAGGCAATTGAATATTTTGTACTTGCGCAAGTGTAGACGCTTCATCAAAATCAAGACCAATGCGAAGCTGTGATACCGTATTAGCAGCGTTCATAATCGGGAACGATGGTAAGTGAAAAATTGAGTGCAGCTGTGTTTCAAAAATAGACGCGACACTCGTGAAGCCCGAGTCGGCGATGACTGCCTGCACTTGAGACGGTAGTGAGGTACTTGCTAAATTTAGTACAGCAGATGCCCCCATCGAGACGCCGTAAAGTGTAATGCGCGCATCAGGGGAACGCGTTACGAGTTGTTCTAGCCAAAGCTGCAAGTCTGGCTGATCGAGCCACCCCATGCCGTAATGGTTGCCCTCACTTTCTCCGTGTCCACGCAAATCCGGCACAAATACGTTATAGCCTAGCTCATACAGCTGTCGGTTCCAACGTGTCATTTGGCGCGCGCTACCTGTATAGCCGTGTGCAGCAAACACCCAGTCATTTGTAGGAGTCGGCTGCTCGTATACATAGCCTTGTAGCGCGAGCTCGTCATGCGAGGTGATGGTCATGACTTCAGGAGCGATTGTTTGTAAAAAATCCCGGTCCTTTTCGCGTTCTTGTAGTTCGCGTTCAGCGTCGATTGCAGGGCTACTAATATAATGCTTTTCACCAACTGTGCGACTTTGCGTAGCATTTGCATTGAGTGCGAAGTGATAGAAAAATAGACCAATTGCAAAATAAACAGCGACAAGCGTTGTTGCTGTAATGGCCGTTATTTGTAAGAGTGAGCGTCGTTTCATTGTGAGAAATTGCTCCTTTCTAATGAAATAGAACATGGCTCATTTGATGAAGGGTTCAGTTAATTAACTAAAGTAAAGCGTATGAATCGTTTAAAAAAATGAAGAAAGAACTAGCTTTCTTCATTTCATTATACTAGCAAGCACAAAAAAAGAGAATTTGATCGGTCAAATTGTCCTTTAGTATTATTAGCCAACTAAGTTGTGTTTCACCACTTCATACGCTTGTTTTGAGCCATAAACCTTATAGAATAAGGGTTTGTGGCTATTTTTTATGAGTGTACCGAGCTGCTAAACGAAAATTAAAGTTCAAAAAAGAGCTATTGATTCTACAATGATTACGGTTGGGAAAAATCGTTTACCATGGGTGCTTTACTACGGGGAACGTTCAGGAACTAAGTTGCACATGAGTTTTACGAATAATACAGGAATGCCACTTCAAGTCGTTGAAACAACGAGGCTTATGCACGGTATTCCTATTGGCGTTCGACTAAAAAATGGGATTTAACCCTCCTTTACTATAAAAATGAAATTAAAAGGTCACAATATTGATGAAATAATCATTATTATCTAGATTGATACATGTAAAGACACCTTGTAAAATAATAGAGAGTAGTATTTCCGGAATGTTCGGAATTATCAACAGGGGGCAACGCAGTATGTTTAAAAAAAAGAAAACACATTTAGAACAACAAGCAGTACAACATTATATACAGCAATTTACTCAAGGTGAGACGCAGGATATTCCACTATGGCTTGTGGAGGAACTTAACCAATTTAAAGAAGCAACATGCCAGCAACAAATTCAACAAAATGAGATAGATTCCCTCAATTTTATGGCAAAGGCCTTTCAAGCTGGTGTATGGGAGGCAAAAATCTTCAATCAGGACTTCTTTAGTGTAAACACACATTTTCAGTGGCAGCCAAGTGCCCTAGCTGTATTAGGTTATCAGCATTCGTCTGCACTAAAAAATGAAGTTGCAGCTTTTGGAGGATTATTGCAAGCTGAGCAACTAAACCAGCTAAAAAAAGAAATTAACCAATTTATTCAATCCACACGTCTTCAGCATACTCTTCAGCATGCAGTACATACCGCTACCGGACAAAAGCGCGAATTTTCAACAATGCTCATCAAAAGGCAGGATAGCAGTAATGACTGCATTCAGCTTTATGGTGTCATGACTGACATTCATGAGCGCTACGTATCAGAACAGGCAATCCAAAGTGCCATTAAAAAACATTCCCTTATTACACAGGCGATGTCTGAAGGATCTTACTACATCACATTTAAACGTGATGGCAACACCTTACCTGCGTTAGAATATTGGTTCTCTCACCAATACAATCAAATTTTAGGTGAAAACCGCCCCGCGTATGAAGGGACAATTGAGGATTTTTTAGCCACTGTATATCCAGAAGATTTAGAGGAAAGTCTCGCTATTTTTGATGCATTTTTAAAAGATTCGAGCCGTAAGACATTATTGTTTAATTTACGACTATTGAACAAGAATGGCTATGTGTGGGTGCGCAATAGTATTCATAAGCATATCGATGAGTCAGGTGAAATTGAGCATTTAGCGGGTGTCATTGGAGACATTACAGCTGAAGTAGAAAAAGAACAGCGCTCAACCGAAATTAAAAAGCGCACTACCGCATTTGGCCATTCAATGACGGAGCTCGTTCAAACCATCTCTTCATTAACTCTACAAGCACAGGAGCTCGCTGCTTCACAGGAACAATCAGCAGAAGCTGCTAATACTGCTAAGCAAAGCGCGGATGACACACAGGCAATTTCAAATCTGATTAATAGCATTGCTGATCAAACAAATTTACTAGGCTTAAACGCAGCAATTGAGGCAGCTCGGGCAGGTGAGCATGGTAAAGGCTTTGGTGTCGTTGCCGAGGAAGTACGAAAGCTTGCACATAATAGTGCAAATGCGACAAATGATATTGAGGTTGGTTTAACCGAATTAAAGCAGCAAATCGATAAAATCTTATCGTTTATGGATGGAATTAGTGACTTAGCAAATACACAGGCGGCATTGGCACAGGAGGTCAATAGTACGGTTGACGAAATGAGTCACATGATTGATGATCTAGTAGATATTGTGTAAAGCTTCCCTTTGTTAAAGCAGGACAACATTGAAAATTAGTAACTAAGCTGACATTTGATTAAAAATACTAAAAAACGCATACTCTAAACGAAAACCAATTTTATAGTACATCAAAAAAATACAAATTTCCTCCGCGGAGAAAATTTGTATTTTTGTTTTGTCCGAGCCTCTTTAACTTTTTTGTAAGCACCTAGTTAATAATTACAGTTCCTAGTAGTGCATGCTTAACGACTTCGTACGCTTGGCAAATCGTTGATAAATCCTCTTCATTTTGCGCGATTAATTGTGTCGCGATCTCGTATAAATCAGAAGCATCTGTTGTCACTAAATCATACAGCACGGCATTTTGCATAACATCTACATAGTTTGAAATTTGTGTGTTCATCGTTAATCTCCTCGTTCATTTATTGTTACTCTTATTATACAACGAAAGACGTCTGACCTTAACTGAAATTAATCGAAAAACGTAAGAAATAACGGACTTTGTGACAAGAAAATGAAGTCGTTCTACTTTCGCTCGGTGGAACCGTTTTCTTGAAAGTTGTCGGAAAATGCAGGATTTTCGTCTAGTGATTGAACTGTATTTAATTTTGGAGTAGGTAATGTATTAGTGCGATTTTTAAATAATGAAGTTCTATTTGCAGCACTTGTAATTTTCTATGTGGTATCTAATCCTGAAAGACGTGGGAATTTTAAAATACGATAAGGCAAATGAGTCAGGACAAGTGCTGTTGCTATGGTAATAATTGGATTAAGTCGATTGAATGAAGTTTTTCTTTTTCACAGACGAAAAATCCAATCCAAATAGAAGAAAAATCAAAAAGCGTAGGGTATACTAGAGGAATGACTAGCGATAGTAAAATAGTAATTTGAAGATGCAGTTGCATCACGTTGAGAGGATTGGAAATTGATGAAAGAAAACTTTTGGCAGGACTTGCCGCGTCCGTTTTTCGTATTAGCACCGATGGAGGATGTGACGGATTGCGTATTCCGCCATGTCGTAGCAGAAGCGGGCGCACCGGATGTGTACTTTACGGAGTTCACAAACTCTGAGAGCTATTGTCACCCAAGTGGCATTGAGAGTGTGCGTGGTCGTTTAATGTTCACAGAGGATGAGCAGCCAATCGTTGCGCATATTTGGGGAGATAGCCCAGAAAACTTCCGCAAAATGAGTATTGATTTAGCGGAAATGGGCTTTAAAGGCATTGACCTAAATATGGGCTGCCCTGTACCGAATGTTGCGGGGCGCGGAAAAGGGTCAGGCTTAATTTTACGTCCAGACATTGCAGCTGAATTAATTCAGGCGGCAAAAGCGGGCGGAATACCTGTCAGCGTCAAAACACGTCTTGGCTTTAAAGAAATTGACGAATGGAAAGAATGGCTAACGCATATTTTCAAGCAGGATATTGCGAACCTGTCGATTCATTTACGTACGCGCAAGGAAATGAGCGCGTTTCCTGCGCATTGGGATTTAATTCCGGAAATTAAAGCATTACGTGATGAGATTGCACCGAATACGCTATTGACGATTAACGGTGATATTTTAGATCGCCAAATGGGCTTAGAGCTTGTAGAGAAGTACGGAGTTGACGGGGTGATGATTGGACGTGGGATTTTCAAAAATCCGTTTGCGTTTGAGAAAAGTCCGCGCGAGCATACAAGTGAGGAGCTACTGGACTTACTTCGTTTGCAATTAGATTTGCAAGATAAGTACGCCGAACAGCTACCACGCTCGATGTCAGGTCTGCACCGTTTCTTCAAAATTTACGTAAAAGGCTTCCGCGGTGCGGGGGAATTGCGTAATCAGCTCATGAATACGAAAACGACGGACCAGGTACGTGGATTGTTAGACGAATTTAAACAACAGCAGCAAGAAACACTATAAGTAAGTGAAACGAAAAACCCGCCATCCTTTGAGCTAATCAAAGGATGGCGGGTTTTCTAATTGTTTATTATAATTTAAACTTCGCAACAGAAGTCGTCAATTTCTCCACCTGTGCATTTAACTGCGTTGCGTGGCTTGTCACTTCGGATGTTGCCGATGTTTGCTCTTCAATCGAGCTTGCGATTTCTTGTGTTTCTGCTGTTACTTCTGTTGTCATTTCTTGAACAGTTTCCATTGATGACAGCACCAGATTTTTTTGCTGTTGCATGGCATCGACGTTTTCCATTGTGTTTGAAATAGAAGTTTTCATTGCTTCCAATGTACTAGCGAGCTGGCTGATCGCGCCGTCTACTGTTTCAACGGCTGTTTTTTGCTCTTTGCTAATCGCGTTTGTTTGCTGCATAACGTGTACCAGCTGCGTTGTATCCTCTAAAATTGTGATGATAATTTGCTGAATATTTGCTGTGGCCGCTTTGGAGCTTTCGGCCAAGCTGCGAACCTCGTCAGCAACAACGGCAAAGCCTTTTCCGTGTTCACCTGCTCGTGCTGCCTCAATCGAAGCATTTAACGCGAGTAAATTGGTTTGCTCTGTAATTTGTGCAATGGTATTCGTTACTTGTGAGATCGATTTTGTTTTTTCATCTAAATTACTTGTCACGAGTGTCACGTCGTTAAATGCGCGCTCTAAATTCGCGTAAGACTGCTCTAATAGCTGTACTTTATTAATACTTGTGTGAACTTCTACGAGTGCTTCTGTCGCATCATCAACCATCTGCTGTGATTTTGCTTCAATGGCTTCAATGCCGTCTGCTAATACATGAATCGCTGTAGAGCCGTCCTGCATTTTTTCAGCTTGTGAGCTCGTATTCATTGCGATTTCTTCAATACTACTTGACACATTATTTAGTGCCTGCTCATTTTCTGTTGCGATAATCGCTAAACTAGTTGAGGAATGACCGATAGCGGTTGTATTTTCATTAACCTGGACGATTAAATGGCTCACTTCATCGAGCATTTTGTTGTAATGATTCGCTAAATCGCCAATTTCATCGTTAGAATTCGTCTCGAAGCGTGAAGTGAAATCACCGCTTGCTGTTTTTTCGAATATTTTTTTGAAGTTCTCAAAAATCGAGGCTAATTTTCGTGCCATCATATAGGCGAACAGGCATCCTAATAATAGGCCAATCGCCAATGAAGCCCAGCCAACATTTGTGAAACGAGTTAGTTTTTCCGCATAACTATTCGTATCTACAAATGAAACGATTTTCCAGTTGTTCTTTTCGATTGTTAGCATTTCCCCTGTATACTGAGTGCCGGCCCATTCAAATCGTTCAATGTTTGTTGGGTTTTGTACTAGCCAATCAAACTGTGTCGCGAGTTCATTCGGTGCTAATAAATCTGAAACACCTTCGATTGTACCCGAGCTAGTAGCTGAAATGTTTTTGCCGTCACCATTTTCGATGAAGGAAGAAACGATTAAGCCATTTGGGTCGACAATCATTAAGTTCGATGAGGTACCGGCTTCAATGCCTTCTCGAATCTCACCAATCGTTGAAAAGTCGAGATCATAGCCGACTGCACCAACAAGCTGGCCATCTTTTAAAACAGGGGCAATAACAGAGGTCATGAGTTTCTGTGCATTCGTATCTAAATAAATATCCATCCATTGTAATGCTGGATTTTCTGTCAAAAGTTTGAACGTATTCGTATCACGTACATCCAAGTCGTAATCCATTTGTGGTGCTACATGCAATTTCCCTGTTTGGAAATCCATGAAGTATACCGTTAAATAATCGCTATTTTTTTCTTTTAGCGTCTGTAAAAAACGGTTGATTTGCGTGTAATCTACTTTTTCTGAATGGACTAATGTTTCTACTACATAACTAAATTGTTCTAGACTTGTTTCGTAATTTTGCAAGCCGAGTGTTACTTGCTCTGCTGCATTTTTAGCGTGTTCAGAAGAAGTTTTATGATTTTCTTCATCCAAGATGCCGCGTACAGTCCACTGGTTAAACGCGACCGTAATCCCTACTGCTAACACGACTGCAAAGGAGATTATGATCATCCACTTTGCTTTTAACGTTAAATTGTTTAAAAAGCCCACTTTTTCACATCTACCTTTAACCTATGTATTTACTTCTTTCCTTTAAATAAAGGAACTGAATATGATTTCAAGAATATATGATACTGGGTCTTTTGTCTATCTAAATGCTTTAAAATTTTACTATATATCAAATAGTTATAATTTTTGGAATTAAATTATTATTTAGAAAGATAATACCTAAATAAATCCTAAAGAAAAATTATAACGAGACATAAAAAGCAGATGACGGAATAAATCGTTCCATCACCTGCTTTGATTATTCAAATACGGCTACTAAGCGTCCTTTGACTTCGTGATTTTTCAATTTTTCGAGTCCTTTATCAATCTCTTCAAAAGGAATCGTTGTAAGCTGTGGCTTCATTTTTCCTGTTGAAAAGCAGTCGTAGACGCCTTTTAAGTCTTCCACGGTCCCGCCGTTACTACCTAAAAGCTTTAATTCCTTTGTAATCATTAAGTAGGTGTTAATGTCCGATTGTAAAACGCCCATCCCAACAATAACAACTGTTCCGCGCGGCATAACAGCTTCAAGCGCGTCGGCTGTCGTTTTGCCAAAGCCTGCAAAATCGATAATAAGCTCACACTCTGCTTCTTTCATATCGAGTACATTTGTGTAGACCTTTTTACAGCCAAGCTCCTCGGCAAGCTTCAGTGCTGGCTCTGACACGTCTGACGCGTACACCTCACAGTCTTTAATCATCGCCATTTGTACAGCGAATTGGCCAAGACCGCCGACACCGATAATGCCAACCTTCATGCCTGGTCGTGCTTGTCCGATTGCAAATAATGCGTGATAAGCGGTTAATCCCGCATCTGTTGAGGCTGCACCTTCTTCAAATGATACACCGTCTGGAATTTTGACACACTGTTTTGCAGGGACAAGTACTTTTGTTGCATAGCCACCGTCATAGTTGTATCCCGCCGCCTCGCGCGTTTCTTGGTCAAGCGGGTTCACACCAACGCGGTCACCGACTTGTAATTCTGTCACACCATCGCCGACTTCTATAATAATCCCAGCACACTCATGCCCCATAATAACCGGACCATTTGGGAACAGTGGCATCCACCCTGGGTCCTGCATCGCTGCAACGTCCGAGTGACATAAACCAGATGCTTTGATATCAATAATGACATGATTCGCTTTGATTGTAGGATCTTCTTTTTCAATTAACTCAAGTGGGATATTTGTACCTGAAAATAACCAACCTTTCATCTGTTCGCCTCCTAAAATTTGTATTACCTAATAATTGTAAAATTTTGAGAGTGAAACGTCAATTGTAGGAGAAGCATTTTTGATAAATGAGTGAATAAGACTATATGGGTAAGCTGAAAGGTATTTAAGGTGTTTTGCACGCAGAAGCGTTACTTTTACTAAAATGAGAATGAAACGCTTTTTGGTGATAAAAATTGAATTAATATTCTTTTGATTAAAATAAAATGGAGTTTTTATTTTTTAAGAAAAAAGGTGTATTTTGTTTCAATATTTGTAATAAGAAGGTGGGAATCGGTATTTTTAAATTTTATACTTTAATGGATAAATAGAACTAATGTCGACAAAAAACGACAAGTTCATTATACTTATGTATGTTACCTTTTAGTAAAATTATATGTATTTATATAATGTAGGATAATTTAGGTAAAGTAATAAGAAAGAGGGAGTCGTTTATGTTAGTTGTCGATAAGACGAGATGGAAAATGTTCATTTATGAAGACAAAAAGGAAGTGCATGTTCAAATACATGGATTTATTAGAGATGAGTTTATTCCTGAGTATTTAGTTGATTTAACAGAGTTGGGGAAAAAAATTCAAAAAACGGCCTACGCATTTTTTGTAGATGCAACGTACCAATCACCATTACCGCGCAAGACTGCGGCAGGCATTGGTGACACAATGATGGTTTATACAACATTCGGTTATAAAGAGGTAACGATTATTACACCTAAATCGAAAATTGCGTTTGTACAAGTACGAAACGGGCTAGGGCGCGTAAATTTCCCAGGTAAGGTGATTCAGCCAACTAGTCGTTAAGAAGACGAATGGCAAAGTTTTAGTTTAGTAAATAGTTTAAAATGATAGGGGATTTTAAAATATGGAGATGCTAATGATTGGACTATTAATCCTATTATTTAGTACGTCGTGCTATTTTGCATATCGTTATTTTTCGTTGAAGCGACATGTACAATTGCATACAGATGTGTTAGATGGAATGAAGGAATTAGCAACAGGTAACACGGTGCAAAAAATCAGTGGTACGAGTGAGCAGCAAGTCGTGTTTAATCAATTAATTGATTATATGGAAAGTGTGAGGAAGGAATTATTCGCGTTTACAAATGGCGTGACGAGTAAAAGTAATCTGCTTACTGAATACGGAGAATATGCGGCAGAGAAGGCCGATATTGTGCGTGCGGCGATTGATGAAGTAGGTATGGGGCTAAGTAAACAGCTCGTCTCGACAGAGGAAAGTGCAACATCAATTGAAGATGTGACGGTGGCAATTGAGGAGTTATCTGTTCGTGCAAACCAAATTTCAGAGCAATCAACGACGACGCTGAATTTAACACAAGAGGGCAATGTGAAAATTGTTGATTCACTTCAGAAGCTAGAGCAGTTTAACACAACGATTAACACAACATTTGACGGCATTAACGCACTTGGTGAAAAATCAAATGAAATTGGGAAAATCGTCAAAGTGATTACCGGCATTTCGGAGCAAATTAACTTGCTGGCCTTAAATGCGGCAATCGAGGCTGCACGCGCGGGTGAGCATGGCAAAGGCTTTGCGGTCGTTGCCGATGAAGTGCGTAAGCTTGCGGGCCAATCGAATGATTCAGCATTTGAAGTGTCGAATATTGTGAAAAATATTCAAGCGGAAACGAGAAATGTTGTCACGTCCATGAAAAAAGGCATGGATGAATTTTCTGAGACCAACACGACGATTCAAGATGTCGGTGAGATGTTTGAACAAATTTTATCGTCGACTAAAATTATTGCAGAAAATAATGTCAATTCTTCGGCAAGTACAGAGGAGCTATCATCAAGCTCACTGCAGCTAATGGAAGCGATAAAAGAGATTGCCTTTATTTCGCGTGAATCGGTTGAAATGTTTGAAGAGTTAGTTGAAATTAGTGATGATGAGCTACAAACAATGGAGAAGTTATTGAAAGAAGCGAAGCATTTTTCCTTGTTAAAAGGTGAAGCGGAAAAAATTGCTCAGTCCATACACTAGCTAGATTGTTATGAAAAAGAGTAAGCTAAATTAATAGAACCGTTTGCATTTAGGCCGCCATTCATCTAGAGAGAAATCATTTCTGTCTAGATAAATGGTGGCCTTTTTTGATATATCAGAAAGTATAAAATTTGGCGTTTTTATGTCTAGCGAACCGCACCAGCCCTTCAAGGTCGCTTCAATCCCTCGGGTGAAAGTAAAGAGCGCACTTTCACTTCGGGCTCTCCAGCGCTTTTCTTATCGTTTTACGAAGAAAGCCGCTAAATTTCCTTGTTACATGAAATTGATATATTTCGTGAATTATGTATAGAAGTAAACGGAAATTCGGCTCTAATTACTAACAAAAAAGACAATCGTCATGGCATGAGAATAGGCGGAGATGGATTATTTTTCTTGTTTTCAGCTGGAAATGGCTAGTCAATGGCTTGTGAGTCGCTAAAGTAGCGCAAGTAAAAACTTTATCTATATAACATTTTCATGTGAGGTGTTATGACAACAGTCGTCTGAAGTGTCATTGACGTTATATTCTGAAGTTTGTTAATATACAGAATACATTCAACGAGCGCTTTCTAGGGGGTAGTGATTATGTCTAAAATGCATGAGTTAAAAGAGCTTTTTCATCATATAGAGCAAGCATGGCAACGACAAGAACAGGTTGTGTTAGTTATTTTGACAGATGTAGTAGGGTCGGCGTACCGATTGCCAGGAAGTAAAATGGTTATGACTTCAAGTGGCGATCTGTTTGGGACGGTAAGTGGAGGTTGCTTGGAGGCGGATTTGTACGGCTGGGCAGAACGCGTTTTTGAAACAGGTGAGCCTCTTGTTCATCAGTATGATTTAAGTGATACAGAAATTTGGAGCTTAGGCATTGGCTGCAAAGGCAATCTTCAATTTTTATTCCTTCCTTTATTTTCAGGTGATCCACAGTGGCAGGTCGTGCAGCATTTAGTGCAACTGGAACAAGGGTTTACACTTGCGATTGATATGCAAACAGGTGAACTTGCGATTATAGAAGACAACAGCTCTCCGTTAGTGGATTCAAAATTCCCAGTAGAAGTAGTGAAGCAAGCACAAATTTCTTCACAGCAAACACGCGCACAAATCTTTTCATACGAAAATCGTCCGTATTTAATCGATACGGTCAAACAAAGTGAGCATTTAATTATAGCGGGTGCAGGTCAGGATGCGGTGCCGCTTGCCGTACTGGCATACCAGGCGGGCTTTTCGGTATCGGTCATGGATACGCGCACGCATTTTAATAACGAACAACGTTTTCCACATGCGGTGCACCTGACAACGCCGATTGAAGAGTTATCGAATAATGGGCTCGAAAATAGCTGGTGGGTCATTATGAATCATCACCAAGAAAGGGACCGAGAGACCATTCGTCTAGCGCTAAACAGTCAGGCGAAATATATCGGTGTACTAGGTCCGACTTACCGGACAAATGATCTGCTTCAGCAAATTGGTGCGACAATGACAAGTGGCCCGATTTATTCACCGGTCGGGCTAGGTATTGGTGCAGAGACGATGGAGGAAGTGGCGATTAGTATTATCGCGGAACTGATGAGCTTACGTGCAGGGCGGGTGGCACAGTCTTTACACGGGGTGGAAAAAATACATGGTTAAAGTCGGTGCGATTATTTTAGCAGCGGGTAAATCGTCGCGAATGGGTGAGCCGAAACTGCTATTACCGTTTCGTGAATCTCCACTTGTTGCGTCGGCTGTTTCGGTAGCGCTTCAGCAATTGCAGCTAGTTGTTTGTGTGACCGGTGCCTATAAAGAATGGATACAACAAGCACTCGCTTCGTACGGTGATGCCATTGAAATCCATCATAACCCGCATTTTGACAGTGGGATGGCGTCGTCCTTAAAAATCGGTATACAAGCACTTCACGGACGAGTGGATGCGGTGATTATTTTTTTAGGTGACCAGCCGTTTGTGTCAGGTGAGGTAGTGGCGTCACTTATTCAGCACTACTGTGAAGCACAAGCGCGTGGCATAAAAATCGTCCGTCCTGTCTATGCACAGCAGCCAGGGCATCCGATTTTATTTGATTGTGACTTATTTAAAGCGTTCGAATCACTCGGCGGAGATGTCGGGGCAAAAAGTATCATTGCGCGGCATAAAGATCAGCTAGAACTCGTACATTTTCAACAAGCCGAGTGGGGTGTTGATATTGATACACCGGCGGATTATGTAACTTTATTGAAAAAGGGATGACGAAATATGAACATAGTGGATGCTCGAACTAGACCGCTTCGTAATGTCAGGATTTCTGTCATTGACCAGTGCAATTTACGTTGCAACTATTGTATGCCAAAAGAGGTGTTTGATCGTGACTATACTTATTTACAGCCGCAGCAGCTATTATCATTTCAAGAAATTGAGCGGCTTACGCGTATTTTTGCGTCTCTCGGTGTGGAAAAAATTCGGCTGACAGGTGGGGAGCCGCTCATGCGAAAAGGGCTACCGGAGCTAATTGAAAGGCTACTACTTGTGAACGGTATTCAAGATGTATCACTCACAACGAATGGCATATTACTCGGTGTGTATGCAGAACGTCTAAAACGCGCGGGCCTGAAGCGGATCAATGTTTCGCTCGATAGCTTAAATGCTGCCACGCACGATCAAATGAATGGTCGTTATTTTCCACTTGAAAAAGTGCTCGCATCGATTGAAAAGGCTGCAAATTTAGGGCTAAAAATTAAAGTGAATATGGTCGTGCAAAAAGGTATAAATGATGCGGATATTTTACCGATGGCGGCGTATTGTTTGGATAAGGGCTACACATTACGGTTCATTGAGTATATGGATGTAGGGAATACAAATCGCTGGGATTTAGCTCAGGTCATGCCGAGTAAGGAAATTTTACAGCTACTCGAACAAAGCTGGACACTTGAGCCGGTAACACAAATGATTACAGGTGATGTGGCGAAGCGTTACCGTTATGCGGGTACAAAGCAGGAAGTCGGCTTTATTTCCTCGGTAACGGAAGCGTTTTGTGCAGACTGTAACCGCGCGCGTATTTCAGCGGATGGCAAGCTGTATACGTGTTTGTTTGCAACGACGGGTACGGATATTAAAGCGGTTTTACGTAACGGCTCGGATGAGGAAGTAAGGGGATTGCTAAGTGGTATTTGGCAAAATCGCCATGATCGTTATTCAGAGGAACGCGGCGCGAATGTGCGTGCGAGGAGCAAAATTGAAATGTCTTATATTGGTGGCTAACTTTTGAAAGAGAGGTATCCATATGAAAAAATCGTGCTATTTAGTAGCTTTAGCGGCGATGCTAAGTGGATGCTCCACGCAAGCAGAGGAGCCGACTGTCCTCACCATATCAGCGGCCGCCAGTTTAAGTGATGTGTTGCAAGATGCAGCGGAAGTTTTTAGGCAACAGCAAGACATTCAATTGCAATTTAATTTTGGTAGCTCGGGTTCATTGAAGGAGCAAATTGAACAAGGGGCACCCGTGGATGTGTTCATTTCGGCATCTACGGATAAATTTGAGGAGCTAGAACAAAAGCAACTCGTGAAAAATGGGGAAATCCTTGTTCGCAATGAGCTTGTGTTAATTACATCGACAGAAGGGCCTACTGACGTACAGTCTTTTAGTGATTTGACACGTGATGAGGTCGAAAAAATCGCACTCGGGACAGTGGAAACCGTGCCAGCTGGGACATACGGGAAGCAGGTGTTAGTGTATTACGATTTATGGTCGACGCTCGAGGAGAAGATTGTTTACGCGAAGGATGTACGCCAAGCGTTGACGTATGTCGAAACAAATAACGCGCAGGCTGGGCTTGTTTATAAAACCGATGTCCTGTCGTCAGAGAACGTGCGTATTGTACAGGTGGTAGATGCTGCGAGTCACGATGAAATTGTCTATCCGGCGGGTGTTGTGGCGGCGACAGCGGATGAGGCGTCAGCGCAGCTATTTTTAGACTTTTTAGCGAGTGCAGAAATGGCGCCGCTTTGGGAACAGTATGGATTTGTGAAGTGAGGACTGCTTATGCTAGCAACGTTTTGGGCACCGGTTAAATTATCATTACTCATCACTGCCGTTGCAGGGGTCATTGTTATTTTTCTCGGTACGTTATTTGGTTATTTATTTGCGAAAAAAACGTTCAAAGGAAAAATAATCATTGAAACATTGTTTATGCTACCGCTTGTGTTGCCGCCGTCTGTAGTAGGGTTTTTGCTAATTGTTATATTTGGTAATCAAAGCATTGTTGGGCAGTGGATCAAGCTTCTCTTCGGGCATTCGCTTATTTTTACGTGGTATGCGGCGGTTATTGCGGCGGTTGTTGTGGCATTTCCGCTCATGTTTCAAACGGCTAAAGCGGGATTTCTAAGCGTACCGAAACAATTACAGGAGGCCGCGCAAGATTTAGGTGCGCGCAGGTGGCAAGTGTTTTTTACAATTTCATTACCATTAGCCAAACGTGCACTGACAACCGGAGCTATTTTAAGCTGTGCACGTGCGCTCGGTGAATTTGGAGCAACACTAATGTTCGCTGGTAATATTCCAGGTGTCACACAAACGGTCCCGACGGCGATTTATATGGCGATTGACCGCGGGGATATGACGCTTGCGTGGCTGTGGGTCATGACGATTATCGTAGTATCGTTTTTACTATTAGTGTTTACCCGTACAAAAGTACATGGATAAGAAGGTGATGACATTGAATCGCTACGAGAAGCAGGAACTGTGTTCGTTTATTGGGATAGAAGGGCAACGCAACATTCGCGACAAGCATGTGCTCATTGTCGGTGCAGGGGCTTTAGGGAGTGCGAGCGCGGAAATGCTTGTGCGCGCAGGGATTGGTAAGCTTACACTGATTGATCGTGATTACGTGGAGTGGAGTAATTTGCAGCGCCAGCATTTATATACGGAACGTGATGCAATGCAAATGCTACCGAAGGCCGTTGCGGCGAAACAACGCCTACAGGAAATAAATCGGGATGTACAAATTGAGTCTTATGTAACGGATGCCACACCTGAACAGCTTGCACCGTTCGTTGAGACGGCAGATGTCATCCTTGATGCGACCGATAATTTTGATATTCGTTTTATTGTAAATGACTTAGCGCAAAAATTTCGCATTCCATTTATTTTTGCTGCGTGTGTCGGGAGCTTTGGCTCTACGTTCACCATTATTCCTGGTAAAACACCTTGCTTGCAGTGTTTGTTGAAGCAAATGCCGCTGACTGGTGCGACGTGTGACCGAGAAGGGATCATCAGTCCGATTATCCAGTTGATTGTCTCGTATCAAGTGACAGAATGCTTAAAGCTGTTAGTAGAAGACGAGGCAAGCTTGCGGATGAGCTATTTGTCAGTGGATCTTTGGAAAAATCAGCAATACAGCTTTCAAGTAGACAAGGCAAAAAATCACGAATGTCTGTCATGCGGCGACCAGGCGACGTATCCGTATTTAGCGTACGAGGCGCAAACAAAGGTGGCCGTTTTATGTGGGAGAAATACGGTACAGCTACGTCCGCAGCCATTGCAACATGTAACGTTAGAATCACTAGAGTACATACTAAAACACCACGGCATCACGAAACGAAATCCTTTTTTATTGTCAGTTGATTATGCACCGTATCGGCTTGTATTTTTCAAGGACGGACGTGTACTCATTCACGGGACAAGTGATATTGTGGAAGCGAAAAAAATTTACTACAGCTTAATTGGATAGAGGTGGAATTGATGATTGCAAAGCGAACAGCAATATTAATAGGAAAAGCGATTGAAAAAGTAATGCGTGATGGCAAACGGCAGCCGGTAGAAGAGGTGTCATTGTTACAAAGTGCGAATCGTTTTTTGGCAGAGGATATTGTCGCGACAAACCCAGTACCCGCATTTGACCGTGCACTTTATGATGGCTACGCGATACGCGCGGAGGATACGGCAAATGAACCGGTCACGCTGCAAGTAATCGGCGAAATTGGTGCGGGCTCAGTGTTTACGGGAGATGTGCAGCCAAATCAAGCAGTGCGTATTATGACAGGTGCAGAAATGCCTGTGGGTTGTAATGCGGTCGTGATGCTAGAGGATGTGATTGAACGGGACGCGCAAAAAATCGAAGTGCGGCAGCTTGTGCAGTGTGGTGCGCGTGTTTTTTTGAAGGGGGCTGAAATTCAGCAAGGAGCGTGTGTCGTAGCAAAAGGTACACAGATTACGCCTGGTGTCATCGGTATCCTTGCGACATTTGGCTATCACCGTGTGCCGGTTTTCATGAAACCTGTTGTTGGTGTATTAGCAACGGGGAGTGAGCTGTTAGACGTTGACGAGCCACTTGCTCCGGGGAAAATCCGCAATAGTAACTCGTATATGCTACTCGCACAAGTCGAGCAGGCTGGTGGTGAGGCGGTATATTTAGGGAAATTGGAAGATGATTTAGAAAAAAGTGTAGAAGTTATGCAACATGCGCTAACAAAAGTTGATGTGCTTATTACGACAGGTGGTGTATCGGTTGGCGATTATGATTATTTGCCGGCGATTTACGCGCAGCTTGGTGCGGAGGTGCTGTTTAATAAATTGGCGATGCGGCCAGGGAGTGTGACAACGGTTGCGGTGTTAGGTGAGCAGTATTTATTTGGACTGTCAGGTAATCCGTCAGCGAGCTTTATTGGCTTTGAGCTATTTGTACGACCGCTTATTCGCCAACGATTAGGAAGTGATATTCCGCATTTACTGTCCGTACCGGCGGTGTTGGCGGATGATTATAGCGCGCCGAATCAATTTACGCAGCTCATTCGCATGAAAAGTACGTTTTGTAACGGACAACTGATCGCATCGGTGAACGGCTTAAATATGTCGGGTGCCATTACAGCGATAGCAGGTGTGGAGGCACTGGCTGTTTTGCCACCAACGACAACGGGTTATAAACGAGGGCAGACGGTAGATGTGTTGTTGTTAGCGGCGCAAAAAGGGCAAGCGCATAGTTACTGGGGGGACGAAAATGAGTCATGACTTATTTGAAGTGGTGCAGGAGCCGATTGTAGTCGAGCGTGTTCGTGAAAAGGTCGCGTCTCGTAATGCAGGGGCGACCGTTATTTTTATCGGCACCGTACGTGAAATGACGAACGGCAAAAGAACATTATCACTGGAATACCAAGCGTATGAGCCAATGGCAGTGCGGAAATTAGCGGAGATTGGGGAAGAAATGCGCGCAAAATGGGGAGCGGTACAAGTAGCCATTACGCACCGCATTGGACGTTTAGAAATTTCTGATATTGCGGTTGTTATTGCAGTATCATCTCCGCACCGTAAAGTCGCCTATGAGGCAAATGAATATGCAATTGAGCGAATAAAAGAAATAGTGCCGATTTGGAAAAAGGAATATTGGGAAGACGGCACAAAATGGATTGGCAATCAGCTACAAACACAATCGTTTGAATGAAGGAGTGAGGCTATGATAACGGTTTTATTTTTTGCGCAGCTACAAGAAGAAATTGGTCCGTCAATTACATATGATACAGCAAAAAGCACGGTGCAAGAGGTAAAGCAATACGTATACGGACTTTATCCGCAAGTAGCGCATATTGCGACAATGGTGGCGGTCAATGAACAGTTTGCAACAGATGGGGATGTCGTAGTGAGTGGGGATGTTATTGCTTTTTTACCTCCAGTGAGCGGAGGGTGAGGGCATGGGTGTAACCGAGCATAAAAAACAGCTACTCTCTGTGCGCGTGCGTGTAGTGACAGTAAGTGATACACGTACAGAAGAGACAGATCGCAGTGGTCGGAAAATCATCGACTTGCTAGAGGAAGCTCATCATCAAGTAGTAGCGTATGACATTGTGAAAGACGACAAACAAGCGATTGGTGATGTACTAAAAAAATGCTGCGGCAATCCACAAAGTGAGGTCGTCTTAATCAATGGTGGGACGGGTTTAGCGGAGCGCGATATTACATTTGAGATTGTGCAGGAATTTATTGACAAGCCGATTCCTGGTTTTGGTGAGCTTTTTCGCCTATTAAGTTACGAGGAAATCGGTTCAGCTAGTATGCTTTCGCGGGCAACTGCGGGTATTAGAGGACGACTTGCTATTTTCTCGATGCCAGGCTCCACGGCGGCGGTCACACTTGCGATGACGAAATTGATTTTGCCTGAGCTTGCGCATATTGTACGGGAAATGGAGAAAAGGACATAGTAGATGTGAGTTCCTTTGTAGAAGAGTGATAGAGGGGTGAAAAGCTGTGCCAAAAATGATTGCTTTAGCACAGCTTTTTTGTGGGGAAATATAAATTTCGTTAAGAAAATTACCGGTGATAATCGCCGCTTTTCCCGCCAGTTTTGTGGAGGAGCATTGTTGGTCCGATCACCATCCCTTTATCGACAGCCTTGCACATATCATAAATGGTTAGTGCAGCAATAGAGGCGGCGGTTAATGCTTCCATTTCAACACCTGTTGCTCCCTTCAATTTGACTTCGGTCGTAATGATGATTTCAAAATGCGCGCGCGTTTCGTCTATTTTCCAGTCAAACGTAATATTTACACCAGATAAAGACAGCGGATGGCACATCGGGATGATGTTGGCGGTTTGCTTTGCGGCCATAATGCCTGCAACTTGTGCGACGGCGAATACATCGCCTTTTTTGTTCGTACCTGCATGTATTTCGTTGTAAACAGCTTGACTAACCATAATGGATGAAGTCGCAACAGCGATTCGTACCGTGTCATTTTTTTCTGTCACGTCCACCATGTTGGCGCGGCCTTGCTCATTGAAATGTGTAAGTTTCGTCATGGAAATCCTCCTTCAATCTAGGTTTATTAGAGTGGGAATAGATGCTTGGAACAATCTCTAATAAATCAATGTTAGTTTTATGTTATGAATTCTAACATAAATACGCCGGTATTTTTACTTTTTTAGTAAATTTTCAAAATTTTTGTGCAAAATAGTGCATGACAATTTCCTCAGCACTTGATATCATGTAAGAAATCATAACGTTAGATTTTGGTTTCAGCCTTCCACTTTTTACGTATAAAGAGAAAATATAAAGGGGGATTGTAAATGGAGATACAAAATGACGTGTTAAATTCACCTACCGTTTGGATTCCGACGACGCTGGAGGAATTCAGTTCTTTAAAAGAGCAAATGCAGCAATGTACGTATGTCGCAGGAGGTACGCTACTTCAACTACGCTGGCAAGCTGCTCAAACAACACCCACACAGTTAATTAATTTGGAAGAAATTTTATCACTAAAACAATATACAATAGATGAACAATTCGTAACAATCGGTGCACTAACAAAATTAAACACGTTACGATTTGATCCGGATTTAAGTGAAGCCTTACCGGTCGTTGCTGTAGCAGTCAAATCCATTGCTGCTCCAGCAGTTCGCAACCGTGCAACGATTGGTGGCAATGTGATGGGCGGAGAGGGGGATTTAATTCCATTACTACTCGCAATGCAAGCAGAGCTGACATTCCTGCAAGATGGTGACTTTAAGACGATGACGATGGAGGAATGGTTAGCTATTCGTCACTCAATCGATGATTTGCTACTAGACATTACAATTCCTACATACAATCCAGCACAAACAACGACGTTTTACCGAAAAATTGGTCGTAGAGAAACATTTACAGCAGCTATTTTAACGGTTGCAGGTCAGGTGCGCTATGTAGATGGTGTAATGGAACAGGTTACTTTATCTGTTGGTGGTGCAAGCAATCAGCCAATGCGTTTTACAAAGGCGGAACAATATTTGCAAAATAAAACCGCACAGCACATTGATTGGAAAATACTGTACCGCTCCATTATAGAACAATACCCGGCGGCGACGGATATTTTTGTGACAAGTAATTACAAGAAAAAAGTAGCAGCCAATTTAATTATTTCGGAGCTTCAAAAGATTATTCATCACCAATTCGAGCAAGAGGAGGCGGTCGTACATGAAGTCTGATTTCCGAGAACGTGAGGGACGCGTTCGACCAGATGGCTTAGAAAAGGTAACGGGTGGCTTAAAATATTTAACAGATCTTACATTCCCGAACATGCTATATGGCAAAGTACTAAGAAGTGCCCATCCCCATGCAAAAATTCGTTCAATTAATACAGAGAAGGCGAAGCAGTTAGATGGTGTGAGAGCCGTTCTTACGCATAAAGATGTACCAGGACTCAATCGTTTCGGCTTAATATTCCCTGACCAGCCTGTATTTTGTGAGGATCATATTCGTTATATCGGGGACGCGGTTGCAGCTGTAGCCGCAGACACAATTGAAATCGCAGTTGCCGCCCTTCAATTAATTGATGTGGACTATGAGGTGCTACCGGTCATTGATAGCCCGGAGAAGGCATTGGCGCCAGAGGCAATCAAGCTACATCCAGACGGCAATATTTTGCATAAAGCGGGCTACCAACATGGTGATGTGGAACAGGCCTTTACGAAATGTGCGTTTATTGTCGAGGAAACGTACGAATTGCCGCGCCAAATGCATGCGTATATGGAAACAGAGGGCGGTGTCATTGTACCTGAAGGGAATGGCAGCATTACAGTTTATGCCGGCACACAGCACGGCTTTAAGGACCGCTTGCAGTTATCGAGAATTTTGGCATTACCTGAAGAAAAAATTCGCGTCATTTCTAGTCCAATGGGCGGCTCATTTGGTGGGAAAGATGAGTTAAATATTCAGCCGTACGGTGCACTGCTTGCATTAGCATGCGGACAGCCGGTGAAAATTCATAATACGCGCGTAGAGTCAGTAAGAGCCGGCTTGAAGCGACATCCGATGAGAATTACCGCCAAAACAGGCATCGATGCGAGCGGGAAACTGTTAGCGCATAAAGTACAAATTGTGGCGGATAAAGGAGCATATGCAACATTAGGTCCAGCCGTTCTTGATTTTTCGGTGGAGCATGCGGCAGGCCCGTATATCATCCCAAATATTGAAACAGAGGGCATTTCTGTTTTTACGAATAATGGTTTAGCAGGTGAGTTTAGAGGCTTTGGCGGCAATCAGATTACATTTGCACTTGAAGGGCAAATGGACCGTTTAGCCGACAAGCTTCAAATGGACCCGGTCGCATTTCGTCGTTTAAATATTCGCGGGAGAGCGGATTTAGGTCCAGTCGGGCAGCAAATTGCTCCGACAGATGGTGCATCACAAGTATTAGAAGGTGTAAGTAAGCTTGTGACAGCGCGTGCTGCATCCGATGAGCCTTGGACGTTAACAGGCTCAGCGATTGCCATTGCGATGCATGGTGGTGGTCTTGGCTTTGGGCGCTTAGATCATGCAGGTGGCCGTTTATCGTTAACGTATGACGGTAAGATTGAAATTTCATTTGGCTTTGAGGAATGCGGGCAAGGGTTGCTTGCAGTCATTGAAAATTTGACGACTGAAGAGATTGGCTGTAGTAAAGAGGACTTGTCGATTGTCATTGGGGATACAGAGCGCGTGCCGATTTCAGGCTCTTCTACTGCATCGCGCGGAACAAGTATGGTGTGGCAATCCTTGCAGCATCTGAAAGGACCGTTTAAAGAAAAGCTCTATCAGCATGTTGCACAAAAGCTACATGTACTAGAATCAGAGCTGTTTTTAGGCCCGGCAGGTGTTTGGCGCAAAGAAAAAACAGATGGGCCGTGCATGACGTATAAGGAATGCGCCCAGCAATTGGACGAGCCGCATTCGGTGTTAACGTACTTTAATTTTCCAACAACTCCCGAAGCCATTCCAGGTGGACATTTCCTCTATTCATTTGGCGCCATTAAAGTTGACGTTGAGGTAGATGTGCTGACGGGCAAAGTAAAGGTTGTTGCGATGGATCACGTGATTTCTTCGGGTCCTGTCATTAGTCCAAGTGGTTATGTTGGGCAAATTGAAGGAGGCGGCGTTATGTCGTTAGGCTATGCGCTGACAGAAGAAGCGAAAATCGTAGACGGCAAGTATGCAACAGAAAATTTTGACTCCTACTTAATTCCAAATATTGTTGATGTGCCATTTAATACGAACGTGTATGCCATTGAAGAGCTTGTCGAGGGCGATGCGTACGGACCACGAGGTGTAGGGGAAATTGGGACGATTGCCATTATCCCAGCGATTGCAAAGGCCGTGCATGACGCAACAGGCTGCTGGATTACAAAGCTTCCGATTTGCCCAGAGGAGCTGCTTGAAAATATGGAGCGAAAGGGGCTGTTTGAATGGGTGTAAATCAGAAAAATTATCCGAATATTCAAACTTCTGATAAAGCGGGCTTGATGACGTTATCCCTTACAGTCAATAACGAGCTGTATGTCATCGAAGTATCGCCAACCGAAAAGCTCACAGTTATTTTGCGCGATTATATCGCTTTGACAGGAACGAAAGTCTCGTGTGGCATTGGCAGATGCGGGGCGTGCTCAGTTTTGGTGGATGATGCGTTAGTCAATGGCTGCTTAATGATGGCCTACCAAGTAAACGGCAAAAGGATTACAACAATTGAAGGGCTTCGTAATGTGTCACTAGACGAAGTGCAGCAGGCGTTTTTAACAGAGGGTGGCTTCCAGTGCGGATACTGTACATCGGGCATGGTACTTGCTGTTAAAGCACTGCTTGACCAAAATCCAAACCCGCAGGAAGCGGATATTAAAGAAGCACTTGCCGGCAATCTTTGCCGCTGCACAGGCTACGGCGGGGTATTACGCGTTGTGCAATCACTCATCAAACAACCCCAGCATTAGAAGGGAGGGAAAAAAATGGACCAATCACTGTATGCAATTGATATGAAAAATATTGTCAAAAAATTCGGCAGTGTAACAGCAAGTGATGACGTCAATTTTCAAGTGAAAAAGGGAGAAATTCATGCGCTTTTAGGTGAGAATGGCGCCGGTAAAAGTACGATTATGAGTATGCTTTCAGGCATTTACCGTGCAGATAGCGGCACGATTGCGATTAATGGTGAAGTCACAACGATTCGCTCACCGAAGGAATCAATGACGCTTGGCATTGGCATGGTGCACCAAAATTTCCGTCTCGTTGATACACTAACGGCCATTGAAAATATTATTTTAGGCGAAACGACGCAGAAATGGCGCGGCTTTTCTTACTTGAAAAAGAAGAAGCAGCAAATCGAGGAAATTAGTGCACAGTACGGACTAACATTCCCAACAGATGTCCCGATTTGGCAGCTGTCAGTTGGTGAGCAGCAGCGTGTGGAAATCGTGAAAACGCTGTATAAGGGAGCGGACATCATCATTTTTGATGAGCCGACCTCGGTGCTGACACCAGGCGAGGTAGAGCAACTACTTAAAACGATGCTAGCGCTAAAAAAAGACGGCAAAACAATGATTATTACAACGCATAAATTAAAGGAAGTAATGTCTGTTGCCGACCGTATTTCCATTATGCGAAAAGGGAAAATGATTGCACAGATGGACAGTAAAGATACATCCGTCGAACATTTAGCGAGCTTAATGGTCGAAAAAGCGGCAGAGCGTGAACTCGTCATTCCGTCGCTCCCACTAGGCAGCCCGATTTTACAGGTCGAAAATTTAGTCGTCAAAACGAAGCAAAACCTACTCGCGATTGATCACGTCAACTTTTCGATTCAGGAGCATGAAATTGTTGGGGTTGCAGGTGTTGCGGGTAATGGGCAAAAGCAGCTAGCCGAAACATTAACCGGGCTCATGCCGTGGACTTCTGGAGATGTGCGATTTAGCGGAGAGGTATTAAAAACACCATCTGTGCAGCAATTAATTGATAAAGGGATTGCACATATTCCAGAAAATCGGATGAAAAGCGGGTTAGCGGGTGGCCTTGGGATTGTTGAAAACTTACTTATGAAATCGTACCGCACGACAGACCGTGCGAAAGTAGGCTTTATGAAGCAAAAGCCGAATGCAGAATGGAGCGCGGAGCTTGTGAAAAAGTTTGATGTGCGCACACCGGACCTTGTGAGCCCTGTACGTCAGCTGTCAGGTGGAAATCAGCAAAAGTTACTGTTTGCCCGCGAGATGGATTTAAATCCGAAGCTCATGATTGCCGTTCACCCAACACAAGGGCTAGATGTTGGTGCGACAAAGGCAGTGCATGAGATGCTGTTAGCGCTAAAGGAGAAGGGCAGTGGTACTTTACTCATTTCTGAGGATTTAGATGAAGTCATGCAGCTATCCGACAAAATTCTTGTGCTTTATAACGGCAAAATTAACGGTGTTATTCATCGTGACGAGGCGGATAAAAAGGTCATCGGACAATTAATGGCAGGATTAACGTATAAAGAAGGTGACAGCAATGACGCAAAAAACGTCGGTTGAACAATTACCGGTCGAAGTAGAAAAAACGAAAAAGAAAGCAATTATTCCGTACCGCCTGCAATATGACCCACACAAAAAAGCAGGGGGCTGGTGGATTCCAGTGGCATCAGTGGCTGTTGCACTCATTATTAGTGCGATTTTCATCCTACTGAACGGTATGAATCCGATTACGGTGTACAGCAAAATGATGTACGGTGCATTTGGCTCGAGTTTCGGCATTAGTGAAACGATTGTTAAAGCCATTCCACTGTTATTATGTGGGCTCGGTGTTGCCATTGCTTATAAAATTTCCATTTACAATATCGGTGCAGAAGGGCAATTCATCTTAGGTGCAATCGGTGCTACGGCGATGACAATCTATTTGCCGAACTTGCCGGGTTTATTATACATACCACTCATGATGGTGATGGGGATTGCGCTTGGAGCAGTTTGGGGTTTATTGACAGCGATTCCGAGAACGTACTTTAAAGTAAATGAGCTCATCACATCGCTAATGCTCAACTATGTTGCCATTCTTTTACTAGATTATCTTGTGTATCAACCTTGGCGTGATCCAGAAGGCTTTAACTTCCCTGGTACACCCATCTTTAACCCGTTTCAAGTACTAGCGAATATCGGCGGTACACGTCTTCATATGGGGTTAATTTTTGCCATTATTACCGTAATCATTTTCGCCTTTTTACTTGCTAAAACACGCTGGGGCTACGAGCTGAAATTACTCGGCTCCAACCCAATTGCTGCACAAAATGCAGGCATTAAAATTAACAAGCATATTTTAATCGTCATGATGATGAGTGGTGGTCTTGCAGGTTTTGCGGGTGCGATTGAAGTGTCAGGTGTCGCGCAGCGTTTAATGTACGGAATTTCGCCAGGTTACGGCTATACGGCCATCATCGTTGCATGGCTAGCAAAATTAAATCCGTGGGCAATGATCATTACGTCGCTCTTTATCGGTAGCTTAATTGTTGGGGGGTATAGTGTGCAGACAATCGGCTTACCCTCATCGTTTTCATCGATGCTACAAGGACTCATTTTAATTTGCTTACTCGCAGGTGAAATGCTAAGTAAATATCGTTTAAAACGCGTGAATTAACAACAGCGCATTCGTTTTGATTCGTGGGGACGAACGCGAATGCCTGGACACCTGAAAATAAAAAATATCAAAGGAGGCTACAACAATGGAGATGATTCCACTCATAATCGTTGCAGCCATTTCCGGAGGGACGACGTTGCTGTTTGCTGTGCTTGGCGGGATTTTAAATGAAAAGGCCGGCATTATCAACTTAGGAACCGAGGGAATTATGCTCGTCGGTGCAGTAACTGCTGCCATTGTGTATATTCAAACGGAAAATTTACTCATTACATTAGTTGTCACACTCATTAGCTCCGGTTTACTAGGGCTTGTGCATGCGTTTCTTTGTATCACATTACGTACAAATCAAATTGTCAGTGGCTTAGCGATTACGCTCTTTGGTACAGGCTTTAGTGCCTACATCGGAAAATCGGTTGCCGGAGTGGCCATTCCTGTGTCGATTCCAAAAGTCGATTTATCCTTTTTACAAAACATTCCGTTTATCGGAACAATCTTTTCACAGTTGAACATTTTTATTTGGGGCAGTATCCTTCTTTCCATCATTTTATATATTTACATGTATAAGACGTCTTGGGGCCTACATTTAAAGGCGGTCGGTGATAATCCCTCGACGTCGGACGCGATGGGTGTTTCGGTTGTCAAAATTCGTTATTTCCACGTCGTAGCAGGGGCAATGCTAATGGGAGTGGCCGGCTTTTATTTAGTGCTCGTGTATTCACCATCGTGGATCGAAGGCATGACATCTGGTCGTGGCTGGATTGCAATCGCGTTAATCATTTTTGCACGCTGGAATCCGATTTATGCCCTGTTTGGTGCTTACTTCTTCGGCGGGCTTGATTCACTAGGCTTCCGTATGCAGCTCTTTGATTTAGGCATTCCGTCGTACTTCTTAAAAATGATTCCGTATGTTGCAACGATCCTTGTACTTATGTTTATTGGCTGGAAAAATCGCAACAAGCCGTCCATTGAGCCGCAATCACTCGGCGCACCGTATTTTAGGGAACAGCGATTTTAATGTCTTAACTTAGATTGAGCCAAAACACTTCAACTATATTATGCTTTTAATTTTAAAGGTGGTGGTGTCGAAAAGAATGTAGGCATTTTATAAATTAATGAGACGATAAGGAGTGGATTTTATGAAAAAATGGTTGATGACAACATTATTATTTGCCTTAGTATTAATGCTAGGTGCATGTTCACAGGCAGCGAAGGAAGAAGAAAAATCAGCGGCAGCAGACACACCAGAAACACCAGCACCAGCAGAAACATCGGAAGAAAAAACACCGCGCGTGGCCTTTGTTTACATCGGTGTACCATCTGATGGTGGTTGGACAAAGACGCATGATGAAGGGCGCGAATTAGTGGATACGACATTTGGCATCACGTCAACAACGGTAGAAAACGTGCCAGAAGGTCCCGATTCAGAGCGTGTGATTGAAGAGTTAGCGCAAAATCACGATATCGTCTTCACAACAAGCTATGGCTATATGGACCCAACAATCAATGTCGCGAAAAGATATCCGGATGTTGTATTTTTACATGCAACAGGCTACAAAACAGCTGACAACGTGGGTACATATC
The DNA here is from genome assembly GCA_040274725.1 of Solibacillus sp. GTDB lineage: Bacteria > Bacillota > Bacilli > Bacillales_A > Planococcaceae > Solibacillus. The sequence continues at coordinate 170,381 of JBEMAQ010000004.1, read as the reverse complement.
AAGTGAAAGGCTGGGAATCAGGTTACTTAGCAGGGATTGCAGCGGGTAACATGACAGAAAACGGCAAAATCGGGTATGTTGGTGCATTTCCAATTCCTGAAGTTATTTACACAATTAATGCCTTTACATTAGCAGCACAAACACTTAATCCAGACATCGAAGTACCGGTTGTATGGAGTAACACATGGTTTGACCCAACAGCTGAGCGTCAAGCAGCGGAAACATTACTTGACCAAGGAATTGATATTTTAGCGAATTATCAAGATTCGCCAGCAGGTATTCAAGCAGCTGCACAGCGTAATGTGTGGGGCATGGGGAATGACGCGGATATGAGCGAATACGCACCAGAAACGTACATTACAAATGCCGTTATTCACTGGGGTGACTACTATGTAGCAACAATTCAGTCTTGGATTGATGGTACATGGAAATCCGATGCTTACTTAGGTGGTTTAAAAGAAGGCATGGCGGCAATCGCACCATTCGGTAAAAACGTACCAGAAGATGTACAAGCACAAGTAAAAGAAATTGAGCAGGCCATTACGGCAGGCGAAATCGATATTTTCACAGGTCCTATCTACGACAACAACGGCGAGCTACGCGTTGCTGAAGGTGAGTCATTAGCCATTGAAGATATTTTATCAATGAACTGGCTTGTAAAAGGGGTTAAAGGTAGTATTCCACAGTAGTGAATGCGAGGTGCACGAAAAGCAGATGCTTTTTGTGCACCTTGAATGATGTCTAGCGCAAAGAGCGGCAAATGCGATACTAGCGCATGAAAAAAGAGAATCCGATATACCGGATTCTCTTGTTGTTTAATAAGCAATTTTTTCTGTCGTGGAGTGCCAATAATTAAATGGTTTTAAATAACCTTCTGGCTGCAGCTGATTCATTGGGATGAAGCGCTCGGTCTTCTCTTTTGCAAGCTCCACGTAAATGAAGTTATCGTCAAAGCCAATTTGCGCGGCATCATGTTGTGTCGCTGCATAATAAATTTTGTTTAGGCGTGCCCAGTAAATCGCACCGAGACACATCGGGCAAGGTTCGCAAGAGGTATAAATCTCGCAATCATCTAATTGAAATGTATTTAAGTTTTGGCAAGCATCACGAATGGCCATGACCTCTGCATGGGCAGTTGGATCATTTTTTGTTGTGACTGAATTTTTACCAATCCCAACAATTTCTCCGTTTCTTACAATGACTGCGCCAAATGGGCCGCCATTTTTTGTTTGTGCACTTTCGAAAGCCATTTGTACAGCTTGATCCATTAATTTCTCTTTCATAGACATCCCTCCTACAATTATTGTAACATTTAGAATTATTTTAAAAAAGATATTTTGTCAGAAAAATCAAAAATAATTTTCTTGTGAAGGAAAGGGGATTTAGTTTTAAAGTTCAGTGCTATCAAGGTTCAGTTTGGTAACGCTTTCATTTTGTGTGAATAGTTTTCTAGGTGAGATTGATATAGTAATAAAGTTTTTAGCCGAATTTTTCTCGCGTTTAAAATAGCTTTCATAATAAAAATAAAACAGCACATTCTATAGTTGGAGGTGTGCCAATGAAAGAAAAACAATTCACAGTTGCGGGAACAGACATTGATGAAGTAAAGCTGTTAAATGAAGCATTTGGTTTATCGTATAATGATGCAATTGCGATGCTTGTTCATGCGGCGGAAGTGGATACAGTAGATGATATTCCGCCAGAGCCGTTAAAGGAAAAGGCAGAAGTAGACAGTGATTTAGATGATCTGAATCAAATTCCAGGCAGCATTCGTGTTGGGCGAAATGCGCCGCGTTCGTAGTTTATGCTCCTGTGCATGCTTTATGCGCAGGAGTATTTTATTAGGGGATAGGAAAGTATAAGTTTTCAAGGAAATCCACATAAGATAAGAAAATACATCATGACGTGCTATTTGGCGCGTCATGTGTTTTTCTAATCATTTGACAGAGCTTTGTATCCATGATATATTTATCTCGAATTAAAGATACTTTAATTCGAAGTAAAGGAGTGATGACATGAATCATTCAGATAAGCGCATGAAGGCTTTTACGGTTTTACTTAGAACCGCGCAGCATGTCGAGGAAGTGGCGCGCAAGGATATTGCACAATATGATTTGAATTTGACGGAATTCGCCGTGCTAGAATTACTGCATCATAAAGGCGAGCAACCCATTCAAGTGATTGGCAAAAAGGTATTAATCGCAAGCAGCAGTATTACGTACGTCGTCGATAAGCTGGAGAAAAAGGGCTATGTGAAGCGCCGAGCTTGCCCGGAAGACCGCCGCGTGACGTTTGCACACATTACAAAAGAGGGTACTGCCTATATGGAACGCATTTTTCCGCAGCATACGAAGCAAATTACGACTATTTTTGATGAACTAACCGAGCAAGAACTAGAGCAAACCATTGAACTATTAAAGAAAATAGGCTACCGTGCCGAACAACTATAAAACAAAAAATTTTACGTGAATATCTCGAAAGCGAGACAATTTGAGGAGGGATTTATAATGGTCAACGAATTAAAAGGATTACATCATGTAACAGCGATTACATCAAGCGCAGAAAAGAACTATGCGTTTTTCACGAATGTACTTGGGATGCGTTTAGTAAAGAAAACAGTGAACCAGGATGATATTCAAACATACCACTTATTTTTCGCAGATGACAAAGGCTCTGCTGGGACAGATATGACGTTCTTTGATTTCCCGGGTATTCCAAAAGGGGTGCACGGCACGAATGAAATTTACAAAACAGGGTTCCGCGTGCCAACGGATGTAGCACTTGACTACTGGGTGAAACGCCTTGACCGCTTGCAAGTGGCACACACAGGGATCAAAGAGCAGTTCGGTAAAAAAACGTTATCATTTGTCGATTTTGACGACCAGCAATATATGCTAATCTCAGATGAAAATAACGTCGGCATTGAATCAGGTACGCCGTGGCAAAAAGGTCCGATTCCACTAGAATTTGCGATTACAGGACTTGGGCCGGTGCACATTCGCATTGCCCAGTTTGATCATTTTAAAGAGGTGCTAGAAAAAGCGATGCTGATGCGCGAGGTGGCAAGCGCGGGCGACCTGCATTTATTTGAGGTAGGGACAGGTGGCAATGGTGCTTCGGTTATTGTCGAGCATAACACGGTACTTCCTGTTGGGCGTCAAGGCTTTGGGACAGTACATCACGCCGCATTCCGTGTGCATGACACGAGCGTACTACATGAATGGATTGAGCGCATGGAAGGCTTTGGCTTTGGTACATCAGGTTACGTGAATCGCTTCTTCTTCGAGTCATTATATGTGCGTGTAGCACAAGGTATTTTATTTGAGTGGGCAACAGACGGCCCAGGCTTTATGGGTGACGAGCCGTATGAAACAGTGGGCGAAAAACTATCGTTACCACCGTTTTTAGAAGGACGTCGTGACTATATTGAATCGGTTGTACGCCCAATTGATACAGTACGCAGCACGCAGGTCTTTGAGAAAGAGTACGAGTAGGAGGGGTTTTCATGCAACATATTTTTCGACAGGGCAGTGCAGAGAAGCCGGTACTTTTATTGCTGCACGGTACAGGCGGTGATGAAAATAGCTTGCTCGCACTAGCGGATATGATTGATGCGGAGGCGAGTGTGCTAAGTGTGCGTGGTAATGTGTTAGAGAATGGCATGCCGCGCTTCTTCCGTCGACTTGCGGAAGGCGTATTTGATATGGACGATTTAGAGAAGCGTACAGCGGAGCTAAAAGCATTTATTGACGATGCAGCTAGCAAGTACGGCTTTAACCGTGCGCGTGTCATTGCCATTGGTTATTCAAATGGTGCGAATATCGCGGCCAACTTACTATTTAATTATAGCGACGCGTTAGCCGGTGCGATCCTCCATCATCCAATGGTGCCGAACCGCGCGGCGAAATTGCCTGCACATGCGGGCACACCGGTATTTATGGCAGCAGGGACAAATGACCCGATGTGTGCACCGCATGAGGCGACAGACCTTGAAGCACTACTTAGCGCGGCTGGGGCTGACGTAGAACTTACGTGGGAAAACTTTGGTCATCAGTTGACGATGAGCGAGGTTGAGAAGGCGAAAGCTTGGTATGAAGTACGATTTTAGTAAGTAGTAGGGATGCTCTGTCTAATTTAGACGGGGCATTTTTACATAGGACAAACATTTTCTGAACGCTAAAAATATGCTATGGTTATACCTTAAAAGAAACACAGTTAGGGTGATAATATGCTAGAAGTAACAGATAGCCAGCTTTCGCAGTACGTGCTGCATTATGTCGGGGATGGTACGATTTTAACCGATGAGGTGTACGAAAGACCGCAGCTCGAAATGGAGGCGGCATTGACACAGCTTGCGTTCGGCAAAATCGAACTGGAGCAAGCGTATGAGTTTTTTCATGAGACAAGCTTGGATCATAACGAAATTTACAATTACGTGCAGGCGATTTTTGCGGAGCGTCGCAATTTTTTAACGCAATCGAAGCATATCGCGACACATTTAGCGGCGAGTTCGAATCATCCAGGGATCAAGGACGGCGAGCTGTTTATCGGGCTGTTTGATAATTGCCTTTGGAACAACCAGCCAAAAACGGTGCTGTCGATTGTAAAAGTCGAGGACAAAGAGCTGTTTTTAGATGTGAAAAGTGAAGATGGCAAGCTTGCGATGAATGGTGTGGACGGGATTAACGTCAAGCGCGCATACAATAGCGTTGTGATTGTAGATATGGGCGCGGAAGAAAAGCCGGCTGTATTTATCAAGACGAAGAAAAAAGAGGACGTCCTGTACTGGCAGGAGCGATTCCTAAAGGTGAAAGTATCCGATGAAAGTTACTACAACACGAATCAGGCGCTTATTCAGTGTAAAAAGTTCATTTTAAAAGAAGAGGCATTCTCAAATCCACAGAAGCTTGAATACTTAAATAAGACATTGGAATTTTTCCGCCAAGAGGATGAATTTGCGGTGGATGATTATATTGAACAAGTATTTGAACGGGTAGAGGATGTGCAAAAAGATATTCTCACACAAACAATTAAGCCGTACGAAACGATTATTTCCGAAAGTGCCATTGCAAAAGTAGAGAAAACGTACAAGCGTAAAATTAAGCTGGATGACCGCGTCGAAATTCAAGTGAGTGTGCAGGATGCCGAGGAAATTAGCCGTATCATTGAAGTCGGCTATGACGAAGTAACGAAGCGTAAATTTTATAAAATTTACTTCGATGAGGAACAATAATCTGTAAAATTTTGAAAACTTAGTTGTTTACTTGTATTAATTACACGTTATAATAAGCGTGTACTTCGCTTTCATTTTTCAAATAGGTAGGTGCCGTATGATTTCATTACAGCAGGTGAGTAAAGCGTTTGGGGATTTTCAAGCGGTTACAGACGTCTCGCTTCATATAAATAAGGGCGAAATTTACGGGATAATCGGTCCGAGTGGCGCGGGGAAATCGACAGTGCTACGCCTCATGAACTTACTTGAGGTACCAACAGCAGGAGAGGTTGTCATAGACGGGCAGCCCTTAACGCAGGCGAGCACGAAACAGTTGCGCGACATGCGAAAATCCATCGGCATGATTTTTCAGCATTTTCATTTGCTTGGTAATAAAACGATTTATGCGAATATCGCGGTTGCGTTAGAGCTTGCCGGTGTGCCGAAAAAGCAGCATGCGGCGCGCGTTGCGGAAGTACTAAATTATGTTGGGCTCAGTAGCTACGCAAAAAGCTACCCGGCCGCACTGAGCGGTGGGCAAAAGCAGCGCATTGCGATTGCGCGCGCACTTGTGACGAATCCGAAAGTGTTGCTTTGTGACGAGCCAACTTCAGCGCTTGATACGAATACGACAAGTGATCTGCTCCACGTGTTGCAAAAAATTAATGCGGATTTTGGCGTGACGATTGTCATTGTGAGTCATGCGCTTGACGTAATTAAAAGTATTTGTCAGCGTGTAACCGTGCTTGATGGTGGGCGTGTGTACGAAACAGTGGATATTACGCCAAAAGGTATTCAGCCTGTAGACCATACACCCGCTAGCTTTGTGCGTGCGCTAAAGGAGGCGGATGTGTAATGCCAGATGTACTCGTACAGTACCAGGCAGAAATCATGGAGGCAATACTCGAAACGATTTTCATGGTCGGTGCGTCTATTTTAGCGGCCGTTTTGATTGGCTTACCACTCGGCACAGCACTCTTTCTAACGCAGCCGGGCAAGCCAAAGGAACATGCGGCCGTCTATCATGCCTGTAATTTAGTCGTCAATATTATTCGCTCCTTTCCGTTTTTACTCCTCGTCGTATTTTGTATTCCGTTGACACGTCTTATTGTCGGCACGGCGATTGGTACGGTTGCGGCGATGGTGCCGCTGTCGATTATTGCGATTGCCCATTATGCACGCCTTGTGGAGCAGTCACTACTCGATGTTCCGCGCGGGATCGTTGAGGCGGCGCAGTCACTCGGTGCAAATACATATGAGCTGATGACAAAGTTTTTATTTGTCGAGGCACGCTCGGGGCTTGTCCTGAGCTTAACGACGTCGATTGTTAGTTTTATTTCCTACTCCACAATTATGGGGGTCGTTGGTGGCGGGGGTATCGGAGATTTTGCGATTCGCTACGGCTATCAGCAATTCAAAACAGATTTAATGCTGTATATGATTGTCATTATGATCATTTTGGTACAGCTCATTCAGTTAGCAGGTACAACTTTAGCAAGAGCCATTGATAAACGATAGGAGACTGTATATGAAAAAGCAATTCTTCACATTAAGTTTAGCCGCTGTCATGTTAGCAGCATGTAATCAGGAGTCAACGCCTACGCCAGCACCACCCGAGCAGGCAGAAACGGTAGAAACAACGTTAAAGGTCGCGTCACTTATTGCACCGATGACTGAAATTTTGGAGCTTGTCGAGCCAAAGCTTGAAGCAGAGGGCATTGATTTAGAAATCGTTGTGTTAGGCGATAACGTCCAGCCAAACAATGCCCTTGCGGCAAATGAAGTGGACGCAAACTTCTTCCAGCACAAGCCGTACATGGAGGAATTCAATCGCAATAATAGCGCAAACTTAGTTGGTATTGAGGAAATATATTTTGCGAACTACGGCGTGTATGCGAAAAACTTCGATACGATTGAAGCCTTACCAGACGGTGCAACCGTGGCGATTGCCAATGACGTGTCAAACATTGACCGCTCACTTGCACTACTTGCGCAGCATGGTGTCATTACACTTGGTGAGAAAAAAGAAGTGTACTATACAGAAAAAGAAGTAATTGAAAATCCGAAAAACTTAAAATTTGAAGCCGTCGACTTATTAATGCTTGCGCGCATGTATGAAGATGCAGATGCGGTTGTCATGACGCCAGCGTATGCCTCACCACTTGGTCTGACACCAAAAAGTGACGCGCTCCTAACAGAAGGCGTGGAAAATGATTTCGCCATTACGCTTGTCGCGCGCGAGGACAATCAAGAGGATGCGGCCATTCAAGCACTTGCAGAAGCGATGACGAGTGACGATGTACGCGAATTTTTACAACAAAATTACGATGAAACAGCTATTCCAGCCTTTTAAGCGTTTGATGATTTAAATGAAGAAACAAGAGTGAGCCTTAGCGCCTGCTCTTGTTTTTTTATGCGCAAGGGAAAAATCATTGCACAGTATCAAACATTGCGTATAATGAAGAAAATGACTGTCGAGTAGAAAGAAGGGATATCATGCAGACAGCGATACTTTTATTCGGCTCAGCGGGTATTACCATTGCGGAGGCGCTGCGCACACGTAATAAAGAGGTGCCGCTTTTATTAATTGAAACCCATAAGTCACTGTATCAAGCCGAGCGCGGGGCGAATGCGATTGAAGCAAAGTTACTGGACGAGCAAACGAAAAAAATGCTTGAGGATGTACAGCAAAAACAGGATGCGAGTATGATTACTGCGCAATACTATGAACATATTCCAGATCATCTTGTTGGTAAAACAGGTGAGCTATTATTTTTAACGACGGCCGAAATGCAGTTTAGTAATGGCGATTTGGAGGCAACGCGTGCACGCGCGGAGCTATATGAGGATGAGATTGCACAAATGATCGCACCGTTTAAGCAAGTCATTTTAGTGGCCTGCTTAGGCGGTACGACAAATACAGCCATTGCGCCGTTCGTTGCACAGCTAGCAAAAAGGCTAGGGAAAACAGTGGTAACGATTGCGACGCTTCCTGCACAATTTGAGGGAAAAACGCGTAAAAATCCTGCGCAAAAAGGGTTGGAGCAGCTACTGAAACGTTCATATGTGACACTGGTAGAAATGGATGCAGAGGCAGAATCTATGCATGAGTATTTCAAAATAAAAGATGAAAAAATTGTAGAGGCCATCGAGCAGGCACTACAAAAAAATTAGGAGGATCTTTATGCAGCTACATTTTTTAGGCACAGGCGCAGGCATGCCTTCTAAAACACGCAATACAAGTGCACTGGCACTCAAAATTTTAGAGGAACGCGGGACGATTTGGCTGTTTGATTGCGGTGAGGCGACACAGCATCAAATTTTGCATACGACTATTAAACCGCGCAAAATCGATAAAATTTTTATTACCCATTTGCACGGTGATCATATTTTTGGCTTGCCGGGCTTTTTAAGTTCACGTTCATTTCAAGGCGGTGACGAGGCGCTGACGATTTATGGTCCAGCTGGTTTACAGGAATGGGTTGAGTTGACACTCAAATTATCGAAAACTCATGTCACATATCCAATCTACTTTGAAGTAGTAGAGGAAGGGATTATTTTTGAGGATGATTTATTTGTTGTACGCGCAATGCCACTTGCGCATGTCGTTCCGTGCTTTGGGTACCGCGTGGAGCAAAAGCCGTTACCTGGTGAGTTATTAATCGAAAAAGCGTTAAAGTTGGGCGTGCCAAAAGGACCTTTTTTAGGGGATTTGAAAAACGGGAAGGATATAGTTCTTTCGGATGGAACGATTGTAAAAAGTGAGGATGTCACAGCAGCGAGTAAAGAGGGCTTCATTGTGACGATTTTAGGCGATACAAAATATTGTGACAATGCCAAAGCTTTGGCACAAAGTGCCTCCGTTGTTGTCCATGAGGCAACATTTGATCATGAAACGGCGCATTTAGCTGCGCAGTATGGTCATTCAACAAATATTGAAGCGGCAATGGTTGCATGTGAAGCAGGGGCAAAACAATTGCTGCTTACACATATTAGCTCACGCTTTTTACAGCAAGATGAGGAGCGACTTGTCGAGCAGGCACGCGGTGTATTTGAAGAGACAATAATGGTTCGTGATTTCGATCAATTTACGTGGCAAGATGGAAAGATTGTTATAGCAGAAAAATAGTATCCGAGGCCCATTGTCAACCTGGAAATTATGACATTATTTTGTTTATTACTTTCTAATAGTTAGAATTTTTCGATAATACCCTTAAAATTTCCTACACTTTAAAGTAAAATGAAAAGAGTGGAAATTTAGGAGGGCTTTGTATGTTTAAGTCAATGAAATGGAAAATGATGTTTCCAATCCTTGGAGCGGTCATCGTCATTATCGGGGCGTTCGCGATGTATATTTATAATACGACGAACAAAAGTATTCAAGCGCAAGGGAATGCATTAGTTGAATCGATTACGCTCGGTCTTGAAGGCGCAATTTTATCTCGTGATGTATCAGAACAAATTATGGAGCAAGAAATGATTGCAGAATCTGTGCTCATTTCATGGGCTTTGGAAAATGGTGCAACACATGCTGACTTAAAGGCATTAGCGGAGCGCGGCGGACTGGATGAGATTTGGAGTACCGATGACAAAGGGAATACAACATTCACGTCCATTGCCCCTCAAGTTGATTTTAATTTTGGCGCGGATCCAAATGGTCAAGCCTATGAATATATGCAGTTGTTAAAGGAGAATACATTATCCATCTCGCAACCTGCACAAATTCGTGATGTAGACGGTGAATTTTATAAGTTTGTGGGGGTAGGCGCGTGGAATCCGGCAAACCCCAAAATCATTCAAGTAGCACGAAATGGTCAAATGCTGCTTGATTTAGAGGCACAAATTGGCAAAGAATTTTATATGAGTGAGCTACGTGAGCATTTAAGTGACACGGTGTTATATGCAGCTGTTGTGGATCAAGCGGGGCGCGTACTTGCTGAAACAAAGGATGAGGCATTTGGGTTAGCAGGCTTTGAAATAGAGCAGTTTGCGGATGCAACTCGTACAAGCGAGCAAGCAAGTTTTGACGGCAAGCGCGCGATGAATTATGTTGTGCCATTGTCAAATGGTAACTATTTAGCAGTAACGATTTCCAATCAAGTACTGACAACGATTTTTGTCGCAACGATCGTCGCGGCGATTGCAGCTGTGTTCGTGCTCATGGGGATTACAGATTTTGTTATTTCACGTCAAATTCGCCGCATTAAGAGCGTGCGTGATTCACTGAATGACATTAGTCGTGGTCAAGCGGATTTAACAAAGCGTATTGACGTTGACTCGAGCGATGAAATCGGTCAACTTGTATCAGCGAGTAATGCGGTCATGGATAATTTCCATGATATTATGACGGAGTTACGTGACCGTTCATCGATTATTCACCAGTCAACAACAGAAATTCAAAACCACTCAACAAAAACACGTCTGATTTCAGATGAAATTCGCTGTGAGTCAGAAGGCGTAGCGATTGATGCGAAAGCACAGCTAAAAAATATTGAAGAAAGCGTACAAGCGATGGAAGAGCTGGCGCGTGGTATTCAGGATATTACTGAATCTATTCAGGAGATTTCTACAATTTCGAATGATACGGAGCAAAATGCGTTGTTCGGTGTTGAAGTAGTGGATAATTTACTAAAAGAGCTTGATCATTTACATAGCAAAACGATGCGTTCTGTAGCGCGTACACAGGAGCTTGTGAAATTGTCTGATCAAATTGGTGAGTTTACCACGGTGATTACAGGCATTTCCGATCAAACCAATTTACTTGCACTCAATGCATCGATTGAGGCAGCACGAGCAGGTGAGGCAGGGAAAGGGTTTGCGGTTGTAGCAGAGGAAGTTCGTCAGCTAGCAGAGGAATCAAAAGTGGCAGCGAAGCGTATTTCAAAGGTCGTAACGAATGTACAGCAGGAAACAGTTCAAATTGTCGAAGCGATTTCGTCGACGTCAGAAGTACTTGATGCAGGACGCGCAACGGCTAATAAAGCACAACAGGCATTCCATCATATTACAGAAGGTATTAAAGTGATTTCGGACCAAGTCGATCTTGTATCAAGCGCGTCAGAGGAAATGGCAGCAAGTACCGAGGAAGTAACGGCGTCATTTGAAGATGTTGCGCTGTTATCGAAGCAAACAACGAATCGTATTGACACCGTTGCCAACTATGCAACGAATCAAGCAGAGGATATGAATGCGATGTCGAATTCAGTCACGTCATTATTTGATGTATCAAATGAGTTACAGGAAACGACAGGTCGCTATAAATTATAAGGAGAAGGCCGTGAGTAAAAATGCTCACGGCTTTTTGTTTTAACACGCGGCTATGATGAGGGAACTATTGCCTGCTTGTAGCAGAATGGGTTAAATGCGTACCAAAAGCTTCTAGAAAAAATGCATGACAATCTAGATTTACAGGCGTATGATGTAATTTTAGTTATAATTATATTACAAAAATAGTACGTAGATGCCGATAAGTTCTTCCGATTGTATTTGTAATGGGATAGGAGTTTATTCAGCATTTTGTGTCTGACATTGAAGGAGTAGTAGGTATGAGTAGTAAAAAAGCTAATTCTTTATTAGTGCTAGTAACCGTTGCATGGGGGGCTTCGTATTTATTTACGAAGACAGCTGTTGCAGAACTGGCCCCGTTCACATTAATTGCCTATCGTTTTTTACTGGCCTTTTTTATCACAGCGCTTGTATTTTGGAAGCGAATTAACAAGACGAATATTCAAACGCTTGTGGCGAGTAGTGTTTTAGGCTTTTTACTAGCGGTTGTTTGTATTTTATTTGGCTATGCGCTGCGTATTACAGAGGCTTCAGTGGCCGGTTTTTTAATCGCAACGACCGTGATTATTGTACCGATGCTCATGGTCGTGATTACGCGTAAATTACCAACGCGCCAAGTCGTTATCGGCGGAGGTGTGACTGTAATAGGCTTAGCGTTATTCTCACTAAATGGTGCCATTACAATAAGTATCGGGATGATTCTTTGTCTTATGACAGCCTTCTTATATGCTGTACATATTATTACAAATAATTATTATTCTCAAAAAGTGGATAGCCTACAGTTAGGCGTGTATCAGCTGTTTTTTACCGGCCTTTTCAGCCTGCTTGGTGCAGTCGTGAATGAACCATTGCAATTGCCGGTTTCAGCAAAGGGTTGGAGTTCATTATTTATGCTCGCGATTTTTTGCTCAGCCTTTGCAATCATTGTCCAATCCATTGCGCAAAAGTATACGACCGCTATTTCGACAGGCTTTATTTTCTCATTAGAACCCATCTTCGCCGCTCTGTTTGCGTTTGCCTTTTTAAATGAGCGCATGAATACACAAGAATGGATAGGTGCCTTATTTATTTTTGCGGGTGTGCTCGCTGCGAATTATACACCACTGAAATTAAAAAGGTTACAACATATGGTACAGTGATGTTGTAAGTCTGTTAATGAGATGTCTATTTTTATTCAGAAAATCGTTATTTTACTGGGTGTCTGAACGCATTCCCTTGGTGAAGTGGTTCTGTTCAACCAGTAGTGAATAATTTGTTTTTGTAGGAAATTATGGGATATAGAAGTGTTTTTCGTTTATAATGAGTAAAAGGGGGACTTTGGATGAATCAACCAACAATGCCACCGAAAGTACTTCGGTTACTCGTTATATTTCCGAATGTCATGAGCTACATATTGCTGTTTGGGGTTGTCATTTTTATTCGCACAAATTTAGAGGAGCTAAAGGCGGCAGATGCACTGACGATGTGGATCATTATCGCGGCGGTGCTTGGACCAATTTCGGTCTATACGACGTATTCAATTGCGAAGAAAATACGCCGCGGGACGTTATAAAACAAGCGCTAATCCATCATGGGTTAGCGCTTGTTTTTTGGATAAGAAAGTATGAATTTTCAAGGGAAATCCACCAAAGAAAAGACAGCATGACGCGCTATTGGATGCATCATGTGTTTTTCTGAAATTATTTCCCTGCTGCTAGCTCGCGTGAACGCGTCTCTGCACAACGAATGCAGCTTGCGATGGCATCATTAAAATGCATATCTTCAAGCGCGCGAATACCGGCCTCGGTTGTGCCACCTGGGCTCGTTACTTTACGGCGCAATTCAGCGGGCTCTTCTTTTACCGTTTTCAGCATTTCTGCTGAGCCTGCAATCGTTTGCACCATTAGCTCACGGACAACCTCTTTCGGTAGGTCAAACTCTGCGCCGACTTTTTCGAAAGCTTCTATTAAATAATATAAATAAGCGGGACCACTGCCAGATAGTGCTGTGACGGCGTGTAATTTATCCTCTTCGACCTCAATGACCGTACCAACTGCCTCCAGCATGTGCATAAATTGCTGCTTCGTATCGGCAAGAACATGTGCATTAAACGCAATGCCTGATGCGGACATGCCGATTGTTGCAGATGTATTTGGCATAACGCGCGCGATTGAACGTTTGCCTAACTGCTCCGTAATGGTGTCAATCGAAATTCCAGCAAGCACGGATAACACTGCTGTTTTTTCGCCAATATATGGCGAGATTTGTGCCATTGCAGTAACTGCATCTTTTGGCTTCATCGCCAAGATGATTAAATCGGCTTGTTGTAAATCTTCTAATGAAGCAAGCTTTTGTACGCCGTAGCGCTGCTGTAATTCAGCTAGTCGCGCGTCATTCGACCGATTCGACACAAAAATTTGCTGTGGTGTGAAAACAGCTCGTTTCACCCATCCTTGTATTAAAGCTTCCGCCATTGATCCAGCACCGATAAAAATAATATTTTGCAAAACTGCTTCCTCCTTGTTGATTGTCAATTTTTCGAAAATAAAAAAGCATTCTCAGTCCTTCTATGTAAGGACGAAAATGCTTGAAAGTTTCCGCGGTACCACCTTAGTTCACCACTCGGGTGCAACTTGAGCCTTTTTATCGCAAAGGAGACGGTTATGTTGTCATAACTGCTCAGAAGGAGGTTCGATGTACGGAGTGGGTTATGCCGATTTCACCAGTCCGGCACTCTCTAATAACCATCACATACATGTACTTGGCTTCGTCATCGCATATTTGTTGAATTATTCAAAATTATAGAGAGAACAGGTGTGGCTGTCAACTTTAAAGATGACGGGAGTAGAAAAAAGAGGTAAAATGTAGTGAATAGTCATTCATTTTAAGTTTTTTTAGTGCAAACTAAAAAAACTTAAAGCTTCTGGTAGATGGGATCAATTCGGCTTTGTGATTGCGCAAAGCCAAATGGCAACGTAAATTTCGCCGAGGCAAATTCGATAAAGAAAAGGGGATGTGTGAGATGGACGTACATAAAATTGTCATTCCAACGCCATATGCGGTAGGCGATGTGAATGCTTATTTAGTCAAAGGGGACGTATTGACGTTATTTGATGCAGGGCCAAAAACAGAGGAGGCATACGACGCGATTAAGTGGGGGATTCGCGCGGCTGGCTATGAACTAACAGACGTGGAACAAGTGGTATTAACACATCATCACCCAGATCACGCGGGGTGGGTCGATGCATTTCCGCATACTGAGAAGCTCGGACATCGTTACGTGGATTACTTTTTACGAAAAGAGGATGCATTCCTCGCGTATCATCAACATTTTTATGCCGCGCAGCTACGGCTTGCCGGTGTACCAGAAAAATATATAGAAAAACTGATTAAAGTGCGCGGTGAGATTGAGCTATTCGGTTCAACGCCGCTAACAGGCTTTTTGCAAGAGGGCGACGAGGTGCCAGGGCATCCAGGCTTGCTGGTATACGAAACACCGGGGCATGCACAAAGTCATGTGATTTTTATCGAGGACTCCACGCGCGAGTGCATTGGCGGTGATTTACTCATTGAGCGTGTATCGTCCAATCCGCTTGTTGAGCCGCCGCTTGATTTAAGTGATGTGCGTCCAAAATCACTCCTTCAGTACAATGCGTCACTGAAGCGCCTGCGTGAGTTAGATGTAACGAAAATTTATACGGGGCATGGGAATGAAGTAATAAATGCTGCGGAGCTTGTAACCGAACGCCTTGCGCGGCAGCATGAGCGTGCAATGAAAGTGCTCGAAATGATTTCTGAGTCGAAAACATTATTTGATGTGACAAAAGAACTTTTTGCTCGTATTTATATGCAGCAGCTCGGACTGACACTCTCCGAAACACTTGGGCAGCTTGATTATTTAGTCGATGAAGGACTCGCAACAGAAACGCTGCAAGACGGGATGATTTATTATCAAAAATTGTAGAAATTTAGGCGTTTTCACAAATGTGTGGAGGCGTCTTTTTAGTTTTCGCTATAATGATGGAGAGGTGAATGAATATGAAAAAGTATATTGAAAAAATTACAGGGAGAACAATTGTACAAGAGATTTGCGAGGCGGACTGCACGTCTTATTACAATGCAGATGAGGAGCTCTTGGCAGAAGTTTATTTGCATGAGGATGGTGCGAAAGAATGCATATTTTATCCGGAGTTGTTAGAGACGGAAGGGCGACTAACAAAGCAACAGCTAGCGCCGCTTGTGGAACAGGTGAAGCAAGTATTTGAGCAGCCAGATTTAGTGCTTGCGTCGATTGTTGAGGTAGATGATCGCTATGTAGTAGAACTACGCAAACAGGAGCCTAAGCACGGTGTTATTGTACGTGGGAGTGGCATGGACATGACGGTAAATGTTTCAGGTCAGCTAGAGGAAGTATTAGTTTATGCGAATGATGTGGATATTATTTATCCGGACATGATGATTTCAAAGGAGGAGGCAGCGCGTATTTTGCAGGGGCAGCAGCTAGTGCAGCTGACGATTTCAGGTGAGCATGGCTGGCGTTATATGTACGGACAAAATTTTGATTTATACGGTGTTGCACCAAATGGTAACGTGCGCTTTTGGCATGACGAGCCGTCGATGAAAGGTGCTGGGTATGAGGATTTACCGGAAGTGGAGCCAGTTGCTGATTTTGACGCATATCTAATCAGTGGGCGCAAGGGGGAAATTTACCATGATGAGCAAGAAGATGTAGCGCGTTGGCGTGTCGATTCAGAGGAGCTAAAAACATGCGACGAACAACACTATACACGCGCTTGCCGTATTTTGAAGACATTAGTCGGGACGGAATACGTGAACTATAAACTTGAGGTGTATCCAAATTTATATGAAGAGCTTGATATATCGTTTGATGACTCTATGCAAGCGTATCGTTTTGTCTATGTGTTAGATGAAATTGCACTGGAGTTTTACGCGGTGACGGTGAATATGTGGAAGGAAACGAACCAGATTGAATCAGTATCGTACTATCATATTCCGTATGACAAGTTAAAAGAGCTAGAAAAGCCGAAACTGACACTTGAAGAGGCAAATGCAATTGCGCGAAACTATGTTGACGCAAAATTAACGCTTGAAAAGGATATTAAAAAGCGTAACAGACAGTCATTTATCTATTTACTGGACTATCCAGCGTCTCCAACTGGAGGGCATATTGAATATGTAGATGCTGCTACAGGGGAGATTCACTGGGTGGATACAGGCTGGTAACGAAAAGCTCCCCTCGTACAGTAGATAGGTCTGCTGTGCGGGGGGATTAACAATCTCTATTAAGAGTATTTCAATAGCGGTCTAATTTGACGAAATGTTCATCTAGAAAAAGATAGACATTTAATTAAAAACGATTAATCGGCTGTTTGAATGTTCTCTAGCAAAGTCTTTAGCTGCTCGTTAATTAACTCCATATCTTTTTTTAAAGCGTTATACAACGCGGCTTGCTGTTCGTTTTCTGCAACTTTCTGTAGTCTATTAACAATCAACTCATTTGAGTGATGAGAGTTCTTGATAATTAGTAAACTTTCTTGCACTTCCGAAATAAAAGGCTTTTTCGATTTATCTAAACCTTTATAGATTTTTTTTCGATTCATCTAACATTACCCTTTCAGTATTAATTGGAAATTAAAATTACGCTTGATTATTTAATTAAAATTGCTAATTTTTCGATTTGTTGTTCGATGATTGCCATATTTTCTTTTAAAATGATTAACTCATTACTATTTTGTAATGATGGCAGCTCACTTAAAAGTAAGAAATTTTTACTATAGGATTGATATAAATTTTGTAATGTTAAAATTTGTTCACGTATTTTTACATCTTCAGAACCTTTTCTAGATTTCCCTTGAAATCTAATAATGTTGCTAGTTATAAAACTCACTCCTTACGTAACCTGTGCAGTTAAATGAAATTTCCTCCCTATACAAAAAAGTATGAAATCATAATTATAGTGTTATTGTTTTTTTGATAAATCAATTAGGAAAAACAACTTGAATGGATTGAACTATTCAAGTACTTTATGCAATATGTATCTCCCTTAAAGAGGACGTATAAGTATACGTATTTGAAATAGACGCTTGCAAATAATGTTTAGTTAAAAAATAGATGAAAAGCCGTTCAAATTTATGATGGACGGCTTTTCATCTGTGGTTAGTGCTAGTTGTTGATGAATCAATATATGTAGCCTTTCAATTTGATTACTTGTTAATTGAATTTCAATATGTAAAATTTCTAGCATTTGTTGGTCGGGCGAATTTTGCGAATGAATCAATTTTTCTATAATAATGACATCGTAGGAGTTTTGTAAAACGAAAAGGGTTTCCTGCATTTCCTGAAGTGAATTTATATTATCTACATTGTTTAGAGATAAAATTTGGTCATGTATAGCAATCTCTCTAAAAGGATATTTAATGGGATATCATTTCAATCATGAACGAAATGGAATTATTTTCAATAACATTATACATTAAATGCAAGAAGGTGGAAATACAAAAACAACCTGAAGTGAATTTTATAGGTAATATTTTTGAACGATTTTCTAAACTTATTCGTCTAATAGAAAAGGGGGCGAGTAAATGGATGAGCTAGTGATGTGTGTGGCTAATAGGGATGTGCAGGCGATTTTAAAGCTAATTGAGCGGGTGGAGGAATCGGCACTTTTTGCGCTATATTAATTACATATGGAGTGAATGCTCAGGACACGATTACCTTTTAAACAACAACTTATTTAGTTGAAATTTGCTAGTACCTACATCATCTTGCAGAAACTGTTACAATTCTTATCTTTAGATAAAAAAGCCGTAAACACACGATGCGTTTACGGCTTAATGCTATGCTTTTTTGGTACGTGGGTAGCCGATTAAAATCGCAATGACCCCGCAAACCCCAACAAGTAGCGAGTAATACGAATACTGCATCATTAAAATCGGCGAAATGCCCGCTACACTTGCGGCGACTAAAAATTGTGCGCCGTACGGAATAATTCCCTGTACAAAACATGAGAAAATATCAATAATACTCGCTGCTTTACGCGGCTCAATCTCGTACTGTGTTGCGATATTTTTCGCGAGTGGCCCTGCAATCATGATGGCAATAGTATTATTGGCAGTTGATAAGTCTGTTAAACTGACAAGTCCCGCCATCGCAAACTCGGCATCTCTTTTTGATTTAATTTTACGTGTGGCCACGTGCACAAGAAAATCAATGCCGCCATTATATTTAATGACCTCGACCATCCCGGCAATGCAAATTGCTAAAAATGCCATTTCAAACATGCCGCTCATGCCGTCACCAACAGCCTGGACAAGCGTCATCCATGTGTAGCTACCATCAAAGAGTCCGATGATCCCTGCTAGCCCAACCCCGCTCGCTAAAACGATAAAGACATTTAAGCCAATCAACGCAAATATGATGACAAACACATACGGAATGACCTTATACCAATCAAAGCTCTCATAGCTGATTTGTGCAGATGTATTTATTGTTAACATGGCTAAAATAATACAGGTCACAATCGCCGCTGGTAAGACAATCAAGAAGTTGACTTTAAATTTATCTTTCATTTCCGCCCCTTGTGAACGTACCGAGGCAATCGTTGTATCCGAGATGAATGATAGATTATCCCCGAACATCGAACCGCCAATAATTGTCGCCATTAGTAATGGAAGAGACAGTGTTGTTTGCTCGCCAATGCCTAAACCAATCGGCGCAAGTGCCACAATTGTTCCAACAGATGTCCCCATCGCGAGCGAAATAAAGCAGGCGATAATAAACAAGCCAACGACGAGTAAATTTTGCGGCACAACGGAGAGCGCAAAATTGACGGTCGCTTCAATGGCACCCATTCCTTTTGCGGTCGAAGAAAACGCACCAGCTAATAAGAAAATCAGCACCATTAGCATGACATCCGGCTTACCAGCACCCGAACTAAATACGTCGACCTTCTTTGAAAACGATTTTTTGCGATTCATTACTAAAGCAACCGCACTCGCTATTGCAATCGCTACGATAACAGGGAAGGCATAAAAGTCATCTAATACAATCCCTGAACCAATAAATAAAATTAAAAACACAACAAATGGGAGCAGTGCCCATGGGTTTCCTTTTTGCATTACAGTCTCCTTTATCCTCATCACGCGAAAATCCATACAAAAAGCCTCTCCTTAATAGAAATAAGAAGAGGCCATCACTCATCTTATCTTTCAAGAAACATCTTGCAGGATTTGGCACAGAATAACTCCGCTGCCGAGACTTCGCAGGGCCAGTCCCTCCATCTCTCATGATAAGAAATATTAAATTTTTTCTGAAGTAAGCATTACAATAGCGGAATACGGAAGATACGTCAATTTAATAGTTATTTCTGAATAGTATTAAAAATCTGTTTTAAATAGAAAAAAGGCTACCCGTAATTGGGTAACCTTCCTTAAAAATGATGCTTACTGTGGTTTTTTGATTGAGAATGCCATTGCTGCGCCAAAGAATTCGTAATGAATGTGATCTTCTGCCACACCTAGCTCGACTAACTGAGCGACAACTTCTTGCATGAATGGTGTTGGACCACATACATAGACGTCTGCATCTTGTTCTAGTACTGAAGCAATAATATCCTTTGTAATATAACCATCTGTTTCAGAGTAAACGGCTTTGTACGTGCCACCAAGAGCGGCTACTTTTGCTTCAATTGTTTCTGTGAATGCTGCAACTTCTGCATTACGCGCACATTGAATGAATGACGCTTTGCGCGCCGTCATTGTGTTTAGCATGCTTTGTAATGGTGTCACCCCAACGCCGCCTGCGATGAACAATACAGGTGTCGCTGCTTCCGTTAATGTAAATAACCCAGCTGGGACACTTACTTCAATCGGTGTACCGACTTCTGCTGCGTGTAGGAAGTTTGATACGATGCCGTTTGGTGTTACGTCAGCCTCGCGTTTTACCGAAATACGGTAGGCATTATTTTCTAAGCCTGTTACTGTATATTGGCGGTTCATTAAGAACTCTTCACCAGGAACGGCTGTGCGGATGCTAATGTATTGACCTGCTTTATAAGCTGGTAGTGCTACGCCGTCTTTTGGTGCTAAGTAAAGTGACGTGATGAGCTCACTTTCTTCCACTTTTTTCACGATTGTAAAGTCCTTGAACATTCTCCAGCCGCCATCTGTTTCTGCTGCTTTGTATAAATCTTCTTCTACTGAAATAAAGATATCTGCAATGACGCCGTACGCTTCGCCCCATGCGCCTAAAATTTCTTCAGTTGCTGCGTCACCTAACACTTCTTTAATTGCCGCAAGTAAGTACGTTCCTACGATTGGATAATGTTCTGGTAAAATGCCAAGGCTGCGGTGCTTGTGCGCGATTTGCATAACTGCTGGCACGATGGCTTCTAAGTTTTCAATGTGAACTGCCGCTGCATATACCGTGTTTGCAAGCGCTGTTTGTTGACGGTCTTTCTTTTGGTTTGTGTGATTGAAAATGTTTAAAAGGGATGGATTATCTTTAAAAAGGTTTGAATAGAATGTTTTTGTAATCGCTAAACCGTGCACTTCAAGCACTGGTACCGTTGATTTGATAATGTCGATTGTTTGTTGTTTTAACATGTAAAACACGTCCCTCAAATGAATTCTTTTTCAGCAAGTAAGCATTTGCTGTAGAAGTTACCCTCAATATACGCCCATGTGTGATTTAAAGCAATATATAAAATACATCTTTAACAAATCTGTCACAAAAGGAGTATATAAAATACATCTTTAAAGTTGTGAGCAGAGCTTTAGCAAATTGTTGACAAAATGTTATACTAACAAATAGAAAGAGGGTGAGGAACGTGCGCTTAACTCTTTATACAGATTACTCACTGCGTGTGCTAATGTATCTTAGCGTACGCGGCCAAAACCATTTAGCGACGATTCAGGAAATAGCAGATGCCTATCAAATTTCAAAAAACCATTTAATGAAGGTAACGTACGATCTTGGGCAGCATGGTCTCATTGAGACGACGCGCGGGCGCGGTGGCGGTATTCGTCTAGCAATCCCGCCAGAGGATATCAATCTCGGCGCGGTCATCCGTAAAACGGAGGAAGACTTTCATTTAGTTGAATGCTTCAACCCGGAAAATAATTTGTGTAAGTTATCAAGCGAATGCCAGCTGAAATTTGCACTGAATGAAGCATTGCAGGCATATTTAGCGGTGTTAGATAAATATCAATTGTCGGATTTTTTACAGTCGAAGGAGTCGCTACTTGCACTGCTTGGACTACGGGATGAATAGCGTGGTACAAAGAGCGGCGAATGAGCTAGCTCTTTTTATTATGTGAAAAGCGATGATTTTTATGTGAAAATGTTATAATAGTTGTGATGAGGAAATTGAAAATTAAAAACAAAAAATAAATTGCTGCACAAAGTAGGCTATACCAAAAGGAAACACTTTAGGTATAGCCTAAAATTTTATTTTTATAAAGGAAGGTATACATAAACATGAATAAAAAAACAATATTTGTCACAGGTGCAACGAGTGGAATTGGACTGCTTTTTACAGAAGAATGTATAAAAAAGGGCTATACCGTTTATGCAACAGGCAGAAATGAAAGTGCATTAACGTCACTACAGCGTCTCGGCGCACATGTACTACAAGCGGATCTACGAAAATTAACGGATATTGACCGCGTCACCGACTGGCTACCTACGATTGATGTGGCGGTAATTAACGCAGGGCTCGGCTATTTTGAAAACGCCTTTGATTTAACGGATGAGCAAATTGACGCGATGCTTGAGACAAATGTGCGTGCGCCGATTCATTTAGCGAAGCGCTTAGCACCAAACATGTGTGCACGCGGAACGGGGCAATTGATCTTTGTTGGCTCACAGGCTGGCAAAGTGGCGACGCGTAAAGCGAGTGTGTATGCGGCAAGTAAATATGCGATTACCGGCTTTGTCAACGGTCTACGGATGGAGCTTGCACCGTATCATGTGAAGGTGACGGGCATTTACCCTGGGACAATTGATACGCCGTTTATCGACAAAGCCGATGCAACAAATGCGTACCGAAAGGCGATGGAGAAGTTTTTGCTCAAGCCGGAATACGTAGTAACTGAAATGTTGAAAGCGATGGAGCGTCCGGTACGCGAGGTCAATTTGCCGCGTATTATGGCCATCACGAGCAAGCTCTATGCTATTGCCCCTGCTACGGTCGAATTTTTAGGCAAAGGTTTCTTTAATAAGAAGTAATCCAAATCACTGCGGAACGAGTCTTGTTCTGTAGTGTTTTTTTATTTTATAAAAAATTATATAAAGTAGAAAAAAAGTGATTTTTGTAGAATAACAATGTTATAATTTGCGATATGGAAAAATTAAGGGGTGTGCAATTATGGAGAAATTTTGTAGAGAATCACGGGTTATTCGCTCAAGTCGCGTTTTCCCGAATGATTTCAACAATCACAATACATTGTTTGGGGGAAGATTAATTAGTGATATGGATCAGGTCGCGTCGATTTCTGCTGCGAAGCATAGCCGTCTAGAATGTGTAACGGCGTCTGTGGATACGGTGGAATTTTTGCATCCGATTCGCCCGACGGATTCGGTCACGTTTGAATCATTTGTTATTTGGACAGGCACAAGCTCAATGGAAGTATTTATTAAAGTATATGCAGAAACGCTTCTGACAGGGGAATCTAAGGTTGCGTCAATGGCCTACTTTACGTTTATCGCACTTAATGAAAACGGTAAGCCAGCGCCCGTACCGAAAATTATTCCCGAAACAGATGAGGAGCGCTATCTCTATGAAAAATCAAAGCAGCGCGCACAATTTAGAGACGATAAAAAGCGTCATAATAAAGAAATTGTTTCGTTTTTACGCGCGAAAGTATAAAAATCTTCCTGTTATTGCCCGAATTTAGAGAGCATCATTATGACATAAGTGAGAAAAAAAATACCTAAACGAGAGTGCCAATAATCGACTAAATTCATTGTTTTTAAAAACATTTAAAAAGTCTAAAAATATATAAAAATACAGTTGCGTTTATTTTTATAACATGATACTATTCGTGTATAAACTTTTAAAAAAATGTATAAACATACACGAAACAAATCGGAGGCACTTCAAAATGGCAAACAAAAAAGTAGTATTAGCTTATTCAGGTGGTCTTGATACATCCGTAGCAATTCCATGGTTAAAAGAACAAGGTTGGGACGTTATCGCAGTATGTCTTGACGTAGGCGAAGGGAAAGACCTTGAGTTCATCAAAAACAAAGCCCTACAAGTAGGCGCTGTTGAATCATATATGATCGACGCAAAAGACGAGTTCGCAGAGGACTTCGCATTAATCTCATTACAAGGTCACACTTGGTATGAGCAAAAATATCCATTAGTATCTGCATTATCTCGTCCACTTATCTCAAAAAAATTAGTAGAAATCGCAACTGAAACAAACGCTGATGCTGTAGCACACGGCTGCACAGGTAAAGGGAATGACCAAGTTCGTTTCGAAGTGTCAATTAAAGCATTAAACCCAGACTTAGAAGTTCTTGCACCAGTACGTGAGTGGGGCTGGAGCCGTGACGAGGAAATCGAATACGCTGCAAAACACGGTGTTCCGATTCCTGCAACACTTGATTCACCATTCTCAATCGACCAAAACTTATGGGGTCGTGCAAACGAAGCCGGCGTTATGGAAGATCCATGGGTTTCACCACCAGAAGAAGCTTACGGCTTAACAGTTTCTGTTGAAAATGCACCAGACACTGCTGAGTACGTAGAAATCGAATTCGTAGAAGGTACACCAATTTCATTAAACGGTAAAGAAATGAAATTAGCAGACCTAATTCAAGAATTAAACGCAGTAGCGGGCGCACACGGTATTGGCCGTATCGACCACGTTGAAAACCGTTTAGTAGGGATTAAATCTCGTGAAGTATACGAAATTCCAGGTGCGAAAGTGTTACTTACTGCGCATAAAGAATTAGAAGATATTACATTAGTAAAAGAAGTAGCTCACTTCAAACCAATGATCGAGCACAAACTATCTGAAATCATTTACAACGGCTTATGGTTCAACCCAATCCGTGAAGCGTTAGTAGCGTTCTTAAAAGAAACGCAAAAAACAGTAAATGGTACAGTACGCGTGAAATTATACAAAGGTCATGCAATTGTTGAAGGACGTAAATCAAATAACTCACTATACTCTGAAGAGTTAGCGACTTATTCTAAACACGACAAGTTCAACCACGCATCAGCTGTAGGCTTCATTGAATTATGGGGTATGCCAACAGTCGTAGCGGCTGAAGTAGCAAAGCAAACAAAACAAACTAAAGTAACAAAATAAACCTTTTAGAAGAGCGATTCGGAGCCCGAGTCGCTTCTTCTTTTAAATAAGCCTAAACAGAGGCACATAGATTGAAGGAGAGAAACAACATGGCAAAATTATGGGGCGGACGTTTCCAAAAGTCAGCAGAAGCATGGGTTGACGAGTTCGGCGCGTCAATCGGCTTTGACCAACAGTTAGTAATGGAAGATATCGAAGGCTCAGTGGCACACGTGACGATGCTTGGGGCAACAGGTATCTTACCACAAGAGGATGTAGCGAAAATTTTAGATGGCCTCGCGCAGCTGAAAGTAAAAGCTGAAGCAGGCGAGCTACAGTTTTTAGTCGCAAACGAAGATATTCACTTAAATTTAGAAAAAATGCTGATTGACCTAATCGGCCCAGTTGGCGGTAAATTACATACAGGACGCTCACGTAATGACCAAGTGGCAACGGATATGCACCTTTTCTTAAAGAAACGTATCCCAGAGGTTGTTGGTTTAATCGAAAACTTCCAAGCGACGATTTTAGAAAAAGCACAGCAGCATGTGGAAACAATCGCACCAGGCTACACGCACTTACAACGTGCACAGCCAATTTCTTTCGCGCATCATTTAATGGTCTACTTCTGGCAATTACAGCGCGACAAAGAGCGCTATACTGAATCAATGAAGCGCGTTGACTTATTGCCACTAGGTGCA
The DNA here is from genome assembly GCA_040274725.1 of Solibacillus sp. Classification (GTDB taxonomy): domain Bacteria; phylum Bacillota; class Bacilli; order Bacillales_A; family Planococcaceae; genus Solibacillus. The sequence continues at coordinate 144,885 of JBEMAQ010000004.1, read as the reverse complement.
GGCGCAATGGCAGGGACAACTTTCCCGATTGATCGCCTGAAATCAGCAGAGTTACTAGGCTTTGCGGATGTATACGCGAACTCAATGGACGCAGTAAGTGACCGTGACTTTATCGTCGAGTTTTTATCAAACTCAGCACTACTGATGACGCACCTGTCACGCTTTGCAGAGGAAATTATCATTTGGTCAACGGATGAATTCAAATTTATCGAGCTAGATGATGCATTCTCTACAGGCTCATCGATTATGCCACAAAAGAAAAACCCAGATATGGCCGAGCTTATCCGTGGGAAAGCAGGTCGTGCGTTCGGTAACTTAATGGGCTTACTGACAGTGCTTAAAGGTACACCATTAACTTATAACAAAGACATGCAAGAAGATAAAGAGGGCATGTTTGATACGATGGAAACGGTGCTTGGCTCGCTAAAAATTTTCGAAGGTATGGTTCGTACAATGACAGTGAACACAACTCGTCTACACAACGCCGTACATTCAGATTTTAGTAACGCGACAGAGCTTGCGGACTACCTAGCAACAAAAGGTATGCCATTCCGTGAGGCGCATGAGGTAACAGGTAAACTTGTATTTACTTGTATCCAAAAGGGCATTTACTTACTTGATTTACCACTTGAAGAAATGAAAAAAGAATCCGACTTACTTGAAGCGGACATTTATGATGTGCTTGCACCAGAAGCCGCAGTACGTCGCCGTAACTCCCTTGGTGGGACGGGCTTTGAGCAAGTGAAGATTCAATTAGAAAAAGCAAAAAGCTACTTATAATATGCGAAGGAATGCTTGAACTACGGTTCGAGCATTCCTTTTTTGCTTTTCCAGACAAGAAAAAACGATGCGACGCAACAATAGTCGGCATCGTTTTTTAGTTAGGGCAATGGCTCAAAAAAGTTATTTTTGCATAGGTTTATTCTAATAGGAAAATAGAGAAATACATTCCTGAAAGTAGAATATTTTCATATAGACGAAGAGAGATTTTATGCAATGAATAATTTATTTCTTGTATTTATTTTGGTTTGCCACTGGGCTTGTCCTAGTGGGCTTTGATTTAATGCCGCCGTGGCTAGAGTGGGCAAATAGCGTTTTTTTTATTCTTGTGGGCTGTGTCGCACATGTAAACATTCGACAAGAAGAAGCGCGTGTAGAGGCGTTAATATGCTCCTTAAAAAACTCGATTATCCGACGCTATAGGTACTACTTTATAATGATGACTCGGCCGATAACACAGGAAGGGCGTTATGCGACAAGGCCGACAGTCTATACATGCTACCCGTACGCCGCACATAAAAGCCAACGCCCTGCACTTTTTGTCCTGATTAATGCGTCCCATGCAAAGACAAGTGGCAGTATGCTCCCTGCGCAAGTGGACGAAGCACTCGCCAAATGGGGCATTCGCGCGAACAATATTTCGCTGCGAGAGGTGTACACGGGCAATTACATTGAGCAGTAATTTACAACAAGAGACGGTGCGATTTATGCGCAGAGGTCCAATTCCTTAAAGGCAGCTTTTTTAGACTGAGCAATAAAGGTAAAACATACAAAAATTTATTTACGTCGGTAGCACCATTCATCTGGGTAGTGAGCCCTCAGTTGTTGTTAAAGGTTGCTATGAAGTCGCAAAATGAATTTTGAAGCAAATTAAATAACCTGTATTCGTTTTTCTGTACTTGAAAAAAATCGCACCAAAAATATTTATCGCGTAGCTTTTCAACTAAAAAACAGCGATTTGGCGAAATAGCTATACAACATATTTTTAGTTATGTGCCACCTGTTATTTTTCTTTTGAATTCTTAGTGAAAAAATGGTGAATCGCAAAAATACATCATAAATCATGTCTTTATTACTATGAAAAAACCTTTGAAAAAGTGCCGGAAATTGCGTATTTTCTCGGGGAAATAGTGAATTATGCGCCGTTTTTTCATAAAATGGGTGCACAGTGAAAAGAGCAGCGTCAAGAAGATTTAGGGCATCCCAACGCTCAAAATTTCAGGTCAAAAAACAATAAAAACGAATGTTTTCTTCAAAAATCATTGTTTTTTTGAGGAAAAAGGACGCGGATTTATGAGAAGAAAGGCTCGTTATTTTGAACTTTATTGATAAGAAACGGGGATTTTTATGCGGATTATTTAGTAAATGAACCATTATTAGTAGCGCGATACTTATTTTTGAATAAGTTGTATGTCATTTTCGCCAAATCATACTTTTTCTATGTAAAAACGCACTTCAACAAATAGTGAAGTGCGTTTTTTTAGTTCTTCTCGATATCAAGGCGCACGACAATGTCATTAATCGTTTGAATCATTTCCTGATTGCTGTAGTTGCGCGCGGTGAAAATTTCAATAAGTAGTGCCTTTGCTTCCTCTTCTGGCAGTGCGTTGAATGTTTTTGTGATTTGTTGTGGTAGGATCATCTGAAAAAACTCCTTGCATATTTATTTTTGCTTATTGTATCAGTTTTTTGCTGGCCTGACGAAATATGTTTAGTAACAATGGTGAAGGGTATCCTCTTTATGGAACACCATTTTAACAGAAGGAGTGATTTGTAGTGGCAGAAGAGTTAAACCAAGTAGACCAAAAGCTAAAGGATTTATCACCGGAGGAAAAGGATGCGATTTTAAATAACTTTAACGAGTTTAAAAGTTATTTAAGTAACCAGCTTTCTAAAGGGAAGAAACTAGGCCTAAGCGATGAAATTCTTGCAAAGGGTGCTAAATTCGTAGCGGATCATTTAGCGAAAAATGAAGATCCGCGCAATAGTGAACAAAAGTTATTACAGGAAATGTGGAAAGTGGCTGGGGAGGATGAAAAGAAACACATCGCCCTTGTCTTAGTGAAAATGATTCAAAGTGAATAATTCGGGATTTACTGGAACAAACCGTGAAAAAGCTGCTACCGGTCTGGTAGCAGCTTTTTCACGGTTGCTGAAAGCCGAAAGCAAGCACAATGATTGTGATAAATAAAAGCAGCGACAAGCTATGTAGCGTCACAAAAATGGCTTTCATATAACCCGGTAAGCCAAAGAGCGCGCTCACAAGTCCTAAGCAGGCAAAAATAAGTGGTGTATAAACAGATAAGCTCATAAAGAAATCCTGAAAGAATCCTTTATATGCAAAAAAGGTTAAAAATAAAAATATAGCTGATAATATTGTAAATACACGTTGTCTCATAGGGGCACTCCCTTGTTATTTTGTTGCGTCATAAACTCAATAAACGCTCGGCTCGCGCGCGGTAGTACATCCTTATTTTTGTAAGCTAAATGAATGGTCCGTGAATGCTGCGGGGCGAGCGGTTTGATGACTACGTTATAGTGACAGCCCTTCAGTACAAGCTCCGGCATAATTGCATAGCCAAGCCCTTGTTCAACTAGCGCCATAATGGTGTAATCATCATGCACAGTATATTCGGGCGTTGGTTGGAGGTCGTGGAGTGCAAATAATTTCAGCGCATCGTTAATCTCACCTTCATGCACTAAAATAAGTGGCTCATCTATAACCTCTTCTATTGAAATAGTCGTATGACTCGCAAGTGGATGTGCAATGGGGAGCACGACACGCAGTTCGTCATTAAAAATGGGGGTAGTAATCAAATTAGCCGAAGCATCCCCATGTGTAAAGCCAAAATCAACGGTGCCATCTAAAATCCACGTGCGGATTGTCGTATATTCGCTTTGATGCAACTCAAATTGTACATCAGGATAGCGTGCTTTAAACCTTTTAATAAGTGGCGGCAAAAAATGACTTGAAACACTTGAAAACGTCCCAATCCGAATAAGCCCACTATACATCCCGTTCATCTCCGCCTTTTTCTTCGCTAGCTCCATCTCGGCATGGTAAATATTTTTAATATACGGCAGCAACTCCTCGCCGTCCGCTGTCAGTGCTACACCTTTCCGTGAACGTACAAGCAGCGTCGTCCCAAGCTCCGCCTCTAGCTGCACAATCATTTGACTAATGGCTGACTGTGTAAATCCGAGCGCCTCTGCAGCCTTTGTAAAACTCCCAAGCTCAAGTATTTTTATAAACGCCTCGTAACCCTTCATTTTCTCACCTCAAATACATTAGTATTACTAATACTTCTATCAAAAAGATTCGTTTTATTAATGTGAGTCATTCTTGTAGAATTATCTCATAATTCAAATAAAGAGAGAAGGCACAAGATGACAACGAAGAAAGCGAATTTTTTATTGATGCTCATTTCAATCGGCTGGGGCACGTCGTATTTATTTATGAAAATCGGCATTGAAGAAATGGGCGCCTATGCTATTACATTTTGGCGTTTTATTATTGCGTTTCTTGTAGTAGGCATGATTTTTCATAAGCAGCTACTACAAGTCAATCGCAAAACGCTCACTTATAGCGCGGTGAGTGGCGTTATTTTATTTGGCGTTTTTATTACAATCATTTACGGCATGGAAACGACGGATATTTCAACGGCCGGCTTTTTAGTCAGTACAACCGTTGTGCTCGTGCCTATCCTACAAGCCATTTACACCCGCACATGGCCACTGCGCAATGTCGTCATTGGCGTCATCATCGTCACAGTCGGCCTTGCGCTCATGACGATGAAAGGCAATTCAATCTCACTCTCAATGGGCGCGTGGCTCTGTCTCGCAACAGCATTTTTTAATGCACTGTACATCGTGGCGACGAAGCAATTTGTGCGTGAGGTGCAGACATTACAGTTTGGCATGTACCAGCTCTTGTTCACGGCACTGTATGGAGGGATTGGCATGGTCGTGATTGAAGGTGTAGAAGTACCCGGTGCCGGCATGCAGTGGATCGCCATTCTTGGCCTCGCGCTTATTTGCTCGGCGTTTGGCTTTGTCGTGCAGCCGGTTGCGCAGAAATATACGACGGCCGAGAGCGCAGGGTTTATCTTTTCATTTGAGCCAATCTTCGCAGCGATTTTTGCTTATGTGTTTGTAGGTGAAGTAATTTCGATGCAGGGGTATTTAGGGGCTGGGTTGATACTTTTTGGGGTGTTTGTGGCGAATTTTGAGAGGAGGAGGGCGGTGGAGAAGAGAGGAAAATTGGTAAGAGAGATATGATTTGAATAATTGAATGGATTAGGTATAATGGGGAGAAATATAGTTAATAGAAAATTTGCATTTCGGCGTTTTTTGAAATATCCGCTGAAAACGTTGATATACAAGGACTTATGGGCATTTTGCTTGAAAAGCGTTTTACGTTATTGGAGGTTCACTGCAAAATTGGTTATGGAAATGTGATAATGGTGCGGTTTTGTGGCACTGTTTTATTTGAACTATGTGGGTTTTAAAGCTCGTTTCAGCGTCGAGAATGACTGCGCTTGTAGTGTTTTATCTGAACTTAGAGGGACCTAAACCATACTCATTTGACCCTCTAGCACCACATCCGATTCGGGCGATATATGAATATTATGAGATTTAATAGAATTGTTCAACAAGCGACCATGTATTTAATCAATGGTCGCTTATTGTAAGATTCCAATATAAGCTACTCCCAATAATCCCTTAAATAATTAACAATCCTCCCAACGATTGGATTATAATTCGTCACCTCAATCGTAAAGGCCTTTCTTTCTTCATCATAACCATCAATCGACTGGCCGCGCGTGCTGAGCATACTAGGCAGCGGGATTTTTGCGTAGGGGACAATCATATTTTGTGCACCGGATTTTGTGATGAGCGAGCCGTCCTGAGTCACCTTAAAGCCGAGCGCTGCGGAGACGAGGGCGGGCTTGCCGAATGTGTCGAGTGCTCGGTTGTGTTCGAGGTCAATGCGCATCGCCGAATAAAAAGAGCGCGTGATGTGTTCAAAGTAAAACTTGCGCTCAAATGTAATGAGATGTTCCCCCTGTTCATTGATGATGTACGTGTTTTTCAGGGTGAACGGGATATTTTCACCAGCTTCCGGAAATAAAAATTCGAGATGAGTCGTCAGATGGAAAAATGGCTTGAATAGTACAATACCTTGCTCGATTTTGTGCATGACACCTTCCGCATAAAACGGCTCGTTCAGTGGGAGTGTGTAGCGGTGCTGTAATTTTGGGTGAAGCTTTTTAAAGTGTGTTCCAAGTAGATGTTCGTAAATCATAAAGTACCTCCATTTTTTCTGTTTATCGGTTGGTGCTTTCCTTATACTTTAGCCTAATTTGGAAGGAATAAACAAAATACTTGTGAAAAATAAACTGTACCCTATCAGATAGACACTTTGAAAAAAGTCCTTCTGATAGGGTACTTTTGTTTATAATGAGAAAAAGATGTTGGAGAGGATTGAAATGACAAAGATATATTTTACTGAAAAGCAACAAGAATAACTGAAATGTAACCGCTATGTACAGGCCATGAGTGAAAAGGCCATCACATATACAAATGAATTAAGCGTCATTTATTGCGAGAAATGACAGGGGCAAATTATCACGTAAGAGGCTGGCCTGAATAATGAAGTGATGTGCATGACTTCCTTTGCATAGAATGGCTCGTTCAGCAGTAGGGCGTAGCGATGTTATAAGTTTGGATGAAGCTTTTCAAAGTGTCTATCTTTTAGTGACCAGTTTAATTAACGCTACACCGTTATGAGTCTTAAAATAAATAAGGATTATTCTGGAGTTTGTAAAGGCTAAATCGTTTTAGAAGTTAAAGGAGGAACACCAATAGTAAAAAGGCATAAACTAACTAAAAGTAAAGAAGGGTGTAATGCTTTGAAAGTTAATAAACATCCAATAATTCCAGATTCTAATATAAACCCATCAGATCCTAATACAATTCCTAAATTTGTTGATGCATTAAAAAAGCCACCTACTGCGGTAGCAAGACCAAAGAAAGATTACCCAATAGGTAGCTATTATGAAATTAATATGATAAAAGCAAAACATCAATTTCATAAAAGCTTTCCATACACGGAAGTTTGGGGCTACAACGGAATGATACCAGGTCCAACAATTGAAGCCAAAAAAGATGTCACGACTTACGTGAAATTTTTGAATAAACTTCCTAATAAACACTTTTTACCGATTGATTATAGTTTGCATGGTGTAAATAATTCGCCAGAGGTTCGAACGGTCGTTCATTTACATGGAGCAAATGTGGCTACCGCAAGTGATGGACACCCTGAAGCGTGGTATACAAGAGACTTCGCGGTTACCGGGCCAATGTTTACACGCGAAGTGCATGCCTATACGAACCATCAACCTGGAACAACTATGTGGTATCACGATCATACAATGGGTCTTACCCGATTAAACGTTGTTGCAGGATTAGCTGGTTTTTATTTGCTACGTGATGTATCAGAGGAAAGGTTAAAATTACCAAAAGGGGATTACGAAATTCCTTTATTGATTCAAGATAGGTCATTCAATGAAGATGGTTCTATTTTTTACCCGACTGAATTAGGCCCACCATTCCCACTCCCTGTACCTGATCCACTTCCGTTACCAAACCCAACAATCACATTAGGTTATGTGGGTAATACAATTGTCGTAAATGGCAAACTATGGCCTTTTTTAGAAGTGGAGCCTAGAAAATACCGATTCCGTATATTAAATGGCTCTAATAGAAGAAGCTATAGTTTACGACTTTCAAACGATGAAGTGCTTTATCAAATCGGTACAGACGGGGGATTTTTAGCTGCAACAACGGAAATTAATACGGTCGATTTAGCCCCTGCAGAACGGATAGACGTGATTATTGATTTCACTAATTTTGCCAATCAAGAAGTTTTGTTAATGAATGATGATGAAGAATTTGCAGATGAACATACGAACGTGATTATGAAATTTAAAGTGACATTACCTTTAAAGGAAAAAGATACGAGTGAAATTCCTACACTTTTAGAACCCTCAATGGATATGCATGAGCATCATGCACATACAATTCGTGACCTACCACTAACAACTACGTTAGATCGTTATGGCAGGATCATGCTCCTATTAGGAGACCGAATGTACCATGATCCTGCAACAGAAAAACCTTCTTTAGATAGTATTGAAGTATGGAATTTCATTAATACAACACCCGGTTATCATCCAATTCACCTCCATTTAGTACAATTTAAAATAATTGAGCGTCGACCATTCAATGTAGAACTCTATATAAATGAAGGGATAATAGAATTTACAGGTGAACCCGAGGAACCGCGTGAATACGAAAGAGGTTGGAAAGATACTGTAAAAGCTGATGGCGGTAAAGTAACGAAAATTATGATGCATTGGAAGGAGCATACGGGAGATTATATGTGGCATTGTCACTTCCTTGAACATGAAGATCATGATATGATGCGCCCAATACGGGTCATTAATGATGCCCATCCAGTTCAGCCACCGCATATTGATGATCATTAACGCCTGGAAAAGCACTCCACACACGGTGCATTTGGAATGTCTAATTTATAACAAATAAGCAGACAGTTTAGATGTGCGATACTAGCACGTCTAAACTGTCTGCTTTAACTATTACTTCTATTACGGGATGATCTAATCTGTTTTCTTTTAATTTAGCCTACTATAAAAATAGTAAAAAAAATCCTCCATGTAGCATGGCGACAGGGGAATTAAAAATTATTTCTCTAGCATTTTCACATCAACAAGCTCAGCTAGTGGCGTGTTTAATGCTTTGTTAGCAAGATCGAATTTTAATTGCTCAAAGTAGACGTACTCTTCTTCCGTGAAATCGCGCTCGCGGCTGATTTTTAAGAAGTCATAAAACTGAGCTGGTAAGTAGTCTTCCTTAATTGATACTTCTACAGCTTGACCGTTTTCACGTGTGAAGACGTACGCGTAGCCGGTTGGACGGTGCGGGTCGTATTGTGCGACAGGGTAGTTCGGGTCAACTGTGTACACGCCGCGCGTTTTTGCACGTGTGACAAATTCAAATACGTCGCGGAAGCCAGGACCACCGTGTGCAGAGAATACCGTTAAGTCGTTACGGTTTGGGATTTCTTCGCCGTAAAGTGCTTCAAAAGCAGCTTGCACAACACGGTAGCCAGCGCCAAGTGCCATGTAGGCTGCTTTGCCGTGGTATTTCACGATATCTTCAAATGTAATTTCTAATAAATCATTGCGGTCATAAATACGAATCGGTTCCATTAAAATAATCTCCTAGCTACATTATGTATGTATAACAATGTTTGTTATCAAAGGCTATTGTATATTAGATGAAAATGATTATCAATACTAATTGTAAAAGTCACAGTTTTGCGAACGAGTACTTTAATTTTCTGTTATTTACGCGGAAAAATAAAAAAACACCAGGGAAATCTGGTGTGTTAAAGTTGCTTTCGAACATTCGCAGCTTGTGCACCGCGATTGCCGTCTACTAAATCGAATTGTACTGTTTGTCCTTCGTCTAATGTACGGAACCCTTCATCCATAATGCCGGTGAAGTGTACGAACACGTCTTCCCCATTGTCACACTCAATAAATCCGTAACCTTTTTCGCTATCGAACCATTTTACCGTACCTTGGTGCATCCGCGTTCTCCTCCGATACTGGAATTTTCACATAACTGATTTAATGAAAACCATATTACATTGTAACCGATTCCGTTCACTCTAAAACATAAAGTTGAAAAATCAGACAATTACGAATAAAATATTACATTACGCGTTAGAGGCTGTCAATAATTTGTCGAAAACGGTGCTATTTCTTTTTTTGCTGTTTTATGATGAGATGTCCAGCGCTTGTGCGGAGGAAAGGTAGTGGTCAGACAAGCCTATGGGATATATGCAAGAAATTCCCCTTTATGTTTTTTGGTTGTTCAGACTATAATAAGATGGATAAATTAATTACTTGTGTTTGTAATTGTAAACAGATAACGAAAGTAGGATGCAACATGACGTCAACAACAATAAAGCCATTAACAGACTTAGAAATTGCGACGCAAGCGACAATGCAGCCAATCATGGATATTGCCGCAGCGGCGGGTATTCCAGCAGAAATCGTGGAGCCATACGGTCGCTACAAAGCAAAAGTGATTGCGAGTAAAATTACCGGTGAGGCGAAGGGGAAGGTTGTTCTTGTGACCGCGATTAGCCCAACACCAGCAGGCGAAGGGAAATCGACCGTAACAGTCGGTCTTGCAGATGCGCTTAAGCAGCTTGGTCAACAGGTGATGATTGCTCTACGTGAGCCGTCACTTGGTCCTGTGATGGGCGTAAAGGGCGGTGCGACAGGCGGTGGCTACGCGCAAGTACTACCAATGGAGCAAATTAACTTACATTTTAACGGTGATTTCCATGCCATCACATCAGCGAATAATGCATTATCTGCATTTATCGACAACCATATTCACCGCGGTAATGAGCTAAATATCGATCCGCGCCGTATTTTATGGAAGCGCGTGCTTGATATGAATGACCGCTCACTGCGTCACGTGATGGTCGGTCTTGGTGGCCCAGCACAAGGTGTACCGCGCGAGGACGGTTTTGATATTACGGTCGCGTCTGAAATTATGGCGATTTTTTGCCTAGCGACAAGCATGAAGGATTTAAAGGCGCGCTTAGCACGTATTGTTATTGGTTATACGTATGATAAAGATCCTGTAACAGTGCGTCAGCTTGGTGTAGAAGGGGCATTAACGCTACTATTAAAAGAAGCGATGGACCCAAATCTTGTACAAACAATTGAAGGCACACCTGCTCTGATTCACGGTGGGCCATTCGCGAATATTGCGCACGGCTGCAACTCGATTATCGCGACGCAAACTGCGCGTAAATTGGCGGATGTTGTTGTAACAGAGGCAGGCTTTGGCTCAGATCTTGGTGCAGAGAAATTTATGAATATTAAGGCGCGCTTTGGTGAATTCAGTCCGAGTGCAGTTGTCATTGTTGCGACCATTCGCGCACTGAAAATGCATGGTGGTGTGGCGAAAACAGATTTAAGCGTAGAAAACGTGACGGCGCTTGAAGCGGGCGTGGCGAATCTTGCAAAGCATGTGGAAAATATGCGCACATTTGGCGTTGAGCCGGTTGTTGCACTGAACCGTTTTATTACTGATACAGAGGCCGAGCTTGCATTTGTTTTAGCATGGGCAAAGGAGCAAAACGTGCGCATTGCACGGACGAATGTATGGGAACAAGGTGGCAAAGGTGGGCTTGAGCTTGCCAAGCAGGTGCTTGCTGTGCTTGATGAGCCAAACAATTTCCACCAATTATACGCGCTTGAGGATTCTATTGAAAAGAAAGTAACGACAATTGTGCAACAAGTATATGGTGGCGCGGGTGTGCAGTTTACAGATCTGGCGAAAAAACAAATTGTCGAAATTCAAAAGAATGGCTGGGCGGATATGCCGATTTGTATGGCGAAAACGCAGTATTCTTTCTCAGATCAAGCGAGCTTACTTGGCCGACCAGAAGGCTTTACGATTACGATTCGCGAGGTCATTCCAAAGCTTGGTGCAGGTTTCTTAGTTTGCCTAACAGGGGATATTATGACGATGCCTGGGCTTCCAAAAGCGCCAGCAGCACTACGCATGGATGTAACAGAGGACGGGCAGGCAGTTGGGCTGTTTTAAGCTTTTCTAAGAGAAGAAATAGGTTGTTCCACAAAAATAGTTAAGAAATTTACTAAAGCATAAGTAACTGTGAAAATAGTTGCTTGTGCTTTTTTTAGGTCCTATTACCTGTTTTTATAAATGTTATACAATGATAAAAATAATGTTTTTTTATAAAATAGGCTTGTTATTTGAATATCTTGTTTAGATACAGTAAAAAGTGTGATAAAAGCTAGGAATAATTGGCTTATTTACATGAAACAGAAGGACAAAAATATGGTAATGTTATACTGTATAGTATCTTTTTAACGATGGGGAGTTTTGGAATGGAATTAGTGCAATCTTTAGGCATATTGGCCGAATATATTCATTTAGCGTTAAAAAAAGAGGCAGTAGTTGTAGTTGTCGATAAAGAAACGAATGTAATTACGAGATATTTACCAGGTGAAAATATTGAAATTGGTTATCGTGAAGGGGATAAGATTAACTATAACGATACGAATTTACAAACGGCACTAAGTGGACGAAATTCAGATATTTATTTAGATGCAAGTGTTTACGGTATGCCGATTAATGCATATGCGTTTCCGATTAAAGAAAATGGTCGTGTCATTGGTGCTTTAGGCTTTGGTAAACCATTAGATAAAGAGCAACAATTAGAAGAATATATTAATACCGTGCGTAATATTGTGGTGGCGCTGCAAGATAAAACGCATACGATTGCCTCTCACTCAGAGGAATTAGCAGCGACAAGCACGGAAATTCGCGCGCAATCAGAAAAAGCATTAGAGGATTCACAAAAAACGAATGAGATTACATCCTTTATTAAAGGGATCTCACGTCAAACAAATTTACTTGGTTTAAATGCGTCGATTGAGGCGGCACGCGCAGGTCAGTATGGTGCAGGCTTTAATATTGTCGCGCAGGAAGTACGTAAATTATCGCAGCAAACAGATGAGTCGACGCAATTAATTGAATCTTCACTTGATAGTGTGAAAAATAGCTTAGGTGCATTACTTGAAAATATGAGCCAAATTTCAGATGCATCGAATGAGGAAGCGAAATTAGCACAAGATGTGAGTACGATGATTGAACAATTGGATGATGTATCGAAAAAGTTAGAAGTATTTATGAAGGAAATGTTTTAATAGACGAGGTCGCTACAACAAAAGTAGCGGCTTTTTTCATTGTTAAGGAAATTTTCGATTTTCGCATTGTGGATAAGTCAAGGCAAAGTTCAGTTTACATCCAGGCTAAAGCGCCAGCCCCTCGCATTCGCGGTCTGCTCCCTTTGGTGAAAGGAAAGAGCGCACTTTTACTTCGAACTCTCCAGCACGTTTCTCCGTTTTCGTGAAAGGAAAAATCTCAAATATGAAATTTATCTATTATTTTTATCGTACTATGTAAATTCTATTGTTCAAAATATGAAAGCGTACTAAGTCACTTAGGAAGAGAAATAGGCATCAGTACAATAAAATTTTTAATATGCCTTATAAACTCCGGATATTTATCACACTTTATAGGTACAATGTTTTTTTGTATTCACAACATAGAGCGGGAGTAGATAGAATGGGTTTATTTAAAAATAAAGGACCGGCGATTGGGATTGATTTGGGTACGGCTAATATATTGATTTATTTAAGAAATGTAGGGATTGTAGTAAATGAACCTACGATAATCGCGATTAATACGAAAACACAAGATGTATTGGCAGTTGGAGAAAAAGCAAAAGCGATGCAAGGACGTACACATGCAGGGATTAAAATTATACGACCTATACGTGACGGCGTTATTGCGGATTATACAGCGACATCAGCATTAATTCAACATTATGTAAAAGAACTCTCTTCGAAAAGTTTTACAATTCGAAAACCTTTTATCGTCGTTTCGATGCCTACACATATCACGGCAGTAGAACGCCGTGCGGTCATTGATGCAGCCATACAAGCCGGTGCAAAAGAAGCCATTGTGATAGAGGATACGGTTGCGTCAGCCATTGGTGCGGGATTACCTGTTTGGGAACCAACTGGCTCGATGATTGTCGATATTGGTGGTGGTACAACAGAGGTGGCGATTATTTCATTAGGTGGGGTCGTAGCTAGTAATACGATCAAAATCGGTGGAGATGAGATGGATCGTTTAATTATTAAGTATGTTAAAGGTAAGTATCAACTACTCATTGGTGAAGCAACAGCAGAACAAATAAAAAATAATATTTTTAATGAAGAGCAATATGGAAAAATGGTTGTTCGTGGTCGTGACGTTGTAAAAGGATTGCCCCAAAAGGTTGAGTTAACAGCAACTGAAATCAAACAAGTATTAGAGGAAGCCATTGAACAAATTAATGCTGTTATTAAACAAACACTCGAATTAACACCGCCTGAGCTTGCTGGAGATATAATTGAACGTGGCTTGCTTCTGAGCGGGGGTGTGGCATTATTACCCTGGCTTGAAAAACGTATTACGGAGGAAACGAAATTACCCGTCATTTTAGCAGAAAATCCTTTAGAAAATGTGGTCAACGGGACAGCTGAAATTATTGAAAAAAATAAAATTAGGGAGTGATTGGAGGAAGAACGTATTAATGAATGAGCATTGATCACCAGTAGAAATTCAAAATCAGTATTTTGCTAATCGTGATGATGACTTATAAGCATTTGAAATGATTTACTATAGATGCAGAAAAAACTCATTCTCCTCTAATGTAAAAATTCTTACCTGCGAAACCTTTTAAAGGTAAGGGTTTTTGCTAATTTATCTATTCTTCTTGACGGGCTAGATAGTTATCCGCGTCTTGTGCAAAGGTGTCTGACGATTAGGATTGCGAGTAGTGGGATACTGAACTCGGCTATTCGTACAGGGGGAGCTTAGTTTATATAGAATAACTTTAATTTCCACAAGAAATCCCACTTGGACGCTACTCTGAATCAGAGGACATTGTCAATCTTTTGCTGTTTTTTAGCAAGCGATGAAAGTTCCTTTATTACAGGTGCACAATCCCGAATTGATGACGGTATGGGTGCTTCATAATGGTTTTAGCTAAAGTAGAATCTCAAGCTACATGGAGATTTTACTTTTTTACATTATAATTGGTATTACTTGTATTTACGCAGATGACATAATGAACAAGCATTTACTCATTCAAAAAGTAGCGCCATTGATGAGGAATACTTTAATTGGTTTGTTTCTGAATGCCTAGATGGAATAGAAGCTTTATAGGTGCTAAAATATTGAAAGAAAAATAGAATAATTAGATGTTTCAAAAGCAAAGGTAATGCCTATTACTTTTGCTTTTTTCTATACTTGCAATCTCTACTAATCCCGCAATCCATGTTAAACTAAGGATGGACTATATATAATAGAAGGAGAATGATCATGGAAGCAATTCAACTATGTGAAACATACGTAAAAGAAATATATGAAAAGATGGATGCGAGCCATGACTTTCAGCATATTGAGCGCGTCTATATGAATGCGGAGGCGATTCTCAAAACAGAGCCGGTAGCAAACGCGAAAATTGTACGCTTAGCCGTGCTTTTACATGATGTGAGTGATGCGAAATATGCAGCGGATAAGTCGGATGAGGAGCGTATTTTAGCAGCGCTTGAGTTGACGGATGAAGAGGTTGCACATATTAAAACCGTGATTGCAGAAGTATCCTTTAACGGTGGCAATGAGCTTCCGGCCTCTTCACTTGAGGCAAAAATTGTGCGTGACGCAGATCGCCTCGATGCGATTGGTGCAGTCGGCATTGCGCGGACATTTGCTTATGGTGGTGCGAAGGGGCGCAAGCTGTATGATGATGCAGAAGAGGTGCGTGGTGCGATGTCGGTAGAAGAATACCGCACGAAATCAACGGCATCTGTCACACATTTTTATGAAAAGCTTCTCTTATTAAAGGATTTAATGGTGACACCTAAAGGCCGCGAGATGGCAGAAGGACGCCATGTGTTTATGGAGCAGTTTTTACAACAGTTAAAACAAGAAAGAGACGGGATTGCATGAGCCATTTAATTGTCAAAAATTTAACGAAAACAGTCGGCGAGAAAACATTATTTCAAAATATTGAGTTCACCATTTATGAGGGCGAGCGCGCGGGATTAATCGGGATTAACGGGACAGGGAAATCGACACTGCTGTCGATTTTAGCTGGCGGGCAGGATGCCGATCAGATTGAGTTAGACCATCCAAATAAATATCGTATTGCCTACCTTGAGCAGGACCCGCAGTTTGAAGCGGGCGTGACGGTACTGCAGGCGGTGTTTAGCGGGGATTCACCTATACTGAAATTAAACCGTCAATATGAAGAGACGTTAGCAAAACTTTCACAGCAACCAGAGTCTGAAAGCTTGCAAAATGAATTGTTCCGTTTACAGCAACAGATGGATACTGACAATGCCTGGGATGTCAATGCGTTAGCAAAACAAGCGCTAACAAAGCTTGGCATTGATATGTTTGACCGCTTCGTAATCGAATTATCAGGTGGTCAGCAAAAGCGTGTCGCACTAGCCAAAGTGTTAATCGAGCCAGCAGATCTGTATTTATTAGACGAGCCGACCAACCATTTAGATGTGGAGTCAACAGAATGGCTACAAGAAATGGTGTCGCGCTTAAAAGGTGCCGTTATTTTTATCACCCATGATCGCTACTTTTTAGATGAGACGGCGACGCATATTTATGAGCTAGCGGATAAAACGTTATATCGCCATACAGGGAATTACGGGGACTTTTTAGAGTCACGTGCAATTCGTGAGGAAATGCAGGCGTCGACAGAAGCAAAAATGCGCAACCGTTACCGCTCAGAATTAAAATGGATTCGTCGCGGAGCAAAGGCGCGTACGACGAAGCAAAAGGCACGTATTCAGCGCTTTGAAGCGTTAGATGAGTCGATTGACCGCTCACATGATGATACGAATTTAGAAATGGCTTTAGCAACAACGCGATTAGGTAAAAAGGTATTAGAGGCAGAAAATATTTCGAAAGCATTTGGCGACCGTGTGATTTTAAAGGATTTCAGTTTCCTACTCCAATCAGGTGATCGTATCGGGATTATCGGTGCAAATGGCTACGGCAAATCAACGCTTCTGAATATGCTAGCAGGCGACCTTGACCCAGATATGAGCGAAATCGTTGTTGGTTCAACGGTAAAGCGTCTACACTTTAAACAGGCAATTCCCGCAATGAACGAAAATGCGCGAATGATTGACTATGTGCGCGAGGCATCAAATGATATTACAGATGCAGACGGTGTGCGTCACTCGGCGTCTCAAATGCTTGAGCGTTTCTTATTCCCACTTAGCGCACATGGTACGCCAATCAGTAAACTGTCAGGCGGTGAGCGTAAGCGCCTGCACTTACTTCGTTTACTGATGGAGCAGCCAAACGTACTACTTTTAGATGAGCCGACGAATGATTTAGACATTGAAACGCTCGGTGTGTTAGAGGATTTCATTGAGCAGTTTCCAGGTGTTGTTGTGACGATTTCGCATGACCGTTTCTTCCTAGACCGTATTGCGAAAAAGCTATGGGTTTTAGACGGTAAGGGCGGCGTCGAGGAAAGCTTAGACGTGTACACGGACTACTTAGCGAAAAAGTCAGAGCAAACGGCGACGCAGGCAAAAGAAGTGAAGGCTGAAAAACCAAAAGTTGATAAGCTAAAGTCTGACAAGAAAAAGCTGTCGTTTAAAGAGCAAAAGGAATGGGAAACAATAGCGGATACGATTGCCAAAGTAGAAGACGAGATTATGAAGGCAGAAGAAGGTATCACGACAGCGGGTTCTGACTTTACATTACTACAGCAATTAACGCAAAAGCTGGACGATTTAAATGCACAGTATGAGCAGTTGATCGAGCGCTGGTCGTATTTAGAGGACATTGCGAACGGATAGGAGAGAATTAGATGAAGATTTTATCAATTGAGCCAACACCAAGTCCAAATTCAATGAAGATTGTCATTGATCACGAGTTGCCGTTTGGGACGAGCTTTAATTATACTAAGGATAATATCACAGGGGCACCGGCAGATTTGCAGGCGGTATTTGCAGTAGACGGTGTGAAAGGAATTTATCATGTAGCGGACTTTTTAGCGGTCGAGCGAAATGCGAAGTTCGCGTGGGAGCAAGTGTTAGCAGGTATTCGCGCGGCGCTTGGTGAGGGCGAGGCACCGACAGGCGAGGCGCTAGTCATCGACACGCATTTTGGTGAGGTCAACGTCCAAGTGCAAATGTACAAAGGCTTACCGATTCAAGTAAAGGCGTTTGATAGTGAGGGCGAGGCGCGCGTGTCAACAGGTGACCGCTTTATCATCGCGTTTAAGCAATTGCAAATGCAGCCAAGCGAGGAAAACTACATTTATAAGCGCCAATGGGTTGATTTTGGTGTACGTTACGGGGATAAAGACAAGGTTGCAGCGGATGTGGCACAAGAGGTCGATGCACTGTATCCACAAGCGCGTGTGGCACGTCTTGTGGAGCAGGCAAACACGGAAGTGAAGCTTGTTGCAGAAGAGCGTAAAAAAGTAACGATTGAACAGTTCCAAGTAGACGATTGGCAGCAGCGATTCCAGCTGCTAGATCAGCTACCGGATCCGGAAGTAGCGGATATTCCGTTATTAACACTCGCGCTAAACGATGAGCAAATGGCCATTCGCCGTCTTGCTACCGTGTATTTAGGCATGATTGAAGATGTGGCGGTTGTACCGGCACTCACAAAGGCACTTCAGGACAAGAGTGCGGCCGTGCGTCGTACAGCGGGTGACTGTATGAGTGATTTAGGCCTACCAGAGTTCGAGCCCGCGATGATTCTAGCACTTGCCGACAAAAATAAGCTCGTGCGCTGGCGTGCGGCGATGTACTTATTTGAAACAGGTACAGAGGCAGCGGTCCCGGCACTGCGTGTTGCAAGTGAGGACAAAGAATTCGAAGTGAAGCTCCAAGCGAAAATGGCGCTAGCCCGCATTGAAGAGGGCGAGGAAGCACAGGGTTCGGTCTGGAAGCAAATGACCGACATTCGTAAATAAAAGCACATGAACTACTAGGATATTATTTCTTAGTAGTTTTTATTTTTAAAACTGGAATTTTCTGATAATTTAATTTAAAATATAACGATATTAGGTTAAAGGTGGTGCTGTTTTGAATGGATTTGATATTTTTCGAGAAGAAATTTTGTTTGAAGTAGATGAAATTGACTTTCTAACTTTCCGAAAACATTTGACAATTTTAATGGATTCTCCACATGCTTTACACTCTTCACATCCAGAATCGCTCGATAAACTATACTTATTTCAGGATTTCTGGTTTTTAATTCAGTACGGCAAACAATATAAAGGGTTCATACGAGAACAGGAAGTTGCCATCAAAAAAATTCGACTCTCCTTTTTAGAATTCGTAGCTACATTAGATGAATTAGAAGCGGCAAAAACATTGTCGAATCAGGAACGTTTTATTTTTTGTTATCGCTATTTGATCGGACTGTTTGATCATTCGAGAAAACGTGCACGGGAAGGGGCTGCACTGCAAGGGATGCGAAAGGACTATTACGATGCCCTTAGTCAAAAGGAAATGAATCAGGAGTTACAGCAAAAAGTGATTGAGCGCTATTATAGCGAGTGGTTTAAGCAGGGGTATTTATTAGGGAAGCTTTTTCACGAAAAGTTTGTTGAGGTAAAGCAAATTTCCCAAGCACTACAGGATGTATGCGGTTTACGTATACAGCACCAGGAGCAAAATCTATACTATTTTATTCAAGCAGTTTTAAAAGCAGATGATTTCTTAGAAATTGCTTTTTGGAAAAAACAATTTACACAGCAAGGTTTGCCGACATTATTTAATCATCAGGAAGAAATGGAGTTGCCAACGATTGTTGTATGTACACAGCAAAGTGAGGCGATGCGTCCGTTATTAAATAGGCAACTCGGATTAATTTGTGCGATTTCGGTCATGAGTGAAGAGGAAGCACGTGATTTCGTTTATATACCGTATGCAGAACAGATTAGTAAAGAGCTCTATTGCGAGAAGGGACAAATAACGATTGCGCGCTACTTGGAGATTGTTCATGAGTTTATAGGCGGGGAAGGCCCTCCTAATTATCGCCAGCTACTTAATCTGACCTTTACGATGTTCAAGCTAAGCACGACCTCTTCTAGTGGCAAAATTGTCTTAATTTGTGATGATCAGATTCAAAAGTATGTCCCGCAAGATGGCGACTGGCAGCAAGCGGTAGAACGATACAAAAACGAGATGGGCATTCGCATACTTGTGTTATACAGTGGCGTGTGTGACCCGCAAATGTCTCTGTGGTTTGCAGATGAAATCATTTGTATCGAAGAATTTCAAATGAAAAAGGAAGTGATGTAGCCACTCTTAGGAGCGGGCTACATCTTTTTTTGATGAATCGGAACGTATAAAAATTGATGTTTCTGTCCATTTAGGGCTCAATCGGCGCTTTCGTGTTTTTCTTAATCGTAACTTTTTGCTGTGGATAAAAGACCGTATAAAGAATGCCACTAAAGATGAGTACAATCCCGAGCAATTGGAGCGGTGACGGCATAAATGATAAAATCATGACATCAAGCAAAATTGCCACAACGGGGTCTACAAAGACAAGCACCGATACAATCACGGTCGAAAGGTTACGGATGCTGTCAAAAAATAAATAGTAGACAAAGCCTGTATGGATAAAGCCTGTTCCTAATATGTAGAGCCAGTTTGTTGTGGTCAACCCATCAAAATGCGAAAAATTGCACAGTGGCAGGAGCATAAAAATACCAACAATCGTTTGTGTAAATGTTAACGCATAGGCAGACATTCCGGTAATTGTTTTACTCGTAAACATCGTGAGTGCATAAAAAATAGCGGAGAGGAGCGCCCAAACGAAGCCCGAATTCATAAACTGTGAAATGGATGTGAAATTATCTGTCCCGACAATTAAAATACTACCGAAGAAGCAAATGATTGTCGCCAAAATGGAGCGAATCCCCATTCGCTCTGCTAAAAATACGGCCCCAAGAAGGAGCACAAAAATAGGGGCTAAATTATAAATAGAAATTGCAATGGAAATCGACATCACTTCAAAGGCCTTAAATAAAAATACCCAGTTCAAGACGATAAATACACCGCAAAGAATAGTTTTCTTTACTTCAGATTTTTTCCATACCTCTGTTTTGTGGCCGCCTGTTAAGAGCCATAGCCCCCCTAAAAACAGCGTAGCGCAAATACAGCGGATAAAGACAAGCTCCGTCGCAGGTAGCCCTGTTTGTCCCGTAAAAAAGCCAATTGAACCGAAAATAGCCATCGCAATGGTTAGTTTCAGCATAGCTGCTACATTCATGATTCTCTCTCCTTACTTAAAACGTTGAATCGAAAAGGCTTGAAGGTCAATAGTAGTCGGCTCATTCGTTGCGAGTTCGCTCAGTGCCTCTCCAACCGCGCTCGCAAATTTAAAGCCGTGCCCTGAAAAGCCTGCTGCTAGGAGGATGTTGCCGTGTGCTGGATGGCGGTCAATAATAAAATCCTCGTCGGGTGTCATGGCATACATACACGTTTTGCCAAATTTGAGTGATCCGACGCGCGGCATAAAGCGCGCTAAAAAGCCGTCTAAATCCTCCTGGTCCCCTGCGACATCGCCAAAGGGTATTTTCTCCTCGTCTGGATGAATCGCGTCGCCTAAATCGTGACGTCCTACTTTTAAGCCCGCGCCCTCAATGCTTGGGAAACCATAATAGCTTTCTGTCCCGAGTTGAAAGGCAAAGCCCGGAAAGATTTCGCGGTTGTAAAGTGTTTCATCGGCTTCATACCAAGCAAAAGTTTTACGGATAGGGCTTACGGGAAGCATCAGCCCGGTTGTCGCCAGTAGTTCCTTTGCCCAAGCACCAGCTGTCACAATTGCCTGACGCGCCTTTAAAACCTCTCCGTTTGCTGTCGTAACCGTAACGCCTGTCTCACTTGCTTCAATATGTATCACTTTTGTGTGCGGCTTAAAGATCGCGCCGTGCTGCTCGGCAAGCTGTAAGTAACTTGAAATAGCCTTGTCTGTTTTTAAGACGCCACTCGTCGGTTCAAAGCAGGCGATAAATTGTTCAGGCAACCTCATTCCTGGCCATTTGTTCATCGCTTGCTCGGCGGTGAATACGTCCAGTGGTAAATCAAATTGCGCTGCACTGCTTTGTACATTTTGTAAAAAAGCCTCATCTGCGCGTCCAACGTTAATAATGCCGGTTTGGAGGAAAATCTCTGCGCCTGCTTCCTGTTCAAGCTGTTGCCATAAATCACGTGCACGTAGCGCAAATGGTACGTAAAATTCACCTTCCCCATAAGCATAGCGAATAAGTCGCGTTTCGCCGTGATGGCTGGCCGCGTCATGCGGTGGGTGAAAGCGATCCAGTAGCAATACCTTTTCCCCTTTTTTGGCTAAAAAATAACCTGCTGCTGCCCCCATCGAGCCAGCTCCGATAATGATATGGTCGTAAAGCATAAAAAAGCCTCCTTTTTATTCTCTTTCAATAGTATAACGATTTTTTGATAGAAAAGGCTGAATAGTTATTAAATTTTAAAACCAAGGCTCGTAAAAAAAATTTGGAATAGAAAATAGTTAAAAAATCCTTGAAGAATGCAGAAATAGTCAGAAGGAATGTTTCATTTTGATGTATTTGCAGAGCGGTTAGGCAAGAAGGAATGGTTTACACAAAAGGCATTACATGCTACACTAAAATCTGTTCTGAAACAACATATAGTGTGTTTCTTGATAATTAAATACTATATATAGTTTTAAAGGGGATAGGTTGTGGAATAAAATACATAACCTAATGACGATGGAAATGCAGAATTAATAAGGTTACTGCACACGTCACCTACGGAAATGAGTTCCAGGCTAATTACTATGTATTGTGTCAAGAAAATTTCGATAATTTTTCTGGCATAATTTTATTCAGCCATATTTTCCGTATACTAGGCGTTCTCTATTATAGGGTTCGTTTTTTTATTTGCCAAAAAGGAGAGAATTAATATGAAACTTTACACAAAAACAGTTTGTCCGAAATGCTTATTAGTAAAAGCCGAGTTAAGTCGTGTGGGATTAACACCAGAAATTTTAAATATTGACCAAAATGAAGCGGCAAAAGAAGAGCTTCTTAGTGCGGGCTTTTTAGCTGTACCTGTATTACAAATCGACGGTGAGTGGTTACACGAAGTACCGGCAATGCTTGAAAAGGTTGAGCTGTTAGCACAGTGATTGTCTTTGCGAGTAGAACGGGCAATGTGCGTGCCGTCGTGTCAAAGCTTGGCTTGCCAAACATTGAAATGACGGAAAATTTAGTCGTAGCAGAGCCTTTTCTACTCATGACGTACACAGATGGGCTAGGAGACGTGCCGCAAATGGTTGAGGACTTTATGCAGGTAAATGCGACCTACTGTAAGGGCATTGTCGCAAGTGGCAATCAAAACTTTGGCCATGCCTTATTTGCGGGCTCAGGCGATAAACTAACAACTAAATACGGGATTCCTCTTGTATGCAAAATGGATTTGCGCGGCAAACAAGCCGATTTAGAATTAATCCAATCATTTTATGAAGAGCAGGTGTGTAGATGAAAACTTATTTAAAGTTAAATAATGATGTGCTAAATCATTATCGCACAACAGGTAAGCTGGAATTATCAAAGGACGAGGAGGCAACGCGTCGCTACTTTTTAGAAGAAGTGAATGTGCGCCTTCGCTATTTTATCGACCATGATGAAAAGGTGCGCTATTTAGTAGAGGAAGGTTATTACGAGAAGGCATTTATTGAGCAGTATGACCGTGCGTTTATTCTTCGCATGTATGAAAAAGCGTATGCCTACAAATTCCGTTTCCCGTCATTTATGAGTGCGAGTAAGTTTTATGATAGCTACGCGATGAAATCTCGTGATGGTAAAGAAATTTTAGAAAAGTACGAGGACCGTATCGTCATTATTGCGTTGTACTTAGCGCAGGGCGACGAAGTACTAGCGGAGCAGGCAGTCGAAGTGATGATGACAGCGTACCAACCAGCGACACCAACTGCACTCAATAGTGGGAAAATGGCGCGCGGCGAGCTTGTGAGCTGCTTTAAATTAACGATGGATGACTCGATGAACTCGATTGCTGAAAACATTGGCTACTGCTTGGAGTTATCCCGTCTTGGCGGTGGTGTAGGTGTGAACTTAACCGACCTACGCCCACTCGGTGACCCGATTAAAGGCATCCACAACCGTGCTTCAGGCGTGATTCCAGTCGCAAAGCTGCTTGAAAACTCATTTAGCTACTCGAATCAATTGGGTTAAGCTTTGGCTCAATTCAAACGCGGTCAATTGCGGGAACATCTGAGTATATCGAGGTAGGATACTACAGAGCAATCTAGTAGCGCCCCCTAAAAATCCAAGATTGCAGACAATCCGCAGCCAAGCGTCCAACAATGGATGAAGGTTCAACGACTAAGTAATGATTATAGTAATATATTCATTCGAACCGCGCATTTTTCGAAAGGGAACTGATTCCAAAAGAAAATCACATTTGGTATGAAACAAACTTTAGTAAAATGAAGATATAGTCTGATCTCTATGGCGACATAGAGAGCTAGGCAGAAATGACCTAGCCCCACGATAAAAGTGGAGTAACAATATGCAACGTAACGGCTCTGGTGTCGTTTATTTAAACATTTTCCACGCCGATATCGAAAACTTCATTTCAAGTAAAAAGCCAAACGCCGACGATAAAATTCGTTTAGCGACACTTTCTACAGGTATTATCCTACCGAGTATTTTCTTCGAGCTGATGCGTCGTGATAAAGATATCGTCCTGTTTAGCTCATATGATATTTACCAGGAATATGGCCTACGAATGTCTGAAATTTCAATTAGTGAGATGTACTACGAGCTACTAGATAATCCAAACATCCGCAAAATTAAGCGTCTGAATGCACGTAAGCTGTATACAGAGGTGAAAAAGGCGCAGTTTGAGTCCGGTTATCCGTTTGAGATTTTTGATGATAATGTTAACGATCACCATGCTTTAAAAGGGCTTGGACGTGTGAAGATGTCGAATTTGTGTTAATTTAGCACCTTCTAGGAGAAATCCTAGTCGAAAACTCCGTTAAACGAGGGAAGTCTTGTAAAAGATAATCTCGTACTAAACGATTATTCTTGTCTTATATAGCCCGGCGTGTTGGCTACATTAAGAGAAGCAGAATAATCGCCATGTCTAACGACTATCGAAAGCATAGCTCGTATTTACGAGTGAAGAAGCGAGTAGAGTACCCCTCAAGCGAGGCCCGAATGCAAAATAGGGATAATTCATAAAGGGAAAAGCGGAGCACCTGACCAAGTTGAGTTGAAGGTGATGAAATAGTCTGCTCTATATGGTGACATATAGCTGCTGAAGAGCGGTTCGAATGTCGCGAATTCGAACGAACAAAGAGGACCGAAATCTTACAAGTCCAGCAAACAAGCATTATTACAGACCAAAACGAGGAAAATGAGTATGGCCTCGATGTATCGTGTAACTTAGGTTCACTCGATATTCATAAGGCAGTGGAATATGCAGATTTTGAACAGCTTATTGCAACGTCAATGAAACTTCTAACAAATGTGTCAACAATGACAGAAATCGTCAATGTCCCATCTGTCGCAAAGGCCAATAAACTGATGCACTCAGTAGGGCTTGGCATGATGAACTTGCACGGACATTTAGTATCCCAAGGCTTGCAATATGGTAGTAAGCAGTCTGTGGCGTTTATTGGTGCCTTTACAGAAGCACTGAACTACTACTCGATTAAAGCGTCAATGAACATCGCAAAACAGCGCGGCGAGACGTTTTACCGCTTTGAGGAAAGTGAATATGCAAATGGTGCTTACTTTGATGCATACGTATCAAAAGAGGAGCCTGAGCTTGAGGTAGACGTGTTAAAAGCACTTGGTAATGTGCCGGTGATTACAAAGGAAATGTGGCAGCAGCTTAAAACGGATGTGATGGAGCATGGGATGTTCCACTCGTATCGTTTAGCGATTGCGCCGACGGGAAGTATTTCCTACATCCGTAGCTCAACTGCCTCAATCGCGCCCGTAACAGAGCGCGTCGAAGTACGTGATTACGCGGATAGCCGCACAATTTACCCAATGCCGTTTTTAACAAATGACAATGCGCACCTGTATACAGAAGCGTATGATATCAATCCGTATGATTTAATTGACCTTTACGCAGCAGCGCAAAAGCATATTGACCAAGGGATTTCGATGACGCTGTACGTGACGGATAAATGGACGACGGAGCAATTGGCGAAGCTGTACATTTATGCCTGGACAAAGGGCATTAAAACCGTGTACTACGTTCGTCAACGTCTGCAATCATTAGAGGAGTGTGTCGCATGTCAAATTTAACATTTGAAGCAGTAAACTGGAATCAGCCAACAAGTCAACTGGCAAAAATTTTCTGGGATCAGCAATGGAAGCAAATTTGGTTCCCAGAGGAAATTGCGGTTAGTAAAGACGTGCGCCAGTGGCAAGATTTTGAGCATAAAGATACGTATAAAAAAGTATTTGGCGGACTAACGTTACTTGATACCGTGCAAACAAATATCGGCATGAACGAAATTGCAAAATATACAAAGGATTATCAGGAAAAAGCAGTCCTTACCGTATTTGGCGCGTTTGAGGCGATTCATGCGAAGTCGTATTCATATATTTTTACAACGCTTTGTACAAATGCTGAAATTGACGAAGTGTTTGAATGGGTGAAGAAAAACGAATTTTTACAATACAAAGCAAACCGCATTAATGATGTGTACAGTGCCATTAAAGAGGACGATCCGGAGTCTTTATGGAGGGCAATGTTTGCATCCGTTATGCTTGAGAGCTTCCTGTTTTATTCAGGTTTCTTCTATCCGCTCTACCTTGGTGGACAAGGCACACTGCGTAATAGTGCCGAGGTTATTTCACTAATACTCCGTAAACGTAATTGCGGCTTCTAGTAGTAATGCTAGTCGAATAACTCTTTTAATTGCTGGGACATCCTTAAAGAGAAAAGAAAATTCATAGGTGATAGTATATACTAAATAAGTATATTAGGAGTGAATTTTAGTGAGGAAAATCAGCAGCGAAGCTTTAAACAAAAAAGACACAAAAGGTATTTATTATTTAATTATTAATGATAGATACTATATTGGCAAAGATGTTTATATCGAACAAAAAAGAAGAATAAAAGATCATATCAGAGATCTAAATACAGGGAGGCATTATAACACTTATTTACAACGTGCTTATAATAAACACCAGTCTTTTGAGTTCGGAGTTCTATGGAAAGGGAAATGCTCTCTTGATGAACTTTCTGAAAAGGAAATATTCTATATTGCCAAATATGACTCTTATCAAAATGGATATAATTTAACTATTGGCGGAGAGGGAGGGAAAGGTATGAAATATACCAAAGAACAACTGGAAGCCAAAAGTGAAAGAGTTACTGGAGAAAAAAACCCTGTATCTAAGCTAACAAATGAACAATTTTTTGAAATTGTTGAGCTTTTAAAAAAAGGCAAAACAAATAAAGAAATCGCAGACATTTATGAGTTACATGACAGGTATGTGTCTTTAATCCGCCACAAAAAAAGATTTAAAAAATTATGGGAAAAAGTAAACGACTATACTCCAATTAAATCAGAAAATCAGCTAAAAGCTCGTGGAAAAGTAACAGAAGAAATGTTTTTAGATATTGTTCGGATGTTAAATGAAGGAGCAAGCAATGCAGAAATTGAAAGAAAGCATAGTTTAAGTGCTGGAACAGGAAGTCGTATACGCCATAAAAAACTTTATAAACAATGGTGGGAGAGATTAGTTTAAAGAACGTTCAACGACCATCCCGTAGCGGCCGTGAAATTCGGCATAAGGAGTAGGGCCAAGTGGTGGGTGAGAATCCCTTAAATCGAAAAGGAGAGTATCCTTGTTAAGAAGGATAGTGATATGGTCTGTTCTTATTGGTAACAATAAGCAGTTAGTAACGATGCAAACGTAACGAATTTGCATGAACATATAGGATGAATCAATTCACGGGGTAGCAGTTGGTTACTTTGCACAAAACATCTTTAAAACATTCGATGCAGACAAGCAGCAGGAGCTAACACTATGGGGTTACGAGTATTTACTTGATTTGTACCATAATGAACTGAAATATACAGATGATGTATATGCAGAAACAGGTCTTGCGCGTGAGGTAAAGGCGTATGTGCGCTACAATGCGAACAAGGCACTGATGAACCTTGGCTTTGATACGATGTTCCCTGAAGAAGAGGTGAACCCGATTGTTATGAATGGTATTCGTAACGAAGGCTCAACGTATGACTTCTTCAGTCAAAAGGGTGCGACTTATGCGGTAGCAACCGTTGCACCAATTACAGATGATACATTTAAATTTGATCGTTAAGACGCTAAAAAGCTCGCATGGACATATTGTTCATGCGAGCTTTTTGTGATACAACATAAGAATAGTTTTGTAATATATTCCATTTATGGATTATTGGGAATGTCTGTATTTTTAGATGAACTTATGAAGAAAGGTTGTGTGATATGAATAAAATGGAGGATGTTGAAGTAGATGCACATTTGCAAAATAAATATCAAGCATATTCCTATCAACAGTTAGAAAATATGTTGTTAGATAGATTGAATTCGTTTCAAATGATTGAAAATAGCTATGCTAAATGTGAAATTTTACTCGATTTAGCGAATACGTATTTACATTGTAATAAACGTCTGCAAGCCTTACAAATGCTTGAACAAGCAGAAGAATTGATTATTGAGTATACACATACCGAATTTTTAAGCGCAGTTTATTTACTTCGGGCCCATTTAGCATTGCTTCATAATGATTGGTCGAATATCCATGAATTGTGTGAATCGGGTATTACTTGTGCTAGTAAATATAAAAAATACGACCGAATCGCTTGTTTTTATTTCATCCTACTTCAATTGGCTTTAAATGATTGCCTATATGACAAGGCGATTATGTTCGGAAAGCTCGTGTTACACTTTATTAAAAAGCACAAAGGGGAGCAATCGAATTTCTTATATAGCGTATCCTTATTCCTTGTGCAGGCATATGTAGCACTTGAAAAATTTGATGAAGCAAAGACGATAATAAAAAAATTAGCAACTAAAAATAATCTGACGAGCGTTAACGAGCTCTACGTAAATATAGCACATATTTTTTATGCATGGATTGATACAGCTGATGTGACATATGAAGAGCAATTACACGACGAGTTGCAAAAGCTATGGCAAATGAATCAATTTGCTGAAGTGAAAACGATTTTGTTTGTTGTTATGAAATATAGTCCAGTATTATATGCAACACATGCACAATATCTCCTGTATACATATGCTTTGCAACTCGATGAGGACATGATTCGAATTGTTGAAAGGTTAGACTATTTCGATAAAATTCGTGCGATACAAATTACAAATAGCAATGATGAAAAAATTGGCTATCATACAGGAAAAAGTTTTCGAAAGCTGTTAAAGGAACAAATACAGGCAGCGGATGAAGAGCAATTTATCACTATTGTCACCTTTGTCATTCAAGTGAATAAGCCGGATTTACTGAATGAATATTTGAAAATAAAATACGATTATTATATAAAAATTGACCAAGCCTTTTCACAGCTTTATCCAGAAAGTACGAGAGGAAAGTATTATCCGTCCTCTTTTTGTTCGATGTTTATTACAGATGAGCCATTAGATGTGCATATGATTTCTAAAACATGTAAAAATTACTTAGATGATATTGAGCTAGAGTTAGAGGGACAACATATTGTTTATCGTACGCATATGGGGGCTTCTTCTGTGCAGAAAAAGGCAATCAAATCATTACAAAGCCTGTATCAGGAGGCAGACCAAAGCCTGTATTATGCAAAAGTGATGAAAAAAACACTAGTTATTTACGGAGAGGAGGGCTAGCGTGAAAAAACGTTCTATTTTTATACTGAATAATAGCGATCACAAGCTTTACGATGAGGTTTATACGAAATATAAGATGCTTGTGCCACTTATATATGAGCCGGAGCAAATTAATCATGTGACGAAAAGATTTCTCAAGGACTTCTTCTTCATTGTATATAAGCCGATGCAACATTTGATTATTTACCCGGAACTTACACTTTCCTACTCGTATCATACGATTTTTGCAGAAAACATCATAAGAAGTATACTGTTAAAAAAGTATGGGTGGAAATTTCAAGGGAACGCTCTTTATAGCTTTTGTTTCGCGATTTATTTAGCGCAATTTACAACGGATTGGTTAACCACTTATATGGAAAAGTACCCAGAGCGCATAGAGGAAATTCGTTTATTAATCGCGCATTCTGCAACGGATATGGAAAAGTTATTTGAACAGTTAATCCAAGCAAATCAGCCTTATCCAAAAGATATTTTCATCGCGAATTCCAATCTTGTTAAATATGTGACGTCTCTTATGCAGATGGAGAACAATGTATTCGAACAGGGGATGCGCACGGTATATGTAACAGCCAGCGCACTCTATGAAGATTTATCAATGGAGATTCCTCAATTATGAGAAAGAAGGGCTTATCGTATGTCAATGTTACGATAAGCCCCTTTATTGTAAGATATTATTGTACTTTCACAATCCAACCAAATGAATCTTCTGCTTTACCCGTTTGGATGCCTGTTAATGTATCATATAATTCCTGTGTTAACGTACCGATCTCTCCGCCGTTAATAATCATGTCGTGTTCGCCGTATGTAAGCTCGCCAACAGGTGAAATAACAGCGGCTGTACCTGAGCCGAATACTTCCTCAAGTGTGCCACCTTCATATGCTGCTACAACCTCATCAATTGAAATCGCGCGCTCTTCTACTGGAATATTGCGTGATTTTAACACATGAATCATGGAATCACGCGTAATCCCTGGTAAGATACTGCCGTTTAAAGCAGGCGTAATGACTGCACCGTTAATTTTGAAGAAGATGTTCATACTGCCAACTTCCTCGATATATTTACGCTCGCGGCCGTCTAACCATAGAGATTGTGAATAGCCCTTTTTCTCGGCAATTTCAGATGCAAGTAAGCTTGATGCGTAGTTACCGCTCGTTTTTGCCTCGCCTGTCCCACCCGCTACTGCGCGTACATATTCCTGCTCGACCATAATTTTAACCGGGTTAATGCCTTCTTTATAATAAGAACCAACTGGCGACATAATAATAATAAATTGATAATTTTCTGATGCCGCTACACCTAAGTTTGGCTCGGTTGCAATAATAAATGGACGAATGTAAAGAGATGTACCTGTGCCTTCAGGAATCCAATCTTTATCTACCTTTACAAGCTCGATTAAGCCTTCTAATGCAAGACGCTCGTCAATTGCTGGGATACATAGACGTTCGTTTGACTGATTTAGACGCGCGAAATTGCGGTCTGGGCGGAATAATTGAACTTGCCCATCCGCTGTTTTGTAAGCCTTTAAGCCTTCAAACACCGCTTGGCCATAGTGGAAAACCTTGCTTGCTGGGTCAAGTGAAATCGCTTGATACGGCGTAATACGTGCATCGTGCCAGCCTTTGCCTTCTGTATAATCAACAATAAACATATGGTCTGTAAAATGTTTCCCGAAGCCAAGTGCTTCAAGTGAGGGCTTTTCTTTTGGTGTTGTCGTAAGTGTTGTTTGTACTGTCATTTCTCTAACCTCCTGTAATAGTATTATTTTAACATCCCATTTTAAATTGTATAGACTTAATTTTCGGAAAGTTACCATTAATGAAAAAACAGTGCGCTATTTAATGAAAATAGCGCACTGTCGACTGATTAACCGCGAACTTGTCCAGTCCCATGAATCACATATTTTGTTGATGTTAATGCAGGTAAGCCCATTGGCCCGCGTGCGTGTAATTTTTGTGTAGAGATGCCGATTTCCGCACCATAGCCAAATTCGAAGCCATCAGTGAAACGTGTAGAGGCGTTATGATACACCGCCGCCGCATCCACTGCATTTAAAAACAGTGCTGCGTTTTCGGCTACCTCTGTAATGATGGCCTCCGAGTGATGCGAGCCGTACTGATTAATATGGTGAATAGCCGCGTATGTGTTTTCGACAACTTTGACGCTCATCGTTAGCGCTAAAAATTCCTCTGCGTAATGTTCCTCTGTTGCAGGGAATGCTTCTGGAATGACCGCACATACATGCTCATCACCGTATAATGTAATGCCGTTTGCAACAAGTGTCCCGAGTAATTCTCGTCCGTTGGCTGCGAAGAAATCCTCATGAATGAGTAAGCTTTCCGCTGCATTACAAACGGAAGGACGCTGCGTTTTTGCGTTTAACAGGATCATTTTAGTCATGTCAAGCTGCGCTGTATCATCGACAAAAATATGACAGTTTCCAGCACCTGTCTCAAGCACAGGCACACTTGCTTCGCGCACGACTAAATCAATTAAGCCCTTGCCACCGCGCGGAATGAGTACGTCTAAATATTCATTTAATGTAAATAGTGTTTTGGCAGTCTCGCGGCTCGTATCTTCAATTAATAGTACCGCGTCCTGTGGATATTTGACCGCCTCAAGTGCTGTATGAATCGATGCAACAAGGGCCATATTTGAATATTTCGCAGACGAGCTACCGCGTAGTAGCACAGCATTACCTGTTTTTAGTGATAATGTCGCCGCGTCGACGGTTACGTTTGGACGTGCCTCGTAAATCATGCCAATAACGCCAAGTGGCACGCGCTTTTTCTCAATATGTAGACCATTTTCCTTGTCGATTGTTTCTAGCACTTCACCAACTGGGTCTGGCAGCTCAACAAGCTCGTGAATCGCAGCGCTCATCGCCTCGATGCGCTCCTTTGTTAGTAAAATACGGTCAAGGACAGACGCGTCTAAGCCGTTTTCTTTGCCGGCTGTGATGTCTTTATCGTTTTCTGCAACAATCTGTGCGATATCCACAAGTAATTGATTGGCAATGCTTGTTAGTGCGGCATTTTTTTCCGCTGTTGATTTAATATTTGTTTCAAAGCTTGCGATTTTCGCGCGTTTTCCTTTTTCGATGACTTCATTTGCTGTTGTATTTGTCATAAAAAATCCTCCTTTAGTTAGCTACCCATTGATTGCGGTGAATGACTTCAATCGGATAGTTTGTTAGCTCTGCTGTGCGCTTGCCCATAGCGGCTTCAAGCTCTTTACTCGAATATAAAATTTCTCCGCGGCCGATGCATGTATGACGGTCGTAAACTTCGACAACATCACCGCGCTCAAATCGCCCGTCAAAGGCATACACACCAGCAGGCAGTAAGCTTTTGCCTCGGCGAAGCATGGCCTCTACAGCACCCTCGTCTATAAATAATTTACCGGCAATCTGTGTGAGGGCTACCCATTGCTTATTATTTGGCAATACCGTTTTGTCATTTTTTCTAAAATACGTGCCATCGCCAGTACCTTGCACGATTTGCATGAGCTTATCTGCCCCACTACCTGTGCCGACGAATACATCCACGCCTGCATCCATTGCGTATTTCGCAGCGAGTAGCTTCGATTGCATCCCGCCCGTGCCGACTTTAGAGCCTGTGCCGCTTGCAAAGCCGAGCATTTCATCGGTTACTTGACTAATTGTATCAAGGCGTACTGCATTCGGATTTGTTTGCGGGTTCGCGTCATACAGTCCGTTGACATCGGTTAAGATGATGAGCTCGTCCGCGTGTACAAGACCACTGACAAGAGCAGACAGCATATCGTTATCACCAAATGTTAATTCTGTGACAGATACGGTGTCGTTTTCATTAATAATTGGTAAAATTCCGCGCTCTAGTAGCTCTGAGAATGTCGCGTATGCATTTTTGTAGCGCTGCTTGTCGCTAAAATCTGTACGTGTTAGTAAGACTTGTGCAGGTGTAATATTTGATTTTTCGAAATTTTCACGGTATGCCTGGATTAAGACGCCTTGGCCAACCGCGGCTGCAGCTTGCTTTCCTTTAATCGTAATCGGGCGAGAAGAGTAGCCGAGCTTGCGGAAGCCCGCTGCAACGGCACCAGATGATACGAGTAGTACTTCATGACCTGCCTGTTTTAATTTTGCGATGGCTACAACATGATCGCAAAATTTTGCTTCGTCGAGCTCACCTTTTGTGTTTGTAAGGGAGCTGCTGCCAATTTTGACGACGATTCGTTTTCTTTCCATTTTCTAAATCCTCCTCTGTCACAAGGATTTTGCCAGTGACGGTAATAACAAAGTTGTAAAAAATAAAAAGCGCACATTCATCCTAAAAACTAGGACGAAAGTGCGCTTCCGTGGTACCACCTAAATTGAATGCAACCGCATTCCACTTATCTCATAACGCTGAGTCGGCGCCTAGTTTTGCTAGGGGCATATGTGAAGTAGGTTCAACGGTTTGGCTCTGTGCAAAATCTTTCAGCCGGTGAATTTTGCTCTCTTATCCAGTCAAGGGGCGTTTACTAATCTTCTGTAAGCCTGTTATTTCTATTTAGCATGCCCGAAGACGGATATTTTGTCAATATCGAAGTTTATAACGAGTGTGAATTTTTGTGTAAATAATCAAAATAAAATGAAATTCTAGTATTGATTTGCATTTAACAGTAATTGAACGTATGTTATTTCAAAAAAATCGTCTATTTCATCATTCACCAAAATGCCTTGAAATCCTTATTGTACAAGTACCTAGGAATACAAATTTATGCATAGCTAAAAGGGTTTTGACTATGGAACAGTTTGACGAGTTGATGGTACGTTATGATGGTTTGATTCGAAAAGTGTTGGCACATATGCGGATTTATGAAAATTTCGAGGAGTTTTATCATATCGTAACAATTGAACTGTGGCTTGCGACAATAACATATTGTGCAAAGAAGAGTGGATTTGAAAAGTATGCTTTTTTAAATATGAAGTATACCGTTTCAAAGGAGCTGTCACGTCGAACGAAGGGAGCTAATGTTATTTATACGGATGAATTCTCTTTATTAGAACAGGCGATGAGTGAGCAGGAGGAGTTTGCAGGGGAGTGGTTTGAAAAGCTAGGCGCGGAGGAACAGCAGCTACTACATTGGATTTTTTCAAGGTTACACAAATCATGATATCGCAAAGTACTTGCAAATTCGTGAGGAAGCAGTGAAAAAATGTCGCCAACGTCCCCTTAAAAAGCTTAAAAACGACCGCATTTTTGTTTGAAGTACCAAGGTCCATGCATTTTTCTGTTTGGGTTATGTTTTCTCTAAAAAATGATATATTCTTCGCTTTGTTTGTAGAATTTTCTGTGAATTATAATTTTTGTACTATAACAGATTGTTATTCTGATATTGTTATATTACAAAATGAAACAGCAAGGAGTACGACGATGAATGCGATCACGTTAGTAATTGGAGCGATTTGTGTATTAGTCATTGCCTATCGCTTTTACGGAATTTTCTTTACGAAGAAAGTATTAAAGATTAATGAAAACATGCCGACACCAGCACATGCCAAAAATGACGGCAAAGACTATGTGCCGACGAATAAATGGGTGGCATTTGGCCACCATTTTGCGGCTATCGCAGCAGCGGGGCCGTTAGTTGGACCAGTTTTAGCTGCGCAGTTCGGTTATTTACCTGGCTATCTTTGGTTATTAATCGGAGCTGTTATTGGTGGTGCGGTACATGATGCGGTCGTCTTATTCGCATCGATGACAAAGGGTGGTAAATCATTATCGGAAGTCATGCGTGAGGAGCTAGGTCCAGTAGCAGGTTTCTGTACAGGTCTTGCAATGCTATTTATCATAACGATTACGATGGCTGGTTTATCAATGGTTATTTTGGGCGCATTAGCCGATAACGCGTGGGGAACGTTCGCGGTAGCTGCAACGATTCCGATTGCCATGCTGATGGGGATTATTAATAGATTTACGGGGAGTTTGAAGCTTTCAACAATTTTAGGGGTTTTATTATTAGTCGGAGCTATTTTTTACGGGCCGTATATTCAAGGAACGTGGCTTGGGGATCTGTTAACACTTGATAAGGCGACATTATCAATCATTTTACCAATCTATGCATTTTTTGCAGCGGCATTACCAGTATGGTTCTTGCTTGCACCGCGTGATTATTTATCTAGCTTTATGAAAATTGGGGTATTTGTTGCGTTAATTATTGGGGTATTCATCATTAACCCTGTCATTCAGTTCCCAGCCATCATTCCTGACTTTTTAGGCGGTGGCGGTCCAATCGTTGCAGGTCCTGTGTGGCCATTCGTATCGATTACAATTGCGTGTGGTGCGATTTCAGGCTTCCATGCATTCGTAGGGTCGGGGACAACGCCAAAAATGCTTGACCGTTGGGAAGATATTCGCATTGTCGGTTTTGGTGCGATGTTAGTTGAGTGTGTTGTCGCTGTGATGGCATTAATTGCTGCGACAGTACTACACCCAGGAGATTATTTTGCCATAAACTCAACACCTGAAAAATTTGCGACACTTGGAATGTCAGTCGTTGATTTGCCGGCACTGTCTGAGGCAATCGGTATGGACCTTGAAGGGCGTACTGGTGGCGCTGTAACACTTGCGGTTGGTATGGCGGCGATTTTCTCGGGTGTGGAGTGGTTCAGTCATTTAACAAGCTACTTTTACCAATTCGTGATTATGTTCGAGGCGGTCTTTATTTTAACGGCCATTGACGCAGGTACACGTACAGCACGTTATTTAATTCAGGATTTCTTAGGCAATGTATACAAGCCGCTGAAGAAAACAGACTGGCTGCCGGGTACGATTGGGGCAAGTGCGTTGGCCTGTGTTATGTGGGGTTACCTGCTCAATTCTGGCGATATATCATCTGTTTGGGCGCTGTTCGGCGTATCGAATCAGCTGATGGCATCAATCGGTCTTGTGTGCGGTGTCACATTTGTATTAAAAGTTGCTGACAAACGCATTTACGTATTAACATGCTTCATACCGCTTGTCTATCTTTACATTACCGTAAACGTAGCAGGCTTCTGGATGGTGAAAAATGTATACTGGAACACAGCGGCGAGCGGCTTTAACGTATTAAACGGTGTTTTATCGGTGATTATGTTAATGCTTGGCTTGATTATTGTTGTGACATCTGTGATGAAATGGCGCGAGCTTTGGGCACATCCACGCTTTACAAAGAAGGCATTAGCTTAAAATTAAGAAAGCTTGATTGGAGAAATTATGAGCCAATCAAGCTTTTTATTATTTCTTACATATCCTAGATGAATGAGAAAATAATATAACTTAGACTAAAAATCAAATGATATGAAAGAAGTTCCAATTAAAGAAAACAAAAAAGAGTAAAGCAACGAGACAAAATGTGAATACGCGCTTATATTTTTGGTGATTGTTTAAATTTACTAGCTTCCACATAACAAAGTCTAAACTGATAAGTATGATGGTAATAAAAAGTAGAATCCAATTGAAGTAAATGTGTAACTGAAGTTCCTCGAGATGAAGGATCGGCGAACTAACTATCGTACGAATAGATAGAATACTATTATTTAGAATGAATAGAGTGCCCATTAGATTACACATCCCAAATAGCTTAGTTTCTGTTGAATAGTGATTATTTTTCTTCCTGTTTTTTAACAAGATTATAAGCCACACAATCGGCGTGATAACAAAATAGAGTCCACTAATTCCTACGATTACTAAACTGATGATTAGCCAAGGTAGCTTACGATCACCTTCCAAAGGTAAATAATCTGTCACTTGGCCATTGGTGAGTCGTTCTACACCATCATCGTTCAATTCGACATATACCTTTGAAAGAATGTATCCTAAAATGGGATAATCACTCGATATAAGCGTATAGAGATTTGGGCTACTTTGTAAGTAAGTACCTTTCATACCGTATAGGCTGATAGTTAGTTTATTTTCTGAGACGGCTTCTACCTTTAACGGTGTTAAATAATTAATAAACTCCGTATACATGCTACGTGACTGACGAGCAGCAATATACAAACCAGTAACTTTTTCTGCACTGGGTAAGTCCATTGTTGCGGTTTGTATCATGTCATCCGATTTTCCAAACAGTAACTCCATTACACCATAGGTTAGATCCATTTCACTTGCAGCATTTGTTAACACAATGACACCAAATTGTTCCTCTGGGGCAACAACCATATTTGTGCTAAAGGCTGCTGTATTTCCTCCGTGGCCTACTCCTCTTACCTTTCCATCATATTCCCAAAAGCCATGTGCAATAGAAGGCATTGTATTTAGAGGCGAATAACTTTGTGTTAGCATGTTATCGAGTGTGCTTTTAGATGAAAAAAGAGGGGTATTTTGGTCGTTCTTCGGCATTAATGCAATCGCAAATTTTGCTAAATCTTCAGCTGTTCCATTTACAGACCCCGCAGGATAAAGCGAAATATAGGACCAAATTCCTTCCGTAAATTCCCCATGTCCATTTGGTAAATAACCAGTGGCTTTATTTTCGAAATCTAAATAATTAGTAAGTGTCGGCTCCCCAGATGTAGTGTCCATTGAAAGGGGGGAGAATATTTGCTCCATTTCGTAATCGAAGAACGGTTTACCCGTTATCTGTTCAATGACGTACCCCGCTAAAGCAGTAGCATAATTCGAATAGGCAATCGTGCGACCTGGTTCATAAATTTGTTTCGGCTGATGTCTAATTAAAACTTCTTCTAAAGCAAGTATACTTTCGGGTGAAGATCCAATTAAATCAAAGTAATAATCTTCAAAACCAGCTGTATGGTTCATGATGTGTTGCATTGTAATCGGTTTCTGATAAGTTAACTTTGAGGCAACATCTTCAGAAAGGTATGTTTTAATATCAGCATGTAAATCTAATTTCCCTTGTTCTACTAATTGCATGGCAGCTGTCCATACAAATAGTTTACTAATTGAACCATATTCAAATACGGTTTTGGATGGGTCGACTAGGACCTCTTTTTCAATATTGGCGTACCCATATCCTTTTGAAAAAATAATGGCGCCGTCTTTTACAACAGTAATGGCAGCACCGGGTGTCGATTGATCAAGATATTTAGAAATATATTTATCTATTTCCTCCTCTAAATTGGCGAATGAAATGCCAGAAGGTGTTTTCTCTACTTCCGAAGCGTAAACGGGAAGTTGAACTATACAACTACTAATTAAAATAAGTAAGACAAGTATTCGTTTTATCATCAATTTAACTCCTTTTTTATCGTTATTTCAGCATTTTTTGACGTATTGCTACACGTACATTTCCGTATCTCCCCCTATCTGTCTTCCTTTATAATAACTTCCATAAATTTCTTTTCTCTTACGTATTTCTTACAAAAATCTTAAGAGTAAAATAAATTAAGAAAGCTTGAATTATTAAAAAATGGAAAAAACAATGAATTATTGTCCGAATTTTGAGATACTTTTAGTGGGGAAGTTTTGTTTCTTTTCTTTCAATCATTTAGACCAGGTTGTATAAAAATTAAAGATTGAGGATGGGGTATTTTTGGCTAGTCAAATTTTGATTATTGAAGACGATTATGACATTAGTAATATGATAAAAGAGGTTTTGGAGAAAAATAGATTTTCGGTAACGACAGTTTTTGATGGGGAAGAAGCATTAACAATGTTCGATTCGAAAAAATTCGATTTGATTTTACTGGACTTAATGATTCCAAAAATAGATGGTATTGAATGTTTAAAGGCGATCCGAATGAAAAGTATGATTCCTATTTTAATCATGTCAGCTAAAGGAGAAGATGTAGATAAAGCGTTAGGTCTCGGATTCGGTGCAGATGATTATATTTCAAAACCATTTTCGTTAATTGAATTAGTCGCTAGAGTGCAAGCGATGATCAGAAGAGAACATCATTACTTGAATCTAGCACAGGCAAAAGAAGCCGAAAATACACGAGAGGATATCATTTGTATTGGGGATTTAATCGTGGATCTTAAAAACTACTCTGTCAAAAAATTTGACCAAGATTTAAAACTCACGTTAAAGGAATTTAATCTTATAAAACTCTTTTGCACGAAGCCAAATCAAGTATTTACAAAAGCACAAATTTACAACCTTGTTTGGCAAGAAGAATACTATGGAGACGAAAATGTTATCAATGTTCACATGAGACGCCTTCGTGAAAAAATTGAGGATGATCCTTCTAAACCAAAGTATATCAAGACGATCTGGGGAATCGGTTATAAATTGGGGGAGGACATTTAACGTGCAAGATATTGTGATCGTGTTGTTAGTTGTCTCTATTTTTCTGAATATCTATTTAATTCGAAACAAGGTGGTAGAGAATCGAGAAATTGACTATGTAGAGAAGAAACTTCACAAAATATTGGACAATAAAACGGATGAACAAATACTTCTTATTACAAGTAACAGGCAAATGCAGTTGCTCTTAATCCAAATTAACCAACTGTTAGAACACAATCAAAAAACGGGTGCTAATTTTCATCAGATTGAACGTTCCATGAGAAAAATGCTCTCGAATATTTCACATGATTTAAAAACACCGCTTACGGTCATTCTTGGTTATACAGAAATACTATTGAATGATAAAAATATCAGGCAAGAAAAAAAGGAAGCTTTATTACAAACGGTTAATTTAAAAACGTTTGAGGTTTTGGATTTAATTCATCGCTTTTTTGAACTCGTAAAACTTGAATCGGATGATCATAATCTTGAGATGTCAAAAATAGAAATAGGGGAGATTTGTCGGAAAAAGATATTGGAGTATTATGAAATTTTAATAGTAAAAGAATTTGACGTAACGATTGATATATCAGAAGACCAAATTTTTGTGTGGGGGAATACGGAGGCGCTTGAACGTATTTTAAATAACTTAATTTCCAATGCCATTAAATACGGTTTTGATGGACAAATGCTGGGGATGAAAGTTAGGGCTACAGATGACCATGTATACATAGAAGTAATCGATCAAGGGCAGGGGATTCATGAAGTAGATAAAGATCGTGTGTTTGAACGTTTATATACAATGGAAGATTCGAGGAATAAACAGAACCAAGGAAGTGGCTTAGGTTTAACGATAACAAAAAGATTAGTGGAGCAATTAGGTGGGAGGATACATTTAGATAGTAAACCTTTCGAAAAGACCACTTTTCGCATTGAATTGAAGCGTGTACATTATTAGTCAGATGTCAGGAAAAAATGTAAGATTTTCGTTAGAAATAAGTTAGAAAAAAGAAAATATTTATTGTTAGTATGAAAATGAATTATAGGGAGGGGAAAAATGACACATATCATTCAACTTAATAATGTTTCCAAAATTTACAAAGAAAAAGCTGTAGTTTCTCATGTAAATATGCATGTGAAAAAAGGCGAAATTTATGGCTTTTTAGGTCCGAACGGTGCAGGTAAAACGACCATTATGAAAATGATGATGAATCTCATTAAACCAACAAGCGGGGAAATTATTATTTGTGGTGAAAAAGTAACGCCAGGTTCGTATGAACTGTTAAAACGTATAGGGAGCATGATTGATTATCCCATTTTTTATGAGCAGTTAACAGCGCGTGAAAACTTAGCACTCCATGCCGAGTATATGGGATACTACAATAAAAATGCGATTAACGAGGCACTGGATTTGATGCAACTTAAACATGTTGAGGGCAAGGTTGTTAAAGAATTTTCATTAGGGATGAAGCA
Organism: Solibacillus sp.; assembly: GCA_040274725.1. Lineage (GTDB taxonomy): Bacteria > Bacillota > Bacilli > Bacillales_A > Planococcaceae > Solibacillus. The sequence continues at coordinate 103,789 of JBEMAQ010000004.1, read as the reverse complement.
GCAACTTGGCTTAGCAAGAGCGATGATGACAAAGCCTGAAATTCTGATTTTAGATGAGCCAATGAATGGCCTTGACCCTGTAGGGATAAAGCAATTTCGAAATATTTTTCAAATGTTAAGCAAGGATTACGGAACCACATTACTAATTTCTAGTCATATTCTTGGAGAAATTGAGCAAGTTGCCGATACGGTCGGCGTCATTAAAGATGGAAGATTAACGAAGGAAATTTTAATGGATACCATTCGCCAACAAAATATGGAATATATTGAGCTAGAAACTGATGATGTAACAAAGGCAGCATATGTCTTAACAGAAGCACTGTATATAACAAATTTTAAAATCATTGATGATGCGATGATTCGAATTTATGATTTGAAAACGCCTCAAGGGAAAATCACTCAAACTCTTGTGTTAAATGATGTGTTAGTAGAGTCAATCTATAGGAAAGATAATACGTTAGAAGATTATTTTTTAAAGATAATCAACGGGGGCACCGTTCATGCGTAAACTAATAAAGCTAGAGATTAAAAAATTTAAATTATGGAACTACTGGAAGGCTGTTTTTCTATGTAATAGCGCATTTATTGCATTTCTCTGTATGATTTATTTTGTAGAAATTGAAAAAGGTTTTGACGTGTATAATCGTTTCGAGATAGTGTCAAACCTTATAGGGACAATGGTAAGGACAACATTTACTATTTTCGCAGCGGTTCTTCTTGTGAAATTGATCATAGACGAATATAAAAATAAATCAATGGATGTTTTGTTTACGTATCCGATTCAGCGCAAAAAAATTATTTCTGCAAAATTAATCATCGTATTTACGTTTACATTTGCTGTTGTATGGATGTCTACATTATTTTTAGAGGGACTTATATTATTGATGGACTTAAACTTTAATATTTTATCAGAAGAGGTCGAATTACGAGAAATGTCAAAACATGTATGGATTGTTTTGATGAATTCTCTGTTAACAGCAGCTATTAGTCTTATTCCTTTACTTATTGGTATGCCTCGTAAATCTGCATCTGCAACGATTGTTACTTCCATTCTAATAGCAACAATCTTAAATTCGACAAATGGGGAATTTACTATATTTTCGATATTTGCAGTTTCTTTATCACTAGGGCTGTTTGGTATACTGAGCGGATACTATTTAATTCAAAGTATAGAAAAGAAAGATTTAGTCTAATTCATTTAGAAAATTACAATTAAAATATATTTCGAAGGGTGAGGGATTTTGAACATAATATCGAAACTTATTTGTGACGAGCCAATTAATGCATGTGACAAATAAAAAGGTTGAAAACTACTAACCAAAAGAGGTCCATTAAAACGAGCTGTGCTGAAATTCAACACAGCTCGTGTTTTAATTTGCATAAATTGTACTTAAAAATGCGGCTTTCTGTTCATCTGTTTGCTGCTCAGCGTTAATAAGTAGTGCACCAACATGGTGAGCGTCCAACTCTTTTTCTACAATAATTTGCAAATTCACAGGCGCTACCTTACCATCTACTGGACAATCCCCTTTAAATTCCACTACATTTTGCATTTTTGTCGTTTGGAAGTACACCCATTTTCCTTTTTCACAATAGCTTGTTAGAGCTGTATCAATGCCCTCTGCACTTGCAATGAGCGGCTGATCCTTTACGTAAGAAATATATTGATTATCGGTCACTTCTTTTTGTGGACCGAAGAAGTAAAACATTACCCCTAGTACTGCGAGTGGAATAATCCATAAAATTGTTCGTTTATAGCGCATTTCCCCATACCCCCTAAACTAAATTCTACTAGATTATACCATGTGTAGTCACTTGATTTCTATATTAATAATATATTTTCTACTTTAAAGCATTATTTTCTCAAAGATAATTTTGCTTCTTCTAATAAAATAGTTAGCCCGTGACGTAATTCTTCCTCGCTTGCATATGCGTAAGAGAGTCGGATATGGTAGGCGTCATGCGGTGCATATATATAGCCAGGATTAATTAAGACGCGGCGCCTTACTAATTGCTGGAAAAGTGCGGTTGTAACAATCGGCTCGTTAAATTTTAGCCAAATATAAAAGCCGCCACGTGACGACTGCCATGAGGCGATTTCTTGAAATGGCTGTAAATAGTTTTCCATTAACTGTGCACGCTGTTGTAAAACACGGCGCAAATTTTTTACATGCTGTTCATACAAGCCAGATGCCAGCCAGTGTGCGACGATTTCTTGCGAGATGGCACTTGAACCGTAGTCCATTTGCATTTTGACATCGGCGAGCCGTTTCACAACGGCTGGAGAGGCAATGACCCAGCCAATGCGTAGTCCAGGGCTTAATGTTTTTGAGACGCTGCCTAAATAAACAATTTGATTGGTTGTATCCATTGATTTTAAAGCGGGGTATGGCGTATCAAAAAGTAATTCGTGGTACACATCATCCTCAATAATCGGGAGTTGCTCAGCCACGCAATGTGCATAAAATTGTTCTCTTTGCACAAGTGACCATACCGCACCTGTGGGATTATTTAATGTAGGAATTGTATAGGCAATCGCTCGTTTATGCTTCGGCATGCATGGTAAGAAGGGCAACGTTTCACTTGCTTGTAATTGCATGCCGAATGATTGGAATGGATGCACTGAATTTAAGTATGACGCTTTTTCATGAAACACAACGGAGCCTGTTTCAAGTAAGCCAAGCGCGATTAATTGTAGTGCCTGTAAGCCACCTGATACGATGCAAATTTGCTCAGGCGTTGTATCAATACCGCGCGACTTAACATAGTCACAAATCGCGCGGCGCAGCTTAAGGCTTCCTTGCGGCGAGGAATAGCCGAGTGTTTTACCGTCTAGTGCAAGGCTTTGCAGTGACGCGGTAATCTGCTTTGACGGAATAAGGCTAGGAGCGAGCTCGCCTGTGCTTAGTCGAATAAAGTCATCATGCTGTTCAAATTCGTTAATAAGCTGAATGGTCTCGTAATTAGGCTTATGAATGCCCGCTTCAATATAGCGCTGCCAATTTGGCTGTTGTTGTTTCGTTAATAGATCCCAAGACGAGCTTGCAACAAATGTCCCAGAGCCGATCTTTGAATATAAAATACCGTCCGCTTTTAATTCCTCAATCACTTCCTGAATCGTGCTACGGTTGACACCAAGTGTAGCGGCAAGCTGTCGCTGTGAGGGGAGGCGGTACTGGACGGGCCAAGCACTCGACGAAATTTGTGTCAGCATCCAGTCTCTAATTTGCATGATTAACGAAAGATTAGTTGTGCGATTAGGTTGCCAGTGCATAATAGCTCCTTTCAAAATTGGGTGGGTAAATTGCCAACCAATTGGACCTTTTTCTTTTGTTATAACATAGATAGCATAGAGTGGGAAGGAGTGAGAAAGATGGAAGCGATTTTTCACGGGATATTTTTAGCGTTTGGGCTAATCTTGCCGTTAGGTGTACAAAATGTGTTTGTTTTTACGCAAGGGGTGACGCAGCCGCATGTTGTGCGCGCATTACCAGCCGCGTTTACGGCGGCGATTTGCGATACGCTCTTAATTGTGCTTGCTGTTTTTGGACTGTCACTGATTGTCCTACAATTTGAATGGCTGCGCCTTTTCCTGCTTTGCGGTGGTGTATTATTTTTATTTTATATGGGATTTGTTATGTGGAAATCAGGTGCAGCGCAACTTGAGGGGGAGGCGATGCCGGTGAAAAAGCAAATTGTCTTTGCCTTGTCGGTATCATTGTTGAATCCGCATGCCTTGCTCGATACAATCGGGGTGATTGGCACAAGTGCGATGCTTTATACAGGCGCGGCACAGCTTATGTTTATGTTTGCTTGTATCACGATGTCTTGGGTGTGGTTTATCGGCTTAGCATTTACAGGTGCGCTGGTAAAGAAATTAAAGCTTCCCGGTGCAGTATTTATTTTATTTAATAAATTATCCGCTGTATTTATTTGGTGTATGGCACTTTATTTATTGTATGGACTGCTCATTTCTCTACAAATCGAGCGATACTAAAGCTATAATGGAAAAATAGAGAAAATGTCATAATGGGGTGTCGTGATTGTTTAAGAAATTATTTCAAAAAAGGCCTGTGCAATTGAAAAATCAAATTGAGCTTTGTGTATCGAACCGTTTATATGAGCATGAAGAAATCGATCACTTACTTACTCGTCAAGATGTAGACATTGTAGAAGTTGGCTGCAATTCACGTTGTGAGGTGTGTGACGCGCAATTTTATGCGATTGTCAACGGAGAAGTAGTGAGCGCAGCGAGTGCAAAGGAATTAATGGGGCGAATTGAAGAGGCGCTAGTCATGAATTCAGTTATGTAACCATACATAGTGTGTATAGGAAGATGTGTCACCGGGGTGGAGCGGTGACACATCTTTTTGTTTGAAGTTTTGGCTAAATGGAGGGCAGTGAAGGGAGAGTTGTTTGGTGCTTGTGTAAACGTAGGGATTTATTTGCTTTTTACTAGCTCTAGATTTTGTAAATTCTTTTTGATTTCATGTGTCCAAATACCTTCATTCAATTTGTTGGCAATATCAATTAGTAGCTCGATATCTTGAAAAGAATATTTTCTGATGCCTGTTTTTGAACGTTCTGGAAATAAAAGTTTACGCGCCTCGTAGTAGCGAATTTGACGTTCAGAAAGCCCCGTTAATTCACTAACAATTCCTATTGTAATAACCTTTTTCTCTTTAAAAGAGTTATCGTATTTCACCATTTAGCAACACCCCTCATTTGTCCGAAAAGTCTGTTAAATTATACCTTTACTCTATTTTAAACGGTTTAATAAGGGAATGCAATTATATTTTAAAATATTATGTTAGAAAAATTAACACGAATTGAACTGGAACTACAATTTAAAGGTTGTTTTTTTCACGTAATTAAAAAAACTATGTCAGAACTCCTGACAAACTTAGTGAATTGTTCCAATTTTCAAACTATACTTAAACTATCTAGCCGGCAACTAGAACAAATCATAAAAAAAGTAGGGGGTATTTTATGTTATTGAAAAAATCGTTTGCATTATTTTCGGCCGGGTTACTAAGCGTTGGACTTTTAGCTGCTTGTAATTCTAGCTCTGAAACAGATTCAGGTACAGCAGGTGATTCAGGTTCGTCTGGCGGTGACGTCATTAAAATCGCCGCACAGCTACCACTTTCAGGCAGTACGTCTGTAACGGGTGAATCGCTTCGTCTTGGTGCACAAATGAAGTTGGAAGAAGAGCAGGCAAAGTTCAAAGATTTAGGCTACACATTGCAGTTTGAATCTTATGACGATCAGTCTGACCCGAAAAAAGGCGTATCGAATGCGAATATTATCGTAGCAGATGAATCGATTTTGGCAGTAGTTGGTCACTATAACTCAGGTGTAGCGATTCCATCATCTGAAGTATATGACAAATACAGCTTACCAATGGTATCTCCTGGTGCAACAGCGACGGATTTAACAGATCGCGGTTTAAAATCAGTCAACCGTCTTGTAGGTCGTGATGATCAACAAGGTCCTGCGGCAGCACAATTTATGGTCAATGAACTAGGGGCAAAAAATATTTTCATTATTCAAGATAAAACAGCTTTTGGTACAGGGGTATCCGAAGAAGTAAAGAAGGAAGCAGAATCTTTAGGTGCGACGATTCAAGCATTTGAAGGGATTACAGTTGGTGAAAAAGACTTCAACGGTGTCATCAACCAAATTGTCTCGAAAAAGCCAGATGCCGTTTATTTTGGTGGTCTTTATACAGAAGCGGGGATTATCGTGAAACAAATGCGTGAAAAAGGAATTAACGTACCATTTGTAGGTGCAGATGCACTTGATTCTTCTGGTTTAGTCGATATCGCAGGAGAAGCGGTTATTAACACGTACTATACATCTGTAGCGGGAGAAGTTTCGTCAACGCCAACAGGCCAAGAGTTCGTGAAGGCCTATGAAGCGAAATATGCGGGCAAAAAAGCCGAAGCATTCTCTGTCTATGGCTATGACACGATGGGCGTAATTTTAGCAGGTATTGAAAAAGCGATTGCGGATAACGGCGGCAAGCCAACGCGTGAGCAAGTGGCAGAAGTGATTCGTGCGACACAAGATTATCAAGGTGCATTAGCAAGCGTATCATTTGATGAAAAGGGCGATAACTCAAAAGCAGAAATTTTCCTATTCAAATTTGAAGAAGCTTCGTACCCAGGTACATTGCAGAAATAATGAAGCGCGATTACGTTGAAAATTACATCATTTGTTATGTGCAGAATCCTTTTGGAAAGATTGTATGATTGAAATAGCTTTGTGCTGTTGTCAAGCCAAGCGATGTAGGACTGCCACTTAAAGAATCCTCTTTTTGTGGCGGTCCTTTTTTACTAAAGGGATTGGATTCAACACATTTAGTCATTGCTAAATGTGGTACATACAGCTGGGTTAGGAGGACAATATGATATTAGAGATACTTCAAAGTTTACCTCAAGTATTAATCGACGGTCTGGCATTAGGTGCAGTGTACGCAGTTGTTGCACTTGGTTACACGATGGTATACGGCATTTTACAGCTCATTAACTTTGCGCACGGTGAAATTTTCATGTCGGGTGCATTTATTGGGACAGCGGTGTGTACGCTGCTAATGGGTATGAGCTTTTTTACAGCGGTGCCGCAGCTTTTATTGCTAATTGTTGTGTTAGTTGTGACAGCCTGCTTAACAGGGCTTCTCGGGATGGGCATTGAGCGTGTAGCCTATCGTCCGCTACGTAATTCACCGAGGCTAATCCCGCTTATTACGGCAATTGGTATTTCGTTTATTTTACAAGATTTAGTGCGCTTCATCGCAGAATTAACGACGGGACGTTATATTGTGACAGGTCCGTCTTTATTCTCAGAGCAAGTTGTTTTAAGCTTTTCATCGATTTGGAGTAATTTTAATGACGTGATGTTTAAGCAGTCGTTCCTTGTCGTGATTGTCATGGCGATTGTTATGATGATCGCGCTCGACTTCTTTGTTAACAAGACAAAGTGGGGGATTGCGATGCGCGCGGTTGCATCAGACCGTGAGACAGCATCACTCATGTCGATTAACGTCAATAAAATTATTTCACTAACATTCTTTATCGGCTCGGCATTAGGCGGGGCGACAGGTGTGTTGTTCATGATACAGTACGGCACGATTGATCCATTTATCGGCTTTATTTTAGGGATGAAAGCATTTATCGCCGCAGTGCTTGGCGGTATTGGCAATATTCGCGGTGCGATGCTAGGTGGTTTACTACTTGGTGTCCTTGAAATGTTTGCTGCATCGAACTTAGGTCTCATAACAGGCGGTGTTATAGGCGCGGAATATAAAGACGTATTTGCGTTTGCCATTTTAATTTTAGTATTAATTTTCAAGCCAGAAGGTTTACTTGGAAAACCTGTGGCAGAGAAAGTGTAGGTGGCTATTATGAAATCAACTTTATCTACCTTTTTCCAAAATAAAATGGCGCAAATTCTTCTTTATGCGCTGTTTGTCATTGTAACATCGGCTGCACTTTATTTTTCACAAAAATCAGTTGTGGCATTTTTATTATTACTGTCTTCGCTGTTAATTTTATACTATCTAAATTTGAAAAATATCACGAAATGGATTGTCGCAATTGGCCTGCTGTTTGTGCTCATTCCGTTTGCGTCAAGTGGTGGCTCGGCCTTCCAGTCGTATATGGAAGTAGCGACGATGGTAGGTATTTATATTTCAATGGCGCTCGGGCTAAATATTGTCGTAGGGCTTGCAGGGCTACTAGATTTAGGGTTTGTTGCGTTCTTCGCAGTGGGTGCGTATTCGTACAGTATTTTTGCGACGCGCCAAGCATCGGAGTTTATGCCGTTCGGGAATTTCCCGCTTGGCGGTGAGAGTTTCTGGGCATTTTTAGTCATCGGCGGGATTGTTGCAGCAATTGCCGGTGTATTAATCGGGATTCCGGTACTGCGTGTAAAAGGGGACTACCTAGCCATTGTAACGCTCGGCTTCGGTGAGATTATCCGTATTTTATTTAACAACGCAGACCGTCCAATCAATTTAACGGGTGGTGCGATGGGGATTTCAGGTGTAACACCGCCTCGTCTTTTTGGCTTTGACTTTATGTATCCGAGCCATTTCTATTTTATTGTATTAGTGATTTTATTGTTTACGCTATTTGCGGTAAGACGACTAGAGGAATCGAAGCTCGGGCGCTCTTGGAAGGCCGTACGTGAAAATGAGATTGCAGCGCAAGCAATGGGGATTCCACTTGTCAAAACAAAGCTAATGGCGTTTGCACTCGGGGCATCATTCTCAGGCATCATGGGTGTCGTATTTGCCGCAAAGCAGGCATTCATTGACCCAACGAGCTTTACACTCATGGAGTCGTTCACGATTCTCGTAATGGTTGTACTTGGCGGGATGGGCAGTGTACCGGGCGTAATTCTTGGTGCAGCAGTCATTACGATTTTAAACTTACAAGTACTGACGGAAATGGCGAACTGGTTAAACCAGCTGTCTTATAGTGGTATCGTGTCTATTCCAGAAGCGTTATCTCCTGCCAAAATGCAAAAGCTGATTTTCGGTGCCATTTTAGTGGCGTTTGCCCTATATCGCCCGCAAGGATTAATTCCAGCGAAAAATAAAGTATTTGATACGGCGAAGCTAAAAGAAAAAGCAGAAGCAAAGGGCAAGCTCGGCAGCGAGCAACCAAAGGCATAGGAGGGATCGCAATGTCGATTTTACAAGTAACGAACTTAACGAAAACTTTTGGCGGTTTAACAGCCAATCAAGATATTACAATGGATGTGGAGCGCGAAAAAATTACCGCGGTCATCGGTCCAAACGGTGCAGGCAAAACAACCTTTTTCAATATGGTAACAGGTGTATACCAGCCGACTTCAGGTGAGGTGCTGCTTGACGGTAAATCCGTCGTTGGCTTAAAGCCAGACGAGGTGTCAAGGCAGGGTATTTCTCGTACGTTCCAAAATATTCGTCTTTTTGGTGAGATGACGGTGCTAGAAAATGTGCTCGTCGGTATGCATACGCACCTAAAGACAGGGCTACTCGGCATTTTCTTCAATCTACCGAATACGAAGGTCGAGGAAATTGATGCGGAGGTCGAGGCGTATCGTCTGCTTGACTATTTCGGGCTCGTGCATTTATTAAATGAAAAAGCGTGTAATTTAAGCTACGGCAATCAGCGTAAACTCGAAATTGCGCGCGCGCTTGCGACAAAGCCGAAGCTGATATTACTTGATGAGCCGGCAGCTGGGATGAACCCGAAAGAAACAGTGGAATTAACAGACATTATTAAATCAATGGGCGAGCAATTCAATGTGTCGATTTTATTAATCGAGCACGATATGAAGCTTGTGATGGAAATTTCGAATCATATTGTTGTACTAGATCACGGTGTGAAAATCGCAGAAGGTACACCAGAGGAAATCCGCACGAATCCGAAAGTAATTGAAGCTTACTTAGGTTCAGGTGCAGCGCAATTATCGTAGGAGGTGGCTTATGACTATACTAAAAATTGACAACATTGAAACGTACTACGGAGCCGTTCAAGCACTGCGCGGCATTAGCTTAGACGTACAAAAGGGTGAGATTGTTACGCTCATTGGCAGTAACGGTGCGGGTAAATCGACGACACTAAAGTCCATTAGCGGGCTCGCAAAAGTAAAAACAGGGAAGATTTTATTCAAGGATAGCGATATTACAAATCGCCCAGCCCATACAACGAACTTACTCGGCATGGCGCATGTACCAGAAGGCCGTCGTATTTTCAGCGGATTGACGGTAAAGGAAAACTTATTATTAGGCGCTTTTTCCGTAAAGGACAAAAAATTAATCGAGCAGCGTATGCAAACCGCGTTTGAGCTGTTTCCAATTTTAGAAAAGCGTATTGAGCAAAAAGGCGGCACGATGAGTGGTGGGGAGCAGCAAATGCTCGCCATCGCCCGCGCGCTCATGATGGGCCCAGAGCTCCTTATGCTAGACGAGCCTTCGATGGGTCTTGCCCCAATTATTGTGGAGCAGATTTTTGATATTATTTTGAAGCTGAATGAGGAAGGCATTACCATTCTACTTGTCGAGCAAAATGCGTACCAGGCACTCAGCATCGCGCACCGTGGCTACGTGATTCAGAATGGGCAGATTGTGCTGAGTGGTACGGGGAAAGAGCTCATTGATAATGATGAGATTCGGGATGCTTATTTGGCTTAGAAGTGAATAGAGGGAAAGAGGAGACTGCTTGGCTTTTTGCTAAGTAGTCTTTTTACTATGTAATGGAATTGGTTTTGAATCGATTAAAAAGCGGACGTCAAAATAAATTTGTAAGAATGGCTAGCATCTTTTCAGTTGTCTCGAATAGGGAAAGGGGGAGGTAGTTGAACGGCTCGAATTGCCTGGAGCGTCTATGAAATGCAAAAGGGAAGTTATTACCACGTGTCGAAATACATGATTTATCGAAGGTGGAATTATGGCGGAATTAGAAGAACTAAAGGCGGCTATAACGAACACAGGAGAAACGGTGGAAGCCCATTTAACACGTAAATATTTTACTGGCAACTGGCGTGTAGAAGGGGATGTTTATATTTACGCGTATCAAGTACCAGGCTTACCAAATGCTACGGAATACCGTTGGGGTAGTGACGAACAGGGCTTCTATACGATTAGCAGTAAAACACAAAATTTAACACCACAATTTGATTGTAAAGGGATAGAAATTGCCAAGGCTAGAGGCAAGATTGATCCACGCGAATTAGCCATCTATGATCGTTGGAACGAGCTATTCGCGGAAAATGATGACGTAGAAGCCGTTACGAGGATTGTATGTAAGGAGTTTGAAATAACGATGGACAAAGCAGTTACAGTTTACCAACGTCTAGGGCAGTTCTTAAGTTAAATTCACAGTAGCAGTAAGTGTCATATCGTACAGGTTTCAGTAAATTATAAATATGTAAAGGTCGAAGTGGAGTAATAATTGCAATCAAAAACCTTACCAAAAAGATTTGGGGAAATCTTTCATGGTAAGGTTTTTTCAGTAACTAGGCGACTGGGGATAAAGCCGCCTAAGAAGTTCGCTTATTTATTGCTCGGGAATGAGAACTGCACACTGCTCGCGTCAGTAGGTGTTAACCAGCGCTCCGAGATTGTTTTTGTTTTTGTGAAGAAGCGTGCTTGGTCTGGGCCAAACATATGACCTTCACCGAAGCGCGAGCCTTTGAAGCCGGCAAAGTTATGGTAGCCAACAGGGATTGGAATTGGCACATTGACACCGACCATGCCGACATCGATTTCTGTTGTAAATTTGCGTGCTGCAAGGCCGTCGTTTGTGAAAATCGTTACGCCATTTGCAAGCTCTAATGCGTTGATGGACGCGATGGCCTCATCAAGCGTTGCGGCGCGTACAACATTTCGCACCGGACCGAATACTTCGGTTTCGTAAATATCCATGTCTTTTGTGATTTTATCAAGTAATGTTGGGCCGACAAAGAAGCCGTTTGCGTCAACCACATCATTTGTGCGGCCATCAGTTACAACTTCAGCACCTTCTGTTACCGCGCGCTCAATTGAAGCTAACACGACATCCTTTGATTGCTGTGAGATAACTGGACCGAAGTCTGTGTCCGTGTTTTCATAAGATCCTACTTTTAACGCCAAGATTTTTTCTTTTAAAATTGCGACTAGTTTATCTGCCGTCTCTTCACCAACTGGCATAATTGTCGAAATCGCCATGCAGCGCTGTGATGCTGCACCGTAAGCCGCGCCGATAAAGGCATTTGCTACTTGTTCAAGGTCTGCATCAGGCATCACGACCATATGGTTTTTCCCGCCGCCAAGTGCTGTGACGCGTTTGCCGTGTTTGGCTGCTGTTTCATAAATGTATTGTGCAACCGGTGTTGAGCCGACAAATGAAATCGCCTGTACAGCCGGGTTTTCAAGAAGCTCGTTTACTGCGTCTTTGTCACCGTTGACCACATTCCAAATGCCGTCTGGTAAGCCCGCTTGCTTCCACAGGTCACTAATATAAAGTGCTGTCATCGGTACCTTTTCAGAAGCCTTTAAAATGACTGCATTCCCGACAGCGACCGCCATACTTGTTTGTGCAAGTGGTACCATGATTGGGAAGTTAAACGGCGAAATCGCCGCTACAACACCAAGTGGATATTTCGCTGAGTAGGAGTTAATGCCTCCACCAACGTTGACGGAGTATTCACCTTTTACAAGATGCGGTGCACCGATTGCAAGGTCTACAGATTCGAGCGCACGCGTAATTTCACCGATTGCATCCTCTTTCGTTTTGCCGCTTTCTGTGCAAATGATTTCCATTACTTTTTCTTTGTTTTCTGCTAACAGATAGCGGAAACGTTGCAGTACTTCTGCACGCTTTGCCACAGATAGGTCGCGCCAAGCAGGAAAGGCAGATTGTGCAGATGCAATGACTTCTTTTACTTCATCCTTTGTTGCAAGTGGCACACTCGCAATTGCTTCAGCTGTTGCAGGGTTGAAGACGGTTGAGAAGCGACCGCTTTTCCCTGGTACTTGCTCGCCGTTTACATAATGATAAAGCTCTTTTACTTCCGTTACATTTGTCATGAAAAAAATCCCCCTTTTAAATAGAAAGCTGTGTAAACGCTTCTGTGTACGTAATCGTTGGTAGTTGATGGGCCTCGCCGACTTTGTCATAGGTTAACTGACCGGCATAGGTATTTAAGCCTTTTGCAAGTGGCTCATTTTGTAAAAGTGCTTTTGTGACACCGAGACCTGCGATTTGCAGGGCATAGGGCGTTGTCACATTTGTCAGTGCGATCGTTGACGTTTTCGCCACTGCACCTGGCATATTGCCAACTGCATAGTGAATGACACCGTGCTTAACGAATGTCGGGTTTTCATGTGTTGTGACGTGATCAGCTGTTTCAACAATTCCGCCCTGATCAATGGCCACATCGACAATGACCGAGCCTGGTTCCATTAGTTTCACCATATCTTCTGTCACAAGGGTAGGAGCCTTTGCACCTGGAATGAGCACGGCACCAATGACAAGGTCAGATTGTGCGACTTGCTCCTGAATCGTGTAAGGGTTTGACATCAGTGTTGTCAGGGAGTTGCCGAAAATTGCGTTCAGTTCGCGTAAACGCGCGGCATTCACGTCAATAATCGATACCTCAGCCCCTAAGCCGATTGCAATGCTTGCCGCGTTCATCCCAACAATCCCGCCGCCAATCACCGTTACTTTGCCACGTTTTACACCTGGAACGCCCGCAAGTAAAATGCCCTTGCCGCCTTTCGGGTTTTCCAAATACTGTGCCCCAATTTGTGTGGCCATACGTCCTGCAACCTCGCTCATCGGTGTAAGGAGTGGCAGTGAATGATCTGGCAATTGCACCGTCTCATAGGCGATTGCTGTGACTTTTTTCTCAAGTAGAGCATGTGTCAGTTCAGGCTCTGCTGCTAAATGTAAGTACGTAAATAAAATTAAGTTTTCTTTGAAGTATTGGAACTCACTTTCGACGGGCTCCTTTACTTTCATCACCATCTCCGCGTCCCAGGCATCACTTGCGGTAGGGACGATTGTAGCACCCGCGGCGACGTATGCTTCGTCTGTAAAACCTGAGCCGAGCCCTGCATTTTTTTCGATTTTGACGCTATGGCCGGCGCGTACAAAAGAAAGAACGCCGGCTGGAGTAATTGCTACACGCTTTTCTAATATTTTAATTTCTCGAGGTACGCCAATGATCATAGAAATTGCCTCCTATAAATTATTCAAGGCTTTGACAAGTCTTGAAATAATATAATCTTTTTCTTCAATTGATAGTGTTAGTGGTGGAGAGAGTGTCAGGACATTGTTAAAGCCAGCAACGGTCATACCGTTTTTACCGATAATTAACCCGTCTGCTTTACAATCGGCAATCACTTTATTCACAAGCGCCACATCAAGAGGAGCTTTTGTTTCCTTGTCTGTCACAAGTTCAATGCCGATCAGTAAGCCTTTACCGCGAATATTGCCGACATTTGCGTGATTGTCTAACTTGTGTTCAAGCTCAGATTTCAGGATTGCCCCAATTTCAGCTGAGTGGTCAAATAAGTTTTCAGCTTCCATAATTTCAATGTTCTTTAAGGCCGCTACACAGGCTGCTGGTGTCCCGCCGAACGTGTTGACGTGGCGGAAGAAATCGTAATTACCTGCTGTCATAAATGCCTCGTACACATCGCGCTTCACCGCTGTTGCCGAGAGTGGCATATAGGCGCTCGTCAAGCCTTTTGCCATTGTCACGATATCTGGTTTAATGCCAGCGTGCTGGTGGCCGAACACTTTCCCGGTACGACCAAAGCCACAAATAACTTCGTCTACAATCAGGAGGGCACCGTGCTTTTTACATACTTCTGCAACACCTTGTAAATAGTTGTCTGGTGGCATAATGACACCACCGCCTGTAATAATTGGCTCTAAAATCATGGCTGCAATTGTATCGGAATGCTCCCATGTCATTGTTTCGTCAATCGCCTTTACAGAAGGGAGATCCATCGCGTTTTCCGCTTCTTCTGGCGTACGGTATTGGTCCGGTGCTTTCACGTGCAGGAAACCTGGCGCAAGTGTTTCGTATTTGAACTTGCGCTCGGCTTGACCTGTTGCCGCAAGTGCGCCCATTGTATTGCCGTGGTATGCGCGGTAACGTGACACAACTTTATAGCGGTTTGGTTGCCCGATTTGCTGGTAATATTGACGTGCAATTTTAAATGCTGTCTCGTTCGCCTCAGAGCCACTATTTGAGAAAAATACTACGTAGTCATCGCCAAGCAGCTCGCTAATTTTTTCCGCTAATAAAATTGCTGACTCGTGACTAACAGAAAGTGGTGTATAGTTATTTTTCACCAGTTGCTCGTACACCGCCTGCGCAATTTCCTCGCGCCCATAACCAACATTGACACACCAAAGTCCTGCCATGGCATCTAAATAGCGATTACCATTCGCGTCCGTAATCCAAACACCCTCGGCTTTATCAACAATCATTGTTGCATCTGGGTTGTACGGCTTCATGGCATGCCAAACAAATTTTTCGTCCTTATCTGTCAGTGAAGAAGGGGTATTTACGCTCATATGAATCTCTCCTTTGTTTAATATGTATTGCCAACTTGCTTACTTTCATTGTGAATGATTTGCAAATGACTGCCATCTTACATTTTGTAAAATGTTTGATTATTCAGAATGACAAATTGGCTAGTATGGAGAGTTTTCATTTACTTGATGAGCGTGCGCTGCGTGGCAAGTAGCATTAGCTCGAGCATGATGCGCTTCGGTGAGATCATAAAGTCATCCCCGATTAATTGTTCAATTTTCGATAGGCGGTGATACAGCGTTTGGCGCACGATAAACAATGCTTCGGCTGTTTCATTTTTTTGTCCATTGTATTGTAAATATGCTGTGAGTGTCGCAACAAGCTGGCTTTTATGCTTGTCGTCATAGTCTACGAGCGGCTGCAAATAATTACGTGAAATATCCATGATGGCAGGGTTCCGCTGAATTTGCAGGAGAATTTGCTCGATGTATAAATCCTCATAAAAATAAGCAGAAGTCTGATCTTGCAGGCGAATGAGCAATGTATCTGCTGCTGTTTGGGAGCTTTGGGCAACCTGCGTATAGCTTTTGACAAATTGTCCAACCGCAAAAATGGTATTGAAATATTCCGCGTAGGATGCCGATTTTAAGTGCTCAATTTTTTCAAGTGCAAGCTGAATACGGTGCTTGCTATCCTTACTGCCAATATCCACTAAAATATAAATAAGCGCCTGCTTCGTTTCGTTAATAAACACGGTAAACCCATACTTTTCAAAAATAGGGCGAGTAGACATTTTGTAATACGTCAAATCATAATCTCGCTTTGTGCGCTCGATTTTTTCGATGACGACCACATACGGACAATCAAGTAGCCGCGTGGATTGTTGCTGTAAAAAGTGAGTGATGTCAGCTGCTTCAAGTTGTCCGGCAAGCCAGTTCTCGAAAAACTTCTGCGATTCAAGGTTTTGTGTTTCTTCTATATAAAGGCTGCGCAGTAAAAATTGAGATAAGGCTATCACAGTGCGGTCTAATATAAGTAAATCAAATTCATTAATCGGCTGCTCGACACTAAAAATGCACAGCTCGCCGTATGTTTCCTCTAAAATGACGACATCATAGCGAGCAAAATAAGCGGATTGCCCGTCTTTTTCGTACGCTGTGCGCAATTGTTCATAATGTTCGCGGTGCGTGTTTGGGATAATCGTTGGTGGCTGACCATTCGTGAAAAATACGACATGCATATTCAAATATTTGTACAGCCGCATTAAAATTTGCTCATAGTGGCGCGCATGCAGTGTTAATTTATTAATTTCCTGCGCGTAATCCTCAAGTCGTTTGACCATTTGGTATTGCTGATTGACGAGTGCACTATGGATTTCCTTTGTAATCTCGATAAACGGTACGACTTCATGAAATACGAGAATCGGAAACTGTGCCTCATTCGCGAGTGTGATAATGCTTTTCGGAATGCTCTCTAGGTGTGCACCGAGTTCAATACATAGCCCCGCAACCTGCTTCTCAATTAACTTTTTGACAAACGTAAAAAAGCGTGCCTCGTCCGTTAACTGAATACCGGTTGTCAAAATTAACTCATTACCATGAATGAGCTGATCAAAATCGAGTGTTTCTAAAATATGTACCCACTTAATTTGATTCGTGAGACCTGCGTCACCTGTCAATAGCGTCGCTTTATTGAAATATTTTTTCCCGAGTAAATGACGAACTAAAAAAGAAGACAAATTGCATCACCTTATTCTGAAATTTTTGTTAATTATAGCATATTTTTGAAAAAGTGGACATTTTGTTAAGTCCGGCGCTGTTAGGGCGCCGGCATTTAGTGGCGGTACATAAGGTGGATTTCTTTGGCGATTGTCTCAGAACTGAGGTGGAAGCCGCTTTTTAGCCACCACATAATAATACCGACGATCGAGGCGGTTTTTAAATCGGGATTAATACGAATTTTACTAGAGGGAGTGATGACTTGCTCACGACGCTCTGTAATGAGCTCGCGCATGGAATGAAATAGGTGACGCTCAAACGCTTCGTTCTGAATAAGTAGAAGGAGATAATGACGCTGAGCATATAAAAAATCGAGAAAGATCGTTAACTGCTTCTGTTCATCAAAGCGAGCTTTTGCGAGCGTTTGTACATGATTGGTCAATTCGTCTAGTACATCGCTAATAAAACGTTCTATACAGTCATCCACATCTTGGTAGTGCAAATAAAATGTTGTGCGGTTTAGTTGTGCCTGCTTTGTAATCATTTGAACTGATAGTTTGTGAATCGATGTACCTGCCTCAAGTAGCGCAATAATTGCATTCCGAATCATTTCCTGTGTACGAATCGCGCGCGGGTCTTCTTTTTTCATCAATTTACTACTCCTTTGTCTAAAATTAGGTATTTACTAGACAATTTTATCTTAAGTGTCTAGTAGTAGACGTTTTGGATTGAACTGTTTATGGTCAATTTTCAATCAATCATGCAAAATGACTAATAGACAATGTGTCGATGAAATTATTTTAACGTAAGGGGTTTTAAAGTGCAAAACGAACTATCAGACAAAACGAAAAAGCTGTTGCTCATCGTCATGATTGCAGGATGCTTTTTTTCCACGTTAAATCAAACACTGCTTAACGTAGCGCTCAGTGATTTAATGGTTACTTTTGATGTCGCACCAACGACAATTCAGTGGCTTGCGACAGGCTTTATGCTTGTGAATGGGGTGTTGGTCCCGGTAACGGCCTTTTTAATGAAGCGCTTTTCAACGCGTCAGCTCTTTATGAGCTCGATGTTCTTTTTACTTATAGGTTCCATCATTGCCGCATGTGCGATGAACTTTAGTATGCTGCTTGCAGGTCGTATGGTACAAGCAGTTGGAGCAGGAATTATTTTGCCGCTTATGATGACCGTCATTGTGTATTTATATCCGGTAGAGCAGCGCGGCGCTGTTATGGGAAAAATGGGCTTTGCAATTATTTTCGCGCCGGCTATTGCGCCGACACTTGCGGGCTTTATCATCGAATACCTGTCTTGGCGCTGGCTATTTATTAGCTTAATTCCGTTTGTTGTACTCATTATTTTATTTGCGTATAAGTATTTGTTTAATGTATCCGTAGGGGAAAAGGTGAAGCTAGATGGTGTCAGTATTGTTTATTCAACAATTGGCTTCGGGCTATTACTATTCGGCTTTAGTAGTGCGGGCAGCCGCGGCTGGGGTGACGTTATTGTGCTCGCATCCATTGTTATTGGGCTTGTCGTAACCGTGCTATTTTGCAAGCGTCAGCTCGCGTCAAACGAGCCGTTACTTAATTTAAGCGTCTTCAAATATAACATGTATACGATGACAACAATCGTTAATATTGCGATTACGATTTTAATGTATGCCGATCTGATTCTGCTGCCGATGTACTTACAGGACGGACGCGGCTTTACGGCGCTTGAGGCGGGGTTACTGTTATTACCAGGGGCGATTATTAATGCGCTCCTATCCCCTGTGACGGGGAAATTATTTGACCGTTTTGGTGCGAAGCCGTTATTTATTATTGGGATGGCACTAATTACGATTTCGATGTGGATGGTCATTGACCTAACGGATTCGACAACGTATCTGTATATCATGATGCGTACAATTTTGTTACGCATCGGGTTAGCATTTATTACAATGCCGCTTAATACAGCAGCACTGAATGCACTGCCGCGCGAGCTTGCATCGCATGGATCGGCGGTTAATAACACAGTTCGTCAGCTTGCCGGTGCGATTGGTACGGCGGTAATTGTGACACTGTATACGATGCAACTAAGTGTGGACACGAGCTTTGTCGAGGCAACGAACGCGACGTATTTCTATATGCTCATTGTCGCAGTTGTTGCGTTTATCCTTGTTTGGTTTGTACCAAGTGTAAAAAAAGCATAACAGAGGCCCATGTTTCTTCACGCGAGGAAACATGGGCTTCATTTATTTTTTTGTAAACGTATCATTCTCCATATAATTTGCAATACGCGTGTCAACGTCGTCACCGCGCGTACGAAGGCTATCAATGACAAGCTGTTGACGCTCTTTTGGATGATTTTGACTCAGCTTGGCTTTGCCTTCAAGCTTTGTGATCTGTAGCTTGAACGGGATGATGCCTTTGTTTAAGCCAGCAAGGTATTTGTCATCTACGTCTTCTATAGAGTAGCTCGTTGTAGGAAGCTCGTATTTGTCGATCAGTGTGTGAAGGGATGCTTTGATTTCGTCCGCATCCTCCATTAGCTTGATTTCACCGTACGCATGCACCGTCACATAGTTCCAAGTAGGCACCGCGTCCTTTGTTTCGTACCACGACGACGAAATATAGCTATGTGGCCCGTGGAAAATGGCGAGCACTGGTTGGCCAACGATATCTTTCCAATGGGAATTTGCACGCGCAAAATGACCGTATAACAAGCTGTTTGTATCATCTAAAAATAGCGGCAAGTGCGTCGCAAACGGCATACCGTTATGCTGTGAGATGAGTGTCGCAAAGCTAAACTCCGAGATTACTTCATACATCAGCTGCGCATCTTCTATCTTAAAAAATGGTGGAATGTACATAAAACGCCTCCCTACAATGTTTTGGCCATAATGTGATCCATTTGTTTCTCATCGCCCATATAAAATTCATGGGAACCTGCTTTTTCAAAGCCTTGCTTTTCATAAAAGGCAATGGCGTTGTCGTTTTTCTCCCACACACCAAGCCAAATACGCGTCTTGCCTAGCTGTGCTGCAATTGAGAGCGCCTTGTTCATCAGTACTTTGCCAAGCCCTTGCTTTTGGAATACTTTGTCTACGTAAATACGCTCCAGCTCTAATGCATCGTCACCCATCGCCTCTGACTGTGCGGATAATTCATTTACCTTTAAATAGCCAGCAACCGCCTGTTCTACATGTAAAAGATAAAACTGAGAATGCGGGTTTTCTAGCTCCTGTGTTAATTTTTCATCCGTAAAAGCCACCGCTAAGTAGTCACGAATATTTTTTTCGGTGTTATCCGCATGGTATGTCTCGTGAAATGTGTCGATGCTAATTGTTTGTAATGCCTTCAAATCACTTACAGTACAGCGTGTAATAGTCATCAAAATCCTCCTAGTAACTGCGTTTATTTCCCTTTTTCACAAAATCCCAATCTACCTCCACATTTTGGCGCATATGTTGCAGCATTCGCAGGAGCTGTGCGGCTTCCTCCTCCGATAATCCAGCAAGTGCCGTGCGCTCTGAATACTCATGTTCGCGGATAATATGCGGATAGACGGCTCTACCTTTATCAGTAGGGAATAGTCGCTTAATTTTTTTATTTGTCGTATCATCGCGCTTTTCGATGAAGCCGTTCATCTCAAGTTTACGAATCGCACGCGCGGCGGTTGTGCGGTCTACTTTAATCATGTCGGCAAGCTTGTCAGGGATGATGCCGGGGTTTTCACAAATGCGTACGACATACAAAAATTGTCCCTTTGTTAACGCAAGCTCTTTAAATTCAATATTGCTAATCGAATCAAGTGCGCGGGCAATCATGCCAATTTCGCGTAGAATGTTGTTCATAATGCCTCCTTACAGTATTTGTTAATGGTAGTGTAAAATATTTTTGTTGTAATTGCAACAAAAAATCTCTCCAGCAATTTGCGGGAAAGATTAATTTTTATAGATTATATAGTATTGGATGACAAAGGTGTCGAAAAAAAGTTATCTACGCTCGTACGTTCGTATTTGCTTGAAATTCGCTGAGAACACTCTATACTAAAATTACAATAACATCGCAGGAGGGGCCATAAACATGAGAGTCATCATCGCCGAAAAGCCGTCCGTCGCGAAAAATATCGCGGACGCACTGAAAATTAAAACGAAAAGAGATGGTTATTTTGAAGGCCAGGACTACATTATTACGTGGGCGTTTGGGCATTTAATGCAGCTGTTTGATGCGAAGGATTACGACGCGAAAATGAAAAAATGGTCGATGGATAATTTCCCGTTTTTCCCACCGACATTTCAGTACAAGGTGAAATCAGACCCACGAAAACGCGATAAGGAAGATGCGGGTGCGAGAAAGCAGCTGCGTATTATTAACAGTTTACTGAAGCGTAAAGACGTGAATATGATTATTTCCGCGTGCGATTTTGACCGAGAAGGCCAAATTATCGGGGATACGATTATTTACAATTTAAAGCCGAAGTGTGATGTGTATCGCCTGCTACTCAATGAATGGACACCTGATGAGGTATTGCGCGGACTTGCGGAAATTCGCCCGAATAGCGCGATGAAACCTTTACAGGACGCAGGCATTAGCCGTCAATGGGCGGACTGGATTCTTGGTATTAATTTGACATCTGTTGCGACGCTAAAATATCAAAAGGGCTCGGGTAAAGCGTTAAATATTGGGCGTGTCATTATGCCAACGCTAAAAATTATTTATGACCGTGATAAAGAAATTAATAACTTTGTGCCGGAGCAGTATTTTAAGCTGACAGGGAAGTTTGCGACGCATGTAGGTGAGACGTATGAGGGCGCGTATATGCTAGCTGCAAAGGACAAGTTCAAGACGAAAGAGGAGCTCGCACCAATTGAAGAGGCGATGCGTGGGCAAAATGCAGCGGTTGTCGATAAAAAGATCGAGCAAAAAAAGGAATACCCACCGTTTTTATTTAATTTATCAAACTTGCAGGGGTATATTACGAGCAAATACAAAGGATGGACATCTGATAAAGTACTGAAGGTTGCGCAAAATTTGTATGAGCGTAAGTATATTACATACCCGAGGACTGGCAGTGTGGTGCTTGAGGAAAGTTTAGTAGAGAAGGCGGCGAAAGTATTAGCGAGCCACAAAAAGGGCTTGCCATATGAAGAGGAGCTTGTTTTTGCAAAGAAAAAGCGCGTTTTCGATACAACAAAGGTTGACGGGCATAGTGCGATCATCCCGACCTATGTGAAGCCAAAATCACTCAATGACGAGGATGCACTTGTGTATAATGCGATTAAAAATCGCTTTCTCATGCAGTTTATGCCGCTTGCAGAGTATGAGGAGACAAGGCTTGTGACAAAGGTGGCGCACCCGCAAATTCCTGGGCTGTTTCATACAAAGGGCAAGGTACAACTTGTAGAAGGTTGGAAAAAGGTCGAGGAGATGGAGTCGAAAGATACGATTTTACCAAATGTTGCGTTTGGTGAGCAAGTAGCTGTGAAAAGCGCGAAGTTACGCGAGCATATGACGGAGCCGCCGAAGAAACATACGGAGAAAACGTTGCTGAAAGTAATGGAAACTGCAGGTAAAAAGGTGGATGACGAGCAAGGGCAGGATGAGGAGCTATTGTCTGCGGTACTGCAAGGCTACAGTATCGGTACACCGGCAACGCGCGCGGAGACCATCAAGAAATTAAAGGATGTCGGCTATATCACTTCAGAAGGCAAAAATTTAGTCACAACAGAGCTTGGGCGTAATTTAGTCGAAACATTCCCGGTGCGCGAGTTGTTTGACCTTGAATTTACTGGCAAGCTTGAGAAGACACTGAATGATATTGAAAAGCAGCGCGTATCGAAGCAGTCATTTTTACATGTCATTTTTGAGTTTACGGCAAATGCCGTACAGAAAATTAAATTAGAGGAAGACAAAATTTTAAAAGAAGTAACAAGTAAGAAACAGTCGTATGAGCAGGTCGGAAAATGTCCACTCTGCGCGCATGCAGTCATTGAAGGGGATAAGGGTTTTGGCTGTAGTAACTGGAAAAGTGGCTGTAAGTTTGTTATTTGGAAAAATGATAAATATTTAGCTGCGATGAAAAAGAAGCCGACAAAAACAATGGTGAAGCAACTACTTAAAGATGGCTCGGTGCTTGTGAAAGGCATGACGAGTAAGACCGGAAACACGTTTGATGCCGTATTGCGTTATGAGAAAAACGTGGACAATGCATATTTCGGTTGGAAGATGGAGTTTCCGAATAGATGACTGAGTGGTTAACTACTGATTCCCCTTACGCAGGCGTCGCAAGTTTTTTTGTCATGGCCGTGCTTGCGTTTGTGCCTGCGATGCCGATTCCCATAGTAGCGGGAATCATTGGTGCGAATTTTCCATTTTGGCTAGCACTCCTGATTAATATTGGGGGCACTGTCACGGGCTGTGTGGGGATGTTTTTCGTGTGCCGCTATTATCTTCAGCGCTGGTCGCGTAAGCAAATGCTCCGTTATAAAGCGTCAACGGGCTTTCTGGAATTGCTGGACAGAAATCCATTTTTAGCGGTGCTCATCGCAAGGTTGATTCCCATTATGCCATCTGCTGCGGTAAATGCGGTTGCTGGTATGACAACGATGCCACTCGCGATTTTTGCATTGGCAACGGTGCTCGGTAAATTACCTGCGATGCTAACGTTTACGATTGCGGGCGGACAGCTAGAGGATTCGGCATTTTCTTCTATATTAATGGTTAGTATGTATTTAGTTGTTGTTGTACTTGTGGCGCGCAAGGTACGAAAAATTCCCCCTAGCACCAACAACTGTTCCTCACAAAAAGAACCGCCAAATGACAACGAAAAAAACGTGCAACCGAAAAAACGCGGTTAGCACGTTTTTTTCGTTATATAGGATCATTTTCTTTGATTCATGCAAATTGTCACTATTTTGCAGTAAAATCCATATAATAAATTGACAAGTCGGAAAATTATTCGTATTTAGAATGAAAAGACGATTTAAATTAACAGAATAGTCTTGACTTGTATTTCTAGAATTTGTACACTGTGTACAGCCAACTGTTTCTTCTGGAAATACAAATAATATAAAAAACTAAGGATTTGGTGATTTTAATGATCGTATGTAAATTTGGCGGCACATCTGTCGCGAGCGCAGAGCAAATTAAAAAGGTTTTCAACATTGTTAAGTCTAATCCTGAACGTAGAATTGTCGCAGTATCCGCACCTGGAAAACGTTCTAGTGAAGATATTAAAGTAACGGACCTACTGATTGAGTTAGCAGACGCAGCCCTTAACGGTGGCGATGTAGAAGCGAAAATCGACGCGGTTGTTAAGCGCTATGAGGCCATTACAGAGGGCTTAGGCTTAGATAAAATGATGAGCGATATTATTGCTACGGACCTACGCGAGCGTGTAGCGGGTGATCAATCAAACGAAGAATTATTTATTGATAGCTTAAAAGCAAGTGGTGAGGATAACAATGCGAAGTTAATCGCCGCATACTTCAACCTAGCGGGACTTCCTGCAAAATACGTAAGTCCAAAAGAGTATTTAGTTGTCAATGACCTGCCGGAGCGTACATTCGCGCTTCCAGAAGCATATGAAAACTTAAGTAAATTAAAAGATTCGGAGGAAATCGTCATTTTCCCAGGCTTCTTTGGCTATACAAAAGACGGAATCTTGCGTACATTTGACCGTGGTGGCTCGGATATTACAGGCTCGATTTTAGCGTCAGCTGTATCAGCAGACCTTTATGAGAACTTCACGGATGTGGATTGTGTATTCGCAGCGAATCCGAAAGTCGTGAATGACCCAGTAGATATTAAAGAAATCTCATACCGCGAAATGCGCGAACTTTCCTATGCAGGCTTCTCTGTCTTCCATGACGAAGCATTAATGCCTGTATATAAGCAAGGCATTCCGGTAAATATTAAAAATACAAATAACCCATCCGCACCAGGTACGCGGATTGTGCAAAGTCGCGGGGAATCAAATCGTCCTGTAACAGGTATTTCAGCAGATGATGGCTTCTCTATTCTTTACGTGTCGAAATATTTAATGAACCGTGAAGTCGGCTTTGGTCGCAAATTACTGCAAATCATCGAGGATGAGAACATTTCATATGAGCACACACCATCAGGCTTAGATGATATTTCTGTCATCATGCGTTCAAACCAATTAACAAAGGAAAAAGAAGCACGCATTATTGAGCGCGTGAAGCAGGAATTAAGCGCAGATGATGTGAATTTCCGCCATAACTTCTCGATGATTGTCATTGTTGGTGAAGGCATGCGCAATAATACAGGTTTAGCAGCACGCGCGGCGGCAGCGATTTCTCGTACAGGCGCGAACATTGAGATGATTAACCAAGGCTCATCAGAGGTTAGCTTAGTATTCGGTGTACAATCGGTATTTGAGGACCAAATTTTAAAAGGTTTATATGAAGAATTTTTTTTAGCCGTACCGACAGTGTAAACTAGTTGCATGTTTAGGCTAGTCGTAGGATCAAAATGCTCCGAGCGTTTATATGCTCGGGGCATTTTGCATGTACTTGGGTAGAGAGATTATTTAACAGAACATTATAGAAATATAATTCAGCCTAAATACTGATAGCTTTCCTCGTCTTTTTCCGATAGGCTATATAAGTCGCAAAGACACTATCAGGTATATCCTGCAAATATATAAGATGATAGGTGGAAATTATGGATTATCAAGTATTATTATATTATCACTACACAACGATTGAAGACCCAGCAGCGTTTTCTGCGGAGCATTTAGCAATGTGTAAAGAAATTGGTTTAAAGGGTCGTATTTTAGTAGCGACCGAAGGCATTAATGGGACAGTGTCAGGTACAGTAGAGCAAACGGAGCAGTATATGGTGAACATGCAAGAAAATCCTTTATTTGAAGGCATCGTGTTCAAAATTGATGCATCGGATAAGCATACATTCAAAAAAATGCATGTGCGTCCGCGTCCAGAGCTTGTAAATTTAGGACTAGAGGAAGATGTTAACCCACATGAGTTAACAGGTCGTCATTTATCACCAGAACAATTCCTTGCAGAAATGCAAGATGAAAATACAGTCGTACTCGATGTACGTAACACATATGAATATGATGTTGGTCATTTCCGTGGTGCGATTCGTCCAGATGTGAAAAACTTCCGTGATACGCCTGAATGGGTGCGCGAAAACCGTGAGTTATTTGAAGGGAAGAACGTATTAACCTACTGCACAGGCGGCATTCGCTGTGAGAAGTTTTCAGGCTGGATGAAACGTGAAGGCTTCGGTGATGTTGGGCAACTACACGGTGGTGTTGCGACGTATGGTAAAGACCCCGTGGCAAAAGGGCAATTATGGGACGGTCAAATGTATGTATTTGATGAGCGTTTAACGGTGCCGATTAACCAAGTAGAGCACGTCATCATTGGTCGAGATCATTTTGACGGCGAGCCATGCGAACGTTACATTAACTGCGCAAATCCAGAATGTAACAAGCAAATTATCGCTTCACAAGAAAATGAAGCGAAGCATTTAGGTGGCTGTACACTTGATTGTACAAAGCATGCGCGCAATCGCTACATCGTACGCCATAACTTAACAGAAGAGCAAGTGGCGCAAGTAATTGCTACGTTAGAAGCGTAAAATACGAGCTGTACCGGAATGTCGGTACGGCCTTTTTCTAGTGTAAATATTTTTACTGAATGGAGCCTGTGTTATTTATGTGACAAGTTTTCCGTTATAATTCAGAAGAGAAGGAAAGGACGTGTTGTTATGGAATGTGGCTGCAAAGTGCCAACGAAAAAGCTATTAGTAGAAGGTGAATATGGTGCAGACCCGGTGTGGTGTGCGGTATGTGAGTATAATATTGAGTTAGATGAGCTACCTGTAGACAAGACGCTGCAAGATGCGCTCCTGATGTGGGGCAATGCATACGGGCAGTGGATTGATTTAGAGCAAGGTGTATTTACCGAGGGCGGCGAGCGACTAGAGGCCGCGCATAATAAAGAAGGGGTGCTACTGGTGAAAAAGCTACAGCTTGCACTGAGTGGCTATGAAGTATCGTTTACGCCGTCAGCGATGTAATTGAATATCCGCTAGAAAAACGTGTCCTCAAGTATTTCTGGACGCGTTTTTTGCATCGCGAGCAATATTTACCTTTTCTTTCAAGTTATATTCTATAATAAGGGAACAGGATTGATTTTTAACGGAAAGAAGATGTATAAATGAAACAGCCTTTATGGACGAAAGATTTTTTATTATTTATTAGTACGAACTTTTTTATCGCACTGAATTTTTATCTCCTCATCACCACCATGTCACTATTCGCAATCGAACAGTTTGCGGCTTCCTCTAGCGCTGCGGGTCTTGCCTCGAGTATTTTCGTATTAGGTGCGTTGCTTGCACGTCTTGTAGCGGGTAGCTGTGTTGAAAAAATCGGACGCAGGAAAATGCTGTATAGCGGGCTTGTGTTATTTTTAGTCGCCAGTTTATTGTACTTTTTCTCCAGTTCACTTGTGTTATTATTTGTCATTCGTTTTATTCACGGGATTGCGTTCGGGATTGCGAATACGGCGATTAATACAACGATTATGGATTCGTTACCAGCGGAGCGTCGCGGTGAGGGGACGGGCTATTTTTCGTTAAGTGGAACAGCGGCAACAGCAATTGGTCCGTTTTTAGGTATTTGGCTTATGAATCATTATTCAATGAACGCGATTTTCGTTTTCACATCAGTTGTCGCGGTAGTAGCACTTGTCTTTGCGCTACTAGCGAAGGTCAAGGAGGCAAATCTTACGATAGAGGAGCGGCAGGCCATTACGTTTAGCTTAAAACCGGATCGTATTTTTTCATTTGAAGTATTGCCAATTGCTTTTCTTACGCTCTGTCTAGGGATTGGCTATTCAAGTATTATGTCATTTGTCAACGTGTACGCGATTGAGCTGAACTTAATCGAGACTGCGTCGTATTTCTTTATCGTCTATGCCATCTTTTTATTCGGCTCACGCCCAATTGCAGGCAAAATTTTAGATGCGAGAGGCGATAATATTGTCGTCTTGCCGTCGATTATCTTTTTTGCACTGAGTCTATTTTTCATGAGTATAGCAGATAATAGTTTCTTATTATTAGTCGCGGCAGCTCTTGCGGCAATGGGCTTTGGGACATACACGTCAAGCGCCCAGGCGATTGCGGCGAAGCTTGCCTCGAAAAAGAAAATGGGCCTTGCGATTTCGACATTTTTTATCGGGCTTGACTCAGGGATTGGCATTGGTCCGTTTTTACTCGGTCTCATTATTCCGTATACAGGCTATCAAAATATGTATCTTGCATTAAGTATATTTGTTCTTTGCTTAACGGGACTGTATTATGTCATACATGGCCGCAAGCCGATTGCGAAAAAATAGAATCGCAAATAACTAGACGATAGGTGGCTTTTTAGCTTCCTGTCGTTTTTTTGATTGTTTTTTCTTAGAAGGGAACGATACAATAGCGCATGAAAAATAAATTTTCATGAAAACGCTTTATCGGGACAAATGTCCTTTTTTGCTCGAGGTAATGATGGTTAAATGAAAAAAACGAAATAGTAAGGGCGAGGAATCAATGGTAGGAATTATTTTTGCAATACTGAGTGGCTTTTTTATCGCGCTACAAAATGTATTGAATGCAACAATTGGAACAGAAGTTAGCATTTGGTCAACAGCGATGCTAACGCAGGCAGTGGGTGGAACGGGCGCGCTCATTATTTATTTTTTATCAAAAGGTGACGGCTTCGGTCAAATGAAGCAAGTGAAGCCAATCTATTTATTCGGAGGATCTTTCGGGGCACTTGTTGTGGCAGCGGGTGTTGTCGCGGTTATGTATATCGGGGCGGCGGTGACAAATGCGTCGATGTTACTCGCACAGCTTGTGACTGTCGTCGTGATTGAAACTTTTGGTTTCTTTCATATGAAAAAGCAGCCGATTGCGCGGAAGCAAATAATCGGTTTAGCGGTTATGATGGTAGGTGCAATACTCATTAGTTTATAGGAGGCACTTATGCAAGCATATATTGAAAAGTTTCAGCTACGTGACGTGATGCATGAGCCACTACTGAATCATTTACGTGTCGTGACGTATCAAAAAGGCGACATCATTATTCAGCAGGGCGAGCAGCCGGCGTTTTTATATTTTTTAGTCGAGGGACGCACAAAAGTATTTGCGTCATCGGATGAGGGCAAAAAGCTTATTTTAGCATTTAATGGTCCGTTTTCTGTTTTTAGCGATATTGAATTTATTCAGCAGGCACCGTATTTGAATACGGTGGAGGCGATTACAGATGTAACGCTGCTGAAATTGTCGCTACCAATCGTGCAGCAATACGGTATGCAGCACCTGCCATTTGTCACGTTTATTTTAAATACACTGACACGGAAATTTTATAGTAATGCAGACGCCGCGCGGTTTAATTTAATGTACGCCGTCGAGGTGCGTCTAGCAAGCTATTTATTGTCGATGACGACTGAGGACGAGAGTGTGTCCATTCATCATTTACGTGACGCTGCAGATTTGATTGGGACGAGCTATCGTCATTTAAACCGCATTATTGGTCAGCTAACAGAGGCGGGCTATATCGCGCGTAAAAACCGCGCGATCCATATTTTAAATCGCGACGAGCTCTATAAGCTCGCGAAGCAAAACATCTACGAGGAGCGATAATTTTGTTTTTAGGATTCATACTGGCCATTTGTGCAGGGGTGCTCATTGGCTTGCAAAATATTTTTAACCGCCATTTAAATGTCCATGTGAGTGGTTGGGCGGCAACAGCATTTGTTTTACTGACAGGGAGTTTGGCATCACTTATTTTTGGTTTGATTTTTGAAGGAACGGCATTATTTCATTTGAGTGAGCTGCCACTGTCGTACTTTTTCTTCGGTTTAGTCGGCATCGGTGTTATTTACTGCATGCTAAGCGGTATGAAAAAGCTAGGTCCAACAAAGGCGGTCATTATTAGTGTCATTGCGCAGTTAACATGCTCACTAATCTTTGACGCGGTTGGCTTACTTGCTTTGCCACAAGTCGATATTCAGTGGATGGACATCGCCGGGCTACTGTTAATGTTTGTCGGCATTTATATTTTTAGTTATGAGAAAAGGGTGGCAAAAGTGTGATACTAGCAATGCTAGTGTTACACTTTTTTTAGTGGACAGGAAAGGATGAGTTTTCGAGGGAATTCACATAAGAAACGCTTTCATTCCACGCGATTCGATACGACATGTGTTTTTCTAATAACTTCTTTCACGAAAGCCACGCACTATTGTACAATAAAGATATTACTGAAAATGAAAGTTAGGTGAATTTGTGGAGAGAATGAAGCGTATGATGCGGCTTTTAGCACGTAATTTGTATTATTATCGTGTTGATTATATTCGAACACTATTAATATCACGACTGTTTCAATTGTTTATTGTCGTACCGCTTGTGTCATTACTTTTTACGCTCTTACTTGATTTATTAAATATCAACACGATTACCGAGCAAAATCTGATTACAATGCTTGGTCATCCGCTAACGATTGCGATGCTCGCGCTTATTGCCCTTATTATTCTCCTTTTCATTTATTACGAAATGGGCTTTTTAATGCTACTTGCGTATCACCAGCAGCGTGCGATTCCGTATACATGGAAAAGCTTATGGAAAAGGCTGAACCAAAAGGTACTGTATTTTTTAAATTTGCAAACGGTTGTTTTAGTCTTTTATTTACTGCTCATTATTCCGCTCATTTCATCGGTGTTGCCGGTGTCGATTTTGCAGGATTTGCAAATTCCGCGCTTTATTGTTGATGAGTTACTTGCGTCAACGAAGGGTACAATTATGTATGTGAGCGTTATTGGTGTGCTACTGCTCATTAATTTGCGTTTTATTTTTATGTTGCCGTTTTTCACGATTTACCAGTGGACATCTATATGGCAGGCAATGATAATGAGCTGGCATTTTTCGAAAAGACGGCTTATTGAAGTACTCGGGATGCTTGCTTTTATTATTATTATGTATGCATCCGTTGTGGCAACACTGCTTGTTTTAGCGTTTACACCACTCTATTTTATTGAACGTATTATGCCGCAGTGGGGCATTGTGACAGCGGCGGTAACACTCACGATTGTACAAGGTGTGCTTGTCATTTCATTTACGTTTTTGCAGGCTATTTTCTCGCAAATTTTAGTGTTCGTGGCATTTTATTTAACGCATGATAAGCCGTTAATAGAACAGCCAGAGTCATTTCGCAAAACGATTTTACATACAACAATTGTTGTTGGGCTATATACATTCTTTTTAATGATCGGCATTAATTTAGTCAATTTAGAGAAAAATATTTATTCGCCTGATACATACGTAATCGCACATCGTGGTTTTATGGAGCACGGTGTTGAAAATACGATGAGCTCGATTGAGGCGTCTGCACAGGCCGGGGCGGATATGATTGAGATTGATATTCAGCAAACGAAGGACGGGCAATTTGCCGTGTTCCATGATGCGACCCTCTCAAGGCTTGCAGGTCGTAGTGAAAGTGTATATGATTTAACGTTAGAGGAGCTTACGCAAATTACGGTACGCGCGGGCGGGCTTTCTGATCAAATTCCGTCACTCGCTGCAGTGCTTGCGCAAAGTAAGGAGCTCGGTGTGAAGCTTCTTATTGAAATAAAGACGCATGGTCATGAAACACCGGATTTTTTAGACCTTTTTATTCAGCAGCTAGCGGAGGCGAACGTGCTTGACGTGCATTATATCCAGTCGTTAGATAGTGAGCTGATGCTTACGCTAGAGGACAAGGAGCCGCGTCTGATTACAGGGCTTGTGTATGCGATGGCAATGGGCTCGATTCCAGAGACCGATGCGGATTTTGTCGCGATTGAGCAGTTTTTTGCGAGCGGTCGCTTAATTGACCAGGCGCAAAAAATGGATAAGGAAATTTTTGTGTGGACGGTCAATACGGATCGCAGCTTGCAAAAATTTTATGAGCTGAAGGTGGACGGGATTATTACAAATCACCCAGATACAGCTGCGTCATTGCGCGAAATCTTTAGTCAGGACGAGTTTTTCATGCGCCGTGTGTTAAATAAAATGAATGTTATTTTTTAAGGGGAATCTATGAAACAATTTACGTATTCAGTGGACGGCAATATTAAATCGACCGCTACGCAAACAATTTATAATGAGGCGGGCGTGTCAGTTGCGACGGTGGAGCGCACGTATAGCAACGGGCTAAAAAAATTGCTCGACAGCTATTTTGATTATCGTTACTTTTTAACGTATATTGCACGTGATATGCAAGGTAATGTGCAGTTTACCGCAAAGAAAATTTTCCGACGTGGTAAAGTATGGTTTGAAGGACGTGATGCGAATAGCGCAAAATATATCATCAACTATGAAAACTGGCGTATTGGCGTACCAGAGCTGTTTATTACAGGAAACGGTGTCAAGTTAAAAATTGATAAGGAAATGGAAGGTTGGTCCGAGTTTTACGCGGATGAGGTGAATGTCGCGCGCTGGCAGGCCGAGTACGACGAGGCGGCCGACAAATTCCATATGACACTACAAATTGAAGAGACAAGCCCTGTGCAAGATATCACCTTTTACGCGGCAATTGCGCAGGCAACATTATTTATTGGCGTTTAGGAGAGATTGTATGCACGTAATATTTGTCGTAACAGAGACAGCAGAGGAAATTTTACAAATGGTATCAACGGACGTGGCAGGACTGCTCGCAGCGGTGCAGGGGGAGAGCGTGACATTCCCATCTGGTAGCTATTCGTATGATTGCCATACACTTGATCACTATTTAATTGACGGAGAATATCGTCAGGAGCTTGTGATTTACTTGAAATGATGAAAAAGGGGGTGACCAGATTCGTATTTCTGGACACGCCCTTTTGCTAATTTTAATCGTTTTTTTGCTAGGCAGTCCGTTATTATATGGTTCGTATGAAGCATGAAAATTCGCTATAATAAAGCTAGAAAGACTAGCAGAGAAGGATGTGAGCAGCATGATTTTAATCGGGATTGCACTATTAATGATTTTACTAGGTATTTTAATGCAAACAGGTAAAGGTGGCTTTTTAATTTCAGGTTACAACACGATGCCAAAGGAGCAGCAGGCACAGGTAGATATTAAAGGGCTTAGCAAGATGATGGCGTTTTATGCGTATTTTTTAGCGCTCGTATTTTTTGGGATGGTCGTATGTGAATGGCTAAATTGGTCGAATGGAATCATTGTGTGCGTTGTTATTTTACTCATTTCAACGGTTGTCGTTATTTTCAAATCACAAAAGTTTTATGAACAGGTGACGTATACAGGAACAGGCAAGTTTGGTAAAGGTGCAAAATGGTCAGGCATTATTTCGATTGTTGTGGTGGTCGGTGTCGGCATCCTTTTGTATTTTTCCATGCAGCCGACCGCCATTACGGTAACAGACGACGAGCTTACAATTGGCGGGATGTATGGTGATACATTTGCTTTAGCAGACGTGTCGGAGCTTGCACTTATTGAGGAAATGCCCGCGATTTCAATGCGTACAAATGGTTCGGCACTTGGCTCAAAATTAAAAGGGCATTTTAAATTAGAGAATGGTGACAAAGTGAAGCTGTTTATTGATAAAAGTAAACCACCATTTATTACATTTATCGCAGGTGGCAAGCGCTATTACGTGAATGAAACAACTTCGGAAAAAACGACAGCACTTTTTGAACAGATAAAGTAAGGCAAGTAGGCAGAGGGATGTAGATTCTCTCTGCCTTTTTGTATCGTTTGATCGTGATTTGCAAACTTCCGTATGAAAAGTAAATGACCTATGTTTAGTCCAGCTGTATAGCAAACGTCTGCTTGCGCCATACTAGGAAAAGATTTTTGTGAAAGTCACTTTTGGCTCTAAATTAGAAAGAGGATATTAAGGAAATCTATTAAAAGAAAGGGGCGCGCGACATGGACAGCGTCTTTTGGAGTCGAGCATTAACCGAGCTGACCTTATCATTTCATATTATTTTTGCGACGCTTGGGGTTGGGGTGCCGCTCATGATTTTAATCGCGCAATATGTCGGTTATAAAAAGGGAGACGCACACTACACATTAATGGCTCGTCGCTGGGCGCGCGGCTTTACGATTACGGTGGCAGTTGGCGTTGTGACGGGCACGATTATTGGGCTGCAGTTGTCTCTCTTGTGGCCACAGTTTATGGAGCTTGCGGGGAAGGTCATTGCACTGCCACTTTTTATGGAGACGTTCGCATTTTTCTTTGAGGCAATTTTTTTAGGCATTTATTTATACACATGGGACCGCTTCAAAAATCCGAAGCACCATATGCTACTGCTTATTCCTGTTGCGATTGGTGCGGGGATGTCCGCGCTATTTATTACGATTGTCAATGCGTTTATGAATGCACCACAAGGCTTTTCGATTGTAGACGGTGAGCTTATGAATATTCATCCGTTCCTTGCGATGCTAACACCGGCGATGCCGACGAAGGTTGGACATGTGCTCGTAACAGCATTTATGACCGTAGCGTTTATTTTAGCGGCGATTGCTGCGTATAAGCTGCTGCGCGGGGAGAATCATGTGTATCACAAAAAGGCGCTGTATTTAACGATGAAGCTCGGGCTTATATTCTCCATTGCCTCTGCACTCATTGGCGACTTTTCGGCGAAATATTTAGCTGAGTACCAGCCGGAGAAGCTTGCGGCAGCGGAGTGGCATTTTGAAACAGGAACGGAAGTCGGCTTGATTTTATTTGGCACAATAGACGGGGAAGGCGATATTAAGTACGCCATTCATATTCCAAAGGCGTTAAGCTTCCTGGCGTATACGAATTTTTCAGCAGAAGTCATTGGGTTAAACGCATTTCCAGAGGATGAGCGTCCACCGCTTATTATTCATTATTTCTTTGATGTAATGGTCATGATTGGAATGTGGATGATTTTCCTGTCGCTGCTATTTGTTATTGGTATGCGCAAAAAATGGGCGTGGATTCATGCGAAGTGGTATCGCGTGCTCATCGTGCTTGGTGGTCCACTTTCTGTGATTGCGATTGAAGCGGGCTGGTGGTTAGCTGAGATGGGACGCCAGCCGTGGATTTTGTATGGCATTATGCGGACTGAGGAGGGCGCGACGACGGCAACAGGTGTGAACTATTTATTTATCGCGTTTGCCATTGTATACCTCATTTTAGGCATTGGCTGTGCGGTCGTCATGCACCGAATGTTTAAGCGCAATCCAGTAACAAAAGAGCTTGCAACGAGAGAGGGCGGTGAACAACGATGACACTTGAAATACTCGGTGTTTCGGTATTATGGATCTTTCTTTTTGGCTACGTTATTGTCGCCTCTATTGATTTTGGCGCAGGTTTTTATAATGCGTATAGCGTAGTCACAAATAAACAGGATGTCCTCTCGCGTATCATTAAACGCTATTTATCACCAGTATGGGAAATTACGAACGTCTTTTTCGTCTTTTTCTTTGTTGGCATTGTCGGCTTCTTCCCGCAAACTGCGTATTATTTCGGTACGGTGCTACTTGTGCCAGCATCGATTGCGCTCATATTACTGGCAGTCCGCGGGAGCTATTATGCTTTTGAGGCATATAGCGGCACGAGCGGTCATAAAGGCTATGCGCTTGCTTACGGGATTTCAGGTCTGTTCATTCCAGCGTCGCTTTCGGTCGTGCTGACGATTACAGAGGGTGGCTATATTGACATGGTTGCCGGTAATCCGCGTCTCAACTACAATGCGCTGTTCACTAGTCCGCTCGCGTGGGCAATCGTCGTGCTAAGTGTGACAGCTGTGCTCTACATTTCGGCCACCTTTTTAACGTGGTACGCAAGGCATGCAGAGGACGCACCAGCGAGTGATTTAATGCGCCGCTACACCCTGATTTGGGCAGCTCCGCTTATACTTAGTGCAATCGGTATTATTGTTGAGTTGCGCCGTACGAATAACTGGCACTATGCGAATATGGTGGATTTATTTTGGTTATTCGGTGTGTCCGGTGTCCTATTTATCGCGACGGTGTATTTTATTTGGCAAAAAAGGCGCTATGGTTTGGCGGTTATTTTGATGATTCTTCAATTTTTCGTTGCCTTTTTTGCATACGGTATTTCGCATTATCCGTATCTTTTGTATCCGTACATCACGATTTATGACAGCTTCACAAGTAAAGAAATGGCCATTAGCTTAGTCGTCGCCTTTCTATTTGGTTTAGCACTGTTAATTCCGTCAATTTATTTAGTATTTAAATTATTTTTCAATAAGGAATATGTAGTTGGGGATAAGGAAACACATGTGTAGGAGGCTGTTATGACCGATTTTTTATTATTTTATGCACCGTTTCTTGTTGTGATCTTGTCCGTCGTGCTGAGCTTTATTGTAGCGACGAAAACGAGCTGGCTAGACGAGGAATAATGCAATTTTTGCACGCTCGGGGAATTTTCTCTATAATAAGTGTAAAACTACACGAGGTGAACTGAGTGGACCGCGAAACGATTATTGACATCGCGTCAAATAGTGTAAAGCTTATTCGCGCGGAGTATGATTACACGCAGGATAAAATGGCTGAAACAATCGGCATTTCGAAAAAAACACTCGTGCAAATTGAAAAGGGGCGCATGCAGGCCGGTTGGACGACAACGATTGCGATTTGTGCGCTCTTTCGCAATAGTCCCACGCTACAAAATCAGCTCGGCGGCGATCCGGTCGAGGTCGTTGAATTGACGGCGCATGACGTCATTTTACGATCAAAGGAAAAAACATTCGGCGGCTATATTTGGTGGCGCAATATCGAGGTGTGCCACGGCTATCGTCTGCAGCAAAATGTGCTTAGTCAGCATTTTCGTATTTTAGATGATGAGCATTACCGCCTGCTGAGCACAAATGACGAGGCGGCAGCGCGCACGGCTTGGGACAAAATTGAAAAGAAATTGCGAGAAGATGTGACGTAATGTTGCATCTTTTTTCGTGGATAGAAAAGTAGAAGTTCTCAAGCAAATCGACAAAATCACAGACACATACCTCACTATTTCTTATGCAAGCGAGCAGCGTCAGCCGGTTTTTATCCGCGGGTGCCTTTAATTGTTTTTCTCATTGTTGTAAACTCATAGCGCTCTCCTATATAAGTAAATGCTTAGTTAAACCCTCCACTTAAACACCAGCGAGAATTTGTTTGTTAAGCTACGAGATACGATGCAAGGCAGGAGGAATATCATGATTGATCAGAACGAAATTACGTATTTGCAACAGACGCTACAAAGCCTTCGTAGTGCGCTCACACATGTGGAGGCGGACATTACGACGAAGGATGTTCACTATAAAGATTTACAAAGGTATGTCATGGACTATAAGGCAGAGCTTGATAAATTTGAAGTGTATGATTACCAGCAGTCGCTGCACATGATTGATAAACATGGTTTGGCTAAAGTGCTAGAGCGTGAGAAAATTAGCAAGCTGATTCAATCACCTTATTTTGGGCGGTTTCAGTTTGTTTATGACGGGGACAAGACGCCAGAAAGCTTTTATATTGGGCGATTTGGGCATCGCGATCAGGACGGGGAGACGCTGATTTATGACTGGCGTGCACCGGTGTGCAATATGTACTATGAGTTTGAATTGGGCGCGGCATTTTATGAGGTAACGTCCGGGCGCTTTGATGGGGAGTTGACGGCAAAGCGTCAAATTAAAATTGAAGATTCTGCAATTCAGTATGTGTTAGATAGCTCACTAACGATTCAAGATGAGGTGTTGCAGCAAACACTAAACGCACATGCCTCCGATAAAATGAAGACCATTATTACATCGATTCAGCGGGAGCAAAACCAAATCGTTCGGAATGAATCAGCCTACAATGTGGTCATTCAAGACGTAGCAGGCTCGGGGAAAACCGCGGTGGCTTTGCATAGGCTCGCCTATTATTTATATAAATTCCGTGATACGCTGCGAGCTGAGCGTATTTTTATTTTGTCCCCGAATAAAGTGTTTGGTGATTATATTTCATCTGTGCTCCCAGAGCTTGGGGAGCAGCCGATTCGTTCGTTTACGCTAGATGAATTAACAGCCAATTTACTGCCGGCTGCGGTGACCTTTACGCCATTTGAACAGGAAACGAAGGTCATTTTACAAAATCCAACGAGTAATTTGACAAAGCGCGCGGCGTTAAAGGCTAATTTTAATTTTGTTGAAAAGCTACAGCGGTTTTTGGCAGAGCTCGATACAACGTTATTTAAGCGCGAGGCTATTTCGATTGCGGACGTGATGTTTTCAGCGGATTATTTACAGGGGCGTTTTCAAGCGTATAAACGTGAGCCAGTCACAACACGCCTCACGCTCATGACCGAGGATATTGTGCACGTATTAAAGTCCAAGTACGACGGTGCGGGGAAATTACCGAGTAAAAATGACATTGCGAAGCGCTTAAAAAAGCGTCTTCTATATGGCACACCACTTGAAATTTACCGCGCGTTTATGGATACGCTTGGTGAAAAGCTATTCCAGTTTAAACAGAAAAACTTTGAATTTAACGATGTGTATCCGTATTTATATGTGCAGCTGTATTTTAAAGGCATTAAAAGCTATGAGCTGGTGCAACATTTTGTGCTCGATGAAATGCAGGACTACACACCCATTCAGTACGCGGTGCTCGCGAAGGTATTTGCGTGTAAGCGGACGATTATCGGGGATTTTAGTCAGGCGCTCTTACCATATGACACGATTTCTAAAGAGGCGTTTCAGGCGATTTTGCCGAATTTAGAATACGTGGAGCTCACAACAACATACCGCTCGTCTTATGAAATCGCGATGTATGCAAAGAAATTTATGCGAACAGGTGACATTCAGCCCATTGCACGCCACGGCAAGGCGCCTGTTGAACTGCAATATGACACGCTTGAAGCTATGATGGCACATATCGTAAGCGAGGTGCAAAATGACTACAAAACAACCGCGATTATTTGTAAAAATGATGCGGACTTAGCATGCGTAACGGCGAAGCTAAAAAATACGCCGCACCGCGTGATTAACGGGGAGACGACATTTGAAGCTGGGGTGATTGTAACGACGATTCAGTATGCGAAGGGGCTGGAGTTTGATAAGGTCATCATTCCGTTTGTTCATGCGGACAACTACCAAACTGCCTTTGACCGTGGTTTATTGTATATCGCGACAACGCGTGCAATGCATGAGCTCGTCATGCTAGTAGACGCACAAAATCCGTCGCCATTAGTGTAATTCCTCAAGTAAGGTGATGATTGATGCGACATCAGTCATGGCCTTTTTTAAATTCACCTCGAGTGCATCTGTTGCATGATAAAACTCGTCGGTGAATTTGGGTGTATTTAAGAGTACGTGTAAGTCGGCTGTTTGTTCGACCTGTGCGATGTCCTCAAACAAATGCAAAATGCTCGCAATCGAGAAATGGGCACTTCGCAGCGTGCGGATAATAAGTAGCTTTTGCTTATCTGCCTCTGTATACTGGCGGCGGTTTTGTGCATTCCGAGCGACCGTAAAGAGACCATTGCGCTCCCAGTTACGAATCGATTCCTCGGTTAGCTGCAGGGCCTCGGCCATTTCTTTATGGGTATAGAGGCTGTGATTTGTAGACGGCGCTTGCGGCAGGGTATCCACCATGCGAACCGCCTGCTGCGCGTAACGGAGTTCACCTTGTAAATAGTGCAGGTAGTCACGTGCGGCTTGCAGACTGTCAGCAAACTGCTCTAGCCCGCTTAGCTGCACAATTTTCGTCGCTTTTTTTCGTAAATTATTTTGAATAAACTCCTGCCTAAAAGCGAGCCGTGCAATCAGTAGTTGTTTTACGTGGATTGCTGAATAATCGTGGTAGCCATTACTTAGGCGCGGCACCGGAGAAATATAGTGCCACGCCTCATACAGTCTTACTGTATTGGGGTGGACATTTGCTAATTGCGCTATTTCGTTTGTTCGCATATTTTGAATCCTTTTTTCTATTAATTGTAGAGGAAATTCGTGAAAATGGCTATTTTTTGTACGGTATAATAAAAGGGATAAATTAACAAAATGGGGTGTTCGTGATGAGGGAATGGATGTTACTAATTGT
Source organism: Solibacillus sp. (assembly GCA_040274725.1). Lineage (GTDB taxonomy): Bacteria > Bacillota > Bacilli > Bacillales_A > Planococcaceae > Solibacillus. The sequence continues at coordinate 63,995 of JBEMAQ010000004.1, read as the reverse complement.
TATATGCCTTCTGATTGCAGGCTGCACTACAATGACAGAGTCAGATTCAAATGTAAAAGAGACGCCAATCACTTACCCAACATTATTCACCATGGAGGCAGATAACTTTTTGTACGAGCTAGAGGTGAATGACGGTATGTTTACAGGGCAGGAGCCAGTCATTACCGCTTCTCTTACATATATCGGCGACAAGGAAGAAATCGTCATTACACATGCGACCTCACCATTTTATTTCGATTTACAGGAAACGACGAGAGGCTATACGATAGATTACTTTATGGACATGCCGCTTGTCTATACGACGCTGAAAAAAGGTGAGCCACTAGTAGAGCGCTATAGGAAAAGTGGTGGCTATAGTGATGAGGACGCGGAAGATTATCAGTTATTTATACAAGAGTTTTTAGATGAGCGTTACCCAACTGGCAATTATGTTGTGCATGGCTATGCGCAGTTTACCATTGAAGGTGCAGCGCAAAATACCGAGCTTGGTGGGCATATTGGCTTTACGGTAGAATAAAGGAAAAAAGAGGAGTGAGATGAGTGTATGAGACGAAAAGCGATTGGAATTGGGCTTATTTTGATGGTGGGCTGGCTCGTATTTATTTACTTTTTCGGTACGCCTTTTCCGTGGAAGCTTTTGCAAGCAAAGCAGGATAGTATTGCCTACTTAGAAGAAAGATACGATGAGCCGTTTACAGTCGGGATGCCAAGGTTTTGGATTATGGATGGTACGTTCCACGCAAAGGCTTCACCAAAAGCGATTCCTAATTTAGTTTTCTCGGTTGGAACGGAGCAGGGAAAGGACGGTATTTAGGATAGCTATGAGTATGAACACCAACAATATGAGCTAGCGCATGAAATCGAGTAGCTTGGTGGCATAGGTATGTCTATTAGGGGGGCAGAGAAGTTATTAGGAATACTTCTGTTGGGATGGGCACGAGGAATGAAACGGATGATTTGATCAGGATTAACCTAGACACGCAGACCGCGCTATCGCAGGAAGAAGACTTTCATGCTTTATGGCAGGATACGGAGTAAAAAAGACGTGCACTCCTCATGAGTACACGTCTTATCACTATGTATTAAATACGGCCATACCCCGTGAAATACTTCTTCCAGTAACCAGACTTAATCGGCTCGATTTGTACTTTAGAGCCGCTTGCGCTAATCATTTTACCGTTGCCAATATAAATGCCGACATGCGAGATACCTGCTTTGTATGTATTACTAAAGAATACTAAATCCCCAATTTGCGGTGCAGAAACTTTTTTTGATTTAGAGTAGTAGCTCTCAGCTGTTGTGCGGGCGATTGATTTGCCTGATTGCTTCATCACGTAATACACAAAGCCTGAGCAGTCAAAACCAGATGGGGATTTGCCGCCAAATACGTAGCGTGTGCCGAGATATTTTTTTGCAATCTTAATAACATCTGTTTTTGGAGTCGTAAATGCCTTTTCGGCAGTACTTGTTGCTTTAGGTGAGCCATTCACCTGTAATACTTGGCCTGCGAAAATGGCCGTTGACGTTAAGTCGTTTAATTCCATAATTGATTGATACGTTGTGCCGTGCTGTAGGGCGATTTTAAATAGTGTATCGCCACGCTCCACCGTATAGTTTGCAGCAGAAGCGCTTGTTACGGATGTAAATAAAATAGCTGTACTAAGTGCAAGTGCACCAATTTTTTTTGTTATGTTTTTCATTTGTAAAACCTCTATATCTATATAGTAATTTATGTGTAATATTATCTATAAGATAATGATAAGACACGAATGTTACAGCAATATTACAGTGATATTACATTCAAAAGTCGATTATAGAGGTTGGGATTTATTTTATAGTATAATAGTAATGGATAGTGGTTTTTTGATAAAATAAGGGAAAAAATAGTAGTTTTATTGTTTCGAAGGAGCTAGGTGAGTAGTCCTAGTGCTACGACATGCAATCTAGGACTACCGAAAAAGGCTAGTCAATTTTCAACGCACCTTCAAGGTCCATGACATAGTCAGGTTGCCCAGGAGAGGCGTGTGAAATGGGGGAAATAACGATGTCCACCTTGCCAAAAGAAAAGGTGCCCTCGACGTCTGAATACAGCCCCGAAAAGTCGACGCTATAATATTTATAGCCGTTTTCCTCGGTATAGCACCATGCCCCGTCCGGCTTTTGCGGGTCAATTCCCTTTGAGGCAAGAAATGAGATGAGCGTGGTATTTTTAATGATATTATCCGCGTAAAAGGTGCAATTCACACAATCGCAATGCTCACGGCTACCGACGCTATATTTCGCGGCAAACAGCACTTCGTTCAATTGTTTAATCGACATTTATGCCCATTTCTCCGAATCATCAATGAAGCGCGCGTGCTGTAAATCATACGACATCCCTGCATCATGAAAGCCGAAATAGGTAGGCAGTGAAAACGCCGTGCCACCAGCCTGCTCCCAGCACGCCGCGAACCATGTCGCAAACACCTCTTGCTCGGCCTGTTCAAGCTCCTCACCGTTTTCCTCATAAAAATCAAAAAAGGCATCATGTAAAGGCTGGTCTAGCTCATAGTAAGAAGCATCTTGTATAATTTCCAAGCTCCCCGCAAATAGCTCGGTCTCCTCTGTAAATACTTCGCCTGCATTTTTGTCCATTGAGAACATCATCAAGGTAAATTCAAATCGCATCGGGTCTATGAACGTTGAAAAGTCGAGTAGCTCAACGTCATGTGCGAATGGACGTGTGAAAACGTCTTGAAGTGTTTGGATCACTTGGTTCGTTTTTTTATCTAGACAGCTAGTAATGGCAGTAAGGTATTGTTCGGTTGAAAACATATGTAGCCTCCTGATGATGTAATGAATTTATTATACCAAATAAATCCAATATGAAACATTCTTCTTAAATGTAGGACAATGGACGTCACAAATAAAATTCGCTAACATAGTATATGAACATATGCTCATATAGAAAAGAAGGAGTGAATAATATGACAGAACACCATCATTCTCGTAGCGCCAATAAAAAAACATTGTTTATCTCGTTCATGATTATTTTCAGCTTCATGATCGTCGAGGCAATCGGCGGGGTCATGACAAATAGCTTGGCGTTACTTAGTGATGCCGGACATATGCTAAGTGACGCTGCATCCCTCGCGATTGCACTGTTTGCGTTTATGGCGGCGGAAAGAGCGACGACACTTAGTAAGACATATGGCTATAAGCGCATTGAAATTCTCGCTGCCTGTATAAATGGGCTGACGCTTATTTTGATTGCGATTTTTATTTTCATTGAGGCGGCTGAGCGCTTTCAAAATCCGCCTGAGGTCGCGACGACGGGGATGCTGATTATTAGTGTTATTGGTTTACTCGTGAATCTACTTGTTGCTTGGATTATGGTGAAGGGTAGTGACACGAAGGACAATTTAAATATGCGCGGGGCATTCCTGCATGTTGTCAGTGATATGCTCGGCTCGGTTGGTGCAATCATCGCGGCATTACTCATCATGTGGTTTGGTTTTGGTTGGGCAGACCCGCTTGCAAGTGTGATTGTTGCAGTCCTCATTTGTCGAAGTGGACTTTTCGTGATGAAAAATGCACTGCATATATTAATGGAGGGCACACCGACGACTGTTGACGCGGATAAGGTGCTCACCATTTTGCAAAAACAGCCTGAGGTGAGGGGAGTGCATGATTTACACATGTGGACGATTACAAGTGGCCTGCACGCGCTTACGTGTCATGTCGTCGTAGATGATCATTTAACAGCGCGAGAAATAACAGCGCTACTAAAAACAATCGAGCATGATTTACTGCATGCCAATATTCAGCATGCAACGATTCAAATTGAAGGCGCGGCACATATGCATGATGATTCATTGCATTGTCAGGTAAAGGCTGAAGTAGATGTCCACGCACACCATCATCATTAAGGGGGAGAAATTATGACAGAAGATACAAAAATAGCGCATGAACTAGACGAGGAAACATTATTTATTGTTACTCAAACATTTAAAGCACTCAGCGACCCAACGCGCGTGCGCATTTTGAATATGCTGTGCTGCGGCGAACATGCGGTGAATGATATTGCGGAGAAGCTCGGGCTTAGCCAGTCATCCGTTTCGCATCAGCTACGTTTTTTGAAAAATTTACGTCTTGTGAAATCGAGACGTGAAGGCACGATGATTTATTATGTGAGCGATGATGCGCATGTCATGAATTTACTACATCAGGCGGTTGATCACGCGAAGCATTAACTGGGCAATAGAGGCTGTGCGAGCATTTTAGTGTAGTCTCTATTTTCTGATTTAGTCGTTATATCGCTGCTGAAAATGCAGTACAAGCCACGTGACTATTTCCATGAGAAACTGATTTTGCTTTTGCTGTGCAACAAGATACATGTTGCGTTTATATTTTCCAGGTAATCGTTGGTAGGGAACATCCGTTACCGCAACTTTCGGTAAGATGGTTTGACCAACCTGCTGATGGAGTAATTGGCGAATGAGTTCGGCATTATTTGCGTAAATTTTATGCGGTGTAAGACCGTTTTCCACTAAATACAGCTCGTTGAAATAATGAACCCCCGAATGCTCTTCACGCATAAGCCAGCGCTCTCCTGAACCAGCGAGTACAAGCTCATCACGAAATAGTAATTCTTTCGTAAGTCCATCTGTCGCAATCGGTTTTTCAATAAGTGCAACATCCGCCGCGTCCTGACGCAGTGCGTGCACAGCCTCCTCAGAGTTCATTAAATTGAGTGTTAGCCGCACAGATGGAAATGCGTCAGTCAATTCCGCGACACAACTTGGTACATAATAAACACCGAACGTATTTGAACAGGCAATCGTGAGTGTAGTAGGCTCGGCATCCTGCAAAGCCAGCGTCGTCTCCTCCCAAAAGCGCAGCATTTCCTTTGCGCGCTTATACAACATATCGGCCTGCTCGGTCGTCTGCACACTCTTTGCCCCTTGGCGCACAAACAACTGGACATCTAACTGCTGTTCAAGCTGTTTCATTTTCAGTGAAATGGTCGGCTGTGAAATAAATAGTAGCTCCGCGGCGCGCGAAAAGTTTTGGCATTCATACACCTTCGTAAAAATCCGCAACATATCCATCAACATAAATCCCTCCTAAATTATTAAGTTATTTAATAATTAGTATAACAAATATATATTTCCGTTATAACTAAAAGCGGTTTAAGCTAACAGTAGCAAAACAAAAGGGAGAGTATCATCATGAGACAGTTAATAAAACAAATTCCAATTCCAATGAGCGGCTTAATGCTTGCTTTATTTTCTATAACAAACCTTGCCACGATATTTGAGCAACAATTTTTGAGTGAACTCTTTTTCTACTTAGGCGTCATCACGTGGGGATTACTCACAGCCAAAATCATTTTTGCATGGAGCACTGTCAAACAGGATTTACAAAATCCTGTTGTGGCTTCTGTTGCGCCTACATTTACAATGGGGATAATGGTGTTTGCGAGCATTCTTGCACAGTTCAGCGTATTTGCTTATGTCGTATGGACTGCTGCCTTTATCATACAGCTCGCACTTATTGCTTACTTTATTCAACGCTTTATGTGGAAAAAACAGCTAACACTTTCTGCGATTTATCCCAGTTGGTTTATTTTATTTGTTGGCTTAGGCATTGTGCCAGTAACAGCCGGTACCGTATTTCCGATGATTAGCCAGGTGATTTTTTACGTTGTATTCATTAGTTATGTCATGTTACTACCTGTTGTCATTGTGCGTTTACGCCAACAAACATTAGAAGAAGGCGTGAAACCACTTATTACAATTGTTGCAGCACCGGGTTCACTTTGTTTAGTAGGTTATCTACAAATAACTACGCATTTGAATAGCACGTTTGTTGTGGGTTTATTTGTGCTCTCGCAAATTCTGTATGTAGTAGCGGTGAGTAAATTGCCAAAACTCGTGGCACTTCCATTTTACCCAAGCTTTGCGGCATTCACATTCCCACTGGTTATTAGTGCAACGGCAGCTGCGCGTATGGCCGAGCTGACAGATTACATGCTACTGCAAGCTTTAGCAAATGCCGAGTTTGTCATTGCGCTTGTGATAGTACTGTATGTTGTTGTGCGCTACCTAATATTTTTGAAAAAAATAGTAATGCCGCAAGTACGATTTGTGGCGAAATATCATCATTAAAAGTGTAGGACAGGATTCGATTAGGTTTATTGGATGCAATGAAATAACTATTTAGATGAGAAGCATGGGCAACAAATCGCTCATGCTTTTTTTATCTACTATTAGCGTGTATAAATATGGGATTTAATGAATCTTTTTTACAATTTACGTCGTATAGTGTAGGAAGGGAGGCTAGTACATATGGAAAAAACAAAAAAGGTAATGGTTGGCATCTCGGCAGCTGCGGCGCTACTTGCTGGTTGTGGCACTTCTACAACAAATCTACCAGCAAAGCCAACTGATGAAAGTTGTCGTAACTGGGAATGGTCGGAGGAGGACGGGGTGTGGCAATGCGATGAAAGTCGTTCAAGCCATTACGGCGCGTACTATTATGCCGGTCGTTATTTTCAAAGTAAATCCGCACTTCAAAGTAATCGTGATTATGCAAGCTATAAGGCAAAGGCAAGCTCGGGCTTTGGTACGGGCTCAAAAAGCTATGGTGGATAGGAGAGAAAAAAATGAATGTTTATTTAAATTTTTTAGCATATTTAGGTGTATCGCTAAGCTTGCTCGTAATCGGGATGCTACTGTTTGCGATGAGCACACCGAAAATTAACGAGTTTCGGTTAATTGCCAAGAAAAATGTTGCCGCGGCGATGCTTCTAGGTGGCAAGGTCGTCGGGCTTGCACTCGTATTAGGTGCGGCTGTGGAGTATTCCGTCTCACTGCTGGATATGGTCATTTGGGGTGCGATTGGCATACTTGCGCAAATTATCGTGTTCTTCCTCGCAGAAGTGCTGACCGTGCGCTATAGCATTCAGCAGGCGATTGAGGAGGATAACCGTGCAGTCGGTACGATGCTACTTGCGCTATCACTTGCAGTCGGTTGGATTGTGGCAAAATGCTTAACGTACTAGGAGGATGCATATGAAGAAGCTGATTTATTATATTGAAAAAGTAGGCTATATGGAGCCATTTTATGAGTATGACGCAAATGATGTAGGTGCCGATGAGTTTTATGCACGGCAACTTTGTACGTATTTTATTATGCAAGGTAAGCAATATGAGCGCCTGTCCAATGAGATGGAGGCGGGTGCAGAGGTTGTCGTGTTAAAGGAACTAGGAAGTAATGTGCGCGGTGAGGGCGAGCAAAGCTTTCGCGGCCAAGGAATACATATTGAGTTTAGAAGCGCCCATGCTGGTTATCCGCTAGTTGACCGCATTTCCTGTGCGACGCATTTTGACGTGATGCGTTATTTACTTAAGGATATTGTTGAGGTGCCATCAGTTGGGCAAATGCTCGTCACGTCGACAGAAATTGATGAGGACCGCGGCGTGTATGTAATGTATGTGACGGATTTGGAGTGAGTTACGATGTATAAAGAACAGCGCCAACAATTTTATGCGGGAATCGAGCAATTTTGGCCAGATTTATATGGGGAGGAATATGCGCTTTATGATGTGCACGCACTGACGCGAGCACAGGTAGAGAAGATTCGGCTTGCAACGGAGCGAGCGGGGCAAATTTTCTTTAAAATAGCGCATTTGTTGAGAAATGTAGAAGATGAGACATTGCTCGACATGGGCTACCCGGTGGAGACGCTTGCCTTTCTTCGGCTGAAAACAATCGAGCCAGAGTCGGTCATTGCGCGCTTTGATTTCATCGAGTATAACGGCAGCTATAAATGCATCGAGCTAAATGCCGATACGCCGACGTTTATTAAGGAGCTATTTTTTGTGAATGAGCGTGTTTGTCGCCAGTTTAAAAGAAGTAACCCGAATGCCCAGATGGAAGAGCGTTTAAAGCGTGCGGTGCAGGAGAGTGTGCCGAGGGATGCGCATGTTGTTTTTACCGCGCATGATGAGCATATAGAGGATTATTATACTGCGCTTTATTTAATGCAGTTTGTGCCAGGTGCGAAATTTACGCCGCTAAAGCAGCTGCAAATTCGCCGCGGTGTTGGACTATTTGATGAGGCTGGCCAGCGCATTGACGTGCTGTATCGTCAAACGTTTCCGATTGAGAATGCGGTGTACGACCTAGACATAGACGGCAATCCGATTGGTGTCTGGCTGCTTGAGTTAGTTGAGCAGCAGCTTGTGACAATAGTGAACCCACCTTCTGCTTTTTTACTGCAAAATAAAGCGGTGCAGGCAGTCATTTGGGGTCTGCATGAGGAGCGGCATGCCTTTTTTAGCGAGGAGGAGCATGCCTGGATTGCCGAATACTTTTTACCGACGTATTTAGATGAGCGTGTGCTACGTAGCAAAGGGATGCCTTACGTGAAAAAGCCTGTATTTGGGCGCGAGGGCGATACGGTGGAAATTTATGATAAACAGGGTCATTTGCAAAAAGCGGATTGTCACACATCTTATAAGCAGTACACAAGTATTTACCAGCACTACATCCCGCAACCAAAAGCAACGTTTCAAAGTGTAAGAGGCGAGCAAACAGGCGAATTATTAATCGGTAGTTTCCTTCTGAACGGGCGTGCAGGTGCAATAGGCTTGCGTGTTGGTGGGATGATTACGGATAATTTGTCGTATTATTTGCCGGTTGGGGTAAAGGACGAGCAAATGAAATGACTTTACTGTCGGAAAAAAGGGAGTTTTAGCATGAGGGAAAAATATTTTCTAGTATGGTCTTTTTGTTAAGTTTTTGTTCATTCATAATTTCGCTCTGATTATTTTATAATCAAGGTATGTTTATTGATGCGTATAGTTTAAGTACGGATATTATGAATGGGGGCGACTTTTGGATTACGATGGATTGGCTGAGATTACTTTTACTGTTTTTATTATGCGTCCTATCTGGAATGCATATTTTTAGTGCTAAAAAATATGAGTAAAGTAGGTAAAAAGGTACGTACTTCGGTGCGTACCTTTTCGTTATCAATTCAGTAAAATTTGAAAACCATTTAGAATTTGCGTGTACGCCTTTAGACTTAGTAGTGTAGGAAACCATTGCTTGGTACTGCGGAGTCGAGGCGACGAACAATAAGAGAATCAAATAATAAAGATAGATAGTATTTCAAAAAAGTAATTGACAAGGAGAAAAACACTATGCTACTATCCAAATGGTAATGATTACTGTTTTCAACTAAAAATATACGTGAACAATTAGATGCTCTTCAAATTGTCCACGTAAAAAATTTTACACTTTTTCAAATCGTAATAATTACTCTTTAAAAGTGAGGGGAGGTTTATAGATGAAAAATAATCCACTATCAATATCAATGCTGCAAATGTATGGGCTCGCGATGTTTTATTTTACGGCCAATTCGGTACTAACGGTTATTTTCCCCCTTCAGGCGTCCGAGCATGGTATGCGTGAGGCAGAAATCGGCATTCTGATGGGGATGTATATGTTTGTTTGTATGATTTTGCGTCCGTGGGCAGGGCAAATGGTCGCAAAATATAGTGTCATGACGATTATGAAGTGGCTGCTCGTAGGTCATACATTGGCGCTGTTACTCTACGTGTTAATGGGTGTGGAAAGCTTATATGCGGTGCGTATTTTGCAAGGTGTAGTGACCGCGTTTTTCTCAATGGCGATGCAAATTGGCATTAGTGAGGTGCTACGTGATGAGGATCGCGGGCAGGGAATGGCGATGTATTCGTTATCCACCGTGCTACCGAGTCTTTACGGACCTGCACTTGCGCTTGCACTGTGGATACAGGGCGATATGAAATGGTTGTTGCTCTTTATTACGGTACTGGCCTTTTTACCGCTATTATTTTTTATTAAATCACCATTACCAAAAACGAGAAAGCCGAATGCGTCCTTTACAATGCGCGAAATGCTAGGTGCCATGAAGGAGTCAAGAAAGCAGTCAGGCTTAATGAAATCAGCGGTTGTGATGCTAATTGGTGCGGCGATTTTCGGTGCGCTGTCTGCTTTTTTACCATTGTTTTTAGTAACAGAAAACATCGGCAATGCGGCACTTTATTTATTTGTTCAGGCATTTGTTGTTGTCGGGAGCCGCTTTGTATTTCGTAAATATATCCCGTCAGACGGGCGCTGGCATCCTAAATTTATCGCGCTTGTGTTAATGAGCTCGGTGATTGGAACGGGCTTGCTCGCTAGCTTCCCAGCAGTGCTTGCATTTCTTTATGTCAGTGCGGTATTTAATGGGATTGCAATGGCGATGCTGTATCCAACACTGACGACATACATATCGTTCGCTGTCCCGAACGACCAGCGACATATTTTACTAGGTGTGTTTTTGGCGTCGTATGACTTCGGCTTTTCAATGGGTGGCTTCCTAATGGGCTTTATCGTGCAGTTTTTCTCGTACGAGGCGATGTTTGTGGCGTGCTCACTGCTTGGTGTCATCGCAGTCATTTACAATTTTTATCCCGCTAAAAAGAGCGTGGAAATGAAACAAATTTCGGTGAATTAATAAACAGAGAGGAACGAAATGAAATGAAAAAAATAGGGATGCTGCTACTTGCGGCAATGATGCTGCTAGTAGCAGCTTGTCAGTCAGATGAAGCGAGTGAGGCAGAGGAAAAAGATAATGTACTCGTGATGTCATGGCCAAAGGATATTGGTGGTGAGGTGAATCCACATCTTTATTCACCGAATGAAATGTTCGCACAGGCGATGCTATATGATCCGCTTGTTGTGTATAACAATGACGGCTCAATCGCACCGGGGCTAGCGGAGGTTTGGGACATGTCGGAGGACGGTAAGACCTATACATTTACACTGCGTGAAGGGGTCAACTATTCAGACGGCTCGTTACTAACAGCAGACAATGTAAAGCGCAATTTTGATACGGTTATTGCGAATATTGATGCGCATAGCTGGCTTGAGGTTGTGGCAGTTATTGAATCAGTAGAGGTTGTAGGAGATATGCAGGTAGCCATTCATTTGAAAAATGCCTACTATCCATTTTTACAGGAGCTCGCACTCATTCGTCCACTACGCATGCTAGCGGATGCAGGCTTCCCGGAAAGTGGCCACACAGCAGACGGCATTACAAAGGCAATTGGGACAGGGCCATGGATTTTATCGGCTTATGAAAAGGACCGCTACGCAGAATTTACACGTAACGAAAATTACTGGGGCGAAAAGCCAGCACTTGAAAAGGTTGTTGTACAGGTTATGGGCGATTCACAAAGCCGTATGATGGCGCTTGAAAAGGGTGATATTGATTTAATTTTTGGTAGCGGCCAGCTTGCGCCCGTAGAGTTCCATACATCAAAAGAACAGGGCAAGTACATTACAGAAGTTTCAGAGCCGTTATCTACGCGCTTAATCGCGATGAATTCTCTTGCAGCGGTGACGGATCAAAAGGAAGTGCGCCAGGCATTCCAATATTTATTAGACCGCGACACGATCGTGGAGCATGTATTAAATGGACTTGAACAGCCAGCAACGACACTTTTCTCACCGGGCTTCCCGTACAGTGAGCTTGATGTAACGACGTATGCGTACAATGTCGAGCAGGCGGTTGCAATTTTAGAGGCAGCCGGCTGGGTGTTAAATCCAGAGACAGCAATTCGCGAAAAGGACGGGCAAGCATTAGCTGTGACCTTTGCATTTAACAGCAGTGACCAAATTCAAAAATCAATCGCTGAATACATGCAAGGGGAATGGAAGAAGGCAGGCGTGGATGTGCAGCTTGTTGGGGAGGAAAGCCAAATTTTATACGGTCGCTTAAAAGCTGGCGATTTTAACTTAGTATTCAACGATACGTGGGGTGCACCGTATGACCCGCACATGTATATGCGCACGATGACAGGTGAGAAGCAAATTGGCAACTTTGCCATGCTTGGGACGGCATCTGCTAAAGAGCTTGAAGCCGATATTTTACAAGTAATTCGCTCGACAGATGAGGCAGAGCGCACGGCTTTATATAAAAATATTTTAGCGATGATTCAGGATGAGGCAATGTTTTTACCGATTTCGTATCGTCAAAATTATTTAGTCGCTAATGATGTATTTACATCGCTTGGCTTCTCACCGCAGCAATACGAAGTACCGGTTAACTTATATGAAATGAAGTGATTAGATGGGGCAGTATATACTAAAACGTTTACTCAGTATGCTCATTGCGCTCTGGGGCATTACGCTTATTGCGTTTTTCCTCGTACGCATTATGCCGGTGGACCCGGTCGAGGCGTATTTTAGTGCAAATAATATTCCCGTGACCGAGGAGTCGCTCGCGTTACTTCGGGAGGAGCGCGGCCTCAATAAGCCAATTATGACGCAATACGTGTCGTGGCTAGGCAGCGCGATGCAGCTTGATTTTGGGACGTCATTTTTGACGAGCAATCCGGTCATGGAGGATTTATTTAGCCGCTTCGCCGTGACGATGCAGCTAGCGGCCGTTGCATTCCTGCTCATTATCGTCGTTTGTGTGCCGGTCGGTATTCTGAGCGCGATGAAAAAGGATTCACTATTTGATAAAGGGACGCGGCTGACGATTTTTTCAGTCGCGTCGATGCCAAGCTTTTGGCTCGCGTTTGTGCTCGTTTATACCGTGGCACTGAAGCTAGATTTAGTACCGCTTATGGGCTGGGGCACAGTTGATACAATGATTTTACCGGCTGTTGTCCTTGCAATTGGCGTCATTCCGTTTTATGTGCGGCTGATTCGAACGAATATGATTGAGCAGCTGGGACAACCGTTTGTGACGTTTGCACGTGCACGCGGGATTCCGGAGCATGTCATTGTGCGTCGCCATATTTTTAAAGGGACATTAGTGCCGCTCATTACATCCCTTGCAATGACAGCGGGCGTCTTGATTGGTGGTTCGGCGATTGTTGAAATTATTTTTACCATTCCGGGCATGGGGCGCTTTATCGTCGAGGCCATTACGGCGCGTGATTATTTTGTGTTGCAAGCATTTATTTTATTTGTCGGGCTGTTTTACTTGATCATTAATTTTATTGCGGATTTACTTTGTGCATGGATTGATCCACGTGCGCGGCTAAAGGAGGATGTGTCATGAAGAAATGGTCACTTTATGTAAGTGGCGCACTTGTTTTTGTGCTGTGCTTCGTCGCTATTTTTGCAAAATGGCTCATGCCAAATGATCCGCATGAAACGAATGTGGCGTATAAATTACAAGGCTTTTCGGTCGACTATCCACTTGGCACGGATCATTTGGGGCGCTGCGTGCTGTCGCGTTTAATCGAAGGGACGCAGGTGTCGTTGACGATTGCATTTATTGTGCTACTGGCGACGCTCGTTATTAGCCTAGTAGTTGGTTTACTAGCAGGCTTTGTTGGGGGCTGGATCGACTTAGTGCTGATGCGTATTTGTGATATTTTACTGGCCATTCCGAATTTCATTTTTGCTATTGTGATTGTCGGTGCGCTCGGTGCGGGTGTGAAAAATTTACTACTGGCGATTGTGTGTGTGACCTGGGTAGGGTTTGCGCGAATGATTCGCAATTTAGTTGTTAGCTTAAAGCAGGCTGATTATGTGACGTATGCGCGGTTGTGCGGTGTTCCGGCAACAACGATTGTTTTTCGTCATATTGTGCCGTTTGTATTCCCACAAATGCTACTACTCAAGCTAATTGGCCTTGGCACGACCATTTTAATGGTGTCCGAGCTGTCGTTTTTAGGACTTGGTGTGACGGCGCCGACTGCGGAATGGGGCATGATGATTAGTGAAAGTAAAACGTATTTAATGACGAAGCCAGAGCTGATGATTATTCCAGGTGTAATGATTACACTAACCGTATTAATTTTTAATGCGTTCGGGGACGCGCTACGAGATGCGCTCGATCCGAAAACGCTGTAGGAGGACACTATGCTACAAGTGAAAGAGCTTAATGTAACGCTACAAAATGGCGATAAGAAAATTCCCGTGCTGCATACAATTAATTTTTCAATTGAACAGGGGCAAATCGTGGGGATTATTGGCGAAAGTGGTAGCGGGAAATCGGTTCTCTGTACGACAATTTTACAACTGTATAGAAAGCAGCGGAGCATGACCGGTGAACTTGTCTTTCAGGGCAAATCGCTCATTGGCTTGCCAGAAAAGGAGATGCGTAAGCTGCGCGGCAAAGATATTGGGCTCATTATGCAAAATCCGATGTCCATGTTTAATCCGATTGTGACGATTGGCGCGCATTTTGTGGAAACACTGCGTGCGCACCTGTCCATTTCGAAAAAAGAGGCAAGGGAAATGGCTGAGCAGCAGCTAGCCCGCTTTCAATTACAGGACGTGACTATTTTAAAGAAATATCCGCATGAGCTAAGTGGCGGTATGCTACAGCGCGTGATGATTGCGATGACAGCAAGCCTTGAGCCAGCATTACTGTTAGCAGACGAGCCGACAACGGCACTGGATACGACAACCCAGCTCGAAATTATTAAGCAGCTAAAGCAGCTGCAGGCAGAGAAAAATATGGCGATGCTCATTGTGTCGCATGATTTAGGGGTCATTGCCAATATCGCCTCGGAAATTATTGTGATGCACCGTGGCATCATTGTCGAAAAGGGGCCGACGAGTCATATTTTACTGCATCCGGTGCATCCGTATACGCGTATGCTCGTGGCAGCGAGAGATGAGCATTTAGCACTCGATGCACTACAGGATCATTTCACCGGCGACATTTGCGGCGAGCTTGTTGAATATGACGCGGGGCACTGGGTACGAATGGAGGTAGCCGGATGATTAGTATTCAAGGTGTGTCAAAAACATACACGAAAAAGCAATTATTCAAAAAGCCACAGCATATTCACGCCGTTCGTGATGTGACATTGACGATTCAAGAGGGAAGCTGCTTTGCGCTACTCGGGCAAAGCGGCTCTGGCAAAAGCACACTAGGCAAAATGCTACTCGGTATTGAAAAGTCAGACGCAGGGAAAATTATGTTTCATGACATAGACATTCACCGCGCTAAGGGAGCAGAGAAGCGCTTTTTGCAGCATGCGTTACAGGTCGTTTTTCAAGATTGCCACAGCGCGGTTAATCCGAAAATGCGTATTCGTGATAGTATTGCTGAGCCGATGTGTGTGCACGAACGGCTCGAAAAGGCCGAAATTGAGCAAAGAGTCGGTGAGCTACTCGAAATGGTCGGCTTACAGCGTGCTGATATGCATAAATATCCGCATCAATTTAGTGGCGGCCAGCTACAGCGCATTACGATTGCGCGTGCGCTTTCGACGAAGCCGAAGCTTATTGTATTAGATGAATCGATTAACAGCCTAGATGTTCTTGTGCAGGTGAGTGTTTTAAAGCTCTTGAAAAAATTACAGCGCGAGCTCAAGTTAACGTATTTTTTTATTACGCATGATTTACATGCAGTCAAGCTAATTGCTGATGACATCGCAATTATGCATCAAGGGCAAATTGTAGAGCAGACGACTGTCGAGCAGCTGAAGTACGTGAAGCATGAAGCAAGCCGTGCGCTACTCGCCGCGCAGCTACCGATTGATTGTATGCATAATTATTTGGTCGAGGAGCAGGTTGTCTAAAAGTTTGTTCCTTATTTATCCGGTAAGCCCTAAAATAGAGCTTATCGGATTTTTTTATTGAATTGTGTAACATTCCCCGCAAAAAAACGTGTAATGGATAGTGCTAGAAAGGGGTGCGTATGGATAAATATGAGCATCTAGACACACTGTATCGTCAATATATGAAGTCCTTATATTATTACTTATACAAAATGTGCGGCAATGCAGAGCTAGCCGAGGATTTAGTGCAGGAAACCTTTGTCCGCGCCACAATCCATTTGTACGAGGCGGATGTTTTACATGCAAAGGCGTGGTTATTTCAGGTGGCGAGAAATACATATTTAGATGAATGGCGAAAGATCGAGCGGAGAAGGAAAAACCCTTTATTTCAGCTTTTTTTGAAGCCGAGGGACATGTGTAGTCCGTACGGTTTACCAGAGCAGGAAGTAATTAATAAGGAAAGCGCGGCAACTGTGCAATCGCTACTTGTACAGTTGCCGGAAAACTATCGCACCGTGTATATTTTGCGCGAGGATGAGCAATTTTCTTATCGTGAAATAAGTCAGCTGCTGCGTATTTCAGAGGGAAATGTAAAAATACTGCTGCACCGGGCACGTAAAAAATGAATAATGCAGTGAAGGGGGAGATGAACGATGAATGACTGGACGCCTGAAAAGGAAGAGAAAATTTTGAAACGCTCGAAATGGCTATTGACGATTAAAATTATACGTATTCTATTTGTCATTTTTGTATGTTACGCGGTGTATCTGTTTGGAATGCTGTTTGTTACGGAAAAGTTTGGCGCGAAATATGAGAAGGCTTATTATGTTCAAGTTGCAACGAGTATGAAATACCCGAATGTGTATGTAGAGTATACGAACCTGTTCGGCAGTGAGGTGAATGCGTTTGGTACAGAAACGTATGCACAGCCTTTGTTGAAAATTGTCGTAGGTGACGCCCATGTTTCATTACGCCTATTTAAAAATCCTTCAAGCATTCATTATGAGCATCCGGGACGTGCCCAGCTGAATACATTTTCATTTGTCCTACCAAATGATAAGCATGAGGATGACGACTCACAATCCGTTTGGCAACGCCTCGAAATGTTGCCTGAAGGAACCGTTGCTGAATTAAAGTTTACAACGACGGAGTATATGACACCAGAAACTTTGCTAGAAAAGCTATCGCGCTATGAGGTGGACGCACTATGGATGCCGTTATTTACAGGGGAGTTTGAGGATTTTACACCGACCGCTTATGGTGGTTCAGGTGCGTCGGTGAGTGTACAGGATAAAATCGGCCTTTACGGTGGCCATGCGCACGGCGAGGATTTCCGCGGCGGACAGTTTAATCGTTCGCTAAATCTTGATACGATTGAGGAAAGTAAGGACATGTACCAGACGAATATGCAGCAGCTACTTGAGACGAAGCATGAATTTTTAGGTCTAAGTTATTTACAAGAGCGTTATGACTATATTCAAGCAAATGGTTTTAAGGTGTACGGTGCGGTCATTACAGGGCCGACAAAGGAGCTGTTAAAGCTGCGCGGAGAGCCCGGGGTTTATGACGTGCAGCTTGGGGATGTGGAGCTGTGGAATTGGGAGTGATTAGACATTCAAAAAGTACGAGCAAGGCGATGCTCGTACTTTTTCGTTTACTTAGCGTGTGTAAAATACGTTTCCTGTGCCAAAGCTTTTTCACTGCCTCGTCAATTAATTGATGTTTTTGCTTTTCCCACGCCTGGACAATTTGTTCAATCGCCTTCATCGAATCTGTAAAAGCTTGCTTATTCGTAGCGTATACGTATTGTCCGTTTCCTTGTTTAGCAATCTGTTCTAACTGTGCTTGGCCATTTGCATCAACGTTAAAGCCAATGACATTGACGATTGGCTCAATAGTATAAATTTTATGGATTTATAAGGGAAATAGAACGGAAGAATAGAATTTTTATATGATGTGTGCGCGCTATTTATTCATTAAAATACTTTCGCTTAATTTAATTAATTTATTGAAAATTCAGTCGATAAAATAACTGAAAACACTAAAATTTGAGGTGGATACGATGAGAATTGGACAAATCGCTTCACAGTGGGTCATGCAGCAAACGCAGCAACAAAAACAACTAGAGCAACCAAAACCAGCAGAGCCACAAAACTTTATCGAGCAAGCACAGAGCGCCAAGGAGACAATAAAGGAAACGGCGCAGCGTGTAGTTGCAGAAATTCAAGAAGCGCAAAATGAGATGGGCGACGATGATCCGAAAGTACAGAGCTTAATGGAGAAATTCAAAAACGGGAGGAAGCTGACATCAGAAGAAATGAGCTACATTCGCAAAAATGCGCCAGGCCAAATGCACTATATTGACCGTATTATGCGTGAGCGCGAGATGATGGAGCTGAGTATGCGCATGGCTCCGTCTAAAATGGAGGTACAAACAGCTATATTGCGCATCTCTAAAAATATTGAGAAAGGTCCAGAAGAGGATCGTGAGGTGTTAACGAAGCATTTAATGGATGCGAAACAAGAGTATGAAAAGACGGATGAATATAGGGAAAAGCCGAATAGTCCGCTAGATCGTGAGGAAAGGCCGCTGCGGGTGAAGTATAAGAAGAATCCACAAATAGCGCTGGGGCTACAAACGTATGAGCAACCGAAGCACAAAAAGGTAATCACCATTAATGTTGAGCAGTAGACAGGCTCTCGGTGCCTATAAAAAGGAAGGAATAAACAAAAGGTAGGTGTATCCTTAGGGTATACCTACCTTTTGCTTCAAAAGAGATGTAGAAATATGGTCAATAACGTAAAAAATTGAGCGATAGGATGAATGAGAACGAACATAGAAAATGGGTTCATATTATCCGTTACAATTGTGATAGACGAGGAGGACAAGCAATGAAAAAAATTCAAGGCAAATACGACGAGGCGATTGTGTTTACACAAAATATTGATGAAACAACAATTGAACAAATTCAAACGATTTTAGATCAGCCGCATTTTGCGGGCAGCCATATGCGCATTATGCCAGACACGCATGCGGGGAAGGGTGCGGTCATTGGCACGACGATGAAGGTGACGGATAAAGTCGTGCCAAATTTAGTCGGCGTTGATATTGGCTGTGGCATTTTATGTGTGGAAGTATTGCCACGCAATATAAGTGTCGAGAAAATTGACGAAATCATCCATGCGCATGTGCCGTCGGGGCTGGGCATGAGAAAGGATGTCCATCCATTAGCGAAAGATGTTGACCTGTCAAACGTTATTGCACCATTTGAGCAGGAGAAAGCATTGCTGTCACTAGGGACGCTCGGCGGGGGCAATCACTTTATTGAGGTGAATGAAAGCGCGGGTCGCTACTTTTTAACGATTCATACGGGCTCACGTAATTTAGGCGTAAGAGTCGCAAAGTATCACCAGCAAATGGCGATGAAGCAGGCTGATGGTATGATAGACGAGCTAAAAGCATTGATTACGCAGATGAAGCGCGCGGGTAGACATCAGGAAATTGAAGCAGCAATCAAACAGTTTTACGCAACGACAACGAGTAGCCAAACAATTCCCGCGGAGCTGACGTACGTAGAGGGTGCGGCGATGGAGCATTATTTGCATGACTTAGCGATTGCACAACAATTTGCGACGCTGAATCGTCAAATTATTGCTGACGTCATATTGAAACAAGCCGGATTAGTAGAGGTTGGCCGTATTGATACAGTTCATAATTATATTGATTTAGATGCGATGATTTTACGCAAAGGCGCGATTTCAGCGAAGGCGGGCGAGCAGGTCATTATCCCGATTAATATGCGAGACGGCTCGCTTATTGCGACAGGTAAGGGCAATGCCGATTGGAATTACTCGGGACCACACGGGGCAGGGCGTATTTTGTCGAGGTCCAAGGCAAAGCAACTGCTGAATTTAGATGATTTCAAGGAAACAATGGCGGGGATTTATACGACAACAGTCAATGAGCACACAATCGATGAATCGCCATTTGCGTACAAAACACTGCAGGAAATTGTCGATAATACGAAGGATACGATTGAGCTACAAGAAATTATTAAGCCGATTTATAACTTTAAGGCGGCGGAGTACGTTGCGTTTAAGAAAAAATTTAAAAAGTAATACGTAGTATATCGGGATGGAATAGATTTTTCACCAACAAAGCGACATTTTTAGTCAGTAGCAACTATCCGATATGTAGAAATTTGGGTTAATATACTTATTTTTTTGTCGAATTTAATCTAAATTTAACCTTTGTTTTGTATGATTATTTTTGAACTTACACGGGGCATACTTATCAAAATTTGGCATGTTAACGGAGTTATTGTATACATTGCATCGGTGTTACATAGCTTAGTGTACTATGCATTTGAATGGAAGTGAACCTGTGTACATAATTTTACGTTTTAGAAGAACAATGTGGATTTTGCCAATTTTTTATACTATTACACATAGGGTAAGTGCGTCCAAAAGTAGGAATACTTACTACTAAATACACGAGGAGAATTTAAATGAATATATTTATAACTGGTGGAACGGACTTTGTAGGTAGCTACTTATGCGTTGAATTGTTGAAAAATTCCGTTAATAACCTTTATGTGTTATCAAGAAGCAGTAAATATCAAACAGCGGAGGAAAGAGTCCTGACGACGATTTCGACGATTATCGACGCAGCGGACGACACGTGGAAGCAGCGCATCCATGTAATAACGGGTGATTTAGCATATGAAAATTTAGGCATTGACGAAAATCTTTATACAGATTTATGTGGAAAAATCAATGTTATTTATCACTGTGCAGCCTCAATCGATTTTCCGTTAGATTATGCCGAAGCTTATAAAATCAATGTGCTAGGTACAAAGGCGATTTTATCGTTTATGGAAAACATTCAAGCAACTGTATTTGAACGATTGAATTATATTAGTACAGCAGATATTTCACAGCTTTCTGATAAACCATGGACAGAAATGGATCTTAATGCAGAGGCCAATATGTATGAGCAAACTAAGGTAGAAGCCGCATTCATTTTGCGAAATTATATTGAAAAGGGTTATCCGATTATTATTCATAGTCCGTCCATTGTGAATAGCAGTAGTAAGGATAGCTTTACACAGGAGAATAATATTGTTTTCAAGTTTATTAAATTATTAAACCGAGAGCGCTTGCCGCAATTTTTCGATACGGATGACAGCTCTGTTAACCTCGTGCCGGTAGATTATTTTGTAAAGAGCATGGTTTATTTAAATGAAAGCGATGAAAATATAGGCAAGACGATTCATCTAGTAAGCCCTCAAAATGTTCTTGTGAAAGATGTAATTCAGTCGATTACACGTTATTTAAACGTAAAATGTCCAGCTTTTATATCTTTTGATGACAGCTTTAATGATGCGAATAAAATTAATTATATATTTCACTATATTAATCATTCTCATCAATTTGACAATCATTATACACAATCACATCACGAGAAAGTGCATAGCTTATAATTTCCTAAGTCAAGAGAATAGTTATAAATGCGTCTGGATGAGTGAGAAAGGAAAATATTGAGTGAATGTATAATTTTGATTTGACTTTTATGCGAGTCGATTTATTACTAGAAATTAGAGAACCTAAAAGCCGATTGCTGTTGGTATTTCCAGCGTGAATCGGCTTTTTTATTTTTCTAAAATAGATGTGATGACATAGCCGTCTTTGTTATTACCGGAAATTCGGAGGCTTTGTGTGTCAGGGACTTTGGCGGTCGTTCCTTGCGCGTATTGCACCACATAAGCAATCCCATCGATTTTCATTTCATAGTGTTCCTCCTGTTGCAGGAATTGTAAATATTCCTCCAATACAAAATCCTTCTTCTGCATCATGACGCTATGCGGCAAGCCGACGTAGCGAAAATGCCACGGCTCAAAAGAAATGCCAGTAATATCGGTTTTATGCTCAGGATAGCGCAAGATAAAGCCGTATTCATACGCGTTTTGTGCAAGCCACTCACCCTCAGCTGTATTGTCCATCGTGCCCTGCGTAGAACCAATGTCTAGTGCCAGCCCACTTTGGTGCTCACTATAGCCAGATGGTAGTGCAAAGCCTGCACCACTGTTTTCGTAAAGCTGCTGTTGCAATTTACCGCTACGGTACGCGCTATTAATTGTAAAATGCATCACGCCATCACGCTGCGCAGCCTCGAATAAATTGCTTAATGATTTGAGTGCTCTTGCGTCAAGTAAATAATCACCATCTACACGGACATTCGCCGCTACATCATGCGGAATAGGCGCTAAATTGGTCGGGTCCTCCTGTAGTTTCGTTTCTTTATTCACTAAAATCAGATGTCCTTGATACAAAGAAATCTGCTCCAATGAAAGCGTTTTATCGAAGTCCGATGAATCTGAAAAGAGAAAATGATAGCCTATAAATGCGAGAATAAATAAGTATAGTAGTTTTTTCAATGTTAATTACTCCTTTATAAATGAAGTATATCAAATAGAGCTTAAGAAACAGCTACGAGAAATATTAAGAATTTCTTAATATTTATGATAAAATAACAGAATAAATAGAAAAATTTATGCGGATCCCATTATAGAGAATAAATCTAACAAAAGTAGATTGTTAGGAGGTTCTGGATGGAGCTAACAAAGGCTTTCCCGTGTATTTTGAAAGAGGATGTACAGCTTGTTTTAGCAATGCTCCAAGTTAGTAATAAAGAACAAGCGTGCTTTCAGGTGACGATTCAAGGTGAGGTGTGCTCGATTCCAGAGCGTGTTTATTTTCGAGAGCTCCCAGAAGTACAGTATGAATTATTGACGCCGAGACAGCAATTACTTACGAGCTGCTTGTTTACGCGTCATCATGACGGCTTTATTAGGCAGCGCCATGTGACGCGCATTTTACAGACTGAGGAGGCATGGGTACTTCCTTATGTGATACGGCTTTTAGGGGAGTATGTTGTGGAAATTTTATACGTCATAAAGAAGCATGTCCATCAAATAGACCGCGCGATACTTTTGCAGTTTATCAAGGAAAATCAGGCGTTCTATTCTTTACAAAAAGCGCGCGTGGCAAGCTATTGGAATGGCTATTATCGCGGAGATTTTCCAAAGAAAACAGATTACGTTGGCTTTCAAATGATTGGGTACATAGAGGTGGGAAGTGCATGATAACAAAATCCATACTGTTTGAAACGACAGAGAAAATACTTGATGCGGATTATGCTAATTTTCAGACAGCTGTGCGCGTGAAGGGACGTAGTGAAGCGCTTGTTTATATAGATGATCATTATACGTTTTCTGCGAGTACGCATAATGATCAAATCCGTTTAACAGGTAACGTTCTCGCACTGTATGATGGACATAATGTGTCGTTTTATACGCTTGAAGGCGCGCAAAAAAGTCAGGTCGAGGTCGGGCGCTTTGTCCATGACTTAGTCGTCATTTCGCGCGGCGTACTCTGTACATATAGTGATGAGGGAGTATTTGAGGACGGGCATTATTTAGTCGCAGCTTATATAGATGGGATGAGAAAAGAGTGGCATGACGTGGCGACTAGTAACGGTCTAACGTATGATATTTTGTTTGCGCGTCATAAGCCATACGCTGTTTTACACGTAGATGATGATAAGCTATTATTTTTTGATGAAGCACTATCACGCATAAACAATCGCGCGCTGCCATTTAATGCTGGCAATGTGTTAGCATTTTGCTATTCATATCCGAACTGGTTTTTTATACAAGAAAATGAACTGATTGTGTTACAAGAAAACGATGAGCTGATGCGCTTTCAGACAAATAGCTCGGATAAGGTTCGGTCTTGTATGCAAAAAGGCGATGTGCTGTTTTTAGAAGTGAACGAGCATCAAGTGATTGGATATAGGAAAGATGAAGGGACGAATGTTGATGACGAGAATTACATATGATGAGGATTCTGCGCTAGGCTATGTGCAGATTTTGGCGGATGTACCAGGTGGAATTAAGCAAACGCTTGATCTTGACGTGAGTTATGACATGATGGTTGATTTAGATAAAAAGGGGCGTATTGTTGGGATTGAATTTTTCAGAGGCGAGGCGCATACGCTGAAGGATGCATTTGAGACGAGCCGTACATTTGTCAAAACAGGTGCTACCGCTATATTGCAGCTACAGCAAAAAAAGCCTTTATCCACATTCCGCCAAGCAGGAATCGCGTTTCATTTTGCAGGCGCGGATTATAAGGATCTTGTGGCGATTGAAATAGAGAATATGGCGCGCTACGATGCTAAGTAAAGAGCAAATTGATACACTGCTTCAAGAAAAACGCAACACCCCCGTAGCGACAGAGGCTGAGCGGGGACTGTTAAAACATTATTTAGCGCAACAAACAGGTGAGGAAACTAGGGAACTCATGGCGAAGTTTAATGATCGGGACGTTCTAGTAAGTGATGAGGACGAGGGGTTTATTTCGTTTACGTGGTCGTTGAAGCAGTGCAGCGTTTACGAACTGAGTGATATCTACTTTGCGACGATTCCGAAAAAATAATGCGCTCGCCTCATGAGGTAAGCGCATTATTTTTTGGTTACGTATTTTAACGAGCGAGAAAGCCTATTCCTTTAGGGGGAGTTATCAGATTTTGACACAACAAAAAGAATAGACCAAGCAAAAAACGCTTGGCCTATCCTTTATCAATTTTTTAATTATGAAACCGTCAGTGTTTCCTGCTGTTTCACGACAACAGGTCCCATAGCAGCCGTAATAATTTGTTTAATCTCCTCAAGTGTTGCTTTACGAGGATTTGTTGCGGCGCATACGTCGAGCATCGCATTTTTCGCTAAAATTTCGATATCCTCATCCTTCGCACCTAACTCACGGAAGCCAGCAGGGATATTTAAGTCCTTCGCTAATTTTTCGATGACCGCGATTGCTTTTTCAGCCGCGTCACGCTTGCTTAAGAATTCTATATTTGCGCCCAGTAATTCCGCGATTTTCGCAAAGCGCTCTGTACGTGCTGTTAAATTGAAGCGGCAAACGTGTGGCAGTAAAATCGCGTTACATACGCCGTGTGGCAGGTTGTAGAAGCCGCCTAATTGGTGGGCAATCGCGTGTACATAGCCGAGTGATGCATTGTTAAACGCCATCCCTGCTAAAAACTGTGCATACACCATTTGCTCACGTGCCTCGAGGTCGCTACCGTTTGCATAAGCGCGTGGTAAATATTGTGGAATTAACTGTAATACTTTTTCCGCGCAAGCATCTGTAATCGGGGTAGCATTCGTCGAAACAAACGCTTCAATTGCGTGCGTTAACGCATCAAGGCCTGTCGCCGCTGTTAATGCCGGTGGTAATCCAATCATTAACTCTGGGTCATTGATCGATACGAGTGGGGTAACATGTTTGTCCACAATCGCCATTTTCACTTTACGCGCAGTATCGGTAATAATCGTAAAGCGTGTCATTTCACTCGCCGTACCCGCTGTTGTATTGACTGCAATTAATGGGACTAACGGATTTTGCGTTTGATCGACGCCTTCATAATCATGAATGCGCCCGCCATTTGAAGCGATGATACCGATGCCCTTTGCCGCATCGTGTGCACTACCGCCACCAAGCGAGACGATCGAATCACAGCCTTCCGCAATATATACAGCAATCCCGTTTTCAATATTTTGATCCGTCGGATTTGGCTCTGCTTTTGAGAAAATTGCTACGTCAATTTCAGCTGCTGTAATAATGTCCGCTAGCTGTTGTGATAAGCCTAAAGCGTGTAGGCCCTCATCTGTTACAATTAATGGTTTTTTTACTCCTAAATTGTTTAAATGTTTCCCAACTTCTTGAATTGCGCCCGCTCCAACCACATTTAATGTTGGCATGACAAATTGCGTTAAAACCTCTGACATACTTCCAACCCCTCTATTCATGTTAATAGTCATTTGAAGGCTAGTGGATTACCCTTCGAGAGTTAGTTTATGTGAGTAGTCGGAAGAAAATGACTACCCGCTACTAAATAATTTTTTTGGTGGATGTTATGATAAAAAGATAGAAGGATTTTGTAAGAGGGCTGGGTGAGGTAAGTGGAAGGAATTTGGACAGGTAGTGACTATGAGTTAACAATTGAGTTTGCACATAAAAAACAAATGGAGAAGGCTTTTGCTAGGCTAATGCGTGAGCCTGCATTAACAAATTTTTGGGTGGATCAACAACGAACGGTTCCATTTCGTGCACCGTTGTTTGAAGAGAGTCCTATGACAATTGTGTTCGGTGCTTTAGAAATGTGGCCAGACATCTTTTTCCCTTGTCGTATAAGCGCCTTAGCACTTGGAAATTTGACGATTTCAATTCCGCAAAATGCGTTTGCACAGCATTTTGCTTATACGTATCCATTGACGTTAGAAAATAACCCGTGGCTCGCAAAAATAAATGATTGCTTCATCCGACTTGCGACCGGGATTTATAAAGCAGTGCCATTTTTAAGCGCGGCGATTGGTGAGGAGATTGCGGGAGATATTACGGTTAGCAATCTTTTTGAAAAGGATTTGCCAAATGTGCTGATGATTGTGCCGGAAAGTTTGCTACAAAGTGTTTCGACTAAGCCACGGCATAAATGGGTTCAGTTACTTTTGTGATAAATTACGAAACTTCACAAGATTATCAGGCAAATTTTAATACGGGTGTCGGGAACATAAAATCACCTCTTTTTTACTTATATTGTACCGTCGACAGTCACTAAAAATGAGGGACTGTCTTTTTTTGTTTAAAAACCACTTGACGATTCCAAAATTTAATCGTATCATTTAAAACGTAATCATTACGATTTAAAAAGGAGTGTAACAAAATGCGTGTAAACATTACATTAGCGTGTACAGAAACAGGGGACCGCAATTATATTACGACGAAAAATAAACGAAACAACCCAGAGCGAATTGAATTGAAAAAATATTGTCCGCGTCTAAAGCGCGTGACACTACACCGCGAAACGAAATAAATGGACACATCTTTATAGGTGAAAATCTATAAAGATGTCTTTTTTTACAGACAAGAGGGGGATACATATGAAGAAAATTCCAGTGACTGTGCTAAGTGGTTATTTAGGGGCAGGGAAAACAACGATTTTAAATCAGCTACTCACAAACCGCGCAGGTAAAAAAATTGCGGTCATTGTCAATGATATGAGCGAAATTAATATTGATTCGCAGCTACTTGAAGGCGGTGGCTTTTCGCGTACGACCGAAAAATTAGTGGAGCTGACAAATGGCTGCATTTGCTGCACGTTGCGTGAGGATTTACTAATTGAAGTGGAGAAACTTGCTAAAGCTGGCGATATTGACGCGATTGTCATCGAATCAACAGGTATTAGTGAGCCAATTCCCGTTGCACAAACATTTAGCTATATTGACGAGGAAACAGGCATTGACTTAACGCCGCACTGCACGCTTGACGCGATGATTACGGTCGTGGATGCGAACCGTTTCTGGGACGATTATGAGAGTGGGGAGACACTACTTGAACGGAAGCAAACAGCCGATGCATTTGATCAGCGTGATGTGTCAGATTTACTTATTGACCAAATTGAATTTGCGAATATTTTCTGCATTACAAAGGCGGATTTAGTGACACCGGAGTATTTGGCAACTTTACAGGCCTTTTTATTGAAGCTTAATCCTGACGCAGAGCAGCATGTTGTGAAAAATGGCATGATTGGTATTGACAAATTACTCGATCGTCAATTATTTGATTTTGACAAGTCAAGCCAAGGAGCAGGCTGGATCAAAGAATTAAATGAGGAACATGTGCCGGAAACAGAAGAGTATGGCATTTCTTCATTTGTTTATCGGAGAAGACGTCCATTCCACCCAGAGCGCTGGTATGCGTGGTTAGATAATTTGCCGGTAGAAATTGTACGCGCAAAAGGCTTTTTCTGGCTAGCAACGCGTGATATGGCTGGCATTATCTCACAAGCTGGCTCGTCGATTCAGTTCCAAGGAGCCGGTGAATGGATTGCAGATTTACCTGAGGCTGAGCAGGAGATTGAGCTTCAGCAAGACCCAGGCCTAAAACAACGCTGGGATGCTGAGTTTGGCGATAAGCAGACTGAGCTTGTGCTTATTGGGATTGGTCTAGACCGTACGTTAATTGAACAGCAACTAGATGCATGTCTGCTAACGGATGAGGAAATGACGAGCGACTGGTCAAAGCTACGTGATCCATTGCCAAAATTTGTTGTAGCTTAAAGAAAAGGCGATTCAGCTTAGCGAATCGCCTTTTTTTAACTTTCTAATACATATTTAAGGCGTAAACCAATGGACGTAAAGCCTTGTTTTTCATAAAAAGCAACCGTCCGTGCCCACTCAGTAGGATCAGGTGTCGTCACTTCAAGTCGCTTCCAGTTGTTTTTTTCAGCATAGCATTTTACCGCATAGATTAACTGATGTCCGACCGCGAGTGAGCGTGCTTCTTTCAAGACATATAATTCTTGAATAACACCGTAAGTACCGTTTGCATAAATGGCTACAGATTCAACTGCTGTTAGCAAGCCGACATAGTGATTCTCATATTTTGCTGCAAAAACAATGGATTTTGGCGACTGAAGAAATTGCAAGGCAGCCTCTTTATAGTCCGCTGTCTGAACAGGCGAGTCATCGAGTTCACTCAGTAGTTGCGTGATGAGCTCATTAATGTTGTCCAGATTATGCGCAGATAATGTTTCGATTGTTAGTTGTTCCGTATATGCCATAGAAAGACCCCCCTTAGGTAACTAGCTTGCTGTAAAAATAGATTATTATAGCTTTTTTAAGTAAATGAGCTGTACTTCAAGATAATTCTCTTTCGTACAGCTCATTCTATTTTCTAGTAAACTTTGAAATGTTGAATCGTACTTTGCAACTGCTCGGCTAAATTGGCAAGTGCGTCACTTGCGGCAGAAAGCTCCTCTGTTGCACTTAGCTGCGTTTCGGCCGATTCTTTACTTTGCGTCGCGTCAGTAAGTGATTGGTTGGCTAGCTGCTCTACATTTTCAAGATGTGTGATGATTTGTTTTCCTAATAGAGAAACATCTCCAATCGAGGCACTCATCTCTTGTGTATTTGTAGACACGTCACTAATCATCATCTCAATTTCACTAAAGACCGTGCGTACTTCATCTGATTTGAGTAAGCCTTGTTGTACGCGCGTGGCTTCCTCTTGAATCGACTGCATAACTGTATGAATATCACGCTGAATTTCGTGTACCATCACTTCGATTTGCTGTGCCGATGTACGAGATTCCTCTGCTAGATTGCGCACCTCGTCTGCTACTACAGCAAAGCCCTTACCAGCCTCACCCGCACGTGCAGCCTCAATGGAAGCATTTAGTGCAAGTAAGTTCGTTTGATCAGAAATTTGTGTAATCATATTCACAATCGAGCTAATTTGCTGTGATTTTGTCTGCAAACTTTGGACAGATGCTTCCGTCATTTCGGATGTTTCCGCAATTAATGCAATTTGCATATTCACTTCTTCAACTGTCTGTGTGCCAAACATTGTTTTGTGGACCGTTTGCTGTGCTGCTGTACTCATATGTTGACTATTTGTCGCAATGAGTTGAATGCTCCTCTCCATCGTCTGCACATTCGCGGTAATAGTTGCTATACTATTCATTTGCGCCTCGGCACCGCTATAAGATTTTGTCGATAAATTCGTAATTTGCTCAGCTGCATATAAGCTATCCTGTGTAGTCGCGTGCAATTCCTCAGCACTTGCGGATACGAGCTCACTAGAAATTGACGCTTCTTTTACAAGTGTTATTAATGACTGCTGCATCCCGTTGACACCTTGCGCAACAAGAACAATTTCATCATGTCCCTTTAATTCAAGCGGCGCAGTCGTTAAATTACCATCTGCAATGTGTTGTACCTTTTTGAGTAGCTGATTTAACCGATTGACAAGCTGTTTACTAAATAGCAAAGCCAGTATAAGAGCAAGCATTGTTGCAGTGGCAATTAAAATAAAGCTAACCGTCATCATGTTTTTATAAACCGTCTCGGTATTTTGTGAAATGCGCGCGACGTCTGTAGACTGTGCATTTAATACGTTATTAAAGGCTGCTTGCACATCTTCAAAATAGGGCTTGATCTCTTGTAATCCTGTTTTTGCACCTGCCCAGTCTTCATTATTGATGCGCTCAATATTCGCACGTACACGTGGTTCAAATGCTGACCAATTTGTGTCAAATTGCGCAAGCGCAGCAGTCAGCTCGTTCGATTTTTCCTCGGCAAATATTGCATGAATTGTTGGTACAGCATCTAAATTTGCTGTGGCTAGTTTTGTTGGCTCTGTGTTTTCAAATGTAAGCGCGGTTAACATTTGAACGCGAATATTTTCAATATCAATGCCTATTTGAACTAATTGCAGAGACGGACCGACACCCTCTTGGTCAATCGTATCGCTATTTTCTTTTAAAATGGTTGCCTGATAAAGGGAGTAACCGCTCAAAGCAATGAATATAGCAATGACCATCCCAAAATTGGCGAATGTTTTTCCGAATAACTTCAAAATTGCACCTTCTTTATAATTGAATATTATTACAATATACCATTATTATGAAAAATAATGATGGTATTTACATAAATAGATGTATTATTTGTATGATATTTTTGATGATTAACACTATTCGGAAATTTTTATGCTTTTTATTTACAGCTACTATGTTTTTCGTTACTATTATGTTAGACGATATATCGCAAGACATAATAAAGAGGTGAAGAACATGTCGTATAGTGGTGGACCGATGACAGAAGCGATGTATTATGTATTGCTGACACTGATGCGCCCAAATCATGGCTATCAATTAATGCAGTCTATTTCTGACGTGTCGCGTGGTCGTCTGCAAATGGGGCCGGGCACATTGTACGGTGTTTTGGCACGCATGCAAAAAGACGGACTCATCACACTTGCTAGTGATGACGGGCGACGTAAAACGTACGCGATTACAGAAGCCGGGGAGCAGGCGCTACGCATAGAGCACCGCCGATTACAGGAAATGCTGATGGATAGCAGCATACTAGAGGAGGGATTGTGATGATTAAGCTACGTCCAAATGATTACTGGAATCTTGCGGGTCATGAAAGCTGGTATATGCATATGGCCGAGCAAGGATGGCACTTGAAGAAAGTGGGACTGCTATTTACGCATTTTGAAGAGGCGCCAAAAGAGGTGGTGAAGTACCGGATTGAGGTGTCAAAAAAGGCATTATCCGATGAACGACTCGACTTTTTATTATAAAGTCTTTTGGTCAGCGCTCGCACAGCCACTTACAAGAGATTTAGCCGAGTGGTATACGTATGATAAATCACATCCGTTTGAGGCGGTCACACATGAGCGGTTTGATTTATTGTTAGTGCGCGAATCAGAAGGGGAAAAAGAGCTTGTTGTCGCAAGTGGTAGGGACGTCATGTTTGTACGCTATTACGGTCATACGGAATTAGCGGCTATAGTTCGGCAGATTGAAACTATAGTAAACTAGTGAGGCGTGACGCAAAAGTAACTTTTGTGTCACGTCTCGTATCTTTAATAGCTACATCGCACAACTAGCCGTGTAATCGCTTCACTAATGCCCTTCACACCATCCACAATTTGCTGCTCCTCTAGCTGTGAAATGCATAGCCGAATTAACTTGTCGCTATTGTGGCCATGCAAAAACATCCGGTCACAATGGTCGACAATGATATGCCTTTTTGCCAGTTCTTCCGTGAGCCGCTTCGCTGATACTTCTTTTGGTAAGTAAAGCGTTAAATAAAAGCCGGAAGTAGGCGTTGTATAACGGACACTTTTTGGCAAAAGCCGAGCACAGCTTTCTTGTAAAATAGCCATTTTATGCGCATAGATGTGTTGAATTTTAGCCAAGTGCGTACTGTATAAGCCGCTTTTTAAATACAACTCAAGCGCTCCTTGAGATAAAATAGGACTCGTAAAATCAGCACTTATTTTATAGCGCAAAAATGATTCGATTAGGCATTGTGGCAATACAACACTTGCGATGCGCATACCTGGTAAAAAGGTTTTTGAGTAGCTTTGAATATAAATGACTCTGCCTGACGGGTCATAGCTGAAAATAGAATCGGCCTTATTATTCGTATCCAGCGCCCCTAAAAAATCATCCTCGACGATATACACATCATATTGATTGGCGAGCTCGACGATTTTCTTTTTCTCCGCATTTGTATACGAGTGACCAAGCGGATTATGAAAGCGGGGAATGACGTAGAAAAATTTAATTGTCTGCTGTTGAAAAATCGTTTCTAGCTGTTGTAAATCGACACCGTCCATTGTAACTGGAATGCCCATGACGCTTGCACCACTAAGCTGTATGGCATTAATCATACCAAAGTACGTCGGTTGCTCGATTAAAATCGTCTGTTTGTTATTCGGAAAGGGAAGTGTCGCAAGCAAGTGTAAAGCTTGTTGTGAGCCGGATGTAATCACGACGCGCTCAGTGGTCGTAAATACTTGCAATGACTGAAGCTGCTGCACAATTTCTTGTCGGAGTGAAACTAAGCCTTGCGGGTCGCCGTATTCAAATAATTCCTCTTTATATGTATCAATTGCTTTATTTAAGCAATGCTGAAACTCCGTATAAGGAATGAGGTCCTTCGCTGGTCCTGCTGATAAAAAGTCGATTGTTTCGGATGGAGCGGGTGTTTGTTTAACATGCGACACAATATAGTGACCACTTTTTGACTTTGCATAAATGATATGTTCCTTTTCAAGCTCATCATATGCCTTGAGCACTGTATTTTTACTACAGTTAAATGTGAGTGCGAGCTGACGAATAGAGGGGAGCTTGTTACCCGCGTATAGCTCACCGTGATGTAGCTGCTGTTTTATCCAGTCCATAATCTCTTCGTACTTTGCTTTCATCTAATAACCTCCCATTCTGTACCCATACAGGCATGTAAAATAGTCATATTCAATAACTATCGTCCTCGGTTATGGTTGCATTATAACAAAAAAGGTTGGAGGAGATATTGATGAAGAAAGAGAATATTGGATTATTATTAGGGCTAGTAGGGGTGATGTGCTTTAGCTTAACGCTCCCGTCAACAAGCGTGGCGGTTGCATATTTTGGTCCGACAGTTACTGGGCTTGGTCGGACAGTCATTGTGGCGATCATTGTGGCGATTATTTTTGTAGTGCGGAGGGAAAAGCTGCCGACACGAAAGCAGTTAAAAAGCTTGATTATTGTAGCGGTCGGTGCAGTGCTTGGCTTTCCACTACTTACATCTTGGGCGATGGAACGACTTCCTGTATCGCACGGTGCGGTTGTACTTGCACTACTGCCACTTGCAACAGCAGGGATTGCGATAGTTCGAGCTGGTGAGCGACCATCACGCACATTTTGGCTCGCGAGCTTTATCGGTAGTGGAGCCGTTATACTATATGCGTTGAGCCTCGGTATCGGTGGCTTTTACTTAGCTGATTTAGCACTAATCGCGGCTGTACTCATACTCGGCCTTAGCTACGCAGAAGGAGGGAATTTATCAAAGGAGATGGGCAGCTGGCAAGTAATAGCTTGGGCAATTGTTCTCGGCGCACCGTTTTTTGTTGTACCAGTTAGTCTGGAATTATCCATGGCAATGCTGAATGCACCAATGACGGCGTGGATTAGCTTACTGTATTTATCGGTAGTCAGTCAGTTTTTAGCGTATGTCGCGTGGTACGGGGGGATGGCGCTTGGTGGTATTGCACGCGTCAGTCAACTACAATATTTACAGCCGTTTTTAATGATTGTCTTTGCAAGCCTCTTTTTAGGCGAGTCAGTCTCGCCGTTAACAATAGCGGTAGCAGCGATTGTCGTAGGTGCGGTATTTTTCGGGAAAAATGCACCTATATTACAGAGCGAATCTGTTTCTGTTGAAGCAAAACAATAATCATGAGCCGGCTTCTATTACTGAGGTCGGCTTTTATGAATATCTAAAGGTTGTTGGAATAATAAGGTATTTGATTATATAATGAAATCACGTTAAAAATGAGGTGATGACATGGAATTACGTCAACTAGAATATTTTATGATGCTGTGCGAAGAATTACATTTTACACGTGCCGCAGAAAAATTACATATCGCGCAGCCAACACTAAGCCAGCAAATTAAAATTTTAGAGGAGGAAGTGGGCGTGCTGCTGTTTAACCGCATCGGCAAAAAAATCTCGCTTACCGTGGCAGGGCAGCTCCTTTATACGCAATCATTAACGATTTTTCAAACGATTCAAAATACAAAGCATCAGCTACAGGAACTGAGCACGCTGCAAAAGGGCATACTGCGTATCGGGGCAACGCCGGGTGAGCTGACGAACTTTATTTCCAAGGTGTTACTCGATTTTATGCAGGAATATCCGGCTGTGCAGGTGTCGGTCATTTCTACAGATGATGTGTATACATTACTTAAGGAAAATAAAATTGACCTCGGTTTTTCATTTTCACAGCTTGTAGCGCATGATGGGCAGTTTTGTGAAGTGTCGCTTTTTTCAGAGCCCCTTTATTTCGTCGTTCATAAAGAACATACACTCGCTACGCGTGAGGCAATTGAACTACAGGATTTGATACAGGAGAAGCTTGTACTGTTTCCGACGCAGCATCTTTGTCGTAAGCTCATTGACCAAGCACTGAAGCAGGAACATCTAATGTTTCAGCCTGCATTTGAAACAGCAAGCATTCCAGTCATTTTTGAGTTTGTTGAAAAGCAGCTAGGGGGAACGATTGTTGCGCGCACACTTTATCAGTTACATAAAACACCACAAATTGTCGCCAAGCCGATTGCATCTGGGCAATTGAAGCGTGAGACGGTGCTTATTTTTCAGAAGGAGGCTTATATGCCACAGGTAGCCAGGGCATTTATAGCGATTTTACAGAAGGCGCTTATCCGTCATAGCGTGCACGTATCACCAGAAGGGAAGGCGGAACTTGCAAAATTATAAAGAAAAGCGGGTAACCTATCGCATTCCTAGTGCGATAGGTTACCCGCTTATTAATCAAATCACCACCAAGGATGAGTAGATTACTTTTTCATTGATTTCGTTTCTGCTAAACGTACATGCCAGCTAAGTGCTTCATCTAAAAGATGTGGTGTTTGCGCACCACCTGTCGCTTCAACAGCGCGGTTGTAGTAGTCGCGTAATTGATCACGGAAATCTGGGTGTGTACAGTTTTCGATAATGCGTTCTACGCGCTCTTTTGGTGCGAGGCCGCGTAAGTCTGCGACACCGATTTCTGTTGCGATTACATCCACGTCATGCTCTGTATGGTCATGATGTGACACCATTGGTACGATGGATGAAATCGCGCCGCCTTTTGCGTATGATTTCGTTACGAAAATACCCATACGTGCGTTACGTGCGAAGTCACCAGAACCGCCAAGACCGTTCATCATTTTTGTACCTGAAACGTGTGTAGAGTTTACGTTTCCGTAAATATCTACTTCTAGTGCTGTATTGATCGAAATTAATCCTAAACGACGGATTACTTCTGGGTGGTTTGAAATTTCTTGTGGACGTAGTACAAGCTTGTCACGGTACTTTTCTAAGTTCCCGTACACGCGCTTGCCACATTCTTCACTTAGTGTGATGGATGTCGCAGAAGCAAAGTTTACTTTCCCGCCATCAATTAATTCAAATACTGCATCCTGTAATACTTCAGAGAAGATTTGTAAGTTTTCAAACTCTGAATTTAAGAAGCCGTTTAGTACAGCATTTGCTACTGAACCAACACCTGATTGCAATGGTGCTAATTCATTTGTTAAGCGACCTGCTTTAATCTCGTCGCGGAAGAAATTTAGTAAGTGCTCCGCAATTTGCGCTGTTTCTTCGTCGGGCTGCACAATTAGTGATGGTGCATCTGTAATTTCAGACAGCACGATGCCTTTAATTTTTGATACATCGACAGGAATCCCCTTTGTACCAATGCGGTCTGTTGCTTTTAGTAGCGGAATCGGGCTACGCTCGCCTTGTGCTTCAGGAATATAAATATCGTGAAGACCCTCTAATGCATCCGGTTGCTTCACATTTAATTCGATAATAATTTCTTTCGCGAATGTCGCGATAATTGGTGAGTTCCCGACAGATGTTGTTGGGATGATTTGGCCATCTTCTGTAATCGCAGTTGCCTCGATAATCGCTACATCAATCGGACCGATAATACCTTGGCGGATTAACTCCGCATTATGTGAAAGGTGGGCATCTGCATACAATACTTCACCTTTGTTGATTAAGTTACGGATTGCAGGGTCGCCTTGGTATGGTCCACGCTTGCGGATAATACCTGCTTCTGCCATGTATTGGTCTACCTCAGGGCCAAGTGATGCCCCTGTAAATACGTCAATTTTGAAGTCCTCAGTTTTTGCCTTTTCAACAAGTGCTAACGGAACAACCTTCGCGTCACCAGCACGAGTGAAGCCACTCATCCCGACAACCATCCCGTCCTTAATCCAAGAAGCAGCCTCCTGTGCAGAAACGACTTTATCCTTTAACGCTTCGTGACGAATTTTTTTTTCATGTACCGAAATTGTCATTGTTTATTCTCCCTCCATTTGTGACTGTAGACAATCACGACTAGTTTACATACACCCCTGTGAATATTGCGAACAATTTGCTATAGCTATTAAAAGTACGTTTTTTTCAGCTTTACACGAGAAAATAATTTTCGTGTAATTTCTGTTAAATGTAAAAAATAACTCGTATATACATAATTGTAAGCACTTCCACTGCCTATTATAAAGTGATTGGAAGTATAAATCTAAGTGATAATTTCTATAGAAATGATAGGTTAAAACTATCATTTGTTATTTTAGAAAAGAATAGAGTGATAGTTTTTAGTTAGACTGTATGTTGGTACAACTGAGAAAAATGATGTTTTAAAGAGAAAAATATATATTTAATACTGTTTCTAATATAATTATTTATGAAAATAATTCTATTATAGAATGGCTTTTAATTGGTTAGATAAAAAATTTTAATGAGAGTTGTGTAGTGTTTGATTATTATGGATGCCTTGTCTTAGAAAAGAGATTTATCGAACAGCCCCCAGCTTTTACAATATTGGTGACAACAGCTTCGACACGGCCTCGCGCACCTTCGTCCAAAGCGGGCGCGCGGCGTAGCGCTCAGGTGTCATTTCAAAGCTTTCCTGCTGGTCTTTTTCAAATGCTTGTCGGCACTGAATCGCAAAGTCTTCATCGAAAATAATCGCATTAATTTCAAAGTTTAAGCTAAAGCTGCGGACATCGATATTCGTTGTGCCGATTGTGACAAGTTCATCATCAACAACCATCATTTTCGCGTGCAAAAAGCCTCGTCCGGCACAAAATACGGCGATTCAATGTAAACATACTTTTTCGCACTTAAAATCATGCGAATATAGCTATCTTTGATCGACTCAAAGTCCGTATCGGGGCCACTTGAGACAACTTGTACAGGAATGGTTGAATCCGTTTGGAATTTTGGGGAATATTTTTCTTCATTAATGT
Source organism: Solibacillus sp. (assembly GCA_040274725.1). Lineage (GTDB taxonomy): Bacteria > Bacillota > Bacilli > Bacillales_A > Planococcaceae > Solibacillus. Next base: position 26,999 of record JBEMAQ010000004.1, on the reverse strand, counting down.
GTTTTTATATAATGGAATTTATCTAAAATAGGACAAATGTTGTTTTTGTGTTTTTAAAGGGGGGAGTTGTCCATTTCAGTAGTACAAGGTGAAAGAAAGATTGGATTACGCCAAAAAAACGTCTAAAGGAGAATACCCCTTTAGACGTCTTATTTAATGAAAATATGTGCATCACAGTGGCAAAGTCCACCGCAGCTCGGACAATCGACGCTATACGGTTCGAAATAGCGTGGCATATAAACGAACGGTTCAAAACCGGCTTTTTTAAATTGATGCTCCGCTGCCCAATTATTTGTATCAGATTGTACCCAGCCGACGGTAACAATCGTTTTGGCAATGCGAGAAGCGGCGCTTGTATACATATCAACGAGCTGTGTGCCAATCCCTTGTCTACGTGCATTTGGGTGGACGACGAAGTGACTTGTATAATACGTCGTATCTTTTGTAACGAGTAGCTTTAGCGCATTAAGCTCTCTCTTAAAATAAGGGAAATTTGCTTCATAATCCTTTATTTTATGCCCTGCAATATAGCCAATTACCTCATCAGCTTCATTGACGTATAAAAAACGAAGTCCACCAGCATTGTGAACAGTGTCTACTGTTTCGGGCTCAAAAGGTAGAAAATTATTTAACAGTGTCGCAATTTGTGCGGCATATTTCTTTTCATATGGAAGTATCATCGTTGCTCCAACCTTTAAAATAGAATAACTATTATTCTAACATACTACGAGGTGAAGGATAAGCAATTAGTGTTTTAATCCATACTTGCGTTTTAATGTAACGATGCGTGCAGCATCATTTACAAACCGAGGAAAAAGTCAGCACGATGAGGCTGACGGTGTAGTGGTTGAAAAAGGCATAATCTACTATACTAATACCAAGGTGAAGTGTTACATCTTGGTATTTTTGTTGTGCATACAAGGAAAGAACTTTATTTTTCTTGGGTAAATATTAATTACGAGCGCTTTTTGGTATATAGAAAGAGATAATGAAAGTTGGAATCAATTTGTATAAAACAATCGGAGTTCTCGCACATGTCGATGCGGGGAAAACAACATTTTGTGAGCAATTGCTTTATCATACGAACAGCATCCGTACGCGCGGGCGTGTCGATCATCAGGATGCATTTTTAGATAATCATGCGATTGAACGTGAACGTGGGATTACAATTTTTGCGGAGCAGGGACGATTTGTCTATAAAGGCGACACGTATACGCTCATTGATACACCAGGGCATGTCGATTTTGCACCAGAAATGGAGCGTGCCATCCGTGTGATGGATGCAGCAATTATTATTGTCAGTGCGGTGGATGGGATTGAAGGACATACAGAAACAGTATGGCAGCTGCTACGTGCGAATGGTGTGCCAACCTTTTTCTTCCTTAATAAAACAGACCGTGAAGGTGCGAATGTAGATGCGGTTATGTACGCGATTCAGCAGGAATTATCGTCGGATGCGGTGCTATTTGACGGAAATATTGAAGGTGTAAAAGAATGGCTTGCTGAGCGTGATGAAAAGATGATGGAGCTTTATTTTGACGGACACTTAACAGACGACATAGCACGTACAGCATTAGCTGAGCGGATTGCAGGTGAGCAGGCGTTTCTTTGTATGGCGGGCTCTGCACTTAAAGACGAGGGGATACTCGAATTTTTCGAGCAACTTAGCCTTTTTACAAAAACACAATATAACAAGAGCGCTCCGTTTCGTGCGGAAGTATTTAAAATACGCCATGATAATCAGCGTCTAACTTTTATGAAGGCACTTAGTGGCTTACTTCAAGTACGTGATGAATTCACATTTGGTGAAGCCATTGAAAAAGTAACGGAAATCAGACTTTATAATGGGCAACGCTTTGAATCTGTGCAAAGGGTAGAAGCAGGAGACATTTTTGCGGTGAAAGGACTGCTTACACCACAAATTGGTGATTGTATAGGCGAAGAGGCAACGACAAAAGATTTTCAAATGGTGCCAACACTTCAGGCAAAGGTCGATTACACAGGGACATTACATATAAAAGAAGTGATGCGCATGTTTCGCGAGCTTGAAGCAGAGGAGCCGAGCCTTCGTGTCCATTGGAATGAGCAGTTCCAGGAAATTTCGGTGCACGTGATGGGTGTTATTCAGCTTGAAGTGTTAGCAGAGATTTTACGTACACGTTTTTCGCTTGCAGTAACATTTGGTACGCCACAAATTTTGTATAAAGAGACGATTCAAACAGTGGTGACAGGCTATGGGCATTTTGAGCCGCTCAAGCATTATGCAGAGGTGCATTTGTTGCTTACGCCAAATGAGCGCGGGTTGGGGATTACATTTTCAAATGCGTGTCATGCCGATGATTTAACAGTTGGGCATCAGCGCTTAATCGAGAAGCATCTATTTGAGCGTGCACATCACGGGCTACTAACAGGTTTCCCCGTAACAGATCTACATGTCACACTGCTAACAGGTCGCGCGCACAATAAGCATACAGACGGCGGCGATTTCCGAGAGGCTACATTCCGCGCGCTACGTCAAGGACTGGAGCAGGCAGAAAATGTGCTTCTTGAGCCGTATTATCGCTTTAAGATGAAGGCGAGTGCTGAGCATATAGGTCGCATCATGACCGATATCCAGCAAGCAAGTGGTACATTTGATGCACCAACAATGACTGAAGAAAGCGTGACGATTACAGGCCGTGCCCCAGTTGCAACATTTATGCACTATAGCACGCAATTTGCGGCTTTTACGAATGGTAAAGGTGCACTAACGTTGCGGTTTGATGGCTATGATGTATGCCATAACACAGAGGAAGTCATTGTGCAAATTGGCTATAGGAAAGACGCGGACCCGCTCTACACATCCTCTAGTATTTTTTGTGCGAAGGGAAAGGGCTATAGCGTACCATGGGATGAGGCAAAGGAGGCAATGCACTGTCCGGTTGCGTTGCCGATGGAGAAAGTTGATATGAAAAAATTAATTTAGGGAAACATACACTTTCATCATAAAAAATACGCTACCTCCTCACCGAGTTAGCGTATTTTTTCATTCTTCCACAACAACCCCCAGCAACCCCGCAAAATAAACCGCCTGCTCCCGCGATACAACACAGCCTTTTAAATCATTTATATCCACCGTCAATTGCTCAAAGTAAGAGCGGCTCATATCCACACCATTTAATTTTGTCCTCTCAAAAACTGCGTCTGATAAATCACATACATCAAACATGAGCTCTTTTATTTTCACCTCATAGAAATCTAGCTGTTTTAGAGTGGAGTTACCAAACAGCACCTTCTCCAGCTTACAGCGTTCAAAACTCGCCATCGTCAGCATACATTGTTCAAACTGCACATGTCCAAATGACGTCTCCACAAATTTAGTGCCGACAAATTTACAGTTAATAAATTGTGCGCGGTGGATAGATGCTAGGTGAAATGTTGCATTAGAGAAGTCGCAATTTTCAAAGCGTACGTCCATAAAATCAGCACCTTGCAATTGTGTGTTTGAAAAATCGCATTGCTTCATAACAGAATAATATAGGCGAAAGGCTGAAATTTGCGTATTTGCTGCGCTTGCCGCATAAATTTCGCAACCGTCGAGCTCGCCTTCACGGAAAAATAACTCTAGCGTCGCATCTTCTAATATGTACGGTATTTTAGGTGCACTCATTTTCATCATCAAAACTCCTTCAATTAATCGTTCTCAATCTTCATGATACGGTTTACGAGGGAGAATGCCAAAGATTTTTTCTGATTTCTACTAGTTAATGCTTTTCATATCAGATGAAATAATTGTTTTTGGAATTGATAGAAAATTCCTTCTTTCTTTTTTGGAATCATATGTTACAATAATTTGTAGAAATGAATAAAGTTCCTTCGGGGTCGGGTGAAAATCCCAATCGGCGGTGATGAAGCAATTCTAAGTCCGCGAGCCGCAATGCGCGTGCAGGATCTAGTGAGAATCTAGGACCGACAGTTATAGTCTGGATGGGAGAAGGAGTCGTAGCGCTTTTTGAAATGATTTTTCAAAAAGTTATTTAAACATAGCGTATTTTACTATGTTTAATTTAACGCACCATTTTTATGTGAAATGGATGCTTATTTTCGCTATGCACAAAATCCCTGTACCCCTGATGGTAGAGGGATTTTTTTCGTTTCATAATTAAATAAAGTTCCTTCGGGGTCGGGTGAAAATCCCAATCGGCGGTGATGAAGTAATTCTAAGCCCGCGAGCCGCAATGCGCGTGTAGGATCTAGTGAGAATCTAGGGCCGACAGTAATAGTCTGGATGGGAGAAGGAAGCGTTGTACGAGATTTTTGGAAAATACCATTTCATAAGTCTTATTTGACAATGCCAATTTTAGCTCTCATCAAACTCCGACAATTTTTGTACGGGGTTTTTATTATGTTAAGGGGTGAGAAGCATGTTTACAGGAATTATTGAAGAAGTCGGCATAGTAGCCGATGTCAAAAAAGGACAAAATGCGATGCATCTTACGCTTAAGGCGAGTAAAGTGATGTCGGATATGCAGCTCGGTGATAGTATCGCGGTAAACGGTGTGTGCCTGACGGTGACGGATTTTTCTGCGAGTCAGTTTCAGGCAGATGTTATGCCTGAAACATTTCAAGCGACGAATTTGAATGCGTTAAAGGTAGGAGCATCAGTCAATTTAGAGCGCGCGATGCCAGCAAATGGTCGCTTAGGTGGACATATGGTGAGCGGGCATGTGGACGGGATTGGTGTGATTAAACAAAAGCGCGCTGTTTCAAATGCGGTGTATGTAGAAATCACATTACCTGAAGCATTAGCAGATGACTGCATTATGAAAGGCTCGATTACACTTGACGGCACAAGCTTAACGATTTTTTCGGTGCAAAAGCAGTCCATTACGGTGTCGCTTATTCCTCATACATATGCCGAGACAATTCTCGGGACGAAAAAGGTCGGGGAGCATGTCAATGTAGAAACGGATTTAGTCGGCAAGTATGTGAAAAAGCATATGCAGGCGAGTCAGTCGACGTTGACGAAGGATTTTCTAACACAACATGGATTTTAAGGAGACGAGATTATGCATAGTATAGAGGAAGCGCTAGTGGCACTAAAAAACGGTGAGATCGTTATTGTAGTGGATGACGAGAACCGAGAAAATGAAGGGGATTTCATTGTTTTAGGTGAATATGCAACACCTGCCACAATTAATTTTATGGCGATGTTTGGTCGCGGATTGATTTGTGTGCCGATCAGTAATAAGATTGCCGACAAATTAAACCTTCATCCAATGGTTGCGCGTAACACCGACCATCACGAAACAGCTTTTACGATTAGCATTGACTATAAAACAACAACAACGGGCATTAGTGCATTTGAGCGCTCGGAAACGATTTTAGCGCTACTGGATGAAAATAATCATGCTGCAGATTTTAAACGACCAGGCCACGTCTTTCCGCTTATTGCAAAAGATGGTGGTGTAGTAGAGCGCCGTGGTCACACGGAGGCAGGCGTGGAACTTGCGAAACTTTGCGATAGCAAGGAAGTCGCGGTCATTTGTGAAATTTTAAATGACGACGGCACGATGGCGAGGTTGCCAGAGCTTGAGGTACTCGCGGAAAAATGGAAGATGCCGCTTGTTTCAATTGAGCAATTAACAAAATATGTATCACTAACACATGTATAAGGGGAGAATAAATATGGGACAAATTTTTGAAGCACAATTAGTCGGAACAGAATTAAAAATCGGGGTTGTCGTTGGGCGATTCAACGAGTTTATTAATGATAAATTGCTTGCAGGCGCACTAGACGGTCTGAAGCGACACGGCGTAGTGGAAGACAATATTGATATCGCGTGGGTACCAGGTGCCTTTGAAGTACCATTTATCGCAAAAAAAATGGCGGAAACAAAAAAATATGATGCAGTAATCGGTCTTGGTACAGTCATTCGCGGCGCGACAACACATTATGATTATGTGTGCAACGAGGCGGCGAAAGGCATTGCAAAGGTGTCACTGGATACAGGCGTACCGATTATTTTTGGTGTCGTGACGACAGAAAGCATCGAGCAAGCGATTGAACGCGCAGGTACAAAGGCTGGAAACAAAGGCTATGATAGCGCCGTTTCTGCAATTGAAATGGCGAATTTGAATGCGCTATTTGCGTAGTAGCATTACTTTAATAGTCATCGGATTTTAATGTAATAAGGTGTAGTTAGTAAAAGTAGAGCGATTGATTCAAACGGTCTTCCGCTTTTCGTGATGACTACCGGAAAAAAGTAGCACAAACCAATACGCTGGTTTGTGCTACTTCTGCTAGGGATGTTGTTTAATGGACCGACTGTATAAGAAGCGATTAACAACTTCTATTTGAAAACAATTAATAGAACTTGAAGGTGTCGTTTTTAGCGTGCTAAAGGCGGCTCAAAATGATGGCTTTCTTAGTACAACTGTTTTTCAATTTCTAGTGCGACACGTTGAATCTTGTCAATTAATTGCTGCTCGTCATAATCATTGTACCGGACTTCTGGAATAACAATCGTGACAGAAGCGATAATGTGATCAGACGCATTTAAAATGGGTCCGGTCACAGAGCATGCGCCGCGTACACGTTCGCTATTGCTTTTTGCATAACGTTGCGCCCGAATTTGCTGCAGGTCCCTCATCAGTTGCTCTTTTGAAAGAATCGTCTTATCTGTAATGGGTTCCAATGCTATATTTTCAATATAGTCCTCGGCAAGCGGCATAAACGCAAGTAACATTTTAGAAGATGCACCCGCATAAAGAGGGGCCGTGTCGCCAACATACATTTTTGTGGAGAGCGGGTATGTTGAATCATAATTCAATATACAGCGTCTTTCGATACCATCTACAATATTCAAGGAAACACTTTCACCAAGTTCTTCGTTCAGCTTTTTTAAAAGAGGATCGGCAACAAGGATTAGACTGGATTCTTGCTTCACTAAATTCCCTAAATAAAGCAATGAATGCCCTAATTGGTAGTGCTTTGTTCGTTCATCCTTATGCAAAAATCCTTCGTATACAAATGTAGAAACGAAACGCTGTAAGCTAGAAATGCTAATGCCTGTCTTTTTACTTAACTGTGTCAAAGAAAGACTTGGCTCTTCATTCGTAAAAGCTTTTAATACTTTAATCGCTTTATGTAGCGACGACATTGTATAGTTTTTTTCGAATGTCTCTTGATTCATCTCATCACCTACTCAAATCAAATTCGCACCGTGTAATCCGCTTATAGAAAATACACGAATGCTTCATTCTCATGTAAAAAAGCATCTCTACATAAAAATCAAATTATATCTATTATATAATGCTTCTTTATTTGAGACTAGGAGATTTTTGAAACTCCTCCGTATGTTCGCCGAGAAGTGGTGGTGCTAGCTCATAGTTAATAGGTAAGTTAGAGAATTTTAATGGATTTTTTACGAACTTTATTTTACCGTATTGTTCATGCTCGAGTTCACCAATCATGTCGCGCGCAATCAATTGCGGTTGTTCAAGTGCTTCAGCAATGGTGTTCACACGGCCACCTGGAATTTTGTATTGTTGTAGTAACGCAATCCATTCATCACGTGTTTTTGTTACGGTAATTTCAGAAATTAATTCAGCTAAAACGGCTTCATGCTGCTTGCGAAGTGTATTTGTTACAAATCGCTCATCTGTAGCCCATTCCTTGCGTTCTAGCATTAAACATAGCTTTTTGAATTGGCCATCAGTGCCAGCACAAATCATTAACGGTCCATCTGCACAAGGAAATACCTGATACGGTGCGACATTATTATGACGGTTACCGAGACGCTCTGAAGCGAAGCCTGCATTTAAATAAGCACTGGCGACATTTGCTAAGCTACTCATTTGTACATCGAGTAGCGATAAATCAATAAACTGCCCCTCGTTTGTTTGGTCACGCATACGCAGCGCTGTTAAAATACCAATGACAACATGGTGAGAAGTTAAGATATCGGCAATCGGAATACCTACCTTTGTCGCTTCGCCTTCAGGGGATCCCGTCACGTGCATTAAACCACTCATCGCTTGGATGACTGGGTCAAAACCAGGTTCATGCGCAAGAGGACCTGTTTGGCCAAAGCCTGTTACGGCACAATAAATAATGCGCGGGTTTATTTTTTTGAGTTCCTCATAGTTTAATCCCATTCGGGCCATGTCACCGGTTTTGAAGTTTTCCAGTATTACATCGGCTTCTTTGACAAGCTCTTTAAATTGCACGCGCGCTTCCTCGGTTTTTAAATCTAATGTCATCGACTTTTTATTGCGGTTGGCACATAAATAATACGTGCTTTGGTTATTGATAAAGGGTCCCCAGTCACGCATACTATCTGAACCGTCTGGATGTTCGATACGAATGACTTCTGCCCCTAAATCTGCAAGCATCATTGAACCTGCGGGAGCAGCATAGACACGTGATAAATCGAGTACTCGAATATTTTCAAGAGGGTGCATTGTATTTCCTCCTTTCCTTCATTATTTATAAACCGGCTTACGCTTTTCTACAACCGCACTTACGCCTTCTTTAAAGTCATCTAGCTCGGTAACAATCGCCATTTGGGATGAGATGTAGTCAAGCGCAGAACGTAAATCCATGCGTTGACTTTGATACACTGCACGCTTAATAAATTGTAACGTCGTCGTTGGACGACTTGCTAATTCTTTTGCGTAGTTTAATGTATAGGCCTCTAGTTCCTCGTCTTCTACAACGAATGTTACGACCCCTTTTTCTTTGGCCTCATCGGCTGTTAAAACGCGCGCAGTCCAAAACATGTCCAGCGCTTGGTCAATACCGATTAATTTTGGTAAATAATAAGCACCGCCATCACCTGGAACGATGGCTACATTAATATAGCTTTCCGAAATTTTCGTTGACTTTGCTGCAATACGAATATCACACATTAAGGCCATATCAAGACCTGCACCCATTGCGAAACCATGAACCTGCGCAATGACAGGTTTATCAATTTCTTCAAGAAGCAGGGGAATACGTTGAATCTTTTTCCAAAGTGAATTTTTGCGAGCGAGGCCCGTAGAGGAGATATCTTCTTCGCTCTTGAAGAATCCTTCTCCATTCTGCATCGCTTTAATATCGCCGCCTGCACAAAATGATTTGCCGTTTCCTTTCACAATAACAACACGGATATCATTGGAATCGCGTACAATTTCAAGTGCTTTAATCCATTCGGTAATCATTTCTTCACTAAATGCGTTATACGTTTCAGGTCGGTTTAGCGTAATGGTTGCAATGTGATCCTTCACATCAAATAATAAGTCTGTCATCGTCATCACTCCTGTTATAGTTTCAATGCCGTTTTTGTTTCTGTTAAATATGTCCATAAGCTATCACTACTATGTTCTAGCAGTTGTGTTGCCACGATATCCGTCCAGTAAGCAATATTTGACCCTTCGTCGCGCCACGACCAAAGTCTACGTGTGTACTGGTGTAAGCTATGTTCATGTGTTGTACCGATTGCAGCATGGACTTGGTGTGAAATCGTTGCGACCGTTTGAATCGCTTCTTCTAATCGAATGCGTGCATAGGCTACTTCGTTACGCTGATCATCTGTTAGAAGGGCTACGGTTACATTATTAAATGCAGCTAAACTAACGGCTGTTTCTCCTGCTAAGTGTACGAGATGTTGCTGCACAAGTTGGAAGCGGTGAATCGGACGTCCAAATTGTTCACGTTCTTTCGTATATTGAATCGTTAAATCATTTACTTTTTCAATCGCGCCGGTCATAAGCGCTAATTGAAAGGCTGTCTCAAACGTAATCATTGTGCGAATTTCATCAAATGATAACGGGGCAGATACTTGTGAAACGGTCGCCTGCTGGAATTTCACTGTATCTCGTGGTTCGCTCGCTAAGTTTGCGCCTAGTGTAATGTCCGCTTGGCTCAAATCAATTTCTACTAAGTGCGTACCCATAGCGCTATTAGCTAGTGTCACGAGACGTTTCGTATGTCGCGCCCAAGGAACATGAACCGCTTCGCCTGTTAATTTGTCGTCTTCTAGCGTATAAGCTTGATCAGTAGCAAGCATATACGTTGCCAGTTCATTCACGACTTGTAAGTTTGTAAACTGTAATAAATGATTCGCTAATGTTGTCTCGGCAAACGGAATAGGGGCAGCATATTTTCCAGTGAAACGAACGATGTGTAGCAAATCTTCTAAATCGCCCCCCGCACCGCCATTTTCTTCAGAAACAGCAACAAGCGTCATGCCGCTTTCCTCAAATAAATTCCATACTTCAGGTGACCACTTGCCTTGTTCTACTTGATCGACTAAATCTTTATCGACCTTTTCTTTTAGCATACGTTCTACAACTTCTAAGATCATATCTTTCATTTCGCTCATTGTGCGACAACCCCTTTCGCTACTACGCCGTAAAGTACTTCTGAAGTTCCACCGCGAATGGTAAAGCCAGGTGCATGTAAAATAGATTCCGCCATAAAGCGATCGATTTTACGCTGCGCATGAAGAGTTGGATACGTTTGTACCAATAAGCGTGTAATTTCAGGAATGCTTTGTTCAAATTTCGTTCCGAGTGCTTTGACAAGAGCAGCAGGAATGGAAACGTCATCCCCTTTGCCAGATTCTAATAATTGTGCCACACCAATCGATAAGTTACGTAAGCTCCAAAGACGGGCAACAACTTTTGCTGCTTGCTTTAATCCTTCTTGATTGTTTTGGCGTTTTAGTTCTTGGATAAGTTCATCGATTAATGGGAATGTACTTAAAATACGTTCAGGACCACTGCGCTCAAATGCAAGCTCTGCTAACCCTTGTGCCCAGCCGTTCCCAAGTTCGCCGACAACCATATTGTCAGGGACAAAGACATTATCAAAGAACACTTCATTGTAGTGATGTTCGCCTGTTAAAAATTTAATCGGTACAATTGTGATGCCTTCTGCCGATAAATCGACAATGAGTTGGCTCAACCCAGCATGTTTACTCTTGCCGTCAAAAGGGCTTGTTCGAACTAAAGTGACCATATAGTGACAAAGGTGGGCGTTACTTGTCCAAATTTTTTGACCGTTGACAATCCAACCACCATCCACCTTTTCAGCACGTGTTTTCACAGAAGCTAAGTCAGAACCACTGTTAGGCTCACTTAAACCAATGCCGAAGTAGCATTCGCCTTTTATAATTTGTGGCAGGAAAAATTCGCGCTGTTCTTCTGTCCCGTAACGTAAAAGCAGGGGACCCGTCTGGCGATCAGCAAACCAATGGGCAGCAACAGGTGCGCCACTTGCTAAAAACTCCTCCGTCAAAATATAACGGTCGATTGTACTGCGTTCTTGACCACCGTATTTTTTAGGCCAAGTCATGCCAATCCAGCCTTGTTGCCCGATTAATTTAGAAAATTCTGGGTCATCTCCACTTAACCACGAATCGCATTTCGGTACAAAAAGCCCCTTCGCCATGGCATCTTGTAAAAATGTTCGAACTTCTAAACGAAATTGTTCTTGCTCTTCTGTAAATTGTACAGTTGGTAATTGAAGCATAATAGAAATCCCCCTTTTATTTTACCGCATTATAATAAGTGTTATCTTATACGTGTATTCTATAATCCAATTCATTACCAGTCAAACATTTTTTAGAATAATATTAAAATTTAGTTATTTATTAATTTCGTGTATTTTATAGAAAATGTTAGTATTAAGTAGAATAAAGTAAAAAGATGTGTGTTGGGAGGGAAGGGTAGGGGTCATTTTAGTTGAACGAATTCCAATGTCTTATGTACAGAGGAAATTCAAGTTTTAAGATGGACAGTGGCGAAGTAGAAAAAGGAATTGAAGATTATCTGTTCGTTCAACTACAAAAATTCATCATTTATTGCAAAAATACGAAAAATGATGAAATTTTGCATCGTTGAATTAGCCGTTTGAAGTAGTAAAAGATCCATTTAGCACGTCACATACTATTCTATTTTTATCGATAGATGTAGACAGCTACTCACTTAAAAAAAGGAATTCAACTAGTTGGCTGTTAATTTCCCTTTATTTTGGTCAAGGAACGTTTTTGGCATGGAAATTGCATGGTAAATAGTAGGAGTTAAATTAACAGAAAGGAGTTCATAAATGTCTAAATAATAAAACACGAAGGAGAGTGGTCTAATGGGAACTTTGCAAAAATCACTAGGGACGCGTCACATTACGATGATTTCAATTGGTGGGGTAATTGGTACAGGGCTATTCGTAGGTACAGGGAAAAATATTTTGAGTACCGGTCCAGCAGCCGTTGTATCTTACGCGATTGCGTGTTTACTCATTGTGTTAATCATGCAAATGGTTGGGGAAATGGCATCAGGAGAAATGGCTTTAGGAGAAAAGTCTGGTAGTTCTGCAGAGCTAGGTTCATTTGCTTCATACGCAGGAAAGTACATTGGTCCATGGGCAGGTTTTACAGTAGGCTGGCTGTACTGGGCAAGCTGGGTGTTTATTGTAGGTTTGGAAGCGGCGCTTATTGGCGGAATGTTACATAATTGGTTTCCATTCATTCCTGTGTGGGCTGGTGGCGTAGGGATCACGGTATTAGTGACCATCGTTAATGTTTATTCTGTAAAGTCATTCGGCGAGTTTGAATACTGGCTCTCATTTATTAAGGTTACGGCCATTATCGTATTTTTAGTTATTGGTGTAGCAATGATTTTGGGTATTTGGCCAAACTATGAACCAAAAGGGTTTGGTATTTTAACGGAGTTTGGTGGATTTGCGCCACATGGTATTGTACCGATTTTCACTGCAATCGTATTTGTAATCTTTTCTATTTGTGGCGCGGAGGTTGCAGCCATCGCCGCTGCGGAGTCCGAAAATCCAGCAAAAAATATTGTTCGCGCGATTCGCAATGTTGTATTCCGATTAGGTTTATTCTTTGTTGGATCCGTAGCGATTATGATCATGATTGTACCGTGGAATGATGCAGAAATGTTAGCGGCGCCATATGCAAACATTTTGACGATGGCGGGACTACCTATTGCTGCACAGATTATTCAAGTTGTTATTTTTATTTCATTAATCTCGGTGTTAAATTCGGCACTTTATACGAGTTCACGTATGCTCTTAGAAATGTCACGCCAAGGCGATGCACCGAAAATTTTCTCGCAAATTAAAAATCGCCGTGGTGCACCGGTTTCGGCCATTATTGGAAGTACAGTTGTAGCATATATTTGTGCGATGTTATACTTTATTTCTCCAGAGGTTATCTTCTACTTCTTAGGGAACTGTGTGGGCGGCTTAATGATTGCTGTGTACATTTTTATCGCAATCTCACAAATTCGCTTCCGACGTTATTATGATCAAGTTTCTAGCGATAAATTAGCGATTAGAATGTGGATGTTCCCGTATTTATCGTATATAACGATCGCTGTTTTAACGATTGTTTATTTCTGCCAAGCGTTAATTGCATCGTTACGCATACAGTTCTATTTAAGTACATTCGTAGTGGTAGGCGCGGTTGTGCTATTCTTTATCCTACGTAAATTTTCAGTGAAAACTGATACACAAATAGAGGAAAAACTGGTGACGGAAGAGAATATTAACTAAAGAGAAATGCCCTTAGATAGCAGGCTATCTAAGGGCATTTGAATTTTAATGGATGAGAAAGTATAAAATTTGGCGCTTATATGTCTAGGCAACCGCGCTGCACGCTCGAGGTCGCACGGGTCCTTTGCGTGAAAGTAAAGAGCACACTTTTGCTCCGGGCTTCCAGCGCTTGAGATTAGAAAGGGAGGGATTTAGATGGCGTTCATAGGACTTGAACAAGAGGAACATTTCTTTATTGTGAAAGATCAAGCAGTCATTGTTAAAAGTGATATCCAACTAGAGCTCCTTGAAAAAATAGTGAATTATGAGCGGAAGGGAAAAGCGTTTTTTGAGGTAGATGATTATTTGGTTCGTGTATTTGACACGTCGCAAGGCACATTGTTTAATGTACGACCATTAAAGCAGTTTAGCGATATGGATTTTATGAACCCACTATCAACGAAAGTATTAAATTCCATTTCAGATGGCATTACGATTTGTGATCGCAACGGTAAAATATTATTTCAAAATGATAATGACATTGAAATTGTGGGTATAAATTTAATGGGAAGATATGCGAAGGATGTTATTACAGACGGATTAATGAGTGATTCGATCTCAATGAAAGTAATTGAATCGCAAGAAAAAGTAACGATTTTGCAAACATTCATGAACGGAAAATGCCTTTTAGTTACGGGGAAGCCGATTCTTGATGAAGAGGGCGTTTTACAATATGTAGTAGCAATCACTCGTGATATGACCAGTTTAAAACACTTAGAAAAAGAAGTAGAGAAATTAGAAGTACTAAATGAAAATTTTAAAAATAAGTTACAAGAATTACATAATAAAGAATTTAGTCTAAAAAATATCATTACTATGTCACCTGCTATGATGCAAGTGGTCAAGCGTGCCGTACGAGTAGCGGAAGTAGATTCAACGGTATTAATCACGGGTGAATCGGGCGTTGGGAAAGAGGAGATGACAAAACTCATTCACGCACATAGTAGACGTAGTGACAAACAAATATTAACAATTAACTGTAGTGCCATTCCTGAAACCTTATTAGAATCCGAGCTTTTCGGTTATGAAGCAGGCACCTTTACTGGAGCAGTCAAAGGCGGAAAAGCCGGGTTGTTTGAAATTGCATCGGGAGGCACGGTATTTTTAGATGAGATTGGTGAAATGCCCTTGTTGCTGCAGGCAAAATTATTGCGTGTGCTTCAAGAATCAGAAGTACAACGTATTGGTAGTGGAAAGCCGATTCCCATTGATGTGCGGATTATTGCAGCGACAAATCGAAACTTAGCAGAGATGGTAAGGCAAGGTCGTTTCCGAGAAGATTTATACTACCGATTAAATATTATCCCCATTGAAATTCCACCACTTAGAGAGAGGCAAGAGGATATTGTGCCGATGGTCAATTATTTTTTGTCATTAATTGAAGGGAAATACGGGATTCATCGGACAATTGAAACAGCGGCACTAAGGTTATTAGAGACGTATGATTGGCCAGGAAACGTCCGACAACTCAAAAATATGGTAGAACGCATTTGCTTATTAGCAACACAACCAGAAATAACTGTAAATACGATTCAACAAGAACTAGATGGCAATCTCACAGTTGTTCGCCAGCTAGAAAGTAGAGAACATAAAAAAAGTGTACCCGAACAGCTAACGCCACCAATGGTTAGCGGCACATTAAAGGAACAAATCGCAGCATTCGAAAAGCAGTTAATTAAGCAAGCGTTGAGTACTCATCCGAGTATTCGACAAGCAGCCAAATCACTCGGATGCGATCAATCTACGTTAGTACGAAAAATCCAAAAATACCAATTAACACGAAATGTATCATACGAAGATTCTTGATGTAATTTTACATCATTATTGAATTTATGCATGACAATTGGCGAAAAAGCAATATTTTCTCGTTTCAACTTGCATTTCTGATGAAAAAATACATCAATGATTCGCAATAAAAGCCGTTTATATGGAGCTTCAAAAATAAAATAGAAAGCAAGATGGGCATTTTCAACAGGAAAATGCCTATTTTTTTATAGGAAAGTCTAAATTTCTAAGGAAATCCACAGAAGAAAAGGGATTGGCATGGGAATTGCTAGTATATAAGTGTATGAAACTTAAGAGAAACGAGGTTGATATTTATGGCAATTCAACTAAAGGAAGAATTGAAAGCATTGGATCAGAAACATTTTCTTCATCCAACATCGTCCATCGAACAACAACAATCTCAAGGTCCTGCGGTTATTTTTACAGAAGGAAGCGGTATTTATTTGAAAGATATGGAGGGGAATACATACATTGATGGCATGTCTTCCTTATGGAATGTCAATGTAGGGCATGGTCGTGAAGAAATTGCTGAAGTCGCAAAAGAGCAAATGGCTACGTTAGCCTTTAGCTCATGTTTTGGAACATTTAGTAATGAACCCGCAATTCGTTTAGCTGCAAAAATTGCTTCCTTAACGCCTGGAGATCTGAATACGGTATTTTTCACATCAGGCGGTTCGGAATCGAATGATACAGCGATTAAATTAGCCCGTCATTATTGGCTACTCAAGGGCCAGCCAGCGCGTCAAAAAATTATTTCACGTACACAGTCATATCACGGGGTAGCGATGGGGGCAACAAATGCTACAGGTTTGAAAGCATTCCGTGACTTTACAAATTCACATGCACCTGATTTTCATTATGTAGACAATCAATCCGCGCGTAATTTCCGTGAAACGATTAAAAAGCTAGGTCCCGAAAAGATTGCTGCATTTGTTGCAGAGCCTGTACAAGGTGCAGGAGGCGTAAATATCGCGGAAGGCAATTACTTTAAAGAAGTGCGTGAAATTTGTGATGAGTACGGTATTTTATTTATTGCAGATGAAGTCATTACAGGATTTGGCCGTACAGGTAAATTTTTTGGGATGGAGCATTACGGCGTAGTACCTGATATGATGTCGTTTGCGAAAGGTGTATCGAGCGGTTATGCGCAATTAGGTGGCGTAGCAATTTCAGAAAAAATCCATCAAGATTTTTGTGAGCTATCAAAGGGTACGTTGATGCACGGTTATACGTACAGTGGACATGCATTAGCCTGCCAAATTGGGCTGAAAAATATTGAAATTATTGAGCGTGAACAGCTAGTTGAAAACGCGGAAAAAATGGGTGAAGCGATGTTAGAGGGCTTTAGAGCGCTTCAAGAAAAATATAGCTTTATCGGTCGCGTTCGTACGATTGGATTACTTGGCGCCATTGAATTAGTAAAAAGCCGTGAGACAGGTGAGCTTTTTAAGACATTACTTAGTCCAATTTTCGTGCAAGAAACGATGAAAAGAGGCTTAATCTTGCGAACGGTTACGTATGACCAAGATACGATCGTTTTCTCACCACCCCTCATTTTATCTAAAGCAGAGTTGAATGAAATGTTACGTATTTTAGATGAGACATTTGACCATGTACGTAAAACAATTGTAGAGAAAGAAGGTTGAACAATGATTATTGGCATTCCAAAGGAAATAAAAAATAATGAAAATCGTGTTGGTATGACACCAGGTGGCGTTTTTGAGCTACTGAAAAATGGTCACGAAGTAAAAGTAGAAACAAATGCTGGCTTAGGTAGTGGATTTACAAACGAAGCCTATACAGAAGTAGGGGCAAAAATTGTCACTACGCCCGAAGAGGTATGGGATGTGGACATGGTAATTAAAGTGAAAGAACCTTTACCACAGGAATTTACATTTTTTAAGAAAGACTTAATTTTGTTTACGTATTTACATTTAGCACCTGAACCTGCGTTAACGAAGCAGCTCATTGAAAAAGAAGTGGTAGCGATTGCCTATGAGACGATTCAGCTGCCGAATGGGGCATTGCCATTATTAACGCCAATGAGTGAAGTGGCAGGGCGAATGGCTGTTCAGCTGGGCGCACATTTTTTAGAGAAGCATGAAGGTGGAAAAGGCGTGTTACTTGGGGGTGTCCCAGGTGTATCACCAGCGAAAGTAGTCATTATTGGTGGAGGTATTGTAGGAACGAATGCAGCAAAAATGGCTGTTGGCGCAGGTGCAGATGTAACCATTTTAGATACGAATGTGGACCGTTTACGTCAATTAGATGATCAGTTTGCGGGTCGTTTAAAAACGCGTATGTCCAATGTATTTAACATTGCAGAGGAAATTAAGACAGCTGACTTATTAATCGGGGCCGTTCTGATTCCAGGAGCACGTGCACCGCGTTTAGTGACGGAAAGTATGGTAGAGGACATGCAAAAAGGTTCTGTTATTATCGATGTTGCGATTGATCAAGGTGGCTCGATTGAAACCATTGACCGCATAACGACACACAGTGACCCAGTTTATGAAAAGCACGGGGTATTACATTATGCAGTAGCCAATATTCCAGGAGCTGTAGCTAGAACATCCACTATCGCGTTAACGAATGTAACGTTACCATATGCGTTACAAATTGCGAATAAAGGCTATGAAAAGGCAGTGTTTGAAAACCTAGCATTAGCGAAAGGTATGAATACCGTAAAAGGGAAAATTACTTATGAAGCAGTAGCAAATGCCCATAATATTCCGTACACGCCATTAAATAATGTGCTACAAACGGTGTTAATTTAAGGAGGAGTTTTTATGACGACGATTACTAGAGAAATTCGAGAACAATTTAATCCAGCAAAGCCATCTGAATGTATCGGGCAAGTAGAACTTTTAACACTAGATGAAACGAAGGCAGTCGTTGCGGCCGCTCAAGAAGCATTTGAAGGATGGAAAAATACATCATCTGTAGCGCGTGGCGAACTTTTACGCGTGATGGCCGACTTACTTGAACAAGAAATAGATAAAGTATCTGATATAGCTTCCCGTGAAATGGGCAAAACAAAAAATGAAATGATCGGTGAGGTGAAGCGCGGGGCCTCTATTTTACGCTATTTCGCTCAAGAAGGTATGCGTGCAACAGGTGAAGTATTGCCATCTGCTAATGAATCAAAAATTCTGTATACAAAGCGTGTCCCATTAGGCGTTGTTGCAGCGATTACACCATGGAATTTCCCTGTCGCAATCCCACTTTGGAAAATTGCACCGGCGTTAGTGTATGGTAATACCGTAGTTTGGAAGCCTTCAATTGAAACGGCTTTAACTGGGAAGCTTCTTGGGGAGCTGTTTGAACAAGCAGGCATGCCAAAAAATGTTCTAAACGTAGTACAAGGACGTGGCCCAAAGGTAGGACAAGTATTATTAGAGGCGCCTGAAGTAAAGGCGGTTACGTTTACTGGATCAAATGCTGTAGGGCAAAGTATCTTAAATACAGCCGGACCTACGCATAAGAAAATTCAATTAGAATTAGGCGGGAAAAATGCGGCGATCATTTTAGCTGACGCTGATTTACAGTTAGCAACTAAATTGACAATTGAAGGTGCGATGAAGCAAACAGGCCAACGCTGTACGGCTACTAGTCGTGTGTACATCGAAGAAGCAATTTATGAAGAAGCATTAGCACAGCTCGTGACAGAGGCAAAGAAAATTGAAGTAGGTAAGACAATGGGTCCTGTTGCATCAAAAGGGCAATATGATTCGATTTTAACAGCCATTGAAAAGGCAAAATCTGAAGGGGCTGAACTTGTATTCGGAGGCGGTCCAACAAAGGATCAAGCAGAAGGGTACTATATTGATCCGACGATTTTTACGAATGTGACGCATGAGATGGCGATTGCACGCGAAGAAGTTTTTGGCCCGGTACTAGCGGTCGTGAAAGTAAAAGATTACGAGGAAGCAATTCAATTATCGAATGACTCAGAGTTTGGACTAAGCGCCTCGATTTATACGACGAATATTCAAAAGGCATTTGATTTTATTAATCGTAGTGAAGTAGGGCTAGTACAAGTAAATGACGAGACAGGTGGAGCAGAGCCTCAAGCACCATTTGGCGGTGTAAAAAATTCAAGCACAGGTGCTCGCGAGCAAGGACAAGCGGCTAAGGAGTTTTTTACAATCATGAAGACGGTCACGATCAATCCAAAGTAAACGGTGTAAAGAAGCAACTGACAGGTGAATCAAAAGGGCAGGGTTTTGATTTAGAGTTGAACTATTTACTTACACACTTCATAAGGAACGGCATGCTTATTGCGAGAAGGGTTATTGCCACGTCTAGGAGTAGTTGCTACGGGAGTTATTTACTGCAAAAATCGCTCTCCTAGATAATTACCAACCAACATAAAATCCCACAGGAAAGCGGACTTGTCGGCTTTCCTGTGGGATTCTTTTTTTATAAAAGATGAAAAACAATCCATTTCTATTAAGATTATTACGTCCGAACACTAACCTCTAGAAAGGATTCTTCTATATGTAGTGCACTTCCTTTTGATACAGGTGTAAAGTGCACTTTTTGCTTTGTTGCATAAGCTAACTCGGTTAATTTTACTTTTTGAGGAATCCTTGCGCCTTTAAAATCGGCTCCGCATCCGCATAGCTATTACCGCGGTAAAAGGGCTCACAGTAAAATGCCGCGACACCGCTCGTCCAGTTGGCTGTGGTTGTGCCATTTGTACGTTCGGTCATATAGCTTGAGAATGTTTCGTTATAACGCGCGATTTCTTCATTCAGCTTGTTGTTATATGTATTTTCAAACACAACAGCGTGCTGTGGTAAGCGCGGCTTAATGGCAGGTGCTTCTGCTGGGTAGCCAAGACAGAGGCCAGACACCGGGTAAACGTAGCTTGGCAGTTCAAGTAAGTCAATAACCGCCTGCGCGTCACGTCGCACACCACCAATCGCCACCGTACCAAGCCCGAAGCTTTCAGCCGCTGCAACCGCTGTACCGAGTGCAATACCGACATCGGTTGCGCCGACAAAAAGTAAGTCGATATTTTCATAGGCGGCAAACGGCTTGCCTTCTATTTCACATGCTTTTGCAGTACGGTAAAAGTCTAAACAAAATACCCAAAACTCAGGTGCAGCCCCAACATAGCTTTGATTACCTGCAAGCTCCTGTAATTTCGCACGCTTTGTCTGATCGGTTACGCGAATAATGCTCATTTGTTGCCCGTTAATCCAAGAGGGGGCTTGCTGTGTGGCTGTTAAAATCGCATCAATCGTTTGTTGCGGAATTACTTTATCCTCATATTGACGGATAGAGGTATGTGTTGTTAATTGGCTAATCATATTATTCATAGTGAACAACTCCTTTATTAGGTTATCAGTCTAAATTTTACCACAAAATAGTAGAATTCCATATAATAGCACTATATCGAATTCATGGTTAAACGTTTCATCCTTAACGAAGTCAATAATTTCTACAGTGGTTTTGCAAGGTCTAGCTGTGAGCCCTCAATGACAGTAGGCTCAATAAAATTTTCAGCCTCTACACCAATAATGATTATAGATTTTGTGTGAAATAAGAACAAAAATCATTTTTAATTAGAAAGTACGGAAGTTATGGGGAAATCTGTATAAAATTCAAGCAATTTTTGTCGTTCGTGTTTTTCTGCTTGAAGGAAATAATAGAGTTGTATCGAATATTACTAGTTATTAATAAATGGAGGGTATGCAGATGAAAAAATGGTTTATTATTGTCGCATGTTTCGGTTTTGTATCATTTCAACCATCAGGAAAAGCGGAGTGGGATATTCATTTTGATGACATGCCGATTGAAAATTCCCATTATAGCAATGTCTATTATTTAGCGGATTTAGGCATTATTCGGGGGTATCCAACGACATACGAGTGGATTTATGAATTTAAACCGTCAAATGATGTGACGAAGCGTCAAGTCGCGACGATGCTCGTTCGTACGCTCGGCCTTGAAGGGGAGAGGACAACAGATCCAGGCTTTGTCGATGTGACGAAAAAGGATGGCGCGTACAATGACATCGCAATTGCAGTAGCAAAAGGCTTCTTTAAAAAGGGCACATACTTTAAGCCAGGTGCTAGCATTACACGTGAAGAAATGGCGTATGCACTAGTGCGTGCGTTTGATTTAACTGGTGAGTCAGGTATGCAATTCTCCGACATCTCGAAAACACACGCGGCATATAAAGACGTACAAGCACTCGCAGCGAACTACATTACAACGGGTAGTAACGGCAAATTTAATCCGAAAGCGAACTTAACACGAGCGCAGTTTGCATCGTTTTTAACACGTGTCATATTACCACAGGCACGTCCGAGTGGCGAAGAAATAACATCCGGCTTTGTACCAGAAGCGGAGGGGCAAACGTATGTTTACAGGCATTATCATGGTGGTGGCTATGAAGAGTTAGTGTACGATTATGTTCGCTTTGCGTCGTATGTCGGCTTTAATCGCTCGCTACTGCTAACGAATTCGGAAAATGAATATATTGAAATGGGCTATTTTGAAAGCAGTCACCATGTGCAATTTGATGTGCCATTTGACATCTACTCACGGCTACTTGTTTTAGAATATCCACTAAACACAGGGAAGCAATTTTATTTTAACGAAATAAATGAAGATTCAAATGACAGCATTCCGCATAAAGTGACAGTGTCGACAACGAACGGCATGTACAAAATTAATAACCAAATTTATACGAATGTTACAATTGTTAAGGATGAATTCCTTTTTGAGGATGAAGCACAAAAACGTGTGTTTTATATTGTGCCAGAGATTGGGATTATTGCAGGGCTGTTCTCGAATTCTACACTTGAATTAGAGCGAATTGAATAGTAATCGAGCAATCGAGCAGACGAAAGGGAAAAAATTTCTTTCATCTGCCTTGTTTTTGTTAAAAATCGCAAAAAATGTACTGGAATAATAGGCGATTAATAATTTAGAATTTTAGAACTTTAATGGCGACGAGGATCATTTTTGAAACGACAGGATGAGAAATAATTTTCAGGAAACTTTTCTTTCTGTGAGTAATGATTGTTGAAAATAGGAGAAATTGTAGAAAATGAAACATGCTTTCTTCTATTATAAATAAATAGTTGGGATTATGAATTTTTATGCATTTATCTGTATGTTAATTGAGGTTCAGTAAAAAGTATAATTTAGTAATTTCAAGCGAAGTAAAGAGGTTATGTAGAAAACTATCTAAAAAAATTATTACAAAATGTGTTGACACTAAAACCTTTATAACTTAGTATGAATCTCGACATAAAGAATATAGCTCTTATTAATAACCGCTGAGACGAGGGGTCGAAGATGCGGTGGCCAAACAATTTTATTCGAGCAGGGTGAAATCCTGTGGGCCGAACCTGAGCACAAAGCAATTTGTGAACAATAAGAGGAACAGCAGCTGATACTTTTTCGAAGCTTTCCTTAACATTGGGTGAGCTTTTTTTGTGCCTAATTTTATCTGAATTTAGTAAAAGAACCATTTTTTAGTACTTTTGAGGCGGGGTTTTTACTAAAATCAGCAATCCAGACTTTTGTCTGAAACCAATGATGCACCCAGCGTCATTGATTTTACACACGTTAGGAGAAGTTAAAATTGTTAGAAAAGGTATTATTCACATCGGAGTCCGTATCGGAAGGACATCCAGATAAAATCGCAGATCAAATTTCCGACGCAGTGCTTGACGCTGCATTAGCGCAAGACCCACTGTCACGCGTTGCTTGTGAGGTATTCACAACGACAAACACAGTTATTGTTGGTGGAGAAATCACGACAACTGCCGTGCTTGACTACGAAAAAATCGCCCGTGATACATTAGCTGACATTGGCTACACGGATGACAAATTTGGCATTGACGCAGCACATTGTAATGTACAAGTACTTGTACATACACAATCACCAGATATCGCGCAGGGTGTTGACGCTTCAAGTGATACAAGTGATGTCGGTGCAGGGGATCAAGGCATTATGTTTGGCTTTGCGACGAACGAAACGAAGGACTATATGCCACTTGCAATTCAAATGGCACATGAGCTTGTAAACCGTGCAAGTAAATTACGTAAATCAGGTGAATTCAAATGGGCACGCCCCGATATGAAGTCACAAGTAACGATTGATTACACGGACGCACAAGCGCCAAAAATCGACACAGTGCTCATGTCAATTCAGCACGATGAAGATTTTGAAGAACAAGCATTTAAGGAATATGTGACAGCGCATATTATTAAGGTAATAGCCGACGAATTCGGTATGAATGTCGACTTCCGTATTTTAATTAATCCAACTGGACGCTTTGTTGTAGGCGGACCACACGGAGATGCAGGTTTAACGGGACGCAAAATTATTGTTGATACATATGGCGGCGCAGCTCGTCATGGTGGAGGCGCATTTTCTGGTAAGGACTGCACGAAGGTAGACCGCTCAGCAGCATACGCAGCACGCTACGTAGCGAAAAACGTCGTAGCAGCAGGTCTTGCAGATAAATGTGAAATTCAGCTTTCATATGCAATCGGCGTAAGTGAACCAATTAGTATTGCAGTGGAAACATTTGGTACAGCACATGTTGCAAATGACCAAATTACACGTGCGATTCGCGAAATTTTTGACTTAACACCGAATGGCATTATTAACATGCTTGATTTACGTAAACCACAATATAAACAAGTAGCCGCATACGGACATATGGGCCGCAGCGAGCTAAATGTACCTTGGGAAAGACTAGACAAAGTGTCTGAACTGAAGCAACTATTAACAGTTGCACAGGGGCAGTAATGCAGGGTCAGTTGATTGCTTTAGCAAACGCACAGTTTGCTAAAGCACAGGACCGCATGCCACTGTATGAGGCACTCGTAAACTATGCAAATAGTGACGTCACGTCATTTGATGTACCAGGACATAAGCGCGGGCTTGATATGCATCCACTGCATGCGACGCTCGGAAATATGACGCTAAAAATGGACGCCAACTCGATGCAGGAGCTCGATCTCCTTAGCCATCCGGAAAGTGTGATTAAAGAAGCACAGGAACTCGCTGCACAAGCATTTGGCGCAAGTCATGCGTACTTTTTAGTAAACGGTACAACAGTCGGTATTTTAGCGATGATTTTAGCAACGTGTAAGCAGGGTGATACACTGATCGTCCCACGCAACTGTCATAAATCGGTCATGAACGGCATTTTATTAAGTGGTGCAAGACCGGTATTTATCCAGCCAGAAATTGATGCACATTTTGGTATAGCGCATGGTATTTCGGTGGGGCAGGTAAAACGTGCACTCGAAGAAAACCCGCAGGCAAAGGCGATACTTGTCACGTACCCAACGTATTTTGGCGCGATGAATGAGCTTCGGACAATTTGCGAGCTTGCCCATGCACAAAATGTTGTTGTGTTAGTAGATAGTGCACACGGCGCGCATCTTAGCATGCTACCGAATGCAGTCGATGCGATTACGGCAGGTGCGGATGCGGTGACGATGAGCATGCATAAAACAGGCGGTTCATTGACACAAAGCTCATTACTACTCTTGCAGGACAAGAGACTGAGTCCATCACATATGCAAAAAACGCTGAACATGCTGCAAACGACAAGTGCAAGCTATTTACTGATGAGCTCGCTTGATGTGGCAAGACGTGAGCTAGCACTTTACGGGCGTGAGCGCTTTGAAAACTTACAACCAATCGTCATGCAGGCAATAGATGAAATTGAGCATGGTTCGAAATACGAGGTGCTTAAGGCAGATTATGTGAAAGCACACTTTGGGCAACGATATGATTGGACGAAACTTGTTATTCGTGTAAATGATTTAGGGCTAACTGGCTTTGAAGTTTACACATTACTGAAACAGCAATTTAACATTCAGGCAGAGCTCGCAGAAGGCTATACCGTCATGTGTGTCATTAGTTATCAAGATAATTTTCAGACAATTGATAGATTAGTACGTGCCTTGAGGCAAATTGAGCTATTGTATGCAAAAGACGTGGCAATCGGCATGCAATCCGTTGTCAATCATGAAATGAACGAACTGGCGATGACACCGCAAGAAGCGAGTCAGAAGCCACATGAAATTGTGAATATATACGACGCAATCGGACGTGTAAGCGCAGATTCCGTCATGATTTACCCACCAGGGATTCCACTGATTATTCCAGGCGAGGTTATTTCGGCAAATGCAGTGGAACTTTACGACTTTTATAGTCGAAATATTGGCAATGTTTTGATTGAAACAGACGAAAAAAATACAATTACTGTAATTGGAGGAGATAAATAAATGAGCATTGAATTATCAACATTAGGACGACACGTATTAATCGAATTTTACGGCTGCCCAGCAGAAATTATTGAGCAAAACAAATTAATCGAGCAATTTATGAACGAGGCTGCAGACTACTCAGGTGCAACAATTGTCGAATCTTGCTTCCACCACTTTAATCCGTACGGTGTATCAGGCGCAGTTATTATTGCAGAATCACATTTAACAATTCACACATGGCCAGAATATGGCTTCGCTTCAGTGGATGTATACACGTGCGGCGACTCAGTAAGCCCATGGAAAGCAGCAGAGTACTTAGAAAAGAAATTACAAGCGAAAAAGACAGAGTCATTTGAAGTACCACGCGGCATGGCTGATAAAATCCGCCAATTCGCAGAGCAAGAAATTGAACAAATTTCAGTGAAGCAAGAAATCGTGGAGGCAGCAGTTTAATGAAATGGTATACAGAACAGTGGAGTGAGGATTGTAAATTTTCACTTCGTTATAATGAACAGTTATGCAGCGAGGAATCACCATTCCAAAAAATCGACTTTTATAAGGGCGATGATTTCGGTACATTTTTCACACTAGACGGTTTAATGATGGTCAATGAGAAGGATGAGTTTGTGTATCACGATATGATTACACACCCAGCATTCGCAACGAACCCAGATATCAAAAAGGTGTTAATTATCGGCGGTGGTGACGGTGGTACAGCGCGCGAGGTACTCCGCTACAAATCAGTAGAGCAAGTTGTAATGGTAGAAATCGACGAGCTAGTATTTCGCCTAAGCCAAAAATATTTACCAATCACAGCAGCGGGTGTAGAAGAAGACCCACGTATGGAAATGATTTTTGATGACGGTCTAGCTTACGTGAAAAACGCAGCAGACAAATCATTTGACCTCATTTTAGTCGATTCAACTGACCCAATTTCCGTTGGGGAAGGCCTGTTTACAACAGCGTTTTACAAGGAATGCTACCGCGTGCTAAACGATAACGGGATTTTAATTAATCAGCATGAATCACCTTATTTTGCGGAATACGCAGAAAATATGCGTAAAGCGCACTCGAAAATCAAAAACATTTTCCCGGTGGCAAGCGTGTACCAATTCCATATGCCGACCTATCCATCAGGGCACTGGCTGTTTGGCTTTGCGTCAAAAGCACTTCACCCAATTAAAGATGTGCAAGCAGCGAAGTGGGAAGAATTTGGCCTGAAAACGAAATATTATAATACGGATTTACATGTTGGGGCGTTTATGTTGCCGACATTTGTGAAAGAGAAGTTAGCAAAAGAATAGAGTGGAGGGAAACTAGAGTTAATATGGTACCTGTGGATAGGACACTTGAAAAAGAGTGTGCTATTCACAGGTAT
>JBEMAQ010000003.1:0-224821 GCA_040274725.1 Solibacillus sp. | reverse complement strand
ATACCTGTGAATAGCACACTCTTTTTCAAGTGTCCTATCCACAGGTACCATATTACCGCACGATTTTTTTATTGTCGTTTTTTCTTGAGTAACGTTCGTGCTTTCTCCGTATTCGCGAAATGCCACTTCGTCATGGACTTTAATGTCTCTTCACCGTGCTTTAACCAAATACGCGCGGCCATGTCATCAACTTTTGCACTTGCGCCTTTTTGTAGTGGGAAGCCAATGAGACTAGCGAGGCGGTCCATTTCCTTCAAGAAGGCATAGCGCGCTAGAATGGATGCAGTAGCAACCGCGACATGTAAGTTTTCTGCCTTTGTTGAAAATAGCACATTGTCACGTACAATTTCTTTTTCATTTTTAATGTGATTGTAATAAATACCACGCTCCGCAAATTGGTCGATTAAAATATACTCTGGTGTTTCCGGCGCGATTTTACCGAGCACATGCTTGAGTGCCTGATTATGCAGCAGTGCTTTAATTTTCCCTTGCGAGTAGCCCTTTGCTTGGATGGCGTTATATTTATCGTTTCGCAGCGTTAAAATACTGTGCGGGCACACTTTCATTAAATCTGGCGCAATTTTTCGCATGTAGTCATCGGTTAACATTTTTGAATCCTTGACGCCAAGCTCTTGTACAAGCGCGATTTTGTCAGCAGGTACATAAGCCGCTGCGACGGTAACAGGGCCAAAATAGTCACCGGTTCCTGTTTCATCTGAGCCAATGACAGAAAGCGTGGCGAAATTAGTCGGTAGTAGATCTCCCTTTGTTTTCACAATTTTTTCTTTTTGATCAGGCGCTGTTCCCCAGCGAGCCGCCTCACGTGCTGCTCCTGCGCCTTGAAACATCACTTTGCCAGATTTATAGGCAGTAATCGACGTATCGAATAACTTCGCGGCGAAAATGACGCCCGGTGCATTACGTGTTACAAGGGATGTGGCGTAATGCGCGCGGATAGTTTGTTGTTGTTCAGTTGTCAGTTGGAGCACAATATTTGTCATGCCAAATTCCTTTCTACGAGCGAGTTTGAAACTTAAGTATAGCTTTTTTTAAATCAAAATGTTACTATAATCAAAAATATCTCGAATTCGAGATAAATAAGGAGTTTTATTTATGCATACAATTTCAGGGCATCACCACATTTCTATGATTACAAAAAATGCGACTAAAAATAATCATTTCTATAAGAAGGTATTAGGCTTACGCCGCGTGAAGCTGACAGTGAATCAAGACTCGCCGTCGATGTATCATTTATTTTTCGGCGACAAAACAGGTAGTCCAGGGACGGAATTATCGTTTTTTGAAATCCCAATGGTCGGGCGTACGCAGCGTGGGACAAATGCGATTACGCGTATTGGACTCGTTGTACCTACTATTGAGAGTTTAGAATTTTGGCGTCAGCGCTTTATCTCGTTTGGCGTGGAGCACGGAGAAGTAACGACGTACGCAAATCGCCCTGCACTTCATTTTCAGGATGCAGAAGGTTTGCAATTGGTAATCCAAGTAACAGGCGAAAAGGTCGCGCACTGGGAGACATGGGACAAATCAGATGTACCGGCCGCGCATCAAATTCAAGGGATGGGGACAGTGGAGGTAACGGTCGCAAATTTAGCAAGCTTTGCATCAACCGTTACAGAGTTATTTGGCTATCATCCATTGTCACAAACGGATACAGAGGCGATTTTCCAATCGGTAGCAGGTGAGATTTTCGGTGAGTTTGTGGCGATTAAAAAAGATGGGCCAAATGAAAAACCGGGTAAGGGCAGCATTCACCATGTCGCGATTCGTATAAAGGATGATGAGGAGCTGATCTACTGGGAACAGCAGGTACGTGCACGCGGCTTTATGACAGCGGGCATTGTAGACCGCTACTATTTTAAAAGTCTGTACTTCCGTGAAGAAAATGGCATTTTATTTGAGCTCGCAACAGATGGGCCAGGCTTTATGATAGACGGGGATGTGGAGCGTCTAGGGGAACAACTTGATTTACCGCCATTTTTACAATCACGCCGCGCGGAAATTGAAGCGGACTTGAAGCCGATTGAGGAGTAGTAGCTTTTTCATGCTGTGAATGCGTTTGTCGGTTGAACACAAATAAATTAATGGTAGAATAAAGTGTTAAAGATTTTGAGGGAATAGAGAAAGGATGAATAAAATGACTGTGGAAGCGAAAGAGGAGTTATCGAACCTACAGCTCATGTGGAAGATGACACGCCCACATACATTGACGGCGACGTTTGCGCCGATTATTTTAGGTACGGTGCTTGCCGCGAATGAGGCAACGATTCGCTGGGATCTATTTATCGTTGTGATGCTTGCCTGTCTTGCGCTGCAAATCGCAACAAATTTATTTAATGAATACTACGACTTCAAGCGCGGGCTTGATACAGCGGAATCTGTCGGTATTGGTGGCGGGATTGTGCGTCATGGATTAAAGCCGAGTAACGTGCTTGCTGTCGCGTTTATGTTATATGCAATAGCAGCGGTGCTTGGTGTGTATATTTGTATGGAAACGAGCTGGTGGCTAGTAGCAATCGGATTATTCGGAATGGCGGTCGGTTACCTTTATACAGGTGGCCCACTTCCGATTGCCTATACACCGTTTGGTGAATTATTCTCAGGTGCACTGATGGGCAACGGCTTTGTTATTATTTCGTACTTCATTCAAACAGGAGAAGTAACGTGGCTAAGCGTGTTAGTATCTGTTCCAACAGGTATTTTAGTTGGTGCAATCAATATGTCGAACAATATTCGTGATATTGAGGAGGATATTGTCGGTGGGCGTAAAACATTACCTATTTTACTAGGGCGTGCACGTGCGATTAAAGCATTAGCAGGTGCGTTTACCGTTGCTTATGTCTGGGTGATTGGACTTGTCGTGTTCGGCATTGTAAGCCCGTGGGCACTAATTGTCCTGTTAACAGCAAAAAAGCCAATCGCAGCGATTAAAGCATTTATCGCGGGTGCAACACAGCCTGCGATGATGCGTACAGCAATGAAATCGACGGCACTTACAAATACGATTTTTACGTTTGTTTTTGCGGTAGGGCTATTTATTGCTCAACTAGTTTAATGGAAAAGGAGTTGCTCAATAATTGAGTAACTCCTTTTTGGGATTTTTTTGCATATGTGCATAGTTGCTACAAATGAATGGGTGATGGTATGATAGGTACTATGAAATTCGTATGTCGTGTAACATGACGAAAAAGTGAAAATCAACATTATGAACATCATCAAGAGCTAATTCGTGCATTTGAAGCTGTAAGAGCTTATGACGAATGTTGGAGGGATTACGTTGGCAGAACAAGAGAAAAATCGCATTTCGGTTGAGATATATGGGCACACATACAAAATCGTAGGGACGGAATCAACAGGTCATATTCGCCTTGTTGCATCGATTGTCGATGATAAAATGCGCGAAATTAGCTCGCACAATCCTTCTCTAGATAGTGCCAAAATAGCCGTTCTAGCTGCCGTTAATGCCGTTAATGATTATTTATTATTGAAAGTACAATATGAACAGCTTGAAGAACAATTGAAACAGTTAAAGGATTGAAGAGAATGCTAGATTTAATACTACTTATACTTTTTGTCGTTAGTTTAGCCATTGGGGCAAAAAGAGGCTTTATTTTACAGGCCGTTCATTTAGTAAGTTATATTGTTGCACTGATTGTCGCATTTCTTTACTATAAACCACTTGCACAAAAATTTGTCTTGTGGATTCCGTATCCTGGCTTTACGGAGGATGTGACAATGACGTTAGTGCTCGACTCACTTGATGTAGATCGGACATTTTATCGTGTCTTCGCGTTTGCAATTATTTTCTTTGCGGTCAAAATTGCGTTACAGATTGTTGGCTCGATGTTTGACTTTTTAGCACAAATACCCGTTTTCAGCTCGGTCAATTATGTGCTAGGCGCGGTGTTATGCTTTATTGAAGTGTATTTACTATTATTTATTGCGCTTTATGTGCTAGCATTAATTCCAATCGAGAGCATACAGTCATTTACAGACAGTTCATTTATTACAACGCTCATGCTTGAGCACACACCAATTATTACGAGCATGTTCCAAAATTGGTGGTACATTTACACGAATTAATGAAAAAACTTCTCTCAATTTTGGGGGGAGTTTTTTTTCAGAAGACAAACGAGGAGGCACGACGATGAATAAAAAAATCATTATCCGTACATTAGAAAAAATCGCCTTATATATGGAACTACAAGGGGAGAATCCGTTTAAAGTATCGGCGTTCCGTAAAGCAGCGGCTGCACTGGAAACGGACGAGCGCTCACTGAGTGAAATTGAAGATATTACGACAATTAAGGGAATTGGTAAAGGAACAGCCGCCGTTATTTTAGAGCTGATCGAGTCAGGTGAATCAAGTGTGTTAAAGGAGCTAGAGGCGGTTGTGCCAAAAGGTTTAGTCCCACTGATGAAACTACCAGGCCTTGGCGGCAAAAAGCTCGCAAAATTATACCAAGAGCTAAATATTGTTGATGCTGACACATTAAAGGCGGCGTGCGAGGCCGGGCAAGTGCAGGCACTGGCAGGCTTTGGGGCTAAAACAGAGGAAAAGATTTTAAAGGAACTTGAAACTTTCGGTTCACGTGCAGAGCGCCTTGCCATCTGGCAGTTAGAGCCTGCTGTCATTGAAATTAATGAGCTACTAGCAAGTCTAGAAACCGTACAAAAGTTCTCAGTAGCCGGTAGCTTCCGTCGCGTGAAGGAGACGAGTAAGGATATTGATTTTATTGTCGCAACGGCTGCACCTGAAGCAGTACGCGAGGCACTTTTAACACGCCTGGTCGTTTTAGAAACCGTGGCAGCTGGTGATACAAAGGTATCGGTTATTTTAGACCGTGAAGAGCCAGTGAGTGTTGATTTCCGTTTAGTGAGCCTTGAGGAATATGCAACGGCACTGCACCACTTTACAGGCTCAAAAGATCATAATGTGCGCATGCGCCAGCTTGCAAAAGCACAGGGAAAAAAAATTAGTGAGTATGGTGTAGAACAGCTAGATGGTACAGTACAAACATTTGACTCAGAGGAAGCGTTTTTCGCGCATTTTGACTTGCCATTTATTCCGCCAACAGTGCGTGAAAGTGGGAAGGAGCTCGACCGCTTAGACGAGCTAGCGGGGCTTGTGACATTAGCAGATATTAAATCCGACTTGCATCTGCATACAACGTGGTCAGACGGGGCGCATTCTGTAGCGGAGATGGGCGAGGCATTAATGGCGCATGGCTATACACATGCTGTGATTACCGACCACTCGCAATATTTAAAAGTAGCGAACGGTTTAACGCCAGAACGTTTAGACAAGCAAAAACAAGACATTTTCGCATTCAATGAAGCGAACCCTGATTTTACGCTACTTCGCGGCACGGAAATGGACATCCTACCAGACGGCACGCTAGATTTTGAGGACGTGGTGATGAAGGATTTGGACTTTGTGATTGCGTCGATTCACTCAAGCTTCACACAGTCACAGGATAAAATTATGGCACGCCTAAGAGCGGCAATTGAAAATCCGTACGTGCATATGATTGCCCACCCAACAGGTCGCATTGTCGGGCAGCGTGGTGGTTATGACCCCGATGTTGCGCAGCTTATTGAATGGGCGGCGGAGTATGATAAAATAGTAGAGTTAAACGCCAATCCGTATCGTTTAGATTTATGTACGGAGCATTTACAAATGGCGATGGAGAAAAACGTGAAAGTCGCGATTAATACAGACGCACATGCGATTGATCAGCTACGCTTTATGGACATCGGTGTAAAATATGCACAAAAGGCATGGCTGAAAAAAGAGTTAATCGTCAATACATGGACAAAAGAGCAATTTATTCATTACATCAAGAGAAATAAATAACACGAGATATAGGAGGGTTTTTGCGTGATCGAAACACGAGCACTGAAAACACTAGAATTTGATAAGGTCCGCGAACAAGTCGGGACATTTTGTACGAACTCAATCGGGCGCGCGGCGATTGAAGAGCTGGCGCCGGAAACGGACTACGCTACAGTTGTTGAGCTGTTAGAGGAAATGGATGAAGGTTTAGCTATTTTACGTGTGAAGGGTGACGTGCCACTAGGTGGTATTTTTGATGTGCGTCCACATGCCCGTCGCGCGCAAATTGGCGGTATGCTAAGCCCGATGGAATTAATGGAAATCGCCAGCACCATTCGTGCGTCACGCATTTTCCGTAATTTTATTGACGATGTAGAAGCCGCAGAGGAAATTGCGATTCCGCATTTTACGGAACGCAAGGAGCAAATGCCGGTTTTAACGGCGCTACAACACGAAATTAATGACTGTATTGATGATAACGGTGTGGTGCTTGATTCTGCGAGTACGGCGCTTCGTTCGATTCGTCAAAGCTTGCGCAGCGAGGAAGCAAAGGTGCGTCAAAAATTAGAAAGCTTAACGCGCGGCAGCAACGCGGCGAAAATGCTATCGGATTCGATTATTACGATTCGTAATGACCGTTTCGTTATTCCAGTAAAACAAGAATACCGCAATCATTACGGCGGCATTGTCCACGATCAATCGGCATCGGGGCAGACGCTATTTATTGAGCCGGATGCCGTCGTACAAGCGAATAATGAGGTACAGCGTTTAAAAGTAAAAGAAAAAATAGAAATTGACCGTATTTTGCAGGCGTTAACGTTAAAGGTAGAAGAGGTCGGTCACGATTTGTTCGTGCTTGTGCAGCTTCTAGGTGAAATTGATGTCATTTTAGCAAAAGGGAAATATGGTCGTGCAAATAAATGCACAATGCCGAAAATGAATGAGGAAGGCTATACACGCCTCGTTCGTGCACGCCATCCGCTACTAGCAATCGACGAGGCCGTACCAAATACGATTGAATTTGGCCGTGAGATTACGGCGATTGTGATTACCGGCCCAAATACGGGTGGTAAAACCGTGACATTAAAAACAGTCGGCCTTTGTACATTAATGGCACAATCTGGTTTACCAGTACCTGCACTAGACGGCTCGGAGCTTGCGGTATTTAAGCAAATTTTCGCGGATATCGGCGATGAGCAGTCGATTGAGCAGTCACTATCAACATTCTCATCTCACATGGTGAATATTGTTGATATTTTAGGTAAGTTTGACCATGAGTCGCTTGTGTTGTTTGACGAGCTTGGTGCAGGGACTGACCCGCAAGAAGGTGCAGCATTAGCGATTTCGATTTTAGATGAAGTAGTGGACCGCGGCGCGCGTGTCATGGCGACGACGCATTATCCAGAGCTAAAAGCTTACGGCTATAACCGTCCATCTGTTGTTAATGCGAGTGTAGAGTTTGATGTAGAGACACTTAGTCCGACATACCGCTTACTAATCGGTGTACCAGGTCGCTCGAATGCATTTGAAATTTCGAAGCGTCTTGGTCTACAAAATACGATTATTGACCGCGCAAAATCATTTACGGGCACAGACCGCCATGAAGTTGAGTCAATGATTGCATCGCTTGAGGAAAGTCGTCTACGTTCAGAGCGCGAGGCAGATGCTGCACATGCACTACTTGAAGAGGCGCAAGTCATTCGCGCTGAGCTTGAAGCGAAACTTCGTGCATATGATGAGAAGAAGGAAGCACTCGAGAAAAAGGCGAAGGACAAGGCGCGCCGTATTGTCGACGAGGCGAAAAAGGAATCGGAAGCGATTATTACCGAGCTGCGTGAAATGAAAAAGAACGCAGCACACGTAGTAAAAGACCACGAATTAATCGACGCGAAAAAACGTTTAGATGAAGCAGCGCCAAAAGAAAATAAAGTGCTGAAAAAAGCGGTGGAGCTTCGTGAACGTCAGCAAACCTTGCAAGTCGGTGACGAGGTCAAAGTACTGAGCTACGGCCAAAAAGGGATGTTACTAGAGAAGAAAGCAAACAATGACTGGGTCGTGCAAATTGGTATTTTAAAAATGAAGCTACCAGAGAGTGACCTGCAATATATTAAACCAGAAAAACCACAGGAAACGCGTACGATGATGAATGTGCGTAACCGCAATAGCCATGTGAAGCTAGAGCTAGACTTGCGCGGCGAACGCTACGAGGATGCACTTATTCGTACCGAGAAATATTTAGATGACGCCTTACTTGCGAATTATCCGCGCGTGTCAATCATTCACGGAAAAGGTACGGGTGCATTACGCCAAGGTATTCAAAGTTATTTAAAAGGGCATAAGCGTGTCAAATCGTATCGCTACGGTGAAGCGGGCGAGGGCGGCTTTGGCGTAACAGTCGTTGAGTTAAAATAAAGGGGGATGAAAATAATGCTTAGTGCAAGCTTTTGGAGACATCCACTTGTCGAAACAGCAGGCTATTTCAGTGTCGTCGTTTTATGTTTAGTCGTTTCCATGATATTATTTGAAATAGTCACCAAATATAAAAATTGGGAAGAAATTAAAAAAGGCAATGTTGCTGTTGCACTTGCGACGGGTGGAAAAATACTAGGCATTTGTAACATCTTCCGCTACTCAATTGAGCGTCATACGTCGCTCATTGAAATGCTTAGCTGGGGTTTATTCGGCTTTGTATTACTTATTTTTGCCTATATTTTATTTGAATTTTTAACGCCGCGCTTTAATGTGGATGAGGAAATCGAATTTGGTAATGTGTCAGTCGGCTTTATTTCATTTACGATTTCACTCGGCCTGTCGTTCGTTATTGGCGCAAGTATAACGTAGGAGAATACTATGGAAAAACTAGCAAAAGTATTAGTCGTCGTTTGCGTTTTGTTTTTTATTGTAGGGATTTATTATATGACAACGGTCTAAAAATACGTGTGCTCAACTAGGAGCACACGTATTTTTTTTATTGAATAAAAGATTGTATAGAATGAACTAGCGAACATGAGGATTTGTTCAAAATGAGTTTGGCATTATATTGTATAAGGGGAATAGTGTGAAATAATAAGCATAAAAAATGTTTTATTTGAATAATTATATATAGAAAAAATAAGTTTAAAAGAGAATATTGTGTTTTTACCGATGAAATAATTTGAAACAATTTCCTTTTTTTATTATAATGATTGTAACGGAAATTCACACAAAGGGGAGAGGCGTATGACAGAAAAAGTTTGGTTGGCAAGCTATCCACAGGAAATTCCACATGAATTGGAGTTTCCGCAAATTCCAGTGCAGCAGTTTTTGACGGATGCATACAATGCAACACCATCAAAAGTAGCGATTCATTTTATGGGGAAAGAATTAACGTACAAGGAATTGTATGAGTCGGCGTTAAAGTTTGCGAATTATTTGCGTTCTCTAGGGGTGGAGAAAGGCGATCGTGTGGCGGTTATGCTACCAAATTGCCCACAAGCAGTCATTGCGTATTACGGAACATTGTATGCAGGGGGCGTTGTTGTGCAAACAAACCCACTTTATACAGAGCGTGAGCTACAATACCAAATGGCTGATTCCGGTGCGAAAGTGATTTTGGTGATGGATATTTTGTATCCGCGCGCGACAAAGATTTTAAAAGAAACGAAGATTGAAAATATCATTGTGACAGGCATTAAAGATTATTTGCCATTTCCGAAAAACTTAGTCTATCCGTTTATTCAAAAGAAGCAGTACGGCTTTAGCGTAAAGGTCGAGCATAGTGGGATGAATCATCTGTTCACAGAAATTATGCGCGCAAGCCAAGCGACGTCAATTGACATGCCGTTTGATTTTGAAAATGATTTGGCCTTGCTGCAATATACAGGTGGTACTACAGGTTTCCCAAAAGGTGTTATGCTAACGCATAAAAATTTAATCGCCAATACGATGATGTGTGACGCGTGGATGTACCGCTGTGTAAAGGGTGAGGAGCGTATTTTAGGGATTCTGCCGTTCTTCCACGTATACGGTATGACGACGGTACTCATTTTAGCGGTTATGCAAAATAGTACGATGATTCTCCTGCCAAAGTTTGAGGCAGAACAGGCGCTAAAGACAATTGACAAGCAAAAGCCGACATTATTTCCAGGCGCACCGACAATGTATATCGGGCTACTGAACCATCCAGACATTGCTAAATATGACCTATCCTCGATTAAAGCATGCTTGAGTGGCTCGTCGCCGCTTCCACTAGAGGTACAGGAAAAGTTTGAGAGCATTACAGGAGGCAAGCTTGTAGAAGGCTATGGTCTGACGGAAACATCGCCGGTGACACACGCAAACTTTATTTGGGAAAATCGTGTGAACGGCTCAATCGGTGTACCGTGGCCAAATACAGATGCAGTAATCCTGCGTTCGGGTGATACGGAAGTTTTACCACCAGGTGAGGTTGGTGAAATTGCGATTAAAGGCCCACAAGTGATGAAGGGCTACTGGAATCGGACAGAGGATACAGCAATGACCTTTGCGGATGGTTGGTTCTTAACGGGTGATCTTGGTTACATGGATGAAAACGGTTACTTCTATGTTGTGGACCGTAAAAAGGATATGATTATTGCAGGCGGCTTTAATATTTATCCGCGTGAAGTTGAGGAAGTGCTGTATGAGCATGAGGCGATTCAGGAATGTGTTGTTGCAGGGATTCCAGATCCGTACCGCGGTGAGACAGTGAAGGCGTATATTGTGTTAAGAGAGGGCATGTCTGTGACGGATAAGGAATTAAATGCATTCTGCCGTAAAAGTTTGGCAGCGTACAAAGTGCCGCGCTTCTATGAGTTCCGTGATGAGCTACCAAAAACAGCGGTCGGCAAAATTTTACGCCGTACACTCATTGACGAGGAAAAAGAAAAAATGGCACAGCAACAAGCGAAATAATATTGCAGTAAACTATTGACAGAAAGTTTTGTAAATACTATTATGAAAACATGAATGAATAGTCATTCATGTTTTCAATTTTTTTGGCGGTGAATAATTTGAATAAGAATAAACCGAAATATAAGCAAATTGTCGATGCAGCAGTCATCGCAATTGCAGAGAATGGCTACCATCAAGCACAAGTATCAAAAATCGCCAAGCAAGCGGGCGTTGCAGACGGAACGATTTATTTATATTTCAAAAACAAGGAAGATATTTTAATTTCCGTGTTTCAAGAAAAAATGGGTCTTTTCGTAGACAATTTACAAGATATAATAAAGGTAGGAAATTCTCCATCTGAAAAATTATGTAAAATGATAGAGAAT
This sequence comes from Solibacillus sp., assembly GCA_040274725.1. GTDB lineage: Bacteria > Bacillota > Bacilli > Bacillales_A > Planococcaceae > Solibacillus. The sequence goes on along the minus strand of JBEMAQ010000003.1, from coordinate 213,691 downwards.
CATTTCCTTGTTTTATCGAGTGATCGTCATTTAGCAACGGTAACCCAATTAGAGCTGAGGCAATCAAATAAGGAAATAAGACTGAAAATTAATGCTATTCTAAAAGGTTATTTACTATTACTTGATGAAATTTTAATTGAAGGGATGGTGTCTGGCGAATTTAATACGACGATGGACGTTCGCATCGCACGTCAAATGGTGTTCGGAACAATCGATGAGATTACGACAACATGGGTGATGAATGACTATCGCTACGATTTAATGGAGCAGGCGCCAAAAGTTCAAATGCTATTGTTAAATGGCTTAAAAGCATAAAGGGGTGTCGGGGATGGAATTTTTACGCTGGACAGTTGAAGAAGGGGTAGCGGTCGTAACGATTGCAAGACCACCTGCAAATGCTTTATCTCAGGGACTTATTCGCGATGTGAATGCGCTACTTGATGAGATGGAACACAAAGAGGATGTACGTGTCATCGTCCTATACGGTGAGGGGCGCTTTTTCTCAGCAGGCGCGGATATTAAGGAATTTACAAATGTCACGTCTGGTGAGGAGTTCGCGGGACTTGCGAAAAACGGACAGGACGTGTTTGAACGACTTGAAACGTACAAAAAGCCTGTCATCGCAGCGATTCACGGTGCGGCACTAGGCGGCGGATTAGAGCTTGCAATGGCGTGTCATTTACGCTACGTAACACCAACTGCGAAGCTAGGCTTACCTGAACTGCAACTTGGACTTATTCCAGGATTTGCAGGTACACAGCGACTTCCACGCTATGTTGGGGTTGCAAAGGCAGCAGAGATGATGTTTACAAGCGAGCCAATAAGTGGTGAGGAGGCCGTGAAGTGGGGCCTTGCTAACGCAGTGTTTGACGAAGATGCACTACTCGCACAAACGCTCAACGTTGCAAATAAGATCGCGAAAAAAAGCCCAGTTGCACTAAAGGCAGCCATTCAGATGTTGCAATATGCGAAAACACCGTCATTTTATGAAGGTGTGACAGCAGAGGCACAAAGCTTTGGCGAGGTATTCGTATCTGCGGATGCAAAAGAAGGCATTCAAGCGTTTATCGAAAAGCGCGAGCCACAATTCACAGGTAAATAAAAAGAGAATTTGGGAGGTCTAACAGAATGAATATTTTCGTATTAGTAAAGCGTACTTTTGACACAGAAGAAAAAATCGTTGTATCAGGCGGCAAAATTCAAGAAGATGGTGCGGAGTTCATCATCAACCCTTACGATGAGTACGCAATTGAAGAAGCAATTCAAAAACGCGATGCACTTGGTGGTAAAGTAACAGTTGTCACAATCGGTGGCGAGGACGCAGAAAAGCAACTGCGTACAGCGCTTGCAATGGGTGCAGATGAAGCGGTTTTAATTAATACAGAAGATGATTTAGATGAGTTAGATCAATATTCAGCAGCGACGATTTTAGCTGAATACTTAAAGGATAAAGAAGCCGACTTAATTTTAGCTGGTAACGTCGCGATTGATGGTGGTTCGGGTCAAGTAGGTCCGCGCTTAGCAGACCTGTTAGGCATCAACTATGCTACGACAATTACGAGCCTTGAAATTGACGGCACAACGGCAAAAGTTGTGCGCGATATTGAAGGGGATTCAGAAATTTTAGAGACATCTCTACCACTTTTAGTAACAACTCAGCAAGGTTTAAACGAGCCACGCTATCCGTCATTACCGGGGATTATGAAGGCGAAGAAAAAGCCGCTTGCAGAGCTTGAGCTAGATGATTTAGATCTTGATGAAGATGATGTAGAAGTAAAGGTGGAAATAGTAGAAATTTACTTACCACCACAAAAAGCGGCAGGTCGCGTATTGTCAGGTGACTTATCTGCACAAGTAAAAGAGCTAGTCGGCTTACTTCATACAGAAGCGAAAGTAATCTAAAAATCATCCATAAAAGATGGGTACGGAGGGATTTACATGTCGAAAAAAGTATTAGTTTTAGGCGAAACACGTGAAGGTAGCCTACGTAATGTATCATTTGAAGCGATCGCAGCAGGTAAACAAATCGCTGATGGTGGCGAAGTAGTGGCAGTATTAGTTGGTGACGCTGTAGCAGGCGTAGCAAATGAATTAGTCGCATATGGCGCTGACCGCGTTGTTGTAGTGGAGCATCCACATTTAAAAGCGTATACACCAGATGGTTATAGCCAAGCGGTATTAGCAGTAGTTGAACAGGAAAACCCAGAAGCAATCGTATTTGGTCATACTTCTTTAGGGAAAGATTTATCACCAAAAGTTGCGTCTCGCCTGCAGGCAGGTCTTGTATCAGACGTAACAGAAATCGAAGGTGCTGGTGATGATACAGTATTCATTCATCCAATTTACTCAGGTAAAGCGTTTGAAAAAGTAAAAATTAAAGAAGGCTTAATTTTTGCGACAGTACGTCCAAACAACATTGCGCCACTAGCAAAAGACGAGTCTCGCTCAGGTGACGTAGCATCACTTTCTGTAGACATTACAAACTTACGTACCGTTATTAAAGAAGTGGTACGCAAAGCAACAGAGGGTGTTGACCTTTCTGAAGCAAAGGTAGTAGTAGCAGGTGGCCGCGGCGTGAAGTCTGAGGAAGGCTTTGAGCCATTAAAAGAGCTTGCGAATTTACTAGGCGGTGCAGTTGGTGCAAGTCGTGGTGCATGTGACGCGGAATACTGCGATTACTCACTACAAATCGGTCAAACGGGTAAAGTCGTAACGCCAGACCTGTACATTGCAGCCGGTATTTCAGGTGCCATCCAGCATTTAGCAGGGATGTCGAACTCGAAAGTGATCGTGGCAATTAATAAGGACCCAGAGGCGAACATTTTCAAAGTAGCAGACTACGGCATTGTCGGCGATTTATTTGAAGTCGTGCCGATGTTAATTGAAGAAGTAAAAGCATTGAAAGTGAATGCTTAATAGGTAGTTAGAAGAGATGCTCTTTTCGGGCGTCTCTTTTAATTTGTAGGAATAGCAAAATCTATGTATATAATAATATTTCTTCATCAGCCAAATCAATTTACTATCGTTCCCAAATTTATCATGCTATACTACATTCATATGTTACTTAAGGAGGCTATTTAAAATGGCAATTGTACACGGTACAGATCAAACATTCGCACAAGAAATCGCAAACGGCGTTGTTCTTGTAGACTTCTGGGCAGCTTGGTGCGGTCCTTGTAAGATGATTGCTCCAGTTCTTGAAGAGCTAGATGCAGAAATCGGTTCAGACGTGAAAATCGTTAAAGTTGATGTAGACAACAACCAAGGAACAGCGGCTGAATACCAAATCATGTCGATTCCTTCATTATTATTATTCGTTGATGGTGAGTTAAAAGCTAAAACTGCTGGCTTCATGCCAAAAGAAGCGTTAATCGACTTTATTAACGACAACAAATAATTCGAATTGCTAAATCGCAAAAGTCGTTTGCCACAGTGCAAACGGCTTTTTTCGTGTGCATTTTTCGGGTAGACTACTTGTAGGACACAAACGATAGGTGAGAAGGATGAATGAGATCATAAAAGCAAAGCTCGCCATTTTACCAGATGAGTCGGGCTGTTATTTGATGAAGGATGAGCAGGGGACGATTATTTATGTCGGCAAGGCAAAGGTGCTGAAAAACCGTGTGCGCTCGTATTTTACGGGGACACAAACAGGAAAAACAGCACGGCTTGTGAGCGAAATTGTCGATTTTGAATATGTGGTCACGTCAAGCGATTTAGAGGCGCTCATTTTAGAGCTAAACTTAATTAAATTACATGATCCAAAATATAACATTAAGCTAACAGATGATAAAACGTATCCATATATTAAAATAACGAATGAAAAATATCCGCGCATTTTAACGACGCGCAAGGTGAAAAAGGATAAGGCAAAATATTTTGGCCCGTACCCAAATTCCTACGCAGCGAATGAAACGAGAAAGCTACTGGATCGTATTTACCCGCTGAGGAAATGTACGCATCTGCCGAATCAAGTGTGCCTGTATTATCATTTAGGGCAATGCCTCGCACCGTGCGTGAAGAAAATTGAGCAAAAAGTGTTTGACGATCTTATTGAGGAAATAACGAAATTTTTAAGTGGTGGCTATGAGGATGTGAAGAAAGAGCTGGAGGCGAAGATGCTCGATGCGGCCGAAAAGCTAGAGTTTGAGCGTGCAAAGGAATTTCGTGACCAGATAGCGCATATTGATACGGTTATGCAAAAGCAAAAGATCGTGTCGGGTGATTTGTCCAACCGTGATGTGTTTGGCTATGCGGTTGAAAAGGGCTGGATGTGTGTGCAGGTGTTCTTTGTGCGACAGGGGAAACTCATTGAGCGGGATGTATCGATTTTTCCGATTTATAATGAGCCTGAGGAAGAATTTTTAACGTTTGTCGGGCGTTTTTATGAGACGCCGCAGCATATGAAGCCAAAAGAAATTTTCGTTCCGAACGGGATTGATGACAAAATTTTATCGCAGTTGCTGGAGCTAAAGGTGATTATTCCGAAGCGTGGGGCGAAAAAAGAGCTAGTGGACATGGCGATGAAAAATGCACAAATTGCGGTGCATGAAAAGTTCCAGCTCATTGAACGCCAAGAAGAGCGAACAATTGGGGCATGTGATGCACTCGGTGCGGCGATGGGTATTCGTCCGCCGCTACGCATTGAGGCATTTGATAATAGTCATATGCACGGCGCGGACCCCGTGAGTGCGATGGTGGTGTTTATTGACGGGAAACCGGCGAAAAAGGATTATCGTAAATATAAAACGCGCGAGGCGGCCAAGCATGATGATTACGGTGCGATGCAGGAAGTCATTCGTCGCCGGTATACGCGGGTGTTGCGCGAAAAATTACCGCTGCCGGATTTAATTGTCATTGACGGCGGGAAAGGGCAGATGGAAGTAGCGCGTGAGGTCATTGAGGATGAGCTAGGTCTTAGCATCCCGATTGCCGGCCTTGCGAAGGATGACAAACATAACACATCACAGCTTCTTTTTGGTGACCCGCCACTGCCTGTTGAGCTGAAGCGTACAAGTGATGCGTTTTATTTACTACAGCGTATTCAAGACGAGGTACACCGCTTTGCGATTACGTTCCTACGTCAACAGCAGCAGGCACATGCGATTACGTCGGTACTTGATGAAATCGAAGGAATTGGACCGAAGCGCAAGCAGCAGCTGCTCAAGCATTTCGGCTCGGTCAAAAAAATCCGTGCAGCAACCGTTGACCAATTAATTGAAGCAGGCATCCCGAATAATCTTGCTTATTCGATTAATGCCTATTTTCAGAAAGAAGGATTGTCAAATGACAGCTAGTATGGTAGAGTAAATGTAATTTCATAATCGTTTAGATAGAGGCGCAGTATTCAATAGTACCGCATCAGAGGATGAACAAATCCGATGAAGATGCAAGAAAGGGGAGACTGCCGAAGTGAGTGGCTTATTGTTCAGGCGACTTGCTGGTTTTGCATTTAATAGATGTAAGACTGTCAGAATGGTTCATTCTGGAGAGCTATCTCAAAAGTACGCAAATAGATTGTAATATTTGTTATTGAGACGGCTTTCCACGAATGTGGAAGGTCGTTTTTTAGTTTTATAATTTCAGTTAGGTGAAGGGAGCGGCAACGATGGAAACAGTCGTAATGAAATTTGGTGGACCATCCATTGCAACACCAGAAAAAATAAAGGATGTCGCAGCACGTGTCGTAGCACAGCAGCAAAAGGGGAAGCATGTTGTTGTTGTCATGTCATCAATGCCAACAATTCGCCGCGATTTGCGCGACTATGCTGCGAGATTGTCAGATGAGCCGTCCAAGCGTGAAATGGACGTGCTGCTTGCAACAGGTGCGCAAATGACGAGTGCACTACTTGTGATTGCGATTGAGGAATTAGGCGCACGTGCTGTGTCATTAACAGGGCAACAGGCAGGGATTAAAACAGATACAACACATCGTAATGCACGTATTGAAGAAGTAGATACAGCACGTATGAAGACGCATTTAACAGCAGGTGAAATTGTTGTTGTAGCAGGCTTCCAAGGTGTGACAGAGGCGAATGATATTACGACACTTGGCAAAGGTGGTTCGGAAACGACAGCTGTTGCGATTGCGGCCGCACTTGAGGCGCCTGTTGAAATCTATACAACGGTGGATGGGATTTATACAGCCGATCCGCAGGTTGTTGATCATGCACGAAAACTAAAAGAACTGTCCTATGATGAAATGCTGGAATTAGCCAACCTAGGCGCGCATATATTACATCCACGCGCAGTAGAACTGGCGAAGAAATTTAATGTGCCAATCGTTGTCCGTTCTAGTTCAGAAGAGGTAGAAGGAACGATTGTTAAAGGAGATGTAGAGATGGAAAAAAATTTAGTCGTGCGCGGTGTGGCGTATGAGGCAGATATTATTCGTTTAACAATTGGGTATGATTCATATGAAACAGCATCACTTGCGGAAGTATTTAGCATTTTGGCAGAGCAAGGCATTAATGTCGACATTATCGTGCAGGCTGTGATTGACCGTGTGAAGCCAACGATTTCGTTCACGATTGCGAAAGAGGAATTTGCAGAGGCACTGCGGGTATTAGAAGGAAGTAAGTTATCACTTGGCTTTAGCTTTGCAGATTTTGAGGTAGGTTTAGCGAAGGTGTCGATTGTTGGTTCAGGCATGGTATCGAACCCCGGTGTTGCAGCGCGCATGTTTGCACGTCTCGGCAAAGAGCATATTCCAGTGAAAATGGTCAGTACATCGGAAATTAAAGTGTCAGTTGTCGTTCCGCAGGAGGAAATGGTACGCGCGGCAAATATACTACACGAAGAATTCCAATTAGCAGAAATTATTACAGCATAAAAAAACGTAGCGGCTCATCACGAGCTGCTACGTTTTTTTATTGTTTAAATTTTTTCTTTACTATCCCATTTGAGTTGGAACTTCACACAATTGTGTTTTTTGTTTTTTTCATCGTAGCATTCGGTTAAAAAGCCGAGGTTCTTTTGCATTTGCTCCGCTAGAAAGCCTGCCTCAAGCTTGAAGCAGCGACCTTCAATGTTTAGTATTGTTGGTTCAGCGGTTAAAATATAGAAAGCGCTATCTGTCGATTCTTTTTCTAATTCCAAATCGCCCCAGCCAGCTTCCTGAAAAAATGCACCGGCCTCCTCCATCGAGAATAAAGGGAATTTGCGTGCGAGCTCCTTACCGGCCCAGTAGAGCACATCCTCTTGGTGCTTACCTAAAATTGATGAGAGCAAGTGATCGCGGATGATTTCGTAGCCGAAAGCTGGAATCGTTTTCATATCGTCTGTTGTCATAGAAAAAAACCTCTTTCATAAAATTTCTTGTGATTTTGAAATTTCTATTAAAATGTATGTATTTCACAGAAAAAACGCATGATAAAGTAGAAAAAAGTAGCTTAAATATCAATAATTAAATATTTGAAGTTGCCTTGACGCTATTATCCGTTGAGAGTACAATGAACATGTCATAATATTGTACCATGATGAAATATGCAGTCAATGCGCAACGTTTACAAAATCGTGACGTTTTATGCTGTCTATTTCAAGTACTAAGGGGGGAACAGTTTTGTCGAAAGATCGTGAGTTTTTATGGCGCCGTCTACATTCATTACTAGGGGTAATTCCTGTAGGTCTGTTCTTGGCGTTCCACTTGTCATTGAACTTTACTGCTGTTGGCGGTGAAGAAACGTACAATGGCGCAACTGGAATGATGGAGTTAGTTCCACATTCACTACTTTTATTAGTGGAATGGGTTGTTATTTATATTCCATTAATCTTCCATGCGTTCTACGGTGTTTACATCGCATTTACTGCTACGCATAACACAAAGAACTTCAGTACGTTCCGTAACTGGATGTTCAAATTACAACGTTTCACAGGGATTTTCCTTGTAATTTTCGTTGCTTGGCACATTTTCCAAACTCGTGTGCAAAAAGCATTTGGCGCAGAAGTTAACTTCGACATGATGGTTGAAATCGTTGACAATCCATGGATGTTAGCCTTCTATATTGTAGGTATTTTATCTGCAACATTCCACTTAGCTAATGGTTTATGGTCTTTCTGTGTGAGCTGGGGTATTACACAATCTCCAAAATCACAAAAAATTACAACGTACATTTCAATGTTCGTATTCGTTGTATTAAGTATTATTGGTGTAGCTGCAATTTTAGCATTCGTTTAATCGGATAGATTTACATACGAATGAGCAATTGTGAAAAAAAGTAATTAAGCAATGTAAGAGGAGTGAGAATTAATCATGGCGAAAAGCAAAGTTATCGTTGTAGGCGGCGGTTTAGCCGGCTTAATGGCAACGATTAAAGCAGCTGAAGTAGGTACTGCAGTTGAATTATTCTCATTAGTTCCAGTAAAGCGCTCACACTCTGTATGTGCGCAGGGCGGAATTAATGGTGCGGTAAATACTAAAGGTGAAGGGGATTCTCCTTGGATCCACTTTGATGATACAGTATACGGTGGGGACTTCTTAGCGAACCAACCACCAGTAAAAGGTATGTGTGACGCAGCACCTGGTATCATCCACTTAATGGACCGTATGGGTGTAATGTTCAACCGTACGCCAGAAGGTTTACTTGACTTCCGTCGTTTCGGTGGTACGTTAATGCACCGTACAGCATTCTCGGGTGCAACGACTGGTCAACAATTATTATACGCACTAGATGAGCAAGTTCGTTCTCACGAAGTAGCTGGTTTAGTAACAAAATATGAGCACTGGGAATTCCTTGGTGCCGTGCTTGATGACGAAGGCGCTTGCCGCGGTATCGTAGCACAAGATTTACGTACAGAAGAAATTAAATCATTCCGCTCAGACGCTGTTATTATGGCAACTGGTGGTCCTGGTATCATCTTCGGTAAAACAACAAACTCTGTAATCAACACGGGTTCTGCAGCATCGATCGTGTACCAACAAGGTGCTTCTTACTCAAATGGTGAAATGATTCAAATTCACCCAACAGCGATTCCTGGTGACGACAAAAACCGTCTAATGTCAGAATCTGCTCGTGGTGAAGGTGGCCGTATTTGGACTTACAAAGACGGTAAGCCTTGGTACTTCTTAGAAGAAAAATACCCAGCTTACGGTAACTTAGTACCTCGTGATATCGCGACTCGTGAAATCTTCGACGTATGTGTAAACCAAAAATTAGGTATCAATGGCGAGAACATGGTTTACCTTGACCTTTCTCACAAAGATCCACATGAATTAGACATCAAACTTGGTGGTATCATCGAAATCTACGAAAAATTCGTAGGGGATGACCCTCGTAAGTTACCGATGAAAATCTTCCCAGCAGTTCACTACTCAATGGGTGGTTTATGGGTAGATTACGATCAAATGACAGAAATCCCTGGTTTATTCGCTGCTGGTGAATGTGACTTCTCACAACATGGTGCAAACCGTTTAGGTGCGAACTCATTACTTTCTGCTATTTATGGTGGTTCAGTTGCTGGACCAAACGCTGTTAAGTACATCAAAGGCCTTAAAAAGCATGCGGAAGACTTACCAGAAACAATCTTCAAAAAACGTGAAGAAGAAGAGAAAGCGAAATGGGAAGCTATCATGAAGATGGACGGAACAGAAAACGCTTACCTTCTACACAAAGAACTTGGCGAGTGGATGACTGACAACATGACAGTTGTACGCTACAACGACAAGTTAGAGCAAACTTACGCAAAATTAACTGAGTTACAAGAGCGTTGGGAAAAAATCAACATCAATGATACACAAAAATGGTCGAACCAAGGTGCCCACTTCACTCGTCAGTTAAAAAATATGTTATACCTTGCAAAAGTTATGACAAAAGGTGCATTATTACGTGATGAATCTCGTGGTGCGCATTACAAACCAGATTTCCCAGAGCGTGATGATGAGCGCTTCTTAAAAACAACTATGGCTAAGTTTGATCCTGCTACAGGTGAGCCAATTATCACATATCAAGAAGTCGACGTTTCGTTAATTCCACCACGTAAACGTGACTACTCAGCATAAGGAGGAAAAATCAATGGAAACTGCAAACACTGGCAGAATGATTGATGTTGAAATCCTTCGCCAAGATACAACGAATGGTGCATCTCGTTGGGAGAAATTCAAAGTTCCTTACCGTCCAGGTATGAACGTGATTTCTGCTCTAATGCACATTCAAAAATATCCTGTAACTGCTGACGGTCAAAAAACGACTCCAGTAGCTTGGGACATGAACTGTCTTGAAGAAGTATGTGGCGCATGTTCAATGGTAATCAACGGACGCCCACAACAATCATGTTCTGCATTAGTAGACAAATTAACACAACCAATTCGCTTAGAACCAATGAGCACGTTCCCAGTCGTACGTGACTTACAAGTTGACCGTCAACGTATGTTTAACGAGCTTAAGCGCGTTAAAGCGTGGGTGCCAATTGATGGTACGTATGATTTAGGTGAAGGTCCACGTATGCCTGAGCGCAAACGTCAATGGGCTTATGAATTATCTAAATGTATGACTTGTGGTGTATGTTTGGAAGCATGTCCAAACGTGTCTGAAAAAGCTTCATTCATGGGACCTCAACCATTATCACAAGTACGTCTATTCAATACTCACCCAACAGGTGCGATGAACAAGGACGAGCGTTTAGAGGCAATCATGGGTGACGGAGGCCTTGCAAACTGCGGTAACTCACAAAACTGTGTAGCTGCATGTCCAAAAGGTATTCCTTTAACAACATCTATCGCGGCACTTAACCGTGCGGCAACTGTACAAATGTTCAAGAACTTCTTCGGTTCTGATCACATGGTTGACTAATTAATCATCTTAAAAACTATCTGAATTTATTTCAGGTAGTTTTTTTGTATTTTAATTAGAATATATTTGCAAATTATAGAGAATATTGTTCTATTTTTGTATAATATTGTTACGATGAATTTTGATTCATTATAAGGGGATAAAATAAGGGGGTTATTTTATGCGAGCAGCATATATTCACAATGCAGAAGAATGGATGAAGGGGTTTTCGTTTTCGACACAGGTACGCGTGCGTTTTTCAGAAACGGACATGTATGGCCATGTGAATAATACGGTTATTTTTACGTATTTTGAATACGCGCGAATTGAATATTTAAAGGCACTTGGCTTAATGTTTACAAATGAAAATGGACAAGATAATTTGCTCGTTGTAGCGGACCTACAATGCGATTATATGCAACAAGTATTTTTTGACGAGGTATTGACGATTTATGTCAAAACAGAATCAGTCGGTAATTCGTCAATGGATCTGCATTATTTGGTGAAAAATGAGCGTGATGAAGTATGCTTTACAGGTCGCGGAACGCTTGTACAGTTGAATCAGCAAACAGGGAAAGGCGCACCTTTACTTGAGGAGCAAAAAAAATTATTGCTCGGGAAATAGTTAAACGCCCTCACCGGCTCGCTTCTTTCGACATACTGTAAAAAGAAGAGGATAGGAGGGGGTTGCAATATGATGAGCCCACAGCATCGTTCACTACTGACAAAGCGCGAACGGGAAATTTTCCAACTGCTCATGCAAGATTATTCGACAAAAGATATAGCAGGAGCGCTTACCATTAGTGAAAAAACCGTGCGTAATCATATTTCGAATACCATTCAAAAGCTTGGCGTTTCAAGTCGTACACAAGCTATACTTGAGCTATTACGCTTACAAGAATTATTTTTAGATTGAGTACTTGCTATTTTACAAAAAAAACTTCACAATAGAATCTATATTTGAATAATATTTATGAAATAGGATAGAGGCGGTACAAGTGAATGCCCCAATTGGTGTAATTGATTCAGGTGTAGGTGGGTTAACAGTAGCAAAGGCTATTATGGAGCTTTTGCCAAATGAAACAATTTATTATATTGGCGATACAGCGAGATGTCCGTACGGGCCTCGTTCAAAGCAAGAGGTGCGCAACTTTACATGGCAAATGGCAAAAGAGCTAGAAAAGATGAATGTTAAAATGCTTGTCATTGCCTGTAATACAGCAACAGCCGTTGCGCTCGAGAGCTTACAAAAGTATATGCCGTTCCCGGTACTTGGTGTAATTAATGCAGGGGCACGTGCAGCGGTAAAACAAACAAAGCGTAGTGAAATTGCTGTCCTCGCGACAGAAGGAACAATTAAAAGCGGTGCGTATGAAACGGCGTTACTATCGCTCAATACGCAAGCAAAAATTATTCCACTTGCTTGTCCGACATTTGTGCCGCTTGTAGAAAGTGGCGAATATGAAGGACAGTTCTCATATGATCTTGTAGAGGCAGGCTTAAAGCCACTACAAGAAAAGCGTTTTGATACAGTCATTTTAGGCTGTACGCATTACCCAATTTTGCAAAAGCAAATTGAAACGGCAGTAGGTCCGGATGTGCATGTGCTTTCCTCAGCGGAAGAAACAGCAAAGGATGTCGAGGCGATATTGCGCTATAAAAATCAATTGCGTACAGAGAATGAGCCACCGCATCATGTACTGCATGCATCGGGTTCAGTACCGATTTTCCGTTCGATAGCAGAGCGCTGGTTAGATCAAGGGCAGCTCGATATTCGACGTATTAAATTTTAAATGAAGTGAGCGAGCAGTCTGAAACTTTCAGATTGCTCGTTTTTACGTCGACAGACTTTTTCGACACCAAAAAATATGATACGATAAATGCGCGAAACGATTTAGGAGGTCTATAATGACAAGACATGATAACCGAGCTGTGAATGAATTACGTCCAGTTCAAATGAATTCAGATTATTTAATGCACCCAGAAGGTTCGGTGTTAATTACGGTAGGCAATACAAAGGTAATTTGTACAGCGACTGTAGAGGAGAAAGTACCAGGCTTCCTGCGTGGACAAGGTAAGGGCTGGATTACAGCGGAATATTCAATGCTACCACGCGCAACAGAGCAGCGTACACGTCGTGAGTCATCTGCTGGCAAGGTAGGCGGCCGCACGATGGAAATTCAACGTCTAATCGGCCGTGCATTACGCGCAGTCGTGGATTTAGAAGCACTAGGCGAGAAAACAATTTGGGTTGACTGTGACGTCATTCAAGCAGATGGTGGCACACGTACAGCGTCGATTACAGGTGCATTCGTGGCAATGACACAAGCGATTGCAAAATTACACGACGTAAAGCCATTCGCAAAATTCCCTGTAACAGATTACTTAGCTGCAACAAGTGTTGGGAAATTAGCTGAAATTGGTGCTGTACTGGATTTAAACTACATTGAGGATTCTGCTGCTGAGGTAGACATGAATGTGGTGATGACAGGGAAAGGCGAGTTTGTTGAGCTGCAAGGTACAGGCGAAGAATCAACATTTACACGCGCGGAACTGAATGCGCTGTTAGACCTTGGTGAGCACGGTGTTGCGCAGCTCATCACACTTCAAAAAGAAACACTTGGCGAGCTAGCTGACTTAGTAGGAAAGGTGGAAGCATAATGAAGCAAGTCGTCATTGCAACGAAAAATAAAGGCAAGGCAAAAGACTTTGAAGCATTATTCGGTCCATTTGGCTATGAGGTTGTCACAATGTTTGACGTGGCGCCAGATGTGGAAATAGAAGAGACTGGGACGACTTTTGAAGAAAATGCGATTATTAAAGCAGAAACATTAGCGAGTCTGCTTGGCCAAATCGTCATCGCGGATGATAGCGGTCTTGAGGTCGATGCACTAAATGGTGCACCAGGTGTGTATTCAGCGCGCTATGCCGGCGACCATGATGACGAGGCGAATATGGTAAAGCTACTAGCTGAGATGAAGGACGTACGAGAGGAAGAGCGCACAGCACGCTTCCGCTGTACACTTGCAGTAGCAGGTCCGAATATGGAGACGTATACTGTATCAGGTGTCTGTGAGGGCGTCATTGCCCACGAGAAGCGCGGGACAAACGGCTTTGGCTATGACCCAGTTTTTTATGTACCAGCGCTTGAGCGCCATATGGCAGAGCTAACAGCCGACGAAAAAGCAGCCATCTCACACCGCGGCAATGCCATTCGCAACTTAGCATTTGATTTAGCAGGTTTACTAAAATAATTAACCGAGGTGATGATAAGTGAAGCTTTTAGTTATGAGTGATACACATGGTAATGCCGAAATTATTGAACGCGTGAAACAATATCATCCAAATGTCGATGCAGTCATTCACTGCGGGGATAGTGAGCTTCCTTATAATCATCCGTACTTGCAGGACGTGCATCGCGTAGGTGGCAACACGGACCGCGATGATAATTATTTAGATGAAATACTTTTCCGAGTAAATGACGAGCGCATTTATGTGACGCATGGCCACCTGTATGATGTGAAATCGTCGGTATTAAAGTTGACATACCGCGCACAAGAGCTCGGTGCAAATATCGTTTGCTTCGGCCATTCGCATATTTTAGGCGCAGAGCTGATTAATGACACATTATTTATCAATCCAGGCAGCTTGCAAAAGCCACGCCGCATTGCGGATAAATCATTTGTTGTCATTGATGTAAAAGAATATGCATATATATTATATTGTTATAATGAAAAAAACGAATTAATCGAAAAAATTCATTACGAGCGCTAAGAAAAAGCCTATTTGTGAATGATCCGCAAATAGGCTTTGCTTAGACGTTTAGTGGCAGTAAATCGCGTGAATAACGCACGGAATGCTCAGAAATTTTATTTCTAGAAAACATTTTATTTTAATAACAAAATACTGTTGACTTTTCATTTATTGTATCATATAATAAATATTGTCTTTAGTAGTTATATACATTATGTCTCCATAGCTCAGCTGGATAGAGCAACGCCCTTCTAAGGCGTCGGTCGTAGGTTCGAATCCTACTGGGGACGTCTGAATGAAAAGCGCTTCAAACCTTTTGTTATAAAGGGTTTGAAGTGCTTTTCTTATTTTTGGCAATTCGTGAGAAAACGAAAGTATTCTACACAAGAAAGTTTAGTGACAAATCATTTGCTACGTTAAATTTGAAATAAGAAATAATGAATTTTAAGCGGAATTTTTTCGATTATCGAACATGGCCTTTTTTCTGTTTACCCTTACTTTCTGCTACATATGGGGGTATGGGGATTAAAATTTTATGAATTTACATTTTCGGGTTGCATAAATATCAAGGACAACATAATATAAGTATATCATTATATACTAATGGAGGGGAATAGGTGGAGATTGAACTAATGGAAAAACAGTTGAAAGCTGTTGCGGATGCTAATCGTTTACGCATTTTAGCTTGTCTCAAAAAAGGTGAAGTATGCGTATGTGATTTTACGGACGTCCTGAATATTTCACAACCTGCTGTGAGTCAGCATTTACGTAAATTAAAAGAAGCAGGCATCATTACGGAGCGCAAAGTGGGTACGTGGAAGCATTATCGTATTCAAGAAAATCAAACTTCGTTAATGCAACATGTACTTGCTTCAATTAATGAAGAGTGGACATGTGGTTGTAAAATTAACTGTGAATGTGTGGAGGGCTAAAAATTGAATATGTTTGTCATTGCGGCACTCATTTTTATCGGTACGCTGATTTTTGTAATCTGGCAGCCAAAGGGACTAAATATTGGCTGGTCGGCAATGACTGGGGCTGTTGTTGCATTACTTGTTGGGGTTGTTGATTTTAATGATGTCGGGACAGTAATTGATATTACGTGGAACGCCACATTATCTTTTATTGCGATTATTTTAATTTCACTTGTATTAGATGAAATTGGTTTGTTTGAGTGGGCTGCATTACATATGGCACGTGCTGCAAAAGGTAACGGGATCAAAATGTTTGTGTATGTCAGTTTACTAGGAGCTGTCGTGTCAGCACTGTTTGCAAACGACGGAGCTGCACTAATTTTAACGCCTATCGTGTTAGCGATGGTGCGTAATTTACAGTTTAGCGAAAAAATGATTTTCCCGTTTATTATGGCGAGTGGCTTTATTGCGGATACGACGAGTTTACCGTTTGTTGTCAGTAACTTAGTCAACATCGTATCGGCAGACTTCTTTGACATTGGCTTTGTCGAATATGCTTCGCGTATGCTCATTCCAAACTTGTTCTCACTTGTGGCGACAATTGTCGTGTTACTTATTTATTTCAATAAGTCTATACCACGAGCATATAACGAATCGATGCTAAAGGAACCACGTCTTGCGATTAAAGATCTAAAACTATTCAAGCTGTCTTGGTTCGTCCTAGCAATTTTAGTTGTCGGCTATTTTTCGAGTGAGTTTATCGGTGTACCCGTATCACTTGTGGCCGGCATTGTTGCGATTTTCTTCTTAGTCATGGCAAGACAAAGTGCTGTTGTGGATACAAAAGCCGTTGTGAAGGAGGCACCTTGGAATATTGTGTTCTTCTCGATCGGGATGTACGTTGTCGTATACGGACTTGGTCATGCGGGGTTAACGCCCGTACTCGCGAGTGTGATTGAATGGACAGCAGCGCAAGGTTTGTTCGTGACAACAGTTGCGATGGGCTTTATTGCGGCATTCCTGTCATCTGTAATGAACAACATGCCAACCGTGATGGTCAATGCATTAGCCATTGCTGAAACAACAACAGATGGCACATTACGTGAAGCATTAATTTACGCAAATGTCATCGGATCAGACTTAGGACCAAAAATTACACCAATCGGGTCACTCGCGACACTGGTTTGGTTATATGTACTGTCAGAAAAAGGTGTGAAAATTTCTTGGAGTACGTACTTTAAAACGGGGATTGTCTTAACCGTACCAATTTTAATCTTTACGTTAATCGGACTTTACATTACATTATTAATTTTTTAGTTAAGGGAGTTTATTCAAATGGCAAGAAAAATACTTTATTTCTTATGTACAGGCAACTCATGCCGTTCGCAAATGGCAGATGGATGGGCGAAAAAACTACTTCCAGAAGATTGGGAGATTTATTCAGCTGGTATCGAAACACATGGTGTTAACCCAAATGCAATCAAGGCAATGAATGAGGTAGGAATTGATATTTCTCACCACACGTCAGATTTAATTAACCCAGATATTTTAAACAAGGCAACATTAGTCGTGACGCTTTGTGGAGATGCAGCGGATAAATGTCCGATGACACCTCAAGGGGTTCGTCGTGAGCATTGGGGCTTTGAAGACCCAGCAAAAGCGACGGGTACAGAGGAAGAGAAGTGGGTAGTGTTCCAACAAGTACGTGATGCTATTGGGGCACGTATTGAGCAGTTTGTAAATGAAGAATTGGAAAAATAAGTATTAAATAAAAAGCAGCACACTCGTTAAATTTACGAGTGTGCTGCTTTATTTTTAGTATTTAACAACAAGTTGTCTGTGTGTTAGATGAGCTTAGGTCTACGCTACATACACCCGTTTCAGGTAGGTCTAGCTCGACTTTACGAGCTGCTTCGAGATCACCTGTAAGGTATGCGACAACGGAACGAACCTGCTCATAGCCAGTCGCCATTAAGAAAGTTGGCGCACGTCCATAGCTCTTCATACCGACAATATAAAAGCCCGTTTCAGGTTGACGCAATTCTAGTTCACCATGAGGACGAACAGTTCCACAGCTATGCTCATTTGGGTCAATAAGGGGCGCTAACGCTTCGACACTCTCAACAGCAGCATCAATCGATAAGCGGATTTCTTGTAAGAACGAGAAATCTGGACGACTGCCTGTGTTTACAATGATTTCATCGACAGCAGGAAGTTGTTGCTCGCCATTTATACCTTCTCCTTTAATGATGATATCCGCTGTAGTTTGTGCAAGCTCCTCGATGTAGAATGGTGTGAAGACTTTTACTTTGCCTTCATCGACTAATGTATGAATGCGACTACCCAATTCGCCACGAGCAGCAAGTGCATCCTTTTCCTCACCACCGTAAGCATCTTCTACACGTTTTTTACGTAAAATCCACGTAAGATCAACGTTATCAAGCTTTCCTAATTCTAAAATTGTATTAATAGCGGAGTGCCCACCGCCAATGACTGCGATGCGTTTCCCTGTGTAACGTTCTTTTAATAAATCAACATTTGGGATGCCATAAAAAATTTTGTCAGCAAGCTTTCGTTCAGCAGATGTCCATACGTTGTCAGCATGAACTGGATTCGGTGTTGCCCACGTACCCGTCGCATCGATGACAGCACTAGCAAGAATGCGCTTTGTTTCACCATTTTGCTCCGTATAGATGACAAATGGAGCATCCTCGCGACGAGCAGACTTCATTTTATCATGATTTTTTTTGCTAATACCTGTGACAGTCGTATTAAAAGAAACAAATGGTTTGATTTCAGGAAGGTTCGCAAGCGGTTGTAAATATGCCTCGCGAAGTTCTTGACCAGTTGGTAGTACGTCTTCCTCTGGCATCATCCAACCAGACTTCAGTAGTAATTGTTTGGCAGCTTTATCGATATTGTATTGCCATGGTGAAAAGAGGCGAACGTGCTGCCAAGATTTAATATTTTCAGCAACGTCAGCGCCTTTTTCGAGGACAATAAACGCTTCACCAGCTAAAGATAGATGAGCTGCAGCAGCTAAACCCACTGGACCAGCACCAATAATCGCCACAGGATACGTTTTATTTAATTGAAAAGGTGTTTCTTTAGAGGGTGTCTCTTTTTGTTTGCTTTCTACAGGTCCACAGCAAGAGGTAGTCGCTTCCGGTGTTGGTGCGCAACAGCTTGAAGCTTGAGATATGATTGTTAATGGTATGTTCAATTTAAACTCCTCCTAAAATACTTGTATTTTGCAACTATATGATAAAGTAAAAAGCAAGAGAATTCTTGCTTAGTAAATGGGGGTACAGCATACCGTCGATTTAGACATCGCTTCATTTAGAAGCTGAATCGAACGAAGGACCGTGTCTTTTTCAAAATCATTCATATGAGAGAATACTTCTTCTAAATAGGCGTTCATCGATTTATCGATTGTTGTAGCAACAAATTTACCTTGTGTCGTTAAGTTTAAAATGGACACACGCTTATCTTGTTCAGAAGGTGTTTTCTTCACTAATTCTAGTTTAATGAGTGTTTGTATTTGTCTACTGAAAGTCGTGATATCCATCGCTAAAGATTCAGCAATTTGTTGCATAGAAGGTGTCTGCTGTTTATCAATTTCATAAAGAATATGACTTTGGATTGGAGAGATTTCAAACGATCCTACAGAGCAACAATTTTTATTTAATAAGCCAAATCTTCGTGTGAGTATGTGAAAAATCTCGCGTTTGTTTTCCATTCGGTCACCTCTATATTAAAGTAAAACAGATATACTTGTAAAATACAACTATTTTTCACTACTTTAATAATCATTCTAAATGAGGGTTAGCCTGTGGCAATGAAAGTTCGGTTTATTACAAGTGAAGATGGCCAAGATGTGAAACGAATTTATGAAGCAGGGATAGAAACAAAAATGGCTCCATTCGAATCAGAGGCCCTAGAATTTTGTGAAGAATGGTTTGGTCAAGCAAATCCTCATTGTTCATTATCCCTATTTTACTTACAGCGAAATGCCCCCAAAATAAGTGGGAGGCTGCTGAAAAAGTCCAGTAAATTTATTGAGGAGCTAGTTGGAACGGATTTCCGTTCCAACTAGCTCCTTTTCTTTTTTCTTGTTCACCTACATTGTATAATTAAGTTAATTAACTAGAGGTGGTGCGACCATGATTCCTAAACAAGAAACTGGCGTTTAGGCAGATGTTGGTCATCGATTATATTATTGACAATGTTGATCGGCATTCATTTAATTGGGGGTTTCAAGTAAATACAGACACTGGTGATTTAGTAGGGCTGCATCCATTACTCGATCATAATTGTGCTTTAACATTTGTACATCCACAAGCGTTAAGTGTAACGTATACGGGTGTAACGTTGCAGCAAGTGGCGAGACGTGCTTATCGTAGGCTAGAGGATACTTCATTTGTACAAAAAATTTTAGATTATGTGAATAGACGAGGAACTAAAAAAGTATTTTACAAACTTTTTGGATCTGACACGCAGTGGACGAATGTTAAACGGAGATGTGAGGAATTACTTAGCCTGACAAAATGGTAGCGACTTCGATTGTTAAGAACTAATATTACTAATAAAAGCCGCAAATGATCTATTTGTGGCTTTTATTAAAGGTGCTGATTTAATCCCGTACTACGATAGAACGAATTTTTTGCGCTAACCCTTCACGCGGATAGCCAAGGGCATTAATACAATATACGGCGTTGTCTTTTTCATAGACGTGCTGCTCATGACTATGGCCAAAAATGAAGACTTTGGCGGCGGAAGAAGGCAATGTATTTAAAAAGCAATCCGTCGAGCCCCAAAAATCATGGCTATCAATGCGCGTTGGTGGCACATGCGTAATGAGCACATTTACTGGCTCTAACTCCGCAAATGCCTGCATTTCTACTTGGTGTGTAGCGGCGATATCGAACTCTCTGATGAGCTTAGAATCGTTCATTGAATGATAAAAAACACACTGCTCTTGCTCGGTTTGAAGAGGGTACCAACTCGTCGCCCCTGCAAACGTCACCCCGCGATAGTCGAACTTCTCAAAATAAGACAAGCAGCGTACATTCGGTGCATCCTTCACAAATGTGAGTAAATCTGTCTCACGCTGTTTGCTCTGTTGAAACGGCTCACCAGGCAGTACATAATAATCATGATTGCCCATCACAAATAACACTTGGTCATAAACGGCACTAAAAAATTTCAATATATTATACGATTGCTCATTATGATGCGATAAATCACCTGCAATCACTAAAATATCGCCCTTTTCCTCTGGTAATAGCTTTGACAAAAAGAATGATGTCTTCGCTAGCCAAACCGATGAATCCATTGACACATGAAAATCTAAATGCAAATCCGAAATATAATCAATCTGCAACATTTACACTTCACCTTTCACGAAATATGTTTCAACGATTTCGCCTTGTTCTGTTAGTAGAACCGCATTTAACTGCCCACCGAATGCACAGCCACCGTCAATCCCAATGTAGGTACGATCCTCGCTAATCCAAACATCATCCATTTTATGAATAAGTATTGTCGGTGTGTGACCAAATACATTCACATAAGGCGTCTGATTTTGGCGTTGATAATGCTCACGTATCCATAAGAAATCGTTATCTGTTGAATGAGCCAAATCATTACTACTCGAATCAAACCCAGCATGTGTTAATAACACATTGCCGATGATGTCATAGAGCTTGCCACTTGCTAAAAAGGCAAGCTCCTCCGCAAAGTGCTGCTGTACATAAGAAGCCTGTTCCACCGCATTTCGCTCTTTTACTTCAGCTGGTGTATCCTTCAGAAAAGACTGCATCGTCTTACGTCCACCATTTTGAAAATACAGCACACGCTGCACTAAAGGGGAGGCGATAAAATCTAACAACATTTTATCGTGATTGCCCATACAATACACGACTTGGTCGCCATACGCTGCTTGTAGCTGCATCGCTCTTTGGATAACTGCTAACGATTGAGGACCACGATCCACCAAATCCCCAAGTAGTACAAGCTTGTCCTCTGGCTGCCAATAGCTAAGCAGCTGCTCAAAGGGGGTGAACATGCCGTGTATATCACTAATTACAAATAACCGCATACGAAATCACCTTTTTCTTTTTTGTTTAACCGAGAAGTACGGGTCGAGCTCTTGCTTCATTTGCAGATAGATTTTGGCGATGTTTCGCGCATCATCAATTCCACGGTGGTGCGTGCCTTCGAGTGGGATATTACAGTGTGCAAGTGCACGTTTCATAACACATAAACGAACACCTTTATACTGGGCAAACTCGGCTTTGAGATTCAGATGGCGCTGTAGCCATTTCGGAAGCTCAGTATTGTGACGTTCAAAATCTTTCGCCAGCTGGTTACGGTCATATTTCCCCCATGATAAAATTTTGGCATTGCCGACAAATTGGCCGAATGCTTGTATCACCGTTAAAAAATCAGGTGCCTCCTCGACATCCGCTGCCGTAATCGTTGTCAGCTCTGTGCAAAAAGGGGTGATGGCTGTATCGCGAGGTTTGATAAATGCTGAAAACTCGCCGACAATTTCGTGATCCATCATTTTAACTGCCCCAATTTCAATCGTTTCATTATCAAAATTAAATACGAGTGACTTGTCATCACACGTCCCCTCCAGGTCGAAAATGACGACTTCATGGAGCTTCTTTAACGTTTCGGTCATACTATTTTTTCCTCCTTCCAATATGGGTACTAAAGGGAAATTTAAGTCCAGACGTCACGATTTCCCGAATACTTATTTGGCGTAAATGGTCGTGGATACACCTCAATCTCCTGTGAAATAAAGCCTCGTTTTTGAGCAGCCTTTAACAGACTATACATATTGTCTTTTCCTACGATATTATCCGTATGTAAGTACAGCTGCTCTACAAACAAACCTTCTTCACAAAACTACTTGACGAAATCATAGCCAGTTGGCAGTAGTTGCCCATAAGCGTCTGTTCCTAAATCATGATCTAACGACAAAATTGTAATCTCGTGAGCCGCAATCAAATCTTTCAACTCATCAATATTTTTTGCTAGCGTAAAGCCTTTTGGACAATCACGCAAATCATCTAAATACACATTCACTTTCATCGTGACCTCCTACACAGTAAAGACACGCATTTTTTGTGGCAATTTTTCATCAGGATAACCAAGTGCATTAATATAGTACATCGCGTCTTGATGTTCATACACTTCCTGCTCGTGACAATGCCCAAATACGTAATGCTTTGCCTTTACCATTTTCAATTGATTTAAATAACAAGTAGGCGAGCGGTCTATTAAATAGCTATTGATATAGATAGGGGGAATATGCGTCACAAGTACATCAACCTTGTCCAATTGCTCATATGCAGCCATCTCTAGTGCATGCTGATTCTTTATAGAAAAAAGTCTAATCAATTTAGAATCATTTGACCGTTCTTCAAAAAAAGTCTGTTCCATTGATGATTTTAATCCGTACCAACGACGTATGAATGCCTTCACGACTATCGGTTAATAAGAACGGCGCATGCACAATAAAGTTTAAATTTGTGACTTCTTTCGTCGGGAAGAAGCAAAACGCCGCGTGCTGCTTCGGCATGAGCTGTCCATCTTTGTCGACAAAATAACCGACCGAGTAAGAGAAGCCGTCCTCTGTTTTACGTGTAAACATCCAAAGTTGCTCTTCTTGAAGCGATTGTCCGTTATGCTGTGTTAACGTAACGAGCTGCTGCCGTGTGCTGTCCTTCACCGTGGGCTGTGTAATATCCTTTTTATAAAAGCCGGATTTACCTAAAATATCAAAGGAAATGGATAATAAATTCGGTAAAAATAAAATCGGATAGTCCAGCGTACGAAGCTTTTCTGCAATATCTGCAAACGCAATAGATGCAGGACGGTCTGGGTGGTCGAAAGGAAATACGAAGACGGTTTGATCAGGTTTACGACCTGGATAGTCCTCCTGTAAACGCTCAGGCACGATAAAGCTATGAATTTTAAACGCGATGTGTGGATCATAAATATGCGGTGTTAATGTATATTGGAACACCGATTTAAAGCCTACGCCAAATTTCCCGATAGAGGTCTCGATTTTACTTGAGTTCGCAATCGACGTAATCGCATTTAAGTCACCTAACAGCCCTTTTTGCTTATCGTCTAGCTCGTTTTTTTGATTGGAAATAGAGAAATGGCGCGTGCCGTTATGAATAAATACTAAATGATTTTGCGTGAGCTTGAAGTGTACCTCCGTTGCCTTTGCATCATCTGCATTTTGCAAGAGCTAATAAATGAAATGCGCCTGGTCGGAGTACTTTTCAACGACGCTTGTTTTTACACCGCGTAAGGCTGGGTCGTCTAGCACGTTTGCTAAATGCGCGCGGTGAGCGGTGAGTTCATCAAAATAAATTAATTGTTCGTTAATCATATTTGCATCATCCCTTTTATAAAATTTGAACGTTCAATGATTTTACTGGATGTGATTCTAGTGATGTGCTGAAAATGAATGATCATGACTCTAGGTGAATGGTGTGGACGTTCTTCGCTGCGGATTGTTTGCGTATGAGCTCGTTGAAAGAAAACAAATGCGTGCGAAAGGGGAGTTGCGTATAAATCTAACGTACAGCTAGCTAGTTGCTTTGCTGTACGTTAGCGCTAAATGACAGGAAATAAAGCTGCTATTTTTTTTCCTCATTTAGTTTTTGGTGAATCGCCTGTTCAATTAACCTGCATTTTCCATTATCCTCTTGTCGCATACGCTCGATTTCGTTATTGATTAAGCCTTTAATAATGTCTACCTTTGTTGGCTTCACGAGCGTCGTGGAATGGAAGGCAATAATTAACTCGATTTTTTTGTACAGCTCTTCATCTACACGTAATGAAATTGTGGAATAGACGTCGTTAATTTTGTAACGTTCTGACATACTTACTCGCCCCTTAAAATTTTCTCCTGTTCAGCTACGATTTCGTCAAGAGAGAGCGAACCTGATTTGTAAAAAATCATGAAAATCATGAGCTGATCAAATAGTTGTTCAGGCCCGAAATCTTCACCTAAATGCTCAAGCTCTTCCTCGTCGTAGCCAGATAAATAATCCTCCGCTAACGAAAGCGCTTCGCCGTAGAAATTATTTTCGTCTAAGTGTAATGCTTTAATTTGTTCACGATTTTTTGTGAACTCGCTGGCGTTATTCGTTAGCCCTAAAATATCTTCAATATAATTGATTCCATCCATGACAAGGTCATCGTGAAGTAAGTCCGATTTCAAATAAACATTCACGTAGACTGTAGCTGCCTGCGCAATGACATTTGTTTCGACCTCTGTTAATAAATATTCACGTAGTAAAGGCGTTGTTGGAAGCTTTTCTTTGATTGCCTCCGCTGTTAAATCTTGCGTTACACGTGTTCTTTGAGATTCGGTTAATACAGTAGCTAAAGCATGTTCGTCAAGTGATGCAATTTTTGCTGTTAAATCCATATTACTTACCCCTTTCAGATTCGAATTTTGATGTAATGAAATACACTGTACTTCATTGCATTCAATATAACGTAAAGGACTTCTTTGAGCAAGCGAAATAATCTGTATTTTTTTTGATGGGGGATTAAAAGTAGTTATTTTTGGTATTAATTTTCGTTTTTTAGGGGGATTTGGTAGTTGGTGAAAAGAAAAATGAAAAGGTTATTTAAAAAGATAAGTAATTTTAGCTAGGTAAACGCTAAAATAATAGTTCTTACGCAAGTTTGGTGAGACGAAATTTTAGTTATTTTTCGTATAGAGTATTTAAAATTGTGTGAAGCATTATTGAGCAGCTGTTTGCACGGAATGTGAAGGTCCATGTGCTGAATGTTGGCTTGCTTGAAAATACAATGATGGAGCGCAACATGATAATAGAAAGAACGCAAGAAGGTAAGGCAATTGCGAAGCAGCGGGAGGATTACCGGGAAGGTCGGCCGAAGAAGTTTACGAAGGCGCAGCTGGACCATGCGATGGAGCTGAAGAAAGAGCGTTCGTTTGGAGATGACGGGTATTTCGGTGGCTACTTTGAAGCGGGAGAGTGCGAGGCGGATATATAAATAAGAAAAACGCTGAGTTCTTTCCAATTATAAAAGAAAGACTTGCGTTTAAAATGAATTTTCAGCTATTTTTAAGTTCTATCAATTAAGTTATAGTAGAGCAATTTCAATTATTACTTCACGATTTATTAGATCTATCAGTATTTTCTATTATTTATAAAGACGCTATACTAATAGAGCCAATTTTTGTTACTTTGAAATGATTTGAGCCACAACCTCGGCATTCTAGAATATTTGTTTAACCAATATGGATAATGATTTATAGGAATAAAAGGATATTATGTGATAAAATTATTTTGATGTTAAAATAGGGAATAAAAGGGGATTATTATGCTGAATTCGGATTTGGATATGCGTTTAGAGCCACGCATTAAGGAATTATATGAATTACATAAGGAACGCGCTGCCAATATTGACTGGAGTTACCATGAGTTTATACCTTGGGACAAGGCGATGTCATTTAAACGAGTGCCATGGGAGGAGAGTCAAGTTACTCTTCCTGAAGGGGTCATTATTGCCATTGAAACAGCATTGCTGACAGAGGTAAATTTACCATGGTACACAACGCATTTAGATTATACGTTTAAAAATTCAATGGATGTCATTAGCGAATTTGTTCGTACATGGACAGCTGAAGAGGATCAGCACTCGAACTTGCTGGAAACGTATTTATTAGTGACAAGAAATGTAAACCCTGCAAGATTGCATGCATTAAGAAAGCGAGTAGTGGAAACGGGTTGGTTCCCGGAATTTACGAATCCATTAGCGACGATGGCTTATACATCGTTACAAGAGTTAGCGACACTTGTTTTCTATAATAATGTAGCAAGAATAGCAGGTCCGCATGATCCAGATTTAGCGACATTACTCCGACGTTTAGCGAAGGATGAGGCGTTGCATTATGCATTTTACCGCGATACAGTGAAAGCGCATCTAGAGCTTGATCCGAATTTCATTGTATTTTTTGAAAAGGTTATTATTAATTTTTCTATGCCAGGGGTTATTATGCCTGACTTTGAAGAGCGTATGAAAACCATTGCGATCGAGGCAAATTATGGTCCGTTACAATTCTTTGACCAAGTGTTGGATGTTGTTGTAAAATATTGGAATATTGCGAACTTACAACCTACAACGGAAGAGGCGATTGCAGCACAAGCCAATATTTTGAAATATCATGGGCGTTTAAAGCGATTAAAAGACCGTGCCGAAGCGAGAAAATAAACGTCAAATCAATGGAAGGGGTTTAGATTATGCAAACAACATGTGAATTATGCGGTAAAGAAACCCATGATCAAGTAAGCTATTTAGAGTTAGAAACGTGGGAATTTGATTTTTTGAAGAAAGAACAGAAAGATTTTTACACAATTTGTTATGCTTGTTTTGATGAGCATACGAATCACTTTATCGATCAAGAAACAGATTTGGCATTACGGAAACAACGAGCACTTTCAGTAAACAAAGAAATCCAAGCAGAAATTGAAGAGATTCTTGATTTTAAAATTGCTGACTGAAAAATCCATCAAATGTGAACGGCACAATAATTGATTCTGACGTCATTTTGGTAGTCGTTACTGTGTCTACGCGGATATATACATAACAGCTCGTACCAAATGAAGGTTTTGATTTATACATTCGATTCTGTTCCTATAGCGTAAAAAATGTTAGACCATTTGCAAATTTGGTCTAACATTTTTCTTTTGTCCAAGCCTCTTGAAAAATAATGGTCCCGACTGGTCTCGAACCAGCGACCTCCATCTTGCCAGGGTGATGCTCTCCGAACTGAGCGTCAAGATTGTAATTAAGCCTTTAATGATAATGAAATGCCTCAAAAGTAATGGGTGCTGTGTGAGTATCAGAAAGGATGTAAAGCGTTCGTTTGATCGATGTAAATAAATGCATCGTACCTGCTACCAACTCTAGAAGGAACGTAATTTCCGTAGGCCTCAAACGCGGGATCATACACAACGCCAATCGCACGGTGGCCAATCCAATCATTAAACAACGCTCTATTTTCATCGGTAAATAATAAGACTTTATCTTCGGGGCTTGCTGTGTGGAGTTGACCTTCCCATTTGTTTCGTTTTGCAGGTGGGACTTGTATGATGTCAAAAGGGTCTCCCCAACGATCTGCAGCGATGACCGTGCCTGTGTAAGTGCCAAAACCAATGGCATAGATATTTTCCTTGCCGCATTGCTCTCGAAGAACTTGGCCGATATTGATTAGCTGCTCATCTTTCATCGATGTTTCAGATGCATCCCCGATATGTGTGTTATGCGCCCAAATGATTATCTTTGTATCTTCTCCGTAATAGTTGCGCAATTCATGAATCGCTTCCACCATATGATAATCGCGCGTATTCCACGATTTTTCATCAGATATCATCTCTCTGTAGTATGCTTCTGCATTTTTTGCGACGAGTGCATTCATCACAACATGTAAATCCTCTTCCTGCTTACTCGAATACTGTTCCTTATGATCACGTAATGAGCGTAATAAAGAAGCTACTTCACGAATGCATTCATCCGAAAATTGAATGGCAGAAAGGGCGTAGTGCTCAGCCGTGCGATTGTAAGGTTCAAAACAAGTAAAAGCCTTTTTTGCATATGCTAAATCCACCTGATGCTCGGGATGATTTGATAAATAGGTTAAGACTTCATCAATGGATTCAAATAGGCTATATAAATCAATGCCATAAAAGCCTATTTTTTGTTCGCGGTTTTTATTGAGCTCTTTTAGCCATTCCGTAAAGGTTGCGACTTCTTCATTGGCCCACATCCACGTAGGCCAACGATGGAAAGCTTGCATTAAAACATCTTTTGCGGTTTCATCTTGAGCGCTGTAGCCCTTTACATAGCGGTTCACTGCTTGCACGGATGGCCAATCGCCTTCTACTGCAATGAGTTGAAATCCTTTTTGTTCGATTAACTTTTTCGAGAGCTCAGCGCGAATTGTGTAAAATTCTGATGTTCCATGTGACGCTTCGCCAATCATCACAATGTTGGCATCTCCAACGGCCTCTACAATTTTATTTAAGCTTGCATCGCTTAATGGCAGGGCATGTTCTGAAATTGCCTGAATTAATTTTTTTGTCATAAGTAACTCCTTTGTAAAAATGAATGTTTCATTATTATTAACCAAATGAATGGAGAGTTATGAAATGAATTTTGGATAAATTCTTTATTAGTAACGGTTTGAAGCGCTTTTTTATTCCCCTAATTTGCATTTTAATAAAATTAATGGAAAAATTTAAGCCAAATCACCTTCCGGGTTGTCTAATAAACGTAAAACAAAAAAGGAGGGCAGCACGATGAAACTTGAACGTCTAGTAAAGAAAGCGCAAAAAGGGAATGATAAGGCCTATTTAATGCTTTTCGAGCAGTTTGAGGCGGATATTTACCGAATGGCGTATGTGTATGTGAAAAATAAAGAGGATGCGCTGGATCTTGTGCAGGAGGTGGCGTATCAGTCGTTTAAGAAGATTGATACATTGAAAAAGCCAGAGTATGTGAAAACGTGGCTTATGCGCATTACGATTAATTGTGCGCTCAATTTGATTAAGGAAAGTAATAAGGTGATGCCGTTACATGCAGATTTTGAAGGGCTTGTCGGGACGGAGGATGCAGACATTGCACTGGCGGTTTCGTTACATAAGCTCATTGATCTGTTAAAAGAGGATGAGAAGAGCGTTATTTTACTAAAATATTACGATGACCGGACATTGAAGGAGATTTCAGAAATACTGGAGATGCCACTTGGAACCGCAAAGTCTGTGCTGTACCGTGCATTAAATAAGCTGCGTCAAAATTTGAAGGAGGTCGATTATTATGGATAAGCATGTAAAGGAGCAACTAGCGAAAATCGAAATACCTGCGGAGCTACATGAGCGAAGCAAGCTCGGTATTACGAAGGCAAAATCTGAAATGGGCGGCAAATTGAAGCGCTTTACGAAAAAAAGGCTAGCAATTGCGGTGTTATCGGCGTGCTTAATTATTCCAACCGGTGCATTTGCTTATGAAAAGCTACTGGCGGATGAGCTGTATGGTTCATTTGAACAGTTGAAAAAACATGCGTTTAAGATTACGATGGAAGGCTATTTATTGTTTAACGCGAAGCTTACACAAGCAAAGGGGGATTTAGGAGAAGAGGAATTTGAGCAGTTTAAGGAGCTACTACAAGTATTTACAGGCGCGATGCTTGATTACGGCAACGAAAATGGCAACATTGATTACGCCACTGTTCCGGCGCAGCAGCTAGAGGAAATTAAAGCCGCGCTATACGAGGTTCAGCCAATGTTTGATCGATTAAACGGCTTACCATCAAGTAGGGAGCTGTTAACAGCGGAGGAATATGCACAATATATCGAGGCATTAATGACATATGAAACGACGATGGCTCGGCTCGGTGTGACGAGTGCGCCAGATGTGGCAGACATGCCAGTGGAGTTACAGGAGGCGTTTATACAGGCGCAGCAGTATTTAGATTATGTAAATGACAAACAAATTGAAAATCGAATGGTAGAGAGAACAGTCAGATAAACCGCGCTCGATGGATGTGCTAATTATTTTTCAGGTAGAAAGGATATTAGTATAATCGATTTATTTGGTAATGGTTGGCTCATCAAGTCTCTCTTCTAAAACGGGAATGAACGGATTTCTCCGAGATCTAATGGCTGGATTTCAGTTGGTAACGGTTCGTTAGAAATTTTTCCAGACAGAAACAGGGTACTAATTGCTGTTACTTGAATAAACTAGTATTATCTTTGCTTTTATAGTTAGGAGAAATAACAGGATGAAAATGTGGATGATACCGTTTGTTTTGGTAAGTGCTTGTCTGTTGGGAGGGTGTCAGGAAAAAGCGTCCAGTTTAGCCGATTTGGATCAAGAGAGTCCGTTAGATGTTGTTCTAGAAAATGATGTGGATCAGGAAGAGGAAAATGAACAACAAATACAACCTGTACGTGTAACGATAACGGATCCACGAACGCTAGAATTAGTCACTTCCATCACACCACAAGATTTGGCGTATGAGACGGATTTTGACTTGTATCAAGAAAAAATCCAAGAGTTGGCGAAACAATTGGCGAGGGGGACAGATACCTCCTCAGGCTATGATCAAACGATGGTGCTAGATAAAATAGGCGACGACGGTCAAATAATTAAAGGCAATCCTCGTGTGATTTTAAAGGAAAGTGAGTTAGTGGAAAAAATACTCGCTGCTTCAAAAGATGGGGGCAACGTAGATTTACCTCTCTATGTGACGGAAAGTAATTATAAGAGCGAGGACATTCCTTTTTTAGATGAGGTGACGATTGCTTCTTTTACGACGTATTTTAAGGCATCTGACATCGGTAGGAGCAAAAATATTGAGCTGTCTGCGAATGCGCTCGATCACATTTTGGTAGGGGACGGTGACTACTTCTCTTTTAACACCATGGTCGGGGAAAGAACAGAGGAGAGGGGGTATCAACCTGCGCTAGAAATTATTAATCAGGAATACGTCATGGGGATTGGTGGAGGGATTTGTCAAACGTCGTCCACATTATTTAATGCAGTCGATCAACTCGGTGTCAAAATGACAGAAAGACATCATCATTCCCTAAGTATAGGCTATGTTCCGGCGGGAAGAGATGCAACGGTTTCTTATGGAACATTAGATTTCAAATTTCAAAATAGTAGTGGGGCTCCTTTTTTAATTCGGACGATGTACCTTGATGGTGTGTTGACAGTAGAAATTAGAACGGCGCAGAAGTATGAGGCGATGTTTAATGAGGGATAGAATCAGCGGATTAATTAGATAAGAGTGGACGGACTTGGCCATTAGGATGCAGGTATCAAAAGAGGAAAGCCAACTAATCGGCTTTCCTCTTTGATTTGTTTACCGATGAATGTGAGCTATTTATGAATTTCTTCAATGATTGAATTTCCCTCATCCATCTAGTCCAATAACTATTAGTAACATAAGGAGGCTCTCTAATGAAGGCAGTACTAATAAAATATAGCGCAGCATTACTACTAGTAGCGCTATTATCAGCCTGCTCGAATGCTAACACGTTATTTTTTGTAGGGGAAAGTGAGCACTGGATTGTTCGTTATGAAGCAGTTATTCATAGCTCGAATAGTGAAGAAACGATTTATCGATTTGAGTATGTAGGGGATGAGGCTGTTCCTTTTGAGGTCGAATATTTAAGAAGTGGTCACAGTCAGAAGGGGAAAACAGTAATAGATGAGCATGGGAAGTTTAATACCGGTATTAGTAGCTGTACAGGTTGTGCCGTTACTGATGAAAGTGAAGAAATAAGCATGACCATTTGGTGGAATGACCAGGTGGAAACAATCGAGTTAACATTAAAGAAGTGAGCTGTTAAAAGACTTTTTTTGTATCGCGATCATCTTTTAACATTTCAACAGCTTCCCTGAAACGGAGCGAGTGGACAATTTCACGTTCTCGTAAAAAGGCTAAACTATCATTTAAGTCGGTATCATCGGAAAGATCAATAATCCATTGATATGTGGCGCGGGCCTTTTCTTCGGCGGCAATATCTTCATATAAATCGGCAATCGGGTCTCCTTTTGCTTGAATATAAGAGGCGGTAAAAGGGACGCCGGATGCATTTTCATAAAATAAGGCATGATCATGGTTGACGAAATGGTCGCCAAGGCCGGCTTCCTTTAATTGTTCAGGTGTTGCATCTTTTGTCAGCTTATAAATCATCGTCGCAATCATTTCGAGATGCGAAAATTCTTCGGTCGCAATATCGGTTAACAGACCAACTACTTTATCGGGAATTGTATAGCGCTGATTCATATAGCGCAGTGCCGCAGCCAATTCCCCGTCAGCGCCCCCGTATTGTTCCACTAAATATTTGGCGAGCTGCGGATTACAGGTACTTACCTTTACCGGGTACTGCAGCTTTTTTTCATAATACCACACAGTATATTTTCCTCCTCATATGCATCAAACTTGCCAAGGCCACGGCGTCTCTACCCAGTTAAATGGGTAGTTTGAATAACTGCGTCCAAAATTCATTAAAGGGCCAAACTTCTGCTCAAAATTTATTTTTAGTTGCATACTTTTTTCTGTCGCGTTATTGAATTGTTCAATCGCCTCGAAATCAGCTGGATGGGTGTCTAAATAAAGATTTAGCTCGACAATGACAAAATCGATTGCTTGAATTTCCTCAAGAAGCTGATAAAATTCTGGCGGCATGACTTTACTCACGAGGGGTCACTTCCTTTTGCGGATTTGGATAAGGACTAAAAAGCTGGGGCCAGAGTGTGCCGTGCTTTAACGCTTCCTGAGCGGTCGGAAATTGCGGTAAGCTAGTCGGTTGAAAGCCGATATAGAGTTGCGGGGGTGTGACGAAGGTTTTTACCTTTATCGGTGGGCAAGGGTCGTTTGGGCTAATGAATGGACGCCAATATTTGTACTGCGAAAACATTGGATCCTCCTTTCTGAATGATGTGAATATAGTCAATATATGACAAAATTCGCGGAATGATTCCTCAAGAAGGGAGTGTAGCGTATGTATGTTAAGAAATTCAGGATATATTCAACGCCCTTGAAATTTTCTTCACTTCCTTTGTCAAATAGTGAAGTTGCTCATGGATTTTTTGCAGGTCAGCATTATTAGCGTTTGTTTGCTGCTCGGTTTCCTGAATGGCGAGCGCAGCAGCGAATGTGCCAAGCCCTTCAGCGAGTGTTGCGAATAACCCAGCGATAACTTCAAGTGAAGCGGCCTGGCTTACGGGGATATTATCTAGTGCTGGTTCGCTCTTTTTCTTCCTGTTATTAGTTTGCATGACAATGACCTCCAATATATAGTTATACTTATCATACGAAGTGATTCGTACTTATGAATAGGAGAATACCCAAATTGTAAGCTGAAATTTTATTTGTTTGGCGTTTTGCTTGTTGATAGAAAAGTACTTTAAATGATTTATGGATAGTCCAAAAAGAAAAAACACCCAGAAAAATTGAGCCGTGTGAGATGAACCATAATCTCAAAATCAATTCTTCTGAGTGCTATTTTTAATTAGATAAAATCACTTTTCACAAGCCCAGTTATCAAGATCGCGGTCTTGTTTTTTCGAATATGCTGGATGCGTTGATTGAACGCCAGATGGGTAATACGCTCTCATAGCATCACAATTTTGAAATTCTGTTGGTGCACCGGCTATTACGTATGTTCCTGATTTTACGTCACCAATTAAATTTTCTGGAACTGTAAACACATGTGCATCAACTGAATAAGTAGAACCATTTGTTTTGACAATAATTGTACCGTCCTGTGCTGTTGAATAGGCTTTAGCGCCAACTTGTTTAACATTAGCTATTACTTCACTGTGAGGGTGGCCATAACTATTTTCTTTGCCGTAGCTTAAAATAACAGCCTCAGGATTTACTTTTTGTAAAAATGCCAATGAGTTACTTGTATTTGAACCATGGTGTCCTGCTTTTAAAATGGTTGCAGCTACATCATATTTCTGCGTAATCACTTTCTCAACTTCAACACCAGCATCCCCTGTCAATAGGAAGGAGACTTTGTTATATGTTGCCTTTAAAACGATTGAAGCATTGTTGCTATCATTATTTGCGGCATCAACTGCTAGCACTTGTATGTTCAATGCACGATCTAAGGCAATTAGGTCACCAGTTGAAGGCTCCGTGTAGGGAATATTTTTGTTTAAAACGGTTTCTAATAGACTTTTATACGTCACCGTAGTATGAACTTTTCCGCTGTTAATGAATTCCCCAATTGTAAAGGCATTTAAAACGGCCTCTAAACCACCGATATGGTCTGCATCAGGATGTGTCGCAACTACATAATCAATTTTTTTCACATTCAGTGATTTTAAATAGGCAACAACATCATCACCGTATTGTTTTGTCCCAGCATCTACTAGCAGATTGTGGCCATTTGGTGCTTGAATAAAGATTGAATCACCTTGACCCACATCGATAAAGTGGACAAGCATATCTTTAGTTCCCGGTTTTGTAGATGGATTTGTACGTTCTATATATTGGATTGCACGTGCTAAAAAGGCTGATATGTGAGCACGAGTTAAATGATTATTCGGCTTAAACGTACCATCTTCATAGCCAGTCGTTATTTTCGCCGCAGCTAAGCGACTGACTGCTTCAAACGCGGTATGTCCCTTTTTTACATCTTTAAAGGTTTTAGAGCCATTTGGTAAATCAAATGCGCGTGAAATAAAGGCTGCCATATGGCCACGCGTTACTTTTGTATTTGGTTTAAATGTGCCATCCGTGTAACCATTAATAATGCCGGCTTCTACAGCGGATTGAATATAACCGCTGTTTGGATTGGATTTTTTTACGTCGCTAAATTTTGTAGCGCGCGGTGTCCCATCTAAACCAACAGCTTTTGCTACCATTACGGCAACTTCTTCACGTGTCACGATATCTCTTATACCATAAGATTTCTTGTCCGCAGAAATGACCTTTTTTTCTAACAAATAATGAATGTCAGCATAGTTGCTGTGATTTGTTGGTACATCGGAAAAAACTTGCGCTGCATTAATAGGAGCAGCAGGTAGAGCCATTGCTAAGATTAGGATGAATGTTAGCAAGGATAATACATATTTCTTCAAATTGAACGCCTCCTGCACGTAATTATAGAGGAGTGTTTTGACATTAAAGGATTAACAGAATATTTAATATCGAAGTTTTTACTGGGAATATACCCATAAAAATGTGGGTGACAAAATTATAATATCAGCATAATAAAAGTCCATAATGAATTGATTAAGGAATATTTCTATGGGCTATTACCTGCTTAAAGAGGTATGAAATTTTAATTTCTACTATCTTCAATTTCAAAACGAAGAACCAAAATGAATAATCCCTCAAAAATCCCCCCATACTGCATCAAAAAGGGGGAGTCGTCATGCAACAAACTACAGACATACAGCAAAAAATCCAACGACTGCAGAAACAATTCCTCCATTCTTCAGATTTCACGGCAAAGGAAATTACGTTGGGGCCAGGTGAGCACGCAATTTTGTGTTTTTATTCTTCACTTGTGAAAAAAAGCGAGGTGGAGCGCTATGTTCATATACTAAGGCTCGAGCGAAAAAGGGTATTACAAGCGGAGTCCAACACGGCAAAGAAAAATACCGATGTACAACAGAGTAAGCAAACCGAACCAAATCAAAAAAACAATCAGTCCAAGCAAAATGAATCAACAGCTCCACTAGATGGTGATTCAGTCACAGTCACTATTGAACCTTACAACAATAAAAACCTAATCGACTATATATGCAATGGTGAAACGATTATTCTACTGCAACAAACGAATGAAATGATTCGGCTCAATAGCCCTGATTTTGTGCACCGAACACCAGAAGAACCGGGCACTGAACATGTACTGCGCGGCTCGCATGAAGGACTTGTTGAAAATTTTGATTCGAATGTGTCGCTTCTTCGAAAACGGATTAAAAATAATAAGCTGATTGTCAAGGAGCTGACACTTGGCAAGGAGACAAAAACGCGCGCTTACTATGTTTATGTGAATGATGTGGTAGATAAAGAAGCACTGAAGACCGTAGAGGAGCGTTTAGCTGGAATCGATCTTGATATGTTTTATAGTGTCGGGCAGCTGAGTGATTATTTAGAAGATCAAGTGTGGTCCCCGTTCCCGCAGCTTTTAAATACGGAGCGACCAGACCGTGTTGTGGCAAATATTTTGGAAGGTAAAATTGCTATCATGACTGATGTATCGCCTACCGCACTCATTGGACCCGTCACTTTTTTTTCTTTTTATCAATCGCCGGATGATTTTAATGCAAGGGTATTAGTCGGCTCATTCTACCGGATTATGCGGATTTTTAGCTTTTTATCGGCGATTTTTTTGCCTGCGTTTTATATTGCGATTGTTAGTTTTCATTTTGAAGTGTTACCACTAGAACTGGCCAATAAAGTGAAGTCAGATATCAATCAAATCCCGTACCGGCCACTCATTGAAGCGCTCATTATGGAGATTACGATTGAATTGATTCGTGAGGCGAGTGTTCGGCTACCGCAATCGATTGGCCAGACGATTGGTATTGTCGGGGGGCTTGTGATTGGCGATGCGATTGTAAGTGCTGGACTCGTATCGAATTTAATGGTCATTGTCGTGGCATTTACGGCGATTTCAAGTTTCGTTGTACCATCGATTGAGTTTAATACATCGATTCGAATGCTACGTTTTCCGTTTATGATTTTGGCTTCATTATTTGGCTTTTTTGGTATTGTCATCGGGACGTTTCTACTCGTTATTCATTTATTAAATTTAAGCTCATTAAAAAAGCCGTATTTTTCGCCGATTATTCCATTTGAGCCAAAAGAGCTGTACAAAATATTTTTCCGTGAGCCCTATTATAAAGCGAGGAAACAAGTAACGAGTTTTTCGCCACCAAAGGATGACGAGACGTGACGATTCAATTAACGAAAGTCCAATTATTCCTGTTAATGTTCGTGATGCAAACGGGTTTTGTGTATACGTCTTTTCAAAACGTATTAATCGAGCATGGCAAACGCGATGCGACGATTCAATTTATCATCATTGCGATTGTATTCTTTTTACAATTAGTGTTTTTTGAAAGGACGCATAAGTATTTCCTTTTAAATCGTTTTACGAAAATACTTTATCTAACGTATTGGTTTTTCTATATTATTGTGTTCGTTATTTATATTACGTATGTGTTAACGACTTGGGTGTTTCCGAATACGCCACATGTCGTGCTAATCGCCATTTTTTTATCGGTGTGCTTTTATGCAAGTATAAGCAGACCGGAAACGGCCGTTAATATTGGGGTCGTGTTACTGCCAATGCTGTTTCTGTTTCTCCTATTTATGTTGCGGGCCATTCCAAATCTACATGTCACGAATTTACTCCCGTTATTTCATGAGCCAAAAGAAACGTGGATGATGGGGTTTATTTATTCGACATATGCATTTGGCGGGGCAGAAACGTATGTCTTACTGCGCAAATATGTATTAAATAATGAAAAGATAAATAATAAGGTGCTGGCAACGTATTCCATCATTTTGACAAGCTTTTATTTATTTTCGATTTTATTCACATTGATGTTTTTTTCACTCGAAGAAATCAAGTTGATTCCTGAGCCCATTTTATATATTTTGCATTCACAAGAAGTGACATTTGTGAAGCGTCTTGATTTGTTTTTTATTTATATTTGGCTGTCGTGGTCTTTAGTGGCAATCGTCAATTATGTACTTGTCATGCGGCTTGTCTATTTTGAAAAAAAACGGAAAGCGCCCGTACTAAAGCAACTTCTCTTTTTTACTGTCATTGGTGTTATTTCAACTTTTGTGATCAAATTTTCCGTACTTGATTTTTTAAAGCATTATGTTGTGTATGCCAATATTCTGTTCACATTTGTCTTACCTATACTGATTATACTCGTCAATAAAATAAGGGGGCGAACGGTATCCGACGCTGGTGCATCATCTTAAGTGGAGTGTCGCTCTTACTAGCGGGCTGTTGGGACGAGCGGCTTTATAAAAATTCATCGGTCGTGTCATTGACTGGCTTTGAAGGGAAAATGGGCGATATGACGGCGTACTATGCCTATCCAGAAGCAACAACAGAGGCGATGCAAACGATTTTGATTACTGGACATGGCGTGTCACCGCGAGCAGTACGGCAGAATGCGGAGCTAAAAGTGGAACAGACACTCGATTTATCGGTCTTGTCAACAGTACTGATTTCTGAAGAGACAGCGGCACAAGATGATTTGTATGACTATCTAGATATTTATTTTCGTGATGCAACGAATCCGATTACATCTAAAATAGCCCTTATGCAAGGCGAATTAAAGCCATTTTTTGAATTGAGTGAGAAGCAGCAAAGTGCCTCAGGAGAGTTTTACAATCGTTTTATTACGAGTTTGGAGGAAAACTCAATGGTCATTCCTTATACGCTGCAAACGGCCTCATCCATCCTTTTTGAACCAGCACAAGATTTAGCATTGCCCTATATCAAAATGGATGAGGAGAATCGACCGATTGCGGACGGTATCGCGTTATTTTCAGGTCGTTCTTTTACCGGTGAAAGCTTGTCTGCAACGCAAGGCGTGCTATTAAATATTTTAAATGAGTCGCTCGGTAGTGCGGCACGAATTAGTTATTTACATGAAGAGGGTCCTGCGTCACTCCGCATCAATCAATCAAAGAGAAATATTACCGTTTCAGAAAATGAAATTGAAATAAATCAAAAAATGGAAGTTATTCTCACGGAATTTCCCCAAGATCATTTGAGAGATAAACAAATTCGAACAGAACTGCAACAATTTTTCGCTGAAAAAATAGAGAAAGATATGAATGAAGTGATAGAAAAGTTACAAAAGGCAAAATGTGATGCACTTGGACTTGGGCGCATTGTCCGCGCGTATCACCCGAGTTTGTACAAAGAAGAGTGGAGTGAACATTTTGCCACATTAAATATTCCGGTCAAGGTGGAGGTTGAAATTGTGAAGACGGGGATATTGTATTAAGAGCATGGGGATTTAAATAGAAAAGGGAAAACCCTGAAAAATAGGGAATTCCCTTTTATGCTTTATCCCATATACACACTTTCACATGTCCCTGGTGCGGGCTCATAAAAGCAATGTTGTTTAAATTGACCTGTGAACGGCTGGCCATACCATGTCGGTGGGCACGGGCCGTACGGGTTGAAATACCAAAGTGCATATTTCGCTGGATGCTCGCGCCAAAAATCGACTACTTGCTGTGCGAGTCGTCGTTCAGTCGGCCGCGCGCGCTGGTAAAATAAATTGCCCTTTTGAACGGCCTCAAATGAATAGTTATTGCCTTGAACTTGAAAGATTACGTCCTCAATTGTTCGCACATCTTGAAAGTCTGAGCAATCCGCTACAGCACGATTGACAATCACATTTCCTACATAGAGCATACCTTGCTTGCCTTCACCTTCTGCCTCTGCACGCATCATTCGCGCGATTAAGTCGATATCCGCATCTCGATATTTGACTCTCGCCATCTCCTCACCTCCTCTGTATAGTATGTCGATAGGCGAAAATGGATGCTATTTTCGCATGACTTTAACTCCTGCTTCATAAATTATACAAGTGAAAACAGAGGAGGATTTCCGATTCAAATTTATGTGGTACAGCCTGGGGATTCGTTATGGAAAATTGCACAAGCGTACGGGACGACGGTGCAAAATTTAGTCGCAGCCAATCAAATCGCGCAGCCAGAACGCTTAGTTGTCGGGCAGGCGCTCGTCATTCCAATATGGGGACAATTTTACAGTGTGCAAGCAGGCGATAGCTTTTGGTCGATTGGGCAGCGATTCGGTGTTCCATATTTGACGCTTGCACAGATGAACGGGATGAATCCGAACGTGCCACTAATGATTGGCACACGTTTATTTATTCCGCCATCGCCGAAAACGCCCGCTGAAATATTGGCCTATGTGGAACCTAGAGGCGAGCAGGTGAGTGAGGCACTTCTTAATGAAACGCGGGCAGCGGGACCGTATTTAACCTATTTAGCGCTGTTTAGCTACGAAGCGAGGCGTGACGGGTCACTGAAGGTGCCACCAACCGCGCCGTTACCAACAGTGGCAGCAGAGAGCAAGACGGCGCTTGCAATGGTCATTGCAAACTTGGAGGATTATCAATTCAGCAGTGAGCTGGCACGTGATATTTTTCAAAGTGTTGCGGTGCAAAATTTGTTATTTGATAATATTATTGCGGAAGCACAGCGTATCGGCACGGTCAGTGATATTCATTTCGATTTTGAGCGAATCCCCGCAGATCAGCGCGAGGCGTACAATCAGTTTTTACGAAGAGCAGTGGAGCGTATGCACGCAGCAGGCTATACAGTGTCGACTGCGCTCGCACCGAAAACGAGTACGAATCAAGCGGGTGAGTGGGTTGCTGGACATGATTATGCGGCACACGGGGAAATAGTCGATTTTGTCATGCTGATGACCTATGAATGGGGCTATTCTGCCGGACCACCAATGGCCGTTTCACCACTGCCACAAGTTGAACAGGTTGTGCAGTATGCTTTGACGGTCATACCCGCGAATAAAATTTTGCTCGGTCAAAATTTATACGGCTATGACTGGACACTGCCATATGTGCAAGGTGGTCCATACGCAGAGGCACTAAGCCCGCAGCGTGCGATCCAACTTGCCATACGTTTTGGTGCGGCGATTCAATATGATTATACGGCACAAGCACCGTACTTTAATTATGTTGATGAACAAGGACGCACGCATATCGTCTGGTTTGAGGATGCACGCTCAATTCAGGCAAAATTTGATTTAGTGAAGCGACTCAACTTGCGCGGTGTCGGCTACTGGAAGCTCGGTTTGCCGTTCCCGCAAAATTGGCAGCTAATTGGTGCGAATTTTGATGTCGTGAAAAAATAACTCCCATGAACTGCATATGTAGCCTATACTCTCCTCGCATAGTACGACAAAAGCTGTTTATATTAAGGGGAAAGGAGGGATGGTCATGACAATACAAAACAAGCTAAACGAAATGAAATTAGAAATCGCTGCGGAATTTGGCATACCAGATTATGACGTCATTGATAAGGGAGAATTATCCTCTCGCATGAATGGCAAAATCGGTGGCGAGATGACGAAAAGGCTCATTGAACTTGGTAAAATGCAGCTCGTCCAAGCAACGCAGCGTGAACTCGTGCCAGTTCGTGTGAAACGGGAACAAGTGATGCAAAAGCAACTAATGTTACCGTGGCCAGAAGCGTACAATGAAGAATTATTGCCAATACCTTCTTATCATTCCCCGAATCGTCGCTTTTATCATTAAACGAAAGGAGCCGCTACTTTGGCGGCTCTTTTTTACTTTCGTTATCATGTGAAAATAATGCAAATTTTATCCGCTAAAGGGTTTATTTCTACAGAACAGGATGCACATGTTTTAGGGAAATGAATCAATACTAATAAAAAGCTTAAAGGAAGTGACAACTTGAAAAAAATCACTTTTTTTTCATATTATTTTGTGTGAGTATTGCGCTTTTTTATGTGATGGACCAGACGTCGGCAGAGCGTGGGCGTAAATATTATGAGGATGTTGGCTATATTATTTGGGATATTCAAACGGAGAAAAAAGTTGTTGCACTAACATTTGATGATGGGCCACATCCGAAGTATACAGCACAAGTGTTAGATTTACTCGCGCAGTACGGGGCGAAGGGGACATTTTTTGTCGTCGGACAGCACGCTGAAAAAAATCCAGAGCTAGTATTACGTATGCATGAGGAAGGGCATGAACTTGCGAATCACACGTACACGCACCCTTTTACGAAATCTGTGCCGAAAACGATGAAAGAAATTGAGCAGACGAATGATACGTTGTATAGCATCATTGGCTATTCGCCCATATTGTTTCGCCCAGTAGAGGGCTATTATACGGACAAGCTTGTCGATGAAGTGGTCAAAGCCGGTTACAAAATCGTGATGTGGTCTTGGC
This sequence comes from Solibacillus sp., assembly GCA_040274725.1. Lineage (GTDB taxonomy): Bacteria > Bacillota > Bacilli > Bacillales_A > Planococcaceae > Solibacillus. The sequence continues at coordinate 171,711 of JBEMAQ010000003.1, read as the reverse complement.
ATCAGGATACGGAAGATTGGAAAAATCCTGGCGTCGAGAAAATTATTAGCAGGGTGCTTGACGGAGTAAAAGAGGGAAATGTCATTTTATTTCACGATGGTGGAGGGAATCGTGAGCAAACGGTGCAGGCACTCGAGGAGATTTTACCGGAACTAGAGAAGCGGGGCTATATGTTTATTACCATTTCTGAAATGCTTAAGCTAAGTGAGGAGGCAAAGTCATGAGGGGAGGGGACTTTTTGAATCACGTTGTCATCACGCTGGTGTGCTATTTACTAGGTAGCCTAGTTTCACCTGTTGAAGCGCTAGCGACAGAACCCGATGAAAAGGAGCTGCGCATGCAGTACTATATGCAGTACGAGCGGCTTTCTACCCCGTGGTATTATTTAGCGGCGATTGATCAATATGAGCGCAACATTCAAGCGGTTAGGCAGGATATCCCCAAACGTGACAGTGTCATAGCGATTCAATTTTCTGATGAATATTGGTCAGGCGTAGCGAATCCACTTGCACGTGATACATCGCCGCACGCCATTGCATTTTTTGGTGGCATGGGGCTTGATGGCAATGCGGACGGTTATGCAGACATACTTGATGATGACGATGTACTGTTTACGATGGCAAATTATTTAAACCAATATGGTCAAGGTGAGGACGAGTTCAAGTTAGCGCTCTGGGATTATTACCGTAATGAGCAAACCGTCAATCAAATTGTGACGATTGCGAAACTGTTTAAGCGTTTTGGCACGGTAGATTTAGATAAGCATGTTTTCCCAATTACGCCAAGTTATGCTTATAGCTATAGCGGGACATGGGGGGCGAACCGGGGATGGGGAGGTCGGCGTATTCATGAGGGAACAGATATTTATGCTGCGCATAGTACGCCGCTCGTTTCCACGTCTTACGGTGTCATTGAAATAATGGGTTGGAATGAATTCGGTGGCTGGCGGATGGGTATTCGAGATAATCATAATTCCTATCATTACTATGCACATCTCGCCTCGTTTGAAAAGGGCTTACAGGAAGGTGCGATTGTCGAGCCAGGGCAAGTGATTGGTTATTTAGGCAGCACAGGCTACGGCAAGGAAGGGACAGCTGGGAAATTTCCGCCGCACCTGCATTATGGGATTTATAAATTTAATGGCCGCACAGAATGGGCATTTGACCCATATCCTTCGCTCGTCCAGTGGGAAAAGGCTACAAAAAATCGGTAATGTGCGCATTACCGATTTTTTGTCTTACTCATCAAGATTTAAAAACTTACGTACGCTCTCCACGGCGTCTTCTTTTGGATACGTCTGATATAAATCTCCTGCTAAGCGCACAGGATCCCCGTAGAAAAAGCGTTCATATTGCGTTTGCCTTGTGCCAAAAGCACTCATCGTCGCGTCCCATGCTAAACGGAAAATTTTCACACGCGCATCGGCACTGACAGCGGCACCTTGTAAATAATGCTCGAGCTCAGGCGCGATTTGTGAGTGAAATGCCTGCTCAGACGGCAAGGAAATCATACCGCTTGCGCCAATTTGCTGCAGGATTTCTACAAAACGTGGATAGATTTTTGGGAACAGATTCATCGCGACCTTTAGTGGGATAATATGTGGCCGCATATAGCCAAACGAATCAAGTGTGGCATCATGCTCTGATTTTTCAATGAGTGCCTTCATCGTTTCAAGCCCGGTAATGATGTCCGCCATTTTTTCATGAATATGCTGGTACTCATGAACATTAATTGTTTTCACTAGTAGCTCCGCGAGTCCAAGCAAAAATTCTGTTTTCGCAATTTGTCGCGTCAGTGCTTGATGCGTCGCGAAATTGGAAAACGAGCTTTGTGCGAGGAACGTTTTCGCAAGTTCCGTATTATGATAATAAAAAACGCGTTGCCATGGGACAGTGACATCATTAAAGACAACGATGGCATCCATTTCCTCGTACCTTGAGCTGAGAGGATGATTAAAAAAGGAGTCGCCACCAACATAGGAATCACGGCAAATAAAGGTTAATCCTTTTGTGTTAGACGGGATCGAAAAGGCGAACGCTTCATTTGGATCTAATAGTAGTTGCGGCACGCTTAGCACGAGTACTTCATCCGTTAAACCACCCTGTGTCGCTAAAAGTCTTGCTCCTTTTATGACAAGTCCTTCATCTGTGATATCCGTAATTTTCGCGGAAATTGGTTTGTCACTATGATCCACATAAAAGCGTGAGCGATTTACTTGCGGAGTAATAAATGTGTGCGTAAAGGATAAATCCTCCTTCATCGCAAGCTGGTAGAGGCTTTGTAAATGCTGAGGGAAGCTTGTATCTATTCTTTCTAGAAGCTCGCCACTACATGCTAAGCTCATGAGCACTGTATTTAAATAATCCGGTGTTCGCCCTACCATGCCGTTCGTCTGCTTTGCCCAGTGTCGCGTCATGACGCGCCGCTGCACAAGTTCCTCCTTTGTACGCGGCTGCAAAAAAGAGGTGCCGACTGTTTCGTTAATTACAGGAGAGTGAAAGGTTAGCTCCTGCTGTAACTGTTCATCATGCTGCAAATCATAGAGCGCGGCCTTTGTTTTTAAAATGCCTTGAAATGCAGGATGTTGTGAGAGCGGGATTGTCACCTGCTCGCCGTCATACCAAATATTATTTTTTAATGAATCGAGTCGCCGAATAAATTGTTCACCAGTAAGTATGCCCATCTAGAATGCTCCTTTACGAAAGGTTTTCTTTTTATCGTATTAAGGGGAGGAAAATTATGTCCATGAAAATGAAAGAGCTGTACCTTAAAAAAAGATACAGCTCCGTCCATTAAATAAAGAAAGCCGAAGCGAGTGCAATGCCTGTAATCGCTCCAAGTGCGATGCCGTAGCCAAATCCGAGTCCAGCGCCGCCAAAGCCCCAGAAGCCGATGCCGTATCCACCAGCATCATCGGGCATGAGCCACACGTTGCGGTTATCGACCTTTGTAATACACCCAACATGCGTATAGCCACTGCAATCCGTAATGCGCACGCGCTTGCCCTGGTATTGACAGCATAAATTATATGCCTCGTTGCGGTTCATCATCATCCCTCCCTTCTATTAAGCGGTGTACTACTATATGTTTGCATCAAATGTTCATACGAGCGCATCGTCTAATTCATCTAGGAACAAAAGTGCTAAAGTGCCTGTTCAGCCCCGAGTGAGCCAAACGCCACATCCATGTGGCAGGCTCCCAATGACTCACATCGTGTGAGCCTCAAGCGTTGGAGAGCCCGAAGTGAAAGTGCGCTCTTCAACTTTCACCAGAGGGATCGAAACGACTCGAGGGGCTGGCGCTTTAGCCTGGACGCAAAGCAAACTTTGCCTTAAGTTATCCACGGTGCGAAAATATAAAATTTCCTTAACAGTGAAAAGGGAGGAACTGTCTATGCCAGTCATTGCGACGCAGCATCTTTTTGAAGTGCTACCTGACCGAGTGGGCGTAGCGAGTGAGCTCGTACGTGAGTTGTTTCCGAGGATGGCACGAGAGGCAATCCGTTATGAGTTACTTGGGCAAGGATTATTAGCAAGTGGCGCGGTGCAGGTATCCTTTGATTATTGGGAAATGGTACGTGAATTACAGCACGAATTACAGGCATTGTGGGATGGACCTGATGTAGCTGTTTATTTATTGCCAATCCGAGAAGATATATCGAAAAATGGTGTGTCGTATGAACGCGGGATTTGTTTATTTATCTCGCCTACGCTAACACCTTGTGAGTTGCAGGCACTCTTTACACATGAATATTGTCATAGCTGTCACCGCCCGTATTTGAATGACCCGCCAACATTAATGGATTCACTCATCACAGAAGGGCTCGCGGAATATGCGGTAGAAAGCTTGTACGGTGAAGAAGCGCTCAGTCCGTGGACGACGCGCTATTTGTATGCGGAAGTTGTGGCGTATTGGCTAACTTATGTGAAGCCGAAATTGTATGAAACAGGGCTACACAAGCACCGAGAATTATTAATCGGGGGAGAACAAACTCCGCCACGCCTTGGCTACTGCACAGGCTACCGAATCGTAAAGGAATTTTTAGGAAATGAAGGACCGCATTCAGTGAAGGATTTACTCACGATGCGTACAGAAACGATTGTAGGAAAGGCAGGGTTTGAAATCGCTTAATTTGTCTATTTAAGGATAAAAGTTGAAAAAAACGCCTACACTACATAAAAAGTAGGTGTTGCTATGAATAAAATTAGCATACTGCATTTGTTACTACTTGCGATGACATTTATCGGCTTGAAAAATCATGTCACGATTTTACCAGCGTTATTGGAAAACGGTGGGAGAGATAGTTGGCTTGCCGTTATATTAGGGGCAGTGGTAATGATTCCGTGGATTTTCCTTCTGTTGTTTATTCATAAGCAATCAAAAGGTGAGCATATTAGGAATTGGCTAGAGCGACGGATTGGAAAGCGTCTAACGGCAATTTTGTTTTTTGTGACAGCAGCCTATTTATTGCTATTAGCGGCTGTTACAATGCGAGAAACATTGCAGTGGTTTAATATATCGTTTTTACCCGATACACCACCAATTGTATTGCTGGTCATTTTTTCAATCTTATGTATGACGTTAGCGACAATGAACATTTTAACGATTACGATGGTCAATAGTATTGTGTTATTTGGTGTGCTTGTACTCGGCTTTTTTGTTGCAATCGTGAATATTCCAATAAAGGATCATACATTATTAAAGCCATTTTTAGAGCATGGGATGTCGCCTGTTGTATCAAGTATGGTTTATGCGATGTCGGGTTATATTGAATTAACGCTGCTGTTATTTTTGCAGCATTATATTAAGAAACCTCTACGTAGCTATCATTTACTCCTCATTTTAGCCGTCCTTGCAGGCTTAACACTTGGTCCACTCATTGGTGCCATTACCGAATTTGGACCAAAGGAGGCCGCTGAACTTCGCTATCCTGCCTATGAGGAATGGACGCTTGCGACAATTGGCCAATATTTTGAGCATATGGATTTCTTTTCAGCGTATCAATGGCTGACCGGCGCTTTTATTCGCGTAGGTATTTTATTATTTATTATTGTTGAAATGTATAAATGGACCGAGCAAAAAAAACGGATTTGGACAAACTTAGCGATGCCATTTTTCGTACTATGCTGCATTTTATTTTTTGTAAATGAAGAGCAATTTTTAATATTCGATAGCGGTTGGTTTTTAATCATGACGGCTTGTTTTTTTGGCTTGCTATCAGTCATTCTTTTCATTGCCGTACTAAAAAAAGAAAAGCCAAGGCAGGGGGCGCCGAAGCATGGCTAGGAATGAAGTATTAACAACAGCAACTTTTGAGCAACTATTTAAAAAGTCAGCAGATATTAAATTTCAAACACTGCTATTCAATGAGCATACGGTCACCCTTATTATATGTGAAGCGATGATTGATTTATATTTGCTACATGAGGTTGTGATGCCAAGGATCACACAGTTTTTACAGCAGGCAGAAAAGATAGATGAACAAACGCTCATCACAACGATCGCTTTACCGCAAATCGTGGCTGTGACAACGAGTGATGAGGCAGAGTTACTTGTATACCGAGGACATTGTTTGATTTGTCTCGATGAGCTAGTTTTTGTCGCAGCGAATATTGAAAAAAAACCAAATCGCAGTCCTGAGGAAACAAATTTAGAAGTGACCATTACAGGGCCGCGGGATAATTTCATCGAGGATATCGCGACAAATATAGCGCTACTTCGAAAGCGTCTCCCTACAAAATCACTTTGTGTTGAACGAATGGAGCTTGGGAGGCGTTCTAAAACAGCACTTGCCATTGTTTATTTTGATGATATTGCGAATAAAGAGTCACTACAGCAAATCAAGCAAGGCTTAGCGAAGGTTGATGTCGATATTGTATTTAGTACAGCGGCCCTTATGGAAATGCTACATCAAAACACGAAGCTGTTTCCGCTCGTTGATTACACAGGGCGACCAGATTTTGCGATGCAGGCACTAGCGCGTGGACGCTTTATTATTTTTGTAGATGGCGTAGCGTATGCGACGATTACACCGATTAATTTACTGATGCTGCTAAAATCAGGTGAAGATAACGAATATCCTGTTATATTTAGCTCGTTTGAACGGCTAATTCGGGTGTTTTGCATAGGCATTGGCGTGTTGTTGCCCGCGACTTGGCTTGCGCTTACAACGTTTCACCAAGATCAATTGCCATTTCCACTCCTTGCAACAGTCGTACAGGCCAATACAGGTTTGCCACTCCCGTCGTCGCTTGAAATGTTATTGATGGTTTTTATGTTTGAATTGCTTCGAGAGGCGGGCTTGCGTTTACCAACAATTATTGGGAGTACGATTGGTGTTGTTGGTGGACTCATTATTGGTGATGCGGCCATTCGCGCGGGTATTACAAGTCCTGCCATGGTCGTTGTTATTGCAGTTTCAACCATTGCAGCGTTCACACTTGTCAATCAGTCTCTCGTCTCAGCGATTAGTATTGTGCGGATTTTTTTTATTTTAATGGCGAGTATTTTAGGTTTTTTTGGTGTGTTCATTTCGTTTTTTATCGTTTTATTATATTTAGCGAATTTACGGGTGCTGGGCGTGCCGTACTTAAATTTTGCAAATGATTTTTCATTAAAAAACTGGGCAAAAGCTTTCCTACGTTTACCGCAAAAACAATACAAGAAACGTCCGAAGATGTTACACACACAGGATGAAACGCGGAAAGGTCGGGAAGATGATGCGTAAACTATGGCTATTGAGTGTCCTCTTATTAGCAGGTTGTTGGGATACTAAGGAACCAGAGCGCATGCTGTATATTCACGGGCTTGGGATGGATTATGAAGATGAACAGTACGTCACTTACGCACAAATTATTGATTTTACAAATATCGCGAAATCCGATCAACCGAATAATCCGAATGCGGTTCAAGCGGAGGTAGGACGCGGGAAAGGGAGAACGCCGAGTGAGGCATTGCATGATTTATATCAATCGGCGGATCAACGAATCAATTGGGGACATTTTTCGTATGTCGTTTTTTCCGAGGCGCTTTTAAAATCGGGGCAAATGGATATGGTACTCAACACATTTACACGTTTTTCCGAGACACGTTATAATATTTTGGTTTATAGCACGCAAGATTCACTCGAAGAAATTATGCTCACGACGCCAATCATTAACCGAGCCATTTCACAATCTAAGCTTTCAGATCCATATAATTCTTATCAGCAACAATCACTTATCTGGCCACTTAATATTCGCCAGTTAATTATTGATTTGACGGAACCTAGCTATGTCAGTAGCATTCCGTTTGTGAAATTAATTGAAGATTGGACCACAAAAGACGGACCATCAACTGTCACGCAAATTGCAGGTGTCAGTGTCATTTCAGCAACAACATTAAAAGGAGTCTTGCAGCAGGAAGATGCACGCGGTTTGCAATGGCTAAGTAATGAAACAAAGCAGTCTGGAATAACAATTGACAAAGTTGGTGATGAGGAGCAAGCCATTTCGTTTGTATTTGAGCATATACATGTGGATGTGACACCGGTTATCACACAGCAACAAGTGCTTTTTGATGTGACAATACACGGCAATGCAACATTGCGTAGCTTTGCAGAAAATGTGACGCAGAAATCGATGAGGGAAGCCATTGAAAAGCAAATGACAAAGGAAATTCGCAGGACATTTGAAGCTGCACTGGCATTTGATGCAGATGTGTATCGTTTGGAGGAATATTTGTACCGGAAGTATCCGAAGCAACGTAATGAACTGTCCTTATCTGAGGAGACGTTACGGAATATTACGATTCATATTGAAAAAATAACAGTAGATCGTAAATCGTATAAAGAGGTAGTGAAGTAGTACAAGGGTTATAATGATGGTAGAAAAGAGGTTGTATATGATGAAAAAACAAATGGGCTGGCAATTTGATAATAGCTATCTGACATTATCACCTACTTTTTATAAAAAAGTGACGTTAAATGAAGTACCAGAACCAAAGCTGATCGCATTAAATTATTTGTTAGCAGATGAGCTTGGTCTTGATACGGAGGCGCTCTATGAAGAGGAAGCGATTCACATGTTTGCGGGAAATGCATTTCCAGAAGGCGCGGCGCAAATCGCACAAGCTTATGCAGGGCATCAATTTGGGCATTTTAATATGCTTGGGGATGGCCGTGCGTTACTTGTCGGTGAGCATGTGATTGGCGAGGAGCGTGTGGATATTCAGCTAAAGGGAGCGGGGCGTACACCGTTTTCGCGCGGGGGAGACGGTCGTGCAAGTCTTGCCCCGATGCTGAGGGAGCTTATTATTAGTGAGGCAATGCACGCACTCGGCATTCCGACAACGCGCAGCTTAGCGGTTGTGACGACGGGGGATGCGGTCTATAGAGAAACAGCGTTAGAAGGTGCGATTTTAACACGTGTGGCAGCGAGTCATTTACGCGTCGGGACGTTTCAATATGCAGCAGCTTTCGCGGGCGTTGAAGAGGTACGTGAGCTTGCAGATTATGCGATTAGCCGTCACTATCCGCATGTGGCGACAGCGGACAATCCGTATATCGCCTTTTTTGAGGAGGTAATGGAGCGCCAGGCTGAGCTGATTGCGAAATGGCAGCTTGTCGGTTTTGTGCACGGGGTGATGAATACCGACAATATGACGATTAGCGGCGAGACGATTGATTACGGGCCGTGCGCGTTTATTAATGCATATGATCCAGATAGTGTATTTAGCTCAATTGACCATGAGGGGCGCTATCGTTATAGCAACCAGCCGTTTATTGGTGGCTGGAATTTAGCGCGATTAGCGGAGAGCTTGCTGCCGTTATTTGCAGAAGATGAGGACGAGGCGATTACGATTGCGAAGCAGTTAATCGGACGTTACGAGGACTATTATGAGGCATATTGGATTAGTGGGATGCGTGAGAAGCTTGGTTTAATTAGCGACGAGCCGGACGACTTAGCATTAGCCGAGCGCCTACTCACAATTATGGCACAGTATAAGGCAGACTTTACACAGACATTCCGCGCGCTGAGTGAAAATGTACGCCCTGTAAATGCGTTCTTTACATCAGAGGAATTTCGCGTCTGGGAACAGCAGTGGCATGCTCGCTTAGCGCGTCAGGAAACGATGCTAGATGATATGCAAGCGATGATGCAATCGGTCAATCCAGCCGTTATCCCGCGCAATCATCTTGTAGAAGAAGCACTAACAGCCGCGCAGCAACATGATTTTACAAAACTTGAAGAATTGATGGCGGCTTGTGCAAATCCGTATGATGTGCTACCGGAGCATATGCATTATACAGAGCCACCAGCAGACGATGAGCCGTATGTGACGTATTGCGGGACGTGAAATGCGCGCATCGGATCAAACTAAAAAATAATTCATTTTGATAGCAAAGGGATGTGCACTTCACATCTCTTTGCTATTTTTGCAGGTGCAACGTGTTTTTTGTCGAATAACCGTTCATAAGGCTAAGCTTTTTAAGGAAATGTGGACAAATGGCAATCCCGCGTTATTTTTAATCGTTTAACCTATGCATTTATTGCTTATTTTTTATTTCCCATGATTTTTGTATTTGAAGCGATATACAACAAATACAATGTGAATAGAAGGCGTTTTGTTATAGGGTATACGTTATTATTGGTAGCGCTCTGTCTTTCTGCGATCGTTTCTTTTTATTCGGGAGGAAAGAAACAAGGTTAATTCATCCTGTTTAAAATAGTTAATGGCTCCCAAATGAGGATTTAGGAACCATATAATTACAATTTGCGTCTATGTTGAAAAGGGAAGTGGTCAAAATTTCAAAATAATATTTATAAACATATAGAAATCTTACATAAAAATATAATGGGGGCATCATTATGTGGTTAATATTAGGTCTTATTGCAATCGTAGCAACTTTTATCAATCTTTATATGTATACAACAGGTAAAGATTATAAACTTGCGATGGCCATGGGATTATCATTTACTGCATTGACACTCTGTGCAGAACATAGCCTTATAGCGAATTGGGTAAATGTTAAAGATTGGGCGGCTTTATTGGATGTTGTACCTACTATGGAAAAGACGTTATGGTTGCTGACAATTGTTTCAATCTTACTAAATATAGCACCTATACTTTTAGAGCTTAAAAATAAAAAATAATTAGTTATTGGCGTTTATACGGGCTGACAACGTTAAGTGAAGAACATTCCCAAACACTGGTTTTGGAACTAAATAATTTTAATTAAATGCTTGTAGCCTATTTCTCAATCTGCTTTTCTTTTTGACCTACTAACCCTGTTTTAGAAAACTTATCGAATTGTTGTTTATCCAAAACTCTCCTTATGAGTATTGTTTAGCCAGTTTAATTTTCGTTTAAAAAATTCTCACCCAAATAAAATTCTTTAAAAACCTTCATTTGTCAGGATTTACATACAACATATTTTTATTTATGTGCCAACTGCTATATTTTTGTGAATATCTGTCTGTAAAAATCCTAAAAAACAAAAATACACTACTCTACACGATGATTTTCCTAGGAAAAGAAGTGGAAAAGTCGTGTGAAATTAGCGCGTTTTTGTAAAAAACGAAGCATTTCTAGTTGAAATTTTTAGAAAAAGACAGTGAAAATTTTTCGAACGCTATCGCTGCCAAAGCAATGATTTGGATTGAGTTAGTCGAGAAAATATAGATTGGAAAACATCTAAAACCTGCACTTTTCCGTCAAAAAATACAGGTTTTTAGATGGAAAGACGTTATTTTTTCTGGTAAAAAAGACTTGGTAAATTTGTTATGATACCTAATAATAGCTGATTTTTTGTAGGAAAAAGCACATTATGAGCTGTAAATAACAGATTGTCACTTATTTAGGGATATGTCGTGTGTCAATTTCGCCAAATCGCACTTTTTTCAAATTTAAAATGTTGGCATTTAATTTTTTTCACGGAATTTTGCTGTGCTTTAAAAAATTTCAACTTTATTTAAAATGGCTGTATTTCTTTAGGAATGTGTACATCGTTTCAACTTAATTTGTTGGCGCGGGAATTTCTTGTAGCGTATTGACCGCACTGAAGGTTTCACTTAAATCGAGCTGTCCGGGTCCGTATTCCTCCATACCTACATCACGCACAATGGTAATCATATAATTGGTGATTTCGCGGTTTTGAAATGCGAGTGTCACATCAATTTGCTCATACGTATCAGTAGGCTCATAGCTCTCATCATAAATATTGACTAAAATTGCTTCGGGTGTCGCAAGTTTACTACGCAGTTCGTCGACCTTGTCAATTGCAGCTCGGATTGCATCAAAATCACCATCAGTAATGGTTAGCTGTGCTGAGTTATCGGTAAAGGTGGAGGCATCCTGCTCCTGTACGAATAGCTGCAATAAATCAGCTACCGCGTGAATGAGCGCATTGTCTGTGACGGGCTCATTTACCGTCGTCCACGTTTGATCCCCCAATTCATTTTTCACGCTAAAGCCTGCGCCTTCAGCATAATAACATTCAAAATGTCCACCGAAATAATTATCCTTGTAAAGCTTTGATACTTGAAATGGCTCCTTTATATAAGAAAGCTCGCTGTTACTACTGTATGCATCAAGCTCGGGATGCTCGATACTCGAGGAGCTAAATTGTGATTGATAGCTTGTCCACTCCTTCATGTTTGAAATGGCTTGTGCTAGATGCTCCTCGGGTGAAACGACTGCAATATCAATGCCCGTATCCGTTGGCGTAGAAGAATCGGTGCAGCCAACAAGAAATAACAGTACAAATAGCGTAACGAAATAGTTCAAAACGTCCACTCCCTTCAAGAGAAAGAATTTTCTGTTATTATATTTCATCACGAGTAACATCGGCAACGATTATTCCTCATAGATCATTTTTTTCGTCATGCCACCATCAACGGTAATATTTGTTCCCGTCACAAAATTATTGGCTTCTTGTGTTAAATACATACAGGCACGTGCAATGTCCTCAGGTGTGCCGACACGCCCAGAAAAGTGCTGTGCATGGTCTATGTCACGCAGTGCGCTGTAGTCGCCGGTTTCAATCCAGCCTGGCGAAATGCTGTTGACTGTAATATGTGGGCTAAGTGATGCGGCGAGTGCATGTGTGAGCGCGATAATCCCGCCCTTTGAAGCCGCATAAGCTTCTGAGTTTGGTTCGGACATAACAGCGCGCGTTGAGGCAAGATTGACGATGGCACCGCTTTTCATCAGCTTCGCGGCCTCTCTAGAACATAAAAAGACGCTCCGTAAATTTGTATGGAGCACGTCATCCCATTCATCTAATGACAGCTCGAATAATGATTTAAATGGGGATTTCCCTGCATTGTTAATTAAAATATTGAGCGAGCCGAAACGATTTATTGTTTGCTCCATCAGTTGGCGCACACTTTGTTCATCGCGGACATCGGTTTTGATAAACAGTGCAGAGTAGCCGTCTGCCAGTAGCTCATCGGCAAGCTGTACACCTAATTCATTTGTATCTGCAATGACAACATTTGCGCCTGCCTGTGCATACTGCGAGGCAATACCTTTCCCGATTCCTTGTTCCGCACCTGTAACAACAACTGTTTTTCCTGTAAACATAAAGACCTCCTACAAAAAGTAAGTTTTTTGCTATTATAACGTTTCTTGTGAAAAAAGTTGAACAATTTCCGCGCTTACTTACGTCTAAGCAGTAAAATAATGGGGAGGTGCATACATAATGGAGCAACTAATTGATGATTATGGTGAGTATTTATACCACCTAAGCTATTTATATGTAAAAGACCGCCAGCTTGCGGAGGAAATTACGCAGGATGTGCTGATGAAATATAGCAAAAGTAAAGAGCAGTACCGCGCGGAGGCCACGATAAAAACGTATTTGACGCGTATTTTAATTAATTGCTGTCATGACGAGTTACGTAAGCAAAAGCGCAGGAAATTGTTAGCGTGGCTATTGCCGAGTGGGCGGAGTGAGATGTCTGCGGAGACGAGCTATTTGCAGGGAGAGCTTTATCAAACATTGAAGGCGCATGTATTTGCCTTACCTGTGCATTATCGTGAGGTCATTGTGCTGTTTTATTATGAGGAGTTTTCGGTGGAGGAAATTGCCACGCTTCTCGCGCTATCCGAAAATACGATCCGCACGCGCATTCGCCGCGCGCGTGAGCTACTGAAGAAAAATCATGAACTGGAGGGGATGTATTATGAACGGATTTAAAGACAAGCTAAAGCGCGAATTGAGGCAGGACGCGCCGTTTACGGAGGATGTAAAGCAACGATTACTTCAACCAAAGCAGGAAAAGCCGAAACGAAATTGGCGTGTTGCAGTTGTTTCAGCAGTGGCGTGCTGCTTAGCTGTGCTGTTATTTAGTACCGTGTTATTCCCGCAAAATGATACATTGCGCCGGGCCAATAGTGGCAAAGAGCTGTTGCCGATTGTGGAGACAACGGACGGGGAAGTGATTGAACCAGAGACAGCACATTTACTCGGGGAGCAGTGGATGCTGCACTTTTTGCCGATGGTGGTAGAAAAGGGCGCTAGTGTGACGTACGGGGATTATGTGGCGTACTATACGCCAACTGGAATTGTGGTTTCGACGGTGCTTGGTTTAGCACAGGATACGGTGAGGATGGAGGACGGGCAGGTGACAGTAGACGAGACCGTGTTAACGGTGCACGGGCTTGGGGAGAAAGTTGGCCCAGTGGAGAAAAAGGACCCGTTTCAAAATCCGTATTATTTTTATAGCTGGGGGATTGATCGGCCGTTTATTAATGAAACACTCGAAACAGTAGCGGATGAGCTAATTGTGTATAGCAATGAGGAGGGACATCGGCTACGTAAAATTACGGAGGCACAGCTAGTCGGTAAAGTGACGGGCATTCAAAAGGTTGAACGGACATTTTATTTAACAGCGGACGAGCAGCGGGTATTTGACGCATTTAAGACAGACTATCATATGGAGCATTTACGCGATGTTTCGCCTGTTACGATTGCTAAAATGTTTTTGCTAAGTGACCTAGAAAGGGATTACGCAACGTATGAGGCACTTTTCACGACAGTTGAAAATCACGATACGCGTGAGACGAAGCAGCATTATGAAAAAACAAAGCGTGTGCGAGAGGAAATGTTTTCACAGGAATTAAATGAGCTTGTCATGGCAGCAGTTTTTAACGGCGTGGAGCAGGCAACATTTGAAGAGGAGTCTGATGGGACGGGCTGGGTGAAGTTCACAAATCGAAATGGTTCGCAAACGGGGATGGGGATGATGAAAAATGCGCAAGGAATTTGGCAGCCAGCATTTGGTCAGATTTTGTATTTCCCGCTTGAATGAGGAGGGAGTTCAATGAGTTTTTGTTCATTTATCGCAACAAATGTTGAAATGCCAGAAGTAGAGTCGAAAGCGAAGTATATTACCGTCAAGGAAGCGATTGAATTAGAAATAAAACCGCATGAGTTGGTACCTTGGGAGAAGATGGACCCGAACGCCCAAGTATTATTTGTTGAAAATGAAGAGGATTTAAATGAATTGGTTATTAACAAGGCTATTTACTATGATGTAAGTGAATATACAGGCTATCCATTCATTTATGAAGTAAATTTTATCTATTCGGAATTGAGAGCAAAGCAATTACTAGCGTACCTAAAAGACAATAGTAGAGAAGGACAGATAGTAGAACTATGGAGAGTATGGATTGGGCATGACGATCATGAAAAAAATATCCCGTTTATTAGATGCAACTATGAAGAATTATCTCTAAATCATCTGGGACAAATGTACAATCGGAACCATGAAAAATATAAAGAACAATATTGTCTAGTATTAGAAAAATAAACTATAAATAATGCTTACTTAAGTTCCGTCAAAAAAGGTGGGTTTACAATCATATTTCCAAAGCTCATTTGGGGGACGTTATACTTTAACTAAGAGCGTTTAGTTGAACAAGAGGTAAAGATGAATGGGAGGGAATGTTGTGAAACCAAAAGTGAAAAGAAAAGATTTAATGAGCCAGGCAGCTATCTCAAACGCTGTTACGGATGTTTTAAGTGCGTATGATTTATCATCGAAAGATAACATTTTAAATAAAGCATTCATTGTCTATCAATACCATTGTGAACTTGAAAGTGGGGGGCATGAAAGCTTATTTAGGTGGTTTGGGCAACATATTAAAGAAATGGGAATAGATGATTACTTGAATAACCTAATCGGAACGCTTGAGGAAATAGGTGCTCACAATTATGCGTTGATTGAGAAAAAGTATTGTAAAGAGCTCTGGAGCTTGTACATTGCCCTAGAAAATGATGAAATTCATGAAGATGAATTTTATCATGTCCTTGAAAAAGCGACCGAAGAGTATTACAAGCTTAATGATGAGTTGAGAGGGTTATTAGCAACATATTTTGTTACTATTTATACGGATTTGATTGAAGTAGTTGAAGATTAATATCGAAGGCTTTAGTGAAACAAGGGTTTAAAACGTCTAGATAAATAAACGTAATAATGTTCTCAAATAAAAGCTTGGGAATATACCAAAAGGGCACAAACGCTGTAATAGCATTTTCACCTAATTGTTTTGTTAATTCGTTTGCATAAAATTATGTAGATGTATTCATAAATCTCTTGTGAGTTTCGCTTGCGAAATGGCTACATAAAAAAGCCGAAACGCACCCATGCGTTTCGGCTTTCTTTTATGACAAACGGTTACGATAATCCTCATACTGGAACGTGCGAATAACCTTAATGCCATCTGTTTCATTAAACGTACAAATACTTGGCAAATTCACACCGTTAAACATATGCGTTTTGACCATTGTATAGTGCGCCATGTCCGTGAAGACGATTTGGTCACCAGCTGTGAGTGGCTCGTCAAATGAATAATCACCGATAATATCACCTGCTAAGCATGTCATACCGCCAAGACGGTATGTGTATGCTTTTTCTCCTGCTTCGCCTGAGCCTAGAATATGCGCGCGGTACGGCATTTCTAGTGTATCTGGCATATGGCACGTTGCTGACGAATCAACAATGGCTAGCTCCATCCCGTTTTGCACGATATCAAGCACGGTCGCGACTAAGTAGCCCGTGTTTAGTGCAATGGCCTCGCCCGGCTCTAAAATGACCTTTACGCCGTATGTGTCTTGCATGCGGTTAATGAGCTTTACTAGTAGCTCGACATCATAGCCAGGCTTTGTAATGTGGTGGCCGCCGCCGAAGTTAATCCATTTCATTTGGTGCAAGTACTGGCCGTATTTTTCCTCAAAGTGCACTAAAATACGCTCAAGCACGTCCGCACCTTGCTCACACATTGCATGGAAATGGATGCCGTCTACACCGTCAAGCTCGTCTGGGCGGAATGACTCGACTGGAATGCCTAGACGGGAATTAATGTAGCAAGGGTCATATAGTGGTGTTTCCACCTCTGAATAACCAGGATTGACGCGTAAACCAATTGAAATGTTTTTTTCATGGTTTAACACTTTTTCTTTATATTTGTTTAATTGGTCGAATGAGTTGAACACAATATGGTCAACATAAGTTAAATACTCATCGATTTCATGCTCGGCATAAGCAGGGGCATAGGCATGCACCTCTTTGCCGAATTCTTCAAAGCCAAGACGTGCTTCAAATAATGAAGACGACGTAATGCCTGCTAAATAATTTTTTGCAAGACCAAATGTTGACCACATCGAGAAGCCTTTTAGTGCAAGTAAAATGTCGCAGCCAGTGCGGTCTTGGACAGACTTTAGTAGCTCCAAATTTTTCGTTAGTAGACGCTCATCCACAACAAAGCTTGGTGAAGGAGCTTGCGTGAAATCAATGCCGTTTGTTTGGCGTTTGTTTTCTGCAAGCAATGTTTTGTTTTGTTCCTTCACGGCCGTCATTACGCTTTAACCTCAGCTTTTGGCGAAGTGAAATCAAGGTCTACTAAGTCTGGATTTTCTGTTTCTAGCCATGGTAAGCCCCACTTGTTTAGTGCGTCCATGAATGGGTCTGGATTGAAGTCTTCTACGTTCCAAACACCAGGTTTTTGCCACTCGCCGTTCATCACCAGCATCGCACCAATCATCGCTGGTACACCTGTTGTGTAAGAAATCGCTTGAGAGCCGACTTCACGGTAGCACGCTTGATGGTCGCAAATATTGTAGACGTAATATGTTTTTTCTTTGCCGTCTTTCAGTCCACGTACGATACAGCCGATGTTTGTTTTACCTTTTGTTAGTGGACCAAGTGTTGCTGGGTCTGGTAAAACAGCCTTTAGGAACTGGATTGGCTGAATCATTTGACCTTGGAATTCGATTGGCTCGATTGATGTCATGCCAACGTTTTCAAGTACGTTTAAGTGTGTTAAGTATTTTTGGCCAAATGTCATCCAAAAGCGGATTTGTTTTAAGCCTTTAATGTTTTTCGCTAAAGATTCTAATTCTTCATGATAAAGAAGGTAGCAATCTTTTTCGCCGATTTCTGGTAAGTTGTACACCATTTTATGTTCTAGAGGCTTTGTTTCTACCCACTCGCCTTCTTTCCAGAAACGGCCGTTCGCTGTAATTTCGCGAATGTTAATTTCTGGGTTAAAGTTTGTTGCGAATGGTAGGCCGTGGTCGCCACCGTTTGCATCAACGATATCGATGTAATGAATTTCATCGAAGTGATGCTTTTGTGCATGCGCTGTGAATACGCCTGTTACACCTGGGTCGAAGCCAGAACCAAGCAGTGCCGTAATGCCTGCTTCTTCAAAACGCTCTTTATATGCCCATTGCCATTTATATTCAAATTTAGCTGTCTCTAAAGGCTCGTAGTTTGCTGTATCAATATAGTGAGTCTTTGTTGCTAAACATGCGTCCATAATTGTTAAATCTTGATATGGTAAAGCTACGTTAATTACCACATCTGGTTTAAATCCATTGATTAGTTCGATTAGCTCGTCGGTATTATCCGCATCCACCTGTGCCGTATGGATGATCGTTTTCCCACCGTCTAGTTTTTCTTTTAAAGCATCACATTTTGATTTTGTTCGACTCGCGATCATAATCTCCTCGAATACCTCAGAATTTTGCACACATTTGTGTACTACTACGCTAGCGACACCGCCAGCACCAATAATCAATGCTTTACCGATACGAAAAATCTGCTCTATTTCGCAGTATTTTCTTGTTCACATAAAGGCGCAACTCTTTATGCAGTCTTACTTTTACAAGCAGACCTCTCATGCTTTCACATGAGCGCAGACTATTTGTTCATCTTGCGTACAAGATGCGGTATTTTTCTTCCGCCATTCGCTTGCGGCTTTACTCTCCCTCAAGGAGATAGTCGTTGGAGGTGTCCCGTATTCTAGTTGAACTTAGGGCTTTCCTTGCTAAACACCCATTGTAAAAGCACGTAGCACTCTGCTAACACAGAGCTTTTTTTCAGCTTATGCCATCCTTATTGTTTTTTCTGCTTTCGCACCATGACGTTTGTCGTTTCCAACTCCGCTTTGGTCATAAGGCTTTAGGGATTCAAAGCAATTAACACCGAGTACGCACCGTTCACACGATACGCAGGGTATGCAGTTATAAAATCTATAGTTTAAATAAATCGCTAGATGTCGTTATAGAAGTTTTGTAACTGTTTCGTTACCCAATTCCTTGTCACGCTCCCTAATGTTTTAGAATTTTGAAACAAGATTGATTATATAGAATAGTCCTTCAGTTAGCAATTGTGTTTTTTGATTTTTTTTGGAAAATAAAAACGCTCTATCATAACTGATGACAAAAGCGTTTGAACGATGGAAATTATGTAGTGAATAACAAGAAATAATAGCGTAAATTTTCGGTATGAATGCGTAAGACGGCCAGCTGCTGATAAATATGTATCGTAAAAACGACACTTGCTAGAAAGAAAATGAGTGTAGCAGGATGGATCACGAGACGTGGCTTGACAATGCAAAAAATAATAATGGTTAAAATAAAGAGACCAATCAAGCTTGCCTGGAAAATGATGGAGTGGGTCAAGCTATGTGAGAGGGCAATCAGCTCCTGAAAAGCGAGCAGTTGCGCCTCGTTGTCAATGCTTTGTCTAACTGTAACACTTTGATCCCTATATTCAATCAGCCATGTTTGTTCGGTAATGGTCATCTGATAAGTAAGTGTGGATTTTAGTAGCAAAAAGGCTGTGATTGGAAATGTGATGATAGAAAATAGGAGTTTCAACATATTATAATTCTCCTTTCGTATTTTTGTTAAATTTATCGCATTTTTCATTAAATGCCAATAGAAAAAGAGCTGCTCGAAAAAGTAATTCGGGCAAGCCCTTTGTTTAAAAGTAAGTATGTAGAGTGATTATTCTTTTTAAGTGTAGTATAAACGCTATAAAAAATCTGCATTTTTTATACCAACCGGCAAATCGATCACAGTGCCGTTATCTGTTTTTACTTCGAGCAGTAAAATTTCATTTTCAATCGCTTCAAGTAACCATTCGCTGTACGTTAAGACAGGGTTAGTTGATTTAAGTAATTGTTCAAGTGAGTGAAGTGCAATGGATAAAATTTCAAACTCACATGTGAGTCGGATATGCTGAGAAATAATGTTCGACGTGCCGAGTGTAATAATGCCTGGAATCGTCCCATCGATTTCATTAATATACGTTGTAATCTGCTGTTTTTCTGTATCAACGATTGTATTTGAGACAAATTCAAATTGCAGTGGGTGTTCTTCCGCTTCGACAATCGCCATATTACGCGTAACAATAGAAAGTGGCAAATTGGAGAAGGTTTTTTCAAAGCGCGACTTTAATTCAAGTAATAATTTTTCGGAATCTGATACCATTTTTGTACTCCTCCATTTTAAAAATGATTTATGTAGATGGATTATGGGAATTATAGTGTGTAACGTAAGGATACGAACATTTGCATAGAGCTGAAATAATTATATACATTATTTAACAAAAATAAAGTGATGTTTTTAAAATTTTTGTTAAGTTGTTGTGTCAAGTAATGCGATGTAAAATAAACTGATTAAAAAAATTAATGAACGGTGTTGGAGTGAATAACGATGAAAAATGAATGGGAAGGGACGCAAAACGGCAAAATCATTTTGTTTCCAGGTACAATCGAAAGACTAATCGAACAGGCAAACTGCTATATAGATCAGCAACAGTTCACACAGGCGAATGAATTGTTTGAGCAAGTGTATGAGTATATTGTGGACGACGAAATGCATCTGAGTGTCTACACGTATTCTTTATATGAAACAAAAGATTTTCAGCGTGCACGTGAAGTAGCTGAGCAATTACTTGCAATTGGTCCGACGCTTTATTTTGAGGCAATGGAACTGTATTTAACGATTTGTATGCAGCTGCGCGAGTTTAAGCAAGTAGAAAAAATGATTGAATCCTTGCTTGAAGAGGGCGTTATTCCGGAAGAGCAAATTGAAAAATTTGAACGTTTAAAAGAGCTGAATGCAGACATTGCAGACAACAAGCAAATGCAAGAGGATATGAAATACGCTGAGGAGCAAGAGGATGAGCTAGATATGAGCGTATTTTTAGCACAGCCTGTCGAGCAGCAATTACTTTTTGTTCAAGGCTTAATGGAACGAAATATTCGTCCGCTAACAGCAAAAATCGTATCAATCATTGAGCAGGAGGAGACGCATCCGTTTATTCAAAGTCTCCTTTTAGTGTTATTGGTCGAACAGCAAGTGGCAGTAGAGCTGACGGTGCAAAAATTTGGTCGCACGGAAAGCGTCAATCCCGCACAGCTCGAGTTGCCAACGAAGCTTGCGCAGTTTCAGGAAATTTCGGCATACGTGTTAGAAAAGCTTGAACAGGAACCATCCATACTCGAACTTGTGCAATATTTAATTGCAAAACATGCGATTGTAACGTATCCTTTTGAGTGGTTAGACTACGAAAGTGCGGATGTCGCACAAAGTTATATACATTTTGTCAAATCAATGTTTGGTGAAATTCAAGAAATGAATGACGATTTAGTTGTTTTTTTACAAAAATTAGAAAGAATTTCAGAATTACAATAACAGTGAAAAAAGTTGAAACATCTGCTATCTATGCTATACTTAAATGGTTGTCAAAATCGTAAATATGATGGTTTGTCTAACGAACGTAATTTAATTTTGGAGGTAATATAAATGTCAGTTAAATGGGAAAAACAAGAAGGTAACCAAGGTTTATTAACAATCGAGGTTGCAGCTGTAGAAGTAGACAAAGCTTTAGATCAAGCTTTCCAAAAAGTTGTAAAGCAAATTAACGCACCAGGTTTCCGTAAAGGAAAAATGCCTCGTCCAATGTTCGAAAAAATGTATGGTGTAGAGTCTCTTTACCAAGACGCTTTAGAAATCATCATTAACACAACTTACCCAGCAGCATTAGATGAAGCGGGTATCGAGCCAGTTGATTACCCAGAAATCGACGGTACAGAAAACTTCGCTAAAGGGACTGACTTCACTTACACTGCTACAGTAACAGTGAAACCAGAACCAAAATTAGGCGAATACAAAGGCTTAGAAGTTGCTAAATTATCAACTGAAGTAACAGATGCAGAAGTTGAAGAGCAAATTACAGCTCAATTAGCGAAAAAAGCTGAATTAGAAATTAAAGAAGATGAAGCAATCGTTGAAGGCGATACAGCTGTAATCGATTTCGAAGGTTTCGTAGGTGAAGAAGCATTCGAAGGCGGTAAAGGCGAAGATTACGCACTTGAAATCGGTTCTGGTTCATTCATCCCAGGTTTCGAAGAGCAATTAGTAGGTTCAAAAGCTGGCGATTCTAAAGACGTATTAGTTACGTTCCCAGAAGAGTACCACGCGGCAGAGCTTGCTGGTAAAGAAGCGAAATTCGTGGTAGCAATTAAAGAAGTTAAAACAAAAGTACTTCCAGAATTAAACGATGACTTTGCAAAAGAAATCGATCCAGAAGTAGAAGGTTTAGACGCTTTACGCGCGAAAATCAAAGAAGAAACAAAAGCACAAAAAGAAGCTGACGCTGAAGGCACATTACGTGACGAGTTAGTAGAAAAAGCTGCTGAAAACGCTGAAGTTGAAATTCCAGCTTCAATGGTAAACAACGAAGTAGACCGCATGTTACAAGAATTCGGTCAACGCTTACAAATGCAAGGTATGAACCTTGAACTTTACTACCAATTCTCAGGTCAAGACGAAGCGGCATTACGCACGCAAATGACTGCTGATGCAGAGCAACGTGTACGCGTTTCATTAACTTTAGAAGCAATCGCTGCTGCTGAAGCAATCGAAGTATCTCAAGCAGATATCGATGCAGAATTAGAAAAAATGGCTGCTCAATTCGGTATGACAAACGAGCAAATTTTAACTGCTTTAGGCGGTACGACAGTTCTTGAGAACGATATCCGTACGCAAAAAACAGTTGAGTTATTAGTAGAAAACGCTAAAATCTCTAAATAATCGTTTGTAAGAGAATAAGAGAATAAACTTGAACAAGGTACGGTTTGTTTTGCCGTGCCTTGTTTTGTCAAATAACAAAAGAAACCGTATAATGAAGTGAATTGTATAAAGAGCGTCTTATACTGGACTTATTAATAAAGTAATACATAGAGAGAACTATTTTCTTAATAAAGCAATTTATACATAAAGAGGCAATATTGAATAAAAAGTAACAATAGGATTCAATATATTTGATAATCTTCAAATAATCTTGTAAGATTGTTGCTTGAATAGGGGTGAAACAAATTGTTTAAATTTAATGATGAAAAAGGCAATTTAAAGTGCTCTTTCTGTGGAAAGCCACAAGAACAAGTTCGTAAGCTCGTAGCAGGACCTGGCGTCTACATTTGTGATGAATGTATCGAGCTATGCTCCGAGATTGTTGTAGAAGAGCTAGGCGTGGAAGAGGAAATTGAGTTCAAAGATATTCCAAAGCCGAAAGAAATTTTAAACATTTTAGGTGAGTATGTAATCGGACAGGAGCGCGCGAAAAAAGCTCTTGCTGTTGCCGTGTACAACCATTATAAACGTATAAATTCTAACTCAAAAATTGACGATGTAGAATTATCAAAATCAAATATCGTGTTAATTGGGCCTACAGGTTCAGGTAAAACGTTACTTGCGCAAACTTTAGCACGTATCCTAAACGTACCATTTGCAATTGCTGATGCAACAAGCTTGACAGAAGCTGGTTATGTTGGTGAGGACGTTGAAAATATTTTGCTAAAATTAATCCAAGCGGCTGATTATGATATCGAGCGTGCTGAAAAAGGGATTATTTATATTGATGAGATTGATAAAGTAGCACGTAAATCTGAAAACCCATCGATTACACGTGATGTATCAGGTGAAGGTGTACAGCAAGCGTTACTAAAAATTCTTGAAGGAACCGTTGCAAGTGTGCCTCCACAAGGCGGACGTAAGCATCCACACCAAGAGTTTTTACAAATCGATACATCAAACATCCTATTTATCGTAGGTGGTGCATTTGATGGAATCGAAACAATTATTAAACGTCGTCAAGGCGAAAAAGTAATTGGCTTCGGTGCAACTGCTGGTAAAGTAGTTGAAGAGGATACTTCATTAATGTCACAGCTAATTCCTGAAGACTTATTAAAATTCGGATTAATTCCTGAATTTATCGGTCGTTTACCAGTATTAGCAACACTTGAGCAATTAAATGTAGATGCACTTGTTCAAATTTTAACAGAGCCTAAAAATGCATTAGCGAAGCAATATCAAAAAATGCTTCAGCTTGATGATGTAGAGCTTGAATTTGAAGATGAGGCACTTGTTGAAATTGCGAAGTTAGCGATTGAGCGTAAAACAGGTGCACGTGGTCTGCGTTCAATTATCGAAGCAACAATGCTTGATGTGATGTTCGAACTACCGTCTCAAGAAGACATTAAAAAATGTGTCATCACAGCTGCCACAATTACAGATAAAGCTGTGCCAAAGCTATTATTAGCAGATGGTACAGAGTATACAGACAGCGAAAAAACATCAGCGTAAGCTCGGTGATCTTCACTGAGGAAGTATCCATCTCCTACTAGAGAAGGAAGTCTTATGCTGAATGAAGATAAATATTGAATTTGGAGCTGACTTAGACTTTATTACAAGTCGAAAGTCAGCTTTTTAACTAATTTGCGTTACATATGATGAATCTTTTTAAGTGAAGTTATAGCTTCTAGTTGAGGCTTAATTGATTATAGAATGGGCTAGTTTCCACATACTACAGTTGCGGGGCGTTTAAAACTTGGACGGAGGTGAATTCCCGCATGACAGAAATTAAACAAAATATGCCATTATTACCTTTACGAGGTTTATTAGTATTTCCGACCATGGTGCTACATATTGATGTAGGTCGCGAGCGTTCAGTAGCAGCGCTTGAACAAGCCATGTTAGATGACAGTATGATTTTTTTAGCGACACAGAAGGATTTACGTGTTGAATCACCGGCAAAGAAAGATTTATATCAAGTAGGTACGGTCGTTCGTGTGAAGCAAATGTTGAAGTTGCCAAACAACACGTTACGTATTTTAGTTGAAGGTGTAAATCGTGGGAAAATTCTTCATTACCGTGAGGAAGAGAAGTTTACCGTTGTTAATGTTGAAACATACGAGGACGCTACGTATAAAGATCCTGAAACAGAGGCATTAATGCGTGCATTATTTGCAGGCTTCGAAAAATACGCAAAATCATCAAGCAAAATTACGACAGAAATTATCGAATCAGTTTATGACATCGAAGAGCCTGGTCGTTTAGCGGATGTCATTACGACGCATTTACCGATTAAGGTAGCGGAAAAACAAGAAGTGCTTGAAATGATTAACATTAAAAAGCGTCTTGACCACTTAATTATTCGCTTACATGATGAGCAGGAGATTCTGCAGCTTGAAAAGAAAATCAACACAAAAGTAAAGCAAGCAATGGAGCGTACACAAAAAGAGTACTACCTGCGCGAGCAAATGAAGGCGATTCAAACAGAGCTTGGTGACCGTGATGGTAAGGCAGGCGAAGTAGCGGAACTGCGCAAAAAAATCGACGCAGCAGGCATGCCAGAGTCAACGAAAAAGGTTGCGTTAAAAGAGCTTGATCGTTACGAGAAATTGCCAGCAGCAAGTGCCGAGAGCGGTGTGATTCGTAACTACGTGGAATGGCTAGTCAATATCCCGTGGAGCGAAAAAACAGAGGATCGTTTAGATATTACGTACGCGGAAGAAATTTTAAACCGTGACCATGACGGCTTAGAAAAAGTAAAAGAGCGTATTTTAGAATATTTATCTGTGCGTCAGTTAATGAACAACTTACGCGGTCCGATTATTTGTTTAGTTGGTCCTCCAGGTGTCGGTAAAACGAGCTTGGCGCGTTCGGTTGCAGAAAGCTTAGATCGTAAATTTGTCCGCGTATCACTTGGTGGTGTGCGTGATGAGTCAGAAATCCGTGGGCACCGTCGTACGTATGTTGGGGCAATGCCAGGACGTATTATTCAAGGGATGAAAAAAGCGGCGACGACAAATCCGGTATTCTTGCTGGATGAAATCGATAAAATGTCGAATGATTTCCGCGGTGATCCGTCAGCGGCCATGCTTGAGGTACTTGACCCAGAGCAAAACAATTCATTTAGTGACCACTATATCGAAGAGCCGTATAACTTATCAGATGTGCTATTTATCGCAACAGCAAATGATTTAAGTACAATTCCAGGGCCACTCCTTGACCGGATGGAAGTCATTTCGATTGCAGGCTATACAGAATACGAAAAAATCGAAATTACAAAAAATCACTTAATTCCGAAGCAAATGAAGGAGCACGGCTTGAAGAAGGCGCAGCTACTCATTAAGGAAGAAGCGATTACAGATTTAATTCGTTACTATACGCGTGAGGCGGGTGTCCGCGGACTTGAGCGTCAAGTGGCAACAGTATGCCGTAAAGCAGCGAAAATAATTGTTTCGGCTGAGAAGAAAAAAGTAACGGTCAGCTCAAAAGTGCTCGTAGATATGCTAGGCAAGCACCGCTACCGATATGGGCAAGCGGAAGTGGAAAACCAAGTGGGTGTCGCAACAGGTCTTGCGTATACAACGGTTGGTGGCGATACGCTGCAAATAGAGGTTTCACTTGTGCCAGGTAAAGGGAAACTGCAATTAACGGGGAAACTCGGTGATGTGATGAAGGAATCGGCACACATCTCGCTTTCGTATGTGCGTACATTAACGCATAAGCTAGGGCTTGAAGCAGATTTCTTTGATACACATGATTTACACATTCACGTGCCAGAAGGTGCTGTACCAAAGGATGGGCCTTCTGCTGGTGTGACGATGACAACAGCAATTGTCTCAGCCATTACTGGTAAGGCAATCAAGCGTGAAATCGGTATGACAGGTGAAATTACATTGCGTGGCCGCGTGTTGCCAATTGGTGGATTGAAAGAGAAATCACTAAGTGCGCACCGTGCAGGCTTAACAATGGTCATTTTACCGAAAGATAACGAGCGTGATATTGACGATATCCCAGAAGAGGTTCGTCAGCAGCTCACATTTAAACTAGTGTCACAAGCGGAGGAAGTGCTTGCACTGGCATTAGACGGAGGTTTTTAAACAATGAAAGTCCATAACGTTGAAATGATCGGGAGCTTCGTACGTCCCGAGCAATTTCCGGAAGATGGTTTACCAGAGTTTGCGTTAGCAGGTCGCTCTAACGTAGGGAAATCGTCATTTATTAATCGTATGATTGGTCGTAAGGCAATGGCACGTATTTCGTCAAAGCCAGGGAAAACACAGCAACTCAACTTTTACAAAATTGAAGAGCAACTGTTTTTCGTTGACGTACCAGGCTACGGTTATGCAAAAGTATCAAAATCAGAGCGTGCAGCATGGGGGAAAATGATTGAAAAGTACTTCATGAGCCGCGAGCCGCTAAAAGCGGTTGTATTAATTGTCGACTTGCGCCATTCGCCAACAGCGGATGACCGTATGATGTATGACTTCTTAAAGCATTACAACATCCCGGTTATTGTTGTTGCGACAAAGGCAGACAAAATCCCGAAAGGCAAATGGGATAAGCACAAAAAGATTGTCAAGGAAACATTAGACATGGAGCCGGGTGACCCGCTACTTGTGTTCTCTTCTGAAAAGGGATTAGGTTTCGAGGAAGCTTGGCAAGAAATTGAATCGCGCTTAGGCGAATAGTAGGAACGTCTCTCAAAGGTATAAAACTTTGGGAGGCGTTTTTACGTTTGTTGTGTAAAAGATAAAAGAAAAGTCTTGATGATATAGCACTTTAACCGATAAAAGGTGTAGGGGGGTGCATAATATGGACATCGCAGCATTATCAATCGCAATGAATCAATCACAATTGATGCAAAGCGTATCACTTGCCGTAACGAAGCAGGCAATGGAAATCCAACAGCAAAGTGCAGAGCAGGTAGTAGAAATACTCGACGCACCACATCCAACAGCAGGTCATACAATAGATGTGTCAGTATAAATGCGTGGCGCAATGAAGCAATTGCGCCATAATTTGTGCATGGCATCATTTGGTTGGAAACTGTTTTTTTGTTATAATGTGGATGGAAAATTAATGTAATGTTAAAAATGCCGAATCATCAACATCGTAAAATTTTATTTTGATATAATTTAAGTGATTTGTAAGTAATATCTTATAATGAGTAAATTTCCTTTGAATAATTGGTAGTTTTGTAATAAGGGCTGATTTCCGTTCCGGTCGGGCGCTTTCCTGGGGGCGTGGAGGCTGGCACGATGCCGGCTACAAATGCGTTGCCACAGGACGTGGCGCTCTTAGCATTTGTTCCTTTCCCGGACGGAGCCGGGAACATTGGATTTTCCGCACACGCTCTTTCCCCAAGGAGTCGCCCGCCCTGCACTCCAATCAGCTAGCTAAAATTAAGGTGTGGCTTTTATGGCACTTTTTATCAGGTGCAACTTAGCATTTAAAAAGAGATTTTTATTAAAGCACTCATTCTGTGTAGTTTTCTCGATGGAATCGCTACAGTAGGAAATGTTGCATTTTATTTCAAAGGAAAAATAAATGCACTGCTTTTCTATACAGCTTGCCTTTTTATTTAAAGCAAACATTTTCTTTAGAAGTTGGAGCTTTTAATCGTTTAATTAAAAAGCAACACCTTGACGAATACGCAGTTGATTGGAGGAGAAGGGGCGGCTCCTGCGGGAACAGCACGCGCGGAAAATCCTTTCTTTTGCTGCGCCGTATGGCAGCAAAAGAAATAGTTGGAGCCGTGCCCGCGGAAAGCGTCCCCTGCAGCGGAAATCAACTCCTGCATAATAAAACTAGCCAACTATTTAAAGTGTTTTTGCTCAATTTGAGTAACATAAAGGAGGAGAGAGGGATTGTTGAAAGGATTACAAAAGATTTCAATGATTTTAGTAGCGGTTGTATTAATGGTGACACTTGTTCCATTAACGCAGCCTGTACAAGCAGCGACAAGCTTTACATTTGTCGAATTTACATATGCGGATGCGACACAGCCGGATGGCACAGTAAAATCGGTGCTGAGCAAGGTGACATTAGAAAATGAAAGTGGCCGCACCGCGCAATATGCCATTGATGCCAATAAAATTTATTTGTATGTCAATAATACAGTGACGACACCGCAGGGCTTTAAAAAAGGGATGCCTGTGACATTTGAGCGCAATTTCAATAAAGTAACGGAGCTGCGCGGTACGTCGATTGACATTGAGGAAAGTGCCATTGTGGCAGAAAGTAAGCATAAAGCAGGGGTTGTCACAAAGATTGATCCGAACGGCTTATTTATTACCGTGAAGCTAGACGGGAGCTCGATTCAACCAGAGGCAGGAAAGCCACTGAATGCGAATACGACGCAAACTTACTATGTAAATAGCAATACAACTTATTTTAAAGATTCACAAAGTGTGGATTTAAGTACGTTATATGAAGGGGACCGCGTGAAGCTGCATTTTTCAGGTATGAACTCTTCAGCCGTTGCGAGCCTTGAAATCATTGCGACAGGCGTACTCATTGAAAACTTATACAAAGCACAATTAAATACGGTCAATGCAATGGAAAATACGATTACCGTAAAAAATCCACATCCATTTGCAAACTGGGCATTCGGTCAATCGACAACGAATAACCAAACCGTATTTTCATTTACGAACGCCACATCCATTTATGCAGGCAATAAGGAAATTACGAAAAATCAATTGAAAAACTATCGTAATAGTGATTTGTATTACGTAACAGTGAAGCAATTTAGTAAGGAAGTTGTGAAGAAGATGGTAGTGCTTACGCAAAATGAGCGTACATTCTATCAGCCGTTAACAGGTGTCAACACAACGTATAACTTCTTCAAATTAGAAACAGCAGGGCAACTTTATTACCATGCGGGCTCGATTTTAGTGCGTAATGGTCGCTTAGTAGATGCTACATCACTTGCAGCAAGCGGCACAATGTATGTGGTGACAGACGGCAATACGAGCAGTAAATATGCGCATGTAGCGAACATTACAAATGATAGCTTCACATCACCAAACTTAGCGAAGCATAACTTATACTTCGGTAAAATTACGCTTGCAGATATCGACAACTACTTAGTAGAGCTTGATGAATTACGTATTTTTGAAAACAACTTCTGGAAACAGACGACAACACCGACTGTTCTTGCATATAGTAACTCGACAAGAGCGGATGAACTAAACGGTAATACAAAGGTGAAAATCATTCCACAAGATGAGTTATTCTTATATGAAGACTACTACTATGGTTATTTCTATGAAAAAGATGGACATATTCAAGCCATGTATTTATCGGATGCAACGAAGCGTGCAGAAATTACAACGACAGGTCGCATCGACAAAATAACGCGTAATACAGTGTCAGTAAAAGACGTGAGCCAGTGGACATCTTCAGGAAACTGGTCGTACTTCGGTGAAAATAGCTATGATTTAGCCAAAGCAATGATCATTAAAGATGGCAAGGTGATTCAGCCAGCTGACTTGAAGGTGCATGACCGCTTAGTGCTATTACTAGATAGCCAATTACGTGTACAAGTTGTATTAGTAAACGAATAATAGAGCAGTGGCATGTAGAGTTTCTGTATGCCTCTCCTTATAAAGGAATTTGATAGGAAATGAGGGACGACATTACGTGAAGTATGTAAAAAAGCTACGCGTTGCAGCGAGCACGGCACTTCTTTTCACGGTGTGTATGTTAGCACCTGACAAATCCTCAGCGGAAGTTGTGGACTATACGGGCGGTGTGAAAAATGAAAATACATATGAAGAGTATGTATTCATTACAGGTCAGCCGATTAAATTTACAGGGTCAAATAAAGATATTAATGTAACGATTAAAGAGGATGACAAAAAAGTTACGGAAACATATAAGTTAACGCTTACGGGACCAAAGGGAGAGAAGCTAACACGTAATTTCTCGTATATTTCTAATGTAACGAACCATGAAAGTGTCGGTCAAAAGACATTTATTGGGGACGTGACAAAGTTTACCGAAAAAATTACGGTTGGTGATATTACATATACACTGGATGATTATCAGCTTTCTAAAAGTACGGTAAAGGACGTGCGACCAGCGTCTGATTACTATACGGGCAATGCGAATATGCGTAAAACGTATACGTATAGTGAGGGACGTGGCCGTAATAATACTGAAAAAACAATTTTAGTCGAAATGGATAGTCGTTCAGAAGGCTATGAAAACTTCTGGGGCGCCTCTGAAACACAAATTGTTGAGCAAACGATTACATTTGGTGATGGCAAGGTAGGCTCAGTGAAAACGAATGTGTCATCACGTAAATCACGTACGACAAACTACGAAAAAAATAATGCCACACTATCAAGCTTTGAAGGTGGCTACATGCTAGTAAGCGCGGCGAATATGCTATCAAGCTCATACTATCAATTGCCAAAAGCAACAGGTACAGTGGAGCTAGATAAAGATTATATGTCACGCATTGAGCGTTTAATCATTCCAAAGTTCCGCGATCTTTCGTCAAGCTGGGCGAAGGGCAATATTGAAAAGTTATATTCTTTAGGTATTTTTGAAGATGCATCCAATATGTTCTCACCAAATACGCCAATGCAGCGCTATGATTTTGCGGTAGCAATCGGCAAGGCGATTGACCTTCGCGTACTTGCAGAGGAGTCAAAAAAGAAAGCCTCTACAACGAGCGTTTTTAAAGACGTTCGTAAAACAGAGAAAGATTATAACTATTTACAAACGGCCTTTAATAAAGGGGTTATTCACGGCACGACACCTGAAACGTTCAATCCAGATGGCAATTTAACACGTCAACAGGCAGCGGCGATTTTAGTGCGTGCACTGGGGATGGACACACGTGCACCAGACCCGAACTATTCTACAAATTATGCAGATGATGACAGAATTGATGACTATGCACGCGATGGTGTGTATATCGTGACAGAGCTAGGACTGATGGCAGGAGACGGCGATAACTTTAAGCCAAAAGATAAATTAACACGTGCACAAGCTGCTGCAATTATCGACCGCTTCTTAGAATATTTAGAGGCAGATTTAAAACAAAGCTTTAGCGATGACATTTTATTCTTAAATTAAGGAGCGATTTGATGGCGACAATGAAAAAGCTTTTCGCTGTAGTCATGTCTTTATTGCTTGTATTTTCGGTACTACCTCCTATTGTAACGAATGCAGCAACAATTAAAGATATGCCAGCTACCGGTGAAAAAACAAAGGCTGCCAATTGGGCAGTAGATAATAAATATATGGTGCTATCAGGCGGTGTGAACTTTTCACCAAACGCTTTAGTGATGGAGAAAGAGCTTGTACAAATGATTGCCGGAATGGATGCAAATTATTCATTTTCAGCAGCATCTGATATGCAGTATGCGTATTATGCAGATTTAAATTTACCGCTTTTTGGGACAGCAAGTGCAGGCAAGCGTAATGCGAACGTCTCACGTGGCCAATTTGCACGTGTATATGCAGCAATGAACGGTCTTGATTTATCTGAAAAGCAAGCGGTTCAGTATTTATACATGCAAGAAATTACAAAAGGGACGACAGGTAAGCGCACGTATGAGGACTATGCACCACAGCGCAATATTACGCGTGGCGATTTAGTTGTATTTATGTACCGCGCTGCACAAAAGGGTAGTGTTGCGATTGACGGACTAGATGCGCCGGCAAGCGGTAAAGATGATAGTGAAATTACATTACCAACGGGCTTTGTTAGCTCGGAAAGTACAGTGGAATTAACAACAACACCAGGCAAAAATACGAATGATAAATTAGATCGTCCAAGTGTTTATCAGGCGATTGAAAGTATTAAAGTGTCAAAAGAAGATATTATTGCAAACGGCATTGATCAAGCGTTAGTCACGATTAAATTACGTGATAGCTACGGCAATGATATTCCGTATGATGAGTCTTTAGAGTTCAAAGTAACATCAAAATCGGGGGCGACATTTAGAACGACAAGCAACCCGAATGAAAAGGCCGTGCGTTATATTGCATCAGATGGCCCAGAGCTGAGCATGTATGTAACAGCACCACGTCTAACGAAATCGGTGAAGGATACGATTGAATTAGAGCTGATTAATAAAGATGATGTAGAAGAGTATTACACATATGAGGACCGCATGATTGAGGTGGCACTGCGTTATGTACCACAAGCGGAACTGCGCATTACGTATGAGGTAATGGATCCAGAGCAAGTAGACTTTAATGGTGGTGGTGTAGAGCCTGCACCAACGCCAACGCCAGCATTACCAGAAGTATCGATTCCTGAAACAACGAATACGCAGGGTGCAACACCAAATACAGAAATCGAAATTACAGAAATGCCGGATTTAGATGAAAAAACGTTCGAAGGTACAAAGTTCGAAGTGTATACAGATGTAAATGGTAAGCTAAAACAGGGCCGTGTTGATTTAACGACGACATTCTACGACGGAGCGGTATTAAAATTCGGTGGTCAGGAAATTTCAAATTGGCTATTCGAGCAAATTTTAGACCGTGGAATTAACGGCAATGGCTCGGCGGATTTAGGTTTAGTACGCGTGCTGTACTCGATCAATTCAGATGGTGTACCTGTTTATGACATTTTAGCGGATAACTTAAGCAAAGAGTTTTTAGCTGAGTTTGCGGATGTAACAGGTGGCGATTCATTCCTTTATAAAGCAATTGTCTACTTAATTCGTTTATTACCGAAGGCGGATGATGTAACGCTTGCACATGAGGGAAGTATTACAATTATTAAAACATCGTACGATAAATTAGGTCAATTAGATAAAGGCAATTTGCAAAAAGCATTTAGCCAAGAAATTGGTAAGCTAGAAGGCGCACAGTCTAAAATTAAGGTCCTACTAAAAGGGCAAGAGTTAGCGCAGCGTCCAGATGGATTAGACCGTTATACGAAGGTCATCGTCAATGTTGTATTACCAGGTGGTCAAGTATTAACAAATTACAAAGGTCAAGTTGAAGTAGCCTTTAACGGCAATACAAAGGTTGCTAAATTCGATACAAATACAGTGAATTACAATAAAGCGACAGGTTCAGCCGGTTCAGCGGTTGTTTATTTTGATGATATTGTATATGGCGAGTCGAAGGTGACGGCCAAAATTATTGAAAAAGATTTACGCTTTGACAAGGCATTGCAAACATTAGACGGCGTGACAGCGACAGAAACGATTTTCACAAATCCGCGTTTCCCTGAAAATTCCTGTGCGCGTGAGGCAGAGATTGCCTTTGTTGTCGACCATTCAGCTTCTGTTCGTAAGCATGATAAAAATAACTATGTAGCAGAAAAAACGAAAGCATTAATTCGTCAGCTCGAGCAAGATAAGAATATTGTGTATCATTACAATACAAAATCTTATTTTGAAATGGAAGGCGCGGCACAAACAGTCGGCACTACTGATGGTCTACTGAAATATCAATTTGATGGTAACGGTACACGTACAGCAGAAGCATTAGATGTGGCGTTAAATAAGCTGTCAAATAACCAATTTGCCGAAAAAGCCATCGTTCTTGTAACGGACGGTAAGGCATCAAGCTCAAAGGTAAAGCAAGTGATTGAAAAGGCACAGAAAAAGGGTGTTAAAATCCATACAGTAGCGGTTGGGAAGTATAACGATATTAACGAAGCATTACTACGTGAGTTAGCAGAAGGCACGGGTGGTTCGTACAATAATATCGAGACGGTTCACCACTTACACGGTGCATATGAAACGATTATTAACGCGATTTTATGTGAGGACCCACCTGCAGCAAATAGCTGTGCAAGCGGCGATATGCTATTTACAGAATCAAAAGTGCATATTACGAGTAAAAATATTGTACTAGATGCACGTGTCAATACAAACTGTCCGGATGTAACGGCCGTATCAGTCATCTTTACATCATCAGGTGGTAGTGTCACATACGATCTGCAGCATCGCGGAGGAACGATTTATCGCTTAACGCGCTATGTAACAGAATTTAAACCATTTAGTCTTTATAGCAATGTCGAATTTGAAGCATATGACGAAGATGGTCAGTTAATCGCTTCGAAATCAGTCGATATTTAAAAAACACGCCCAGTGATGTTTTTACATCATTGGGTATTTTTGTATTTATGAGAAACATCCATTGAAATCTTGAATGAACTTTGTTAAACTTACTTTAGAATAATTCTAAAATAAAAATGTTCGTCATAGCATGTTCACAAAGGCAGCCCGAATTGTGCTATATTTATGTTAAAGTATAAATTATGAATTTAGAACGTGTGAGGTGTGGGGGTTCATGCATACATTAGTCGTAGGCTTGAATTATAAAACAGCGCCCGTTGAAATTCGTGAAAAGCTATCATTTGTTGAAAGCGATTTACCGAATGCAATGACAGCGCTACAACAGCAGAAAAGTATATTAGAAAACGTAATTGTATCGACATGTAACCGTACAGAAATTTATGCAGTAGTTGACCAAGTACATACAGGTCGCTACTATATTAAAAAGTTTTTAGCTGATTGGTTTGATATCCCGATGGAGCAGTTTGATGCGCATCTCTTTATTCGTGAGGACGATGCATCACTAAACCATCTCTTCAAAGTAACAGCAGGGATTGACTCCATGGTGTTAGGAGAAACACAAATTTTAGGCCAAGTGAAAAAAAGCTTCTTACAAGGGCAAGAGCTTGGTACAACAGGTACGGTGTACAATCAGCTATTTAAGCAAGCGGTGACATTCGCAAAGCGTGCTCATAGTGAAACAGCCATTGGTGAAAATGCGGTGTCTGTTTCGTATGCAGCGGTGGAGTTAGCGAAAAAGATTTTCGGCTCATTACAAAACAAGCACGTCGCCATTTTAGGTGCTGGTAAAATGGGTGAGTTAGCCATTCAAAATCTTTATGGGAACGGTGTAGGCAAAGTAACCGTAATTAACCGTACATTTGAAAAAGCCCAAAACTTAGCGTCAAAATTTGAAGGCGATGCCAAGTCAATGGACGAGCTACAATGCACATTACTTGAAGCAGATATTTTAATAAGCTCAACAGGTGCGACAGATTACGTCATTGATTACAATTTAATGAAGCATGTAGCAAAATTACGTAAAGCTGATCCATTATTTATGGTCGACATTGCAGTACCACGTGACTTAGATCCGAAAATTGGTGACTTACCAAATGTCTTCCTTTACGATATTGACGACTTACAAGGCATCGTGCAGGCAAACTTAGCAGAACGCGAGCGCGCGGCGAGTCAAATTGTCGATATGATTCAAGTAGAGGTGACGCAGTTTAAAGATTGGTTTAAGACACTTGGTGTTGTGCCGGTTATTTCAGCACTTCGTAAAAAGGCAAGTGCGATTCAAGAAGAAACAATGCTCAGCATCGAAAATAAAATGCCTGATTTAACAGAGCGTGAGCGCAAAATTTTAAATAAGCATACGAAATCGATTATTAATCAGTTACTAAAAGAGCCGATTTTACAGGCGAAGGAACTAGCGAATTCACAAAACGCGAATGAGCAACTTGCATTGTTCCAACAAATTTTTGGCATTGAAGAGGCTGTCCAACAAGAGGTCGCTTTACAAAAGCCAAAGCAAGAACAACAGGTCACACATACAATTGAAGCGAAGCCAGGTTTTTCTTTATAAAATTTTACAATGAGTAAATTCCCTTTAAATAATTGGTAGCTCTTTCATAAAGGCTGATTTCCGTTCCAGTCGGGCGCTTTCCTGGGGGCGTGACTCCAACTAAATGGTTCCGGCACAGGCCGGAACCATTGGATTTTCCGTGCACGCTCTTTCCCCAAGGAGTCGCCCGCCCTGCACTCCAATCAACTGGCTAAAACATGATGTAGCCTTTATTGTACTTTCTATAAAGTGCAACGCTACATTTAAAAATTGAGTGTTGTTAATAAAGTCTACAAAACGAGCTTTTTTCTTGACGGAATCGCTACAGTAGAAAGGTTACATTTTATTATAAGGAGAAATAACTGCATTGCTTTTTTATGCAGTTTGCCTTTTTATCTAAAGCAAAAATTTTATTCGTAGTTCTATCTTTTAATAGTTTAATTAAAAAGCAAAACCTTGACGAATACGTAGTTGATTGGAGCGGAAGGGGCGACTCCTGCGGGAACAGCACGCGCGGAAAATCCTTTCTTTTGCTGCGCCGTATGGCAGCAAAAGAAATAGTTGGAGCCGTGCCCGCGGAATAAAATGAACAAATGCTAAAACCGTCGCATCGTGCGACAACGCATTTGTGACCGACATCATGTCGGTCTCCTGTAGCGGAAATCAACTCCTGCATAATAAAACCAATCAAATATTTAAAGTGTTTTTGCTCAATTTGAGTGAAATGTAAAATTTCGTAACCATATAAAATAAACATCAGCGTTTTCATGTATCTATGTGGTAAAATTATAGATACTGAAGGCGCTTTTTTTCGCTTTAAGTTAGTGAAATAAACAGCTAAAAAGAAGGGTTGCCCATGACAGATGTCGTCATGAAAAGTTTATATGAGCTCATGGTTATTTTGTATGCGCTCAGTCTCGTATTGTATTTTGTCGATTATCTTTATAAAAATGTGCGAGCAAGGCGTATGGCGTTTTGGCTCGTGTCGATTGTATGGGTATTGCAAACCGTATTTTTCATCATTTTTATGATTGAAACAAGGCGATTCCCTATCTTGTCGTTATTTGAAGGTGTGTATTTTTATGCGTGGCTTTTAACGACGATTTCGATTGTATTGCACTGTATAGCACGTGTTGACTTACCGGTGTTTTTTGTCAATATATTGAGCTTTGTATTTTTAACGATTTACTTATTTGCACCGGTAGAAGAGAGTCAAATTGTTGTCGATTCGCTCGTATCCGAAATGCTTGTCATACATATTAGTTTTGCCATGCTTTCATACGTAGCGTTTTCGGTATCTTTTGTGTTTTCGGTGTTATACTTAATTTTGTATCGGATTTTAAAACAAAAGAAATTTAATAACTTATGGTCGCGCTTACCGAACTTGCAGCAAATGAGCAATTGGATGAGCAATTCCGTACTTTTAGGCGTGCCACTTTTAATTATTAGTTTAATTTTAGGGCTCGAATGGGGATTAATGACGTTAGAGGGCTTATCGGTATTTGATATTAAAATTATCGGCTCCTTTATTGTCGCAGTGATGTATTTAGTTATTTTAATTTTACACCGTAACGGAATTTTAGTTGGGACGGCATTTGCTTATGTGCAAATTTATATGTTTTTACTCATCGTTATCAACTTCTTCCTCGGCAGTAGATTATCAGATTTTCATCTATGGATATAACGGAAAGGTCGGAGAGTTTTGAGAAAAATTATTGTTGGTTCACGTAAAAGTAAATTAGCGTTAACGCAAACGAACTGGTTTATTAATGAATTAAAGGCAGCAGGTGTGCCGTTTGACTTTGAAATTAAGGAAATCGTGACAAAGGGTGACCGTATTTTAGATGTGCAGTTATCGAAAGTTGGCGGTAAAGGCTTATTCGTAAAAGAAATCGAGCAGGCACTTTACGACAAAGAAATCGATTTTGCGGTGCATTCGATGAAGGATATGCCAGCAGTGCTTCCTGAAGGCTTAGTAATCGGTTGTATCCCACCCCGTGAGGATGCGCGTGATGCGTTTATTTCAAAAGGACATGTGAAGTTTGCGGACCTACCACAAGGTGCAGTTGTTGGCACGAGTTCACTACGTCGTTCAGCACAGCTACTTGCCGTGCGTCCAGACTTAGAGATTAAATGGATTCGCGGGAACGTAGATACACGTCTGAATAAGCTTGAAACAGAAGATTATGATGCGATTATTTTAGCAGCAGCAGGCTTAAAGCGTCTTGGCTGGAGTGATGAGGTTGTCACAGAGTATCTTGAGACTGATATTTGTTTACCAGCCGTTGCACAAGGTTCACTTGGTATTGAGTGCCGCGCGGATGACGCGGAATTACTTCGTGAGCTTGCGAAATTAACGCACGAGGCAACGTGGACTTCTGCACATGCAGAGCGCTCGTTTTTAGCAGCAATGGACGGCGGCTGTCAGGTGCCAATCGCAGGCTTTGCGACCGTTGATGGGGAAGAAATTACATTAACAGGCTTAGTGGCAGCACCGGACGCTTCTGTGACGTATAAAGAAACAGTAACAGGCACAGATGCGGACGCGGTAGGTAAAGCGGTTGCGACGAAGCTGACAGAGCAAGGAGCATTCGACTTAATTCAGCGCGTAAAGGCTGAGTTAGATGCAGAGTAAGCTCGCGGGCAAAACGGTTATTTTAACGGGCTCGTCTGCTATTCAGTCCATTGTCACATTAATCGAGGACAATGGTGGCTGTGCAAAGTCGTTTCCGTTGATTGAAACCGTTGAAAAAATAAATGCCGACGATGCGCAGTGGCTCACGCAGCTTCCGACGTACGATTGGTTGATTTTTACGAGTCAAAATGCCGTCATTTGCTTTTTAGCCAAATGCATACGCCATCACGTGGATTATGAAAAACTGCCGCATAAAATTGCAGCGGTTGGTGAGAAAACGGCAGAGGGTTTACGCAATGCACAGTTAGCTGTGCATTTTATGCCGACGATTTATAGTGCCGATGTGTTCGTGCGAGAGTTTCAGGCAGAGCCACAGGAGCGACTGTTATTTATGCGCGGCTCGATGGCCAAGTCAACGATCCATGATGGCACAGGTGCGGATGAGTGGACAGTGTATGAAACCCAGCAATGCTTAAAACATCTTGATAAATTAGAGCGGTGCTTAGTAACAAGCGCAGAGCCAATCGTTATTTTTGCAAGCCCTTCTGCTGTAAAAGTGTATGCAGAGCACATCGTACCGGATTTCGATTGGTGCTTTGTGAAGATTGCATCGATTGGTCACGTGACGACTGCTGCACTCGCAAAATACGGCGTTGTGCCACATGTACAACCGAAAACATATACAATGCAAGCTGTGATCGAGCAGCTCTTATTGGAGGAAACAACATTATGACAGAACTTTATTTCCAACGTCACCGTCGCCTGCGTACAAGCGCAGCGATGCGTGCTTTAGTAAAAGAAACATACTTGCACAAAGAGGATTTAATTTATCCGCTATTTATTATTGAGGGCGACAATATTAAAAATGAAGTATCGTCAATGCCAGGCGTATTCCAATTTTCTTTAGATAACTTAGCGACAGAAATTGATGAAATCGTTGAATTAGGTATTAAAGCGGTTATTTTATTCGGCTTACCGGCTGAAAAAGACGAGGTCGGCTCAGGTGCATTCCACGACCACGGGATTGTCCAAAAAGCGACACGCCTTATTAAAGAACGTCACCCAGAGCTATTAGTTGTAGCAGATACGTGTCTTTGCGAATTCACAAGCCACGGGCACTGCGGCGTTGTAGAAGGCGACAAAATTTTAAATGATGAATCATTAAATTTACTTGCACAAACAGCGATTTCTCAAGCTGAGGCGGGTGCAGATATTATCGCACCATCAAACATGATGGACGGCTTTGTAGGGGCAATCCGTGCAGGACTTGACGCAGCAGGCTTTGAGCATATCCCAGTCATGGCATACTCAGTGAAATACGCATCAAGCTTCTATGGCCCATTCCGTGATGCAGCGGACGGCGCACCACAATTTGGTGACCGCAAAACGTATCAAATGGACCCATCAAACCGTATGGAAGCACTGCGCGAGGCAACTTCTGACGTGGAAGAGGGCGCGGATTTCTTAATCGTCAAGCCAGCACTTGCTTATCTTGACATCATCCGTGATGTGAAAAATAATTTTGCTCTGCCAATCGTTGCGTACAACGTATCAGGCGAATATGCAATGGTAAAAGCAGCGGCACAGAACGGCTGGATTGATGAGAAAAATGTTGTACTTGAAACATTACTTGGCATGAAGCGCGCAGGTTCTGATTTAATTATTACGTACCACGCAAAAGACGTGTGTCGTTGGTTGGAGGAAAAATAATATGCGTTCATATGAAAACTCAAAAGCAGCATTTGCAGAAGCTGTAGACTTAATGCCAGGTGGGGTCAACTCGCCAGTACGTGCATTCAAATCAGTTAACATGGACCCAATCTTTGTTGAGAAGGGGAAAGGCGCAATTGTTACCGATATTGATGGCAACGAATATATTGACTACATTCTGTCTTGGGGTCCACTAATTTTAGGCCACGCACATGACGAGGTTGTCGCGGCAATCGCCGAGCAAGCAGCAAAAGGGGCATCATTCGGTGCGCCAACATTATCTGAAAACAAATTAGCGAAGCTTGTGATGGAGCGCTTACCATCTGTTGAAATGATTCGTTTCGTTTCTTCTGGTACAGAGGCGACAATGTCAGCATTGCGTCTTGCGCGCGGCTATACAGGACGCGATAAAATTTTAAAATTCGAAGGTTCTTACCACGGTCATGGTGATTCACTACTGATTAAAGCAGGCTCAGGTGTCGCAACACTGGGCTTACCAGATTCTCCTGGTGTACCAGCCGATATCGCGAAAAACACATTAACAGTAGCATACAATGATTTAGAGGCAGCGAAAGTTGTGTTTGAAAAATTCGGTGCAGAACTTGCGGCTGTCATTGTGGAGCCAGTAGCAGGCAATATGGGCGTTGTCCCACCAAAGCCAGAGTTCCTACAAGGCTTACGCAAGCTAACAGAGGATAATGGTACGGTGTTAATCTTTGATGAGGTCATGACTGGCTTCCGTGTAGATTACGGCTGTGCACAGGAATATTACGGCGTGCGCCCAGACATTACGACTTTAGGGAAAGTAATCGGCGGTGGCTTACCAGTAGGTGCATTCGGCGGTAAACGTGAAATTATGGAGCAAATCGCACCAGCTGGCCCAATCTACCAAGCGGGTACATTATCAGGCAACCCACTTGCCATGACAGCAGGCTACGAGACATTATCTCGCTTAACACCGGCATCATATGATTACTTCCAAAAGCTTGGTGACCAATTAGAAACAGGTTTCCGTGAAGCAGCAAGCAAATACAACATCCCGCATACAGTAAACCGTGCAGGCTCAATGATTGGCTTCTTCTTCACAAACGAAGACGTAGTTGATTTTGAAACAGCGAAAACGTCTGATTTAGCTTTATTTGCTGAATACTTCAAATTAATGGCGGAAGAAGGTATTTATTTACCACCGTCACAATTTGAAGGGATGTTCATCTCTACTGCACATACAGAAGAACATATTGCAAAAACAGTAGAAGCATTCCATACTGTATTTGCGAAATTAGCTC
Source organism: Solibacillus sp. (assembly GCA_040274725.1). Classification (GTDB taxonomy): domain Bacteria; phylum Bacillota; class Bacilli; order Bacillales_A; family Planococcaceae; genus Solibacillus. The sequence goes on along the minus strand of JBEMAQ010000003.1, from coordinate 130,058 downwards.
GATAAAACAGTGTGTTTGTGCCTGTTTAGCCTCAAGAGGGCTGAAAATTTATACTTGCTAGTATTTTAATGAAAACGGCTAGAAGGATTCCGAATCTTTCTAGCCGTTTTTTCATAGTTAAAATTGTTCGAGCATAAAGTGTGAACAAGGAGGCGAGATGGTGGCAATTATTACGTGGCAAATGCAGGAGCGCTTTTCATTTCCGACTGAGCTAGGTGTACCGGCCGAAATGACGACGGTGCGTATTACACCGCAGTGGCATGAAGAGGAGCTTGCAGAGTCGATTCGTTTAACGGGCATTTATCATATTGCAGCACATGTTGCGTTTACGGACGGCGAGGCAAAGGCAGGTGATAGTGTATTTATTGATCAGCTTGATATAGGGGAGACAGATGGTTATTTCGAATATGCGCTGCCGCTTGAGATTGATTTAGCGAAGGACAAGGCGCGCGGTGATGTGCTGTTGCATGTGGCAGAAATTGATAGTTTAGTAGAAGACGGGACGAGTGTTGTGTGCTGGCAAATGAATTGCTCCTATGAGGAGGTTGCGGAGCAAGTAACTGTGGAAGTGGAAGAGATTCCGAGTGAAAAGCTAGTCGTAGAGAAAGTGGAAGAGATACCGAGTAAAAAGCTAGTCGTAGAGAAAGTGGCAGAGGCAGTGGAGGAAGTTGTTTTTGAACAGGTACCGCCTGTGCACGAAGATGATTTTTATAAGGAATTAGCGGAAGCCTATACGGTTTTTCAGTCAAACTTAAATAAAGTCCGTCGTCAGTAAGTACGCGAATAAAAGTAAAATCGCCAGTAAAATTAAATCGCCGGTCGTCGGCAAAAATAGCGTGCGGATAGCCTGGAAAATAGCGAGTGGAATAATGCAGTGCTTCATGAAAAAACGAACTTTTCGTAGCCATGGCGGGAGTAAATACGGATTGTAGCCTTTACGCATGGACAGCATCCTTTTTCACTAGTATATGAACGATTTAAAAAAATGTGAGGGACAAGTGGTGACTTGTCCCTCGCGTGTTTATTCTGATAATGGATTCATAAATTCTTCAAAGAAGGCACGCTCATACATGGTGCCACTAGAGCCGTCAACGAAATATTCCTTGTTGAATTCTGGGTGGGTAAATACATAAATATCATGCTGAAATTCGCCGTTTTCAAGTGTGTCGATGTAAAAGTCATCAATGTGTACATCATAAATTTGTGCTAAATAAGGAATGACCTTATCCTCGCTTAACCCAATATCGCGCTGTTCGAATTCTGTACGGTTGATTTTCCACGTACCATTCTCACGCTTTACCTCCATTGACTCGAGCATCGAGTAAAGCCCAACAGAGTCCCCGATGTTGGGCACGAGCGCCTCGGTTTTAAATGTATCGTCACTGACAAAATCAAACGTCCGCTCCCAGCCAAACGCTAGGGAATTCGGGATAGAGTAATAAGCATTACAATAGTCAAATTCGCATATTAACTGGTCAGATACGCTGTCGAAATACGCTGTTGTCACATACGGTGCCCATGCTGCTTGAAGTACTTCGATGGTTGTATCATAGCCAGCCTTTTCTGTTGCATCACGTAAATGATTCACCAAATCTTGGACAATCGCTGTCGCTTCTGTGGCTGTTAATGTAGCGCTTTCCTGTGTACTGTCCACTGCGCTTCCTTGATCGCTCTCTACATTTTGCGCAGGAGCTGTTGTTTCCGGTACTGGCGGCGGTGCTGGTGCGTCCTCAACGCTACAAGCTGCGAGTAGCATAATGACGAAGGTGAGCATGATTTTTTTCATCGGCAAATCCTCCAAAGTTATTTTTTTATTATTATACAGTAATAAGAGCGAAAAAGTTTCATGAAAAACTGAAAATTCCCACAATAATTCATTTAGTCGCTCCTACTTGAAATATGCGCCAAAATTTTTTACAATGAAGTGAACTAAATATACAAAAGCTTAGAATGGGAAGAGTACGTTGTGTTTGCTTGTAAAAGAGAGGGAGTCATAGCTGAGAAGCTCCTACAAGACAGCAGCCGAATGTAGCCTAGGAGCTGCCGTTGCGAAATAGTAGTAGCACTGTGCCGGTTAAACACCGTTAACGAATTGAGAGCTGAGCATAATGCTTCAGAATAAAGGTGGTACCGCGAAACTAGAACACTCCTTCGTCCTTTTTTATAAGGACAGGAGTGTTTTTTTATTTTCACATTTCATTAGCAGGAGGAATAACAATGACAGAATTATCAATGCCAACAAAGTACGATCCACAAAGTACGGAAGCCGGCCGCTACGAGTGGTGGCTACAAGGAAAGTTCTTTGAAGCACAACCACAATCAGGGAAAGAGCCGTACTCAATCGTCATCCCACCACCGAACGTTACAGGTAAATTACACCTTGGTCACGCTTGGGATACAACATTACAAGATATTTTAATCCGCATGAAGCGCATGCAAGGCTTTGACGCATTGTGGTTACCAGGAATGGACCACGCGGGTATTGCGACACAAGCAAAAGTAGAGGAAAAACTACGCGGCGAAGGCATTTCTCGTTATGATTTAGGCCGTGAAAAATTCCTTGAAAAAACGTGGGAATGGAAAGAAGAATACGCGTCTCACATTCGTGCACAGTGGTCAAAAATGGGTCTTGGCTTAGACTACACACGTGAGCGCTTCACATTAGATGCAGGCTTAAACAAAGCAGTAAACGAAGTATTCGTAACACTTTACGAAAAAGGCTTAATTTACCGCGGTGAGCGTATCATTAACTGGGACCCAGCTGCAAAAACTGCCCTTTCTGACATCGAAGTAATCCACAAAGAAGTAGAAGGCGCATTTTACCATATGGAATACCCACTTGCTGATGGTTCTGGTACGTTACGTGTTGCGACAACTCGCCCAGAAACAATGCTAGGTGACTCTGGTGTGGCTGTACACCCTGAAGATGAGCGTTATGCACACTTAGTAGGTAAAACAGTAATCCTACCAATCGTAGGCCGTGAAATTCCAATCGTTGCCGATGATTATGTAGACAAAGATTTCGGTACAGGCGTTGTAAAAATGACACCTGCACATGACCCGAATGACTTTGAGGTTGGTAACCGTCATAACTTAGAGCGTATTTTAGTAATGAACGAAGACGGTACAATGAACGAGCTTGCAGGCAAGTACAACGGCATGGACCGTTTTGAATGCCGTAAGCAAATCGTTGCGGACTTACAAGAAGCAGGCGTGTTAGTGGAAATCGAGCCACACACACACCAAGTAGGTCACTCTGAGCGTACGAACGCTGTTGTTGAGCCGTACCTATCAAAACAATGGTTCGTAAAAATGGGCCCACTTGCTGAGCAAGCACTTGGCATGCAAGCGAACGAAGAAGAGAAGGTAAACTTCGTACCAAACCGTTTTGAAAACACCTATAACCGCTGGATGGAAAACATTCATGACTGGTGTATTTCTCGCCAACTTTGGTGGGGTCACCAAATTCCAGCTTGGTACCACAACGAAACAGGTGAGCTTTACGTAGGTAAAGAAGCGCCAGCAGATAAAGAAAACTGGAAACAAGACGAAGACGTGCTTGATACATGGTTCTCCAGCGCATTATGGCCGTTCTCTACAATGGGCTGGCCAGACGCGGAAGCAGACGATTTCAAACGTTACTACCCAACAGATTGCTTAGTAACAGGTTATGACATCATCTTCTTCTGGGTAAGTCGTATGATTTTCCAAGGTAAAGAATTTACAGGCGAGCGTCCATTCAAAGATGTATTAATCCATGGTTTAGTACGTGACGCAGAAGGCCGCAAAATGAGTAAATCACTTGGTAACGGTGTTGACCCAATGGAAGTCATCGAGCAGTACGGTGCTGACTCACTACGTTACTTCTTAGCAACAGGCTCTTCACCTGGTCAAGATTTACGCTACTCAACAGAAAAAGTAGAGTCTACGTGGAACTTCGTGAACAAAATTTGGAACGCATCTCGTTTCGCGCTGATGAACATGGAAGGCTTAACATTTGAGCAAATCGACTTAACAGGTGACTTATCAACAGCAGATAAATGGATTTTAACGCGCTTAAATGAAACAATCGACCGCGTAACAACATTATCTGATAAATACGAGTTCGGTGAAGTGGGCCGTGAGCTTTACAACTTCATTTGGGATGACTTCTGCTCTTGGTACATCGAAATGGCGAAATTACCATTATACGGTGAGGACGAAGCAGCAAAATTAACAACGCGTTCAGTACTTGCCTATGTGCTTGATAACACAATGCGTCTACTGCACCCATTAATGCCATTCGTAACAGAAGAAATTTGGCAACACTTACCGCACGAGGGTGAATCAATTACAGTAGCAGCTTGGCCAACTGTAAACCCAGCGTTCAACTTCACGGAGGAAAGTTCAGATATGCAGTTACTAATGGACATTATCCGTTCAGTACGTAACATCCGTGCAGAAGTAAACACGCCAATGAGCAAAAAAGTACCAATGTACATCCAAGCAAAAGACGCGGCAACAGTAGCGATTCTTTCTGCAAATAAAGCATACATCGAAAAATTCTGTAATCCAGAAACGCTTGAAATTGGCTTAGCTTGTAACTTAGAAGGCCAAACTATGTCAGCGGTTGTAACAGGCGCTGAAATTTTCTTACCACTTGCAGGCTTAATCAACATCGACGAGGAAATCGTACGTCTTGAGAAAGAGCTTGAGAAATGGGCGAAGGAAGTAAAACTTGTATCTGGTAAATTGTCAAACGAGCGTTTCGTTGCGAAAGCACCTGAAGCATTAGTTGCGGAAGAACGTGCGAAATTAGCCGACTACGAAGAAAAATATGCAACAGTAGAGAAGCGTTTAGCGGATCTTAAAAATATGTAATTGAAATGATGTAGGAAGAACAGCATTGCCCTTTGGGTGGTGCTGTTTTTTTGTGGGGTGGATTTTGGATTAGCTGTGGTGAACCGTATCATAAGTAAGTGCGATTTTTAGAGGCTGGGACATAACTAGCTTTAAATAACGAAAAAAGTGAAATGGACCGGTTCCATTTCACTTTTTTTCTGTTCTTTTCTATAAATCCTTAACTGCTAGTCGCGAATTTCCGTAAATTCACGGCCATTAATGCTAAGCCCATTTTCTATCAGTGTTCAAGAAAAGGATACTGTCCCTCCTAACAAGACTAGGTTCAATTTAAACCAAAAAAATAGTTTTTTTGATGTATGTTTGATTGAAAAACAAGCCGTTCAGTTTAAAAGCTGAACGGCTTGTTTAGACTTAGGTTATTTAATTTACCGAGATTATTTGAAAGAACCTTCAAATAAAATTTCTTCTAATGGGCGACGACCTGATGGTGTTTCGCGCTCTTGTAATTGGGGAGAAAGCAGTTCTTTTTCACCTTGGTAACCAATCGCGATTGCTAATTGTACATCGAAGTTTTCAGGGATATGTAATGCTTCCTTCGCCACATCTTTGTAAATACCGCTCATTGGGTGAGTGATTAAGCCTTCTTTAGCTGCTTGTAATGACAGGAATCCCCAAGCTGCGCCAGCATCAAATTCATTTGATCCTTTTGTATTATCAGAAACTACGATTGCTAAGACTGGTGCATTTTTAGCCCATACTAAGTTTCCTTCCATTAAGATTGGATGGAACTTTTCAAGGTCAGCTTCTGTTTTAGCAACGATGAAGCGCCAAGGTTGGTTGTTACCTGAAGAAGGCGCCCAACGAGCTGCTTCGAATAGTCGATTTAATACGTCGTCAGCTACTGGTTTGTCAGCATAAGAACGTGGAGACCAACGATTTAAAAATAAGTCTGCAATTTCGTGTTCAGCTTTACGGTAATCTTTTGCTTGGAATGTCATAATAAAATCCTCCTAGTTGTATTGAACTCTCTTGTATAGTTTAAATTATTTAAACAAGTTTGCAAGAAAAACGACTTATAAAAAGTAAGTATGTTATCGTAAGTAACTTATGTTAAGGAGTTTATACAAATATGATAGAACACGAAAAGCATTCAAATTTATTTAACTATTTGAATAAAAATAGAAATCTTAATTTAATCTATAAGAAATAAAACTGCACTTACATTAGTTACGGTGAATCGTATCACAAGTAAAGTACGATTTTCTATGTATTGTCACTCTCATCATAAAATAAACCACACCTCTTGATTAGCAAAAATCGTAGTATTCCCTAACCTAGACAGTCTTTCTTGTAAAAGCTTATCTGGTAACTTACATTTTACATGGAGTCTCTTAATAAATATTGAAAGTGAGCCGGTCTACATTTTTACAGTAGTAAATAAGGCATATATTTCCCTCAAAGCAGTCTAATAAAAATTAGGCTGTTTTTTCTTGCGTATAAAAAAAGTATTATTTGGACTGTTTTTTCTGAATTTTGTAGAAAAGCTTTGTTAATATAACAATTACACTTCATTTATCTGCAAAGATATTATATAATCGCTTTATTAATGTTCGTAAATAAATAATATTTAATCTATTGAATAAATAAAAATACATTTTATTTAAACTAAAGACGAAAATTAAATATAATTTTAATTTTAATGTTCGCTTTTGGTGAAGGTTAAATCATGAAGGAGTTTTATTGTGGAAAAGTTTGAGAATAAGTGGATTCGTGCTGTACTACCAGCATTATTAATTCACTGTAGTATCGGTACGGTTTATTGTTGGTCATTGTTTAAGGCAGATATTGCCTCTTACATTGGCAGCTCTGTCGGTGAAGTGGAATGGGCATTCAGTATCGCGATTTTTGTTTTAGGGATGTCTGCGGCTTTTGGTGGGAAATTTGTTGAAAAAGATATTCATAAATCTTCGTTACTTGCGGCGATCTTTTTTGTAGTCGGCATGGCAGCAACAGGATTCTTTATTTCACAAAAATCATTAATGGGAATTTATATTTCTTACGGATTTGTGATGGGAATTGGGCTTGGCATTGGCTATTTAACACCGGTCAAAACATTGATGCTTTGGTTTAAGGAGCAAAAAGGCTTGGCAACGGGTCTTGCTGTTGCGGGCTTTGGCTTAGCAAAGGTAATCGCAAGTCCTTTAATGGAAGTACTGCTTGGTGAACGAAACAGCGAGGGGATTTTAGTCGATCCAACAAATGTGTATACAATGTTTTATATTTTAGCGGGTATTTATTTAGTGATGATGATCATTGGTCACTTGCTTTTAAAGAAACCAGCGGGATATGAAGAACAAAGCTTACAAACGCAAAACTTTAGTTATCGAAAAATCTTAACGAACAAAACATATCTCGGTATTTGGTTCATGTTCTATATTAATATTACATGTGGCTTAGCGTTAATTTCACAAGAAAAAGGGATTTTAGCCTTTATCGGCTTTGGCGCGATTGGTTTAGTGAGTTCATTAACTGCTGTCTTCAATGCAGGTGGACGAATTGCCTTCTCAACTTGGGGCGACCGCTTAAAGGATCGCAACACAATCTATAAAATTATTTTTATTTCTTCAATCGGTATTATCGTGTGCACGCTAGCGTTTGACGGCATTAATAATTCGATGGCCATTCTTGTCATTGCTTTACTTTGTATCGTCAATGCAGGTTACGGTGGTGGCTTCTCGTCTTTACCGCCACTATTATCGGACCGCTTTGGTTTAAATAATATTTCAACGGTGCACGGGTTAGCTTTATCTGCTTGGGCATGGGCAGGATTATCAGGCAACCAGCTAAGTGCATTTATTTTAGAAAAGACACAATCATACGATATGGTGCTCTATGTCATTGCGGCGTTATTCACAGTTGCGACGTTAATTAGTATGTTTGTTGTGAAACCTGAAAAAGTAAATTTAGAACAGGAAGCGTATAGTAAGAAAGAAGAAATGATCGTAGGATAACTTTGTGTAAAAGTATTTTGGAATAATATTCCTGGTCGCACAATGATTGCTTTGGTTTTCCAAGAAGTATATTCTTGCCATCCTTTTCTTTCTAAGAAAGCTTAAAGTCATCGTGATTACGGAGAACTATCTTCTAAGTAAGTGTCATTCAAAAAACTAAGGCCGATTTTCTTTTAACACAAGAAAATCGGCCTTTACTAATCAGTTATAGATTTTTTCATTCCATTAAGATGCACTAGTTATTGATCAATCGTCCAGTCCAAATTCACAAAAGTACTAAGAGACCCGCCTGCTGTATTTATTCTGCATCATACGAAACGTCACCTAAAGACCGACAAATATAATCTATCAAAATCCCCGGTAAATCCCCATCATACAACGCATAATAAGACCGCGCCCCAACCGGATCCTCCAGCTCATTAAAATAAAACTGCCCGTCCGCGCCCAAAATAAAATCAATCCCTATATAATTACTTTGCAAACTGTCCGCAATCCTACGCGCAGACTGTGCCAGCTCTTTTGGTACGTCAAATCTTTCAATGGTTCCACCAAGTGTATAGTTCGACTTAAAGCTGTTTTGCCCGCTGCGCTTCACTGCGGCAAGCACGTCCTTGCCGAGCATCCATAGGCGCACATCGGTACTGTTTGATTCAATATACGGCTGGTAAATAACGGTTTGTAGTTGCTCTATAGCCACGTCATGCTGCGCCTCATCTTCACATAAAAACACTTCCTTGCCCCCGTGCCCATCCACCGATTTTACAATGAACGGAAAATCCAGTGTCTGAGGGCGCTCGGTGAAGCTTTCGATCGCAGGGATGTCTAAAGCTTTTACATGATGCTGTGCAAGCAGCTTATCATTCGCGAGCTTGTTTGTCTTACTGTTATTAAACACGCGAATACCACGCGCTTCAAACTGCGCAGCAATTTCGTGATTGCGCGAGCGGTTCCAAATAAAAAGCGGCTGCTCTCCAATTGGCTCAAAGTGCTCTAAAATTTTGAGTTGTAGGTCGACTTTCTGCGTACGCGCTGCCTGCTGTAGCTGCGTAATAAAGGCGTGATTGAGCGCGGCGTCTTTTTGCTCGTAAAGTAAATAAGCAATCCTCATCCGAGCTTCTCCAAAATGTATTGCACAAGCGCCTCGCCAACATTGACACCTGTCACATTATAAATATTGCGAATATGCGCCGCCGCATTGACCTCGCACACAAGCGGTTCGTCATGCTCGTCAAATAATAAATCAACACCTGCGTATTCAGCGCCAAGTGCATTTGCGGCTTGTAGGGCAAGTTCGATTTGTGCAGGCGTTAATTCTACTTTATACGCCGTCCCACCGTTTGTAATATTCGCACGGAAATCCGTTTTTGATTCGCGGTACATTGCCGCCACGACCTTGCCGCCAACAACATTGACACGCACGTCACGCCCGAAGCTTGATGCGATGTACTCTTGGAAAATAAAATCAACACCTGATAGCTGTGCGACCTTCTCCTGTACTTCTTCTACCGTATGTAATAAATAAACTTTCATGCCAAATGAGCCGTGCGCTTCCTTTAGTACAAGTGGTAGGCCAAGTGTGTCAATGACGCGTTCGGTATAGCCACTGCCCTCAATCGAAAAGTTCGGATAAATTTTCGGTGCAACGATTGTTTTTGGCATCTTTATACCTGCTGCGGCAAGCGCAATATACTGCTTTGCCTTATTATCACAGCGCTCAATCACGTCTGGATCGTTGAAAACAGGGATGCCTTGCTGTTGTAAATACGTACCGAGTAAAATATCTTTATCAAACATAATGACAAAATCCGGTTTGTTGGTCATATTTATCGATAAATCGACTAAAATATCGTTATTTTTTTTGATTATTGGTGTAATATTAAATTTTGTGACAGCTTCAGCCATTAAATTGGCTTGATCGATGAATTTTTCATTGACGAGGCTGCCGTTATAAATAATCCAGCAAGTTTTCATAAAAGTCCTCCTAGCAGTGATGGCTATATTTTATCAAAAAAATGGAGTGTGTGTATGATTCCCTTATTAAATAACTATAAAGACAAATGGCAAGTAGTAGCTACGAATGACATTAAACCAGGTTTAGACGCAATGCACGTGGCTTTAGAAAAATTACAGCACCCAGAGCGTGACCTACAAGTCATCCATATTGCCGGTACAAACGGTAAAGGCTCGACACTCGCGTTTATTGAGCAAATGGCACTTGCGCACGGGCTAAAGGTCGGTAAATTTACATCGCCGTGTGTGAAGGATGTGCATGATCAAATTCAAGTAAATGCAGCATCCATTACAGAGCAAGCGATGGATATCGTCTTCAAGCAACTAGCTGATGCACAGGTGAACGGTTTATTAACAGATTTTGAGCTCTTAACATGTGCAGCATTCCAGCATTTTGCGAATGAACAGGTCGATATCGTGCTGCTTGAGGCCGGTATGGGTGGGCGCTTTGATAGTACGAATGTGATCACACCTGTTGTATCCATTATTCCGAGCATCGCCCTTGAGCATACAAATTTTTTAGGTGATACGCTTGATAAGATTGCCGCACATAAGGCAGGAATTATTAAAGAGAAAAAGCCTGTTGTTGTCGGACGTTTACCACAACAAGCGCTTGATGTGGTAGTAGCAGAAGCGCAACAAAAAAACGCACCGCTCGTTATACTCGGTCAGCACATTGATGTGAAAGTAGACGCGCGCGGGGATTGTTATTATCACCACCAAGCAGCCATCATTATCCCAAGCTTGAAGCGTCAGTTAGCCGGTGCGCATCAGGCGGATAACTTAGCGCTTGCTTTGACGGCATTTTTACAATTTGCCACGCAGCACAAGCTCGACGTAGATATGGCGAAAATTCGCCAAGCCGTCGTACAAACGTTTGTGGCTGGGCGCTTTGAAGAAGTACGCATGGGACTGATTTTTGACGGTGCACATAATCCAGCAAGTGTAGAAAAGTTAGTGCAAACAATTCAAGCGTATTGCGCAGGAAAACGTGTAGAGCTTGTTGTAGGTATGCTGGCAGATAAAGATATCGAGACGGCGCTACGTTTACTTGAACAAGTTGCGGATGCATTTTATTTTGTCGATTTTGCAAATGAGCGCGCGGCAAAAGCAGCTGATGTTATGAAGCTAAGCTTGGCGTCAGAAAAAATGATTGTGACGGATGTAGTTGCATTCCTACAGCAGTCTAGTGGAGAAAATACGGTACGCATCGTAACAGGCTCACTTTATTTACTGAGCGAAATTCGCCAACAACTCGAATTATAGCGAAAACTTTTTAGGACAAGACGACAGCAGTCTTGTCCTTTTTTGATGTGTATTTGCTACGCTTTAGGGCAGGAGGTGTTGGTCGGATGCTTGTACGAACGCTCAAAAAAAGTGCAGTGCTGCGTGCGCTACTCTATGGTGCATTAAGTGGCATGGTCGGTGTTGCGCTCTTTATTTTGTTATTAAAACTCCCGACTGAAACAGATGGTGAGTTATTACCAACAAATAATCAATCAAACCAATCGGATCAAACGGGTCAGCAGGAGCAATTTTATGCAAGGCAGTATGGTGTTTATTCAACGATGGAGGGGGCTGCAGCGTTTATTGGCACAGCACCGAGCTTAAATAAGGCTGCCATTATTCAAGTGGAGGAGCAATATTTTATTTGGGGAAGTGTAGCGCGGGAAAAAGCAATGGATGCGAAACCAACCATTCCGTCATCTTTTTATAAAACCTTTACACTTGAGAGTAGCTGTCCACAACAACCATTGTTACAATTGCCGAGCACGTTAAAAGATGAAAAATGGCTAAAAAATCTTTTTGAGGGAGATGCGAAAGAAGCAAGCGTTCCAGAGGATTGGATGGCGCTCATTCCAGAGGTACAAAAGCTTTCGGACGATGTCGATGTCATTCGTTTGCATGTACTTAATCATTATTATGCACAGCTCGACTGCTTGAAAATTACTTTTTGAGGCGGTTAAAGCAGGCGAAAAAGCATGTTTGCATTTGACGTAGATTTTTCAAAACCTTGCTTGTCCGTTATGATAGAGCGAGGGAGGAATGAAAAAATGAAATTGACAGCAACGACGCCGATTGTACTCGCATCGGCTTCACCTAGACGAAAGGAACTGCTGAGCATGCTTGGCTTTTCTTTTGATATTGTGACGAGTGATGTAGAAGAAACAAGTGTACAAGCACAGACCCCGCAGCAATACGTACGTGATGTAGCATTGTTAAAAGCTAGAGACGTAGCGAAGAAATGCACGGGTAAAACGATTATTGGAGCGGATACGATTGTCGTGTATGAGCAGGAGCTTTTACATAAACCAACGTCACGCGAAGAGGCAATCGCGCATTTACAAAAGCTTGTGAATAATCGCCACCAAGTGATGACAGCGGTTGCGATTATTGAAGCGGACGGCACAGAGACGACCTTTGTAGAAGAAACGACGGTCCGATTTAAGAACGTATCGCAGGAGTTACGAGAAGCTTATGTCGATTCAGGAGACCCATTTGATAAAGCAGGAGGCTACGGCATTCAAACGAGTGGCGCCTTACTCGTTGATCGCATTGAAGGAGACTACAATAATGTCGTTGGCCTACCGATTGCAACATTAACGCAAACCTTGCTTACTTTACACTTACTAAAATTATAGGGGTGGTGTAAATGGTTGTATCTTCAACAGTAGATTTGAAAATTCGTGATGTGCACGAGGCGGATCGTCCGCGTGAGCGTCTCATACGTCAAGGCTCGCAAAGTTTGTCGAATCAAGAATTACTGGCGATTTTACTCAGGACAGGCACACGTGAGGAGTCGGTTTTAGCACTTGCCAATCGTGTCTTGTTAAACTTTGAAAAATTACATGCACTGAAACATGCAACACTTGAAGAAATTGTTGGAATTAAAGGGATTGGTGAAGCAAAGGCGGTCCAGTTGCTTGCGGCAATTGAGCTTGGTAGAAGGCTTGCGCAAAAAGAAGTCGAGGACCGTTTTACCATTCGTTCGCCAGAAGACGCGGCAAATTTTTTGATGCAGGATATGACAGCCCTACAGCAGGAGCATTTTGTCGTGTTATTTTTGAATACGAAAAATCAAGTGATTCATCAAAAGACGATTTTTATTGGCAGCTTAAATGCCTCTATAGTGCATCCAAGGGAAATTTTCCGCGAGGCCGTGAAGCGTTCGGCTGCATCGATTATTTGCGCACATAATCATCCGTCCGGTGTGCCGACACCAAGCCCAGAGGATATCGATGTGACGAATCGTTTAGTCGAGGCGGGTATTATTATTGGTGTTGATCTACTTGACCATGTGATTATCGGCGATCACCAGTTTGTTAGTATGAAAGAAAAAGGTTATTTTTGAGAGGTTCTATTCCGCAAGAAAACATTTCTAGATAGCTAGTGTCGGGAACAGTCACACTAAGCTTATTGTCAAAGTATGTGTTTTTCGTGGCTATCACAATGAGTATATTCATCTTTTTGCACATAGCAATAAACGAGCGGCAGAAATGTCAAATGATGAGCATGGCTTTCTTGCTTCGCTTAAAAATTTATTCCAGCCAACACCAGAGAATTTCACGACGCAGCTAGAACAAATGGGGATAGGGAATGCTGAACAACATACGGCAAAAAAAGGCGTTTGAAAATGGACAGCTCGTCATTGTTGCGCATCATCTCCCAACAGCATAAAATAGACTTTAGCTGCAGCATCAGCATAAAAATCGTTGATGCTGCAGCTTTTGTGTGCGATTCAATGACTAAATAATAGTAAAAATATTATAGTGGGAACTTATTTGATTCATTTACGTCATAAAACCGTTACGTAAATGTAAAAACTTACATAATAATTTTGTTTGTTAAGCGGAGAAATTAACAATACAATAGAAAAGTAGCTTAATATGAAAGAAACGTTCGACAAAAGTCGTATTAAGGTGCATGTGACACTATAAATTTTTAATAGAATCCGCTATAATAAATGTTATTGATTTTATTTTCATTCAGCAGAGGGCACTTTCCTTCTCTAGGGACATAAACGCTAGTTTTATTGTTTTGTAGACACTCGTTGAATGAAGATAAAGCCTTTAGCGGATCGTCAGAGATTTTTTATGGATTTTTCGAGCAAAACCGAAAAAGTCTGGACGCATTTACGCTGAGGCGTAAATGATAAGTAGTTAACAGATGCCACAACAGGCAAGCAGAGAAAGGGAGTACAAAATTTGTTTGGATTAGGGAATAAGGATGTCGGGATCGATCTTGGCACAGCGAATACATTAGTGTTTATTAAAGGAAAAGGGATTGTTTTACGCGAGCCTTCAGTTGTAGCGAAAAATACGAAAACAGGTGACATTGTTGCAGTTGGTAACGATGCTAAAAATATGATTGGTCGTACACCAGGCTCAATTGTGGCGATTCGTCCAATGAAGGATGGCGTTATTGCTGATTTCGAAATTACAACAGCAATGATTCAATACTATTTAAAAGAGGCAATGAAAGCATCTGGCTCTAACTGGAAGAAGCCGAATATTATGATTTGTGTTCCTTATGGTATTACGTCTGTCGAACAACGTGCGGTAATTGATGCATCTCGTCAAGCAGGCGCAAAAGAAGCGTTCACAATTGAAGAGCCATTTGCAGCAGCAATTGGTGCGAACTTACCAGTTTGGGAGCCAACAGGTTCAATGGTAGTTGATATCGGTGGTGGTACAACAGAAGTAGCAGTCATCTCACTTGGTGGTATCGTAACAAGTGAATCAGTACGTGTCGGTGGTGACGCGATGGACCACGCAATTATTTCATATATCCGCAAAGCATATAACTTAACGATTGGTGAGCGTACAGCAGAAGCAATCAAAATGGAAATTGGTACAGCACGTGCAGAAGGTCCTGCTGAAACAATGGACATTCGTGGTCGTGACCTACTTACCGGTTTACCAAAAACAATCGAAGTCACTTCGGAAGAAATTTCAAAATCATTACATGAAGCGATTGCTGCGATTTTAGATGGTGTAAAGAAAACATTAGAGCAAACACCGCCAGAATTATCTGCTGACGTAATGGAACGAGGCATCGTCTTAACAGGCGGTGGTGCCCTACTGCGCAACTTAGATAAAGTAATTAGCGACGAAACAAAAATGCCAGTGTTTATCGCAGAAAACCCACTTGATTGCGTTGCGATTGGTACGGGTAAAGCATTAGATAACATCGATTTAATCCGCGCGCAACAAACGAAGTAAGGAGGATGTTACAATGCCACACTTTTCGAATAAGAAATTAATTATTCTTTTGGTGAGTTTTATTTTTCTTGTGGCATTGATTAGCTTCTCTCTACGTGATCGTCATCATGCAACGTTACCGGAGCAAATAATAAAAGATTCAGTTGGCTTTGCACAAAGCATTGTTGCAAAGCCAATGAATTATGTAACGGGCATTTTTCACAATATTGACTCGCTACTGAACACATACGAAGAAAATCAACGTTTAAAAATGCGTTTAGAGGAATTTGCCGTATTGCAAGCGAATGTAGGTATTTTAGAAGCAGAAAATGCACAACTGCGTGAGCTAACGAAAATTGATGAAAGCTTACGTGATTTTAATCCAATCAGTGCAACGGTCATCGCGAGAAACCCTGATCAATGGGAAGAAAAAATTATTTTAAACAAAGGCTCATCTGATGGTATTAAGCAAAATATGGCTGTGATGACAGCTCGTGGCTTAGTAGGGAAAATCACGCTTGTGACACCGTTTACATCCGAAGTAGAGTTATTATATACAAATAATGAAAACTATCGTGTATCTGCCAATATCGAGGGCAATAAGCAGGAGATTCATGGCTTAATAGAGGGCTATGATGCAGAGCGTAATGAGCTTCTACTCAAACGTATTGATTCAAGCTTTAAAGTAGAAGAGGGCAAAAAGGTTTACACATCCGGTTTAGGTGGTATTTTTCCAAAAGGTATCTTAATTGGAGAAGTGACGGAAGTAACAACGGACGACTTCGGCTTAACACGCTTAGCTTATGTGAAACCAGCAGCTGATTTTTCTTTAGTAGAAAATGTCATTATTGCACAACGTGAATTGACTGCGATCGATGGGCTTGATGGGAATCAAACAAATGAAGACTTAACGAATGGCCCTGCCCCAGAAGCAGAGGGTGAAGAATAATGTGGACACGCATATTAATTCCGATAGTGGCCGTTTTTTTATTTTTAATGGAATCTGAATTTGCATTATTTTCACCTATTTCATTTAAGGAAGAAATGTATATTTTAGTGCCGCGCTTTACGATTTTATATTTAATCTTTTTGGCGATTTATTATAATTGGAAGCGTGCAATTATTTATGGGGTAATTTTCGGTTTATTATTTGACGTATTTTATATTAATATAATAGGTCTCTATACCGTGCTTTATCCGCTTTTATGCTTTATTGCAGGCTGGAGTGCAAAGCGAATTCATACGCATTTAGTATTTTCAACAATACTAGCTATTTTATTAATTAGCTTTTTAGAATTTTCGCTGTATGAATTTTTCTTTTTAATTGATTTTACATCGATGCCACGCGAGGCATTTTTGCTCAATCGATTAGTGCCGACTATTTTAGCAAATTCATTATTTTTATTAGTGCTTGGGTGGGCATTCAAATATTTAATTAGTGCTCGTGTCTTACAGCATGCACAACATCACTCCTAAACTTTTGGAGCGCGAGGTGACAAAGTCATGATGAAAAAACAACTTGTTCAAATGAGAGGAACAAAGAAAGGATTTGTTCTTCAATTAGATGATCAATGTTCTTTTGCTGAGTTACTTGACGAGTTAGAACAAAAAGTTTTAGAGGGAACGATAGAAGGTAAAATAGACGTCCTACTTCATGTAGGGCGTCGTTATTGTACAAATGAACAAAAACAGCAGTTAGCAAAGATTCTTGAATACAATGGGAATTTGCGTGTAGCGGCGATTAAAAGCGATGTATTGACGGTAGAGGAATGTCAAGCGAGGCTACGTGCTGAGCGTTCGGATACGTACGTTGGGATTATACGTTCGGGACAAATTGTACGAGCACCTGGAGATATTATCGTGATTGGTGATGTTAACCCAAACGGCCGTGTAGAGGCTGGTGGCAATATTCATATAATGGGGAAATTAAAGGGGATTGCACACGCAGGAGTTGGAGGGAATATTGAGGCGATTATTACAGCGTCATACTTTGAACCTACACATGTGTTAATTGCAAATCAAGTCGAATTAATGACAAATGAGCACACATTTATTTTAGAGCATACAGAACAACTGTGTGCTTATATCGATGAATGTGGTAATATTTGTTATGATAAGATTCAAGAAGCAAGAAAAATTAGGCCATATCTATCTACATATGAGGGGGAAGCAACGTGAGCGAAGAGGAGCTTTTATTAGGGAAGAACTTCGCAGACATCGAAACTCACGGAGTGACCTTACGTGAAAAGGAGGAAGCGAGTGTGGGAGAAGCAATCGTTATAACTTCAGGTAAAGGCGGTGTTGGTAAGACAACAACAACGGCTAACCTAGGAACTGCATTAGCTCTTCAAGGAAAAAAAGTATGTCTACTTGATACGGACATCGGGTTACGTAATTTAGATGTCGTACTAGGGCTAGAAAATCGTATTATCTATGATTTAGTAGATGTAATTGAAGGGCGTTGTAAAACGCATCAGGCATTAGTGAAGGATAAGCGTGTAGATGAAAAGCTTTATTTGCTACCAGCTGCACAAAATACCGATAAAAATGCCGTAACACCAGAGCAAATGAAGGCATTAGTTTATGAATTAAAACAGGATTTCGATTATGTATTAATTGATTGTCCGGCAGGGATTGAGCAAGGCTACCGCAATGCAGTTGCAGGTGCGGATCGTGCGATTGTTGTCACGACGCCGGAAATTTCTGCTGTTCGCGATGCGGATCGTATTATTGGGCTTTTGGAGAGTGAAAGCATCGAAGCGCCAAAATTAATTATTAACCGTATTCGAAAGCATTTAATGGACAGTAAAGATTCGATGGATATTACAGAGGTAACGACGCATTTATCGATCGATTTATTAGGGATTATCATTGATAGCGAGGACGTTATTAGCTCTTCAAATAGAGGGGAGCCGATTGTGATGAATCCAAACAATAAAGCGTCACTCGGCTATCGTAATATTGCACGACGTATTTTAGGTGAATCGGTGCCACTTATGACGCTAGAGGACGAGCCTAAAGGTATGTTCGCTAAATTTAAATCAATTTTCAAATAACTAGGGTGAACTATTTAGTAGCTGAATTATTCGGTGCTAAATAGTTTTTTGTTTTTAGAGGAAATCCTAGCATTTGAATCGCTAAGGCTAGCGGTGCATATCATAATAGAAAAGGATTGGATGAGGTACTTGCGATATTGGCGATGGTGGATAGCCGCTTTGCTATTTGTTACTGTCCTTGTTGCAAATGATATAAAGCCGCCACTTGTAGAGAGGATTGTGTATAGCTCGAAAGATCTAATCGTTGTGCGCGAGGTCTTGCAGCAGGTTTTTTTGCAGCCAGAGCAAATTCCTGTTTCGACAAGTGAGCTTAGTAGTGAAATCCTAACGTTTTCTACAATGGAACGCTACAATAACGGTGCTGTGCTAACCTATAATGAACTTGTGTCAGTAGATGCGTTTTATGACGGTTTGGTTGTATTTACAGGTCATACGAAATATACGGGGAAAACGATGACCGTTCTTTATAACGAAGGCACAACAGTCACATATGGCTTTTTGGATGAGTTGATGTTACTACCGTATACACCCATAAATGCAGGGCAAAGCATAGGAAAGCAACAACATTCGTTCTATCTTCAAATCGAACAAGATGGGCGCTTGCTTAACTTAGAGGAAATGCTCGCTTGGCTAAAGGGGTACGACTAATGCGCATGACGATTCAGCCATTATTTCTTGTCATGTTATTATGTATTGCGCTTAGTGGGCATGTTGCGACCTATAGCTTAATACTGCTGTCACTGCTTTTTCATGAGTTTGGGCATTTGGCTGCCGCAAAGTGTGCAGGTGTGCGTGTACGCAGCTGTGAGATTATGCCGTACGGGGGCGAAATTACATTTATGAATGAATATGAGCTCACTAGCAAGCAGTCGCTCATCGTCGCGCTTGGTGGACCGGTCGCATCGTTAGTCGGTATACTAATCGCGTTCTTTTTGCCAGAGCCAATTGCTAAGCCACTCATTCATTATCAAAGTATAATATTATTTGTAAACTGTTTGCCGTTTTGGCCACTTGATGGTGGGCGCATCTTTTATTATACAATGCTAGTGTTAAAGCCGAATCTAAAAATCTATGCATCTTTTTTGTCGCTTTCTTTATGTTTTTTTACTATAATATTTTTGCTGGCATTATTTTTATTTGAGCAATATGTTCTCGCACTACTCAGTGTTTTTTTGTTGATACAAGTAGCAAAAGAATGGCGTTTAAGAAAATACCGTGCAGCCTATGAAAAAATAGTGCTAAATAGGTTGACTTAAGAATGTATATTGTGATAATATCTTAATGTTATTGTTTGTAGCACCCGTGCTACTACAACCGCGCTGAACAGGTTATTAAGCACCCTAGTGGTCACCTGCAATTCCGGGCGAGTCTTAGTCTAAGAGGAGGTGCATTTATATGTACGCAATTATCGAAACTGGTGGTAAACAAATCAAAGTTGAAGCAGGTCAAGAAATCTATGTTGAAAAACTAGGTGTGGCTGCTGACGAAATCGTTACTTTTGACAAAGTTTTATTCGTAGGTGGAGAAACAGTTAAAGTTGGAGCTCCAACTGTTGCTGGCGCTACTGTAACAGCTAAAGTTGTTAAAGAAGGTAAGCAAAAGAAAATTACTGTTTTCAAACTTAAAGCGAAAAAGAACTACCGTCGTAAACAAGGTCACCGTCAACCATACACAAAATTAGTAGTTGAAGCTATCAACGCTTAATAAGTGAGGTGACATCATGATCACTGTAACAATTTATAGCGATGCAAATCGCAAATCAAATGGCTTTGAAATCTCAGGTCACGCATTGTCGGACGTCTATGGTCGAGATTTAGTTTGTGCTGGCGCTTCTGCTGTTGCCTTTGGCGCAGTAAATGCTATCCCGCAAATTACAGGCATTACGCCTGAAATCGAGCAAGGTCCTGAGGGCGGTTACTTAAAAGTAACTGTTCCACAAGCGGAGCTGACTGATGAAACAGACGCTAAATTACAAGTTATTCTGAACACAATGGTAACACAGTTCTATACAATGACTGCTAGCTATTCAGAATATATCGAATTGAAATATAAAATGGTCTAGGAGGTGGAACAGAATGTTATTATTAACTTTAGATCTACAATTCTTCGCATCTAAAAAAGGTGTAGGTTCTACTAAAAACGGACGTGACTCTGAGTCTAAACGCTTTGGCGCTAAACGTGCTGATGGTCAATTCGTTACTGGTGGTTCAATTCTTTACCGTCAACGCGGTACAAAAATTTACCCAGGTACAAACGTAGGCCGCGGTGGTGACGATACATTATTCGCAAAAGTTGACGGCGTTGTTAAATTCGAACGTTACGGTCGCGATAAGAAAAAAGTATCAGTATACCCAACAGCTCAAGAAGCATAATTCTTGGTTGAAGGTTTTACTTTCACTAATTAAAGGACTGCATTTATGCAGTCCTTTTTGCATGGTTTTTGTAAAGATGGCGCACTGAAATTTTCCGATAGTATGAAGTTCAATAACAATTTGATGTTTTGTGGGAAAAATGTTGAAAAACTTGTTATACTAAATAACGATGTGTAGGAGTGGATTGGATGATGGAGAAGTCATTGACCGTAAGTGAGACGTTGCGCTTTGCCAACCATGATTTTTTAAATCAGCTTCATTTAATTCAAATGTATTTAGATTTACAGCATGTGGACGAGGCAAAACAGCTTATTCAGAAAATCGCTGAACAAAGTAAAATGCTTTCGAATGTAAATAAATTAAACTTACCAAAAACAATTGAATGGCTCCAAACCGTTAGTTGGCGTTATCCGGCTTGGCAAGTTACACTGAATAGTAATGTGCAGCAAGCAGCAGACGAAGCGCTTGATTCGCACATTGTACAATACTTGGAAAATACAGTGATTCATCTGAATGAAGCACTTGATCCGTATACGGAACAGGAGCTACATATCACAGTCGAATGTCATGCGAATCACTTTCTCGCAGATGTCCATTTTAAGGGGCAGTGGGAAGCGACGCAATTTAATAAAGAAACAAAATTAGCCGTTCAAGTACTAGAAGAAACGACAAGTTCGTGGCATTTTATACTGAGCGCAATAGAGGAGTGAAATAAATGTTTGTCGATCACGTCAAGGTTTATGTTAAAGGTGGGGACGGTGGCGACGGTATGGTTGCTTTCCGTCGTGAAAAATATGTACCGAATGGTGGTCCAGCAGGTGGCGATGGTGCCCGTGGTGGTAACGTTGTATTTGAGGTAGAAGAAGGCTTACGTACGTTAATGGATTTCCGCTACAAACGTAACTTCAAAGCAGAGCGCGGTGAGCACGGCATGAGTAAAGGGATGCATGGTCGTCGTGCAGATGATTTAATCGTGAAAGTGCCACCAGGTACTGTTGTGATGAATGCAGAAACAAAAACAGTTATTGCCGATTTAGTTGAGCATGGTCAGCAAGCAATCATTGCAAAAGCAGGTCGCGGTGGTCGCGGTAACTGCCGTTTTGCTACCCCATCAAACCCAGCACCAGAGTTAGCTGAAAAAGGTGAACCAGGTGAAGAGTTAGAGGTTATTTTAGAGTTAAAAGTACTTGCAGACGTTGGTTTAGTAGGGTTCCCATCGGTTGGTAAGTCAACAATTTTATCTGTTGTATCAGCAGCGAAACCAAAAATTGGTGCGTACCACTTTACAACAATCGTACCGAACTTAGGGATGGTTGAAACAGATGATCACCGTTCATTCGCTATGGCGGATTTACCAGGATTAATCGAAGGCGCGCACCAAGGTGTAGGTCTTGGGATGCAGTTCCTACGTCACATCGAGCGTACACGCGTAATCGTGCACGTAATTGATATGAGTGGTATGGAAGGCCGTGACCCGTACGACGATTACTTAGTAATTAACGATGAGTTAAAGCAATACAACTTACGTTTAACAGAGCGTCCACAAATCGTTGTAGCCAACAAAATGGACATGCCAAATGCAGAAGAAAACTTAGAAGAATTCAAGAAAAAAATTGGCGAAGATGTAAAAGTGTTCCCAGTTTCAGCACTTTCTCGTCAAGGCCTAAAGCCAGTGTTATTTGAAATTGCTGACTTACTTGAAGTGACACCTGAGTTCTTATTATATGAGATTGAAGAAGAAGAATCAGACGCAACGGTTCTTTACAAGCATACAAAACAAAATGATGACCTTATCATTACACGTGATGATGACGGTGCATTCGTTATTTCTGGTAACACGATTGAACGTCTATTCAAAATGACAGACTTCAGCCGTGAAGACGGTATTCGCCGATTTGCGCGTCAATTACGTGCGATGGGTGTTGACGAGGAATTACGTAAGCGCGGTGCTGAAAACGGCAATACAGTTCGCTTATTAGAATTCGAATTTGATTTCGTTGACTAATTAGGAGGAAAATGATGAAAAACATTGCGAATCAGCGTTATTTTTTAGTGCGTGAAGACGTACTTACTGATGCGATGCAAAAAACGCTTGAAGCGAAGCAGCTTTTGCAAAGTGGTAAAGTGGCGTCCATTTGGGATGCTGTAAAAGAAGTCGATTTATCACGCAGTGCTTTTTATAAGTATCGCGATGCGGTGTTCCCGTTTCATTCGATTGTCCAGGAACGGATTTTGACAGTGTTCATTTTACTGCAGGACCGTAAAGGCGCATTAGCGAAATTGCTTGAAACAGTGTCAGATGCGCATTGCAATGTATTAACGATCCACCAAACGATTCCGATTCAAGGGCGCGCGAATGTGACGTTATCACTTGATGTGACGAGTATGACGGGCGATTTAAATGAGCTCATTTATTTATTGAAGCAATTGGAGTTTATTGAGTCGGCTGAGGTTATTAGCTCGGGCGCGTTATAATGTTTAGGCTGCACTTAGTGTAGCCTAAATTTTTTGTTTAAAGGTTTGCTTTTAAGAGTGAACGTATTACAATGAATACAATCGTGAATAAAAGAGCTTGTCCAAAAGCATTTGGGCAACTCTTTTTTATAATTAAAATACTGAAAATTTAGAAATGAGTGTGAGTTTACGTGACGAACGAAACGTGGGAAAGACGAATTGCCTATTTAGGACCTGAGGCATCCTTTACGTATTTAGCAACAAAGGGCTTATATCCGAATGATTGGCATGTACCGTATGCAACGATTCCGGAATGTATTGAGGCGGTATCAGAGGGCAAGGTGGATTTAGCGGTTGTACCCGTTGAAAACGCGCTAGAAGGCTCGGTACCACTGACTGTTGATTATTTATTCCATGAGGCGAATTTGTTCGTGACAGCAGAAGTGTTATCAAAAATTCAGCAGCATTTACTTGTGAATAAAAAATATGCAGATTGCTGGCAGGACGTAGAGAAGGTGTATTCACATCCACACGCCCTCGCGCAGTGTCATAAATATTTATACTATAACTTATCGAATGCGCAGCAGGTTTCGTATGCGTCAACAGCCGCAGCAGCAAAGTTTATCTCAGAAACAGAGGACGAGTGCATTGCGGCTGTTGCCAATAGCTCGGCTGCGGAAAAGTACGATTTACATATCGCACAGGAAAATATTCACGATTTCCATTTCAATCATACACGTTTCTTCGTGTTATCGAAGCAAAACGTGCAACATGCCATTGTGCCACTGCGCTCACAGCCGAAAACGACATTTATGGTGACGTTACCAGTCGATATTTCAGGGGCATTGCATCAAGTGTTATCGGTATTTGCATGGCGCAAGCTAAACTTAAGTAAAATTGAATCTCGTCCACTAAAAACAGGCTTAGGGGATTATTTCTTTATCGTGGACGTGCTAGCAGACGAAGAGGATGCAATGATGAAAGGTGCAGTAGAAGAGCTAGGAGCGCTTGGTTGCAAAGTGAAAACACTTGGTACATACTTTACGTATATGACACCAGAGTGAGGTGATAGCTGTGCGGATCGTGTTGTTTGACGGCGTTTGTAATATGTGTGATGCGAGTGTCCAGTTTATTATGAATCGTGACGCGGGTGCGCATCATTTTGCATCGCTACAAAGTGAGGTCGGCCAGCAGCTGATCGAAAAATACGGGCTACGTGATGTGGATAGTGTTGTGCTCATTGAAGAGGGGCGTGCCTACACGAAATCAACGGCGGCCCTGCGTATTGCACGGCACTTAGGCGTATGGAAGCTTTTTTATGCGCTTATCGTCGTGCCTGCACCGATTCGCGATCTGTTTTACACAGCCATCGCGAAAAATCGTTACCGCTTATTCGGGAAGAAGCAGGTGTGCAAATTGCCGACTGCTGAGGAACGTGCACGGTTTATTGAGTAATAAATGAAAAGGAAGAGCCCAAATTTTTCGGGACTCTTCCTTTTTTAGTGACTAAAAAGTATAAAGTTTAGTATTTTTATGTCTAGGTATTCGCGCCGCACGCTCGAGGTCGTTTCGGAAATCTCTAGGCGTGTAAACGGGCACGAATGCACTTCTTTTAATTTTCCACTAAAATTCCAGCCGCGCGCAGTTTATCCACCGCGCGATTTAAGCCTTCCTCTGACGTTGCACTAATGACGTGCAAATGCGTCCCGTCTGTTAGCGCAGATAAAAAGTTGGACTTCGTTTCACGTACACGCGCGATGAATTGTTCCACTTCTAAGCGATTCGACACCATAAGTGATGCCGTAATTTCTCCGTATACAGGATGTTCGACAATGACGTTTTCGACTGTAACCCCACAGTCGACAATCATAAATAACTCGTCAATTGCTTGCTCAGGGCTATGTGCGCAGACGATTTTACGCACGTAACGCGTTATGTGTTCCGATTGAATATAGACATAGCCTTGGCTTGTGGCCATGATCGGCTCATTGCGTGCTTTTAGTAAATTCATATCATTCACAACGACTTGTCTAGAGACATTTGCGTGTTTCGCTAAATCGCCCCCTGTAATTGGCGTATCCGCTTGCTTTAGTAGCATAAGAAGCTCCGCGCGTCGCTGTTCTCCAAGCATTTTTTTCATGTTGTCCACCTCAAATAACCGTTTCTGTAGTCCTAGTGTATCATATTGGGTCTCTTCGATTGAATTAGTGGCACTTTATTTTTTTTTAGGCATATGCTAGAGAGGAAAAGGAGGAAGTTTGTGCGAGTTCATATTGTGCAAAAAGGGGACACATTGTGGAAGATTGCCAAGCAATATGCGATAGGCTTCGATGAGTTGAAGCGACTTAATGCGCATTTAGCAAATCCGGATTATATTGTGCCAGGGATGGAAATTTATTTGCCAGCGATGCAAAAAGAAAAAGAAATGGTCAAAGAAAAGCCGGTTCAGCAGTCTGCACCAGCTCCTGTACCTGTACCGAAGGAGCAAGAAAAGCCCTTACCACAACAGCCAACGTGGCAAGGGGATATTTATCTTCAGCCGCAAATGCCGATGCAACAAATGCCGATGCCAATGCCACAATGGCAACATACACATGTGCATGTAGAGCCAACGATTGAACAAACGATGATGATGCCGCCGATGCAGGAACCGATGCAACAAATGCCGATGCAGCAAATGCCGCACCCAATGCCAATGCAGCAAATGCCGATGCACCCAATGCCGATGCACCCAATGCCGATGCACCCAATGCCGATGCACCCAATGCCAATGCAGCAAATGCCAATGCAGCAAATGCCAATGCACCCAATGTATACCCAGCAACCTTGCGCACCGCAAATGATGCCGTACCCCCTACCTATTTGCATGTGCTGTCATGGTGTGCAAATGGATGAATATACAATGACTTCTCCAATCCAGCGAGAGGAATCGTCCGCCATGCAGAAAAAGTGCCCCGATCATGATCAGCGCGTGCAGCAATATTACGAGGAAATTCAACAAATCGCACAGCAACCAAGCCAGTGCTGTGCGCCGCCGATGCAGTCGCAAATGCCGATGCAATCGAACGTGATGCCGATGCACCCTCACATGATGCAGGCGCATCCGATGACGATGCCATGGCATATGTAGTCAAGGAAAATTGCTGGCGCAAGGAAACGAAGCATGGGGATTATTTTCTTAAATATTATGACAGGCTAGACGTAGCGAAAAAAGTACGACTTATTCATAAGCGGTTTACAGATAGTCAGTTTCCACATCATATTCCTTTAGAGAAAAATATCGAGGAGCAGACGATTCTTCAGCGTTGGGTAAGTGGACGTAGTGCGAATTATAATGTACTAGAAGATCGGATAAAAACCGTTGATTGTTTGCAAAATTTGCATATGACGAACAACTATATTCAGTGGCGAACAGAACCGTTACCTACGCAAAATTTAAAGGATAAATGGCACCGACGTTATGAACGTTTTTGTGAACAGCAACAGCTACGTAGTATTTTAGGGGATTCGTATGAAAGGATTTTACAAATCGCAAAGGCGGCGCTTGAAAAAATAGAGCAAGTACCGAGCAGCCTAGAGCCGTTGACCATTTTACACGGTGATGTCGTGCATCATAATGTACTCATTACAGAAGGTGAGACGTATTTAATTGATTTTGATTTAGCGATGTTCGGAGAGGCGAGCGATGAAATCATTTTATGGTTACAGCGCGCGCTACCAAATGTTGATTATGAGCTCAATCAATTACTGAGTGAGCATCCATATCTTGAAATTGCAAAACAAAAACTTGATTATTTACGCTTTCCAAATGAGGTGATGCGTGAGGCACTGTATATGCTCCAGCTAGACGGAGCAAAGCGTGCGTACTTTGAAGTGTTTTTACATGGCTTTATTCAAGATTATCTCCTGTACTACAATCGTTTGTTGGCACATATTGAATCACAGAAATGAACGATTTTAAGTCACCATGACTAAAATGGTGGCTTTTTTCATACAAAAATTGTCGTACACAAACATAGCGGTTGTTCGGTAGAAATACGAACAGTATGCTATAATAAGTGCAGTGAATGTGAGGGATTTTATATGTATGATTATTTAAAGGGACAAGTAGCGCGCATTACGCCGGAATATATGGTATTAGAGCAACAGGGAATTGGCTGGCAGCTTTACACACCAAATCCGTATGCATTTCGTGTGAGTAATATAGAGCAGCAAATTTTTGTGTATTTACATGTGCGCGAGGATGCACAGCTGTTGTACGGCTTTAATAGCTTAGAGCAGCGCGAATTGTTTAAAAAGCTCATTCAAGTGTCAGGCATTGGGCCTAAGGGAGCGCTGGCGATTTTAGCGAGTGGCAGTCCGACACAAGTCATTCAAGCGATTGAAATGGAAGATGAAGCATTTTTAGTGAAATTCCCAGGCGTCGGCAAAAAAACAGCGCGTCAAATGATTTTAGACTTAAAAGGCAAGCTTGGTGCACTAATGGAGCAAGTGGAAATGCCGAGCATGGATACCGAGCTGCCGCTATTTGGTGTGAATCCAAATAAACATGAGCTAGAAGAGGCAATGCTAGCACTAACTGCACTTGGCTATTCAGAGCGTGAGCTTGAGAAAATTAAAGGGCAGCTTGACGAGGACGATACGCTTTCAACGACGGATAGCTATATGAAGCAGGCACTGAAGCTGCTACTGAAAATGAAGTAAAGGAGGGGCACTATGTCAGACCGTGTGTTATCAAATGAAGCGGACACTGGGGAAGAGCAGTTTGAACTGAGCTTGCGTCCGCAGCGACTGAGCCAATATATCGGGCAGCATAAAGTAAAGGACAACTTAAAAATCTTTATTGAGGCGGCAAAGCTTCGTGAGGAATGCTTAGACCATGTCCTGTTATATGGCCCTCCAGGACTCGGGAAAACGACGCTTGCCGTTGTGATTGCGAATGAGATGGCCGTGAATGTGAAAATGACGAGTGGTCCTGCGATTGAGCGTCCGGGTGACCTCGCAGCCATCCTCAGCTCACTTGAACCAGGGGACGTGTTATTTATCGATGAAATCCATCGATTACCACGCGTCATTGAAGAAGTGTTATACTCGGCTATGGAGGATTTTTGCCTAGATATTGTTGTCGGCAAAGGTCCAGAGGCGAGATCTATTCGGCTTGATTTGCCACCATTTACACTTGTTGGTGCGACGACGCGTGCTGGGGCCCTGTCTGCACCATTGCGTGACCGTTTTGGTGTGTTATGCAGACTTGAGTATTACGATGAGGAATCGCTTGCACAGATCGTTGTGCGTAGCGGTGAGTTATTCAGTGTTGAAATTAACGAGGAGGCGGCCTATGAGCTTGCGAGGCGTTCGCGCGGGACACCGCGTATCGCAAACCGTTTACTAAAGCGTGTGCGTGACTATGCGCAGGTGCTTGCTGACGGGGTCGTTTCGCCAGCACTTGCCGCGCAAGCACTCGAACTGTTGCAAGTCGATCCGCGCGGGCTT
Source organism: Solibacillus sp. (assembly GCA_040274725.1). Classification (GTDB taxonomy): domain Bacteria; phylum Bacillota; class Bacilli; order Bacillales_A; family Planococcaceae; genus Solibacillus. The sequence continues at coordinate 101,619 of JBEMAQ010000003.1, read as the reverse complement.
GACCAAATTGACCATAAGCTGATTCAGTCCATGATTGAGCGCTTTGGTGGGGGTCCGGTGGGGCTTGATGCACTTGCTGCGTCGATTGGCGAGGAGCGCATTACGATTGAGGATGTGTACGAGCCGTATTTACTGCAAATCGGCTTTATTCAGCGCACACCAAGAGGGCGCGTTGCCACCGATTTATGCTATACACACTTTGGCTATTCGCCAAATGAAACTAACTAAAAGGAAGTAAGAACCGTGAAAGTAGAAGATTTTGATTTTTATTTACCAGAAGAATTAATTGCACAAACACCGCTTGAGGACCGTACAGCGAGCCGTTTACTTGTTGTCAACCCAGGCTCACAAGAAATTGAACACCATCATTTCCCGCAAATCGTGAACGAGCTCGTGGCGGGGGACTGCTTAGTGTTAAATGATACACGCGTAATGCCAGCACGTCTTTACGGGACAAAAGATACGGGTGCGAACATTGAAGTGTTACTACTAAAACAGCACGGTGAGGACGAGTGGGAGACACTTGTCAAGCCAGCGAAGCGTATTCGCGTGGGGACAGTTGTGTCATTCGGTGAAGGCTTACTAACTGCAACATGTACAGGCGAGCTTGAGCATGGTGGCCGTACGTTCAAATTTAGCTATGACGGGATTTTTTATGAGATTTTAGATCAGCTTGGCGAAATGCCTCTACCACCATATATTCACGAAACATTAGAGGACCGCGAGCGCTATCAAACGGTGTTCTCGAGAGAAATCGGCTCTGCTGCTGCACCAACTGCGGGCTTGCATTTTACAGAGGAAATTTTAGAGACGTTGAAAAATAAAGGTGTCAATATCGCATTTATTACACTGCATGTTGGTCTTGGTACATTCCGTCCAGTAAGCGTGGATTCGATTGAAGAGCATGATATGCACTCCGAGTTTTACAGTGTGTCACAGGAGGCAGCAGATATCATTATGCGCACGAAGGAGCAGGGCGGGCGCGTTATTTCTGTTGGGACAACTTCAACGCGTACACTTGAAACTGTCGCGCGTGATAACGATGGCAAAATCGTCGCCTCACATGGCTGGACAAATATTTTCATTTTCCCAGGCTTTGAGTACCGCGCGATTGACGGACTGATTACAAACTTCCACTTACCAAAGTCAACGCTTGTAATGCTAGTAAGTGCGTTAGCTGACAAAGAAACAATTATGCATGCGTATGACGAAGCAGTAAAAGAAAAATACCGATTCTTTAGCTTTGGGGATGCGATGTTCATTCGTCCGCGCAAATCATTGCAAAAATAAGCGATACCGCGTAAAATAAAAGTTTGTGCGTAGAAGCACATCATTTCGAAGTACTGTATTTACTTTAGAACGAGAGGATTTTTATCATGACACAACCACCAATTCGCTACGAATTAATTAAAACATGTGCACAAACAGGCGCACGCCTTGGGATTGTACACACACCACACGGTTCATTTGAAACGCCAACCTTTATGCCAGTAGGAACACAGGCTACAGTAAAGGCAATGAGCCCTGAAGAATTAAAAGAAATGAACGCTGGCATTATCCTATCAAACACATATCATTTATGGCTACGTCCAGGTAATGATGTCGTGAAGGAAGCAGGCGGTCTGCATAAATTTATGAACTGGGATCGTCCGATTTTAACAGACTCAGGCGGCTTCCAAGTATTCTCATTATCAAAATTCCGTAAAATTGAAGAAGAGGGCGTACATTTCCGTAACCACTTAAACGGCGATAAGCTATTTTTATCTCCTGAAAAAGCAATGGAAATTCAAAACGACCTTGGTTCAGATATTATGATGGCATTTGACGAGTGTCCACCATTCCCAGCAACTTACGAATATATGGAAGCATCTGTTGACCGTACAACACGTTGGGCAAAACGTTGTAAGGAAGCACATGCACGCCCAGACGAGCAAGGCTTATTTGGAATTATTCAAGGTGGGGAATACGAGGAGCTACGTCGTAAGTCAGCAGAAGCATTAGTTGAGCTTGATTTCCCAGGCTATGCAATCGGTGGCCTATCAGTAGGTGAGCCGAAAGATATTATGAATCGAGTACTTGATTTCACAGCACCAATGATGCCTGCAGATAAACCACGTTATTTAATGGGCGTTGGCTCTCCGGACTCATTGATTGACGGTGCGATGCGCGGCATTGATATGTTTGACTGTGTATTACCAACACGTATTGCGCGTAACGGTACATTGATGACGTCTGAAGGCCGTATGGTGATCAAGAATGCGAAGTACGCAAAAGACTTCACGCCAATCGACGAAAATTGTGATTGCTACACATGTAAAAATTACACACGTGCTTACGTGCGCCATCTTTTACGTACAGAAGAAACATTTGGTTTACGTTTAACGTCATATCATAACTTACGCTTCCTCATTAAATTAATGGAAGATGTGCGTCAAGCCATTCGTGAGGACCGTTTAGGCGATTTCAAGGAAGAATTTTTCGAGAAATACGGCTATAACAAGCCAAATGCGAAGAATTTCTAGTTGAATTTGTCGCTAAAGTAGAAAAATTTAGTTTTTTATAGACAAAATAACCATTAAGTGAAATTTTATACTATACTAGAATGGTGAGATTTTAGAAGGAGGTATGACAGCATGGAAGGTATTGTACAGTTTTTACCAATTATCATTATGTTCGTTGCAATGTGGTTCATTTTAATTCGTCCAGCGCAAAAGCGTCAAAAGGCGACAACACAAATGCAAAATGAACTAAAACGTGGTGACCGCGTTGTAACAGTAGGCGGCTTGCACGGTGAAGTAGATGCGATTGAAGATACAGTAGTATATTTAAAAATCGATGATAATACACGTGTTAAATTTGAGCGTCAAGCAATTGGTCGCGTAGAAGCTAACTAATGAAGAGGGCTATGCTAATTTTTAGCATAGCTTTTTATTATGTATGGAGAGCTGACATATGTCAGCTCTTTTTGTATTGAGAAAGAAAACACGGCACATACTATAAATGGAGGTGTCGCTTATGTCTGATATTAGTTTAATTATTATACGTACAATTATTTTATATATTTTAGTCGTCGTTGTATTTCGACTAATGGGCAAGCGTGAGGTCGGTGAATTAAGTATTTTAGATGTGGTGATTTTTGTGTTAATTGCGGAAGTTGCTGCTCTTGCTCTAGAGGATGTACATAGCTCTTTTTTTGAATCAATTTTACCAATTATTATTTTATTTATTATTCAATATTTGAATTCTTTTGTTATTTTAAAAAATAAACGCCTACGTGATGTCATTGAGGGCGACCCATCATTGATGATTAAAGATGGGGTCATTATGGAACATGAAATGCGCAAGCAGCGGTATAACTTAGATGATTTATTGCAGCAGTTGCGCGAGGCCGGTGTTGATTCGATCACTTCTGTCGCCTATGCCTTTTTGGAGCAGTCGGGCAAGCTGTCGATTTATTTGAAGGGCGAAAAGCCGTTTAGCCTGCCGCTCGTGTTAGATGGCTATATTGACAAACGGCATTTACGGCTTATTGGCAGAGATGTGGCATGGCTAGAGCAAGAGTTACGCGGTGCAGGCTATATAAATACCGCGCAAATTTTTTATTGTTGCTATGAAGAGGGGAAGCTGCATGTTCAATTAAAGGCGCGTAAAAATGGAACGTAAAATGTGTAAATCAGACAGGCGTAATTGTTTTGTTATAAGTAAAAGAAGCGTAAGAAACGTGAGTGACATCGTGATTTCAATTGGCAGTGACATCGACCGTGTTAACAGTGGTTGCATGACGCACATGAGGATAAAGAGTGCGTAAGGCATGAGGAAAATTCGGAATCCAATGGCGATTTGTTTATGCTGCCGAATCGAAGCGATATGAAGAAATGATGTAATCAGGACGCCAAAACCAATGGCAATAATCGCACCTTTTTCCTGAATAAATGGCTGGGAGGCGAGGACGAATAAAATAAATAACTTACCGATTCCGCCATACATCGAATTCAGCATCGCGACACGCCCTTCATCGATAGCTTGCAAAATGGAATGCAGTGGACTTTGAATATAATAAAAATAAAAAATAGGCGCCAAAATTTTCATATAGCCACGATTTTCCTCTAAATGAAACAGTGCACCCGCGAGCTCGTCCCCGTGCAAATAAAAAATCGTTGCAGCGATGCAGCCGACGATTGACGATAATCTGAGAGACAATTCAATCCGATTATTGAGCAGTGATTTATTATGTCTTGCAACAGCATCGCTAACCGCTGGGATGAGCACAATCGCGAGCGCTGCTGGAATAAATGCAGGGAAGAGGAGGAGTGGGATATGAACGCCTGAAATGACACCATAAAGCGTTGTCGCATAGCCAGCGGTAAGGCCGGCAACAGTGAGTGCCTTTAAAAAAATAATCGGCTCTAAAAACCACGTAAAGGAGCCGAATAGCTTACTACCAGCAGCAGGCAAGGCAATGTTGAAAATCGGTTTCCTCGCAACTTGTACAATGCTTTGTGCGTGTAGTTTCCGTTTCATTCTCGTTACATAAAAACGTAAAAAAAGTAGTGAAAAAATTTCGCCAAGTAATGTGATGCCCATTGCATAGGCCGCTGTTTGTGCGGGCTCATTTGGGGAAATAAAGAAAGGAAGTAGTAGCACTGTCAGCCCGATTCGGATGCATTGTTCGAAAAGCTGTGCCCATGCGGTCGGTGTAATTTGTGTAACGCCTTGTAAATAGGCTTTATAAAGGCTTGAAATGATGACAAATGGAACGGCGACTAAACCAACAAGTAGTGTATAGGTAATTTTTTCGTTATGTAATAAAGCCGTTGCAATAAATGGTGTGCATAGTGCAAGGATCGGAATGAATAAAATAATGGCAACGAGCGAAACTCGGAACGTCACACGGTAAACGGCTTCGATGTGTGCATATTGTCCCTTCGCAAAATAACCAGCAACAAGTTTGGACATAGCAATCGGGATGCCGAGCTGCACGAGTGAAATGAAAAAAATAAACGTCGGATACGAGGTCATATAGAGCCCGACAACCTCTTCTCCAGCAATTCGCATAAATTGCATACGAAAAACAAAGCCTAATAGCTTAGAAATAAAAATAACAACCATTAAAAAGATCGTACCTTTGACAAAAGAATTCACTTCTTCAGTCCCTTCAAAATTCATCGATAGTGTTCTACAATTATTTGTATGCAACAAAGGGACGTATTAAAACTTAGGGGATGAGGTGTTGCAGATGGGAATGCGCTTTGAACAACTCTATAAGCATGTAGAAGTTGTTATTGATAGTAAAATTGAAGAACTTCACTATTATGGCTACAAGGCGATTACGAAAGAGCAATTATGGAATTATTGTTTGGATAAGAAATGGCGCAAAAAAGATGTGGGGCAACTACATTTATATGAAATTGTTGCAACAATTTATGATGTGTCAGCGTCAAATATAATGAATTATGAGCAAGTAAATGAATTTCGCTATACGCAAACAGTCAATTTGTCAAAAGAGGAGCTCGATTTATTATTGTATGCACCGCTCCAGGATAAATACAAGGATGTATATGGTAGTAGTTAGTTTGGTATGTATTTTAAAAGCGTGACGGTCATTTTTCCTAAGTATTAATTTGACAGTTGCGAGTGCGTGTTTCATAATAAGATTATTGTGCTTTTTGAAATTCGTTATCAGTTGTGAATTTCGAAAAGTAAAAAAATCGGCATGCTTTATTTGCTACATATGTTATGAAAAAGCACGTTTGTGTTGCTTTTACACATGCATGTTGCATGTGATGTTGAGGAGGATTACCACATGAAATTGGCAAACCGTATCATTACGTTTGTCCTTGTCGTAGCACTGCTATTTACAGGGATGGGCACAACGGTACAAAAAGTTTTAGATGATGTAAAGCTTGGCCTTGACCTTCAAGGTGGATTTGAAGTGCTTTACGAGGTGAAGTCGCTTGTAGATGGACAGGAGATAACACCGGAAGTTCTAGCAGATACGACGACGGCACTTAATAATCGTATTAATGCATTTGGTGTAAGTGAGCCAAGCATCCAAGTTGAGGGCGAGGATCGTATTCGCGTACAGCTTGCAGGGCTTTCAGATCAGTCATCTGCGCGTGAGCTGTTATCAAGTACAGCAAATTTAACGTTCCGTGATGTGGACGATAATATTTTATTAGATGGTACAGATTTAAAAGAGGGCGGGGCTGCAGCGTCATTCGACCAGCAAAACCAACCAATCGTGACACTTACGTTAAAGGATGCTGCGAAGTTTGCAGACATAACGCAAAACGTCATGGGTATGGGACCGGGCAGAAACTTACTTGTTGTCTGGTTAGACTTTGAGGAGGGCGTAGATTCATACGCTGCCGAAAGCGTAAAGCCACCAGCTGAGCAAAAATATGAATCAGCTGCTTCTGTTACACAAGTGTTAAATACAACAGACGTCATGATTTCGGGTAACTTCACGGTAGAAGAAACGAAAAACTTCGCCTCTGTACTAAACGCAGGGTCATTACCAGTTGAATTAACAGAAATTTATTCAACATCTGTTGGTGCACAGTTTGGTGCAGATGCATTAAATGATACAGTATTTGCAGGTGTGATTGGTGTACTTTTAATCTTTATTTTCATGTTAGCGTACTATCGCTTACCTGGATTTGTTTCGATTATTACACTAACAGTTTTCACATTCTTAGTATTAGTCATCTTCAATGGCATTAACGCCGTATTAACATTACCGGGAATCGCAGCAATTGTGCTTGGTATCGGGATGGCGGTTGACGCCAATATTTTAACGGCTGAGCGTATTCGTGAGGAATTACGTGTCGGTCACCCAGTGAAGGATGCATTTAGACTGGGTTCGAAATCTTCACTAACAGCGATTATTGACGCGCAGTTAACGACATTACTTGTTGCCATCGTATTATTCTACTTCGGTACAAGTTCTGTAAAAGGTTTCGCGACAACATTAATTATTACAATTCTATTATCATTCGTAACAGCTGTTTGGTTATCACGTGTATTAATGGGCTTACTTGTGAAGAGTGGCTATTTTGATAATCCAGCATGGTTTGGGATTAAACGTGAAAAGCAACATAGCTTAGATGAAAATATTCAAACAATCGAGCTTTCAACAAAGTTCGATAAATTAGATTTCGTAGGCAACCGTAAAAAGTTCTACACATTATCAATGATTATTTTAGTCGTTGGTGTCATTATGATTGGCGTGTTCCGTCTAAATCTTGGCATTGACTTCTCAAGTGGTACACGTGTTGAGATTTTATCAGACACAGCACTTGAGCAGCAGCAAGTTGTCGATTATTTAGATGAAATCGGTTTTGATAATGACGATGTAGTCATTTCAGGTGATGAGCAAAATGTTGCCGTAATGCGCTACAAAACAGACTTCTCTCAACAAGAAGTACTTGATTTTACAAAGGCGGTTGTCGATGAGTTCGGTCATGAGCCGACGCTAAACACTGTATCACCTACTGTTGGACAAGAGCTTGCGAAAAACGCAATTAAGGCGTTATTATTCTCAGCGCTAGGCATTATTATTTACGTAGCGGTACGATTTGAATGGCGCATGGGTCTAGGTGCTGTTGTTTCACTTGCCCATGACGTATTCTTCATAGTCGCGATTTTCAGTGTGCTACGTTTAGAGGTAGACATTACATTCATCGCCGCGGTGCTGACGATTGTTGGTTACTCAATTAATGATACAATCGTTACGTTTGACCGTATTCGTGAAAATATTGATCACCACGAAAAAATTACGTCGAAGGAGCAGTTAGCGGAAATCGTTAACAAATCACTTCGTCAAACGATGGGACGTTCGGTGAATACTGTACTAACAGTAATCGTTGTTGTTATCGCACTGATTTTCTTAGGTGCACCATCAATCCAAAACTTCTCAATCGCATTACTAATCGGTTTAGTGACAGGGATGTACTCATCAATTTGTATCGCCGCACAAGTGTGGTACTCATTAAAGGTACGTGAAATGAACAAATCAGGCGGCGCGGTTGTGAAAAAAGAGAAAAAACAATGGGGTTCAGACGAGCCACAAGTATAAAGAAAGCGATTCATGCGCGTTCAAACCTCGGTCTTTACGACACGAAGGATTGGCACGACTGCTTAGATATTGCTGAAACGCCAAATTGTAAATATTTGGATAAATTAAACAAAACGAGTGAAAATGCTGCAGACATTTTCACTCGTTTTTTTGTTTTACAGATTTTAAGGGAATAAGGCTAGTAAACTAAAAGGTTAGAGGGTCAACTATGAAAATGCAATCAGGATTAGTGTTTGGTCTTATTTTTGCGATGGTGAATATGGAAAGTGTACCCGTTAATTACGTCTTTGGTGAGGCGATGTAGCCACTTGTATTAATTCTTTTAGAGCTTGCTGTGAGGAAAAGCACGAAATGGCACATCGCGAATTGCTATAAAGAATAGTTGTTCGGTATAATAAATGGCGAGGAAGTGATGGAATGATACAGTCTAAAAAACAGTGGCTTATTTCTGAGCCAGACGAACAATTAGTGAAACAATTTGAAAAAGAGTTACCAATTTCAACAATTGCGGCGAAAATATTAACGGCGCGCGGCTGTGAAACGGTGGAACAGGCAAAAAAACTTTTAACGATTGATCATGCGTGCTATTATGATCCTTTTTTAATGCACGGAATGCAAGAAGCTGTAGCACGTATTGAAGAAGCACTTGATAGTGGGCAGAAAATTTTAGTGTACGGCGATTATGATAGCGACGGCATCACGAGTACGACGGTGATGCTAAATGTGTTAATGGACCTTGGTGCAGATGTCGAGTTTATGATTCCGAACCGCTTTACGCATGGCTACGGGCCACATGAGGAACTTTTCCGCCAAGCACATGCGAACGGAGTCGAGCTCATTATTACGGTTGATAACGGGATAAGCGGTATCGAGCCGATTCGCGTGGCAAAGGAGCTTGGGATGGACGTTATTGTCACAGATCACCACGAGCCAGGTGAGGTGTTACCAAACGCAGACGTTATTTTGCATCCGCGTGTACCAGAGGGGCATTATCCGTTCGGTGAGCTTGCAGGTGTAGGGGTTGCATTTAAATTGGCACATGCACTGTACGGCGAGCTACCGGATCATTTATTTGAGTTTGTCGCAATTGGTACAGTGGCGGATTTAGTACCTTTAGTCGGTGAAAATCGCTACCTTGTACAGCGTGGCATTGAGGCACTACGTACAAGCTACAATGCATGGGTACCTGCACTTTGTGAGGTTGCTGGAGCGAAGCAGACTGATATTAATGAGGAAACAATCGGCTTTTATTTCGGACCACGCCTGAATGCAGTGGGCCGCTTAGGAGATGCAGCGCCGGGTGTTGAATTTTTAATGAGCGAAAATAAAGCACAGGCGACAACATTTGCTAATATGCTGAACGATAAAAATACGGAGCGTAAAAAAATCGTTGAGGATATTACAAATGAAGCCATTGCGCAAATTGAATCGAATACAACAATCCAAAACAGTTTCGTAACCGTTGTTGCAGGGGAAGGGTGGAATCCAGGGGTTGTCGGCATTGTCGCGTCACGCCTTGTCGAGAAATACTATCGCCCGACGATTGTGCTAGCACTAGACCATGACAAGGGAATCGCAAAAGGCTCGGCGCGTAGTATTGAAGGCTTCCATTTATACAATGAGCTTGCGAAAAACCGTGATATTCTGCCACATTTCGGGGGACATCCGATGGCGGCTGGTATGACGTTACCACTAGAGCATGTAGACGAATTACGACGTCGCCTAGATGAGCAGGCGCGCGCTTGTTTAACGGACGAGCAACTCATTCAAAAGCTGCAAATTGATGTGCCAATTGATTTAAGTGAAGTGTCAGTCGCAGCGATTGAGGAAATTCGTAAGCTTGGTCCGTTCGGTATGGAATTTGCGAAGCCGGTGTTTGCGCTGCAAAATATAAATGTGAAATCAATGCGCAAAATTGGTGCAGGGGAAAATCATTTGAAAATGGAGCTTGAGGACAAATACGGTACGGTTGATGCGATTGGCTTTAGCAAGGGCCATTTGCATGACGAGATTTCGTACGGCGTGCCGCTTTCGGTTGTCGGTGATTTGCAAATTAATGAGTGGCAGGGCAATAAAAAGCCGCAATTTATGGTGGAGGACGTGCGCGTAACAGAGTGGCAGCTATTTGATTACCGAGGGAAAAGTCAGGTCGCGAACTGGCTCGCGAAAATTCCTGTTGCAGAAACAACATTTATTGCCTTTAAAGAAGAAACAATCGCACATTTTGCACCACTTATTCCGCATGAGCTATTGTTTATTCAAAAAGAGTTACCATTAAATATCAAGTCATCGATTGTATTATTGGATTTGCCGAAAAATGTCTTATTGCTTGAGCAATTGCTAAAACAAGTGCAGCCGACGCGTATTTATGCACATCTCTACACCGCAGATTCACAGTATTTTAATGGCATGCCCTCACGTGAGCATTTTAAATGGTACTACGCTTTTCTTAAAAAACGTCCGACCTTTAACCTGAAAGAGCATATTGTACAATTATCGCAACATATTGGACTGAATATCGACGTAATTAAGTTTATGACAAACGTGTTTTTTGAACTCGGATTTGTTACAATAGAGAATGGTTTGACGACTGTTGTCGAAAATGCACCAAAATATGCACTTTCAGATGCGCCGTCATACAAACGTAGAGTAGCGCAAATTGAATTAGAGCAAAAGCTTTTGTATGCAACGTATATAGAGTTAAAGCAGTGGTTTGACGAACGAATGAGCTCCTGAGGAGGACAATTTATAATGGATTTAAGACAATATGTAACAACGGTAGAAAACTGGCCAAAGGAAGGCATTAGCTTCAAAGATATTACAACAATTATGGATAACGGTCCAGCGTACAAATACGCAACAGACCAAATTGTTGAGTATGCAAAAGAAGTTGGCGCTGAGATTATCGTAGGTCCAGAAGCGCGCGGCTTCATCATCGGATGCCCAGTAGCATACGCACTTGAAATCGGCTTTGCACCTGTACGTAAGCCTGGTAAATTACCACGCGAAGTTATTTCTGTAGACTACGGTCTTGAGTATGGGACAGATACATTAACAATGCATAAGGATGCCATCAAGCCAGGTCAAAAAGTATTAATCTGTGACGACCTACTTGCAACGGGTGGTACAGTAGAAGCAACTGTACGTTTAATTGAAGAGCTAGGCGGCGAGGTAGTAGGTGCTGCCTTCATCATCGAGCTTGTCGAATTAAAAGGTCGCGAAAAAATTAGCAATTGCCCAATTAAAACATTAATTCAGTACTAATTCAGTACTAATTTAGAGCTACCCCTTTTTCTGGAGAGAAAGGGGTAGTTTTTTGTTCATGTTAAGGAAATTATAAATCTTCGGATTGAGGATAAGTTAAGGAAAGTTTACTTTACGTCTAGGCTAAAGCGCCAGCCCCTCGAGTCACTTCGATCCCTCGGGTGAAAGTTGAAGGGCACACATTCACTTCGGGCTCTCCAGTGCTTGTCGGGGCTGAGCAGGCACTTTAGTGCTTTTGTTCATACTTCCTACATATTTCACTAAACTAGAAAACTAAATTACCGGCTCCCTTTACAATCAGACCTGATTTTTTATACAATTAACGTTATATTTGACTTCTTTCAGCAAAAAATAGATGCTAGATAGGAAGTACTTTACTAGTTAGTTCACTAATTTAATGAAAGAAGTTACTCCTCTGGAAGATGTCACGGATTTTTTGAACGAATTTTTAAAGAGGAAGTCCGCATATAAGCATTGTACGACAATGGCTGACTGTCCCACATGTTGTGGGTCCTCGAAAAATCTGGGCGTAATGGATGAAGAAAAATTACTTTACAAGGTGGATAAATCAATGGCGAAAGAACAAATTTTGGCGCCCGAAGATGTCTTCGAGCTCGTTAAATCGTATATGAATGATGAACATGTTGCCTTTGTCGTAAGAGCGTATGAGGTCGCAAAGGAAGCGCATAAAGAGCAGTTCCGTAGCTCTGGAGAACCGTATATTATTCACCCTGTCCAAGTGGCTGGTATTTTAGCTGAATTGCAAATGGACCCTGAGACGGTTTCAGCAGGCTTTTTACATGATGTTGTGGAAGATACAACCGTTACACGCGATGATTTAGTGCGTGAATTTAGTGAAGAAGTCGCGAAGCTTGTTGATGGTGTGACGAAGCTTGGCAAAATTAAATACATGTCAAAGGAAGAGCAGCAGGCGGAAAATCACCGTAAAATGTTTATTGCAATGGCACAGGATATTCGCGTCATCTTGATTAAACTTGCAGACCGTCTGCACAATATGCGTACACTAAAGCATCTCCCAGCTGAAAAGCAGCGCCGTATTTCACAGGAAACAATTGAAATTTTCGCACCACTTGCACATCGCCTTGGAATTTCGAAGGTGAAGTGGGAGCTTGAGGATACGGCACTGCGCTACCTGAACCCACAGCAATATTACCGCATCGTTAGTTTAATGAAGAAAAAGCGTACCGAGCGCGAGGCGTATTTAGATAATGTAATGGACGAGATTCATTCACAGCTAGACGATGTCGGCATTGAGGCACATGTTTATGGTCGCCCGAAGCATATTTACAGTGTATACCGTAAAATGGCACTGCAAAAAAAGCAGTTCAACGAAATTTATGACTTGCTTGCGGTACGTATTTTAGTCGATAGCATTAAAGATTGCTATGCGGTAATCGGGATTATCCATACACTCTGGAAGCCGATGCCAGGACGCTTCAAGGACTATATCGCCATGCCGAAGCAAAACTTATACCAATCACTGCATACAACGGTCATCGGTCCTTATGGTGACCCACTCGAGGTACAAATCCGCACGAAGGACATGCACCGCATTGCCGAGTTCGGGATCGCCGCACACTGGGCATATAAAGAAGGCAAAACAGTAGAAACAGACGTGCAAAATATCGATCAAAAATTAACCTGGTTCCGCGAAATTTTAGAATACCAAAACGAATCGTCGAATGCGGCGGAGTTTATGGATTCATTAAAATTCGACCTATTCTCGGATATGGTGTATGTATTCTCACCAAAGGGCGACGTGATTGAATTACCAGCAGGCTCTGTGCCGATTGACTTTGCGTACCGCGTCCACTCAGAGGTCGGTAACCGGACAATTGGCGCGAAAGTAAATGGCAAGATGGTGCCGCTTGATACACCACTGAAAACGGGTGATATCGTCGAAGTATTAACATCGAAGCAATCATTTGGACCGAGTCGTGACTGGGTTAAAATCGCGCAAAGCTCACAGGCAAAAAATAAAATTAAGCAGTTCTTTAAGAAAAATGTACGCGAGGAAAGTGTCGTTAAGGGCAAGGAAATGGTGGCACAGGAAATTAAGGTGCAGGGGTTTGATCCAAAAGAGGTGCTGACGCCTGAAAACTTCCGCCGCGTCATTGAAAAGCTTAACTATACACAAGAGGACGACCTATACGCCGCAGTTGGTGTTGGCGGTATTACGGCACAGCAAATCGTCAATCGCCTAGCAGAGCGTATGCGTAAAGAGCGTGAGCAAGAGGTCGCATTTGAAAAAATCGTCAAGGAAATGAACAATGCTGCGCAAAAAAAGCGCACGGATTCGGGTGTTGTCGTTAAGGGAATTGATAATTTATTAATTCGCCTCTCACGCTGCTGTACACCGGTGCCAGGTGATGAGATTGTCGGCTTTATTACGAAGGGCCGCGGCGTATCAGTACACCGCGCGGACTGTCCGAATATCCAAGAAGAGGATTTAATAGAGCGTCTTATCGAAGTAGAGTGGGAAAATGAAGCCTCTGCTGTGCGCAAGGAATACCCAGTCGATATTGAAATTTCAGCATTTGACCGCCCAGGTGTATTAAATGATGTCATTCAAGCGGTCAGTGAAGCAAAAACAAATATTTCTGCTGTATCAGGGCGTGCAGACCGTGATAAAATCGCGACGATTCATTTAACAATTTCGATTTCGAATATTTCCGGCTTGCATAAAGTCGTTGAAAAAATTAAGCAGCTGCCAGATATTTATTCGGTGCAGCGCGTGATTAATTAAAGATAGAAGGTAATTGATATGAGAGTTATACTACAACGTTCAAAGGCGGCGTCTGTGACGGTTGATGGACAAGTAACAGGCGCGATTGATGGCGGCTATGTGCTACTCGTCGGCATTACGCATACTGATACAGTAGAGGACGTGGCGTATGTCGCGAAAAAAATTGCTGACTTGCGTCTGTTTGAAGATGCAGATGGCAAAATGAATCATTCCATTCTAGAGAATGGTGGTGCGATTTTATCGGTGTCACAGTTCACACTGTATGCGGATACAAAAAAGGGCAAGCGTCCGAGCTTCACACAAGCAGCGCGCCCTGAAATCGCACTGCCGTTATGGGAACAGTTTAATGATTGCTTGCGTGGACATGGCCTGCACGTTGAAACAGGTATTTTCGGTGCGATGATGGATGTTGCACTCGTGAATGATGGACCTGTAACAATCATCGTCGAATCAAAGGAAAAGTAAAGGTACGAAAAACACGCCTCTGTCATACAGTAGAGTATGACGTAAAGGAGTGAAAGATTGGTTTCCTATGGGCAAATGGATCAAGCATACTTTGCCGCTTCGATGCAAGGATTAGTCGGGCAAATGGTAGCGGTACAAATGACCGGTAATCATGTAAAACAAGGTTTGTTAAAAATGGTCACGACTGATTATTTAGTGCTCGATGTATGCCGTGTACCATTTTATATTCGAATTTGTGAAGTGCAGTGGATTAGTCCGGTGCAAATTAGAAACAAGGTGGACAAATAACACGGTTTGTCCCGCGAAAATAAACGCATAAGCATCTCCCCCTTGTCATACGTTTAACTGACAAGGGGGAGATGTTTTTTGTTTCAGCGTGTCAATAAATTGTTAATTGAACTGCCTGAAGTAGAATACGGCGATGCCAATGCAGCAAGCGCGGTGCAGGAGCTGCTCGGTGGGAAATTTGGCGAGATGTCGACACTGAATAATTATATGTACCAGTCGTTTAATTTTCGCGGCAAACAGAAGCTGAAGCCGTTTTATGATTTAATTGCGAGCATTACAGCGGAGGAGTTTGGCCATGTAGAGCTTGTGGCGAACACGATTAATTTACTTAATAAGGGTGCATCGTTTACCGCACCACCGGATTTAACCCCGCTTGCGAATGCAAAAAATATGCGCAATACACAAAGCTTTATCGCCTCGGCGCAAACATCGATGCCAGTGGATTCGATGGGCAAGCCGTGGAACGGGGAATATGTTGTGACGAGCGGCAACTTAGTGTTTGATTTACTGCATAATTTCTTTTTAGAATGCGGCGCACGGACACATAAAATGCGCGTGTACGAGATGACGGATCACCCAGTAGCACGTGAGATGATTGGCTATTTGCTCGTGCGCGGTGGTGTGCATATCATCGCATACGCAAAGGCACTTGAAATGGCCACAGGTGTTGACGTAACGAGGATGCTACCAATTCCGAACCTCGATAACCGAGTGTTTGACCATGCACGCAAGTACGAGGACCGCGGGGATGGTAATGTGCTGTTCACATGGAATTATGTCGGCGATTATACGGATATTAATAAAATTTGGAAAGGTGTCCATCCACAAACAAATGCCAAGCTCATCGTGAAAGAAGGGACACCAAAAGGGCACAAGATTCCAGATTTAGCGGAGCTACCGGAAGAGTTTGCACCGGGCATTGGTCCCGAGGAATATCAAATGATTGCCAAGCGTTTAATGGCGAATATGTAAGTGCAACTAAACGATCTAAAATGCATGTTTATTATTACTCATTAACTTAATTGGATGTAAATGTGCTAAGTTTGAGCGATGCTCTTCGTGAACATATTTCACTATTTTGAATTTAATGGTAAAAATGTATATTATAAAAAACACCCCTTCCTTATAATTAAGAAGAAAGGGGTGTTGTTATGTTAATAAAGAACAAATTACGTATGGGATTCGCCATTTCAATCGCGGTCACAGTATTAGCTTGCATAACAATTTTTATTCAGCTACAAAAGGTGGACCGAGAATATAGCCAGACGCTCGATACGAGATTACCACAAACCTATGCAACAGCAGAGTTAAGCCGTCTCGCAATGGCACAGGCAACATTAGTACAGAACTATATTCTCGGAAAGGATACGCTTGAAGCAGTTCAAAAAAGGCGTGATGAAGTAAATGGGCTAATAGCCGAGCTAGATCAGGCATTAGAAAAAGATAATGCAGCCGCACAAGCACTTCTTACGGGAGTAAAGGAAAAGGCAAAAATCATGTATGCTTCCCTTGATGAAGCCATTCAGTTAAAAAATACACAAGGACTAGAAGCAGCTGCGGCTTATTATATTGATATTGCTGGGATGAATGTCATTCTATTTATGGATGATGCAACAGCTTTAACGACTGAAATATCGACAACTTTTCACCAGGCACAGCAAGAGGCAAATGCTACAACACAGCAATCTATGGTAATAACCGGTATTGCGATTTTCGTTGCGATTTTAACAGGTGTTATTGCATCCGTTTCGTTAACGAAGCGAATTGCGATTCCATTAGCGGGATTAGAG
This sequence comes from Solibacillus sp., assembly GCA_040274725.1. GTDB lineage: Bacteria > Bacillota > Bacilli > Bacillales_A > Planococcaceae > Solibacillus. Next base: position 84,968 of record JBEMAQ010000003.1, on the reverse strand, counting down.
CGGCATGTGCAGGAAATTTCAAAAGGAAATTTGCGATTAGAACCGTTAACGATTCGTTCATCGGATGAAATTGGACGCTTAACAGTGGCGATTAATGACATGAAACAGACATTAACGAAGCTTTTATCAAATTTAGCGATGAGTGCAGATCATTTACATCAAACATCTGGACAATTGACCGCGGTTACAGGTGAGGTACATGTAGCGGCAGAAGTGATGCTTGCAGGTGCCCAGCATGGTAGTGAAAATACTCAAATAATGACGACGGCGGCTTTTGAAAGCGCGACAGCGATGGATGAAACAGCGATAGCGGTTCAAAAAATAGCAGAATCCTCACAAGAGATTCATAGCTTTACAGGTCGTACTGAAGAGCTAGCAAAGGTCGGTGCACAAAATATTTATAGCGCAAGTCATCAAATGTCGTCGATTTATGAGTCGACAAAATTGACGACCGAGCTCATTCAAAAATTGAGTCAGCAGTCAAAAGATATTGAAAGTATTACACAGGTGATTACGAGCATTACGGATCAAACGAATTTACTTGCGCTCAATGCAGCGATTGAGGCAGCAAGAGCGGGTGAGCACGGGAAAGGTTTTGCAGTAGTAGCAGATGAAGTGCGTAAACTAGCAGAGGAATCCAATCGCTCGGCAAGTCAAATTGTGATACTGACAAATGAAATTCAACGTGATACAAAAAATGTAGAGCTTGCGATTGAAGAAAGTTTACAAAATGTAGAGCAAGGTGTGGGCATTATCGATGAGGCAGGACAGTCATTTGGTCAAATCGTGAATGCAATTGGTCAAATGAGAGTACAAATTGAAGATGTGTCAGCTGTGACAGAGCAAATTTCTGCAACCGCGGAAGAAGTAGCGGCATCTGTCTTAGAAATTGCCCGTTCGTCGCAATTAACGCACGACAATGCACAACAGTCCTCTACTGCGACAGAGCAACAGATGTATTCACTAAAAAATATTACATCGGTAGCAAGTGATTTAAATCATCGTGCACAAGAGTTACAAGCAATTGTTGGAAATTACAGGGTTTGATAGTAACTGCGTAGGATAGTAGCCAATTGGGCTGTCATCAATGCGAATAATGGATGATGAGCTCTACAAATCACAATAAAAACCGAACTAGATTGAAGCTCTAAAATAGAGTTTCGAATCATAGTTCGGTTTTTTTAGTGACGCTAAAACTTTTGTCCTAGCACATCGTTATTTTTCTAATTGTGCATCAAAATAACTTAAAATGCCTTGGTAAATCCCGAGTGTTGCTTGTTCGCGGTAATGACCTGTTGTCACAGCACGCTCCTCGCCGGCATTACTTAAATAGCCAAGCTCGAGTAAAATGGCTGGCTGACGATTTTCACGCAGTACTAAATAGTCTCCTGCACGTGCACCGCGGTCACGAATCGTTATCTTTTCTGCTAGCCCAGCATGAACATATTCAGCAAGCTCTTTTTGATAAGAATTCGTATAGTACGTTGTAAAGCCTGAGACGGAGCTATCCTCAATCGCGTCGTAGTGAATACTAATAAATGCGTCAGCCTCATATTGATGCGAGATGGCTACACGTTTTCGCAGATCCACATATGTATCAGACTCACGTGTTAACACAATCTCCGCACCGGCAGCGCGCAATTTGGAATGGAGCAGCTCTGCAGTTAATGTGTTAATATCCTTTTCTGCTGTGCCACGAACGCCCATTGTCCCATTGTCATTGCCGCCATGCCCAGGATCAAGTACGATTGTAACGCCTTTTAATGTTCCCTTTTTACGTGGTTCTTTTTGTTTAGCTGCGTTCGTTTTGGTTGTGTCATTTGTCGTCACAACCCAGTTCGCGACGTAGGCTGTTTTGTCACCGATATCAATTTGATACCAGTCATCCTCTACACCGATAATTTGATATGTTTGTCCAGCATTGGCACGTTCAACAATATTGGATGATGTCGAGGCACTTTCGCGTAAATTTGTCTCATTATAAATGATCGTAACATAGTTCGACATCGAGGTAGTCGTAGACGAGTCAGTTGTTTGAATCGTGAATGTACCGTAAAAGCTATACACCCAGCCTTTTTGCTTATCATCAAACTGAATTTCCACCCAGTTATTGCTACGGCTAAGCACTTTATATTGCTCATTTTTCTTAGCAGTTCCAAGCTTTTTTGCTGTTAAGTCCGGTTTTTTTCGCACATTTACGGCATCTACTGTTACCGTAAATGTGTTTGGGTCAATTTCTGCTAGAGCTGTCGTTTCTCCCGCTGCCTGAGATTGCGCTGTTGCATCGTTAATGACCACATAGGACGCAGCAACCCAGCCGGTGTAATCCCCGTATTTAATTTGAATCCAATCCTGCTGTTGCTGTAAAAATTTTGCCTCTGCACCGATTGATAGTTTCGTATAAACAGCTGCGGAAAGGGAAGGTTCGGCACGCAAATTAAGAAGGTCCACTTGCGCAATGACGACTTTGTTGTCTGTCACCTCAGGAGTTTGTGTCGTTTCTTTTACAAGCCATGAAGCCACCCAGCCTTGGACATCACCTTTTTGAACATGAATCCAATCACCCTCTTTTTTTAGCGCCTTTAGTGCTTGTCCTTCACTCAATGTTTCAATAATCGGATAGGATAAACCAGGCCCTTCACGCAAATGCAAAATTTCGCCGCTAACGGTATAATCCGTTAATACGACTTGCTCGGCCTTAGAATGCGGCGTATAGCTTGTCGAAATTAATAGCGCGGCAAGAAGTGAAATAAAGAGTTTTCGCATTACGCACCTCATTTCTATTAGTAAAATAGACAAAAATATATTCATTTGTCGATTATTGCCTACCCATATTGTAAGAGTAGTTAACCATGAAAATCTATAGTTTTTTTCAAAATAGTTGACATTGTGGGCTGACAACATTACGATAGGTTTATTGATATATTATCGCCAACGACCAAGCAAGTAGCACATACCACTGCTGGACAAGAGAGGAAAAGACCTAGGCTGAAATCTTTTCTACAGAATGTATGAGTGAATAACACTTGAGAGGCTTTTTTTCGAACGCACTTCGCTAGTAGGGAAAAACGGAATCGGCCGTTATCCGAGTTTTGAGAGGACGCGTAAAGCGTCAATTAGGGTGGAACCGCGGAAGATACAAGCTTTCGTCCCTTGCGCATAGGCGCGAGGCGACGGAGGCTTTTTTTTGTGGGCTAAGAAAGTATAAAGTTTTGGTTTTTATACTGTCTAGGCTAAAGCGCCAGCCCCTCGAGTCGTTTCGATTCCTCGGGTGAAAGTTAAAAAGCGTACTTTCACCTCGGAATCTCCAACGCTTGTCGGGGCTAAACGGGCGCTTTAGCGCTTTTCGCACCAATAACCACAGAAATAAAAGAAAGGGGAGCTTTCCATGAATTTTAAAGTACCAAAAGGAACGCAAGATATTTTACCAGGGCAATCGGAAAAATGGCAATTAGTCGAAGCGAAAATTCGCGAGCTGTGCAACGTATACCGCTATAAGGAAATTCGTACACCGATGTTCGAGTCAACAGAATTATTCCAGCGCGGTGTAGGTGATACGACCGATATCGTGCAAAAAGAAATGTATACATTTGAGGACCGTGGTGGCCGTTCGATGACACTACGCCCAGAAGGAACAGCTTCAGCCGTGCGCGCATATGTCGAGCACAAAATGTTCGGTTCAGCGGATCAGCCTGTAAAGCTGTACTACACAGGCCCTATGTTCCGTTATGAGCGTCAGCAAGCAGGTCGCTACCGCCAATTCGTGCAATTTGGCGTAGAGGCAATTGGATCAGCTGACCCAGCAATTGATGCAGAGGTAATGGCACTTGCAATGGACGTTTACGCGTCACTTGGCTTAAAGGATTTAAAGCTTGTCATTAACTCATTAGGTGACAAAGAAACACGTGATGCGCACCGCGACGCGTTAATTAAACATTTCGAGCCGTCAATTGATGAGCTTTGCGGCGATTGCCAAAGCCGTCTAGCAAAAAATCCACTACGTATTTTAGACTGCAAGCGTGACCATGAGCACCCGCTGATGGCGACAGCTCCTGCGTTAACAGATTATTTAACAGCAGATTCAGCAGCCTATTTTGCAAAAGTTAAAGCGTATTTAGACGTATTAGGGATTCCGTATGTTGTAGACCCGAATTTAGTGCGTGGCTTAGATTACTACAACCATACAGCGTTTGAAGTGATGCTGACGTCAAAAGGCTTCGGTTCGATTACAACACTTTGCGGTGGTGGACGTTACAACGGTCTAGTAGAAGATATTGGCGGACCTGAAATGCCAGGGATCGGCTTTGCCATGTCAATCGAGCGCTTGCTTCTAGCACTTGAAGCGGAAGGTATTGAGCTTGATGTACAAGATACTCTAGACATGTACGTCATCACAATGGGGGACGCGGCGAAATTAAAAGCTGTTGAACTTGTCAGCTCATTCCGCGCAAAAGGTATTTCAGCAGAGATGGATTACTTAGAGCGTAAAATGAAGGCGCAAATGAAGGCAGCGGACCGTGCAAGTGCGAAGTATGTCATCGTGTTAGGCGATTCAGAATTAGAAGAGCAAGTCGTAAACGTGAAAAACATGGCAACAGGTGACCAAGAGAAGGTAGAATTCGGTCAGCTTGTTCAGTACATGCTAGAAAACAAATAATTGGAGGCAACAAAAATGGCACAACGCACACATGCAAATGCTGATGTAACAGCAGCACAACAAGGTGAAAAAATCGTATTAAAAGGATGGGTACAACGCCGCCGTGACTTAGGTGGACTTATTTTCGTTGACCTACGTGACCGCACAGGTATCATCCAAGTGGTATTTGGTGACCACGCAAAAGATGCACTTGAAGTAGCGGACAAAATCCGTAACGAATATGTAGTAGAAGTTCAAGGAGAAGTTGTTCTACGCGATCCTTCTCAAGTAAATAAAAACATTCCATCAGGCGAAATTGAAGTGCTTGCTTCAAGCTTAACAATTATTAACGAAGCGAAAACACCACCATTCCAAATTGAAGATGGCATCGAAATCGGCGAAGATATTCGCTTAAAATATCGCTACTTAGACTTACGTCGTCCATCAATGTACAACACATTCAAAATGCGTTCGGACGTAACACGCGTGATGCGTAACTTCTTACAAGAAGAAGGTTTCTTAGAAGTAGAAACACCAATTTTAACAAAATCAACTCCAGAAGGCGCACGTGACTATTTAGTGCCATCACGCGTTCATGATGGTGAATTTTATGCATTACCACAATCACCACAATTATTTAAACAATTATTAATGGTCGGTGGCTTTGAGAAGTACTTCCAAATCGCACGCTGCTTCCGTGATGAAGACTTACGTGCTGACCGTCAACCGGAGTTCACACAAGTCGATATCGAAACATCATTCATGTCAATGGACGAAATCATTGCAATGAACGAGCGTTTACTGACACAAGTAATGAAAGACGTAAAAGGCGTTGACGTAACAGCACCATTCCCACGTATGAGCTACAAAGAAGCAATGGCGCGCTTTGGTTCAGATAAGCCAGATGTACGCTTTGGCCTAGAGCTTGTAGACGTATCAGAAATCGCTGCTGCAACAGGTATGAAAGTATTTGAAGGCGCGGTTGAAGCAGGCGGGGTTGTAAAGGCAATTAACGTAGCAGGCGCTGCAGATAAATTCACGCGTAAAGACTTAGACGGCTTAGCTGAATTTGTAGCGATTTACAAAGCAAAAGGTTTAGCTTGGCTAAAAGTTACAGAAGAAGGCGTTGCTGGTCCAGTAGCGAAATTCTTCTCAGAAGAATTAACAGCACAATTACTTGAGCGCATGGACGCAAAAGTAGGCGACTTATTACTATTCGGCGCAGACAAAGCAAGCATCGTAGCAGACGCACTTGGTGCACTTCGCTTAAAATTAGGGAAAGATTTAGAGTTAATCGACGAGTCTACGTTCGCATTCTTATGGATTGTGGACTGGCCATTATTCGAATACGATGAGCAGGAAGGTCGCTATTATGCAGCGCATCACCCATTCACGCGTCCATTCGATGAAGATTTAGAATTAATGAACACAAACCCTGCTGAGGTGCGCGCACAAGCGTATGATATCGTATTAAACGGTTACGAGCTTGGTGGCGGTTCATTACGTATTTACGAGCCAGATTTACAAGCAAAAATGTTCGAGCTTTTAGGCTTCTCAGAAGAGGAAGCACGTGCACAATTCGGCTTCTTACTTGAAGCATTCGAATACGGTGTGCCGCCACATGGTGGTCTTGCAATGGGTCTTGACCGTTTAGTAATGCTACTTGCAGGTCGTACAAACTTACGCGACACAATTGCATTCCCGAAAACGGCTTCAGCAAGCTGCTTACTAACAGATGCACCGTCAACGGTTTCAGAAGCACAGCTAGATGAATTAAGCTTACGTATTAAACGTTCATAATAGGTATCCCCACTTCTATGTGAGTGGGGATTTTTTTGTTTAGAAAAGACTCTACTTTAGTACTATTTGTTGTGAAAGAAACGGGATAAAATAGCGAATAATTGCTAAAGTGACAGAAAATAAGGTTTTATTAGTACATTAAGATTATTTTAAAGTATTAAGCTATTTTTGATTGAAAATTTAAAAAGTTGGTGGTAAGATGACTGTAATACGAATCCTGAGTTGTTCGTCACACGCATTTACCTAATAGTTTTGACCGAACATTAAATCGTTGGGAGTTCTTATGACCGATATCGCAAACATGCCCCACACGGAGCGGGACGTTTAACGTATCGACTGGGACACCCCCCTTGCTAGAGTGCGGGTTCAAAACGATTGTAAATGAGACGGCAAATTTGGGGTTCGTCCAATTTCTTGTCTATAACAGCTCGACTGTTAGGAAACCACTTACTTTTTTGTAGGTGGTTTTTTAGATGCACGTAACAAGTAGCTACATACTAGAATTGCTTGCTAAATGCATACGAACATTGTATAATTCCGAGTAGAATGATATAGATTGAGAGGGTATTTTGTATGTTGCATCAATTTTCTCGCAACGAGCTTGCGATTGGTACAGAAGGTTTAGAGAAGTTAAAAAATACAACAGTTGCGATTCTAGGTGTTGGCGGTGTTGGCTCATTTGCGGCAGAAGCGTGTGCGCGTAGCGGTGTTGGCCGCATTGTTTTAGTAGATAAAGATAATGTAGACATTACAAACGTGAATCGTCAGCTTGTGGCGTATTTATCAACTGTTGGCAAGTCAAAGTCAGGTGTCATGAAGGAGCGTATCGCTGACATTAATCCTGAATGTGAAGTGATTGATATGCATATGTTTTATACAGAGGAAACATATGAGCAATTTTTCGATTTAGGCATTGATTATGTAATTGACGCATCTGACACGGTAATTTATAAAATTCATATTGTGAAGGAATGCTTAAAGCGTAATATTCCAATCATATCTTCAATGGGTGCAGCAAATAAAATGGACCCGACACGCTTTAAAATTACGGACATTTCAAAAACACATACAGATCCACTCGCAAAGGTCATCCGTACAAAGCTTCGTAAAGAGGGCATTAAAAAGGGCGTGACGGTGATTTTCTCAGACGAGTCACCAGTTGTTGTGCGTCCGGATGTTGTGGAGCATGTCGGTAAGCCAGATGCGGCGATTCGTAAGGCAAAAATGCCACCATCATCGAACGCATTTGTTCCTTCAACTGTCGGTCTGTTCGCAGCGAGCTGGGTCATTAATACCATTTTAAAAGATATTAAAATTACACGCGTACAAGATTAATGATTAGAAAAGGCATCTTTAGCAAATTCGTTAAGGATGTCTTTTGTTATATGTATAGCATAATATTATACGTAACGATAAATAATCGCTTATTTATTCGGATATTTCATGTGAATCCGGAATTGACGTTTATCTATTTGTTATCGTGGGAAAACATTTTACGTGAGGGATTATGAAAAAATACGCACAAATCCAGTATCAAGGATTAAATTTATTAGATGAGGTTGGCACAGTAGAAATTGCAATTGATTATGAATTAGGCATTGTTCACGTTTATGATACACAACAAATCGTCGCGCCAGAATACGATTTTCAAATGAAAAACTATAGACTAACTGATAGCTTTTATAAGATGGCAGCAATTATTCGTCAAAAGAATTTTTTATCTAGGGCGGAGCAAGCTACGTTAGAGCAATGGGTTGAAAAGAGCACATGGTATTTTTACGGAATTACGCCCGTCATAAAAAGATACGCAAAAAGTACTATGACAACAGAGCCGATGGGTACATCAAAATACAAAGATGAGTTTTATACAAAGTATATTGAAAGATTAATATAAACTAGTAAATTCCTCTGAATTAAAATGTTAAAAATTCTACTAAATGCTAAAAAATATGAAAAAAATTACATTTTATTAGTAATTTCTTCGTTTTTATCGTATCTACTGTTTTTTTTGCTATAGTTAAATTACATTAGGGAGTAAAGGAGATAGGATATGAGTATTAAAATTACAAATGATCTTTTGAATTTAGGGACAGTACAAAATGTGATGAATCAAACAGTTTTTGATTATGTTGATACAACGCAAAAAAACGAAAAGGCGTATGGCATTTTAGATAATTTATTACATCAAGTTGTGAATTACTTTAATAGCCAACTAGAAAATAATAATGGTGAGATTCCGAAGCGTTCGACGTATTGGCCGTTATTTATGGATGTCGCAGCGAAGTTAGTTTATTTTAACGGCTTAACACATGCGCGGTTAATTGATTTGAGTGATAAAGAAGCGAGTTTACACGTTGTAGAAATGTATAAAATTGCTGTGCGTTGCTTACCGAATCCGAAAACGGAGGAAAACGGTGAATTTTTAGAGGAAATTCAAAAAAGTGCGGAGTTGCTTTTGGGAGAATCTATCACATTAGAACTTTCCAACACATTAGATGAATGTTTAGCGCAATTTAAACAGCTAGCACACACATATAAATAATAAAAACGAGCTACCTTCAGATTGTTATTTTCTGAAAGTAGCTTTTTGTTGTTAAGGAAACTTTAGATTTTCGCATTGTGGATAACTTAAGGCAAAGTATGCTTTACGTCCAGGCTAAAGCGCCAGCCCCTCGAGGTCGCTTCGATCCCTCGGGTGAAAGTTGAAAAGCGCACTTTCACTTCGGGCTCTCCAGCGCTTGTCGGGGCTGAGCAGGCACTTTAGCGCTTTTGTTTTGGGAAAATACATGACATATTATGTGACTTTCAACTGAAAATGAAAAAAGTTTTCTAATGCGGATATAGCTTGAATAAATCCTAGTGAAAAGTTGAAATGAAGCGATTTCCAAACGTTACATAGCGGTGACAAACATTGATTTTTAGAAAAAACATCCATAAAATGACTATATATAGTAAAAAAGGTATGTTCGAATTTGTAACATAACTGGAGGGGTGCGGATGAGTTTTTTTGGATGGTTAACGTTTAAAGAAGGATTGCCGCTGTGGTGGTCGCACAAATTAAATAAAGGTTCGGAGCAGAAAAAAGAGGAGATTTTTGAAAGTATTGCGAAAACGCGTGTAGATTTATTGAAATCGTGGACAATTGATCGGTGGGTGTCGCTGGATTCACGTGCACAAGAGGTCATTCGTTACGAGGGCAAGGAACTGAATGACTATTTAATAAAATCAAAAAATCGCAGTAGCTATTTTACAGAGCTGTTTTTACTCGATGCGCAAGGAACTGTTTTAGCCTCAAGCTATCAGAAGCATATCGGGACGAATTATGCGCAACAGAGCACGTATAGGAAGGCGGTAACAACAGCTGCTCAGACAGGAGAACCCTTCCTATATGGTCCCTATATAGATCCACTTACTTTAGAAATTGGGAAGCGCTCTTCAAAATTTCATGACGAGGTGACCTTGCTCTTTTTACGTCCGGTTTTTAAACAGGACGAACTGCAATATGTGATGGCAGCGCGTATACCAAATGATGTTATTTCAGATTTAATTCAGCGTGAGGCAGGGCATGTGTATCCTGATTCAGGGGATAATTATTTATTTATGGCGAGAGCGAATCTGGATGCGTCGATTGCAGAGGGAACGGCGTTATCGAGAAGTCGATTTGAGGATGAGACATTTAGCTTAGGAGCGAACTTAAAGGCGGGTATACCAACAAAAAAATGGGGTACGGTGCAAATTAAGCGCCATACAGAGTTTGAGATTCGCTTTACCGATCCTGCAACAGGCGAGCTACATCCGGGTGTAGCGAATACGATAAAAAATGGTACAAACTTAGCGGTTGAATTTCCAGGCTATTCAGATTATCGCCATATTTCAGTAGTAGGCAAAGGCGTGACGTTCCAATTGCCGCATAGCCCAGATGTTTGGGGCATGATGTGTGAGGCGGATTTTGAAGAGGTGTACCGCACACGTTCGATTGGTTTTCAGCTTGGCTCCACTTTTACTTTTTATATGATGTTAAATGTTCTGCTGTTTCAACTATTAACGGCCATCAAAATTATCCCGCCACTTGCGGTACTTGCGATTAACGTTGCGTATGCGGTCATTGCAACGTATACATTTGCGAAAAAACATTTACGCCCGATTGTCGAGCGCATCAACCAGGTAACGAATATGATTCAAAAAATCGCAGAAGGTGCGGGTGATTTAACGATTCGCGTGGATGAGAAGCTCTTAACAAATGATGAGACAGGCGAGATGGGGCGCTGGGTCAATAGCTTTGTTGATACACAGGCGAACCTAATTACGAAGGTGCAAATTTCGACAGAGGACGTCCAGCAAACAAATCAGCTATTGCGCGAGCGTACGACAAGTGGGGAGCAGCATTCGGTACAGGTACTTCTGCAAATGGAGGAGATGTTTGTTGCGACCAATCAGCAGTTGCAGGATGTCCGCGAGGCAATGGCACAAATTGAGGGGATTCAAGAAACGTTGCGAACGATGGAAGTGCAATCATCTGATCAATTACTATCTGCACAGCAACAGGTTGTTGGGATTGAGCAAAAAATTAGTGAGGTTGTTGGCAAGGTGAAAGCGACAATCGCTTTAACGACAACATTTACCGAATCATCGGCAAGTATCGAGAAGGTCGTCCAGTCCATTCAAGCGATTGCAGATCAAACAAATTTACTTGCACTGAATGCATCGATTGAGGCGGCACGCGCGGGTGAGTACGGCAAAGGCTTCGCGGTCGTTGCCGATGAAATTCGTAAGCTAGCAAATCAAACGAAAAATGCAACCGAGGATATTAATGCAACACTTGTGTTAATCGAAAATAATTCGAAGCAAATAGAGCGCGCCATCCATACCAATAGTGATGAAGTAGAAGAGGGTGCGAGCTATATACGCGTTGTAAAGGATATGCTTTTGTCGATGTCGGTCGAGCAACAGGATCAATCGAATGTCACGGATCAAATGCGCGATGTCATTCAAAGTATTGCCGTAAGCAGTGAGCAAAACGTTCGTGTTGTGCAGCAGGTTGAGCATGCGACGAAGAAAATGGCCGAGTTATCGCGCCAGGCACATTATGATACGGAACGTAGTGCACTACTAGTTGGTACATTGTCGCAGGCTGTGTCGAAGTTTTCGGTGAAATAAAAGAAGCAGCGGTAGAATAGCTACTGCTGCTTCTTTTTAAATGTTTTTAATTTTTCATAAATGGCGGCCATCCGCTTTTCCTCACCTGCAATGACGGGGTTGTAAAATTCAGTTCCGACGAGTGCGTCCGGTAAATATTGCTGGTCGACCCAGCCACCAAATGTGCCGATTGGTGTATGATGCGGGTATTCGTAGCCGACATGCCCAAGCTCTTTTGCTCCTGCGTAATGTGTATCCTTTAAATGGGCAGGGATGTCACCTATTTTGCCGTCGTGAATCGCTTGGATGGCGGCATCTAATGCTTTATAGGCCGAGTTTGATTTGTCAGAGAGGCACATTTCAACAATCGCACTTGCTAGTGGAATACGCGCTTCAGGTAGACCAAGTCTTTGTGCAGCTTCTGTCGCCGCTAAAACATGTGCACCGACAGCTGGACTTGCAAGACCAATATCCTCGTATGCCATGACAAGCATGCGTCGGCAAACAGCGACGAGATCCCCGCTCTCAAGTAAATGCGCTAAATAATAAAGCGCGGCGTTGGTATCACTGCCGCGCACCGATTTTTGCAATGCGGATAATAGATTATAAAAATGCGAGCCGCCTTTATCCCCGTACACACCGATTCGTTTCGCTAGTGCATCGATAGCATTATCATTTAACTTTGTTGTACCGTCTTCCTCGTCCGATGCATAATAAACTGACTCGAGTAGCGTAAGGGCCTTTCGCGCATCCCCATTACTTGCTTCGGCAATACGCGTTAGCTGCGTAGTTGTTGCGTCAATCGCGATTTTGCCAAGGCCGCGCTCGTCATCCGCGAGTGCCATTTGTAGGAGTGAGACAACATCTTCTACGGTTAAACGCTCAAGTTGCAAAATTTCACCGCAACGCGAACGAATCGCGGGATTGACATCATGAAACGGATTTTCTGTCGTCGCCCCAATGAGCACAATTGAACCGTTTTCAACGTGCGGCAGTAGTGTATCTTGCTGTAATTTATTAAAGCGGTGAATCTCATCTAAAAATAAAATGACCTTGCCACTAATGCGCGCATCCATCACAACTTGCTCCACATCTTTTTTGCCAGCATGTGTCGCATTTAGCGCAATGAACGGCAATTTAGAGCTACCGGCAATGGCATTTGCAATCGACGTTTTGCCAACGCCGGGCGGTCCGTATAGTAGCATAGATGGTACATGACCTTTTTCGATTATTTTATAAAGTGTTGTTGTGGGACCAATCACTTGTTGTTGCCCGATAATTTCAGCTAAATTGCGTGGACGCATTTTATAGGCTAGTGGTTCGTTTTTCATCACCTTCACACCTTTCTTTTTAATACGTTGTAAAAATATCATAAAGTATTTCCGAGTGGTTTAAAAGGTTATATGCTATAATAAAGCAAATGGATGGACTAAAAAAGATGAGGTGTTATAATGAAAATTTCTACTAAAGGTCGTTATGGCTTAACGATTATGATTGAACTAGCAAAGCATCACGGTGAGGGACCAATCCCATTACGCCAAATCGCAGCAGAAAAGGATTTATCGGAGGCATACTTAGAACAATTAGTATCGCCACTTCGCAACGCGGGCCTTGTAAAAAGTGTACGTGGTGCTTACGGAGGCTACATGCTTGCGCATAAACCAGAAGAAATTTCAGCAGCAGATGTTGTCAAAGTATTAGAAGGACCGATTCAAATTGTAGAAGGCATCGAAAATGAAGAAGCCGCACAGCGCGAGCTTTGGATTCGTATTCGTGATGCGGTGAAGACCGTACTTGATACGACGTCACTTGAAGATTTAGCGAAATATACGGACGAGCAAATGTCGGACGGCTATATGTTTTATATTTAAGGGAGTACCCTTCAAAGGAGTTTTAAAGTTTTATGGAAACGATTTATCTTGATCATGCAGCGACGTCACCAATGGCACCTGAAGTTATCGTAAAAATGACCGAGGCGTTTGGCACGGTATACGGCAATGCATCAAGTATTCATACAGCAGGTCGCGCGGCGCGCAAAGAGCTAGATGCGGCGCGCGCTATACTCGCAAAGCAGCTTCACGTACAGCCAAGCGAAATTGTACTGACAAGTGGCGGAACCGAGGCTGATAATACAGCGATTTTTGGGACGGCGTATGCACGTGCGCATGAAGGCAAGCATATTATTACGACACAAATTGAGCATCATGCCATCCTACATGCATGTGAAAAGCTTGAGCAGGAAGGCTTTGACGTGACGTATTTACCCGTCGACGCATTTGGTCGTGTAAAGGCCAGTGATGTGCAAAAGGCGCTACGTGATGATACGATTTTAGTGACGATTATGTATGGCAATAATGAGGTCGGCACGATTCAGCCAATTGCTGAAATTGGTGCGATTTTGCAAGAACATCAGGCAACATTCCATACAGACGCGGTGCAAGCGTTTGGTTTAGAGGCGATTCATCCGGAAAGTCTAGGGGTCGACTTATTAAGCGTATCTGCACATAAAATTAACGGTCCTAAAGGCATCGGTTTCCTTTATGTGAAAGCTGGTACGAAGGTGGCAAGCTTTATGTACGGTGGCTCACAGGAGAAAAAACGCCGTGCAGGGACAGAAAATATTCCAGCAGCACTTGGTTTTGCAAAGGCTGCCGAATTGGCGAGCGCAAGACGTGAGGAGACACGCACGAAATATTCACAGTTTAAACAGCTGTTATGTGCTACATTTAATAAGGCGGGTATCCTGTATGAAGTAAATGGTCATGACGAACACGTTTTACCACATGTATTCAACGTGACATTCCCTGGGACAGATGTTGAGTCATTTTTAATTAACTTAGATATGGCAGGTGTCCTTGTATCAAGCGGCTCCGCATGTACAGCAGGCACGGTTGACCCATCACATGTGTTAGTAGCCATGTTTGGACAGGATTCAGCAAAACTGCGTAGCTCTGTACGCTTTAGCTTTGGTCTAGGCTTAACGGCTGAAGACGTGAAAGAAGCAGGCGAGCGCACAGCAGCCATCGTCAAACGTTTAGTAAAATAAGCAAATTCAATGACTATTCATTGTTTGTAATAATAAAGACTGCGAGCCTTTGAAGCCGTTTTGTCTAAGAAAAGGTGAAAAAGAAATGAAAGAAACAAGAGATCCATCACAAATTCGTGTCGTTGTCGGCATGTCGGGTGGGGTTGACTCATCTGTAGCAGCCTACCTATTAAAGCAACAAGGCTATGACGTTATCGGTATTTTCATGAAAAACTGGGATGATACGGACGAATTTGGTGTTTGTACAGCAACAGAAGACTACGAGGACGTCATTGCGGTTTGTAACCAAATCGGCATTCCGTACTATGCAGTCAATTTTGAGAAACAATACTGGGATAAAGTATTCACATACTTCCTAGAAGAATATAAAGCAGGCCGCACGCCAAACCCTGACGTTATGTGTAATAAGGAAATTAAATTTAAAGCTTTCCTTGAGCATGCGCTAAATTTAGGGGCGGATTATTTGGCAACAGGTCACTATGCGCGTGTTGAACGCACGGAAGATGAAGTACGTATGTTACGCGGCATTGATAACAATAAAGATCAAACCTATTTCCTAAACCAATTGTCGCAGGAACAATTATCAAAGGTCATGTTCCCAATCGGTCATTTGCCGAAGCCAGAGGTGCGTAAAATTGCAGAAGAAGCGGGTCTTGCTACAGCGAAAAAGAAAGACTCGACAGGGATTTGCTTCATCGGTGAGCGTAACTTTAAAGAATTCCTAAGTCAGTACTTGCCAGCGCAGCCAGGCAATATGGAAACATTTGATGGCGAAGTGAAGGGCAAGCACGACGGGTTAATGTACTATACACTTGGGCAGCGCCACGGTTTAGGTATTGGCGGTGACGGTGAGCCTTGGTTTGTACTTGGTAAGGACCTTGAGCGCAATGTGTTATATGTTGGACAAGGCTTCCACCATGACAAATTGTATTCAGACGCATTAACAGCGGTGAAATTAGGCTTTACAGCAAAGGTAGCTCCAACAGGTACATTCAAATGTACAGCGAAATTCCGCTACCGCCAAACGGATTCACCAGTTGAGGTGACGATGAAAGACGGTACGGCATTTATTACATTTGAAGAGCCACAGCGTGCGATTACGCCAGGCCAAGCAGTTGTCCTATATGACGGCGAGGTATGCTTAGGCGGCGGCACGATTGATGAAGTATTTAAAAACGGTGAAAAACTAACGTATGTAGGATAAAAATGGGCTAGGTGCATGCGTGCGCCTAGCTGTTTTGAGGTGTAGATTATGATTATTGATTACAACGAAATCGGCATTAAAGCATTCCAAGAAAAGCGCTACGAGGACGCGGCGCAAGCTTTTACACAAGCAATTGAAGAAAATACAGAAGATGCAGTAGGTTATATTAACTTTGGTAACTTACTTGCAGCAATGGGCGACGTCGAGCGTGCAGAGCGCTTCTTCCAAAAAGCGATTACAGTTGATGAGCATGCAGCTACTGCATATTACGGCTTAGCAAACCTTTATTATGAGGCAGAGCGTTACACAGAAGCGGCGAAGCTTTATCAAAAATCAGTAGATTTAGGGATTGAAGGCGCGGATGCTTTTTATATGCTTGCAAAATGCTTTGAGCGCGAGGAGCAGCCAAAGCTGGCACTGCCGTATATGCAACGTGCGGCAGAGCTTGCACCAAAGGATTTACAAATTCGCTTAGCGTACGGCATTTTACTATGCACGCTTGAAATGTTTGACTATGCGAAAGCAGAACTTGACTTTGTGATTGAAGAGGACTGGAATAACGCGGATGCACATTATAATTTAGGTGTACTGTATGCGGTATCAACAACGGATACAGAAAAAGCGCTATATCACTTAAAGCAGGCATTAACATTGCAACCAGAATTCGATCAGGCACGCTATATTTACGACATGATTAGTATGCGAAATAATTAATAACAAAAACACCGCTGAAAAATTTTTTCGGCGGTGTTTTTTACATTTAGATAATTTCAATTGTTGCATTCAAATTATAGCGGTCATTAAATGTTGCAACAAATGTTTCTAAGTCAATTGCAACGGGAATGTAAGATTGCTCCTCAAAATCGCGTACCTTGCCACATGCCGCCTTAATCGATTTCGAAAACTCGAGTAGCATTAAATCGTTTTGTAAATGAATGTTCACTTCTTGAGAGTTGTCGACTAAATTGATTTTGAAATAATATTTATCAAGAATCCGCTCTAAATTTGTTTGCTCAAATGGAAAAACTAATTGCTTATAAATAATATTCATTGTCATGACCCCTTTAGTTGTTATTTACAATACGCTACTACTTCCTCATAAGCTAAATCGCCGCCGAAAATAGAGAGCGCACTGCCGATTGTAACATGCAATTTACGATTCGTAAGCTGTTCGAATTTTTTTAAATCTTGCATGGAGCGCACGCCACCTGCATACGTCGTCGGAATGGTTGTCCATGCAGCTAAATCACGCACAAGTGCCTCTTGCATACCGCCTTTTTTGCCCTCTACGTCTACTGCGTGAATAAGTAGCTCGTCGCAGTAGCCTTCGATAAACTGAATCGAATCAGCACTCAACTCGAAGTCGCTAAATTTCGTCCATTTATCGGTAACGACAAACCACTTTCCGTCACGCGCACGACAGCTCAGGTCAATAACAAGATGCTGTTTACCGACTGCCTCGACTAATTTTTCTAGGCGCTCCATATCAAGCAGGCCATCATGGAAAATATACGATGTCACGATGACGTGAGAAGCGCCTGCCTCAATATATTTTTTCGCGTTATCCGCTGTAATGCCGCCGCCTACTTGTAAGCCGCCGCGGTACGCCGCAAGTGCAGCAACTGCCGCTTCCTCATTACCCCCACCGAGCATAATCACATGCCCGCCTGTTAACTCATCTTGTTTAAACATCTCCGCATAATGCGCTGAATCATAGGTCGACGTGAAATTTTCAATTACGTCTTGGTCACTGTAGCCAAGTGTGCTACCAACGATTTGCTTTACCTTCCCGTCATGCAAATCGATGCATGGTCTAAATTCCACACATTTCACGTCCTTTCAAATAGTTTCTAACTTTATCATATCATAGGAAGTTATTGAAATTGACAAAAAATTAAAAAACGCCTGCGAATAATTAGGCGGATAATGAAAGCATGCATTCGGTATGATAAAATGGGTAAATAACATAAAGAAAGGGGACGAGAAGGTGGAGCAGGGCAATTTATTTGAGGCAGAAAAAATATTTATTCTTGGTCGTCCCATCGCAACGATTTTTCATAATACAACAAATATGTACACGATCATGCGTGTCAAAATACAGGAAACAAATTTGCAATATGAGGACAAGGAAATTGCGGTTGTTGGTTATTTCCCGAAGCTTAATGATGACGAGTTGTATCGCATCACAGGGACGATGAAAACACATCCAAAATACGGTGTGCAATTTCAGCTTGAAACGTTTGTGAAGGAAGTGCCTGCAACAGAGCAGGGACTTGTGCACTATTTATCGAGCGATCTTTTCACAGGCATTGGGCGTAAAACAGCGGAGTTGATTGTTGAAAAGCTTGGGATGAATGCGTTGACGCGTATTTTAGAGGACCCGGATGCACTTGACGGGGTTCCGCGACTGTCTGATGAGAAACGTTTAGAAATTCGTCAAACAATCGAGGAAAACTTAGGGCTTGAGCGAGTGATGATTCAGTTGAATGACTGGGGCTTTGGCGCACAGCTTGGGATGAAAATTTATCAAATGTACCGCGAGGAAACGGTGCATCTCTTAAAAGAAAATCCGTATCGTTTAATAGAAGATGTTGATGGAATTGGTTTTGGTCGTGCAGATGAGCTTGGTGCAAAGCTTGGCATTACAGGAAATCACCCTGACCGGATTAAAGCCGGCATTTTACATGTATTAAATCACGCGGCTTTGTCGGAGGGGCATGTATTTTTGGATGCGGAGTATGTATTGCCAGCTGTAAAGGATATGCTAGAGCAAAGTCAGCGCGTAGAAATTCCGTACGAGGCAATCTCACAAGCGAGTATTGAAATGCGTGAGGAGGGCAAAATTTGCGGTGAAGAAACACGTATGTATTTGCCGTCGCTATATTTTAGTGAAGTCGGTATTGCGTCGAAAATTTTAGAGCTGAAAAAGAAAAATGCGACAAGTGAAAGCTTTTCGCGCGACGAAATTCGTAAGGCGATTGGTGATATTGAAGAGGTACATAGTGTGACATATGCACCAACACAGGCACAAGCGATTGAAACGGCACTCAATTCGGCTGTGATGATTTTAACAGGTGGACCTGGTACGGGGAAAACGACCGTTATTCGCGGACTTGTGGAAGTATATGCCGAGCTAAATGGGTTGTCACTTGACCCGATTGTTTATGCGAAAAAGGAAGAGCCCTTTCCGATTGTTCTCGCGGCACCAACTGGGCGCGCTGCCAAACGTTTAGCAGAATCGACGGGTTTACCGGCGATGACCATTCATCGCCTACTTGGCTTTAATGGGCAGGAAAAGGGAGAAGATACCGAGCGTGAGATTGCAGGGCGTCTTGTCATTATTGACGAGATGTCGATGGTCGATACGTGGCTTGCGCATCAGTTGCTCAAAGCATTGCCAGAGGATATACAGGTTGTCTTTGTAGGGGATCAGGACCAGCTGCCACCGGTTGGACCAGGACAAGTGTTAAAAGATTTACTCGGCTCAAAGCAAATTCCGACGGTGGAGTTAACTGATGTGTATCGCCAGGCAGAAGGCTCGAC
Source organism: Solibacillus sp. (assembly GCA_040274725.1). GTDB lineage: Bacteria > Bacillota > Bacilli > Bacillales_A > Planococcaceae > Solibacillus. The sequence goes on along the minus strand of JBEMAQ010000003.1, from coordinate 65,603 downwards.
AATTATTGAAGTGGCACACCAAATTAAAAAGGGCATTGTGCCGGATACGCTGACAGCGAAAACGAACGACCGCTCCTTTATTCAAGCGTCGGCGGATCAGGTGACGGGCGTAGTAACACAAGTCGTAAAAAGTGCACTTGCGAAAGGGTATGCGATTCGTGATGTACAGGTGCTCGCGCCGATGTATAGAGGGCCAGCGGGGATTGACGCGCTCAACCGCGAAATTCAGCAGCTGGTCAATCCAAATGACGGTACACGTAAGGAACTCGCCTTTGGGGATGTCATTTACCGCATTGGTGATAAAGTATTGCAGCTGGTCAATCAGCCCGAAAGCAATGTTTTCAACGGCGATATGGGCGAGGTAATCTCCATTATTCGTGCGAAGGAAACGATTGAAAAGCAGGATTTACTCATTGTGTCATATGACGGCATTGAGGTAACCTATCAGCGCGGCGATTTGAATCAAATTACGCTGGCCTATTGCTGTTCGATTCATAAATCGCAAGGCTCGGAATTTCAAATGGTCATTATGCCAGTGGTTCGTAGCTATTCAAAAATGCTACGCCGTAATCTTTTGTATACAGGGATTACACGCGCAAAAAACTTTTTAATTTTATGCGGGGAGCCGGATGTACTTTCGACAGGCCTTGCAAAAACGGATGATTTAATGCGTTTGACAAGCTTGAAGGCAAGGCTGAATCCGATGTTAATGGAGGAGCTAGAGGACATCATTGTTCCAGAAGCGCCACCAGCGAAAAAGATGCAGCCAAAACCCCAAGTGGAGATCGTAAAGGAGGAGCAGCTCGGTCTCCTGAATGTCAGTGAATCGCATAAAATCGGTGAAACATTGCCGAATCATTTAACGACTGAAACAGCGCCGTATATTCATCCACTCATCGGTATGGAGGGCATTTCTCCGGCCGATTTTGATGAATAACGTATATATCTTCGTGTACCCTGAAAAAAATAGACACCATTTCGACTTTTTGAAATGGTGTCTATTTTTTGTTGGAAAAGAAAATAAGAAAACACATTGTAGTAAAAAAGACTAATAATCATGCGACTTGGGTATATAGAATAACAAATAATTATTATTTAATTAATACTTTTTTGTCCTTTACGAAAGATTTTTTCTTAAAAATCAGAAATTTAAAAACAAACTATTAATTAATAATATAGAAATGGGTATGTTACTATAGAAAAAACTTAGATGACGTCGGAAGTTTAATGTCATTAAATGTAAATGAAAAGGTTTTCAATTTTAGAAAAGAAGGTGCAAATTCATGGATTTCGTTTGGGGAATCATCGGGATACTAGCAGTTTTAGGTTTAGCATTTGCGATTTCGAGCAATCGTAAAGCTGTTCAGTGGAGAATTATTTTATCAGGTTTAGCAGTACAACTAATTTTTGCATTTATCGTATTAAAATGGGAGTTTGGGCGTGAACAGCTAATGCGCTTGTCAAACGGCGTACAGCACTTAATCGGCTATGCGAATGAAGGGATTTCGTTTGTATTCGGTGGTTTAGCGGATCCGAACTCAGTTGGTTTCGTGTTTGCGATGAGCGTATTAACGATTATCATTTTCTTCTCATCTTTAATTTCTGTGCTTTACTATTTAGGGATTATGCAATTAGTTATTAAAATTATCGGTGGTTTCTTATCGAAAGTATTAGGAACGTCAAAAGCAGAATCTGTAAACGCTGCGGCAAACATTTTCGTCGGTCAAACAGAAGCGCCACTTGTTATTCGTCCATTTTTAAACAAAATGACAAAATCACAAATGTTCGCGGTTATGACGGGCGGTCTTGCGTCAGTATCAGGTTCAGTATTAATTGGTTACTCTTTACTAGGTGTACCACTTGAGTACTTATTAGCAGCAAGCTTCATGGCTGCACCTGCAGGTTTAATTTTAGCGAAGTTAATGATTCCAGAAACGGAAAAAATTGACGAAGCAGATTTCAAATTAGAACGTAATTCAGAAGCGACAAACGTCATTGATGCAGCAGCAATGGGTGCATCAGATGGGATGAAGCTTGCAGTAAATGTAGGGGCGATGTTACTATGCTTCATCGCATTAATCGCATTACTAAATGGTTTACTTGGCGGTGTTGCTGGTTTATTCGGCTTAGAAAACGTAACGCTTGAAGGTTTACTTGGTTATGTATTCGCACCACTTGCATTCCTGATTGGTGTTCCTTGGGATGAGGCAGTACGTGCAGGTTCATTTATTGGTCAAAAATTAATCTTAAATGAATTCGTTGCTTACTCTAACTTTGGTCCAGTAATCGGTGAGTTCTCTGATAAAACAGCGATTATTATTTCATTCGCACTTTGCGGTTTCGCAAACTTAAGCTCAATGGGTATTTTAATCGGTGGTTTAGGTGGTATGGCACCGGACAAACGTGGCATGATCGCAAGTCTTGCGGTAAAAGCAGTTGTTGCGGGTACATTAGCATCACTGTTATCTGCAGCAATTGCGGGTATGTTCTTATAATTTATGTAGGCTGTGTGAAAGCGAGGGGCTTTCACACAGCTTTTTTAATGTATCAGAAAGTATAAAATTTGGCGTTTATACGTCTAGGCATTCGCGCCACACGCTCGAGGTCACTTCAATCTCTCGCGTGCAAGTAGGGGCGAATACGTTTTTCTTAATATTGACTTTCAAGTGCAAGTTGCTTGAGTGTTTCAACGTCTTCTAAAATAAATCCCCGGTTATGCTTCGTTAAATAACCTGCCTCGCAAAATTGTGCGAGCACAAAAAGTAAGTGGCGATAGGATACGCCTAAATATTCACACACCTCAGTATGCTTTTCTTTATAAAAATTTTGGTCCGATGACATTAAAATAAAGGATGCGAGCCTGTTTTCAAGTGGATATGCTTGGTTTTGCGTATATTTAGCCGTCATGCTCGTTGCTTTTTGGCTAAGAAATAGGCAGAGTATTTTTAAAAAAATCGGATCCGCTAATAATTTGTCTCGCACCTCGCGCACTGGCACCGCTAAACAAATCGTTTTGGTCACAGTTTGTATGCCTTTTGAGTAGCGCTCCTCATTTAAGAGCTCCATCTCGCCCATAAATGTCGGGGAGGATAAAAAATCAATTAACGACACCTTGCCGTTTTTATGTGTAATATATAATTTCGCCTTGCCTTCAATCATGTAATATAAATAATCAGAGAATGATTGCTCCTGGAAAATAAATTCGCCCTTATCAAATTCAAAAACATGTAAATAAGGGGTAATATCGAATGAAAAGAATGGAGAAATCGGGTATTTCTCAATATAGTGTAAACCTTCTGCTTCAGGTAACTTTCTCAAAGTATAGAACAACTCCTAACATAAAAATATGAGATATCTCACATTATTGTATGTTTTCTCGTGCTATCATTCAATTAAATTGCGTTTGGAAAGGAAATGGGAAATGAATCACCAACGTTGGTTATCGAAAAACTTTATTACATTTTTCTTCACATGGGGCGTGTTCCTACCATACTGGACAGGCTGGCTCGTTTCGCATAAAGGACTGTCCATTGCACAGGCAAGCCTTGTGATGAGTCTCGGTCTTGTTGTACGTGCGGGATCGACGATGTTTTTATTCCCGTCTTTATCAAAGCGCTGGAGCAATAAAATGGTCCTCGTGTTCTTTACGGCCTTTTCGCTCGCTGTTGCGCTACTGTATGTGCCGGCAAATTCGTTTAGTAGCTTATTAATGATTACGTTATTATTCCATATCGCGTATCCTGCGCTTTTACCGGCTGTTGAGAGTAGTGCGACAGTGCTTATGCAACAGGGGGGCATCGAGTACGGGAAGGCGCGTTCATTTGGCTCGATTGCCTTTATCGTATCTGTTCTTATTATAAGTATGTTTACGGGTGTATTCGGTGAGCAGGCGATTTTGTGGAGTATGATCCTTGGCCTTGTAGGGATGCTTGTGATCCAACTAATGCCAGCGCCCGAGATGCTCTCAGAGAAGCCGAAAGTGATAAAAAAAGCCGTATCGATGAAACAGTTATTTTCGAGGGGAAGTTTTGTTGTCGTATTAATCGTCGTCATTTTACTCCAAGGTGCACATGCGGCGTATTACAACTATGGCTATATTTATTTGCAACATTTAAACGTCAATCCGTTTTATATTGGGATGGTGCTCAATGTTGCGGTGTTATTTGAAGTGCTGTACTTTTTGAAAGCTGATACTTTTTTAGCGAAGTGGCGTCCATCCTCACTATTACTACTCGCCGCGATTGGCGCATCTGTACGCTGGGGATTGATTTTTATATTCCCGAGCATTTGGATTTTTATTTTGTCACAAGCACTGCACGCGCTGTCATTTGGTGTTGCGCACTATGCATTTATCCGTTTTATCTCAAAAGAATTGCCGCAGGAGCAAATGGCGAATGCACAAGGGCTCTATTCTGCATTTGCGATGAGCTTAAGTGCAGCGGTGCTCACGCTGTTTGGTGGGATGCTGTATGAAATAGAGCCAGGACTCGCATTTTTAGGGATGACAGTCTGTACAATTCCAGCGATTGTCCTGTTACTTGCAACACGCAATCGTTTTCACTACTAAAGCGATTGACGTGCATGAAATGTCTATATTATAATATGCTGTAGAATCATTTGAACACGATGATGGAAAAAGTACGCTTACAATTTGAACGGACTAGTAGAAAGAGATTTCATGGCTGAAAAAATCTCCCGACTTCAAGTAAGCCGAAAGCTACTCCAGAGTGCAGCTAATCCCTGCCGTTATGCCGACGTTACAGGCGCTTGAGATGTAGATGGTCTAGCGACTTTCTATAACTAGGGTGGTACCGCGAACAATGTCTTCGTCCCTTTTTGGGATGAGGGCTTTTTTTATTTTTCAGCGCTTTTCCCATCATCATCTGTCAAAAATCTATATAAGACACTAGGAGGAATACTTCATGAAAGCAGCAGAAATTCGCCAAAAGTATTTAGATTTCTTTAAAGAAAAAGGCCATCACCATGAGCCATCAGCACCACTTGTTCCAATCAATGACCCGTCATTACTTTGGATTAACTCAGGTGTAGCAACACTTAAGCCGTACTTTGACGGTCGTATTATTCCGGAAAATCCACGTATTACAAATGCGCAAAAATCAATTCGTACAAACGATATTGAAAACGTAGGGAAAACAGCGCGTCACCATACATTCTTTGAAATGTTAGGGAACTTCTCAATCGGTGATTACTTTAAAAAAGAAGCGATTCACTATGCGTGGGAGTTTTTAACAGAACCTAAATGGATGGGCTTTGATCCAGCGTTATTATCAATCACAGTTCACCCGGAAGACCAATTTGCTTATGATGTATGGCATAACGAAATCGGTATTCCAGCGGAGCGTTTAATCCGTTTAGAAGGGAACTTCTGGGATATCGGTGAAGGTCCATCTGGTCCAAACTCTGAAATTTTCTATGACCGCGGCGAAGAATATGGTTTCGGTGCACCGGCAGAAGAAATGTACACAGGCGGGGAAAATGAGCGTTACCTTGAGATTTGGAACCTTGTATTCTCACAATTCAACCATAATCCAGATGGCACATATACAGAATTACCAAAGCAAAACATCGATACAGGGATGGGCTTTGAGCGTATCGTTTCTGTTGTACAAAACGTACCAACAAACTTTGATACAGACCTATTCATGCCAATTATCGAAAAAACAGAAGAGTTTGCCAACCGTAAATACAAGCGTCCAGGTGAAGTAGACTTAAAAGAAATTTTCGGTTCATCTGAAGATATTAACACACCATTCAAAGTAATCGCTGACCATATTCGTACAGTGGCATTCGCAATCGGTGACGGTGCACTACCATCAAACGAAGGTCGCGGCTATGTATTACGTCGCTTACTACGTCGTGCGGTTCGTTACGCAAAACAAATCGGTATCGACAAGCCGTTCATGTACAAACTAGTACCAACTGTTGGTGAGATTATGCAAGACTTCTACCCAGAAGTAACAGCGAAGCAAGAATTCATCCAACGCGTCATCAAAAACGAGGAGGACCGCTTCCACGAAACACTTGACGGTGGTTTAGCAATCCTTTCTGAAGTAATCGAAGTACAAAAAGCAAAAGGTGAAACGATTATTCCTGGTGCGGATGCATTCAAATTATATGATACATTTGGCTTCCCGGTTGAGTTAACAGAAGAGTACGCAGAAGAAGCGGGCATGACGGTTGACCACGAAGGTTTTGAAACATCAATGAACGCACAACGCGAGCGCGCGCGTAATGCACGTGCTGATGTGGATTCAATGCAAGTACAAGACGGCGTATTAGCTAACTTAAAGCAAGCATCTACATTCATTTACAATGCGATTGAAACAGAAGCAACTGTTGCAGCAATCGTTGTAGACGGCGTGGAAACAAATACCGCTTCAGAAGGCCAAGAAGCACTTATCATTCTTTCTGAAACACCATTCTACGCAGAAATGGGTGGACAAATCGCGGATACAGGTGTCATTGAGTCAGATACATTTAAAGCAGTCGTTAAAGATGTACAAAAAGCACCAAATGGCCAGCCGTTACACACAGTTGTTGTAGAGTCTGGTGAAATGAACGTGGGCGATGTGGCAACTGCAAAAGTTGACGAAGCAAAACGTAAATTAATCCTGAAAAACCATACAGCAACACACTTGATGCACCGTGCACTAAAAGATGTTCTTGGTGACCATGTAGCACAAGCGGGCTCTTATGTAGGCCCAGACCGTCTACGTTTTGACTTCTCACACTTCGGTGCGGCAACAAAAGAAGAGCTTGCTCGTGTTGAGCGCGCGGTAAACGAAAAAATTTGGGAAGATATCGAAGTAATCATTCAGGAAATGGATATCGATTCTGCGAAAGCAATGGGCGCAATGGCGCTATTCGGCGAGAAATACGGCGATGTTGTACGCGTTGTAGCGGTATCGGATTACTCAATCGAACTTTGCGGTGGTCTTCACGTATCTCGTTCATCTGAAATCGGTATTTTCAAAATCGTTTCAGAAGCAGGAATCGGCGCAGGCACGCGTCGTATCGAGGCGCTTACTGGTAAAGCAGCGTATGAGGCGATTAAAGAAGAGGAAGCGATTCTTAACGAAGCAGCTAGCCTACTAAAAGCAAATGCCAAAGACGTTGCAAAACGTGTAGCTTCTTTACAAGCAGACTACAAAGAATTACAACGTGAAAATGATTCATTATCACAAAAAATGGCAAACGCACAAGCAGGCGCAGTACTAGATGCAGCGAAACAAATCGGTGATGTAACAGTACTTGCAACACGCGTTGATGCAAAAGACAATAACCAACTTCGTCAAATGATGGATGACTTAAAAGAAAAAATGTCATCTGCAATCATCGTGCTTGGCGCTGTTGACGGCGATAAAGTAATGCTTTGTGCAGGTATAACAAAAGAAATCGTTGGCGGTAACTACCACGCGGGGAACATCGTGAAAATGGTAGCAGAGGCTTGCGGCGGTAAAGGTGGCGGTCGTCCAGATATGGCGATGGCTGGTGCAAAAGACGCAGCGAAATTAGAAGAAGCCCTGCAAGCGGTTTATACACATATCGAATCACTTTAAATTATGCATTAGTGTAAGGGTGAATATTTATTTCACCTAAATTTGAAGTGTAACGTGCTATCGGTTATAATAGAAAAAATGGGAGATGGGGAATTTTCTCCATCTCCTTATTTCTGAAAGCGAGGTGCTGGTCTTGAGTTCTTTCGATCAAACGATGAAATTTAGTTTTCCAGAAGAGTCAATGGAACAAGAAGTAAAGCAAGTGATGCTAAAGGTTTATACGTCACTAGAAGAGAAGGGTTACAATCCGACGAATCAAATTGTAGGCTATCTATTATCTGGTGATCCGGCATACATCCCTCGCCACCAGGACGCACGTAATTTAATCCGCAAGCTTGAACGAGACGAAATTCTTGAGGAGCTCGTAAAATTTTATATTAAAAGGAATACTGAGGCGGAAAAATGAGAATTATGGGATTAGACGTCGGCACACGAACAGTCGGCGTTGCAATTAGTGATGCGCTTGGTTGGACGGCTCAAGGTATCGAAACAATCAAGATTCGTGAAGAAGACGGCGAGTTTGGTACCGAGCGTATTAAAGAGCTTGTGAAAGAGTACGCTGTCACTTCATTTGTTGTGGGCTATCCAAAAAACATGAATAATACAATTGGCCCGCGTGGCGAAGCTTCTGAAAATTATAAGAAGCTATTAGAAGACACATTTGGGTTTCCTGTAGTATTATGGGATGAGCGTTTAACAACAATGGCGGCGGAGCGTATGCTAATTGAAGCAGATGTAAGCCGCAAAAAACGTAAACAAGTCATTGATAAAATGGCAGCTGTCATGATCCTGCAAGGGTATTTAGACAGCAAAAACTAAACCTTTTCTTTTAGAAAAGGTTTAGTTTTCTGCCCCGTAAGCGGAGCGATAGGGGCAAAAACGGCTTTTTATCTTAAAGGTGAAATAAAATAGGTAAAAGAATTCCGAGCGCTTGCCAAGTGACTCAAAATTATTTGAAAAGAGGTTTTTTAACATGGCAGAACAACAAAACAACATTACAATCGTAGACGAGCAAGGGAACGAGCAACTTTGCGAAATTTTACACACATTCGATTCAGAAGAATTCGGTAAATCTTACGTTCTTTATTCTTTAATAGGTGCTGAAGAAGACGAAGAAGGCGCAGTAGAAATTTTCGCTTCTGCATACACACCAGCTGAAAACGGTGAAGATGGCGAATTAATGCCAATCGAAACAGAAGCAGAATGGGATTTAATCGAAGAAGTATTAAATCAAATCGAAGACGAATTAGGCGAAGAGTAATCTATGGAAACAGAGGCGGCATTTGCCGACTCTGTTTTATTCATTTAAGGAGGTTTTTTTATGGAAGAGCAAATTTTTATTTTACAAACGGAAGACGGCGGCGAGCAGGAGTGTCGCGTTGTGTTCACATTTGATTCAGAGGACCATTCATACGTGCTATTCACATTAGTTGGCGAGGAAGACCAAGGTGTGTCAGCGCTGCGCTATACGTTAGATGAAAACGGTGAGATGGCTGATTTTGGCGATATCGAAACAGATGAAGAATGGGCAATGGTGGAAGAAGTAATGAACACGCTTATTTCAGAGTTCGGTCAAGATCAAACAAACTACATTACGATCACAGACGATAACGGTGAAGACGTGATTTGCCGTATTTTACATCGCTTTGAGTTGAAGGAATTCGGTAAAGACTATCTATTTTACGCATTCTCAGATGACGAGGATGGCATTACAGGCGAAATCTTTGCAGCAAGCTACGTAGCGGATGAGACGGGCGCTGTTCAAGAACTAATGCCAATTGAAACAGATGCAGAATGGGCAAAAGTTGAAGAAGTATTAACAAAATTAACATCGAACTAATTTTAGGACCACGCTTTTCTTAGAGGAGCGTGGTTTTGTTATGCTCAGACAAAAGAGAATTCTTTCGCTTTTGAGCAACTACTTGGCACATTTTCGATAATCTTGTATCATATGTAGAGAGTTAGGGGGAGGGCCCATGGACAAAAATAATAAACATCTTGATACATATGAAAAGATGAAAAATCGAAAAAGTGAAGTGAAAATTGTGAGAAGAATTGTCTTGATTGTTACGCTTGTTGTGTTATTAATAGTAGCTATTGGTGGATTTTCTATATATAGCTATGTGAGCTCGGCGCTTGAGCCAGTAAATCCGGAATCGATTGAACAAATTGACATCGAAATTCCGATGGGGTCAGGTGTGACATTGATTTCAACGATTCTAGAGGAAAACGGCATTGTTAAGGACGCACAAATTTTTAAATACTATGCAAAGTTTAAAAATGAATCGCAGTTCCAGGCAGGTAGCTATACAATGGCGCAATCGATGACACTCGATGAAATTATTGAAAGCTTAAAAACAGGGAAGGTGTATCGTGAGCCCGTATTTGCTATTACGGTTCCAGAAGGCTTAACATTAGAGCAAATTGCAGGCATTGTGGAGAAAAACACAGTGTATTCGTCGAAAGAATTTATGGATCGTGTGACAAACCAAGCCTTTATTGAAGAACTGATGACGGAATATCCAGACTTATTAACGGATGCTATTTTTGGTGAAAATATTCGCTATGCGCTAGAAGGTTATTTATTCCCAGCGACTTATTCTTACTTTGAAGAAAAGCCGCCTTTAGATGATATCATTCGTGATATGCTGACGGCGACAAATAATTTAATGACAGAGTTTGGGGTAATCGCTTCAGAAGAGGGCGTTTCGGTTCATGAATTTTTAACGTTTGCTTCACTATTAGAGGAAGAAGCAACAGCGAAAACAGACCGTGAGACGATTGCAAGTGTATTCTATAACCGTCTAGAAATTGATATGCCATTGCAAACGGACCCAACAGTACTGTATGCACTTGGCTCACATAAGGACCGTGTACTGTACGAAGATTTAGAAGTGGAAAATGCGTACAACACCTATAAAAACAAAGGCCTACCACCAGGACCGATTGCGGGTGCTGGGAAAACGTCAATGGAAGCTGCACTGAATCCGACAAAAACGGAGTATTTCTACTTCTTAGCTGATAAAGAGGGCACAAATCACTTTGCGAAAACATACGACGAGCATTTAGCAAATATTGAGGAATATTTGCGTTAATGCTAAAAAAAGGAATCGCTTAATCCTACTTTCTCCGTCAAAAGGCGAAAAAAGAAAAGATTATTCGCATTCCTTTTCTTTTCGTGCTATTATAAATTGTGATTTTTTGTACTTATATAAGAAGTAAAGCAGACGCAAACTTTGTGTTTCGTCTTTTTCTTTGTCAATAAATAGTTGGTCTCGCGTGAATAAGCGTGAGATATGTTTTTATTCGTCAAAGGTTAGACGTCTGCTACTAAGAGGGGTTTAAACTATGGAATTATCAGATGCATACATTAACTCCTTCATTCCTGATCGTGACGCGCTACTGCTTGAAATGGAGCAGTTCGCAGCGGAAAATCATGTGCCGATTATGCAGCTAGCGGGAATTGAGTCCCTGAATCAGCTACTGCGCATTCAAAATCCGAAAAGCATTTTGGAAATCGGGACAGCGATTGGCTACTCAGCGATGCGTATGGCTCAGGCGCTACCAGAGACGAATATTGTGACGATTGAGCGTGACGAGGTGCGTGTAGCGCATGCCCGTAACTTTATTGCTCGCTCACAAGTAGCAGACCGCATTACGGTAATTGAAGGTGACGCATTAGACGTGGATGTTGAAAGTATTCAGTCTACATTTGATGCCGTTTTTATTGATGCAGCAAAAGGTCAATATCAGAAATTCTTTGAAAAGTACTCGCCGCTAGTACCTTCTGGTGGTGTGTTGTATATCGATAATATGTATATGCACGGGCTATCAGATTTAGATATTAAAGAAGTACCGAGAAGAAAACGAACGATGATTCGAAACTTAAAAACATTTTCAGAGTGGATTATGGCGCATCCCGATTATACGAGCGCGTTTTTCCCAGTTGGAGATGGATTATTAATTTGCTTGAAGAGGTGACAATTGTGAAAAAACCAGAATTACTTGTAACACCACAGTCAGTAGCGCATGTAGAGGCTTTACTTGAAGCGGGAGCAGACGCTTTTGTACTTGGTGAACAAAAATTTGGCCTACGCTTAGCTGGAGACTTTAGCGTAGCAGACGTAGAAGAAGCGACTGCAATCATTCATGCAGCAGGTAAAAAAGTGTATGTAGCCGTAAACGCGATTTTCCACAATGACCGTTTAGATGCACTTGATGTATATTTACAGGAAATGAATCGCATCGGCGTGGACGCATTAGTATTCGGTGACCCGGCGGTTGTTGTCGCTGTGCGCGAACTAGGCATTACAATTCCACTACACTGGAGCCCAGAAACAATTGCAACAAACTGGTTCCAAGTAAACTATTGGGGCGAGCGCGGCAGTAAGCGTGCTGTACTTGCACGTGAGCTGTCAATGGATGAAGTACTTGAAATTAAAGAAAACACAAAGCATGAAATCGAAGTGCAAGTGCACGGCATGACATGTATGTTCCAATCAAAACGTTCGCTCCTCGGAAACTATTTCCTCTACCGCGACGAGGCGATGGAAATCGAAAACCGTAAAGACAATAAAAATATGTTCCTACACGACAAAGAGCGTAAAAATAAATACCCAATTTATGAGGACATGAACGGGACACACATTTTCTCACCAAATGATATGTGTGTACTTGATGAGTTAGGCGAGCTATTTGAAGCTGGCGTAGACTCATTAAAAATCGACGGCGTACTGCAAACACCAGAATACGTGGTGACGGTGACAAATCTTTACCGTCAAGCGATCGATGCTTACTTCGACAATGGCGAGGATGCATACGAGGATATTAAAGACGACTTATTCGCACAAGTAGAAGCAATTCAACCGGCACTACGCCCTCTGGATACAGGCTTCATTTACAAGGAAACAGTCTATTAAGGAGGAGCAATTATGGCATTAGATTTAATTCAAAACGATAAAATTCGTGAAACAATTGATGGCAAAGTAGTCATTACAAAAAAACCTGAGTTACTTGCTCCTGCTGGTAGCTTAGAAAAATTAAAAGTAGCGGTACATTACGGCGCAGACGCAGTATTTATCGGTGGACAAGAATTTGGTCTCCGTTCAAATGCAGGCAACTTTACGATTGACGAAATGCGTGAAGGGGTAGAGTTTGCTAAGAAGTACGGTGCTGTTATTTACGTAACGACAAATATTTTCGCGCATAACGAAAATATGGACGGCTTAGAGGAGTACTTACAAGCAATTGAAGGTGCGGGTGTTAAGGGGATTATCGTAGCGGACCCACTCATTATTGAAGCATGTAAAAAGGCGGCTCCTTCGCTTGAGATTCACCTTTCGACGCAGCAGTCATTATCGAACTGGAAAGCCGTGAAGTACTGGAAGCAGGAAGGCTTAGAGCGCGTTGTACTTGCGCGCGAAGTTGGCGGCGAGGAAATGCGCAAAATGAAAGAGGAAGTGGACATTGAAATCGAAGCATTCGTGCACGGTGCCATGTGTATTGCCTACTCTGGTCGTTGTACATTATCAAACCATATGACAGCACGTGACTCAAACCGTGGTGGCTGCTGTCAATCTTGCCGCTGGGACTACGATCTATACGAAGCGAAAGACGGCGAAGAAGTGGCATTATTCAACGAAGGCGAAGCGCCATTTGCGATGAGTCCGAAAGATTTAAAATTAATCGAATCCATTCCGCACATGATTGAGCTAGGCATTGACTCATTAAAAGTAGAAGGCCGTATGAAATCAATTCACTACGTAGCGACCGTTGTTTCGGTTTACCGTAAAGTGATTGATGCGTACTGTGCGGACCCAGAAAACTTCAAAATTAAGCAAGAATGGTTAGAAGAATTAGCGCGCTGTGCAAACCGTGCAACCGCTTCTTCATTCTTTGAGGGCGAGCCAAGTTACAAGCAACAAATGTTCGGCTTCCACTCACATAAAATGCAGTGGGATTTCGCGGGTCTTGTACTGGATTACGACGCAGACACACAAATGGTGACATTGGAGCAACGTAACTACTTCAAGCCAGGCGATACAGTCGAGTTCTTCGGTCCAAATATGGAAACATTCCATATGACAGTTGGAGAGATTTGGGATGAGGATGGCCATGAGCTAGATGTTGCCCGTCACCCATTACAAATTATTAAGTTTAAAGTGGATCGTCCGGTATCGCCATCGGACATGATGCGAAAGGAGAATAAATAATGACAAAGCGCCCAGTTGTTATCGGGATCGCAGGTGGTTCTTGCTCAGGGAAAACGAGCGTTACACGTGCCATTTATGATGTTTTCCGTGAAGAATCTGTCGTTGTTATTGAACAAGATTTTTATTATAAAGATCAAAGTCATATGACATTTGAGGAACGACTTGAAACAAACTATGACCATCCGTTAGCATTTGATACGGAGTTATTAATTTCACATATCGAAGGGCTGCTTGACTATAAAGCGATTGAAAAGCCTGTCTATGATTATGTGCAGCATACACGTGCTGAAACGGTTATTCATGTAGAGCCTAAAGATGTTATTATTGTTGAAGGTATTTTAGTATTAGAAGATGAGCGCTTGCGTGATTTAATGGATATTAAATTATTCGTCGATACAGACTCTGACCTGCGTATCATCCGCCGCTTACAACGTGATATCGTTGAGCGTGGTCGTACAGTTGATTCAGTCATCGATCAATACTTATCTGCGGTTCGTCCAATGCACAATATGTTCATTGAGCCGACGAAGCGTTATGCAGATGTCATCATTCCAGAAGGTGGCGGCAATGATGTTGCTATTGACCTAATGGTTACAAAAATTAAAACAATTCTTGAAACTAATGATAATGTGTAATATGATGGAAAAGGATAATTATTACTATTAATTTTGTGCAGTCAGTGCATGCCCCTCTTTTTGGGGTATGCCTTTAATTAGTGGATTTACAATAGTCCATTTTATAGGTAGTAGCGAAAATTCGACTAAGAGTAAATGCGTGTTAAAATATCTTCTAATGAATGATATTTTTTCATACGTTTAACTAGTAGTCGGGTTTTATGTTATGGACCGATTTTTTATCTTTAATAAAAAAAGAAAACGATTGCACTTGTGTAAAATAAAGTTTTCGAGCGAATTTGAAGGAGTGAGGATTTTGTCTAACGAAAAACAATACCCAATGACAGTTGCGGGTAAAGAGAAATTAGAAGAAGAACTAGAGTATTTAAAAACAACGAAGCGTAAAGAGGTTGTCGGACGTATTCAAGAAGCACGTTCACACGGTGACCTTTCTGAGAACTCAGAGTACGATTCAGCGAAAGAAGAACAAGGCTTTGTGGAAGGTCGTATTGGAACAATCGAGACGATGCTGCGCAATGCACTTATTATTACAGAAGATGAAGTAGGCGGCGCTGTAAAATTAGGCTCAACTGTAACATTTGATGAGCTAATTGGCGGCAAGCGCGCAAACTTTGAAGAATCTTATACAATCGTTGGTTCTGCTGAAGCAGATCCACTTGAAGGCCGTATTTCAAATGATTCACCAATCGCAAAAGCGTTAATGGGTCATGCTGTAGGCGATAAAGTAAAATTATCAACGCCAGGCGGCGACATGGAAGTAGAAATTACAGAAGTTAAATAATGTAAAAACCACCGACTTTGCTGAGGCGAGGTCGGTGGTTTTTCTATTCGTCCAAAGTAGGCACAATGCTCTTTTCTTGCTACAATAATTATGTAGGAGGGATTAGATTTGGGTGTAAACCGAAAACGATTTGTCACGCGTAGTGAATATGCAGAGGAAAATAAACGACTCGCGAAAATTAATAAAGTTGGCAAGTATTTAAATTTATATATAGTTGTCGCAGCTGCGCTAACGGTTATTATTCTGGCGGTGACGATTGCGACGAGTGGTAATGAAGAGGTAGCATCTACTAAGCCGCCTGAGCCCGTGGAGGATGTTGTAACAGAAGACCTAGCTGAAGAGCCTGTCGAGGAAGAGGTACTAGTCGAGGAGCCGACAGGCGAAAATACAATTGTTACGGTAACAGATGACCCAGTTGTAGAAGAGATTCAGACAAATGAGGCATGGTCAGTTCATCCAACGGAGCAAACGGGACCGCATACGTCGACATTTCAAAAAGGACATATTGATTATGAGGAAAAGCTAGCTGCTATTTTTAGTGTGACCGATTTAGTGCAAGAGGAGAGCTTTGTGAAAAGTGTGAAAAATAACGGCTCAGCATCCAGCGCGATTGCTGTTGTAACCTCAAAGGATGGCTCGAAAATGTACCGTGTTAGCATTGAATGGATAGGCGAGACGGGCTGGAAACCAGTGAAGTTAGAGGTACTAAAAACGCTAGCTGGTGCGTATTAAGCTTGACGTAACGATGCGTATCTTTTAGTCTTGTAAGGTAAGAAAGTATAAAATTTAGCGTTTTAGCATTGTCTAGGCTAAAGCGCCAGCCCCTCGAGGTCGCGGTCTGCTCCCTCGGGTGAAAGTTGAAGAGCGCACTTTCACTTCGGGCTCTCCAGCAACTGAGGCTCACACGACGTGAGTCATTGGGAGCCTGCCACATGGATGTGGCGGTTGGCTCACTCGGGGCTAACCAGGCGCTTGAGCGCTTTTCTTGTAAGGAAACGTGAATTTTGGAGGGTATTTATTAATGAAAATCGCAGTAATCGGTGCAATGGAGCAAGAGGTAGAACAGCTTCGCGAGGCGCTAACAAACGCAAAAACAGTAACAATCGCAAATAGTGAATTTACAACAGGTACGTACGAAGGAAAAGACATTGTCTTACTAAAATCGGGTATCGGAAAAGTAAATGCCGCAATGGGCACAACGATTTTATTACAGCAATTTAACCCGGATGTAGTCATTAATACAGGTTCTGCTGGTGGCTTTGATGTGACATTGGATGTTGGAGCAGTTGTTATTTCAGATGAAGTGCGTCACCATGATGTAGATGTAACAGCATTCGGCTACGTGCCAGGTCAAATGGCGGGTGGCATGCCAGCAGCGTTCGTGGCAGATGCTAAATTAATCGAAATCGCAAAACAAGCAGTAGAAGAAGTAGGCGAGCATGCTTACGGTGTCGGTTTAATTTGTTCGGGCGATGTATTTATGGCAGACCCTGTACGTGTTGCAGCAGTACGCGAATTATTCCCAACGATGAAAGCATGTGAAATGGAAGCGGCCGGTGTCGCGCAAGTATGCTACCAATTCGGTACACCATTCGTTGTGATCCGCGCACTATCGGATATCGCAGGGAAAGAATCAAATAACATCAGCTTTGACGAGTTTTTACCAATCGCAGCGAAGCATTCAACAGAAGTGGTGTTAAAGGCGATTACAAAGCTATAATTCTTTTGGGAGGCTGTGCGCTGGCGCAGTCTCCTTTTCGTTTGGCTGATTATGCTTAAATTGTTGATACAGCTTAATAAGCGCGCGTTTTTCAATACGTGAGACGTAGCTCCGTGAAATATTCAATTTTAGTGCGATTTCCTTTTGTGTGAGTGGGTCGCGATTTTGGAGGCCATAGCGGTACGAGATAATTTCAAGCTCGCGTGGTTCGAGTGTATTTAAATAGCGGTACAGCAGCGCAAAATGCTCCTGCTGGGCAATTTTCTCATCGGCGGGCGGCTCGTCAAGCTGGAGCAGGTCACGAATTTGCAAGGATTGCCCGTCTTTATCCATGCCGATTGGTTCGAAAATCGATACATCCTTTTGCACCTTTTTTTGCGCGCGTAAATGCATTAAAATTTCATTTTCGATACATCGTGCGGCATAGGTGGCAAGCCGTGTTTTTTTGTCAGGTGTGTAGCTAGCTACGGCTTTCATTAAACCGATTGTACCAATTGAAATATAATCATCTAGCTGCTCATGCGCCGGGTGGAATTTTTTGACGACATGCGCAACGAGTCGCATATTACGCTCAATCAAATCAAGCCGTGCCTGTTCGCTACCATTTAAAAATTGCTGGATAACTTGCTCTTCCTCTTGACGTGAGAAGGGTTTTGAAAAGGATTGGCCTTTTAAATAACCAAGTAGTGCAGGGAGCTCAAACCACAGTTGCATAAGTGATAAAAATCCGCTCAAAAAACGACTCCTTTCGTCTTTTTATGGGTAGTATATGATGAAATTTAGCTAAAAATGAAAAAAAGTATAAGAGCACGTGGCTCTTATACTTTTTTTAATGTAAATGTGCTTACCATTAAAATTGCTAAAACCGGTATTAAGAACATATACGCTACAGGTGAAATGTAGTGTACGAAGAAATACGAGAACGTCAGCAGTGTTCCGGCTGCTGTAATCGGTAAACCAACAAAGTAGCCTGTTGATTCCATGACGTTGAAGCGTGCTAAACGTAGCGCACCACAGCTGATGTATAATACGGTCATCGCCATTGCTGCGACACCGAAGTCGATAATCGCCACTTCATACATTAATAGTGCTGGTGCGATACCGAATGAAATAATATCACCCATCGAGTCGAGCTGCTTGCCAAGCTCTGATTCTTGATTGTACTTGCGTGCTACCTTACCGTCGTAGCGATCTAAAAATGCTGCGATAAAAATAAATAATACACTATAGCTATAGGATTCGTTTAGCGTGGCCATAATCGCCGCACCACCAAACGCCATATTACATAACGTGATTAAATTTGCAGCGTGCGATTTAATTTTCTTCACAGTCGAATCGACCTTCCCAAGAAGAAACATAGAGGAAACACTCCTTTGCACTTTCAGAATAAATAGAGTCTTGGTTAAAAGTAGGACAAAATCAATAGCGACTCTATAAGCCTACTTCAAAATGAACAAATGCATGATTGCAATTACATTTTATTATACTTCGAAAATCGGAAAAAAGGTATACGTTGAAAAAACTAATCAATCCTTTTCACATGACGTGTTCCATTATATAATTATCTTTTACTAGACGGGAGGTTCGTAAATGCGAGAAACAGTTTACCAGCGTTTAATTGAATTAACGAACGGAAAAGCGAGCTCAAATGTATTAAAAACGATCACAGCATCAAAAATGAGTAAAAAATTAATTCGTAGCTACAGTAATGTATACGGAATTAATATAGAGGAAGTTTCAAAATCAACCGGTGAATTTGATTCGTTGCAACAATTTTTTGTGCGCACATTAAAAGAAGCAGCACGTCCAGTAGCTGAAGGAGACGCTATTTTCGCAAGTCCAGTGGATGCGAAGATTGAATCGTGCGGCGTGATTCAAGAGGATATGACGTTTACGGTGAAAAATCAGCCCTATACGTTGATAGATTTGCTTGGTCATGAAAAGCAGGCAACGCGCTACCGGAATGGTCAGTATATCGTGTTTTATTTAAGTCCAGCAGATTACCACCGTATACATAGTCCGTTTAACGGAACGGTTGTGCGTCAATATGTGCTTGGTCAAAAATCCTACCCGGTGAACCGTGCAGGGCTGACATATGGCAAAAAGCCGATTAGTCATAATTATCGCATGGTAAGTGAAGTAGCATTTGCAGATCATCAGCATTTTGCCTTTATAAAAGTTGGTGCAATGTTTGTTAATTCAATTAAGCTAACGAACACATCGACAGCCTGGAAAAAGGGTGAAGAGGTCGGTTATTTTTCGTTTGGTTCAACCGTCGTTATGTTATTTGAAGAGAATAGTGTCGCATTCCACGATCATGTCAGAGAAGGACGAGCGATTAAAATGGGAGAAGCGTTCGCAACTGTGCTATAATGATAAAATAATCTTTGGGTGAGGGGACACAATTTTGTACAATTTTTTATTACCAGATGAATTTGTAAACAGTGTATTCGATATTACACCAGAAAAATTACACGCAAATGGCATCAAAGGGATTATTACCGATTTAGATAATACACTTGTTGAGTGGGACCGCCCGGACGCGACCGAAGAAATCGCGGCTTGGATGCGAGAGCTTGCAGAGGCAGGAATTCGTGTGATTATCGCATCGAATAATCACGAGGAGCGCGTGAAGCGTTTTGCAGAACCACTTGGGATTCCGTACATTCACCGTGCGAAAAAGCCACTAGGCACTGCGTATTATGCAGGGCTTGTCAGCTTGAAGCTGCAGCGTCACGAGGTCGCAATGGTAGGCGACCAGTTACTAACGGATGTCATGGGGGCGAAACGTCAAAAGCTGTATACATTTTTAGTCCGCCCGGTTGCTGAGTCGGACGGCTTTGTCACGCTTTTTAATCGCTTTGTTGAGCGCCGTGTATTCAATGATTTAAAACGAAAAGGAAAAAAAACGTGGGAATAATGTTCCCGCGTGCTTTTATTTTCCGTGCGACAGGGCATGGAAAATAAATACCTGACGGATGGCTCAACTTTTCTGGACTTGCTCCAAAAAAGTTGGGACATGTATGAGCCGGGATGTAATGGATAGGAGGAACAACTTGTATGAATGAAATGCCAAACTGTATCGGATGCGGTACAGTGATTCAAACAGAAGATAAAAACGGATTAGGCTATGCACCTGCCTCTTCACTTGAGAAAGAGGTCATTATTTGCCAGCGCTGCTTCCGTTTGAAAAACTATAACGAAATTCAACCAGTTAGCCTAACAGATGACGACTTTTTACGCATTTTAAATGGTCTTGGTCAGCAGGACGGACTGATTGTAAAGATCGTCGACATTTTTGATTTCAACGGTAGCTGGTTACCAGGTTTGCACCGCTTTGTTGGGAAAAATCCCGTATTACTTGTAGCAAATAAAGCAGACCTACTTCCAAGATCCGTGAAAGAGAAAAAGGTCGTAAACTGGTTAAAGCGCGAGGCAAAGGCACTTGGCCTAAAGCCAGTCGACGTAAAATTAGTATCTGCACATAAAGGCATGGGCATGGCGGAGATTGTTGAGGCAATCGAGGAATACCGCGGTGGCAAGGATGTATTCGTTGTTGGCTGTACAAACGTAGGGAAATCAACATTCATCAACCGTATTATTAAGCAAGCAACAGGTGAGGGTGAGGTCATTACAACGTCACACTTCCCAGGCACAACGCTTGATATGATTGAGATTCCACTAGATGACGGCTCGGCGCTTTATGATACACCAGGCATTATTAATCATCACCAAATGGCACACCACATTGACTCGAGTGAGCTAAAATATATTATGCCGAAAAAAGAAATTAAGCCAAAAGTGTATCAGCAAAACGAAGGGCAAACACTGTTCATCGGTGCACTTGCACGCTTTGATTTCATTAAAGGTGAACGCTCGGCATTTACCGTGCACGTAGCAAACGACCTACCGATTCACCGCACGAAGCTTGAAAAAGCGGATACCTTATACGCAGAGCATAAAGGGGAGCTACTTGCACCACCAACAGCGGCGCATATTGACAAACTTCCAGAGCTAGTGCGTCATGAGTTCTCCATTAAAGAAGCGAAGACAGATGTGGTCTTTTCCGGTCTTGGCTGGATTACAGTGCAACATGCAGGCGTTGTCATCGCCGCGTATGCACCAAAGGGCGTAGAAGTATTCCTTCGTCCGTCACTAATTTAAAAAATAGAGAGAAAAGGAAGTAAAGCGATGAAAAAGTGGTTTGCGGTTATTGGAGATCCGATTGCACAATCGAAGTCTCCTGAAATGCACAATGCATGGTATGAAGAGGCGGGCGTGGATGCGACGTATATTCCGGTTCACGTAAAGCCTGACGATTTACAGCAGGCGGTTGAGGCGTTTAAGCTGCTCGGTACGAGTGGCTGGAATGTAACAATCCCACATAAACAAGCGATTATTCCTTATCTAGACGAATTAGACAGTCTTGCTGCGAAAATGGGCGCAGTGAATACTGTAGTCCGTACGAATGAGGGCAAGCTGAAGGGCTATAATACAGACGGCTCGGGCTTTGTCCGCTCCTTAGAGGACGCGTGTGGTGAGGCGCATCGCACGAAAGCATTAGTAATCATTGGTGCAGGCGGTGCGGCGCGCGGTATTGCGTTCGCCTTACAGCAAGCGGGTTACACAAATATTACAATTGCGAATCGTACGATTGAAAAAGCGCAGGCGATTATAGATGAGATGGGTGCAGGTCAGGCGATTTCGATGCAGCAGGCAGAGAAGTCTCTTGACACATTCAAAATCTTCGTCCAAACAACACCAGCTGGCATGTCGACAGGTGATTTTGACTTACCATTTTCACTTGAAAAGTTTCCAGAGGGCGCAATTGCCGCAGATATTGTGTATAATCCATTAATGACGCCTTTTTTAGTAGCGGCTGAAAAAAAAGGTGCACAAATTGTGAACGGGCTTGGTATGTTCGTTCATCAAGGGGCCATCGCATATGAGCACTGGCTCGGCGAAAGTCCAAATACAAATGCAATGATTGCTCGTTTAACGGAGCAATTAGGAGGAAAATAAAAGTTATGTTAACAGGTAAACAAAAACGTTTTTTACGTGCTGAGGCACACCATTTAGACCCGATTTTCCAAGTTGGTAAAGGCGGCGTAAACGATGCGATGATCGCACAATTACGCGATGTATTAGAAGTACGTGAATTAATTAAAGTCCGTATTTTAGATAACTGTGAAGAAGATAAAAAGGTTGTAGCGCATGAACTTGCAGAAGGTACACGTGCAGAGTTAGTACAATTAATCGGCTTAACAGTTGTTTTATATAAAGAATCACGCAACAACAAAAAAATCGTATTACCAAAAGTAGCGAAAAAGTAAGGTGATATAGCGATGAAGAAGGTTGGAATTTTCGGCGGCACGTTCAATCCACCGCATATCGGTCATTTAATTATGGCGAATGAGGCATACGAGGCACTCGGTCTTGACGAAGTACGCTTTATGCCAAATGCGAAAGCACCGCATAAAGCGGTAGCTGAAGAGGTGACAAATGCGCAGCGTCTGCGTTTAGTGGAGCTTGCGGTTGCCACGTCGCCACAGTTTACTGTCGAGCGCTTTGAAATGACGCGTGGTGGGGTGTCGTATACAGTTGATACAATGCGTGAGCTTATAGCGCGTGAGCCAGATACGAAGTTTTACTTTATTATCGGCGGCGATATGATTGATTCATTGCATACGTGGTACCGCATTGACGAGCTTATGAGTCTCGTGCAGTTTGTTGGTGTACGTCGTCCTGGGACGAAAGCTGAGACGACATATCCTGTGCAAATGATTGAGGCACCAGAAATCAATCTTTCTTCAACGTTTATCCGCCAACGACTTCAACATGGTGGTACATTACAATTTTTATTAGAGCCCGCAGTGGAAGCTTATATTCGAAAGGAAGGTTTATATGGAGCGAGACGAATTACTCACGAAAATTAAACCGCGCATGCCGGAAAAGCGCTACATTCATACGATTGGTGTGATGGAGACGGCCATACAGCTTGCTAAACTTTACGATGAAGATAGTAAGCACGCGGAAACTGCGGCCATTATTCACGACGTCGCAAAATATGCTGACGTTGATTGGATGAAACAGGTCATTGTGCGTGAGCAACTTGACCCTGAACTACTGCAATGGAATGCAGAAATTATGCACGGTCCTGTCGGTGCAGTTGTGGCAAGGGACGAATTTGGTGTAACGAATGAGGATATACTAAATGCGATTCGTCACCATACAACAGGTCGCGCCGGTATGACGAAACTAGAAAAGATTGTCTATGTAGCCGATATGATTGAGCCAAACCGAAAATTTGATGGTGTAGTGCGTTTGCGTGAAATCGCAAGTCGCGACATTAATGAGGCGATGCGTGCATGTGTAAGTCATACGCTCGCGTTTTTGATCGCTACAGGCCAACCAATTTATCCGTTATCAATTATTTGCTACAATGACTTAATGAGAGAGGAATAACACTATATGAACGAAACATTATTACAAATTGCTTACAAAGCAATCGATGACAAGCACGGCGAGGATATCGTCGTATTAAATATGCAAGGCATTTCTTTACTTGCAGACTACTTTGTGATTGCAGAAGGTAGCTCAGAGCGCCAAACACAAGCAATTGCACGTGAATTAAAAGATAAAGCAGAAGAAGCAGGCTTTGATGTACGCAAAATCGAAGGCTTTGATTCAGGTCGCTGGATCTTAATTGATATGGGCGATGTGGTTGCACACGTATTCCACAAGGATGAGCGTGGTTATTACAACTTAGAGCGTCTATGGGGAGATGCACCTCAATTAGACGTAGCTACTGACAATGAATAGCTATGAGCGTTTTGCAGAGGTGTACGATGAACTCATGACCGATATTCCGTACGCGGAGTATGTCGAGTGGATTGGGCAATACGCACCTGCACAAGATTTTAAAAAGCTTCTTGATATTGGCTGTGGGACAGGCACAATGGCACTCCTTTTACAGCAAGCAGGCTATGATGTATCAGGTATTGACTTATCAGAGGAAATGCTAGCTGTGGCGAACGCGCGCATGGCAACGCTTGGGCAAGAAATTCCGCTGTATGCGATGTCGATGGACGAGCTAGATGGCTTTGAAGGGCTTGATGTGGCCATTATTCCGATTGACTCACTTAACTATGTGAAAGAGGAATCGGCTGTAAAAGAGACGTTAAAGCGTGTTTATGACAGTTTACGCATAGGCGGGCAAATCTTTTTTGATGTGCATTCACTCTTTAAAATGGATGACATCTTTTTAGATGGTCCGTTCACGTATGATGACGGTACGATTACGTATATTTGGCATACTGAGCCGGGTGACTTTGAGCATTCGGTGTATCACCAAATGACGTTCTTCGTCGCAACGGATACGCAAACTTTTGAGCGCTTCGATGAGGAGCATTTCCAGCGCACATTTGCAGCTGACCAATATGTACAGTGGCTAACAGAGCTTGGCTTCCGAGACGTTGTTGTAACAGCAGACTGGACAGAACAAGCACCGCATGATGAGAGTGAGCGCATTTTCATTCGCGCCGTAAAATAGCCCAAAAAGAAATTTTGACGAAAACCCTTTTCAAATAAGAAATGAATTTTGTATAGTGGGGGTGACCCCGAATACATTCATCTCTTTTTTGAAAGGGTGTTTTTTATTATGCAGCCATTTCTAAAGAAATATGGCAAGCGTTTCATTGCGCCAATTGCTGTTTGTCTTGTAATTTTCTTTTATTTTTTCTCTAGTGAAGAGCCTGCGTCTACTGTCCACTTTATTGACCCTGTAATGGAAGAGGTAGCTGAGGAAATTGTTGCAATTGAAGAAGAGCCGGCAATTTTACCTGTTGTCGTCGATGTAAAGGGCGCTGTGCTGTACCCGGGTGTGTATGAATTAACCGAGCACGAACGCATTGTTGACGCGATTACGATGGCGGGAGGCTATGCGGACGGCGCGGAGCCAAAGCTTATTAACCATGCGCAAAAATTGCAGGACGAGATGGTCATTTACATCCCCAAAAAGGGTGAGCAGCTAGAGGAGGATGTACCGCAGCTCGTGCAAGTGGCCGGTAGTAGCGGCAGTGGCAGTGCTGGCGGTAAAATTAATTTAAATAAAGCAACTGAAGCCGAGCTCACGACATTACCCGGTGTTGGACCCGCGAAGGCCACAGCGATTATTGGTTATCGCAACGAAACAGGGAAATTCCAAACAATTGAGGATTTAAAAAACGTGTCAGGCATCGGTGATAAAACATTTGAACAGCTACGTGACTTAATTGATGTAAAATAACAGCCTTTTCTGAACTATCTTACATTGCGTATTTGAAGTACTCCGTTTACACTAAAAGGTAGTGAAAAAACGGGAGGTTGTTTGATGGAACGAATTACATGGGACCAATTTTTTATGGCGCAAAGTCATTTATTAGCATTGCGTAGTACGTGTTCGCGGCTGGCGGTTGGTGCAACGATTGTACGGGAAAAGCGTATTATTGCAGGAGGCTATAACGGCTCGATTTCAGGCGATGAGCATTGTATTGAAAAGGGTTGCTACGTCATTGACAATCATTGTGTACGCACCGTACACGCAGAGACGAACGCACTTTTGCAATGTGCGAAATACGGTACACCAGCAAACGGTGCGGATTTATACGTGACGCATTTTCCTTGTCTGCCCTGTACGAAAACGATTATTCAAGCAGGTCTAAAAAACGTCTATTATGCAAAGGATTATAAAAACAATCCGTATGCGCTCGAGCTGTTTAAAAAAGCAGGCGTACATGTCGAGCACATTCCGTTTAATGAGGCGAAAATTGACTTTTTACGTGATGAGAAATTTACGCTCATTACGGAACTACTTGAACAATTACGCATGAATGGTGCGACGTCGGAACAATTGGCTCCTTACGAGGAGAGATTGCATGCTTTATTTGGTCAACTTATTAAAGTTTAAATGGATTTATTACGCCTTATCGGTACTTGTTAGCGCTCTTGCTGCGCTGCAATCGGTAAGGTTTTTATTTTGCCTTTTATTGCTAATGGCGTTTTGTGCGTATCACCGTTTTTCGAAAAAGCAGCTCGTCGGACTCATCTTGCTAGGTCTAGTAAGCTTTAGTTATTTTCACTATGAGGTAAAAAAGCTAAACGAGCCACTCCTATTACCCGCGACACTGACGTGGACAGGTGAATATAAAGTGAACGGGGCATCACTGCGCGGCTTTATGACAACGGAGGAGGGGGAGCGCGTTTATGTAAGCTATCAATTGAAAAGTGAGCAGGAGAAGCACTTGTTTACTGGACAGTCTGTTGCAGGGAAAAGCTATTTTGTGACCGGTGAGCTCATCCCACCATCTCCTCCTGCGCACCGCTACGGCTTTTCAATGGCGCAGTATTTAAAGAGCAAGCAGGCGAGAGGTATTGTGGAGATTGGTAGTCTGACCTTTGCTGGAGAGGCAAAATCATGGCTCCAGCCGCTTTATGAGCAACGTTTTATACTGAAAAGGTATATTGGGTCGCATTTCCCGCAAACGCTCGTAGCGGAGGCGCAGGCGCTATTAATCGGGCTGCAGGAAAATGTAGATGATGAACTAAACCGCGCCTACCAAAAGCTCGGCATCACGCATTTATTTGCCATTTCAGGCTTGCATGTAGCACTCGTGTCGTGGTTATTTTATGAAACCTTGCTTAGATTACGCGTGAGGCGTGAGCTTGCGACGATTATTTTACTAATTATTTTGCCTGTGTACGCCATTATTGCAGGTGGTGCACCGTCTGTGTGGCGTGCGGTTTCGGTTGTCGAGCTTGTCATGTTAGCAAGCTATTTGAAATGGAAAATTCCGATAGCGGATGCGCTTGCGATGAGTTTTATTGGCTTCGTATTACTTGAACCAGGGGCCGTGCTACAAATCGGCTTTCAATTATCGTATTTCGCAACGCTCGCGCTTGTCTATTCGGGCCGCATCCTGACACGTTATCAAAATTGGTGGGTGCAGTCGTTTTTTATTACGTTTGTTTGCCAGCTGCTTGTGTACCCGTTGTTGCTGTTTCACTTTTTTGAAATCAGTCTGTCATCGTTTTTAGCAAATATACTTTTTGTTCCGCTATTTTCGTTTGTTATTTTGCCTGCAAATGTTTTATTACTACTCGCCAGCTTTGTGCCAGGGCCGATTGCCGCGCTGTTATTTACGGTGTATGAGCCATGTCGTCTTCTTTTGACAGAGCTAATTTTATGGCTTCAAACATCTTCTTATCAGATGTGGAATCCCGGAAAGCCAACACTTTTTTGGCTCGTCCTACTTTATGTCAGCGTGTTTGCTGCGTTTTATTTACTCGATAAGGCAGAGAGCTATAAAAAGGTCGCTGCCGTGCTACTCATCCCTGCGCTGCTGTTTCATATGCAGCCGTATTTGCACAAGGAGCTAAAAATTGCGTTTGTGAATGTTGGGCAAGGAGATTGTATTGTCATTGAATTGCCGTTTAGGCGAGGGATTTATGTGATTGATGCGGGCGGTCTTTTGCGCTTTGAGCAGGAGGCGTGGAAGGAGCGAGATAGCCCATATGAGGTTGGGCGTCAAGTTGTGGTGCCGTATTTAAAGGGGCGCGGCATTCAGGCGGTTGATACGTTTATGTTAACGCATGCAGATGCCGATCACGCGGAGGGCGCAGAGGAGGTGTTAAAGGAGGTTCGTGTGCGCGAAGTACATGTGACGCCGAATTCACTCGACAAGCCTGTGATGAATGACTTTTTAGTAGAGGTGAAGAAAACACGAACACCTGTTTATGAACAAATGATGGGGCGTAGTTGGGAGCACTCTGGTATAGCGTTTCATTATTTATGGCCAATAGAAACCGTATATGAAGGCAATAATGATTCGCTTGTTCTACTCGTGACGTATAAAGACTTTAAAGCGCTGTTTACGGGCGATTTAGAAAAGGAAGGTGAAGCGGCATTAGTTCAGCGGTACAGGAAGCAAATTGCGGGAATTGATTTATTAAAGGCCGGGCATCATGGCAGTAAAACATCGAGCAGTGAGCCGTTTGTAAGCTTAACAAATCCGAAATTTACGGTCTTCATGGCAGGAGAAAATAATCGCTACAATCACCCACATGCAGAAGTTGTTGAACGCTTTGACGCACGGAGTCTCCCCTATGCGACAACAGGCTACGAGGGGACGATTGAAATCAGTGTGCGAAATGGACAAATGAGCGCTACAATGTCGAACGAGCTATTTGCAAAATAAGAAAAGACTTTGCTCGGTAGCAAAGTCTTTTCCTCGTGAAAAATTAACGTAAAGAAACTTCTACAATCATAGCAACTAAAAACATAACTACAAAGAAACCTGTAGCAACGGTGAAGCCGATTGCTGTGTCGGGAAAGTCATTGCCTTGCATTGCGCGACCGCGACCTTCGAATGGGTTTTCTGTAACATAGTTTGGATCTTGAGGTCCATGTCCTGCCATAAATATCCCCTCCTACTCTACTTTATTCATTATAAGGGAACGTTTGGTAAAAATCTAGAACGAATGAGATAATTTGGCATTTGAAAAAGCGCTGTTTCCGCCTTAAAATATTCACAATCGTCATCAAACAAAAAAATGTGTATACTAGTACAATATATGTTTAGTTTAGGAGGCGCACAGATGTTTACAAAGGTGTGGCAAGATATTAATCAAGGAAAAATGGCGCCTGTTTATTTACTCGTTGGTGAAGAAAGTTACTTTATAGATGAAACGCTGAAACGTTTAACAAAGGCGCTAAGCAGTAGCGGAGAAATCGAGAGGATGAGCTTTGATTTAGCAGAGCAGCCGGTTGATTTTGTTATAGATGAAGCAGATACATTTCCCTTTTTCACGGAGCGAAAGCTTGTTGTCGCGAAGAACACATCGTTTTTAAAGGCGACAGAAAAAGGCAAAGAAAAAATGGAGCATGATCTAAAGCGTCTAGAAAGTTGGTTAGCAAATCCGACCGATACAGCGGTAACGGTATTTATTGCACCGTATGAAAAACTCGATGAGCGCAAAAAAATCGTCAAGCTGATGAAGGAAAAATGCCTCGTGCTTCATGCCGAAACGCCACAAAACAATGATTTAAATGTTTGGGTGATGCAGGAGGTAGAACAGCGCGGTAAAGTCATCACGGACGGGGCGACGAATAAGCTTATTGAAATGGTCGGTGCAAATATGCTCCAGCTGCAAATGGAGATTGAAAAAATCGTGCTGTATTTAGGTGATGAGCTTGAAATCGATCAGGTACTTGTAGAATCATTAGTAGCGAAAACACTTGAGCATGATGCGTTTAAAATGCTAAATGCCTATTTAGAAAAAGATGTGGCAGGTGCACTGAAAATTTATCATGATTTACTGCGCCAAAAAGAGGAGCCAATTAAGCTAGTTGGCTTGCTTGCCTCAAATATTCGCACGATGAGTAGCGTATTTTATTTACAAAAGAAGGGCTATCATCAGCAAGAAATTGCGAAAAAGCTAAAGGTTCACCCGTACCGTGTGCAAATGATTGCAGGGCAGCGTAACCGTCCTCCTGAGCAACGTTTACTCCAGGCGCTCTACAGCCTTGCAAATGTTGACTTACAGCTAAAATCAACGAGTGGCAACCGTGAGCGTCATTTAGAACTGTTTTTAATGAAGACCTTATAAAAAACGCACTAGTAGTGAGGGCTGCTAGTGCGTTTTTGTCTTTTTTCTTTAGTGCTTAGAATAAAAATTAACCATGATTTCAAGCGATTCGTACCCTTTTCAATGAAACAAAGAAAAAAGGCTTGCGACTAAAAGATAAATCTTTTAGTGCAAGCCTTTTGCGTCTTATGAATTAAGCTTTTTTAGCTAAACGAGACTTTTTACGAGAAGCCGCGTTTTTGTGGATAAGACCTTTAGAAGCAGCTTTATCTAAAGCTTTAGAAGCAGCAACTACTAATTCTTGTGTGTTTTCAGCACCAGCAGCGATAGCTTGCTCAGCTTTTTTAACTGTTGTACGCATAGCTGATTTAGCTTGTACGTTTGCAGCGTTAGCTTTAGCGTTAACTTTTACGCGCTTGATAGCAGATTTAATGTTTGGCATTAATTTCACCTCCTAAATAATAGGTACGAGATGAGTATCTTCTCACTTGTTTCATGTGTCAATACAACAAAAATCATTCTACCAAAGGATTGAACGAAATGCAATACATAAATGCAAAGAATATTTACTTGACAGGTTGACCACACTAAAATTGAGGTGAAAAAATGAACAATAAACTATGGAATCGAACAGATTTGATTGATGAAGCAGAAGAAGTTGTCTTACATCAAACAACAGCGCAAAAAGAAAATTTACAACAAAATAATGGTGTAACGATTGAGGAGTGGCAAGAAAATCGTGTAAAAATAACAAAAGTACAAGTAACAGCGCAAGGAGAGGAACAGATTGGTAAGAAGAAAGGAACGTATGTGACATTATCGCTGCCGACACTCACGACGGAGGATAAGCAGGGCTTTTCGCAGCTTGAGCAAACATTTATGCGCTATTTAAAAGAGGTGCATAAAGATATTTCGTTGGCAGAGGGACGTGTGCTTGTCGTTGGCCTTGGCAATAAAACAATTACGCCGGATGCGATTGGACCGGTGACGATTGATGCAATGCATAAGGAACAGTCGGAGCTCGAGGCGCCAGAATTTATTTTGTATGCGCCGGGTGTGACCGGGCAAACAGGCTTTGAAACGAAGGAGTTTATTGCGGCGCTCACAGAAAAAGTGAAGCCTGCACTCGTCATTATTGTGGATGCGCTCGCAACAAGCAGCAGTGAGCGGCTTTGTCGCACAATCCAATTAACGGATACAGGCATTCATCCGGGGGCGGGGGTTGGCAATATGCGCGCGGAGATTTCCTATGAGTCACTTGGGGTTCCTGTAACGGCGATTGGCATTCCGACGGTTGTACAGGCGCCTGTGTTAATTGCGGATGCCGTGGAGCGCGTATTTCGGACGATTGCCGCGCGTGTAGAGGAAAAAAGTAAGCCGTCACATAAACTTTCGGTAACAAACTGGCAATCAGATGTGAGCGGGGCCGATTTAGAGCTAGTCCGACCGATTTTTGGTGAATGGGCGACATGGACGACTGCGGACTTGCGCCAATTATTTGAGGAGATGTATACGGCGCATCCAGAAAGGCTGATTGTCACACCAAAAGAAATGGATAGCTGGCTGATGCACTATGCCTTCTTAATTAGTAAATGCTTATTTGAATGGATGAAAACGACAAAAAGAGCGTTCTAATTTCAGCCCTATCTCCATACGTTAGTGGGGAAAGGGTGTTGTGCGTGCCAAAAATAAATCGATGGGGACTGTTATTATTTTTTTTATTTCTATTACCGATTGTCATTGGGCAATTTCCTTTTCCGAATAACCAGCTTGAACAGGAGGCACCGGCACCGGCGCAGAAGCTCGTTGCGTATGCGGCCCCTGTCATGGAAATCGCCAAGCCGAATACAGAGGTGCTCATGCTATTTACGCACTCGCATGAAGCCTATAAGCCTGTTGCGAAAGAAAAAACAGGCATGCAGGCTGTTTATGATGAGCATATTAATATTTATTCGCTGCAGGAGTTGATTCATCATTATTTACAGTTGAATGGGGTGAAGTCGAATGTACTGGATGTTGATGTAATGAACGTAATGAAACAGGAAGGTGCTGCATTTCACGAGGCGTACCGTGTTGTCAGACCGTATTTACAGGAGGCACTAACGACAAAGGATTATCAGCTCGTTTTAGATATTCACCGTGATTCTGCGCCCGCTGCGGTGACGACACTGAAGGTAGGCGAGGAACGTTATGCAAAAATAGCGTTTGTTATTGGTACCGAGCATCCAAGTCACGCCTGGAATTTAGCCTATGCGGAGGAACTCAGTGCAAAGTTGAATAGCATCGTGCCTGGTATTTCGCGCGGCGTCATGAAAAAGGAAGGCGCTGGCGTTAACGGCATTTATAATCAGGACCTGTCCCCAGCCATGATTTTAGTTGAGCTTGGCGGCATTGATAATACCGAGGAGGAATTGCAGCGCACACTAGCCGTTTTAGCACAGGCCATTGCTAAAATTTTTGTGAGCGAGCAATTGTGAGGCGCAAGTAAGCAAGAAATTACGTTGAATGTTTCAATCGGTCATGCGGAATAATTCACTCCAACATTGCTAAACTATAGGGCGAACTGCTATAATTCAAGTAGTTTAAATAGGAGTGAACACGACATGAACCGAGAAGAACGTTTAAAAAGACAAGAGAATATTCGAAATTTCTCTATTATTGCCCATATTGACCACGGGAAGTCTACATTAGCTGACCGTCTTTTAGAGAAAACACAAACTGTTACACAGCGCGAAATGAAATCACAGCTACTTGACTCGATGGATTTAGAGCGTGAACGCGGTATTACCATCAAATTAAATGCCGTGCAGTTAAAATACAATGCGAAAAATGGGGAAATATATACGTTCCACTTAATCGACACACCAGGTCACGTCGACTTTACGTACGAGGTTTCTCGTTCATTAGCTGCGTGTGAAGGGGCGATTTTAGTTGTAGACGCTGCGCAAGGAATTGAAGCACAGACGTTAGCAAACGTTTATTTAGCGCTTGATAATGATTTAGAAATCTTACCAGTTATCAACAAAATCGACTTACCAGCAGCAGACCCAGAGCGCGTGCGTGGGGAAGTTGAGGACGTAATCGGTCTTGACGCGTCAGAGGCAGTACTTGCTTCTGCAAAAGCGGGCATCGGGATTGAAGACATTTTAGAGCAAATTGTTGAAAAAGTACCAGCGCCAACAGGTGACCCAGATGCACCATTACAAGCGCTTATTTTTGACTCGGTGTATGATGCGTATAAAGGGGTAATTATCTCGATTCGTATTATGGAAGGTACTGTAAAAGCCGGTGATACGATTAAAATGATGGCGACAGGTGCTGAGTTTGAAGTAATCGAAGTGGGTATCCATACACCAAAAGCGATTCCACAAAAGGAATTAACGGTAGGTGACGTAGGTTACTTAACAGCATCTATTAAAAACGTTGGGGATACGCGTGTAGGGGATACGGTTACCTTTGCTGGTAGCGGTGGTGCTACAGTGCCATTAGAAGGGTACCGTAAGTTAAATCCAATGGTATACTGCGGTCTTTACCCAATTGATACAGCGAAATATAACGACTTGCGCGAGGCGTTAGAAAAGCTAGAGTTAAATGACTCTGCTCTGCAATACGAGCCAGAAACATCTCAAGCGCTAGGCTTTGGTTTCCGTTGTGGGTTCTTAGGGCTCCTACATATGGAAATTATCCAAGAGCGTATCGAGCGTGAGTTCAATATTGACTTAATTACAACAGCTCCTTCTGTAATTTATGAAGTAACAAAAACAGATGGCAGCACTTTAAAAGTAGATAACCCATCGATGATGCCAGATCCACAAAAAATCGATAAAATTGAAGAGCCTTATGTAAAAGCAACGATTATGGTACCGAATGATTATGTCGGGTCTGTAATGGAGCTTTGCCAAAAGAAACGTGGGAACTTCTCAGGTATGGACTACATTGATGCAACGCGTGTGAAAATCGTCTATGAAATGCCATTAGCGGAAATCGTGTATGATTTCTTTGATTTCCTAAAATCAAATACAAAGGGCTATGCATCATTTGACTATGAGTTAATTGGTTACCAGCCTTCGAAATTAAATAAAATGGATATTTTATTAAACGGCGAGCAAGTCGATGCACTAAGCTTTATCGTGCATAAAGACTTTGCCTATGAGCGCGGGAAAGTGATTGTAGAGAAGTTAAAAGAATTAATTCCTCGTCAACAATTCGAAGTACCGGTACAAGCAGCGATTGGTCAAAAGGTTGTTGCGCGTTCAACGATTAAATCAATGGGTAAAAACGTGCTTGCAAAATGTTACGGTGGTGACATTTCACGTAAGCGTAAATTACTTGATAAGCAAAAAGCAGGTAAAAAACGTATGAAGCAAGTCGGTTCGGTTGAAGTGCCACAAGAGGCATTCATGGCTGTATTGAAAATGGATGATACGAAGTAATAGAGTAGGAGCTCTCTTTATAGAGGCTCCTTTTCTTTTGAATAAAATGAATAAAAATGAATAGAGGTAAATTTTTATACCGTTAGACGAATACTGTCATCCTTAAAATGTCGCAAAAATGGTAATAAAAGCTTTTTCTTACTAAAAAATATGGAGAAATATTGACTGTTATTGTATTGAAATATTTTATCAGGCAAAGTAATTTTATTAAGAAACATGTAAGTTTTAAAAATACAGAAAATGTAATATCAAAAAAATGATACTTCATTAAGTATAGAAGTAGAAATATACAATGTTATACAAAGCCGGCAATGAATTAATGAGGAAAGGGACAAACAACATCGTTAGTCTTAATGCCTATTTTTGTTATTTAGCTGATAAAAATATTTTCAAAATTAAGTCTTTTAATAAATTTATGCCTGTAGTAAAATAAGGGTAAGAGCAAAAAAGAAAAAATTTACCTGTCTTACAGTAAAGATATTTTTGTTCTAGTGCATATAGCACACTGAGATGAAGAAAGGTCCTTTTAAGTGGCATGAGTGATCATGTCCTCAAGTAAGTATCCATGTTGATGCTTCCATTTAAACTTCAGTTAAGGGGATGATTTTATGAGTAGTCAAATGCAATTAGATGTAGCGGTAAATGTACCAGAGTGGTTTGTTGCGGACGAGTTACATATGTTAAAGACCATTGTAAGTCCAAATACAGAAGATGTCGGTATTTTAATGGCCGGTGAAAATTTAGACGCGACAAAATGCTGCAATCCGACTGTACGCTTGTATTTAATGAAATTAGTTAATAACCAATACGAAGTCATTAAGGAACTCGATGCCTTCCAGTTTAAAACAAAGGACGAGGCGACGAGATTTTCTTCTAAATTACCAGAAATTAATGCGATTGATTTAGTATTAATGCTTAATAAAGAACAGCTATCATTTACTGTGTAACTTTTACGTGTACCGCCATAAGCGGTGCACTTTTTTTATTGTTCGGCACGCGTAAATTGTGTTTTCGTGTAAAAGCGCTACAATAAATAGGGAGAATAAAACAAAGGAAGTGATTTTCATGGCTAGAGGTGTATATATTCACATTCCTTTTTGTCATCAAATTTGTAATTACTGCGATTTTAATAAAGTATTTTTTAAAAATCAGCCAGTCGATGAATATATCGAAGCTTTGGGTAGGGAAATTGAAATGACTGTGGCTGCGATGCCAGAAGCGTTTCAAAATATCGAGACGATTTTTCTTGGCGGTGGCACGCCTACTGCATTATCAGCTGAGCAAATTACGACGCTGCTTGGTCATATTGCACAGCATATTCCGTTAAATAATGTAAAAGAGTTTAGCTCGGAGGCCAACCCAGATGAGCTGACGACGGAAAAACTTGAGGCACTCTTGGCCGGTGGTGTCAATCGTCTAAGTATGGGCGTGCAGTCGTTTGATCAAGACTTGCTTGAAAAAATTGGTCGTACGCATTCGAATGACCATGTCTATGAAACGATTGCGAAGGCGAAAGCGGTTGGCTTTAAAAATATTAGCATTGATTTAATGTACGGCTTGCCTGGGCAGACGATGGCGCAGTGGCAGGATACCCTCGACAAAGCACTTGCACTAAACTTGCCACATTATTCGGCGTATTCTCTTATTGTGGAGCCGAAAACGATTTTTTATATTCAGTACGCAAAAGGGAAGTTGCATTTACCGACCGAGGATTTAGAGGCTGAGATGTATGACGAATTAATGCGTCGTATGGAAGCGGCAGGCGTAGCGCAATACGAAATTAGTAATTTTGCGCATGAAGGCTTTGATTCAACACATAATAAAATTTATTGGGACAATGATGAGTATGCAGGCTTTGGTGCTGGTGCACACGGTTACTTAGAGGGCGTACGCTATGCTAATCACGGTCCGATTAAAAAATATATTGAAACGGTGATGAGCGGCGAACGCCCATTACTGAATGAACATACAGTAACACTAGAGGAAAAGCTAGAAGAGCAAATGTTTTTAGGCTTGCGTAAAACAGCGGGCGTGACGCATATGGAGTTTGAGAAGAAGTTCGCGGAGCCGATGCGCGTACGCTACGAAAAAACGATTGCGCGCAGAGTGAAGGACGGGCTACTTGAGCACGACGAAATTGGTGTGCGCCTGACACGCAAAGGACGTTTTGTCGGTAATGAAGTTTTTCAAGATTTTTTATTAGAAGATTGAGCGATTTCATTGACAACGTTTTAGAGATTTGCTAATTTATATAATATATTAGCACTCCTCTTAAATGAGTGCTAACAGAGGTGATAATGATGTTAACAAATAGGCAGCTACAAATTTTACAAGTAATCGTAGATGATTTTGTGACGTCAGCTCAGCCTGTTGGTTCGCGCCAAATTTCTAAAAAAGAGGGCATTCCTTTTAGTCCAGCAACCATTCGTAATGAAATGGCGGATCTCGAGGAGCTTGGCTTTTTAGAAAAGACGCATACTTCTTCTGGGCGAGTACCGTCAGAAAAGGGCTATCGCTTTTATGTAGATCATTTATTACAGCCTCAAATCATCACAAATGGTGAGGTAGAGCAAATTCACTCTATTTTTGAGAGGCAAATGCTTGAAACGGAACAAGTTATTCGCGAGTCGGCGAATATTTTATCCGAGCTTACGACGTATACAACGATTTTACTTGGACCTGATGTGCAAAAGCACAAAGTGAAAAAATTTCAAATTGTCCCATTAACAGGACAAACAGCAGTAGCTATAATCGTGACGGACAATGGACATGTTGAAAATCGACTATTAACATTACCACCAGGCTTTAGCCCATCTGATATTGAAAAAATGGTGAATATTTTAAATGAACGCTTAACCGGGGTTTCGCTCCATGAGTTTCATTTGAAGCTAGAAACCGAGGCACTTGCTGTATTAAAGCAACATGTGCATGCAGCCGAAGCGGTGATTGAGTCACTGCTTTCGGTGAATAACCAGCAGTCAGAGGGAAAAGTTTATTATGGTGGGAAAACAAATATGTTGAACCAGCCAGAGTTCCACGATTTAAATAAAGTCCGTATGCTGATGGATTTAATGGAGAAGGAAAGTCAAGTGCAGTCCCTCTTCGCACCTGGGAAATCAGGTGTTCAAATTCGAATCGGCTCGGAAAATAACCATTTAGCGATGGAAAATTGTAGCGTCATTACCGCTTCATTTTTACTCGGAAACGAGCAACAAGGGTCGATTGCGATCATTGGTCCAACACGCATGGATTATCAGCGCGTTGTGACATTGCTTGAAGTGATGAGTCAAGGCCTATCACGGGTATTTATGAAAAATAATGATGGCCTATAAGGAGGATATAAAGTGTCTGAAATAATGAAAGACAGAGAGTTAGATGCAGTAGTTGAAGAAACGATTGAAGAGACAGTTGAAAACGAAGAAACAGTGACGGCGGAAGAAGTTATTGTTGATGAAAACGAAGCGAAAATTAAAGAGCTAGAAGCAAAAATCGCGGACGACGAAGCACGTTACTTACGTCTTCGTGCAGACTACGACAATTTAGCACGTCGCACGCGTCTTGACCGTGAGGCAGCAGAAAAGTATCGTGCACAAAACTTATTGACAGAGCTTTTACCAGTGCTAGATAACTTAGACCGTGCATTAAAGGTTGAAGTAACATCTGAAGAAGCTATTTCTTTATATAAAGGTGTAGACATGGTGTATCAGCAACTAGTTGCTGCGACAGCAAAAGAAGGCCTAGAAGTCATTGCAGCAGAGGGCGAAGCGTTTGATCCAAACATTCACCAAGCTGTGATGCAAGAACAAGATAGTGAAAAAGAAGCAGGCACTGTACTGCGCGAGCTTCAAAAAGGCTATCAGTTAAAAGACCGCGTACTGCGCCCAGCAATGGTATCAGTAAACGAATAATACGTTAACTTAACACAATATGTGTTTTGAATATTAGGAGGAATTTTTCAATGAGCAAAATTATCGGTATTGACTTAGGAACAACAAACTCTTGTGTATCTGTACTTGAAGGCGGCGAGCCAAAAGTAATTCCAAACCCAGAAGGTAACCGTACATCACCATCTGTAGTGGCATTCAAAAATGGTGAAAAACAAGTGGGTGAAGTGGCAAAGCGTCAAGCAGTAACAAACCCAAACACAATCATCTCAATCAAATCAAAAATGGGTACTTCTGAAAAAGTAACAGTTGATGGCACAGATTACACGCCACAAGAAATTTCAGCAATGATCTTACAATACTTAAAAGGCTATGCGGAAGATTACTTAGGTGAAAAAGTAACGAAAGCAGTAATTACAGTACCTGCATACTTCAACGACGCACAACGTCAAGCAACAAAAGATGCTGGTAAAATTGCAGGTCTTGAAGTTGAACGTATCATTAACGAACCAACTGCAGCAGCACTTGCTTACGGTTTAGATCAACAAGATGTTGACCAAAAAATCCTAGTATTCGACTTAGGTGGCGGTACATTTGACGTATCGATCCTTGAGCTTGCTGACGGTGTATTCGAAGTATTAGCAACAGCGGGTGACAACAAACTTGGTGGTGACGATTTCGACGACAAAATCATCGCGTACTTAGTAGATGAGTTCAAAAAAGAAAACGGTATTGACTTATCAAAAGACAAAATGGCAATGCAACGCTTAAAAGATGCAGCTGAAAAAGCGAAAAAGGACTTATCAGGTGTAACATCTACACAAGTTTCATTACCATTCATCACTGCAGGTGCTGATGGCCCACTTCACTTAGAAGTATCATTATCTCGTGCAAAATTCGATGATTTAACACGTGACCTTGTAGAGCGTACAATCGTACCAACTCGTCAAGCACTATCTGATGCTGGTCTTTCTGCATCTGATTTAGATAAAGTAATCTTAGTTGGTGGTTCAACGCGTATTCCAGCAGTAGTGGAAGCAATCAAAAATGCAACAGGTCACGAGCCACATA
The DNA here is from genome assembly GCA_040274725.1 of Solibacillus sp. Classification (GTDB taxonomy): domain Bacteria; phylum Bacillota; class Bacilli; order Bacillales_A; family Planococcaceae; genus Solibacillus. The sequence goes on along the minus strand of JBEMAQ010000003.1, from coordinate 26,663 downwards.
AAGGTGTAAACCCGGATGAAGTTGTAGCAATGGGTGCTGCTGTACAAGGCGGCGTACTTGCTGGTGACGTACAAGGCGTATTATTACTTGACGTTACACCATTATCACTTGGTATCGAAACAATGGGTAGCGTGATGACGAAATTAATCGACCGTAACACGACGATTCCAACATCAAAATCACAAGTGTTCTCTACAGCTGCTGATAACCAACCAGCAGTAGACATTCACGTATTACAAGGTGAGCGTCCAATGGCACCAGACAACAAAACATTAGGTCGCTTCCAATTAGCAGATATTCCACCAGCACCACGCGGCGTGCCACAAATCGAAGTAACATTCGACATCGACGCAAACGGTATCGTATCGGTTAAAGCAAAAGACTTAGGTACACAAAAAGAGCAAACAATCGTCATTCAATCGGATTCTGGCTTAACAGACGAAGAAATCGAGCGTATGGTAAAAGACGCAGAAGCAAATGCGGATGCCGATGCGAAACGCAAAGAAGAAGCGGAATTACGCAATGAAGCGGACCAATTAGTGTTCCAAGTAGATAAAACAATTACAGACTTAGGTGAGCAAATTACTGAAGACGAGAAGAAATCAGTAGAAGATGCACGCGATGAGTTAAAAGCAGCACTTGAAGCGGGCGAATTAGATACAATCAAAGCTTCTAAAGAAAAATTAGAAGGCATTCTGCAACCACTTGTCATGAAAATGTATGAGCAAGCAGCAGCACAAGCACAAGCAGCTCAGGGCGCTGAAGGTTTTGACGGCGCAGCAGCTGGCAAAAAAGACGATGGTATCGTAGACGCTGACTTTGAAGAAGTGAAAGACGATAAATAATCGTTGAAATAGGCAGTAACTTAAAAGCCAAAGACCGCTTGCGGCTTTGGCTTTTAAAATTGAAAAAAATACATGTGTTATATACAGCATTTTTTTATCATGTTAAAATAGACGTTATGTAAAAGAGCGGAGAGTGAATCATGAGTAAGCGCGATTATTATGAGGTGCTAGGTCTAGCAAAAGGCGCAAGCACGGATGAAATTAAAAAAGCCTATCGTAAATTATCAAAGCAATATCACCCAGATTTAAATAAAGAAGAGGGTGCAGAAGAAAAGTTCAAGGAAGTAGCAGAAGCTTATGAGGTGCTATCTGACGACCAAAAACGTGCACGCTACGATCAGTTCGGTCATGAGGATCCAAACGCAGGTTTTGGTGGCGGAGGTGGCGGTTTTGGCGGCTTCGAGGATATTTTCAGCTCATTCTTCGGAGGTGGCGGACGTCGTCAAGACCCGAATGCACCGCGTAAGGGCGATGATTTGCAATTCCGCATGAACATCAACTTTGAAGATGCGGTATTCGGTAAGGAAACAGAAATCGAAATCCCAACAGAAGAGTCTTGTGATACATGTCACGGCTCAGGTGCAAAACCAGGTACAACACCACAAACATGTACGCAATGTAACGGTGCAGGACAAATTAATCAAGCGGTCGATACACCATTTGGTCGCATGATGAATAAACGTTCATGTCCAAGTTGCCGTGGTCAAGGCAAAATTATTGTTGAAAAATGTTCAACATGCCGCGGTGCGGGGACTGTTACGAAGAAAAAGAAAATTAAAGTAACAATCCCAGCAGGTGTCGATGATGGCCAACAATTACGCGTGAGTGGTCAAGGGGAGCCAGGCATTAATAATGGCCCATCTGGTGACCTGTATATCGTCTTCTCTGTACGTAATCACGAATACTTCGAGCGTGACGGCGACGATATTATGTACGAATTAAAATTAACATTCCCACAAGCAGCACTTGGGGATGAAATCGAAGTACCGACAATTCACGGCAAAGTAAAATTAAAAATTCCAGCGGGTACACAATCAGGTGCACAGTTCCGCTTGAAAGATAAAGGGGTTAAAAACGTTCACGGCTACGGTATGGGACATCAATATGTCATCGTCAATGTCGTAACACCAACGAAATTAACCGAGCGACAAAAGCAATTACTGCGTGAATTCGCAGAAATTAGTGGGGATATTCCAGAAGAACAGGAAAGCTCATTACTAGATAAGATCAAAAAGAAATTAAAAGGTGACTAATAAAAGTGTGAAAGCGCCTAATTAGCCCCGACAATAAAGAGGAGTGTGCATTGCAAGTGAAATGGACTGAATTATCGGTTTTGACAACGCATGAAGCGGTAGATGCAGTAACAAATATTTTACATGAGGCCGGCGCGAGCGGCGTTGTAATTGAAGATTCAAAGGAATTAGATAAGGAACGAATCGACCGTTTTGGTGAAATTTATGCACTAAACCCAGATGATTTTCCGAAAAACGGTGTTATTGTCAAAGCGTATTTATCAACAACAAGCTTTTTAGCGGAAACAGTTGAAGAAATCAAACTTGCAATTGCCAACCTTGTGAATTTCGATATTAATATTGGTGAAAGTGTGTTCACAATGTGTGAGGTAGACGAAGAAGACTGGGCAACAGCTTGGAAACAGTACTATCACCCAGTAAAAATTTCAGAGCGCTTTACAATTGTGCCGACTTGGGAAGATTACACACCCGTTAGCACAGATGAGCTAATCATCGAGCTTGACCCAGGGATGGCTTTTGGTACAGGGACACACCCGACAACGGTGATGTGCTTACAAGCGTTAGAAAAGGTTGTAAAGAACGGCGATCAAGTAATCGACGTTGGTACAGGTTCTGGTGTGTTATCGATCGGAGCGGCTATGCTAGGTGCGAAAACTGTGCACGCGCTTGACCTAGATGAAGTAGCGGTAACAGCAGCGCGTGAAAATATTGCACTGAACAAAGTAGATCATAAAGTTGAAGTATTCCACGGTAATTTACTTGATACAGTAAAAGAGCCGGCAGATGTTGTTGTAGCAAATATTTTAGCAGAAATCATTATGACGTTTACAGATGATGCCTACTCAATCGTTAAGCCAGGTGGACTGTATGTAACGTCTGGTATTATCGGCGCGAAAAAAGAGGATGTAAAAGAGGCGCTTGAAAAGTCAGGCTTCATCATTGAAGAAGTGTTAATGATGGAAGACTGGGTAGCGATTATTTCTCGTCGTCCGTAAGTAAAAGACAACAGCAGCTACGACTTTTTGTAGCTGTTGTTTTTTCAATTTTAAAGGAGGTTTGATGATGCAACGTTATTTTTCAGATATAGCCTTTAATGAGGCAAATGAAACAAGTTTAACCGGCGATAGTGCTCGTCATATTAGTAAGGTAATGCGTATGAATGTGGGGGATGAAATCATTGTTGTTGCCGACAATGAAGCCCATGTATGCGAAATTACCGAGCTTGAGCAGGATGTCGTGGTGCGTCAAACGGGAAAAATCATTCCGTCTCCAGAAATGCCTGTTCAAGTAACGATTGCTTGTGGCTTGCCAAAAGGGGATAAGCTAGAGCTTATTACACAAAAGGGTACAGAACTTGGGATGCACACACTTGTACCATTTGCAGCAGAACGCTCGATTGTCAAATGGGATGATAAAAAGGGCAAGAAAAATCAGGAGCGCCTGCAAAAGATTGCACTTGAAGCAGCGGAGCAGTCACATCGTACGCATGTGCCGCAAGTGTTAAGTCCTGTTAGTTTTAAGCAGCTCATTGCCACATTTGCTCAGTATGACGCAGTATTTATTGCAGATGAGGAAGATGCGAAAGTTGAAAATCGAACGAAGTTTTCACAGAAGCTGAAGCAGGCAGCCATGCAACAAGCGAAAAACATTTTGTGTATTTTCGGTCCAGAAGGTGGGATTTCGAGAAAAGAATCAGAGGCGATGCTCGCCGCTGGTGCTGAGACGATGTCACTTGGACCACGCATTTTACGCGCGGAAACAGCACCGCTTTATGCGCTGTCAGCAATCTCATATGAACTAGAATAAATTTGAAGCTTGTACAAAATGCCTAGATAAAGGCGTTTTGTACAAGCTTTTTTGGTGAATAAGAGAAGAGTAAACATTTATAACTTTACGATTCCTTATGCAGAAAATACAAATTTATTTTAAGTTTAAGAAAAAAATGGCTATTTAATTGCGAAATGCTACTCTTTAATTGTATAATCTTTGTATAACTTATAAATGTATAATTGTTTTTTTGTATAATGTTTGTATGATGAAGGAGGAGCAAAGATGAAAAAGATTGCTGTATTAGGAGCCGGGCCAGGTGGATTAGCGGTAGCCATGCTACTTGCACATAAAGGGTATGAAGTAGATGTTTATGAAAAGCAGCCACATGTTGGTGGACGCACGAGCCAAATTCAATTAGGTGATTATAAATTTGATATGGGTCCTACATTTTTAAATATGCTGTATATTGCAGAGGAAATATTTGAATTAACAGGTCGCAAATTACAAGATTATGTAGAGTTATATGATTTAAACCCGATGTATCAGCTTATTTTCCACGATAAAAAATTGAATGTGACACGCGATGCAGATGAAATGATTCGCCAAATTGATGAATTATTCCCTGGTAATACAGGCGGCTATGAGCGCTATATGCGCGACACGAAGAAAAAGCTAGAGGTGCTCGCGCCTGTGCTGCAATCGCCGATGAATCGCTTTACAGATATGCTAAAGCCACATGTAGTAAAAGCGGTAGGAGAGTTAGAGATTGGTAAATCGTTAGTCGATACATTATCGAAGTTTTATAAGGACGAAGAATTGCAGCTTTCGTTTACATTCCAATCGAAATATTTAGGTATGTCGCCGTGGGACAGTCCAGGTGCGTTCTCGATTCTTTCGTATATTGAGCATGCGTACGGCGTGTATCATGTGAAGGGCGGCTTAAATCGACTCACAAAGGCAATGGCAGCTGTTGTAGAGGAGTTAGGTGGGCGCATTCATGTAAATAATGGTGTCAAGCAAGTCATTGTAGAGCAGAAAACGGTAAAGGGCTTTGAATTAGAAAATGGCACACACATTTTTGCGGATGAGGTCGTCATTAATGGTGATTTTGGCCATGTCATGTCACATTTAGTCCCGCCAGGTATTCTGAAAAAATATACACCTGAAAAATTGGAGAAAAAGCCGCTATCATGCTCGACGTTTATGCTCTATCTAGGTGTGAACAAGCGCTTTGATCTACCGCATCATACGATTTGGTTTGCGAAGGACTATAAGAAAAATGTAGAGGAAATCACGAATGCTAAATTGTTATCAGATGACCCCTCTCTCTACATTCAAAATGCAGTGGTGACAGATGAGACGGTTGCACCGGCAGGGAAATCGACGCTTTATATTTTAGTACCTGTTCCAAATAACACAAGTGGCATCGATTGGGAAGAGACGGAGGTACCGTTTCGAGAGTTGATTTTGAATATGGTGTCAGAAAAGCTAGGCGTTGCGGATATTCGTGACTATATTGAAGAGGAGCGCATCATCTCACCAAAGCAGTGGGAGAGAGATATGAATGTATATAAAGGCGCAATATTTAATCTAGGGCATCAGCTCACACAAATGCTTGCTTTCCGCCCACGCAATAAATTCGAGGAACTAGAGCATTGCTGGCTAGTAGGGGGAGGCACGCATCCAGGTAGTGGCTTGCCAATCATTATTGAATCGGCGCGTATTACCGCAAATAGCATTTTAGCTGAGCATAAAAAGCCACTTTACCCAGTGAAGCCATTGCCAGATGTAGCGTTACCAAATACCCCGGCTACCAAAGTATCAAACCGCGTCGCAGCAATCCAGTCGAATTCATAACGAATACTGTACCATTCTTTTTGGGTGGTGCAGTTTTTGCTTTTTCTCTAGATGTCGATTAGAAAAACGCTTTTATTCTATAATGATTAAATTTGGAAAGTCAAAAAAATAGGCTTATTCTTGGGATTTGTGCTATTATAAAACACGTTGAATATTTTTGAAGTGAAACCGTGAAAGGATGATATAAATATGAGTTACGAGACCCCAAAAACCGTATCTCTACATACTTTAGGGTGTAAAGTAAACCATTATGAAACAGAAGCGATTTGGCAGCTTTTTAAAGAGCAAGGCTACGAGCGTGTCGAGTTTGAAAAGCATGCGGACGTTTATGTGATTAATACATGTACGGTAACAAACACTGGAGATAAAAAATCACGTCAAGTAATCCGTCGTGCGATTCGCCAAAATCCGGATGCAGTGATTTGTGTAACAGGCTGCTACGCGCAAACGTCACCAGCAGAAATTATGGCGATTCCGGGTGTAGACGTTGTTGTCGGCACACAGGACCGTCACAAAATGCTTGGTTTAATCGACCAATACCGCGAAGAGCGTCAGCCAATTAACGCTGTACGTAACATTATGAAAAACCGTACATATGAGGAACTGGATGTACCGTATTTCACAGACCGTACACGCGCATCATTAAAAATTCAAGAAGGCTGTAACAACTTCTGTACATTTTGTATTATCCCTTGGGCGCGTGGACTAATGCGTTCTCGTGATCCACAAGAAGTCATTCGCCAAGCGAAACAATTAGTTGAAGCAGGCTATTTTGAAATCGTATTAACAGGTATCCACACAGGTGGTTATGGTCAAGACCTGAAAGATTACAATTTAGCGCAATTACTACGTGATTTAGAGGAGCAAGTACCAGGACTGAAACGCCTGCGTATTTCTTCAATTGAAGCGTCTCAATTAACAGATGAAGTCATTGACGTATTGCGTAACTCGAACATCGTTGTCAACCATTTACACATTCCGATTCAGTCAGGCTCTGATACAGTACTGAAGCGTATGCGTCGTAAATATACGATGGCATTCTTCTCAGAGCGTATTACGAAGCTTGCAGAAGCCTTACCAGATTTAGCGGTAACATCTGACGTCATCGTTGGTTTCCCAGGTGAGACAGAGGAAGAGTTTATGGAAACGTATAACTTTATTCGCGACCACAAATTCTCTGAACTACACGTATTCCCGTTCTCTCAACGTATCGGTACACCTGCAGCACGTATGGACGACCAAATCGACGAAGAGATTAAAAACGAGCGCGTACACCGTCTTATTGCATTGAATGACCAATTAGCAAAAGAGTATGCCTCACGCTTTGAAGGTGATGTTCTTGAAGTGATTCCGGAAGAGCAAATGAAAGAGGGCAATATGGAAGGGAAGCTTGTTGGTTACACAACAAACTACTTGAAAATTGTGTTCGAAGGCACGGAAGAACTGATTGGTCAGCTTGTGAAAGTCAAAATTACACAAGCAGGCTATCCGTATAACGAAGGACAATTTGTGCGTGTTTTAGAAGAACAGGCGCAATAAGAAGATATACAAACGTCTAGTTAAATACCTAACAAATTAGAGCAAAAAAGTTAGATGTCACTTTTCTTGAGATTACTAAAAAAATCTTGAGAGGAGTGACATTTTTTTATGCGCTAAAATCGATACCTAAAAAGACAGGAAGCTCATATGAACATTAAAAGCGCTAATTTAGGGCTTTCATTCGAAAAGGCATAACGAGTATTACATTTTAGCAAAGAAAGCGCTGAATGTACGTCCTAGAACGTTAAATACCTATTCAGATAGTATCCGGCTCTTTTAGACACAGTGAAATAAGTAAAAATCCATGAGAAATCGCTTCTCATGGATTCTTACTACATATTAGTTTGTTTCAACTGCAGCTGTGTCTTGAGTGGTAGTCGATTTTTCCAATGTAGGTTGTTCAATCTTTTCGAAGGTAAATTTCCAATAGTCAATCGAACTTTTAGAAACTACCATTTTTATGTTGATATCTTCAAACAATACTTCGCCTTCTTTGTGAATGTCCAGTACAAAGATTTTAGGATAATGATTAGGCATACCATCATAAGTATAATGATTATAAGAAGTTACATAGTTGATTACATCGTTATCTTTCAGCGATTGTATTTTCTCTAACGCAACCTTTTCTGATACACCCAAGTTTGTTAAACCTTTAAGAAGGAAGATCTCATCAATCAAATCATGACCATTTACTTGTTTAACAAGCATATTAGCAAACTGTGAACGCTTAATTGGCTCGTTCGGTTTGAAGCTTCCATCACCATATCCACTCATAACACCTAATTTATCAAGCGTAGCGATTGCTTGACCCCACTGACCTTTAAATTGTATGCCATCGAAAATATCTGATTTAACTCCACCATGCTCTTTATAACTCTTTGTATCAATTAATGGGATATCATAGGCTCTTACTAGAATCCCTGCCATTTGACCACGAGTTAAAGAGTCATTGATACCAAATGTAGACCCATCACGATAGCCCTGCATAAGAGCGTAGTTTACCATCGCAGTAACATATGGATAAAACTGATGAGATTTAGGAACATCATCAAAAGTACGTTTTCGTAAATCACCCTTTAGAAAAAATTCATTGTCATAAGACCTTGCGAATATACTAGCGAATTGACCGCGAGTAATGTTTTCGTACGGTCTAAAGTTCGGTAAAGTTCTACTAATTGCATTTTTGTCTAGTAAGTACTCAACAGATTTATAGAAGTTGTCCTCTTTGTTCACATCTTTGTAGTGTACTTCTGATGCGGATGCTGTACTGTTTGTAGAAAGTAATAATGCTGATGCTAAACCTACTATACTTAATAATCTTGTAATTTTCTTCATGTTCTCGTCACCTCATAGAAAATGATAATAAAAGAAAATACATTATACAACAGCGGTTAGATGGAAATGATGGTTTATTCTAACGGGAAATCTTTATCTGGGTGACTTAAGAGTTTGTTCGAATGGTTTTACTATCGCAAGAAGCAGTTGATGTTAATCTTGAAAATGATTGGAGACCTCTGTGTGCCAATTGTCATCGAATAATATATAAAAGGAAGGATAAAGAGTGTTGATGAACTTAAAGCGTGGATTGAAAAAATGAAGGACAATTTGTGCGTGCGTTAGAAGAGCAAGCGCAATAATAGTGAGCTGACTGAAGGGTAATATTTTACTTTTCCGTCAGCTTTTTTGATTGCGAAATTTATGGGAGGGGTATAATGCTAATAGGTTTTTTAAAATGGAGGGGTAATGATGGAAAAGCCTTCTAACAATCATTCAAACTTATCTGCGATTGAAATTCCGGATTTAGTACTTGGCTCAATAAAAATTTTCGTAACTTTGATCCTGAACGTATTTTAGATTACCAATTTAGGGACGGAAAATTAGTAATCTTTATTAGTGAAATAGACCGAATGGAATCGATTCAAGAATTTCGGAGCACAATTGAAACTTTTTTATATGAAATAGAGCGCGGTGTAAGTCCCGAAACAGAAGCGTACGTTGAATTTCGTTTTGATCAAAATTTCACGGAGCTGCATTTTTCGGTAAATTGGACATTATTTGAGCAGGATGTGAGTGTGAAAATGATTGAGCTTAGCATCGTGGAGGATGCATTAAAATATCAACTGTCTAGTCGTAAACCGATTGGCGTGACCGTATATTATAACGATGCGGAAATGAATGAAATTTTTCTTACACGTAGCTATCCGCAAAAGAAATAAAACTTTCTTTGGAAATGAAGGTGATAGTATGAGGAAATGGGGATTGCTACTCGTTTTACTAATTGTTGTAGCATGTAATGATGAACAAATGGCAATGGATACGAAGGCAGATGCACAATTGCAGGCGACGATACCAGCAAATGTAGTAGAGCAATATGGGCTTCTACAAATAGAAAAGAAATTTAATCATTTAGACTCGGTAAAGCATGCAAATGGCTCTGTTACATTTCTGTTAGATTTACAGGAAGTAGCACAGTTTAAAGAAGAGGTAAATACGCTCTTTGCACAATATGGTCAGGCCATTTCTAAAGATGGCGATAGTTTAGTAACAGAAATTTCGTACGATGAATTGTATCATAACATTCATTTTTATGTAGCAAATGAATCGGCCATTTATGATGAAAATTTTGTGTTAGTAGAGGAGTTATTAGTGAAGCACGCACTTGCGTATCAGTTGATTCATGAGGAGCCGTTAAGTGTAGCTGTTCTTTATTATGACAAGTCGGGTGAGCATGTTTTATCGAAAAAAACGATTCCGATTCAAGTGTCACACCAAAATTGATAGAGTTGTCTGACAGTTCACTTGGAAGTTTTTTAGTGGTATGATAAAAGATGTACGGACAACGTAAAACTTCTAATTAAAAGGGAGAATATAAATATGACTCAAAATTATGCAGCAATGATCGATCACACATTATTAAAGCCAGAAGCAACACGTGATCAAATCGAAAAAATTTGTGCAGAAGCAAAACAATACGTTTTTGCATCAGTATGTGTAAATCCAACTTGGGTAAAACAAGCGTCACAATTACTTGCTGGGACAGAAGTAAAAGTATGTACAGTAATCGGCTTCCCATTAGGTGCAAACACTTCAGCGGTGAAAGCATTTGAAACAAAAGACGCGATTGCAAACGGTGCAGGCGAAATTGATATGGTAATTAACATTGGCGCTTTAAAAGCGGGCGAGTTTGATATAGTACGTGATGATATTAAAGCAGTAGTAGATGCAGCAAACGGTACATTAGTAAAAGTAATTATCGAAGCTTGCCTACTTACGGACGAAGAAAAGGTAAAAGCATGTGAATTATCTGTTGAAGCAGGTGCAGATTTTGTGAAAACATCGACTGGTTTCTCAACTGGTGGTGCAACAGCAGCAGATATCGCATTAATGCGTAAAACAGTAGGACCAGACCTTGGTGTTAAAGCTTCAGGCGGTGTTCGTAGCTTAGAAGATATGAAATTAATGATCGAAAATGGCGCAACACGTATTGGTGCATCATCGGGTGTTGCGATCATGAATGGCCTCACTTCAGAATCAAACTATTAAATTGTATTTTTAGTTGACGTTTGGACAACTCTGCTATATAATCATTTAGTACACATAAGCAAGTAGCATGTGTGTATTGACGTGTGTTCGGAGGGAGGGAAAGAGAGATGTCAAAAACTGTCGTTCGCAAAAACGAATCGCTTGAAGATGCTCTTCGTCGCTTCAAACGTACTGTATCAAAATCAGGTACAATTCAAGAAGTTAGAAAGCGCGAGTTCTACGAAAAACCTAGCGTAAAACGTAAAAAGAAATCAGAAGCTGCACGTAAACGTAAGTGGTAATTTTCCCGTAAAATCCCTACGTTCATAACACGCAATTCGAGATTTAACTGAGCAGACAAACAAATAATACCCCGTTCATCTTTTGGTGGACGGGGTATTTTCTTTGAATAGAAAAAGAGGCGAAGGAATCATTTCCCTCGCCTCTTTTTCTACTCGCCTGGTGTCGTATTATAAGATTCCTTGTTCGTATCCCCATCAGCTACACGTCCATCTGTTGTGTGTACTTCCACATTTTTTGGCGGCAATGCATAATCTGGTAGTACATGATGCGGGCTTGTTTTTAACAGCGATTGCTCATAGTCATTCGTTTTCATTATTCATACCGCCAAATTTTAGTTACAGTTAGTTTATAACCTGATTTCAAGGAATTAAACTTTTTATTAAAAAGCGAAAGCAAAATCACATAATTTACCTATCGAATCGGTTATACTAAAAATGAAGAAAAATTCATTTTTCTTGAAACTATTTGGTGTTTCAACCGTACATATAGTAACAAAGGTTAGCTGAGAGGAGGAGAAGCATGAGAAAAATGCGTTTTTTAAGCTCATTCGTGTTGATTGTGATGGCCTTTTTACTTTGCTTACCGACAATGCCTGCCTTTGCCGACGGACGGGTGTATCATGCACCGATTGAGGAAAATGTAGAAAAAGGGTTGTATGCTTTTTTAAAGCGAGCTGTTTCGGAGGCAGAAGCGCAGCGAGCAGATGCGATTGTGCTTGAGATTCATACACCAGGTGGCTTTACTGATGCGGCGGACCAAATTGGTAAGCTACTCGATGCGACGGATTTAAAGGTCATTGCCTTTATTAATACGAAAGCGCATTCAGCCGGGGCATACATAGCACTGCATGCCGATGAAATTTATATGACGGAAACGGCGACAATTGGTGCTGCGGGTGTTATTGATGGTGAAGGAAATGCCGCTAGTAACAAGGCGCAAAGTGCTTGGATTGCAGCAATGATTACCGCAGCCGAGTCGAAGGGGCGCGACCCATTATACGCCGAAGCGATGGCCAACGCCGCGCTTGATTTGCCGGAATATCGTGCACCGGTTGGCGATTTTTTAACGCTGACAGCAGCGGAGGCTGAGTCTAAGGAAGTTGGCTACTCAAGCGGCACAGTGAATACGCTTGCAGACGTGCTAACTGCGTCTGGCTTTAAGGATGCTGATGTGACAAATGTTGAGCCATCGCTCGCAGAAAATATTGCACGCTTTATTACAAATCCAATTGTCGTGCCGATTCTGCTGTCCATTGCGAGCTTAGGACTTGTGCTAGAGCTTTACTCACCAGGCTTTGGGCTACCAGGGATTATGGGCTTATCGTCGCTTGGCTTATTCTTTTTCGGGCATACAGTAGCAGGGTTTGCTGGCTATGAAACGATTATTGCCTTTGTCATTGGGCTCATCCTACTCATCGCGGAATTTTTTGTTCCAGGTGGTATTGTTGGCATAATTGGCGGTGTACTTATTATGGGGAGCTTGTTATTTGCCGGTGCGAGCTTTGTGCATATGGCTTATTCAATTTTAATCGCAATGTTTATTGCAGTAATAGGAATGGTGATTATTATGAAATTTTTCGGTAAAAAGCTGCATATGTTCAATAAGCTCGTGCTAAGAGATGCTACGACGACCGAAGAGGGCTATGTGTCCAATACGAACCGTGTGGAGCTCATCGGCAAGAAAGGGGAAACGGTTACGCCGCTTCGCCCAGCAGGTACAGTACTCATTGATTCAGAGCGTCTTGATGTCGTATCTGAGGGTAGTTTTATTGAAGTCGGAAGAACAGTAGAAGTCCTGAAAGTAGAAGGCTCACGCATTGTCGTGAGAGAAATTAAAGAGAAGGTGGAGAACTAATATGTTATTTGATGCAACAGCCATTAGCCTGATTGTTATTATTGTTCTAGCTGTAGTCATTTTATCGGTATTCTTTACATTTGTGCCGGTAGCACTATGGATTAGCGCATTAGCAGCAGGCGTAAAAGTAAGCATTTTCACATTAATCGGGATGCGCTTACGTCGCGTAATTCCATCACGTATCGTCAACCCGTTAATTAAAGCACATAAAGCAGGTCTTGATGTGTCGATTAACCAGCTAGAGTCACATTACTTAGCAGGTGGTAACGTAGACCGCGTTGTCAATGCATTAATCGCGGCGCACCGTGCCAATATTGAATTAACATTTGAACGTGGTGCAGCAATTGACCTTGCTGGACGTGATGTATTAGAAGCGGTACAAATGTCTGTAAACCCGAAAGTAATCGAAACACCATTTATTGCAGGTGTTGCGATGAACGGGATTGAAGTAAAAGCAAAAGCACGTATTACAGTACGTGCAAACCTTGACCGCTTAGTCGGTGGTGCAGGGGAAGAGACGATTGTTGCCCGTGTTGGTGAAGGGATTGTCTCAACATTAGGTAGTTCTGAATCTCATTCTAAAGTATTAGAAAACCCGGATTTAATCTCACAAACGGTACTTGCAAAAGGATTAGACTCTGGTACAGCGTTTGAAATCTTATCAATTGATATCGCGGACGTTGATATCGGTAAAAACATCGGGGCAGAGCTACAAATGGAGCAAGCGCAGGCAGATAAAAATATTGCACAGGCAAAAGCGGAAGAGCGCCGTGCAATGGCTGTAGCAAATGAACAAGAGATGGTTGCCCGCGTACAAGAAATGAAGGCGAAAGTAGTAGAAGCAGAGGCAGAAGTTCCAATGGCATTAGCAGAGGCGCTTCGTTCTGGTAACTTCGGTATTATGGATTATATGAATTACAAAAATATTCAAGCAGATACGTCAATGCGTGAATCTATTTCAAAAGCGTCAGATGATAAAATAGACCCGTTAGAGAAATAGGTGACAAAGCTAGAAGGGAGGGATTGATGTAAATGGAAGCACTGATTATGATGATTGTCCTTGGTTTAATTAGCTCATTTTTTGGCAAGAAAGATCAGCAAAAAAAGAAATCAAGGCCGATGCCGCCATTTAACAATCCGACAGCTCCACAAAAGCCTGCGCCGCAGCAAAAGGAGCGACCTAAATCGCTTGAAGATTTTGCGAATGAAATTTTTGGTCAGTTAAATGAAAAAAAGGCTGAGACGAAGCCTGTTTCTGTGGAAGCGCCAACACCTGTTTTTGAACCCGTTGTAGAAAAGGTGAGGGAAAGACGGGAAGTAATGCGTACATCTTCTGGCAGACCGCCTTTAGAAGAACGACCACTTGTGAAAAAGTTAAAACAGGAGCCCGCTTTTCAAACTGTGCCAAAAAATCAAAAGCAAATGATGCAGGCTGTTGTCATGGCTGAAATTTTAGGGAAGCCAAAAGCAAGACGATAATCAAGAGCGCAAAGAGATGATGAATTTCATTTCTTTGCGTTTTTTTGTCATATAATTCCCTCATTTTGGGTAAAGGTAGTAATAGCGATTCGAAATAGGGGGGAATCTTTATGTATCGTGCTGTCTACATGTCTCTAGTTATTGTTGCTTTATTATTAGGCGCTTGTAATACAAAAGATGTTGATGAGTCACACGGGAGTAGTGATATTTTATATACGAACAAACGGGAGCTTAAGCAAAATTTTGAAGGGGTCAAGTTGACCATGACTTATGTCGTTCGAGATGCTGGTGATACAGTCAATTTAGAAGTGACCGGCACACTTATGAACGACTTTTCCACCATGATTTATTATACACCTGCTTTTATTGTTGAGAATGGGAATGGTGAGCATTATGAAAGTGACAAAGTACTTGAAATCACATTAGCACCAGAACAGCAGCTGACATTTACAGAGGTCATTGAGTTGCCGGCTGAAGTATATGAAACAAGTGAGATGGTTCAATTTTTCGTCCCTGCTGCTTTTACACAGGCAGGCAGTACGAGTTCAGGTGACGCGCTCGGCGATACGGTTTGGTGGGAGCTCCCTCTGAAATAATACATGCCTTCTTTGCTTCGTGCATATAGTACGGCGAGGGAGGTTTTTTTCGTGAAAAAATTATTTCAAACAACGGATTCCTTGCAGTTATCTGCGTACCGACATATTAAATATAGCGGTGCATATGAAATTGATTATATTTCAGAGCAAGCGTTCAAGTGTATAATGACGAGCTTTTCTATTCATATTACAGGTAAACAGCTTATCGTGCATTATTTGCAGGAGGATGGCTTTTTTTTGTCTTGTGATGCAATCGAAAGTATTCACGTAGAGCGCGTATGAAGGCATTCAATCAACGTGAACTTCGCATTACGTTAAAGCGCACAGAACAAGCACAATTTTTATTACGTTTTTTACAAAACAAAGGCGTGCGTTTAAAGAAACTGCACATAACGGACAAGCAAATTACCTTCATTATGACAAAAAATCATTTGTCGATTTTTCGGATAGGCCGTAAAAAATATCGTGTAAAAGCAAGCATCCGTTATTTACAGCCAGATAAAATTTTGCAAAAAGATGTGTTAACAGTGATGGGTGTTGTGCTACTGATTTGTATGCCGTTACTTTTTCTGCAATTTGTTTGGAAAATAGATGTGGAATCGCCGATTGTAGAAGTGGAAGATCAGTTAAAAAATTATTTGCAGGACGAATTAAATATACGCACACCCATTCAGAAAAGTGATCTGCCAAATGATGTCGTATTGCGCCAATTAATTATGCAACAGTTTCGTGAGTTTTCGTGGGTACATATCGCAAAAGAGGGAAGCCATGTGACGATTACACCCGAATTTGCACCGAAAGCCGATGTAGAGGAAAGCGAACGGCGACCACTGTATTTAATTGCCGCAAATAATGGTGTGATTACGCATTTTAATATTGAGTATGGCGAACGTAAAGTGAAGCCAAATATGACGGTTTATAAGGGAGATTTACTTGTATCAGGTATTATCGGGGAGGGGGAGGAGCGAGTAGTTGTTGGTGCGAAGGGCGATGTGTTTGCGGATTATTGGCTCGAAACCTCCTTTTCTGTACCGAGAACGATTGAATATGATCGGATTGCCGAGCAGATGTGGCAATGGACGTGGAATCCTCGAGTATTTCTGTACGTTTTAGAGCAGAAATCACCATTGCTTTTAAAAGAGCTACTCGTTTTTGAAAAGCATCAAAAAATAGAACGTGTCGCAGAACGCTTAGAGCCACAGCATATTGAAGAACGTATTTTGCCGCTACTACACGAAAAAATATTACGCAGCCTACCACAAAAGTCGAGCATAAAAAGTGAAAACCTTTTGCACGTGACGTTTGATGATGATACAGTAAAAGGGAAGGTACTATTTTTTGTAAATGAAAATATTGCAACGCCAGATCATGCTGGCCAAGGAGATTGATTATGTCAGAAAAATATTTAGAACTGCAAATTAATAACCCGAACGAAGCAGTAATGTTGCTCGGTATGTCTGATGCAAACATTACATTAATCGAAGAAACATATAACGTACAAATTATTACGCGTGGTGAAGTGATTCAAGTAGCAGGTAACGATGAAGAGCTAAAGACGTGTGCGATTGCGGTGTTAAATGAGCTATTAAAGGTAATTCGTAAAAATATTAATATTGACCAGCGTGATGTGGCAACCGCAATTGAAATGGCCGCGAAAGGCACAGTTGAATACTTTGCTGAGCTTTATGATGAGGAGATTGCACGTAATACGAAAGGTAAAATTATTCGTGCAAAAACAATCGGACAGCGCGAATATATCCGTGCGATTCGTCGTAATGATTTAGTATTTGGGATTGGTCCAGCAGGTACGGGAAAAACCTATTTAGCCGTTGTTTTGGCAACACAGGCACTAAAAAATGGGCATGTGAAGCGCATTATTTTAACGCGCCCAGCTGTTGAGGCAGGCGAATCACTCGGCTTCTTGCCAGGTGATTTAAAAGAAAAAGTGGATCCGTACTTACGTCCATTGTATGACGCCCTGCACGATATTTACGGACAGGAGCAAACGCAGCGTCTGATTGAGCGCGGCACCATCGAAATCGCACCGCTTGCCTATATGCGTGGTCGTACACTTGATGATGCATTCGTTATTTTAGATGAGGCGCAAAATACCACGCATCAGCAAATGAAAATGTTTTTAACACGTCTTGGCTTCGGGTCGAAAATGGTGATTACGGGTGATAAGACGCAAATTGACCTACCGAAAAATAGAGAATCGGGCCTCATTATCGCCGAGCGCTCGCTAAAGCATGTAAAAGAGATTCACTTCCAAATTTTAGAGCAGGGCGATGTAGTACGCCATCCACTTGTAGCGAAAGTGATTCAGGCGTATACAGAGCAGGATTTATAAGATATCCCTTTGTGCCCAAAGCGAAGCGACAGGCACAAGGTGATGTAGTACAGCAGCCATTAGTAGTAAAGGTTATTCAGCTATAAACAGAGCAAGATTTAAATGGACGAACGAATTTAAGCCCACCATGTTGCTTTTTTGCAGGATGGTGGGTTTTATCTGTTATAAAATAGCGAAAACATTTGCCATTTCGTGAAAATGGTTGAATAAATTTGGTAGAATAATAATATAGAGAGCAGGAGGTGCTAAATGGAGAAGCAGCTGAAAAAGATTACAGATTTATTAGGTTTTCGCTTGTTTTTAATTACCGTCCTTGTCCTCACCGCATTTTTGCAGTTTTTTTTGATGCTCGGAAATGTGCGCGGGGTTACATATGATATTCAATTAACAGAGCTAGCACCCGAAACGATTCGATCACCAAAAACGATTGAGGATACGGAAAAAACGGAGCTAGACCGTGATAATGCTGAACAGAACGTTGAGGCAGTTTACGTATTTAACAGTGAAATGGCCGAGCACCGGGTTACATTCGTGACGACGATTTTCGATATTGTGCTAGAGGCAAAGCAAGAAATTGCGAAAGAAGAGATAGAGAGCGCGGAACAAGTACAGCTTTTGCGTACTAAGCTAAAAGATGTGCTCACGAATCAATCGGGTCTTGTCCTCTCAGATGGTCAGCTTGAGACTTTATTAAAGGCGTCTGAGGAAAGTTTGACGAATACGAAAAATACGCTGAGTAGTTTAGTATCGACGACGTTAAAAGATCCAGTCCGAAAAGATAGTTTGTCAACAGTTCGCAGTGAACTAGAAAGTAAAATACGCCAGCAACCAGCCATTGCAGATGCACTCGCAAATGCAGCAAGCGCAATCGGGCGCGTGGCGATTGCGGAAAATGAGCTATTTGATGAAGAGAAAACAAACGTAGCGAAGCAGCAGGCACGCGAGGCCATTGAGCCGACACGTATTTTACAGGGGCAAATTATTGTACAAGAAGGCGAGGTTATTAACCGTGAAGTCTATCGCCAGTTAGAACTGCTCAGTATGACTAACAATCAAGTTTCTGTTAAGCCGATTGCGGGACTACTCATTTTCATTTTATTGCAAATGGCATTTTTGTATATTTTATTTGATCGCTCAAAAGCAGACAGTCGTAAAAAGCAAAATAGCTTACTTGTGACGATTATTGTTTTTGTCATCTCACTTGTTGTGATGAAATTAATGAGCTTAGTTGCGAGTAATTTTGATTTGACGATTGCCTTTTTATATCCGACGGCAATGGCGACGATGCTCGTACGCATATTAGCAACGGAAAAGGCAGCGAGTATTATTACACTCATGACCGCCGCATCCGCAGGTCTTATTTTCCATGAAGGCTATGCGGCTGTACTGCAAATGGATATTGCTCTCTATATTTTATTTGGTGGCTTTGCGAGTATTCTGTTTATGCGTAGCGTAGAGAAGCGCGCGCATTTACTTCAAGCATGTGGTGTCATTACCGTTATTAATTTATTATTTATCGCCTTTTATTTATTAATGTCGCAATCGGGCTACGGATTTAAAGAAATTGGCTTTTATGTGACCGCAGCCGTTGTTTCGGGCTTATTGTCGGGTACATTAACGATGGGGCTTATGCCGTTTTTTGAATCTGCATTTGGCATGCTATCTGCCATGCGTTTAATCGAGCTATCCAATCCAAATCATCCGCTGTTAAAAAAGTTATTAACGGAAACACCGGGCACATATCATCATAGTGTCATGGTTGCGAATTTAGCAGAGGCGGCGTGTGAGGCGATTGGGGCGGACGGGCTCTTAGCGCGTGTCGGTTGTTATTATCACGATATTGGCAAGACAAAGCGCCCACAGTTTTTCATTGAAAACCAAATGGGCACGAATCCGCACGACAAATTGCCACCAGAAAGTAGCGCGGAAATTATACTCGCGCATACGACAGATGGCGCAGAGCTGCTGCGTAAATATAAAATGCCACAAGAAATTATTGATATTGCCTTGCAGCATCACGGGACAAGTCTTTTAAAGTTTTTCCTGTTTAAGGCAAAAGAAGACGGGAAAACTGTAAATGAGGCGCAGTTCCGCTACCCAGGCCCTAAACCACAAACAAAGGTGGCGGCTGTCATTAGTATTTGTGATAGTGTAGAGGCGGCAGTGCGCTCAATGAGTGAGCCGACACCGCAAAAAATTCAAAGTCTTATTCAGGCGATTATTCAGGACCGTGTACAAGATGATCAGTTTGATGAATGCGACGTATCACTTCGGGAATTAAAAATAATTGAAGATGTCTTATGTGAGACGTTAAACGGGATTTTCCATTCACGTATTGAGTATCCAAAGGAAGCATAGGAGGAACAAAGATGTTAAATATTGATTTTTTAGATGAAACAAATGAAGTAAAGGACGAGCATATTGCGCTTGTTGAAAAATTATTGCAGCATGCGGCGACGGTAGAGGGCATTGAGGACGGCACGGAAGTTTCCATTACGTTTGTAACGAATGAAGCCATCCATGAGATTAATCGTGAGTACCGTGATAAAGACCAGCCGACAGACGTCATTTCGTTTGCGCTAGAGGAAATGGGCGAAGATGAGGTCCACATTATTGGTGGTGATATGCCGCGTGTACTAGGTGACATTATTATTTCGACAGACCGCACACGCGAGCAGGCAGCAGAGTATGGTCACACATTTGAGCGCGAGTTGGGCTTCCTTGCCGTGCATGGCTTTTTACATTTACTCGGCTATGACCATATGAATGACGAAGACGAGAAAAAAATGTTCGGCAAGCAGGACGAGATTTTAGAGTCATACGGCCTCGGTCGCGACCGCAATGAACGTCCGTAAATTTATTCGCTCATTTGGCTATGCGGTAGAAGGGATTACAACAGGCGTGAGGGAGCAAAATTTGCGCTTTCACTTACTCAGTATGGTCATTGTAATCATTGCGGGTCTGTTAACAGGTTTGTCGGTGATAGAATGGATGATTGTTGTGTTACTGTTTGCGCTCATGATTGGTATGGAGTTGATGAATACGGCGATTGAACGTGTTGTCGATTTAACTTCACCGGATATTCATCCGCTCGCGAAGCAGGCGAAGGATCTAGCAGCAGGAGCTGTACTTGTTTTTGCCTGTGCGTCTGTTATAATCGGATTACTCATATTTTTACCAAAATGGTTCTAAATTTATTAGGGAGGGGTATTTATCCATGAATAAAGAACAATTGATGGCACAGTCAAAACTAGCGCGTGAAAATGCATATGTACCTTATTCAAAATTTAAAGTAGGTGCAGCGCTACTTGCGAAAAATGGTACAGTATATGAAGGCTGTAACATTGAAAATGCCAGCTACGGTCTAGCGAACTGCGCAGAGCGTACGGCTATTTTTAAGGCGGTTTCTGAAGGTGTGAAGGAATTTAGTGCCATCGCAATCGTTGCAGACACACCAGGACCATGCTCACCGTGCGGGGCATGTCGCCAAGTTATTGCAGAATTTTGCGCACCAGATATGCCGGTTTATTTAACTAATTTAAATGGTGATGTACAAGAAACGACAGTAAGCGAGCTATTACCAGGCGCGTTTACAACGGAGGATATGGAAAATGCAGGAAAATAAAGGGTTCAAATCAGGATTTGTGTCGATTGTCGGCCGTCCAAACGTAGGGAAATCAACATTTTTAAACCGTGTAATTGGGCAAAAAATTGCGATTATGTCAGATAAACCACAGACGACACGTAATAAAGTACAAGGTGTGTTAACGCAGGGAAATTCACAAACAATTTTCATCGATACACCAGGGATTCACAAGCCGAAGCATAAGCTAGGCGAATTTATGTTAAAAACGTCTCGTAACGCATTAAAAGAAGTCGATGTCATTATGTTCATGGTCAACGCAGAGCAAAAAATCGGCAAAGGTGACGAGTTTATTATTGAGCTACTTGAAGGCAATAAAACACCTGTTTTCTTAGTCATTAATAAAATCGACCAAGTGCACCCAGATGCGCTAGCAGGCATTATTGATTCGTATAAGGACCGCTTCAACTTCGCGGAAATTCTACCAATTTCAGCACTGCAAGGAAACAACGTCGAAAGCTTACTTGCAACGATTGAAAAGTATTTACCAGAAGGTCCGCAGTATTACCCAGCAGACCAAGTAACGGATCACCCGGAGCGCTTTATTATTTCGGAGTTAGTTCGTGAAAAGGTATTACATTTAACACGCGAGGAAATTCCGCATTCAATCGCGGTTGTCATTGATCGTATTAAGCCGCATGAGGAAAAGGAAAATATGATTCATGTGCAGGCGACGATAATGGTGGAGCGCGATTCACAAAAAGGAATTGTCATCGGCAAGCGCGGTGCCCTGCTTAAAGAAGTTGGGACAATGGCGCGTAAAGACATCGAAATGCTACTTGGCTCGAAAGTTTATTTAGAGCTTTGGGTAAAGGTGCAAAAGGATTGGCGCAACAAGCAAACACAGCTGCGCGACTTCGGCTTCCGTGACGATGAATATTAATTAACTGTAGCAGGTGCCAATCTTATGATGGCATCTGCTATTTTTGTGTCTGAATTTTATAGTGTATTGAAAATCCATTAGGATAATACCATATAATGTTAAATTTAATGGTAGGTAGTTTTATCGGGTCAGTAGATTCGTTATACTATGATGTAGTAAATACAATGAAGTGAGGGAGAAAGTTGTCTAGTATAAATAAAGTACTTTTTAGTGTGTGGTTGTTGTTGATAGGTGTATTTATTTTTGTTGTTGTTTCTGCACCAAAGGAAGACAACTTGCCGGCTATTTCTTATGCAATGGAGCAGGAAATAGAGTTAGAAAAGGAGCCAAAGCCAGTTGAGGAACCCGTAATAGAAGAAATCATTATTCCGAAAGAAACGGTGTCACTGGCGATGATTGGTGATGTGCTACTGCATTATCGTTTAGCAACGTATAAAGATTTTGGTCCGAGCTTTGCACCCGTGGCACCGTTTATGCAGCGACATGATTATTTACTAGCCAACCAGGAATCACTGCCTGTTGGCAATAAGTATGCACTCAGTGGGTATCCGCAGTTTTCGAGTCCAGATTATATACTAGAGGATTTGCAGGAAGCGGGCGTTGATATGATTAATATCGCCAACAATCATACCGTCGATAAAGGGGAAGGCGGTGTGCGTACATTATTTGAGAATATTGATCGTTACGGGATTCCGTACGTCGGTGCCTATAAATCGGCTGAGGATGCTAGTACACCACGTATTATTGAGCAAAAGGGCATTAAAATCGGTGTAGTAAGCTATACATATGGCACGAATGGCTTGTATTTACCTAAAAATTCACCGTTTGTGATTAATTATATACAGGAAGAAAAGATGACAGCGGATATTGCGGCAATGAAGGCGCTTGCGGATGTGACGGTTGTGTTAATTCACTGGGGGCCTGAATACAAAACCGTGGAAAATGACAATCAGCGTTATTTGGCCAACGTATTAAATGCTGCGGGGGCGGATATTGTATTTGGCACCCATCCGCATATTTTACAGCCGTATAACAAATTGACGTCGGAGTCAGGTCAGGAAACGCATGTGTTTTATTCAATTGGTAATTATTTTTCAACCATTATCACGATGCCAGATACGATGATTGGCGGAATTGCGAGCTTTGCTATTACAAAAGAGGGCGACGAGGTGACAATTGGTCAGCCGCAGTTTAAAGCGACGTCCATGCTGCTCGATGACGATGGTGTGTACCGCGTCTATCCTTTAGCTGAAACAGAGAAGCGCTCTGTGCGAGACCTTGCCTGGGTACAGCAAATTTTAGGTACGGAGGTTGAGGTGAAATAAAGCGGAATTCCTGTTGTTTCGCGTCATTTGCCCGTATAATAAAGAGAGAAAAATTTAGTGAATAACGATAAAGGAAGTGCGTGAAATGCTTCATAAATGGGAAGGCATCGTTTTAAAAGCACGTGCTTACGGAGAATCCAATAAAATTGTGACGTTACTGACACGTGAGGCAGGGAAGGTTGCGTGTATGGCGCGCGGTGCGAAAAAGCCTACAAGCCGTCTAGCGGGCGTCACACAAGTATTTATGCACGGTTCCTACTTAGTACAGCGTACGAGTGGTATGGGGACGATGCAGCAAGGGGAGCATTATAGCTCAATGCGCCACATTCAAACAGATATTGTGGCAACGGCTTATGCGAGCTATGTTGTGGAGCTTGTGGATAGGCTCATCGACGAGGGGGGCCCAGAGCCATTTGCCTTTGAGGTGCTGTTGCAGGCGCTTAATGCCATTGAAGAGGGCTATGATCCGGAGGCAATCGCATTATTTGTAGATTGGAAGATGCTGCCGTATGCGGGCGTGCAGCCCGTACTGCATGCTTGTGCAGGGTGCGGCGCAGTTGACGGGGAGTTTGCCTTTTCGTTTACGCAGGGCGGCTTTTTGTGCCATCGCTGTTTTCATTTAGATGCGTATATTATTCGTTTGACGCCAACGCAGTTAAAATTAATTCGCATGTTTTACACGTTGTCTATTGAACAGGTCGGCAAGCTCGACTTGAAACCACAAACGAAGCAGTTTATTAAAAAAATCGTCACAACAATTTATGAGGAGCAGACAGGTATTCGTCTAAAATCAAGAGCGTTCATTGAGCAACTTGAACGGACGCCTGAGCTCAAGCCTCGCAGTGAGTAAAAAACGATTCCAGCGCGTCTGGAATCGTTTTTTTATGGCACAAGCTTGGCGAATGTCGGGAAAATTTGCTCCTTAATGGCTTGCCAAAACGAAGGCTCATGCTCCTGTGATAAATTGTAGTCTTTCATACGGTGTAGCTCGTCATACACGAGCTCAATATTTTGGTCATCAAGTCGCAAACGGTGATTGTACAAATCGCGCGGTATATCGAGATGCAGTTCCATATACGCATCGATGATCAATTGTAATTGGTTATGCTTTTTAAGTAGTTGCTCATACGTTTGCTGATGAAAATAGCTAAGTGCAGACTGCGAAAACGCCTGCTTGCGGTGTGTTTCCGCAAGCTCTCGGTAATGAGCGAGTTGTGTATTCGCCGTGTATAAAAGATGATGCTGTGCGCGGTGCTCAGGCAATTCCTTTTGTAATAATGTTTTCACAATAAATGTAATTTTATCGTATAAATCCACCTTTTGCTGCGCTGTACCGCTTCTAAAAAACATGTTACACACCTCCACTTATGGAAATTATAGAATATTCAGAAGTAAAAATAAACCAAAATGAACGAAATGAACAAAAGAATTTCTATTTAAAACACATAAAAGCTACAAATATTGATTATTCTCTTTTTTGTGGGGTGTGTGATTGCTTATTTTTTCTTTAAATCAAGTTAAATGAAGGTGAATGTGGAATTATATTACATATCTTTTACAAAGGAACAACAAGCTTTTTGTCAAGAAATTCATGCAGGATAAAAAACAGCAGGGTCTAAGTCAGCTATTCATTGATTTACATGCACCAAATAAGACGTTCAGAGTGATTTTCGTTATCTTCCTTATTGGCATAACTGTATTAAAAATAGTGATTGAGCATAAAAAACAAGAAGGGCTTCGGAAATCGGAATTGGCGAAAATGATGAAATGAAGGACGCTATGTTTGAAAATTATTTAGGGACGTTATTACAAGCTAAAGGATATAAGACAGGGATGACACAAACGAGCGGGGATTACGAATAATTATTTTACGCAGTCTGCTATTACATTAGCGAAGGAAAATCATGTAAGGCTAATTAATCGTGATGAATTTATCAGCTGGATGCTTGAAGTGAATGGTTAAAATGTCTAGCTTTTGGGAATAAAATGTACGAGTAATATTCTAGTTGTTAGGGGGACTCATATGAATCTATTTCTATCGGTTTGGCTCCATCCAAAGCAGGCAGCGCGCTTTTTAATCAATCAAAAATCAGTGCTGTACGCAATGGTTCTTGTTGTACTTGGCTTTATGGCCTCCGCGCTATTAGGCTTTCAAAATACAGAGATGTATCCAGAGATTCCGTATGTATGGGTCGTGATTTCCGTTATCATTCTTGCGCCAATACTAGGCGTTATTATGTATGGTATTAGTGTGGGCGTTTCCTTTTTCATCGGTAAGCTACTAGGCGGTGTGGGCACGTTTTCTGATGTTGTGAAAGGGCTATCGGCTAGCTATATTCCGTTTATTGTGGCAGGGCCTATTTATATCATTTGGCTACTGATTTCACCAGAGAGCTTCTTTTTAAAGGAAGTAACAGATTTGATGGCGATTATTGGCACGGTTGTTACACTTGTGACGAGCATTTGG
Source organism: Solibacillus sp. (assembly GCA_040274725.1). Taxonomy (GTDB): domain Bacteria; phylum Bacillota; class Bacilli; order Bacillales_A; family Planococcaceae; genus Solibacillus. The sequence continues at coordinate 977 of JBEMAQ010000003.1, read as the reverse complement.
GCGGTTGTGATTACAGTTGGTGCATTAGCAGAGGCACATAGCTATTCCAATGGGCGAGCAATTATTACCATTATTATTCCAATAATCTTACTTTTTGCAGCCCTGATTGCGATTATTTTTTTTATCATCGCAGTTTTTACAGCGGCCAATCTATAAAGAAACGAGCCGCAGTTTATCCCTGCAGCTCGTTTTTATTAGGTATTAAAATTGTAAATGAGATTCAATATAAGCTTTTACATCAGCGATTGGCATACGCGTTTGCTCCATTGAGTCGCGGTGACGCACAGTTACTTGACCATCTTCTTTTGAATCAAAATCATACGTAATACAGAATGGTGTACCGATTTCGTCTTGACGACGGTAGCGTTTACCGATTGATTGAGACTCATCAAAGTCAACTGGGAATGCTTTACGTAGGTCAGCCCATACGTCTGAAGCTTCCTCAGATAATTTTTTAGACAGTGGAAGTACCGCTGCTTTAAATGGTGCAAGTGCTGGGTGGAAACGCAGTACGTTACGCATTTCGCCGCCTTCTAATTCTTCCTCGTCATATGCGTCGCAAAGGAATGCTAATGTTACGCGGTCTGCACCTAAAGATGGCTCGATGCAGTACGGTACATAGCGTTCGTTTGTTACGGGGTCAATGTACGTGAAATCTTCACCAGAGTGCTCCATATGCTGTTTTAAGTCGAAGTCTGTACGGTCAGCGATACCCCATAGCTCGCCCCAGCCGAATGGGAAGCGGAACTCGATATCTGTTGTCGCGTTTGAGTAGTGAGATAACTCATCATCTTCGTGGTCACGTAAGCGCATAGAATCTTCTTTCATACCAAGGTTTAATAACCAGTCTTTACAGAAGTTTTTCCAATATGCGTGCCACTCAAGATCTTCACCTGGTTTGCAGAAGAATTCTAATTCCATTTGTTCGAATTCACGTGTACGGAATGTAAAGTTACCTGGTGTGATTTCGTTACGGA
>JBEMAQ010000002.1:0-266908 GCA_040274725.1 Solibacillus sp. | reverse complement strand
AGCCGGAACAACCTGAACAGCCGGAACAACCTGAACAACCGGAGCAACCTGAACAGCCGGAACAACCTGAACAGCCTGAACAACCTGAACAGCCGGAACAACCTGAACAGCCGGAACAACCTGAACAGCCGGAACAACCTGAACAACCGGAGCAACCTGAACAACCTGAACAGCCGGAACAACCTGAACAGCCTGAACAACCGGAGCAACCTGAACAACCTGAACAGCCGGAACAACCGGAACAGCCGGAACAACCGGAGCAACCTGAACAGCCTGAACAACCGGAACAACCGGAGCAACCTGAACAACCTGAACAGCCGGAACAGCCGGAACAACCAATTCCACCTACTACAGAAACAGTAGTGACACAGGATTTTACAGTTGATGGCGACACAATCCAACTGACGAACAGCGAAACAAACGAAACTGTTTCTTACGCGGTGTCAAATGAAATTCAAGCATTCTTCACAAGCAACACTGCAATGCTTTCTAATGTGCAAATAGAAGTTGCAAACGGTGAAGTAACAGGTATCACAAGCGCTACAGTAGATGCTGATGGCTCTTCATTCGACGGCGCCGGCGTTGCGATTGCATCATTAACAGTAAATAATGCTTCAACAATTGCTAATGTAACGTCTGCTGACAGTTTAATCGTTTCAACAAACGCACAGGCTTTAACATTCGAAAACGTTTTAGCATCAACGATTACAGCAAATGGTAGCTTCTCAGAAATTTCTGGAGCAGTTGGTGAGACTTTAGTTATTGCTTCTAGTGCGCCAGAGGTTGTTGTATCAAATGTTACGAGTACAAATATTACAATCGTAGAAAATACAAATGTCGCACATCAACTAGCAGGCAAGCGTATTGCAAGTGTAGCAGCTAACTTTGCTGCCACAGAAACGAAAATGGCCATTACATTTGCAGATGGCAATTACAGCGGTAAAACATTAAATGTAAACCGAAAAGATACAGTTGTTAACGTAAGTGGCAATCCGTTCTCTGAAATTCAAATTAATAGCGACAATATTGACTTATATACATTCGGTCAGGAAATCAATCGTCTAACCGTTTCAAATAAAGTATCCTACTTAGCCTTAGACGCGAACGTAGCAAAGTTTGAAGTAACGCTAGGTCAGCCACTAACAATTCATAGCAGCTCAGCTAAAACAATTGGCTCTTTAGTCATTACTGCTGCGGATACGACAAATAAGATTGACTTAATTAACGTTACTATTTCAGCAGCTTCCTTTAATGGGTCAGCAATTGCAGCACCTATCACTGATCATGCAATTTTTAAGCAGGCAAGCACTACGCCAGTTCCTGAATTCAGCTCGGCATTAGAGCGTACTGCATTCGGTAAGTACAAAATTAACATCGCAACTGTGGGCACGTATTATATTGTCGAATTAAAGGACTCTAGCTTAGCCGATACATTTAAAACGCTTAATACGTTCACTCAAGTAAAAGATGCGGCTACAACTAATGGATTGGCAGCACCAAAAGCCTATACAGTTGGCAATTCATTTGTGTACTATGCGGATGTAACAAATATCGTCGTATATAAAGTAAATGGCGATGCAATTGAAGGCGTTTCAGTTGCAGCAGCACCATCTAATACCGCAATTACGCGCCTATATGATATTTCTGAAAAAGGTGCGCTGACATACCATACACGCTTTTCTAGTGAACAATCACCAAGTTCGGCTTTAGGTACAGTTTATGTATTTAAAAACGGCTCTCTTGCAAAGGAAGTACCTGTAACAGGTAGCTGGGTTGACTTAAATGGCTTAAATACAATTGTCGTAAATACTGGTCTTACTTATACGAGTACACGCGAGGTTATTATTGCGAACGATAGCTTATCTGCTTATGGTGCAGCACCAGCAACCTACCCAGCGGACTATGTAAATATTTTGAAGGTACTTGCGAAAAAAGCTATTGAGAAAAATAATCCAAAGCTAATTGAACGTACATTGAACTATGTATTCTCGAAGCAGGAAGGCACATATGACAGTAACTTCCTAGCACAATTTGTGAATACAGTTAATGCAAATCCAGCAAACTATACTTCTATTGATAGCTTCAAAACATTAAGTGAGCAAATTATTGCGGCTAATCCGCATAATTCGGATGTGAAGTTAAAAGCAGCGGATTTATATTTAACAGGTGCGATTACTGCAGACTTCACGTATTCGACAGATGGCATTATTACAAACACGTTAAATGACGCAAACGAAATTTTATTTAACGCAAAAGCAGCAGGTTCAACAACATTACGCGTAACAGATACAAACGGTGCTGCAACGCTTGTCAACGTGACAGTTGATGCAACTAACAACGTAACAGCTACAGTGCTTGCGGTAGAGAACCCAACACAGGGTACATTCATCGAAGGCGCAGGAAGCTTCCGTTACAGCGCAGATAAGTCGAAACTAATTCCGACAACGCTAACAAAATCAGCGGCCATCATTAGAGCGTCTGACGCATTGATTAAGCGTGTGACACTCACATCAGATGGAAAAGCTTTCGCCCTATCTGCTGAAGAAACGTTAACAACGGAAAAAGTATCATCAACTAAATTTGGTCTAAGTGCGATTACATCAATTTCTGGTGATCACGTAGGCTTCTATCAAGAAAATAATGAATACGTATTATTTGCTCGTTATCCAGCTGAAGCAACAGTACTTGTAACAGACGGGACAAATTCAACCGCGTTAAATGCAAAAACAACGACTGAAATTACGAACCTTGAACCATCAATCGCAAAATCTAGTCCATTAACGATTAGTAGCGATTTAAATTTACTATCCATTAATAGCGAAGTATTCGGACCTACTAATACGAAAAATGTATTCCTATATAATGATGGTTCTACCATTACAGCCTTTGCAAACAGTGCATTCTCAGGCTCGATTAAATTAACGGATACAGCGAATACCATTTCAATTGTGAATGTAAAAGCTGAAAAAGATAGCACTACGGGCAAAGTAACAGTTAGTCAACTTGAAGTCATCAAAACAACACTGGCAAAAGACGCTAATAATGCGGCAATTAATGTAGGTGCGACTGTTCAAAATATCGATAAACCTATCGTACGTGCAAACGGCTTAGAGCTATACGCAGTAGGTGTTGGCACAGCAACCGTGACATTAACAAACGGGAAACAATATACAGTAACTGTTGAGTCAAATAGCGGCATTTACTCAATTACAAAAGAAGAAGTAACAAACTTAGTTATTGACGCAAGCGCTCTTCATATGAAGGACATTGCAAGCGTAACAGGTGCAGATGCTGTTCAGATTGTAAATAACAATTCACAGGCAATTATTTCATTACCAGAAACAGCTGGCTCTGTTTTAACGCTTCTTTCTTCAAATAATGAAAAAACATTAATTAACGTAACGCGTGACGAAAATGGCTACAACTATACGCCATATCGTACTGTAGTTGAACCAGATGCAGCTGGTGCAGTTAATCCAATTGGCTTAACAACGATTACAAACGTCTACAACGCAGGTACAGCACCAACACCAGTTGCAGCGCGTGCTGCAGTAGCAGATGGTAAGCTTTACGTCTATAACTTAACGACAGATACACAAGCATTCCGTGTATCAAGCGGCACGGAATCAACAATCCTTAACGTAGAAGTGACACAGGACGGTAATGGCTATAAGTCTGAACCACAAGCCGCAAAACACACGATTGCTGATAGCTATACAATTGATACAAACAAGCCAATTATCGGTGATAGTGCTCGTTTAGTAGGAAAAACACTTTATGTGAGCAAAGACTTCAACGATTCACAGGCAGCTGTTCAAGTACCATTAATAGATGGTTCTTACTATGTCATCAACGTCAATTACGATGCGAACACAAGCTTATACAGCTTCGATACAGACGCAACGGTTACGTTTGCAGTCAACTTTACTAAAGAAGAGCTTGGCTTAGAAACAGTGACAGCGGCGACAATACTAGCAGCGGATATGACAGCATCTGTAGCAAATGACATTGTCACAGTAGCCATTACGAAAAATACAGAAGGACGTATTGAAGTCGTTGGTACAGACGCACAAGGTCAGCAAGCCAAATCGTTTATTTACATTCAACGTGATGCAAGTGGTGTGAAGAAAAACATCGAACGTGCAGAAGCAGCAGATACAGCGCTTGATTTAGATTTAACAGCATACGGCTACACAACGACCCCAACAGGTTCATGGTCTGTAGCAGGTATGGCCCGTTCAACGATCTCTCCTGCCCTGAAGTTAAACTTCTACGCACAGGACGTCGGTCAATCGCTGTTCACACTAACAGATGGCAACGGCAAAAACTTATTAGTGAACGTGGCAGTAACAGACACTGACGGAAAGCTACGCACGACAAGCACAAGCGTTGTTGAAAAGCCGGTTTCAACGGATACAACGTTAACAGGCACAATCATTTCTGCAGACGGCATTCGCCTATCTTCAGATAATAAAAAAGTGTACGCAACAAAAGTAGACGGCAAAGCGACAGTCAAATTAAGCGACGGCACATATGTAGCATTTACTGTTTCACAAAATGCAGGTGTCTATGAAGTAACAAAAACGGCACTTCCAAATGTCGCGATTACATTAGCTGGTGCAAAGCTATTACCAGCCGAGCCGGCAAATGTTGTGCTACAGCAAGGTGATGAGTTCGTTGCCATTGGTGAAGGTACCGTTCACGTCTTAGATGGTGCAACAATTAAACAAATCGTCGTAACAAAACAGGGCGAGCATTTCGCGATTGCTACACCTGAAATTGTGAGTAATGCTGTAGTTAGTGCCACAGACTTAGGCTTATCAACAGCATCTGCACTGGCAATTGAAACCGCAGCCGATCCAAACTTCTACGTTGGTCAGCTAGATGGCAAAATTGTTGCCTACAGTAAGCTAACAGGTACAACAACGGGTGCGTATGAGTTTGTTGTCAACGCACAGGAAACAGGAGACCGCGCAGTCGTACGTTTAACGGATGCAGGTGCCGCAGCAGTAACGCATACCGTCGCAAAAGCAGATTCTATTACATTTAATAGTACGACGACAGTAACGTTTAAGCAGGCAGACATCGCGCGTTATGACCAAGCGAATAACATACTTTATTTACTACAAGAGGGCTCAACATATGCTACAGCAGACGGCCGCCTATTCGCCGTTGATGTGACACGTACAAACGGCGTACTTTCATTAGCCAATAACGCTGTCTTACCGTTACAAATTACAGATGCAGCAGATACATTCACGGCCATTGCAGGTACAGACTTAGGAATTATCGAGCTAGACGATAAAACGATTCATGCAAAAGCACTTGGCACAACAAAGGTGAAGCTAGGTAGCCGCATTTTAACGGTGACTATCACAGCAAATGAAAACGGCGAATACCGTATGACAAAAACAGAAACATCAAGCATGCAAGTGAAGGCTAGTGATGCAAACTTAACAAACATCAAATCAGCCGAAGTAAAAGCAGGCGTAGCAGATGCAGTATCACTAAGTGTTGATACAGACGGCCTGACAATTTTCAGCAACGGGGCAAAAACAGCGCAATCATTACTTGTTCAGATTACTGACGATGCTGGCGACAAGGCGGCAATTAATATCACAGTTGATGCTACAGGTGCTGTAACGGCGGCTGATGTAGTGCACCATGAACTTACAGGCCTAGCTAAAACAGCTACAAATGAAATAGTTCAAACAGCTGGCGCACGCGGTGTATGGAATGGTACAACGGTAACGGTTTATCCATTAGCAGCTGGTAACGCGGCGCTTAAATTCTATAACGCTTTAGTAAACGTAACAACAACTACAGATGGTAATAAATTGAATACACCAACTGTAACACCATTAATACACGAGCTTTCTTCTATTGAAACGTCAACAAATGCAACACTTGTTAACGACACATATTTAACAGCAAAAGGCAACGGCCTTGTTTATGCAGATGGAAAAATGTATAGCGTAGACGTTAAAGAAGAAAACAATCAATTCGTTAAAACGATTTCAACTGGAGTTCCAGCTGTAACATTTGATTTAACGACACTTGGCGGCACATACGCAGAAGATAAATCAACGTTAACAGCAGCTAAAGTTATCGGATATCCAGATGATGCGAATAAGCTAATCGTTTACGCAAACGGTTCAGGTACTTCTGAGTTAGCTATTACAGATGGTACAAATACAACAATTTACCAAACGAAGGCAACAGCAAGCACAATTGCCGTGCCAACAGCTGCGAAATTGACATTTGCGGATAACACAATGAACGGCGCAACGGTAGAAATTGGTGATGCATTACGCGTAAATGCAGACACAATGTTCTTCCTAAAAGAAGGCAATGTTGCATTAAAGGCAGCGGATGACAAATTAATTAACGCAGCGGTTTCACGCAACGCAGACGGCTACTTCACAGCGTCCCCTGCTTACGTCAAGGCGACTTTAAAGGAAGCGGCAACACTTGATGTAGCGAGCAACTTCATTGCTACCGGTACTACCGACCTCTTCGCGAAAGCAGCAGCAGAGGAAACATTCTACACAGCGAACTACCGTGTAACGGCGACTGCAGCAGAGGCAAACAATGCGTATAGCCTAGCAGTGGACGAGCGTCATATGGTGAAATTTGATGTAAGTGACTACTTCTCTACAGCCGCTAATACGGTAACAGCTAATGCAAGCCCATCAACACATGCATTCGGCGAGGTTGTCAATGACGAATTAATCATTTACGCAGGCACAACAGCAGGTCAGTCTACCGTGACATTCACAAACGGGACAAACAATGTAACGTTTAATGTGACACATGATGTAACAGGTAAAGTAACAGCAACAGCGCAAACGACAGTGAGCACATTGCCATTTGCTGATTTAGGCTTAACAGATGCTACGATTGCGGCAAACTCATTCAACGGTGCGATTGTTGATTTAGTAAAAACAGACGCTGGCATCGCGATGTATCCAAAAGCAAACGGTCTCACATCCTTTGCGTTAACAGACGGTACAGACACGGTGCGCTTAGTGAATATTAAAGTAGAGACAGTGGACGGTGCATTTAAAGTCACACCAACGCCAGTAACGTTTACTGCTCCAGGTACACCACTCGTAACGACATTAACAGCGACTACGACGAGCACGGCAGATAAATATTATGCAACAGCAATCGGCTCAGCATTATATGGCGACACTGTAGCAAACAGTGCAACATTTGTGTCCGTAACGAAAAACGAGGACAACGGCTACTACAGCGTTCAAACAAAAGAGCATAGCTTGGCGACAATTACTGCGACAAGCCTAGATATGTCACCATTCACAAACGTAAGCTTAGTCGGCTCTTCTGTCGATATAAAAGTAAGTGATGACAAGAAAACGCTGTACATTTACGGCACAAACAACGGCTTCACAGATGTATTAGTAGACGATGGCACAAACTATGCAGCAATCGTTGCCACACATCAAAATAATACAGTGAAGGCTACGCCAGCGAAAAAAGCATTAACAGATTTAGCCGCTGAAGCTTGGACATCAGCAGTTGTTGATATTCGCAATCAAAACATTTACGCAACACATGCTGGTAAAGACGTTGCAACTGCAACAATCACAAATGGTGCAAACTCGTATCAAGCATTCATGAACATTACGGTAACGCGTAAAGCAAATCAGGAATTCGATATCGTAAACAACGTGGCTCGTCAAGATGTCGGTGCGGCAACATTAATTAGCGGCACAAGCATCGCGGTCGACGGCAACTTTATTTACGCACAGCACGTAGGCTCTTCTGTTATTAAAGTAGGCACTGAATTCAAAACAGTGGACGTCACACAAAGCGCGGACGGTTTCTTCACGCTAACAGTAGGTGCAGGCTTCACATCAAATGAAGTTTTAGCAGCAGATGTTGGCTTAAGCAAAATCGAAAACTACACGATTTCGGCCATTACAGGAACAGACGTTGTTGAAGTACAGCTAATCGGCGACAACGCTCACCTATTCGCGAAAAAAGCTGGAGAGGTTCATTTAGTGCTATCAGAAGGCACAGGCGCAAGCAAAGTACAAACATCTGTACATGTTTTAGTCGAGGATCAATCTGGTACATTAGTATTAACAGCTACACCATCAAAGCTAGCGCTTGGTGCTGAACCAGTATTTAAAACGACAAACAACCTATTCCGTTTATCTACGGATAAAGAAACAATTTACGCAGTAAAAGACGGCTCGATTTTCGCAACAATTAATAGCGAATTGCACAAGCTAACGGTTTCAGACAACAAGCTTTACACAGCAAAAACACGCATTGAAGCCGAACTACCAGGTGTCGTAACAATCCCTGCTGGCAACACGATTTTAACGACGGACGCAGCAAATAATAAGCTAGTCGTTGCGCAGGACTTTGGCACGACAAACATTACGGTTGACGGCGCTGAATATCAAGTAACAGTGAAAGACGACGGCTCAATCGAATACAAAAAATTATCGACGGATGTTATTGATGTATCGACTATTTTCACAAACGCTGTTAATGATGTAAAAGTTGGTGCTGACTCGATCGTTGGTGCAGCTAACAATCACTCGATCGTAACAGCTGCTATCTCAGATAAGCAAATTACATTAACACCTGTGAAAGCTGGAACTGCAACCGTTCTTATTTCAGACGGCACAAACACAATTCAAGCACAGGTGACAGTAGTTGATAATAACGGCTTACAAGTAACACATGTTGTACCAGTATCGAAGTACTATACAAGTACAGTTGGCTACTACCCAACGGAACTAACACAGCCAAATAGTGATCCATTCACATCAGCGAACGGTCTTGTCACATTAAAAGACGGTGAAATTACAGTTTACCCAGGTGAAATCGGTACAGCACAGCTACTTATCAAGGGAGATGACAACCGAAAAGGCTTATTCGAATTAACAGTAGCAGCTGATGACTACAAATTTGGCCACTTCGTTCAAACGATTGGTTATGATAAATTTGAGTCCAGCGCAGCTGTACTAGCAACAAAAGGAAAAGTAAAAGCAACGCCAGGTGTTACAGGACTCGATATTATTTTCGAGGATCTAAATGAATCATTCTTCGTCGTAAAAGCAACAAATGGCTATAAAGTTGTAAAAGCACAGGCAGAGGTAGCAAGCAATAGCTTCTCAGCAAAAGTCCCTGCCATTTATGAAGCACATGTTGTAACAGGCGAGGTAACGAACGTAAACGGTCTACACATTGTTGAAGACGGCACGAGCACGATTATTTATGCGGACGCATTGACAGCCTTCCCTGCCTCTTACACATTAAATGGTGTTATTTACGAGGTAACAGCTGGCACAGACCCTGCGCAGCTAGCAAGCGCACCGCTAACAAAAGCGGCGGCTACAATTACAGCAGCTACACATTTGCAGGGCGATAACGTTGTCACATTAAGTGGTACAAGCTGGACTGCAAATACTGTAGGTACAGGTATTTACAAAGTAGAAGACGGTGGCGTAACGAAGTATATTGAAGTAGCAGTAGCACCGAACAGCAATAGCTACACGATTGATACTTCAAAAGTATTAGACAGTCACTCATTCGATGCTGCTTTATCGGACATGAAGGTACTTGCACCAGTTGCAAATGTTTATGTTGACCCAACAAATAACACAATTTACGGTAAATCTACTGAAGATATTTTTGTTTCAGCAGTCAATAATCAAAAGAAAGTCGTATATAGCGGCACATTTGCTTCTGCTACATTCGCAATCATGAAAACAGATGTGTTAGCGAATTTAGAATGGACTGCATTTGCAAGCCATTCATTAAACGAGGCGTCAACAATCGTGCGCATTGAGGGCACTGAGGTTTATGCTTTAGCACCGGGTGAGGAGCTTATTACATTTAAATCACCAAACGGTCTAGAGCGCACATTGAAGGTAACAGTAAATAATGATTATACAATTACGATTTCAGCAGAAACACCTCACACATTGACGTACAGTGCGCCAAATCCAAATGACAATATGGACGAAGTTATTTTTACGTTCAATTTAAGTATTCCAGAAAATGTAGCAGATTTAACACTGAACGTCGTAAGCACAAACAATGCAGAGGCGTCACAAAACAACAAAAATCAGCTTAAAGTAGTCGTTGTTCCGGGCAATAGCGCCGTAGCAACATTTGAAATTGTCTTCCCAGAGCTAGTGGACAAAACACCTCTACCAATTAAAGTAGTCACGACAGATATTACGAACTATAAAATTGTGAATGAGGCAAATGCAGTATTAAAGTTCAACTTAATTCAGCCTTAAACAACAAAACGCCCAGAAGCACCTGCTTCTGGGCTATTTTTTTATCTAGCTAAATTCATCTCCACTCACTAGCTGCAAAACCGCCTGTGGAGTTTGGACATCAACCTTATGCTTACTTACTCGGTACACAACATCGAATGGTCAGTTCACGCATACACTTCATGGGTTGCTCTCTGCTTCGAGTATTAGCTACTGTAAAAAGTCCTCCCCGACTCACAATAAATAACCCTTATAAATATAATTATCCCCCCAAAAAATAAAATATCACGATACTTTTACATATATATTACATTTAAGTAAATATATAATTATTTTAATAACTGTTACTGTCGAATTTTCAGAGCATATAAAAAAACTACGCTAAAATTGCTATGAAAGATTAAAATGCTGGTAATTAGTTGATCGAGGGATAAGATATTCGTTAATTTTTGTTAAGGGGGATGCGCTTACTGAAAGATTTTTATGTAGATTAAAAGATAATTCTACACAAAAATCTGAATACTATTTTTTACATTTAAGATTTCAAAAAGATTACAGCACTATCCTACAGTAAAATCAAAAATTTGATAAAGGTACTTTTTCCGGAAATGACATACAACATATTTAAAAATATGTGTCAATCGCTAAGTTTTTTTCGCTAAAGAATATAAAAGCGCTAAAAACTCAAATAAGTATCACACAAAATGCACTTACAATCAATTTTACCTATTAAAAAAATAAAGAAAAGATCCATTTTTTCTTCAAAATAGAGCTATTTATACGTTTTTAGTCGTGGAAAGCCTGTTTAATTGCTTAGCAGCATAAAAATCAGAAAACAAGCGTTTTTATGTTAAAAAGAGCGTTTTTTAAGTAAAAGCAGCCTATTTTCTATAGGATAAAACTCAGTAGAGTAGTCTTACACATAGTAAAAAGCTTTTCATTCCTCTATTTTTTCGCTCATTTTACAAGATAAATAACAGGATGACACTTATTTATTTTTATGCCCCATATGAATCCTGCCAAACGAGGGTTTTTGATTTTTAGAAAACCGCGAAAAAAACTGCAAGTGAAATAAATTCTGTAGCAATGCGTCACCACATCAAGTGTAGGAATTCTACCGTTAATCATGAATGCACGGTACTCCATTTGTTCAATCGCTATTTATCCTAATAAACTTAGCACCCCACTTGGCTGCTGATTCGCCTGCGCTAGTAATGATTGCGCGGCATTTACTAAAATACTTTGCTTTGTATAATTCATCATCTCTTTAGCCAAATCGGTATCGCGAATAGTGGACTCTGGATAAGCTCGCTTACTGTACTTTGTAAATTCGTATCTGTTAGCCGTATACTCGTCTGATGTTTGCCATCACCATCAAAGGCAAAAAGTGTTGAAGTTCCATTTGTATCGCCGCCTACAAAATACTCCCCATTATTACCGACTATAATAAAACCAAGCCCGCTAGATTCATCTAGCTTTTTCTCCCATTCCTTCTGCCCATTTGCATTTAGTTTATAGAGATAACCTTTTGAGCCCGTATCGTCCTGATAATTGCCGACTGCAATAATGCCACCATCATCTGTCGCTACGGCGTCCTTGATTGAATGCCAGCCCGTTGCGGCGCCGTCCACATAATCCTATTTCATCGTAAAGCTACTATCTAGCTTCGCAACCCAGTTTCTTTGGTTGGAATACACATTATTATTTTTCAGTGTATTGCTCCCGTAAACGAAAATATCACCATTTTTTGTCTCGACCATTCCTGCTATTTCCTCCGCCCCGTATGCATATGGATCGGACTGTGGGGAGCCAAAGGTTTTCATTTGAATCACTTGCCCAGTAGCATTTACTCGCGACAAAATAACATCTGCATTTTGAATGCCCGAGCCATTTATACCTAATAAATAATCGCCATTTGCGGACTCTGTCAGTTGAACTCCTTTAGTTGTATTGACGTTCGCAAGCTTACTATCCCAAACTATCATGCGATTTTGATCGAGCTTCATAACGTGGATATCTAAATTTGTAGCATCTGTATACAGCATAAGATAATGATTGTCCGATGTTTCAATGAGATCATTTATCCATTTATCTTGTATTGAAAATGCCTACTGCTGCGTATTGTCTCTGCTATGCGGTCGACCTCCTCAACAAGCTGCGTCATCTCCTTTTGAATCGCCGCACGGTCCAGTGCCTCATTCGTATCATTCGCTGCCTGCACCGACAACTCACGTGCACGCACTCACCTCACGGAGCGCCCGCTCCGCCGTCTGAACGAGTGAAATCCCATCCTGAATATTTTTCCCTGCCCTATTCAGCCCATGAATTTGTCCGCGCATCTTCTCAGAAATCGCCAAACCCGCCGCATCATCACCAGCGCGGTTAATTTGAAAGCCCGAGGCTAACTTCTCTAACGAACTGCCTAATTTCTTCTGATTTTCCTTTAAACGATTGTGTGTGTTAAGTGCCGTGATGTTGTGCATGATTCTCATTTAAAGAAAGTCCCCCCTATTGTCTCTATAAAAACTCCATAATTATCCAAATAATACTATTTTTATAATTATTATACTAAGGAAATAAAAAGACCGCATCCTTTGTTTTGGATGCGGTTCGCTGAGCATTTAAACGAGTAGCTATTTAACCTTCAGCAGCAATATACTGAACAAAATTATTCTTATAAATAACATTTTTCAGAAACTAATGTAGATGCCAAACTTCAATCATCAAATTAAATTTCTTACAATTATAATTTTACATATCTTAGTAAATACGACTTATAAATGTCTTCTACAACTTTTAAATCCCGCTTTCTTTTCACTCTATTACCAATTAAAAAGTCTTTTTCCACGCAATACACATAACACTTATCTATCACTTCTTTAAGGTTATAATTGTTAGGTGCATAATATAAATCTATCGCAATACTTATCAAATGAAATGTTTTGTGAACTAATTTTACATAAGCCTCTCGATATAAATCTTCATCACCAACAATAATTTCCATATCTTTAAAAATTCCAACAAAGCTTGCGTGTTGCTTTAGACGTTCTTCTAAAAAAGCATATGTAGGTATAGTTGCAGCATTTTGAGAAAATTCTTTAGGTGCTACTTCAGTTTCTTCAGCCTCGCCCTCAAATATTAATATTTCATCTGTAGAAATAACTTTGCCATACTGAACTAAAAATAGTTCAAAGCACATATGTGGATATAAATAACAAATTTCATTTTCTTGATTATTACGCACATAATTAATTACATTATATTGTTTCAATAAATCTACTTTAAAAATATTTCCTGATAAATAATTAGACGTTAAACCAAATGTTAATAAAGCGTCTTTGCCTTTATTTTTTATTAATTTTGGTAAATGATGCTGCCTTAATGAAGATGTTCTATAAATAGAAATCTCATCTTTAACATTTTTCAAATCAGCCATTACATTATATAAAGCCTGTAGATTAATACTATCTTCATCACTTAAAAGTAAAACGAAATCTCCGTTCGCGAGCTCTGCAACTTTGCAAATATTCTTAGATACTCCTTGATTTTCTTCAAATTCAAAATAATTAACCCTTGAATCCTTTAACTTTCGTATTTCCTCATAATAACAGGCCGTTTCATTTTCAGTACCATTATTAGAAACAACAATTTCGATTTCAAAATCAAATGGAAATCCAAGAATTTCTTTAACATTTTTCAAAGCTCTTTCCCCACGATTATATGTAGGAATCCCAATTGTTAATAATGGACGTGGTCTTTCAATAATTGAATTTCTTTTCGCCATTAAATCATCAATCTTATTTGAAAGCTCTCTATTCGAAATATTTTTACTATTATTAATAATGCTTTTAGGAATATACTTTTCACTATTCAAGAAATACATCTCAAAATCTTCTAAAGAATAAAAAATTCTTTCAATCGATTTTAGTTTATTTGGGCTTATAATTTCTAATTGAAGGCTCGTTAAAAAATCAGATATCTTTTCAACAAGAATATAATTTTGATTTGCAGTTTCACTTAACTTACTAATAATATGTACATTGTCATCTAAAATTAAATAATGTGAAAATCTATTGGACTCGTCTAAACTCAGCTGTTGTTGCAATGAAACTTTTCTTTTTGTCACCAAATTATATTTACATATAATGTAAAACTCATTATCCTTTCCAACTGGAACAATATAATTTAATTCTTCAAAAGTTTTTATCTGCTCTTTTTTTAGCAGGCCTCTGTCTAAAAACTCCTGAATATTACTATTATACGTTGACTTTAACTGTTCAATATTAGGATTAATAAACGCCTCTAATAAAATTTCCTTATACACTGTTTTTGAATAATTTAAGTTTATTGCTTGGTCCATCGCTAAAAAGAAGTCCTCATATTCCGCTAAGTCAAACATTAAAAAGGCATAATCAGCATACAGTTGAGCAATTTCAATTTTTTCTACATTACGTTCCTCATGTTCTTTGATGAAACTAATAAATTTTATTTTTACATCATCAAACTGCTGCTTATCTATAAGATTTTGAAGTTCCATTTTAAACTCTTCAATTGTTTGCACTCAAATCCACCTATCACTAATTAATTTTTTCATTAATTTCGATTAATTTTTTTAAACCCTGACTTAAATTCTTTTTAATTTCCCAATTAGGTAAAATCTCTCCGTCATTCCAAGGCCTTAAAACTTCCCGATTTCTATAATTTCTCTTTCCCCATTGGAGATTTAATTTTTCTCCAATAATATCTTCAAAAGTTTTTACAACATCTCTTAAAGTAATCAATTGCTGGGACGTTACAAAATAAGTCTTTTGAGAACCTTTTTTTTCATCATTCAGAAGTATTTCAGCACAAATAAATGCCTCAATAATATCATCAATATAAACTAAATCTAATAACTGATAACCTGGTGATGTTTCTAATATGGAATTATTTTTATACGTATCATATAACAAATTAATAATCTTATTTCTAGAATCATTTGGACCATATGTATCATATAATTTTAATGTGATTGCATTTAAAGCATATGCCTCTACATAATATTTCACTATATTTTCAAATGCTTCTTTGGTAGCTGCATATAAAGCTACAGGATTATATTCTGGTCCATCAAAATGTTGCCAATATGTCCCTGTATTAATGAGGTTTTTAACCCCTGATTGCACCATGGCCTCTAATAACTGCGTACCAAAAAGAATATTGCTTTCTATTAGGACTGAAATATCTTTTGGCTTATGCTCTGTCACACATGAGGCAGCAAGATGAAACACTGTATTAATACCCTTTCCCTTAAAAATCTGAATCAAGCTATCTACACTTCCATCATACACATGTAAATTTATATTCGAAAATTTCTTCTTTAATTTATCCACATGTGAATTTGGACGCACAATAAGATGAACTGTATAGTCTTCGCTTATTAATTTCTCAACCAAATTTCCACCAATATAACCTGTAGCACCTGTCACTAAAACTGTTTTATTTTTCATGTACAACCTCGATTAAATCTATTTTAAATAGTTGCATATACAACTGTATCGCTGTTCATTAAAGAATGATGTCTTATAAATAACTTATACTCTGGTACTAACTCTTTAATGTAATTCGGTATGCGCCATAAATCATCATATTTATGATAAATACAAATCGCTAATTTTGGTTTATATTTTTGAATAATTGTTTTTGCCCCTTCAAGAGCCTCTAGTTCTGCGCCCTCTATATCCATCTTTATAAAAGTAACTGGGCCTTGAATTAAATTATCAATAGAATTAACCTTGATTTCAATATTTCCTTGAGTAGAAACCTTATTGCCTAAATCTAGACCATTATCTTCAAAAAATAAGCTGCTCTCTTTATCCCATAAACCTAGATTAAAACATTCAATTCTTTCATCATTCGAAAAGTTTTTTTCTATAATAGCAAAAGATGTCTCTCCTGGTTCAAAGCTATAAATCTTTTCATATTTATTGTCAGTTAACGTTATAAACTCTTTAATAGTATCGCCACTATATCCTCCGCCATCAATAAATACTTCCTCATTACTAAAATCCAAAATATCTAATAAAAAATATTGGGGATCACTCTTTAAATTTGAATAGTCAAAAATATTATTGTTTCTATTGTAAATAATCTCATCTAGCATTTTTTTTGACTTTTCGTCAAATAGACTATTTTTCAATTTTTTAATATCTTCCCGATGCTCATCTTTAATCTGCCATTGCAAAAACTGTTCATCCACCATATATTCCAAATTATAATAGATGTTTTCTTTACTAATATTTAATTGATTCACTAATTGATCCTCTATTTCTAGATAATGTCCAGAAGTGATAATTATATATATATCTGATAAATTCCCTTTTTGAAGAACTAAAGGCGACTCTACTAAATAGCGATTTAGAAAAAGCTCTCCTAACTTCTCTTTTGAGTTATCTAGAATTGCCTCTATTCTATCTAAAATAGCAGAATCCTTAGGTAATATTTTAAAAAAGTTTAGTGTTCTTGTTCCTGCGCCAAATAAAAATACCCTTTTTTTTACTGTATTATTCTCTAATTCTGTATACCATTCCAAACTTATCTTCTCCTTATTTTAAAAGCTTTCATACTCAGCGATTTGCGATTTACATATCAAATAAACAGCTTCATCAGATTTATATCTCTTTTGCCATTCAACAATTTTTTTTAAAGTCTCTTCAACTGTCCATTTTTGTTGCCATTTTAAAACTCCTGTAGCCTTTGTTGAATCTAAATTTAACTGTTGAGTCTCATGAAAGCTTATATTTTTATCCACTTTATATTCGTAACCTGCTTGGAATTCAGTTAGCATTATTTGAACAATTTCTTCAACTGTTTTAACGTCTTTTTGAGCTGGCCCAAAATTCCAGGCTCCATTCCATTTAACACCGTCTATATAAAGTTTTTCGGCTAATAAAAGGTAGCCTGACAAAGGCTCTAGAACATGCTGCCATGGTCGTACAGCTTTTGGATTTCTAAGCTCAAGAGGAAGCCTATTTTCTATAGCTCGCATAATATCCGGAATTAATCGATTTACTGCCCAATCTCCCCCACCAATAACGTTTCCTGCTCGAACTGTTGCTATAGCTGTACTGTGATTCTCTTTATTAAAAAATGAATTAATATATGATGAGGTTACTAATTCAGCACATGCTTTACTATTAGAATATGGATCGTATCCACCTAATCGATCGGTTTCTTTATATCCCCAAATCCATTCTTTATTTTCATAAACTTTATCTGTTGTAATGTTCACTACAGCTTTTACAGTTTCACAAAATCTTACACTCTCTAATAAATTGACAGTTCCCATTACATTTGTAGAATATGTTTCTACTGGATTGGTGTAAGATTCACTTACTAGTGGTTGCGCAGCCATATGAATAACAATATCTGGAGCAAATTCTTTCATCGTTTGCTGTAACAAATTTAAATCTCTTATATCACCTATAATAGAAGTAATTTGCTCGTCAAGTTTGGCTAATTTATAAAGTGTAGGATTAGTATTTGGCTCCAGTGCAAAACCACAAACTTTAGCTCCTAATTCATTTAGCCAAATTGCCATCCACGAGCCCTTAAATCCAGTATGACCTGTCAAAAATACTTTTTTATTTTTCCAAAATGATTGATCCGGCATAATATTTACTCCCATGTCTTCCATGGTGCTTTTTTAGAAGCCCATAAGTCTTGTAGTAACTTATTATCTCTCATTGTATCCATCGGCTGCCAAAATCCTTCGTGCTTGAATGCTTGAAGCTCACCATCTGCTGCTAAATTAATTAAAGGCTCTTGTTCAAAAACTGTTTCATCACCATCAACATATTTATCTAAAACAGAACTATTCATTACAAAAAATCCTGCATTAATCCAACCACCATCACCTTTTGGTTTTTCCTGAAATCCTTTAACAGCACCATGTTGATCTAACTCTAGTGCCCCAAAACGCCCATTCGGCTGAACAGATGTAACAGTTGTTAATTTATCACCTGCTTTATGGAAGGCTACTAATTTTTCAATATTTACATCTGAAACTCCATCACCATAAGTAAACATAAAATCATCATTTCCAATGTATTCTTTAATACGTTTTAATCTTCCGCCCGTCATAGTCTCTAAACCCGTATTCACTAAGGTTACTTTCCAGGGCTCTGCATGTGCATGGTGGATAATCTGTTTGTTATTGTTTGTAAAATCAAAAGTTACATCTGATTCATGTAAAAAGTAATGCGCAAAATATTCCTTAATAACATACGCCTTGTATCCTAAACAAATAATGAAATCATCATATCCATAGTTAGAGTACATTTTCATAATATGCCATAAAATTGGCTTGCCACCGATTTCAATCATTGGCTTTGGTTTTAAGTGTGATTCTTCACTAATACGTGTACCGAATCCACCGGCTAAAATTACAACTTTCATAAAAAATGATCTCCTTTTTCCAATAATAACTCACTTACAATAAAGTCTTTCTCCGTATCAATATCATATGATTTAGCTTGGGTCATTAAATATGCAAGTGATTCATTTGTCATAAATGATTTTGTTTTTAATAATTTATATGCTCTCCCCACATAAACCGCCCCATTCAAAGCATAAACCTTAGGCAAATCTTGACGACGTGCCACAAGCTCATCCTGTGACAACAAAGGCACCATTCGTTCATTTTCTACTGCATACATCCAATAAGGTGACTTATCCGGCTCCGTTACTGACACACAAAAATCCGCATCACTTGTTAATAGCTTCTCGATACAGCCATCAATATCCTCTACTGTGCGGAGCGGCGAGGTAGGTTGTAGTAGCACTACATAGTCATAGCCTGGGCATTGCTCAATCGCATGAAGAACAGGCTCAATACCTGGCGTGTCATCCTGCGCCAACTCTAACGGACGCTTAAACGGCACCTCGCAGTCATATTGTTTAGCTACCTCAATAATCTCATCATCCTCCGATGACAAAATAAGTCGGTCAATATAGCGTGATTTTTTCGCCTCGTCAATTGTCCATGCAATCAATGGCTTGCCTGCTAAATTTCGGATATTTTTTCGCGGCACACCCTTTGAACCGCCGCGCGCTGGAATAATCGCTAAAATTTTAGGCTTCATCTATAAGCTCCTTATACTTTTCATTCGCTCGGTGGAAGTCATCCATCTGCCCAATATCGAGCCAATACTCATGAATCGGGAACACCGATGTCTTCTTTCCAGCGTCAATTAACTTCTCAAAAAGTGTTGGCATATCATAAAACTCACCAGGTGGAATTTGGTCAAATACCTCTGGGCTCAATACATAAATTCCCGCATTGACAAAGCTTCTGTGAATCGGCTTTTCTTTGATTGCTACCAAATCCGTACCCTCTATTTGAATAACACCATAGGGAATTTGAAATTCGTACTCACGCACACACATCGTCGCAACGGCATCGTGCTCAATATGAAATTCCATTAGCTGATCAAAATTTACCTGTGTCAGTAAATCGCCATTCATCACAAAAAATGGCTCAGTAGGTCGATTTTCAAGTAGCGATAGCGCCCCGGCCGTTCCCATGCGCTTCTGTTCCTCAACATAGTCAATAGAAACGCCAAATGCCTCGCCATTTTGAAAATAATTTTGAATAACCTCTTTTTTATAATTCACTGAAAAAATAAATTCTTTATATCCACATTGCTTAAAACCATCTACAATTGTCTCAACAATTGGTTTACTCCCAACCTTCAGCATCGGCTTCGGAATGTCATTTGTTAATGGACGCAGACGTGTGCCTAAGCCACCAAGCATTAAAACGACTTGATTTTTATTGGTAGCTAGCTGCATTGCATCA
This sequence comes from Solibacillus sp., assembly GCA_040274725.1. Taxonomy (GTDB): domain Bacteria; phylum Bacillota; class Bacilli; order Bacillales_A; family Planococcaceae; genus Solibacillus. Next base: position 246,805 of record JBEMAQ010000002.1, on the reverse strand, counting down.
ATAAATAGTACATCAACGACTTGATTACGTTCATTCACAACTGGCAGCTGCTTCAGTTTTTTAGATTTCATTAACTGCTTATATTTCGCCACACGTAAGCCTGATTTCGCTGTGATTGGTGTCGTGTTCATAATTGTGCTAATTGGCACATCTAGCCCCTCACCGCGCAATATGCCACGTCGAATATCTCCATCCGTCACCGTTCCAAGTAAATGATTTTCCACATCCACTACAATCGCAAATTGCAGTGACGTTTCGTCAATAATTCGCATTGTCTCTAATAAAGATTTTGTTTCTTTAATTACGATATCTTGCCATCTCTTCAATCCACTACACTTCCTTTGCAGGTACACCAAACGCCTTTGCATAACTCTTTATATTTTTTACAACAACCGAGCCTGCACCAATTAAACAGCCATCACCTATTTCAATGCCCTGAATAATTGTTGTTCCTGTACCGATATGTGTACTATTCCCAATTTGAACCGCGCCAGAAATTTTCGTGCCTGGCGCAATATGTACGTGTGCGCCAATTTTACAGTCATGATCGATAATGGCGCCTGTGTTTATAATTGTATTATCGGCAACAATAACACTAGTTTGAATAATTGCCCCCGCCATGATTTGAGCACCCTTGCCTAATTTAACTGACGATGAAATAATCGCAGACGGATGAATGACAGATGAAAAGGAATAACCTTGCTCCTTTAACCAATGAAAGATTTTTTCACGTACAGATAACGGACCTAGCATGCCTAATCCGAGTACAAGTTCTACCTCTATCGGCTTGTATTGTAAAATCACGTCATCTGTCCCTAAATAAGCTAAACCAAAATGATTCTCCTCAGCTGCCGGTGCAGTAAAACCGATGATTTCTTTGCCATGCGCTAATAAAATCTCCGTTAGCACCGACGCATGCCCACCATTTCCAAGCATTATTAATGGCTTATTCATTAATTAACTCATCCCGTTCATATGATTTCTCCGCTCGTTTCCCAAGATATGCCCAGTACTTCGATGGTGCTAGACCATTACCTGGGCGCTTGATTGTTACATTATCAGCTGTAAATAACTCGCCTTTTTGAATAGCTGAACTCGCTACTAAGCTTTTACGTGCAGGAATACGATTTTTCAACTCAACTGCTGAAGGTTCTTTTACGCCTGTACCTAGTGATTTTTCTACTTGGCGGATTTGCTCTACCATTTGCTTTAGCTCAGCTGGTTCTAATGAAGCTAGATGGTCTGGCCCCTCTAACGTTTTGTCTAATGTAAAATGCTTTTCAATAACTGTCGCACCTAATGCAACCGCTGCTGTTGGTACAGCGATTCCAGAAGAATGATCTGAGAAGCCAACAGACACTTGGAACTCCTGCTTTAGTGTAACCATCGCTCTCAAATTAATCGTCTCAAATGGCGCAGGATATTCCGTGGTACAATGCAAAATCGTAACATACTGCTTAAGCAATACTTTTGCCTCTGCTGTCTCATAAAACGTAGCTACCTGTTCCAGATCAGCTTTACCAGCTAAACCAAATGCAATATAGCTCAAGGCCTCATGAATATCCTCTAATGTTGCCATCCCCGTCGATAAAATAATTGGCTTTTTCTTCTTGGCAATCGCATAAATAAACGGCGCATTCGTCAATTCACCTGATGGAATTTTTGCTGTTTGAATATGTAGCTCATCAAATAAAAAATCGACACTTTCGTAGTCAAAAGGTGTCGATAAAAATTCTATTCCTTTCTCCACACAATATTGTTGAAGTGCTGTAAATTCTTCAAATGTTAGCTCCAGCTTTTTCAGCATATCAAATTGCGACGTTGATTCCTTCAAGTTTTCTACCTGATAATCCGCCTGCTTTGCCGTTTTTGTTACTAAATTTTCCGCTTTAAACGTTTGGAATTTGACAGCGTCAGCTCCCGCCTCTTTTGCGACATCAACAAGCTGCTTTGCCATGTTAAATGAGCCGTTATGGTTGACGCCCGCTTCTGCAATGATATATGTCATAGGTCATAAAACTCCTTTTGGATTTTATAAGTTGAGATCGCCTTTAATTGCTCATTAATTTTATTTGCTGTATGACCTTCACCAAATATTTTCTCATACTTTATATCGGCTGTTAAGGCATAATCCATAGCACTCTTCATTGATTCGACGGATAAATCACAATCAACGACAGATGCTGGACGTTCTCTTCCCTTTTGTCGATCCCCGCAATTAATTGTAGGGGTATGTAAATAAGGTACCTCAATTAAACCACTTGATGAGTTACCAACAACAAGTGCCGCCGCCTTAACTGCGCTTAAATAACGAATTTGTCCCAGCGAATCGTAGAGCTGCGCTGTTTGCGGATTCGCTGCTACAAACTGTTGAATGCGCTCATTAATTTCCCGACCGCCATTGTCCGCATTTGATTTTGTGAAAATTAAATGATAGTGCTGCTGATAGCTAGCAAGCACCTTTAATAAATTGTCTATCCCACCAAACTCACCATTTGTTTCAGGGTGATATGTAATTAAAAAGAACGGCTTGCCATCCTTAATTGCTAGCTCTTGATAAAGAGTCTCACGGCTCATTAAATCTAATTGAAGTGTATGATCAATCCCAATTGCACCAACATTAAATACACGCTCCGGAGCTTCTCCTAGCTGAATAACACGCTTCCTATGCCCTTCCGTACTCGTAAAATGCCACGTCCCCATTTTCGTAATCGAATGACGAATGGCATCGTCATATGCGCCAAATGTACATTCTCCGCCATGAATATGTGCAATTGGAATTTGCATAATTAAAGCCGTCTGTGCCGCTGCAAGCATTTCAAAGCGGTCACCTAAAATAATGAGCAAGTCTGGCTGCAAACGCGCATAAGCATCTGCAAAGCTAATTGTCGCCAGACCCATTGATTTGACAACGGCTGTTGATGTATCCGCAGAGAGCAGCATTTCTACCTTTTCATTAATATAAAAACCATCTGATTCAATTTGCTTATATGTAAGACCAAATTCAGGTGATAGATGCATACCTGTTGCGATCACTTGCAGCTCAAACTCATTACCCTGTTGAATGAGCTTCATCAGGTTTGACAGCAGGCCATACTCTGCTCTTGTGCCCGTTATTACGCATAATTTGCGTTTCATACTAATCACAACCTTCTTTAACTTGATTTACTAATTACGTGTGAATGAACCCTATATGCATACAAATAGATTACATGCTTCTTATCCTACCATATATATAATTAACAGATCCAAAGAAAAAAGGCATGACATAAATGCCCTTGCCTTTAACAAACATCATTTAGCATCAATAGTTATTTTCACTAAAAATTCCGATCGTTTATTAATGAGCTGCTACATGACTGTTTGACATTCCAAAAATGCCTCATACCAATCTATTACTTTATCTAATTCAGTAGTCATCATACACGTTCCTTTATCAATACTAGAAAGCTAGCTTCATTAAATGCTACAAATTTTTCTCGTTGTCGAGCATTTCGATAAATCCAACCTTGCTGCTCATGGTATAAAACAATATAACTCCCTTTACTAGAGGAAATATCAATTTTCTCCAAAGCTCCAATAATTAACCGACCTAATGGCTGCACTTTAATTTGCGTGGCATTGATTATTACTTCTAAAGCATTTGTTGTATACAATCCTATATGCTCTTCATCTAATTGGATTTCAGTTTCTTTCTTAGAAAATCAGATAAATCTTCCATCTTAAAATAAGCTCCCTCACTTTAAAATGGCGTACTCGGAATATTAACAATCCTTTTCTTCAACCGATCCGTCACCGCTAAGTCCATAGCCGGACACGCCCCAAACATCACAAGCTCATGCATCGGCTGCCAAATCGGACGACTCATCACACCGTGCTCATTTAAAAAGCCAAGCACCTCATCACGGTCAAGTGATTCATCTAAAATTAATGTCTGTAACCAATAGTTACTGTCACTATGTGTGGGCTGCTTGAATAATTTCACACCAGCTAAATCCTTCAATAGTCCTTCATACTTGGCAGTTAGCTGCTTTTTCTGCACTAAAAACTGCTCTAACTTCTCAATCTGCGCACAGCCGAGCGCAGCATTAATGTTTGGCATGCGGTAGTTATAACCGATTTCATCATGAACATATTCCCATTTATGCGGTACCTTAGCTGTTGTCGTTAAGTGCTTCGCATAATCCGCTAACGCCTCATCATCCGTTAAAATCGCACCGCCGCCACCTGTTGTCAGGATTTTATTTCCATTAAAGCTCATCGCATTTATTTTCCCGAAGCTACCTGTATGCTTACCTTTGTAATACGTTCCTAAAGACTCAGCAGCATCCTCCACTAGCACTAAATGATACTTGTCAGCTAATGCGACCAACTCATCTAAATGCACGGCATGACCGAATGTATGCATCGGTACGAGCGCCTTCATGCGGCGGTTTGTTTGCTTGTTGTATAATTCATTGCCTCGGACTTCAGAAATCTCTTGTAAATATGTCTCCAGCTTAAACGGATCCACACCTAACGTTTCCTCCTGTACATCAATAAAATGAGGAATCGCACCACAATAGCTCACTGCATTCGCTGTCGCAATAAAAGTAAGCGCCGGCATCAGCACTTCGTCATCTGCCTCTACCCCCGCTACCTTTAATGCAATATGCAGTGCTGCCGTGCCATTCACGACAGCAACCGCACGTTTTACGCCGACAAACTTTGCGAGCTCATCCTCAAACTTTGTCACGTAGGCGCCAACTGACGATACCCAGCCTATTTTCACACAGTCTGTTACATATTCAACCTCCTTATCGTCAAACGTTGGCTCATGTAGCGGCACAAAGTCCTTGTTGTACATAGCCTTTACTTCATCTGCAAATTGCATCCATTGTTTATTCATATATTATATACATCTGCCTTATATTGAGATAAATTTTGTGGATTTGTAAACCACTCAATTGTTTCCTCTAAGCCCTGACGGAAACCATCTTTACCACCGTATTGTGGCTCCCAACCTAGTAAATCCTTCGCCTTTTGATTCGCAGCCCATAGACGCTCTACCTCGCTCTTTTCTGGGCGCAGGCGCTGCTCGTCTGTTTCAATCGTTAAATTCACACCCATAATATCGGCAATCATCTTAGCCGTTTCACCAATTGACACCTCATAATTTGAGCCGATGTTAATCACTTCACCAATTGATTGTTCTGATTTCATGACAGAAATAAAGCCTTGTACTGTATCCTTCACATAGTTAAAATCACGGGTTGGGCTGACTGCACCTAGCTTAATTGTCTCCTTACCATTTGCCAATTGGCTAATAATCGTCGGAATAACAGCACGTGCAGATTGACGTGGGCCATATGTGTTAAATGGGCGAATAATCGACACCGGTGTATCAAACGAACGATAAAATGATAACGCCATTTGGTCTGCACCGATTTTTGATGCAGAGTATGGTGATTGACCTTGCAGTGGATGGTCCTCATCAATCGGAACATAGAGCGCTGTACCATAAACCTCACTCGTCGAAGTATGGACAACCTTTTCTACGCCTAATTCACGCGCTGCTTGTACAACATTTAATGTACCATTAATATTTGTATCTACATAGGTCGCTGGTGAATGGTATGAATACGGAATTGCGATAAGTGCTGCTAGGTTCAATACATGTGTGCAACCCTTCATTGCCTCCTTCACACCAAACGGATCGCGAATATCACCAGTAAATACATCTAGCTGTGATTTAATGTCCTGAGGCGCGTTGTCTAGCCAGCCCCATGAATTAAATGAATTGTAGTAGCAAAAGGCACGAACATCATGCCCCTCGCGAATTAGTTGCTCTGTTAAATGAGAGCCGATGAACCCATCAGCTCCTGTTACTAAAATTTTCATTGTGAATCTTCCTTTTTAAATAAGTCGGATTTTTTAAGCTCTGCAAAGGCAGGTTGGATTTCATAGATTGCAACATAAAGTGCGCGAAGATACTTAGGATAGCTTTCTAAAAACCTTTTCATTTTTATAAGTGGTCTTTTCTCAAAACGAATTTGTCTTGCATCTTTTAGTAATTGATTATATTGTACTCTCGTAATTCGAGATAATACTTGTGTAAAAAATTCATTACGCTCAATTCCCCCGAAATATTTATCATACTCTGAAAATAATGTCGGTGCGTTAATCAAAATTTTCTTCTCGTAAGCTTCTCTAATTTGTTCCTCTACCTCTACTACTTTCTTAAAATTTTTAATTAGCGTATCAAAATTTGATTCTAACTCTTCAAAGTTTGTTAGAGCCATCTCAACATCGTAACTGTTTTGCCCCCTAAATAAACTAGTATCTACTATATTTTCTTTTACGAGGTATGTTTGCATTACTTGATTTAATGGAATAAAGGTCGTTCCTGCAATTGGTAAGCCGTTTACAGTTGTATTAATGACCTTTTCACTCATATTTAAGCTTCGAATAATAATTTCAATTGCACTACCCATTTCTGCATAATTTTGATCAACATAAATTTCTGTATTTGTAGTACTTACTGCTAAAGAGTACCTTGCCAACATTTCATCTGTCATTGTAGTATCCACATATTCAATCCCACTTGCATATGTTTTTTCCTTCGTCACAGATAAATTTTGTCCAACTAAAATGATCGGTCCCATCTGTAGTTCTCCAACTATATACAATGCTACTGCTGCAATAGTCGGTGCATCCGGAATAACTGAATCTTTAACGTTCGAAATAAGATGAGTATTAAAAGAATCTTGTGTCATTAAAAAGTGAAATTTTTCGCCTGGGTAATCTTTTAGTACTTCGTGACCAATAGATGAACCAAATATTAAAGGAATTGATAGATTAAGATTTTTCACTTTTTCCACAACAGTCGCATTTTTTTCCGATGGGTCATAGCTAAATAAAGCATCGGGTAAAATATTTGCATTAATTAATGTATTGACTGCTGAACCCACAGCAAAAATATAAGCTGTGCCTTTTGCTTTAATAGTTCGAATATTTTCTAGCTCATCGTCAAGTGATGGGCCCGCTGCAACAAGTAAAACAGGTTTATCTTTAAATTGCGCAACATTAATATCTTTAAAAAAGTTTGGTGACTGTAAAATTTCACCAAAATTAACAATTGCGTTTGTCGTCCATCGTAATTGAAACACTAAATCTGTAATAACACTTGATTTTTGTTCACTTAAATAATTTTTCAAACGATTAATTAAACTATCAATTTCCTGTGTATATAAGCGAGAAGCAATAGGATTCACAATAATTTTGGCATTTTCATGTGCTAAATCATCAAAAAATACTGTTAAACTATCTACCTCATCCAAAGTACTAAACACATAATCTAAATTTTTTGACTTTACCTTTGATAAATCAAAATTCGCTAAAAAGCTATGCATTATTTCTAAGTTCGGCTCATATACTGAAAATTTCACTTTAGGAAACTGTTCTTTTAATTGCTGTAAGCCATATCCTAAACCAGCCCCGATAAATAATACATATTGTGTACTAGCATCTACTTGACTCTCTATGAACTTTTTCGCCTCTTGAACAGGATTATATCGGCTATGATAAGAAAGTTGTTGACCATCTTTCGTCACTATTAGTGTAGGGACGCCCGCTTTTGACTCAACAACTTCACAACAAACAGGATCAACAGTTTGTAACTTTTGCAATAAAATACTATTTTTTGATTGTAATATTCGCTTATTATCGATTAACATGCTACTTCACCTCGTCTCGGAATCCCCATTCTGAAGCGCTACCAAATAACGGGATTAATTCATACTCAATTAAGTCTTTTAATAAAATATAATCTTGATTTTCAAAGCTACTATTAATTTCTTTAAAAATTTCCATAGCTTCCTCGATACGACTATTACTACAGAATCCAGATTCAGCTAACACTTGTTCAACCTTTAATAAAAATTCTAAGCCTTCCGCTAAATTAATAATTCCATTAAAGGCTTTTTCTAACTTATCATTCACTAAAAAACCTACTATTGTTTGTAAACCTTGTGGAATTTTTGCTATGTATTCATAATAACTTTCCTTTAATTCGTTCACTTGTAATTGATCCATCACTTAAACCACCTTCACATTTATAGTATTATTATCGACAACTTTCGGAAAACATAAAGAAAAAGCGTTTGGGAATTTCCCAAACGCTTTAACGAATTAGATATTAACCTAATAATTGTAATACACCTTGTGGTTGTTGGTTAGCTTGAGCTAACATTGATTGTGCAGCTTGCATTAAGATGTTGTTCTTAGTGAATGCCATCATTTCAGCAGCCATGTCTGTATCACGGATACGAGATTCTGCAGCTGTTAAGTTTTCAGAAGTTGCACCTAAGTTGTTAATTGTGTGCTCTAAACGGTTTTGAACAGCACCTAGGTTAGAACGGTTATCAGAAATTTTCTTGATTGCTGAATCAATGTCAGCAATTGCAGCATCTGCGCCTTTTTGTGTTGTAAGGTCAAAACCACCAACTTGAATTTTAGCACCAGATTTTTCACCTTTTGTTACATCAGTTAATGATGCAGCGATTAATTCACCACTACCTACTTTAGTATAGTAACCAGCAGCACGTCCTTCATTAACTGCACCAAGTTTTGCATCTGAGTATGTGTTTGCAGCTGCAGCAGTAGGGTCACTTAAAGTAGTTAAAGCATATTCATTTAATTTGTTGATTTTTTCTTTATCTTCTACTTTCTTACCAGATAAATGCCAGTTACCACCAGAGAATTTAGCAGTACCTCCAGTTACGCCTGCTTTAGCACCAGAGAATGTTGCTCCCGCTTTAACTTCTGTACCGCGTTTTACAAATGTATCACCTGATAATTGTGCTTTTACAGCAGCATCTGTAACTTCAGCTTTAGTTTCAGCGTTGTAGAATTTACCACCTGATTTAACATGGAACTCTTCAGCCTTACCTGCTTCCCATTTACCAGTTAAGCCAGTTGGAGAAGTAATTTTACCGCTTGCGCCAACTGTTACTTCTTTTGATAAACCTAATGCTACAGAGCTTGTATCACTCACTGATAATTCGATGTTTTGGCTACCGTTTGCACCAATGTGGAATACTTTATCTTTGAAATCACCATTTAATAATTTTTGCGTGTTGAACTCTGTGTCTGTAGAGATACGAGTTAACTCTTCTTTTAATTGGTCGATTTCTTTTTGTAATGATTCACGGTCTTCAGTAACGTTTGTGTCGTTTGAAGCTTGTACCGCTAATTCACGCATACGTTGTAAAATCGAGTGAGACTCGTTTAATGCACCCTCAGCTGTTTGGATAAGAGAGATTGAGTCGTTAGCGTTTTTCGTAGCCATATCTAAACCACGGATTTGTCCACGCATTTTTTCAGAGATTGCTAAACCTGCAGCGTCATCGCCAGCACGGTTGATTTTGTAACCTGAAGATAATTTTTCTAGGTTTTTAGACGCTTGCGCGTTGTTGAAACCAAGGTTACGGTGTGTGTTTAAAGCCGAAATGTTATGTTGAATTCTCATTTGGAATTCCTCCTTGAATTTTTATGTTTTCTCCACGTCCTTGTGGAGAGCTTGGTAGAGATTTCCTCTTCCTCACACTATATATATCGTTAGCACTTTGAAATGTTTAATAGTTTTTTAAAAAATTTTTAAATTTATTTTAGCAAATATTTTTATCCCTTTAATTGACATATAAAAACGCACGAGGTTGCGTCCTCGTGCGTTGATAATTCATCACTTCTTCAACCTAAACTGCTTCACAAAATCCTCTGAAACCTCCAGCGCCTCTTTATTCTGCTGCTGAATCGCTTCAAAAACCTCCGAGCGGTGTACCTTCACTGTTTTCGGTGCAACGATGCCGAGCTTCACTTGCTCGCCCTCTACCACTAATACCTTCACTTCAATATGATCACCAATCATGATGGACTCGCCTTTTTTACGCGATAATACGAGCATTTATTTCACACTTCCTTCAGCGACTACGCCGATTTGGTGACGTAGCGGGTATTGCGCGTTGTCATTCAGTACGATTTGCTTGCCTAGCTTTTCTTTTGTGTTCAGGATGATTGGTGCTAATAAATTCATTGTTGATTCTGCGAAGTTTTCCTTTAATGTAAGGATTGTGTAGACAGCAACGTCTGCCTCTTCTGCCAGCTTTAGCTCCGACTTATCCTCTTCACTTAAATCAAACGCATAATCTTTTTTGAATGCGAATGGGTAAACAACGACGAAGCCTAGGTCACGTTCCTCTGTTGATTGTAATAATGCGATAGGTAAATCTGCATCTAAGCCTAAAAGGACGTATTTTGTTTGCTCTGAGAAACCTGGTAGGCCGTTTTCAAATGTGATGATTTCTGACTCTTCAATCGTCACTTCACCTAAAAATTTTGTTTCGATATTCATGGGGTTCTCTCCTTTTAGCCGACTACGTCTATTTCGATATTCGGTCTTGCTATCATTTTGCCACGCACGTCGCCATAAGTGAAGTCCATTTGCGGTTTGTTCACTTGAACGTCAATTTTTGGGAACTGACGATGAAATTCGATGTCTGTTGTGCCCGGTGTGATGTTGACTTTTACCGAGCCAATCGAAGGGATGAACTTAATATTGTACGGGCCGACGCGTTCAGGACCGTGGTTTTGCTTGGCGATATTTTGAAGTGTTGCGCGTCCTTGACCTTTTCCTGCACCAAGCAGCATTTGTCGTCCTTCACTGACACGGCGTGAGATTCCTTGTAGTGCACCTTGTCTGCCCTTTTGTGCATATTCACTAATGACTTCACCTGGAAGGACACTGCCTAAATCACGCCAAAATTGGTCCATGTTAATGTCGAGCTTAGCGTTTGTTGTATTAATTTCTAAAGTGGCTGCTGGCTGTGAAATACTCAGTTGTGCTTGTGGTTGCTGAATTTTTTGAAATGGCTTCGTAATTGTCAAATCCATTTGAATGTCCGTTTGCTGAATTTGAATTTTCGGTAGCTGCATGAGGACTCACTCCTTCATTTATATTCTTTTCACTTATTATCGACTGTGTACTATCGAATATTTAGGGAAGAAAACGCCGATTTCACTGAAGAGAGCTGGCGCTGTTGGACGTGCCAAAAACTCCCTCACTTTATACTATCTACCGACAAAAAAATTCGGTGCAGCGCTGCACCGAATTTTTCTAACGAATAAAGTCTACTAACGTTTGCTGAACGATTTTCGCACCAATTGATAAAGATGCTTGGTGAATCGATTCAGTCGTCGCCATCTGTGTAATTGCCTCTGTATAATCTGTATCTTCGTTTTCAGACATTTGCTTCGTTACATTAACAAATTGAATGTCGAGACGATTCTCCATCATTTCTAAACGATTTTGACGTGCACCGATATCTGCACGTTTGACTAAGACCATTTCTGTTAACCCACTCAACTCGGTTGTTCCACCATCACCGAGCTTGTCACCAATTTCTTTACCTGACCCACCATTTTCAAGTAAATCTGAAAGGTCAGCTAAAAACGTATCGATTTGTCCGAATAGCTCCTTGCCCGATGTGTTGACATTAAGCGAAATGCCGTCAAATACATTCAGCTTGAAATCACGCTGTCCACCGGTCGCTGTTACTGCTGCATTTGCTTCTACTACAGGTGGCGTTGCATTGTTCGCTTTATACAGCGGTTCATTTGTATGTGCACCTGAGAAAATGTATTTGTCGCCAACCTTTGTATTGGAAATATCACGCATTTGTTCTTTAATTTGCGCAATTTCCGCGGCAATTTTTTCGCGTTCCTCTGGTGTATTCGTGTCATTTGCAGCTTGTACTGTTAGTTCCTTTACGCGATGAAGCGCCGTTCCAACTTGATCAAGCGCCTCGTCTGTTGTATCTAACCATGTATGTGCTGTGCTAACGTTTCGTTGATATTGCTCTACTTTATCAACCTCAACACGGTAATTCATCCCTTTTACTACAACCACTGGGTCATCGGATGGACGATTTACCTTTTTACCTGAAGTCATTTGGTCTTGCAGCTTACTCATTTTCCCGTAACTTGTATTTAAATTTCGTAACATATTACTTGATAGCATCGATTGTGTTACACGCATTGCCATTCCTCCTATTTAAGGTGGCAAACACGAATTCTTAGAAGTTGTAGTCAATGGATGTCACGTGCTCTACCACTTAGTCATTAACGTATAAAGTCTACTAACGTTTGTTGTATGATTTTTGCTCCGACTGATAGTGCAGCTTGGTGAATCGATTCAGTCGTTGCCATTTCTGTAATGGTTGCCGCATAATCTGTATCTTCATTTTCTGATAGCTGTTTTGTTACATTGACAAATTGAATTTCTAGGCGGTTATCCATCATCTCAAGGCGATTTTGGCGTGCACCGATGTCCGCTTGGATTGTTAAAGTTTGCTCCAATACTGCATCAAGACTCGGAATACCAGGTGTAGCACCTGTAATATCCGTTACACCTAAAGTATCTCCAATGTCCTTACCTGTTTTCGTTGGATCATTTAATATATTTTGCACATCATTTAAAAACGTATCGATATCATCAAATATTTCACTACCATTTGTATTGACCTTTAATGAGATACCGTCAAATACATTAATTTTAAAATCATCATTTTTCCCTGAATTGACCAATGTGTTTGGACCAGCTGTTTCATCTGTATAAAGTGGCTGGTCGGTATGTGTACCTGAGAATAAATAATTCTCACCAACCTTTGTATTCGCTAAATCGCGCATTTGTGCTTTAATTTGTGTAATTTCAGCCGCCACTTTTTCGCGCTCTTCTGGTGTATTTGTATCATTTGCCGCCTGCACGACTAATTCGCGTACACGGTGTAGCGACGAGCTTACCTGACTTAGCGCCTCGTCTGATGTATCTAACCATGTATGTGCTGTATTAATATTCCGCTGATACTGTTCAACTTTATCCACTTCTACACGATACTGCATCCCTTTTACCGCAACAACCGGATCATCAGATGGACGGTTAATTTTACTACCAGAGTTCATTTGCTCCTGCAATTTACCCATTTTACCGTAGCTTGTATTTAAATTTCGTAGCATATTACTAGAAAGCATTGATTGTGTTACACGCATGATGTTTTACTTCCTTTTCTGTTAAAGTCTTAGATGTCTTTAGCTACGCGCTGTCTTATAATCCTACGCGGCCCAAGCCGTTAATAATTTTGTCTAACATTTCATCAATCGCTGTAATCATACGCGCATTTGCATTGTATGCTTGCTGGAACGTAATCATATTGGTCATCTCTTCATCGAGTGAAACTGAGCTATGAGAGGCACGGTTTTTTTCGATTTGAAGACTTAGTGTTGTCGAGTTGAACTCAAGACGGATTGCCTCTTGGCCTGTTACCCCTAAGTCACCTGTTAGAGACGTATAAAATGATTGGAATGTACCATCCTTCAAGCTACCTTGTACAGCCTTTTGTAAATTTGAAAAGGCGTGTGCATTTTCATTATTTCCTACTTCACCTGGTTGACTTGAAGCAGCAACTTTATTTGTATCTTTTAAAACAACCGTGATACTTTTCGCGCTGTCGCCATCAAAGAATTTTGCCCCCGCATTACCTTCTAAATCAAAGCCCGCTTGATGTACTGTATTGAACTCTGAAACGAATACTCGCGCAAGTGTGTCAAGGTTCGCAAGCATTTCTGGATACAAGCCCTTACCATCACTATGCCCATATGAATCGATTAAAGAAAGGAGCTGCCCTTTACTTTTTTCTAGCTGATCGTACTGGATTTTTTGTGGAGACGCGCTTGTCGCATCAGCAGGTGGCTCACCTAATGATGACACCGCGAATTCCTTAAATGAGAAATAGCTATTTTCTGCTTGATTATCTACATCACCATCAACTGGCTTATTCGCTGTATCTAATGCGGCAATTTTTACAAATTCTTTCCCGTCAACAAGTACAATCTCTTGACCAGTTGTTGGTTTAAATGTGATTTTTAAACCACCTTCAGCAATTGCTAGTGCGTTACCACCTGAAGGGATTTTTGAAATCGATACTGGTAAATACGAGTTTAATTCATCGACTAATACGTCGCGCGCATCGTATAAATCATTCGGCATATAACCATTTGGCTCTACTGCCTGGATTTGTTTATTAAGTGATGCGATTTGATTTAAGATTGAGTTCACACGGTCTGTCGATACAGCTAGTTCATTTCCGATATTACCTTGAATTGACTTTAGCTGTGTATCCATATAGTTGAATGAATCCGCTAATGCCTCGGCCTTTGAAATCATTACTTGGCGTGCTGCTGCATCTTTCGGGTCCGTTACAACATCCTCCATCGACTTCCAAAAGTCTGTAAATGACTGATTTAAACCAAATTCAGATGGCTCACTCATAACATCTTCCATTTGCGAAATTGACTTCGTTTTTGATTCCCAGTAGCCAAGCTTATTCGTTTCTTGACGGTACTGACGGTCGACGAATTCATCGCGAATCCGCTGTACAGAGTGCGCCTCTACACCCGTTCCGATATGACCAGCTGATTTTGCTGAGTTTAAGCCTGTTCCTGGGTAGCCTGGTGTTGTTTCCATATTAATGCGTTGGCGTGAATAGCCCTGTGTGTTGGCGTTTGAAATGTTGTGACCTGTTGTATAAAGCGCGCTTTGCTGTGTGAAAAGGCCGCGCTTACTCGCTTCTAAACCCATGAATGTAGAACGCATGATAGTCCTCCTTAAATGTATGTATCAAGCATAACGCATGAAGCTTTGGCTTCATGCGTTATGCTTGGGAATTGTAATATGATTTTTTGTTGATTGTATTTTGACCCATGACCTCTGCACCGGAATAGTTGAACTGCTCTGGGCGCTGTGGACGCATCGCATCAAGTGTAATGTTGACCATTTGCAGCGAGTTAAAGATCATTTTTTGATTTAAATCATTTTGTCTGCGTAGCTCCTCAAGCAGGTTCATCAGACGCGCTCGTATTAAAATAAGCGGCTGCTGCATGGCATCGCCTGCCGTAGCTTCGATGACATCAGCTACAGTTGGTGTGTCAGTGAGAGCAATTCCTTTTGCTCGTAGATATTCCGTTACCATCACTTGACGCTGTTGTTCTAATGTTTCTATCGTCGCTATATGCGCCTGCTCCTGCTTGATGATGTGATCCAGCTCTTCCATGTCACCCGCTTTGACAAATTCGGTTTTTTTCTGCGCTAAATCAAGTAAACCCTTATGCATTTTTTCTAGCTTACCGAGTGTTAAAACAATGTCTGTAAGTGTCATGTGATGAGCTCCCTATCCTCTATAATAATTCAGCATATCGCGTGCTACTTGGTTGGCATCAACCTTGTAGTCACCTGACTGAATATCTGCCTTTAGTTTTTGTACACGCTCTGCACGGTCTGCTGCATACGTAGACGTGCTTTGCATCTCTTTTGCTGCTGAAGAAATTTCAAGCTTATCTGCAAATGTAGCACTTTGCTTCGTTTCCTTCACCGCGCGCGCTTGATTTGCATACGTATTAATGGCTTGAACACCAAATGGATTAATTTTCATAAAAGAACCTCCCCTCAAAGCTGTTACTTTACTTATTATGTCGACGTTTTTAGTTAAATGTTAATAATTCCGAAAAAAAAGTTGTGATTAAGTGCCCGAGTCTGTGATTTTAGTAACAAAAAAACTATGCTAAAGAGAATGCTCTTAACATAGTTTTCCATTCTATTTATCTCTTTTTTCTGAATGATAAGTTGCACGGTCGTGCCTTACAATATCTTCTCTAAATTCCTTCGCTGCCTCAAATGTACGCAAATCAGATTTTATGCTGTTTTGGCATTTTTCACATAGCTTGCCCTGCGTGGTTAAATGACCACAGTTATCGCAAGGGTAGCCTAAATTCGGGAAGACCGCTGGATGTAAGCGTCCTTTGCGTACCCATTTATATAATAAATCCTTTGTAACACCTGTCGCTTCTTCAATACGGTCTATATTTGCCGCGCGGTTTTCACGCTTACGCAAGAAGCGGTACACAATTTGGTAAAGCTCTTCTTCCTTCACTGAGCATTTATGGCAAATTTCTCGAATACCTGTATAGTTAAAATACTCGTCGCATATCGGACAATTTCTTAATTCAGCCACTTCGTTCCCTCCAATAATTTCCGTTCTCTTTGTATACACCTATTATACAATACTCATAACAAATTTCATTGTTTTCTTAAGAAATATGACTTTTTGAGCCTTTTCTGCTTTTCAATAGTAACTTTCACCCACGAATCAATGTAACTACCTTAATCTCCTGCGCACCTGCTTGGTGTAGCGCTCGCTTTGCATGGTCGATTGTCGTGCCGGTTGTGTACAAATCATCAAATAGAATAATCTCATTATTTTCGATTAGCTTTCGATCAACAACATCAAATAATTGTGATACCGCGAGACGCTGTGCGCGTGTTTTGCCGACCTGTGTTTCCGTTGTTGTCTTGGCTAATACGTGTGTAAATGGAATTTCTGCCGCAGTAAGCAACTCATCCACTGGCGCAAATGTTCGTTTCTTCAAATTAGCTGGGTGCATCGGAATCGGTACAATGAGTGCCTGCTGTTGCTTGAAAATTTTGTTCAACAGGCGGCTAAATACTTTTGCGAGTGCAACGTCACCTAAAAATTTATAACGATGGATATAGTCCTTCATTGCAGCATTATACATAAAAAGTGACCGCACTCCTTCTTCTTGCTGCTCAATTATGCGCTCAAATTTGCCCTCACAGCGCGCGCAAATCACTTGTGGCAATTGACGAATGAAAAAATTTTGCCAGCCAAAAATTTGCTGCAGTGGCGTATTGCAGAGTAAGCAATCTACAATTGGCTTGTGCATTTACTCACTCCCCTTATTCATTAACGTAATTTCATCAATTGCCTCATCCATTTCCGCCGTTAACCCGTGATGAAAGAAGACGATATCTCCTGCCGGAAAATCTGCATTGCGTCCGACACGCCCACTAATTTGTATGAGCGCACTTGCAGTGAAAATGGTCTGCTCTGCACCAATGACAGCGACCTGTACGTTTTTAATCGTAATGCCGCGCTCTAAAATCGTCGTTGTCAATAAGCCCTTCAATTCGCCGTTTCGCAGGCGTAGCACCTTCTCTTTTCTCTCTGGGTCCTCTGCATGCACGCCCTCCATTAATGGCTCTATTTGCTGAAAAAGCGAGAGTGCCTGCTCAAGCAAATCAATCGTCGGGAAAAATAACAGCACCTGCTCATTGCGGACGAGCTTTTCCGTAAGCCAGCGTACTAATTTTTCCGGGATTTTTCCTTTACGAATTGTCTTCTCATAGTTCCACAAGCTTTCTGTGCGCGGCACTGGCAAATTATGTCCATGATAGCGCCGTTTAATAAATGAGTAGCCCCACTGTTCTTTTTTGCAGCGCGTGATTAAATCGGCCGACGGGGTCGCTGTGACATAGCCGATTGGGGCTTGCTGCTTTTTTGCTTTGAGCACAGCCTTTTGCAGTGCCGCGTCCATCGTATACGGAAATGCATCGGCCTCGTCAATAATCATGACATCAAATGCCTGTTCAAAACGGTACAGCTGATGGGTTGTCGCAAGGACGAGCTGTGCAAATTGCGCGTCTGGCTTTGCGCCGCCGTACAGTGCATGGATAGTCGTTTTAGGAAACACTTGCAAAAAGCGCGGATACAATTCGAGCACTACATCCGTGCGCGGTGTGGCAACACAAACGCGTAGGCCCTTTCTTAGTGCACCAATGATTGCTTGAAACAAAATTTCCGTCTTTCCTGCTCCGCATACTGCGCGCAGTAAATGATTACGCCCTTGTTGTATGCTCCCAGCTAACTCCTTTGCCGCCTGCTGTTGCTGATTTGTAAATTGACCACTCCACGAAAAATCATGCCGCAACTGCCTGCGCGGCTGCGGTCCATTCCATGTAATCAGCTCCTCGCAGCTCACCATGCGCCCCATCGTAATACAGTGCCTGCAATAATGGCATAGCCCCTCGCAGCGCGCACAACGAAATGTGACAAACTGCGGCTGTTTGTCATTGTGACAACGATTACAGTAAAGCTTGTTCCCCCTTTGCACGACGGCTGGCTGTACAGTAAACAACCCAGCCTTTATATACGCTTCAATCTTTTGTTGTGGAAACGGCGTATTCGTGCGCGACCAAATACGCCCTGCGAAAAAATGTTGAATTTTTGGCTCGATAATAAGACCTTTATATGTGCCTTTCTTTGTTTCCATCCTAACTGCTCCTTTCTTGCAAAATAAAAACAGCCCCTACAAAAATGTAGAGACTGCTCATTCATTATTTTTTCATCCAGCCAAGTGCTACCGAGCCTTCACCTAAATGCGTGCCGATTACCGGACCGAAATAACTAAGTGTAAAGTCGACTGTTGGGTAGCTTTCCTGTAAGCTTGCCATCCATTCCTTTGCTTCTTCTTCGCAATTGGCATGAATAACAGTCGCTTGCAGCTGTGGTGTTTGCTGTAGCGCTTCCGCTAGCTTTTCCTCCGCGCGGCGCATAGCCTTTTTACGCGTACGGATTTTTTCAAACGGAACAATGACCTTATCCTGGAAGTGCAAAATTGGCTTCACTTGCAGTAAACCACCAATTAGTGCCGCAGCCGCGGATAAGCGTCCTCCACGCTGTAAATGAGCTAAGTCATCTACAATGAAGTAAGCACCCATTGTTGGGCGAAGTGCTTCTAAATGGTCCATAATTTCTTGACCCGAAGCGCCTGTTGCTGCAAGTTTTGCTGCTTCTTTTACATAAATGCCTTGTGCATAAGCGGCAACTTCTGTATCAAAGCCGTAAACATTTACGTCATCCACCATGTCACCGGCTTGCAGTGCACCTTGATATGTACCGCTAATACCGCTTGATAAATGGATTGTCACAATATCATCATAGTCTTTCGATAATTGTTCAAATAATTCCACAAACTTCCCAATCGGAGGCTGTGTCGTCTTCGGGAACTCTTTCGCTCCCCTTACCTTGTCGTAAAACTCGCCAGCTGTTAAGTCTACTTCTTCGTCATAGACAACCCCTGCAATATTTACACATAAAGGCACCATATAAATGTGATAGCATTCGCGTTCTTCAGGCGTCAAATAAGCGGTGCTATCGGTTACAACAGCTGTTTTCATAGATTCACTCTGCTACTAAAAACATAGACATACGTATATTTTTAGAGTGTTCCTGCTTCTACGAGCCTCGTTTTGTCAGATGACTACTCCGATTGTTTGGCTCTCCACAGGCGTAAATTCCGACGTAGCCCGCCGTACAGTGGCACGATTTTAGGCAGTTAATACCTTATAAACCGTTGCCTGTAACAAATTCATCGCCGCATTCACATCGCGGTCTGCTGCACGTCCACATGCCTCACAGTAGTAAACTCTTTCCGATATCTTTAACCTCGACTTTATATGCCCACAGCCCGCACATTTTTTAGAACTTGGATAAAATCGGTTCACTTGACGTAATTCAATCCCGTGCTCCTGACATTTTGCTAATAGCCAAACGTTAAAGAGATAAAAGCATTGACTCGCCACTGCTTTTGAGAGATGACGGTTTTTCAGCATTCCTTTAATGTTTAAATCCTCAATCGTTATATAATTTGGCTTGGCTTTTACCAAATCATGGACAACAGATTTCACATACTCTGCGCGAATCGCGACTAATCTCTGATACAGGCGCTGCACTCGATATACATTTTTGTCGATGTTGGCTCTTTTCGTAGCAGACTTGTCACCTCTCTTTTTTATATTTTCGTATTTGCGAGACAAAGAGCGTTGTTCGCGTCTTAACGCTTTTTCTAATTTTTTAATAGTCTTTGTTTTATTAACATTTCCATAAAATATTTCTTCATCCGTCACAGCAAAGGAAGCTAAACCTAAATCCACACCGAGCCCTTTTTCTTTTAGCTCCACGGTTTTAACTGATTGTTCAGCTTCACACAAAACAGAAACATAATATCTACCCGCACGGAACGAAACCGTACCACTTGTGACAGTGACATGTTTAGGAATATAGCCATATTCCTTCAACCGCATCCAGCCTAGTGTTGGAATTTTCACGCGGTGGCGTTCAACCGTCCAGTCTGTTGGATTGTTTTTCGGAAAATAACACTTCACATCCTGTTTGCTTTTCCTTTTAAAGCGCGGATAGCCATTCTTCCCTGCAAAAAATTCCCGAAACGCGCGTTCTCCATTCATAATTGCCTGCTTTGTTGCCTTACTAGACGTTTCTTTAATCCAAAAGTCAGTTTGCTTGGTATGAACATTATTTAGCCATTTTGAAAACGTAAACCCGGTTAAAAAGTGACCGCCTGCCTCATACTGCTCTTTCACCTTCGCTACATACAAATTGTACACATACCTACACGTGCCAATTGTTTGATGGATTTTTTTCTTTTGTGCCTCGGTTGGACGAATTTCGACGAAAAAAGCTTTTTTCATGTTCATTGCTCACCCTATCCAAAGTTCTTTTATAAGTTTATAACCGATAAATTTGACTATGAAACAGAGACAACATCGAGATGGAATTTTGCATTCGTTCATCCTAGAATGACGATTTTTTCGCTACATAATTTAGGTCGTTTGTACATAATCACCTATAAAATTATTAACTGTTTTTACACTCCTATATTTCTATATTACCGTATCTGTCAGTAATTGTGTAGCATAGCTATTAATTAGTTATTTTCCACCATCCCATGAATACTAGAGATGCCCCACTGATCATCTTCTTTAATAAGTACCGTTACTTGCTTTCCTTCACTAACAAATTCATTATTTGTCGCAAATTCCTTCGTCGTCACCGTGACATCAGCATACACCTGTGCCTCGTCTTCGCTATATTTCACAATCGTAATATTATCCGCTGTGCGTGTTACGTCATACGTTTCAAAAATTGCTAATGTATTTTGTCGGTCTTCCTCATAATCAAAGCCTTTTGGATTTTCGGTGATGGTCGCCATATAACGCTCGATATCTTCATCGTTCGATGCTTGAATATATTCATTAAATAAGGCCACAATCTTTTCTTTTTCATCTTCCGGCACACCACTTGCCTCTTCTATTGTGCCACCTGTCATTGAAAAACCAACTGTTGCACCTTTTATCTCTTCTTTTGATTCTACCTGTGGCTCTGCGCCGTCACCTTGCGCGTCACTGCAGCCAATTAAAAGAAGTGTCGTTAAAACCATTATTATCCATTTATTCATAATTCTAATTACCCCCTGCGAATCATTTTAGCATACTGCAAATTGTGTTGTGTATTAGAAAAGAAGT
The DNA here is from genome assembly GCA_040274725.1 of Solibacillus sp. Lineage (GTDB taxonomy): Bacteria > Bacillota > Bacilli > Bacillales_A > Planococcaceae > Solibacillus. Next base: position 225,537 of record JBEMAQ010000002.1, on the reverse strand, counting down.
TGTCAGAGATTTTTAAGTATTTAACTCATGGCTTCTCTTTTCACATGAAGTAAGACGCGTTTTTGTTTTTTATGTTGCAGTTTATTAATTAAGGTTTGGCTTTATTATGCAGGGGTTGATTTCCGCTACAGGGGACGCTTTCCGCGGGCACGGCTCCAACTATTTCTTTTGCTGCCATACGGCGCAGCAAAAGAAAGGATTTTCCGCACGTGCTGTTCCCGCTGGAGTCGCCCCCTTCCGCTCCAATCAACAGTATTTTCATCAAGGTTTTGTTTTTAATGACATGATTAAAAGATTAAACTAAGAATAACATTTTTGCTCTAAATAAAAGGATTAATTGCCTAGAAAAGCCCTGCATTTATTTTTCCTTTAAAATAAAAAACAGTCCTTAAGCTAGCAATTCCATCGAGGAAAAGGCTTATTTTGTAGACTTGAATAAAAAGTTTAATTTAAATTTAAAGCTACCTCTTAATAGAAAGTGCAATAAAAGCTACACCTTGATTTAACGAGCGGATTGGAGTAGAAGGCAGGCGACTCCTTGGGGAGAGAGCGTGCGCGGAAAATCCAATATTCCCGGCTCCGTCCGGGAATATTTAGTTGTAGCCACGCCCCCAGGGAATAAAGGAAGGAAGGCTAAAAGCGTCGCATCCATGCGACAACGCCTTCCTGACCGACATCGTGTCGGCCTCAGCCTGGAACGGAAATCAGCCCTTATTAAATAGCCCCTCATCATTTCAAGAGAATTTACTTATTGTAAATCAAACAAAAAAGCCTACCTCCACTCACCTCACCTGGTGAAAAAAGATAGACTCTATATTTTGCTCTATTAACGTACTTCAACCCAGCCGTTTTTGATTGCTGTTACTACCGCTTGTGTACGGTCGTTTACGTTCATTTTTTGCAGAATGCTTGAAACGTGGTTTTTAACCGTTTTTTCTGAAATGTATAATGTTTCACCGATTGTACGGTTTGATTGGCCGTCTGTTAACAGCTGTAGCACTTCACATTCACGCTTCGTTAATAAGTGGAATGGGCGGCGGATTTCTGTTTGGTGGAAATTCCCTTTGTTTTCGTGCTCTGATAGACGGCGGAATTCTGCTACTAAGTTTTTCGTTACTTTTGGATGTAAGTATGAGCCGCCGTTTGCCACGACCTTGATCGCTTCAACGATTTCATCTGCATCCATTTCTTTTAGCATATAGCCAAGTGCACCTGATTTTAGGGCGTGTGTTACGTATGATTCGTCATCATGAATCGATAACATCATTACTTTTGCATCTGGAAACTCTACTAAAAGATCCGCTGTTGCCTCTACGCCATTTTTGCCTGGCATATTAATGTCCATTAAGACAACATCTGGTTGGAATCTTGAATAAATACTAACAACATTCGTACCGTCATCACCTTCAGCAACTACTTCAAATGAATCCTCGAAGTCCAAAATTCGTTTTACACCTTCTCTAAAAAGCTGGTGATCGTCTACAATAATAATTTTTGTCATATTATTTACCCCCAATAAATTATAAAATCATATTTTTTTCATGTGGAAATGGGATTTTAAACATTACTACTGTTCCATTACCCGGCGTAGAGATGATATCAATAGTCCCTTTTAAAAGCTCAATTCGTTCTCTCATCCCAACAATGCCGAACGATTTGTCACTTACGTTATTTATATCGAAACCGATACCGTTATCTTTTACTACAATATTTATATCATTACGCAACCACTCGATTTTTACAGAAATCTCTGTTGGTTTCCCATGCTTCAAAGCATTTGTAATACATTCCTGTACAAGGCGGAAAATAGAGACCTCATACTCAGATGGTATACGCTGCTCTGTACTGTATGATTGAAACTCGATATTGACTCCTTCATTGTATTCCATCATCGTCGCCGTGTATTTTTTTAATGTCGGCACAATGCCTAAATCATCGAGTGCCATTGGTCTTAGATCATAAATAATCCGGCGTACCTCAGACAGTGCATTACGAACAGTTCCTTTAAAGTCAGCAATTTCTTTAACTGCTGCCTCTACACCCTTTTCACGATACGTCCGATCAATTAAGTTCGTTCGCATTAAGACGTTCGCCATCATTTGCGCTGGTCCATCATGAATTTCGCGTGAAAGTCGCTTGCGTTCCTCTTCTTGTGCCGCAATAATACGAATACCAAATTCTTGTTTTACCTTTGCTTGCTCTAACGCGGCACCTACATTTTTCAAGTCCGTCGTTAAATAGTTAATCACGACATTTACTTGGTTCACAATATGCTCTGCTCTTTCAATTGTATCATAAAGATTTTTCATGCGTCGCTCTAAATCGTCACGTTTATTACGGAGCTGCTTCTCACGCTCTTTTGTGAGCGATAATTGAAGTTGCAAATTATTTGCATTTTCATACGCCGCACGCACTTGTTCTTCTGTATAATTATTAAAGGCTTTACTCACCACGACGAGTCGCTGCTTTGCCAGTTGCGTCATTTTTTCTAAGTTATCGCCTTCATCAATTATCATCGAAATTTCTTGTCTAACAATTTCTAATTCATTTTGCATATCTTCAAAGTTTCTACGACTCTGTTCGCTTATAATGAAAATATCATCTTTAGAATTTGTGATTGTTTCTAGCATTCTATTAAATATTACATCTAATGAGGCAATGTCAATTTTGTCATTTTGAAACATTTCGTTTCCTCACTCTCCAAGGTGTCAACACTGCTAGTCTATTCGGTTTAGTACATTACCATAATAAACTAGTTTAATCTTTACTATTATAGCATTATTTAAACAAATTTTAAGTTATTTTATAACCACGTTCAGTAACATTTTTTGGGATAAAAAGGAGAATTTTTAATGCGAAAAAACTATTTTACCGTAAAAGGCTACGGTGAATCCGAAATTATACTTTCAAAATCACGCTTTATCACCTATGTAAATCGTGCCGAAACAGAGCAGGAAGCGCTCGATTTTATCGACAAAATCAAGAAGCTACACGCATCTGCAACACATAATTGCTCGTGCTATATGGTTGGCGAGCACGATAATATTCAAAAAGCAAACGATGACGGGGAACCTAGTGGCACGGCTGGCGTCCCTATGTTAGAAGTTTTAAAAAAACAAGGGTTGAAAGATACAGTTGTCGTCGTCACACGCTATTTTGGTGGGATTAAACTTGGCGGTGGCGGACTCATTCGCGCCTACGGAAAAGCGACAACAGAGGGCATTAGTGCAGCAAAAGTCGTAGAACGGAAAATGCACTACATTATGAAAGTTGCAATTGATTACAACTGGCTCGGCAAGGTCGAAAACGAAGTCCGCGATTCTCATTACACACTACGTGACATTCACTATGCGGAGGGTGTTGAGCTATTTGTTTTTGTCTTAAAGGAAGAACAGCAGCAATTTGTTGATTGGATAACTGAATTAACAAATGGACAAGGTAAAATTACTCAAGCAGGCGAACAATTTATAGAATTTATTCGTATAGAAAGCAATTAACAATTTACGCTGAAAAGTGAGAGTAGTATAATAGTATTTACCTGAGCATTTCACGTCACTTTCAAAAAAGATACAATTCATTACATTTTTTCTAAATAACTAATAGAATTTATAGCGCTAATCCCGAGTCAAGAGGAGAATTCACATGAAAATAAAGCAAAAAAAGACCAAGAGCAACAAGTCTTTTAATTTCTCGCTATTCATAAAAATCACATTGCTATTAGCAGCTTCCATGCTAATTTGCGTGACAGCTTATGGCATTTATTTAACGAAAAAGGTCGAGCATGCAGTTGAGAAAGCCTATGAACCAATTGACGAACGTATCGTTCCTGAAAAATCTGAGGTAAAAGTCGAGGCCGCTACAGACAATGTCTCGGTATTATTTTTAGGTGTGGATGACAGTGAGACGCGCGGTCAAGGGGCCGATCATTCACGTACGGACGCACTACTTCTTGCAACATTAAATAACAAATCAAAAACAGTAAAGCTTGTCAGTATCCCGCGTGATTCGTATGTTTATATTCCTTATGTAGGCTACAGTGATAAAATCAACCATGCACATGCCTATGGTGGTACACTCGCTACACTCGAAACAGTTGAAGGGTTATTTGATATTCCGATTGATTACTATGTCCGATTGAACTTCAATGCCTTTATCGATGTTGTCGATGCGCTTGGCGGCGTTGAAGTCGAAGTGCCTTATCGTATCGTTGGAGAAAAAGATGAATTTGATCGTAACACAATGAACTTCGAGCCTGGTTTGCAGCTATTAGATGGTCGCCATGCATTATCTCTTGCACGCACACGTAAGCAAGATAGCGATATTGAGCGCGGTAAACGTCAACAGCAAATTTTAACAGCTCTCACACAAAAAGCAGCAACTGTTACGTCGATTTCAAAATATGACGATGTAATCGAGGCACTTGGTAACAATATCAAAACAGATATGAACTTCACTGAGATGAAATCATTCCTTAGCTACTTAACATCTGGTATGCCACAGATTGATTCATTAACACTAAATGGTTATGATGATATGTCTACAGGTATTTACTACTACAAATTAAACGACCAGGACCTTGAAGAAACAAAGCAAATTTTAAAAAGTCATTTAGGCTTAATTCCAGATACATCAAGTATTTCGAGCAGCACTAGCTCGACAGAATATAGCCAAACCGATGATTTAACAATTCCACAGCAATAAATAAAAGATGCGACCAAAATTTCTGGTCGCATTTTTTTTGATTATTAAATCTCTTCCAATAAATGCGCGGCTATTTTTTGATGGCTAAAATCAATATGTCGCTTTTATTTCACTTTCTTCTAAAGTGTCAAAATACATTTAAAATCATTTTTTATTAAAGCATCTATTATGTACCTTTTTCTTGACGGAAATCAGCCCTTCATTTAAAAGCTTCCCCATTATTTCAATGACATTTGCTCATTAAAGTAAGAACGAAACCTTTTCCCAAACAAAAAAGCCACTCAAGCACTATGCTTAAGCAGCTCTTTAGACAAAGACTATTTTCTCCATCTTCGCCATAGGTTCTTTCATTTATTAAAAATTCTCACTAAGTTCAGCAGTGGCTTGTAGTTTTTGCCGGCTAGTCCAATGACCTCGACAAACAATTCAATTGCCACAAGTAATACCGCAATAATTAAGATTGCGCCCCACTGTGTTGACATCGAGAAGATGACTGCTACAAGACCGAACATCGCAGCGAGCACGTAAATGACAAGCACTGTTTGGCGATGTGAGAAGCCTAAATCTAGTAATCGGTGATGCAAGTGTGATTTATCTGGGTCTGACCATTTTTGCTTGTTGCGTAAACGACGTACAATCGCAAAGAATGTATCAGAAATCGGTACACCTAAAATGATGACCGGAATAACGAATGAGATAAATGCAACGTTTTTAAAGCCGAGTAGCGAGAGAACCGCAATCATAAAGCCTAAAAATAACGCCCCTGTGTCCCCCATGAAAATTTTCGCTGGGTGGAAGTTAAAGAATAAGAAGCCGATTGTTGCGGCCGCTAAAATCGACGCCATTGCAATCGCAATGCCGTTGCCCATAATCATGGCCATACCTGCAAGTGTAATGAGTGCAATTGTTGACACACCAGCTGCTAAGCCGTCTAGTCCGTCGATTAAGTTAATCGCGTTGGTAATCCCAACAATCCATAAAAGTGTGATTGGAATACTTAACCAACCAAATTCTAAATCGCCACCAAATGGCAAGTTAATCTCCGTAATTTGAATACCACCAACAAATACGATAATACATGCTGCAACGACTTGCCCAAGCATTTTTGCTTTGGCTGAAATTTCGCGCATGTCATCGATAATCCCTGTGATGACAATAATTGTCGCAGCGATTAAAATAGCATATACATAGTCACGTTCAAAACCTGTTGTCAGCTTTAAAAATAAAAATGCAATCATAAATGCACCAAAAATAGCTAAACCACCTAAGCGCGGCATGATACGTGCATGAACTTTTCGGTAATTCGGCGCGTCAACCGCACCAATACGAAACGCCAAACGCTTCACTAATGGAGTTAGTATAATGGCTGCAAAAAACGCCACGATTAAAGACACGTAAATCATGTCCTGCCTCCTCAAAATTATTTAATTTAAAAATGCGTCTATCGCACTTCTATTGATAACAGCTAAAAATCCTATACAATATCCCACTCATTATAGCACGAACGTTATTGAAAATATAGTTAAAATCACTTAAGTCATAAAGCACGGTTTCATCGTTATTATCCCGTATGTTTTATGGTTATTCTAGTGAAAGTTTGTTAAAATAATAGAGTGTTTGCTTATAAGCGAACAATTTTAAAGGAGCGTAATAGCATGTTCTCAATTTTCAAACGCAAATCTGAGCAGACAAGTGCCAGAGAGTTAAAACGATATTACAAAATCGTAGAACAAATTAATCAGCTAGAAGCGACGTATTCACCGATGAGTGATAGCGAACTTCAAGCGATGACTTTTACATTTAAAGAACGCCTACAAGCGGGCGAAACGATTCAAGCGATTATTCCTGATGCGTTTGCAGTCGTTCGCGAAGCTTCAAAGCGCGTACTTAACATGCGTCACTTCGACGTACAATTAATCGGTGGCCTTGTGTTAACAGAAGGCAATATCGCCGAAATGCCTACAGGTGAGGGAAAAACATTAGTTGCCTCACTCCCTTCTTATGTGCGTGCACTTGAAGGCAAAGGTGTGCATGTCATTACGGTAAATGACTATCTTGCACGTCGTGACTTCGATTTGATCGGTCAAATTCACCGTTTCTTAGGACTTACAGTTGGCTTAAACGTGCCGATGATGGAGCCTGCGGATAAAAAGCGTGCTTACGAAGCAGATATTACATACGGAGTGGGTACGGAATTTGGTTTCGACTACTTACGTGATAATATGGCACACGCAATTGCGGATAAAGTACAGCGCCCGTATCACTTCGCCATTATTGATGAGGTAGACTCTGTGCTGATCGACGAGGCGAAAACACCGCTTATTATCGCCGGTAAAATGTCTGCAAACGCTGAGCTTCACCGCATCGCAGCCATGCTTGCAAAACGCTTTAAAGTAGACGAAGATTATGAGTTTGATGACGAAACAAAGGCGACTTCTCTAACAGATCAGGGCATCGAAAAAGTAGAAGCTGCATTTGGCATTGATAACTTATACGACCTTGAGCACCAAACACTGTATCACTATGTCATTCAAGGTGTACGTGCACACGTAATGTTTGAAAAAGACGTAGATTATATCATTAAAGAAGACAAAATCGAGCTTGTGGATATGTTTACAGGTCGTATTTTAGAGGGACGCTCACTTTCAGATGGTCTTCACCAAGCACTTGAGGCGAAAGAAGACGTAACGATTACCGCTGAAAATAAAGCGCAAGCACAAATTACGATTCAAAACTACTTCCGTATGTACCCAACATTATCAGGGATGACAGGTACTGCGAAAACACAGGAAAAAGAAATTAACGAAGTATACGGGATGAGTGTTATCCAAATCCCGACAAACCGTGTGCGTAAGCGTGTCGACCAACCCGAACTCGTATTTGCGACAATTGAGCAAAAATATGAGTTCGTGGCACAAGAAACGCTGCGTCGTCACGAAAAGGGACAGCCTGTGTTAATCGGAACAACTTCAATTTTACAATCGGAAAAAATATCGTCTTACTTGAAAAAGTATAGCCTATCTCATCAAGTACTGAATGCAAAAACAGTCGAGCAGGAAGTTACACTTATTTCGGAGGCTGGTCAAAAAGGCCGCATTACCGTTGCGACAAACATGGCCGGTCGTGGTACAGATATCGTACTAGGTGAAGGTGTTGAAGAGCTTGGTGGTTTATATGTAATCGGCACTGAAAAGCATGAAAGCCGCCGCGTTGATAATCAATTACGTGGACGTTCTGGTCGTCAAGGGGACCCTGGTGAAACACAGTTTATCCTATCTATTGAGGATGATATGCTACGCCGTTTCGCAAAAGATGATGTGGAAAAATTCCTAAAAAAAATGACGCTAAATGACATTGGTCGCGTCGAAAACAAAGACGTGAGCGAGCTAATTGAACGTACACAACGTATCGTAGAAGGTGCGCACTTCTCTATGCGTGAATACAACTTAAAGCTAGATGATGTTATTAATGACCAACGCCGTATCGTCTATGATTTACGTGATAAAGTATTAGAGCGCAACGATTTACTAGAGTTACTGACACGCATGCTTTACGAAACAGTCGATTTCGCTGTACGTGAGAACGCACCAGATGAAAAAGATCCGATTGAGTGGGACTTTGATGCAATGGAGCGCACGGTCAACTCATTATTTTTAACACCTGTTACGGTAAACCGTGACGAAGTAAAAGTAACGAAGCTTTTAGATGCGATGAACGACTCTGTATTTGAGCTGCGTGATATGATTAAAGGCTTCGAGGACAATGAGCAAATGATGGCGGTCGTACCACAAGTGATGATTTCATTCATTGACCGTATGTGGGTGAAGCATTTAGAGTCAATGGCACACTTAAAAGAAGGTATTGGCTTACGTCATTACCAACAGGAAGACCCAATGCGTATTTACCGACGCGAAGGTTTAGAGTTATTCGGTAAAAATTATCAAGAATTACGCCGCAGTATCGTAGAAGAGCTTGTGACATTTATGCGTAACATTACATTGAACGTGGAGGAATAAACAATGGGTTTATTTGATTTATTTAAAAAAGGCGATAAAGTCGGAAAAGATAGCGCCTTCGATTCAAAGGATTTATTAGGAAAAAGCGCTGGTCTTTCATCAAAGGCTGGTCAAAAAATTAAAACAAAATTATCGTATCACCCAGAATGGAATGTGCCACAGGAGCAGCAATATATTTTCAACTTCCTTGCAAATGACCTTGAGCCACTTTCACCAAACCAATTATCACTTGCGGCGATTAGCATTGATGAAGATAACGGCGATTGGTATGTAAAAGCATTCTTCCGCTCTTCACTTTCTCAAACAATTGAGCTTGGTGAAATCGAATTAATGATTATCGACAAAGACGAAAACGTAGTCGCTGCTGAGTACTTCAACTTTGCAGACCTTGGCGCTATCCCACCAGAAAGCGCACGTCCATGGATTTTTAAATATCCTAAAGACAAAATTACAGGCGAAAAACCAGCTGAAGATTGGAAAATCACATTCAACTTCTTCACATTACGTGACCATATGCTTGACCTGGATGAGTCTTGGAAAAAGCAATTACCTGCTGAGGAACAAGCAAAATTAGCAGAAATCGTCAAATCATTACCAAAGCTAAGTAAAACAGAAATTAACTTCACAGGCTTACAAGCAAAGTTACGTGATGATAACAGTCTGTACACATCTATTTTCATCCGTAACGGCCATAGTAAAGCCATCAATATCGAGCAATTACCACTTGAGATTTCAGATGCAAACGGTAATTTAGTCGCAAAAGGTTCATTCAAAATGAACCCAACTTTAACAGTGCAGCCCAACACAACAAAGCCGTGGACATTCGTGTTCCCAGCAGAGCTTGTAACAGCTGAAGGTGCAGACCTTTCTCGCTGGACAGCACGCGTACCACAATAATAAGAAAAGGTATTCGCGCCCGCTTAACAGCTAGCGCGAATACTTAACCAAAATCAAAAAAAGCACTGAGCATGCTCGCTCAGTGCTTTTTTTATGCTAAAAATATACCGCCAATACATAGCCCAACTGCGATAACCAACGCCGGGTGAAGCTTGAACTTTTCCAATGCCACATAGCTCATAATAGCTAATACGATTGTTGGTAGCCAGCTAATCGTCTCAATAGATGTAGCGAAAAAGCCGAATGTTAAATTCAACATTAATACCGCAATCGCTGGTAAAACAAATCGTGATAAACGCTTTACGCGCGGCGATGTACGGTTTTTATATAAAATACCAAGCAGTGCCATCATCAAAAATAGTGACGGGCCGACTGTTGCTAAAATCGTAATGACTGCCCCTAGTATCCCTGCCTGCTCGTAGCCAACAAAAGCAGCAATCTTGACCGCAATTGGACCAGGTAATGCATTGCCAATCGCAAGTAAATCACTATACTCCGCCATCGTCAGCCAACCGTAATGCCCCACTACTTCATGCTGAATAAGTGGAATCGTCGCAGGTCCCCCACCATAACCAATCATATTCGGAATGAAAAATGCTAAAAATAAATCCATATAAATACTCATTTCGCACCACGTTTCACCGGTAATAGTAGGGCGAGCGCGAGCAACGTTACAATAACAAGCGCGGGATGTAACCCGAATACAATAATGACCATAAAGGCGATTACAAAAATAATTGCAGCGATTTTAAAGCCGAGTGATTTCTGTGCCTTTTGTATGTAATCCCATGCAAGCACTGCCATCATCACTGCAATAACAGGTATCACGCCACGCGTCATACCTTGAATAAACGCTAAATCCTTATATTCATTGAGTGCCGTTAAAAACAAAATAATTAACACGGCACTCGGGATGACCGTTGCTAAAATTGCATTGATTAAACCGAGCATACCACCCGCACGGTAGCCTATATAACCAGCCATTTTCGTAATAATCGGACCAGGTAATGTATTGCCGATTGCTAATATTTCGGTAAATTCATCATCTGACATAAACCGAAACGTTTCGACGACTTCTTTTTTTACGAGTGGAATTGTCGAAGGGCCCCCTCCAAAACCTAGCATGCTCGCCCGAAAGAAGGCGATGAATATTTCCTTTTGCTTTGCCATGATGTATTGCCTCTTTCCTTTTTGCTAAATTTCTAGCATACACGTTACTCTTTTCCATAGCTATCTATTTATTTGAAATCGCTATTTATATTTCAAAGAATATTATCAACTAATTCATGACATATAAAAATTCCGTAGCAGGTAAACTGCTACGGAATTTTTATATTCGTATATAGTTGATTATAGTTACTAGTATGTACTATGGTTTATTCGTTTGCTGCGAATTGCGCTACACGTTTTGCCCCTACATATTTAGAACCCCAATAATATTTGTCGTTAATGCTTGTCTTAATTACACCCTTGCTTGATGAAGCGTGGATGAATTGATCTGATCCGATATAGATCCCAACATGTGATACCGTGCCGCGGCCAGATGTTTTAAAGAATACTAAGTCACCCTCTTGTAAATCTGACTTTTCTACTTTCTCACCTTCACCGTACATTTCACCCGATGTGCGAGGTAACGAATCGATTCCTAATTCTTTAAATACGTGGCGTACATAGCCTGAACAATCAAAGCCACTCGCTGATGTGCCTCCGTATGAATAACGTACCCCTAAATATTTTGTAGCCGTTTCATTCAATTCACTTACCGATGTTTCTGCCGCTGAAGCTTTATTATCATCAATCGGTGCGAAGAAAATGACGAACGCTGCTGCTAAAGTCAGTAGTGTGTTTTTAATTATATTTATGTAATTCATCGTGTCCTCCAACATCTCAAGTAATTTTCTGAAAACTTAACTGTTATTAGATTAACACGACTTTAGGCGTTGTAACATTACAGTTATGTAACAAGTGAGTTACGGAAGACCTAATCTGTAATATTTTAGCCCAAATGGTATATATCATTATTCTTTTAGATTACAAACATCTTCTCTCTATTTTATCTATATTCCCTTAATGTAATCTACTTTGTAACATTTGTAATATTTCTATTAAAATAAAAAAGATTGTCTCTAAAAATAAAAAAGATTGTCTCTAAAAATAATAGCAGAGACAATCTTAGTCATTTGAATGTATTTAGTTTGCCGAGTAACGCTTATATGCGACGAAGCGGTCTGCCCAGTATTTTTCATCTAAAGAAGTAATTTCGATCCCATTAGTTCCTGCATGAATGAACTGGTTATCGCCCAAATAAATACCCATATGTGAAATGTTTGAAATATACGTATTTTTAAAGAAGACGAAATCCCCCGGCACCGGATTTTGTACTTTTGTTGTATCTGTCGTGAAATAATCTAAGCTACTTTTCCGTGTAATAGTAAAGCCGGCCGCACTATACACATAACTCACAAAACCGCTACAATCAAAGCCTGCTGTTGTATTGCCACCATATACATATGGAATACCAATCAGTTGGTTTGCTACTGCTAGTACCGTTGTATAGCCCTCCTGCTGACTTGCAGTTGGCTTTGCAGTAATGAGCCGCTCACCTGCTAGCTGATTTTGAATCTTTTCCTCTATATTCTGCTCTGTCGTTGTTACCTTCTCACTATTTTGTACAGCAGATTCATCACCTTGCACCGTTAATGTTTGTCCAACGTAAATAACATCTGATGTCAGTGTATTCCACTGCTTTAACTGTGCGACAGTTATATTATTTTTTTGCGCAATTTTCGTTAATGTATCGCCTTTACCAACCGTATGCGTACCTGTTTCATTCACAGATTGCTGTGTGTTAACCATTTCTACCTTCACAGCCGTTATTGGCTTGACAACTACCGTTTGATTTTTTGCCGGAGTTGGTTTTGATGGCGTAGCTTGCTCTGTTACCGGTTTAGCCGTCGCGATCGTATTTGTCTCCACTTTTGCTACAACTAATTTTTGATTCACATAAATGGTATCATTCAGTAGACGATTCCACTCTTTAATACTTTCGACGGATGTCTTATGCTTTTGAGCGATTTTCGTTAATGTATCGCCCTTTTGTACATTGTAAGTAGAAGCCTCTACAGCCGGTGCAACAAAGGCCGATGTCAAAACAGCACCCGCTACTAATAACTGCCATTTTTTATTCATTCAAAAATCCCTCATCTCAATTTGAATTTATTTATGCTATTTACAACACGATCTATTTCATAATTACCCAATTCTAATAATTATCTTCCATTTTACTAGATTATATAATTTTAAAACAACAGTCCATAAGATAGATTTCTCATTTTTTTGTTATTTCTTCGTTCCTAGATGTTAACTGTCAGATAATTAACTTGCTTTTTTATTAAATTATGATAGAATATTTTCTTGTGGGCATTTTAAATTGTTAGAAATTTTAGTAACTTTTATTGGAAAGTAATATTTTTATGTTTTCTTTCGTTTTAAAAAGTCAAAAAATTCTAATATATTAATTATACAAAAAGATCGATTAAGGCCTTCACAAATCTTACAAAATTAACTTTGGAACAAAGCATAAAAAGGAGTTTTACAACATGAAGAGCAATAAGGGATTTTTCAGAGAAAATCTCGCGGTAGGTTTTATGTTATTTGCCCTATTCCTTGGCGCAGGTAATATTATCTTCCCACCTTTACTTGGACAGCAGGCTGGGGAAAATATTTTTATTTCAATGGTAGGTTTCTTAATTACTGGGGTCGGTTTACCTCTTCTAGGGATTGTTACAGTAGCAAAAAACGGCGGAGACTTACAAGAGTTATCAAGTCGTATTAACCCGTACTTCGGAATTATTTTTACAACCATTATTTATTTATCAATCGGGCCATTTTTCGCGATTCCGCGTACAGGTGCCGTATCATACTCAATCGGGATTGCCCCACTTCTATCTGAGTCAATGCAAGAAAGTTGGATTCCGCTTTTCCTAACAACGATTGTATTTTTTGGGATTACGCTTTACTTAGCCTATAACCCAACAAAAATCGTTGACCGCGTCGGCAAAATTTTAACACCCGCTTTACTCATCGTTATTTGCTTGCTCGCGATTAAAGCCGTCCTAACACCGCTAGGTCCAATCGGTGAAGCAACAGGACCTTATGTTGATAACGCATTTGGCGAATCCTTCGTTCAAGGTTATTTAACAATGGACGTGCTTGCTTCATTAGTATTCGGGATCGTCATTGTACAAGGCATTGCGGCGCGCGGTGTTGTTGACCGTGCACAGCAAGTTAAAATTACCGTTTTCGCAGGGATTGTCGCGGCTGTTGGCTTAGCATTTGTTTACGTGTCACTTGGCTATATCGGCGTAACAAGTACAAGCGCAATCGGCTTTCATGATGACGGTGGTCAAATTATTTCCGCTGCAGCAAATGCACTTTACGGTAGCGCAGGGACAATTATTTTATCAGCAACAATTATTTTAGCTTGTTTAACAACATCAGTTGGCCTATTATCAGCGAATGCTACATTTTTCGCGAAAATCTACCCGAAAATTTCATACCGCAGCTATTTAATTTTCTTCGCACTATTTAGCTTTGCGGTGTCGAACTTCGGTTTAGCGAAACTCGTCTCATTATCATTACCAGTATTAATGGCGATTTACCCGATCGCAATCGTGCTGATGATTTTAGCGCTATTCGGTAACTTATTTAACCACGCACCAATCGTTTACGGCGTGTCACTAATTTTCACAGGTGTCGTTGCGCTTTATGACGGCATTAAAACAGCTGGATTTAAGATTCCAGCCTACGAAAATTTATTAGCTATGCTACCACTTTACGAGCAAAGCATCGGCTGGCTCGTACCAGCAATTGTTGGCGCAGTGATTGGTTATATTGTTCATTTAATTAAAGATTAACAAGCATCCCGATTTCGACTTTGTTGAAATCGGGATTTTTTATATTTTACTTATCAGAAAGTATTCTTAAAATAAATATTTGGCTAGCTTATTATACAAGAGTTGATTTCCGCTACAGGAGTCCGACATGACGTCGGTCACAAATGCGTTGTCGCACGATGCGACGGTTTTAGCATTTGTTCATCTTATTCCGCGGGCACGGCTCCAACTATTTCTTTTGCTGCCATACGGCGCAGCAAAAGAAAGGATTTTCCGCTCGTGCTGTTCCCGCAGGAGTCGCCCCTTCCGCTCCAATCAACTACATATTAGTCAAGTTTTTGCTTTTTAATTAAACGATTAAAAGATAGAAATACGAATAAAATGTTTGCTTTAGATAAAAAGGCAAGCTGCATAGAAAAGCAGCGCATTTATTTTCCCTTTGAAATAAAATGCAACATTTCCTAATATGGCGATTCCATCGGGAAAACTGCGCTTTGTATAGGCTTTAATAAAAAGCTCTTTTAAATACAAAGTCGCACTTTAGAAGAAAGTGCAATAAAAGCCACACTTCGATTTTAGCCAGCTGATTGGAGTGCAGGGCGGGCGACTCCTTGGGGAAAGAGCGTGCGCGGAAAATCCAATGTTCACGGCTCCGTCCGGGAACATTTAGTTGAAGCCACGCCCCCAGGAAAGCGCCCGACCGGAACGGAAATCAGCCCACATTAAATAACCATCAATTATTTTAAGAGAATTCACTTATTTAAAAGAACTTTCTCCACTCTCTCACATTCGGGTATATAATAGTACTATTCCAAACTTGAGGTGACGTCATGATAAAAAAACAGCTAGTTGCATTCTTTTGCTTCGTGTTACTTTTTGCTTTTCCAGCGGCTTCGTTTGCAAGCCCGCTTGACGAGGTAAAAGATTATGTAGAAAGCTACTATGTAGGAGATATTGATGGAGATATCCGAAAAGCACAATCGATTGAAGAAGTGATGAGCTTTTTAGATGCATACTCGGCCTACTTTACAGAAAGCGAATTTAATAAATTTTTAAATTCTGTCGACATGAAAACAGTCGGCATTGGTGTTGCGATTGAAAAGCATGACAAAGGCATTTATATTTCAGAAGTGTTTGACGGTGGTGGCGCGAAAAAGGCCGGGATTGTGCCAGGAGATATTATTACAGCCGTTGATGGTAAAGCGGCCGCACCTCTGACAACAGAGGAAGCTTCCTCACGCATTACAGGTGAAGAAAATACAACGGTGCAAATTACTGTACTGAAAGAAAACGGCACATCTGAAACCGTAACAATCGTGCGTAAAGCATTCTCGTTACCAAATGTAACCGAAAAGCTCTTATATGGTCATATCGGCTATATCGCCCTTAGTTCCTTTTCAAATGATGCGGTGCGTCTCGTGTCAGATGCAGTCGTGTCACTTGAAAAGCAAGGCGCAACAAAGTTCATTTTAGACATACAAAATAATGGTGGCGGCTATGTAACAGCAGCTGAGCAGCTCATCGGGATGTTCCCGAATGCACCGAAAGCCTATAACTTAAAAGAAGCTTCAGGAACAACAACAGCAAAGGCCCTAACGCAATTTATTCAGTTCCCAAAAGACACAAAGGTACTGATTAATAAAAATAGTGCAAGCTCATCAGAAATGACAGCAGCAGCATTACGCGATCAAAAGGCGGCTATCCTGTACGGTCAAGAATCTTACGGCAAGGGCTCGATGCAAAGCTTTTTAGAGCTATCAGATGGCAGCTATTTAAAATTAACGACAGGTCACTTTATGGGACCAAGCAATACAGTTATTAACCACGTTGGTGTAAAGCCGAATGTCGCAACGAACGAGGATCCGATTTATAAGGCGCACTATGATACGCTTTTAGAAAAGTATCCAAACTATCAAGAAAAAGCGAGTCTTGCGAATGTCCCAACAACAAAGGCATTTACGATTACATTGAACGAAGCACTAGCTACTGACGTAAATACGAAATTTGTTGAATTAGCAGAGCTAGGTGGTGAGGCCATTTCCGTGTCGATTGATACACGCGATAATAAACTATTCGTCACACCAAAAGCACCACTAAAAATGGGCGGTCGCTATGCATTAATCGTCCACCCTGGGCTTGAAAGCGCGAAAGGGAAAGCGATGAGAAAGGGCTATACACTATACATTACAGTGGAAGCACAAAAATAAAAAAAGCGTCAAATTCCATACTTTCTGATATATTAAAAAACGGGCTACATGACGGGAAATCCCCTTCATGTAGCCCTTTAATAATGTTCTATATTAACGAACTAGTTTACGCTGTTCTGCGAAATAAATATTTACTAAATCCGAAGCAAGTCGCTCTGGTGTTGTTTTATTCGCTAATAAAGTAGTTAACGTCAAACGCTCAATCGAACCGAGCAAACTCTCTGCTACAATATTGACATTTACATTTTGCAATGTATCAAAATCTGTATATTGCTGCTGCAATGTATGTTTAATTTCTGTTAATAACAGCTCTTTTACTTCCATAGCCTGCTCTGATTCATACAAACCGATCTTTGTAAGCTCTGGATTTTCAAAGAAATACTCAAAAATATGTGTTAAATTCATCTCAGCATTGTTATGTTGAGTTTTAGAAAAGATCTCCTTAATTTCATGCTGGAACTGCTGATTTAGATCATTAAATAATGTACTTTTACTTTGGAAATACAAATAAAATGTCGGCTGAGTTAAATTTGCAGCTTTTACAATATCGCTAATCTTCGTTTGGTGATATCCTTTCGCAGAAAATAACTCAATTGACTTTTCTAATAATAATTGTTTACTTTTTTCTCCGCTAGAATTAACTCTACGACCTCTTGGCATACTTCTCCACCCTTATCTCTCTATTTTAGATGTTTAGTACTTTAAAACTCCCAAATATTTCACAATTTTATTATATATTAAATTTCTATTAAAATGAAGATTAAGCTTCAATATACTCGATACTTTCTTTCCTTCAATTTCCGACAAAATACGCAATATCTGTTATAGACCAAAATACATGCTTTTTATAGCTTTTTTTCATTTATAATTGGCATTTAAATTACTAACGGATAATTTAATCATTTTATTACCAACGAGTAACTTATTGTTGCTAGCAAACATTACATTTGAAAAGTAAAAACTTGCAACATCTCTATTTTTTAATAGATCAAAAAAATCTCATTATATTTCCCCGTGTACTACTATTGTCTCGATTTTAAAAACAAAAAATCCCCTAGACAAACAGTTACGCTGTCTAGAGGTCTGCATTATTTTTTAATTTTCTTCATGACTTTCGATGTAATGCTCGTCAATTCGTCCACTTTAAATAGTGCTAATAATACAACGTAAATAATTGCTACTACTGCAACTGTGACAAATGCATGAATCCATTTTTGATCAATGACGATCCACTGTGCCACTACCGCATTTGCTGCAATGAATAGGATTGTTATAGCTAGTAATTTTACGTATTGCATCGCATTGTTTTGTAATAGGGTTAGCTTATATTTCCACTGTAACACACCTACAAGCAGTAATAAGTTAATGACGGAGCTAATGAGTGTCCCTAGCGCAATTGCATCTGCACCTAGTGCGTCGATTAATACTAAAATGACCGCAATATTGACACCAAATACGCAGAATAGGCTTAGTAGCACGGGTGTCATCGAATTGCCCTTTGCATAGTAGAAGCGCGTGACATACATATTCGCTGCTAGGAAAAACATTGTTGTACTAAAAATTTGTACGAGTGGTGCGGTAATCGCTGTTGAATCAGGGCCGAACTTATAGCGTTCAAATACGATACGTACAATCACTTCTGATTGGAAATAAAAGTACACCGATACAGGCAAAATCGCAATATATAATAGGCGCATCCCTTTTACATACAGCTTTTTCACACCTTCTGTATCACCCGCCCCCTCTTTTTTACTGAGCAGTGGGAAAATAACCGTCGTCACCGCTGTAATGAGTAGTGCCTGCGGGAACTGGGACATTTTTGTTGCGTAGTTCATCGCTGACACAACACCATCCGCTAAATCGTTTGTGAAGAAGCGCTGAATTACAATGTATAGTTGGCCTGTCGCACCACCGAGCATAATCGGGAATGCTACTTTCCATAGCTCTTTCTGGTCTGCGGCGCGCGTGAAGCTTGGCTTAAATGACATTTCCTTCACTTTCCGAACGCCAAACAGTAAGAACAGGAACATAAAGATCGCACCAAAAAGCGCCCCGATTCCGTAACCAACTGGACCATAAATTTCAGCTAACAGTACGGAAATGACTAAAAATGATAGATTGTACACAAGCACGGCAAAGCTTGAAAGATTGTATTTTCCGTTAATATTCAGTACGCCGCTCATCCACGTTGATAACACAAGCAGTATTGTTGATGGTAGCATCCAGTAGTAGAGCGATTTAAGCATTTCAAGCTCTGCTAGGTCTTCCGGCTTGAAGGTCCATTGTAAAATCGGGTCCGCAAACACGAAAAATACGAGTGTAATAACTGTAATGGCTAGTAAAATCGTCGTAAACGTACGGCGAATATAATCTGTAATGGATGCCGATGTTTTATGATAAATAGAGATAAAGGCGGTCGTAAAAGCCCCGCCAATGACTAAGTATAAAAAGTTCGGGATGGTATAGGCATTAATAATGCTATCAGACATGCTATTTGTACCGAACTGATTGCCGATGACAACCTCCCGTAAAAAGCCAAATAGTCGCGCGAAAATGTTAATCATCGTGACGCCGACGACTATTTTTAAAATTCGATTCAACTTGCATCACATTCCTTTTATTGAAAATAAAAAAGTCCTTTAATATTTAGCGATGTCTAGGTATTAGCGCCAGCCCCTCGAGGTCGTTTCGGATTCTTCCCACGTGTGCAAGTACACTCGTCAGAATCCTCCAACGCTTGAGGCTCACACGATGTGAGTCATTGGAGGCATGCCACATGGAAGTGGCGTTCTGCCTACTCGGGGCTAAGCGGGCGCAAATACACTTTTCTTACTTTGCGACCTGCTGATAAATCGCTTCAAGACGCGTAATGATTTGTTTCGCGTCATGTATTTCAAGTAACTCACTTATGCGTGCCTCATTTACTGTGAGTTCACCATTTAATGCGCGCTCCATTGCCATATGCAGTAAAATCTCGTCCTTTGGTGGCACAAGCTCGCCCGCTCCGTCCGCTAGCATATAATGCAGTCCGCCAACATCCGACGCAATAACCGGTGTACCGCAACTCATCGCCTCAAGTGCAACGAGACCAAGCCCCTCAATATAAGACGGCAGAACAAAGACATCCGCTGCACCAAAATACTGAGCTAGCTCACGTTGTGGAATCGGCTCGATAAAGTGAATGTCGGTCACACCCTTTGCAAGCTCCTTCACTTCATTTGTAAAGTTCACATCTTTCGTAGAACCAACTAAATAAAGTGCGGCCTTACCCGGCGTATTTGTCTGCAATTTTTTAAATGCTTGCACAAGCTCACGAACACCTTTATTGCGAATAATATTCCCGACATAAAGGAAGTTTGTTTTTTCAGGATCCATTCCTAAACTTGCGGCTGCCTGCTTTTTATTCGCTGGCTCGACGAACACATCACGGTCAATCCCCATACTCATAACCGTAATCATCTCGCGCTCTACGTGAAATTCCTTTTCAATCGTTTTCGCAAGCTCCTCACCTACCGCAATCACATGGTCGGCATTGCGCAAAATTTTCTCCGTATATTGACGAATCACCCCGCCCTTTTGCGCCATTTTATTAATATCGCCACCATGCGCTGTGACAACGTACGGTACATGATGACGTTTTTTTAGCCAGTAGCTAAACATACCACTTGGGAAGACGTAATGGCTATGCGTCAAGCTAATATTGCGCTTATTCATTTTGAATACGCGCTGTACTTGACGCGCCCATTTTAAATATTTTGTAATGACATTTTTCTTGCCTGTCGCAGGATTTGTATTAACGGCAAGCACCGTTTCAATGCCCTTCGCTTTTAGCTGCTGCACCTGATTTTTAACGAAAATACCGTACGCTAAATGGTCCTTTGACGGATACATATTGCTAATGACGAATACTTTTTTCATTATTTTGACGCACCCTCTTTTAATAGCTGCTCTCCTAAGCTTGATTTCACCTTGAAGGCATCATTTGTCGTTTGTGCTAACTGCTGCGCTGCTGGCCAATCTGCAGCCATGTTGTTGAATAACTTGCTGAATTGATCATCTGACTCATGCAATGTGCCGATTGGTAATGAATAATCACCAAGGCCAGCCATTTGTAGGAAGTCATTTACTTTCACGTGATAAGACACACCAATGACTGGTGTTTTCGCATCTGTTGCTAAAATAAGCGAGTGCAGACGCGTGCCGACTAATACATCCACATCTTGCGTTACGTCTAAAATGCGCTGTGGTGGTAGGTTTTCATCAATAATAACCGCGCCCGCGCCGTTCTTCATGCGTGCCTTAATATCCTTTGTGACATCTGCATCTACCGGGTATTTTGTCGCGAAAAACGTAATGTCCACATGATGCTCAGCGACAAGGCGGTCTAAGTTTTTCGCCATACCGTCAATGTAATTGTTGTAAATCGTATCGTCATTTGATGGCCAGTACGAGCCGTTGAAGTACGGCACCGCTGTCACGCCGACCTTTTTAGGCGTCGCACTATATGCTGTGCGCGTCGTTTCTAAACTAAATGCTGGGTCGCCGATGACATGCACGTCGCGCGTTACGCCAATGTCTTTTAAAAGCTTTTGTGATTGCGGGTCGCGCACCGAAATATTCTCGGCATGCTTCGCCATATAGCGAATAAACCATTTACCAAGCCCTGTATTCAGTGGCCCTGCACCGCAGCCGTATACAACGTACGGCACATTATTGTTCTTTGACGCGATGGCATACAGTCCGTAAAGTGGGGCCTCACGCTTATAAAGGTCCATTAAAATACCGCCGCCGCCGATTACGACAAAGTCTAGTCCTTTAATGACCTTTGAATTTTCTTTATAGGTTTTGAAAAACGTTTTCGCCGCATTGCCGTTTTTATGATAAAGCGGAAAGCTTTGTACATCATAGCGCGCCGCTGTTTGCTGTGGATTGTTACTAAATACGGTGATATTTTTTGTCGGAATGTTAAATACCTTTTCTAGCTGGCGAATAATACTTAGTAAAATCGCCTCATCACCGTTATTATCATTTCCGTAGTTGCCTACAATACCAATTTTCATATGTGTTTCATCCTTTTATATCTTAATTTTCATAAATTATGAGTTTTTATAAGTACTATTACATTTAGGTTGTAGCTATATAATAAGGGCTGATTTCCGTTGCGGGCGGGCGCTTTCCCCGGGACGTGGAGGCCGGCACGATGCTGGTTACAAATGCGCTGCCACAGGACGTGGCGTTCTTAGCATTTGTTCCATTGCCATACGGCGCAGCAAAAGAAATGATTTTCCGCGCACGCTCGGTCCCGGTGGAGTCGCCCGCCCTCCACTCCAATCAGCTCGTAAAATCAAAGTGTAGCTTTTATTGCACTTTCTTATAAAAAATAGCTCACTTTTAAAATTAGCTTTGTATTGAAGCATATAGAATGTACTTTCTGCTCGATGGAATCGCTACAGTAGGAAATGTTGCATTTTATTTCAAAGAAAAAATAAATGCGCTGCTTTTCTATGCAGTTTTACCTTTTTATTTAAAGCAAACATTTTATTAGTAGTTTAATTAAAAACCAAAACCTTAATGAATACGTAGTTGATTAGAGCGGAAATCCACTCCCGCATAAAAAAGCCAGCCAATATTGAAGTATTTTTGCTCACTCTAAATCCTAGCTTAACTATCAATCTCACCGATATTTTCCCCTCAACAAGTATAGCACAATGTCTTTATTAAACGATAAAACCTCCTTGAAAGTTACGTAAAATTTACGTATTTCTCACAGGAGGTTTATTCGTTATTGCTGTGTAATTGTGCGGTATAGGAATAGTCCGAAGTGCATGCGTGTTACTTCTAGGCCTGGTTTGAATGTATTATCTTCATAGCCCGTCGTCACTTTATTTGCCGCAAGTGTGTGGATGTATTCATATGCCCAGTGCTTCTCGGAAACGTCCTTGAACTTTTTGTCTGTCGTCCCAAGTAAGCCGTATGATTCAACAAGGATTTTTGACATTTGTGCGCGTGTCAGTGGTTTACCTGCTTCAAATGTCGTATCCGTTGTGCCTTTCATAATGCCTGCTTCCACAATTGCCGCCACTGCACCGTAATAGGTGCTCGTTGCTGATAAATCAGCGAAGCCTGGATTTGCTACCGCGCTCGCATTTGTGTTTAAATTCAGTGCGCGTGCAAGTAGTACTGCTGCTTGACCACGTGTTAATGATTCATCTGGTTTAAATGAGCCGTCTGGGTAGCCGCCAATTAATTTATTTTCCACTAAATATTTCAGCTCTGTTTTGTATGGATGCTTCAATGAAATATCCGTGAATAATGGTTTTTCTTGTGCTTTTACTGTAATTTGCGTTGTGACAGATTTCGTACCAAGCGTAGCCGTTACAGTAGCTGTACCTTCTTTACCATTTGATTTGAACACGCCTGACGAGAACACTGTGCCGATATCGCCATCAATTGACCATTGCAGCTGTGATTCATTATAAATTAAAGGCTCATTGCCTGGTCCTGTAATATTTGCCTTCAGCTGTACCGAATCATTCGGTGCAAGCGCTGTTGTTGGACCGCTAATTGAGAAGCCGTGCGGTGCGTCGACAATATTGAACGCAATCGTTTGCATCGCCGCTCCGTTTTTCACCGTTAAGCGTTCCTCGCCTGCTGCCTGCGCGGTATATGTTAAGCCGCTAATTGCCACTTTTGCATTGTCCGCTGTGACAACGAAGTCCGAATTGTTCACTGGTAGTGGATTGTAATGCTCATCTAGCACGTACTCCGGCTTTAAGTTGACCGTTGTACCCACTAATAATGTCCCTACTTTATCACGCGTCATCTTAATATGCGCAGGTGCACCTGTCATCCCTGTACTCACTGCTTCAATAATCGCAGACACGCGGCGCTGTGAGCCACCTGAAGGCTTATTTGCAAGAACGACGGTGTTGCTGCCGTACTGACGAATGCCCATTGTTGTCGAGCCACCGCCGTCTAAGTTAATCGCGCGGTCAATACCAAGGCTTACTAAATAGTTCGCAAACTGCGTTAAATTCATACCGGCACTTGAACTAATACGGCCATCCACCGTAATTAAGTGCACTGTCTTTTTATCTTTACTAATCCCGATTGCTGTACGCGGTGCTGTTTCTGATGCACGCGAGCTTGATTCACTCATCGTAATATTTTTCTTGCCGTCCATTACTAGAAGTGGACCACTTGCCATCATAAACTGCGCGTCCATCCAGCGGTCATCAATTGAGAAGTTTACGGAAATCTCTTCACCTACTGTAATGCTGCGGAACTGATCGCCCCACGCTGAGCCATTAAATGATAAAACAAAGCCGTTACGCGGAATTTTAGCCTTTGTTTTATCGCCGTATTGACGAATTGCTGTTACTTTCCCTGTTAATGTTTGACCGAATTTTGTCGCTGTCACTGCGCTATCTGTTTCAACAATAAACTCCATGCCGTATTCAGTCGTCGGTGTTTGTGAACTATGGTGCTGCGGTGTATAAATAATCGCCTGATTGTCCTCACGCTTTACATTTAAGCCGTTTAGTTCATGCGTATTCCCTTTATATGTAACGTTCACTTTGCTGTTATAATAGGCAATCTCGCCAAAACCGTCTTTCGTAATCCCAAATGCAATTGGCTGCGCAACGTAATTGGCGCTTGAACTCGAAATGACATTCGGTGTCACAATCGAATTGTATTGTGAAATTAAATACAGTGGGTAGCCATCTCCAAAGTTGTAAAAGTTCGAGTTAATCGCTCCAACAACACGGTTCCCCTCTTTTGAATGCTGGTTCGCATGCTGCGTCGTCGTCATCAGTGTGTTGATCGGCGTCGACAAGCCTAGCGAAATTTTTGTAAAAGGATTCGACACATCAACAGCCAAATGGTTAATCTGGTTTGTTTTCGTTCCTTTATGTGTGTAATTTGAATATTGAACGCCCTGCGATACTGGATAGGATTCATTCACCGTTTGCGCGGCGCTTACAGATGAAATTGGCGCGACGATTGCGGATACCGCTAATGTGCACGCTAAAAATAGTGAGGCTCTTTTCTTCATATAATATGCTTCTACTCGTGAAGCAGTTCACTTCCCTTCATATATTGCTAACTACTACCTTAACAAATTTCCTATCTATATTCTATTAAACTACTGTAACAAATAGATTATTTTTTTGAGTGGATTTATTTGCTTACAATGAACAAATCTCCTTTGAAGAAATAGAGAGCTATTTCGTAAGGGCTGATTTCCGTTCCGGGCTGGGGCCGACACGACGTCGGTTACAAATGCGTTGCCACAGGACGTGGCGTTCTTAGCATTTGTTCCTTTCCCGGACGGAGCCGTGAACATTGGATTTTCCGTGCACGCTCTTTCCCCAAGGAGTCGCCCGCCCTGCACTCCAATCAGCTGGCTAAAATCAAGGTACGGCCTTTATTGCACTTGCTTCTAAAGTGCAACTTTGCATTTAAAGGCGCTTTTTAGTAAAACCTACACAAAGCACCACTTTCTCGGTGGAGTCGCTCTATTAGAAAATGTTGCATTTTTTAAAGAAAAAATAAATGCACGGCTTGTCTATACAGCTTGCCTTTTTATCTAAAGCAAAAATTTTAATCAGAGTTCTATCTTTTAATCGTTTAATTAAAAAGCAAAACCTTGACGAATACGCTGTTGATTGGAGCGGAAGGGGCGACTCCTGCGGGAACAGCACGCGCGGAAAATCCTTTCTTTTGCTGCGCCGTATGGCAGCAAAAGAAATAGTTGGAGCCGTGCCCGCGGAATAAGATGAACAAATGCTAAAACCGTCGCATCGTGCGACAACGCATTTGTGACCGACGTCATGTCGGCCTCCTGTAGCGGAAATCAACTCCCGCATAATAAAACTACGCAAATATTTAAAGTTTTTTGCTCAATTTAAGTTATTTACATAAGAAAAGCCCGATTTTCCATACGAAAAATCGAGCCTTTCATTTATTCCGCTTGCTTACGCTCCGTCTCGCTTAGCTCAAGCATTGGGTAAAGCTTGCGCATACTTGCAAATACACCGAAGATTAAAAAGAAGAACATTGCAAATACCTTTAGCTCCCAAATGTTGTAGAACACGCCACATACACCGGTTGCAAACCAAAGGCCGAACATGTATTGTCCGAACAATGTTTTGCGCTCACGCCAGAACATCCATAGCATGCTTAGTAGGAAGCCTGCAAATAGTAACACACCAATCGCGCCTGTTTCGGCAATGACTTGAATGTATTGGTTGTCTGAGTAGAAGTTTTTACCGCCGTAAATATCTGAGCGGATGCCGTACTCCTCATAAATTGGTGAATCATATGACAGTGTCGCCGAGCCACCGAATGTACCGAAGCCCGCACCTGTAATCGGGTAATCCTTTAATACTTCAAAACCTTTTTTAATATAGAACAAGCGACCGCTTTCATTCATTAACTCAAGCGTATCATCTGAGAATGTTTCACTGAATCGGTTACTAATCCCACCTGTTCCTTCAGGTGCCTGCGTATTTTCTACGCCGATGCTTTGCAGCCATGTCAGTGTGAAGTTTACCGGGAAGTATACGAGAACAATCGCTGCGACAAACGAAATCGCAATGCGTTTTAATAGCTTCCAGTTACGTGCTAGTAACATAAAGAACACAACAAATGTTGCTGCTGCAATCCATGTACCGCGCGATAATGTCAGCATTAACATCCCCATAAATGCCACCTGTGACACAATAAATAGCCATTTATAGCGCTCTTGGTATGCAAAGCGTAGGAAAAATACTGCACAAATCGCAAAGAACAGGACAAGTGCCAGTGAGTTCGGGTTGTTTAGCATACCGTAAATACGCACAAAGTTTGTTGCAGATAATACTTTTTGTGTCCATACTTCAGGCATCCATAATTGACGTAATGATAATTTTTCCACTAAGCCTTGGAAGAAAATAATATAGCCCGAAATCGTCGTAATCCACGCCATTTTGACGAAGAAGTTTTTCGGTAACTCACTGCGACTCACTATGTAGTAAAGAATATACATAATACCGAATGTGCGTAATTGGAAGACGATTGCACCAACAGATACACCGTTCTTATAGCCAATCGCGGCACCAAAAATTAAAAAGATAAAGTAAAACCATTCAAATGGCTTAAAGTAAAACCACGTTTTCCACTCGCGAATATTTAATAGAAGTAAACGCAGTAAAATGACGATTGTCATTAAATCTCCAATGAGCTTCATACCATCATTTAATTCGATAAAGAATGTACGGAAAATAACATACGGAATTAAAATAACTAAGCTTTGGAATGGCTTAAAAAAGGCAAATAACAGGAAGAACACAGCGGTTGCCATTTGCGCGAAGCCTGCTGGTAAGATTGATGCGGCAATTAATACGAATGACGCTAACAGTATTTCTAGCCACTCCTGCTTACCAATTTTCACAGAAATGTCTTTCATTGAAGTTTCAAATCCTCTCTCTATCACTATTTATTTAACCTACCACTAGCAGGTAAGAAAGTCTCTTAGACAATTCATCATAAGTCTATCAAATTATCTCGTCCATAGTTCAGACGTTTTTAAGTATAATATGGTTACAACTTTATTACAAACCTTTTACGAATACGATTTTCTCTATCATTCACCCGCCTGTCTTGTTAAAATAAGGATAGATTTGAAGGGAGAGTGTTTAAGTGTTTAAGAAACTACTAGGTGTACTGACAGCAACTTTGTTAGTCGCGGGGCTAACAACAGAAAGCACGACATATGCGAACGACATTAAAGGACACCAAATGGTCAATGAGCTTACATATTGGTCTGATTTAAATGTCATTCGTCCTGACGCGAAAGGTAACTTTTATCCGAATCGTGCCGTGACACGTGGTGAATTTGCCGCATATATTACACGCGCACTAAATTTACCAGCTTCGTCAACGTACACATTTAAAGATTTAAAGGCGACAGACCCACTAACTGCCGAAATCCAAGCAGCAGCAGGTTCAAATATTTTAAGTGGTTATCCGGATGGTACATTCCGTCCAAGTGACAAAATTACACGTCAACATATGGCGGCACTCCTGCAAAAAGCATTACGCTACGAAAAAGTGCCACTTGATGTGACACCACTGACATTTAAAGATAACGATAAAATTAGCGATCAGTTCAAGCCAGCTGTAGCTGCAAACGTTTATTACAATATTATTCGCGGCTCACATACGAAAACAGGCGTGTTCTTTGACCCACAAGGCTCTTCTACAATTGCTCATGCGGCGGCCTTCTTATTCCGTATGAACACAACAATCGAGCAATATGCGCCGAAAAAAGACAATACGGTAACAGAGGAAACTCCCGCTACTGAAGAACCAAAGCCAGAGCCTGAGCAACCAATCAATACAGATGTTTACTATATTGGCTCTGTATCAAATGGTAAAATCATTAAAAACCCAACAGTTTATTTAACGTATGACCAAGCGGAAAAGGCAGACAATGCATCAAATGCCGCAACGCTTGTTTTAAAGGGCGATAAAGTCGTCAAAATGACGAGCGGTATCGCATCTGCTTCAGATACTAGTGCGAACACCATAACAATCTATGCAGACAAAGACTTCAAAAAATCGTTAACATATGTAGTAGAAGGTTCGGAGTTCAAATACTTCGGCTCAAATGCGGACTACACAATTGTGCAAGTAGCAGATACGAAAGGCTACATCAAAACAAGTGAGGCCACATTAACACCCTTTGCGCTAATGAAGGGGCAAAATTCTTACTATATTGCAGGCGGCTTTTTAACACATAAAACATATAACCACATTACAAAGAGCTACAGTGGTGACTATGTTGTCGGAGAAGCGCCAAGCTTTATGAAATCTGGTGTAACGTATTACAGCCCAGACGGCGTCAACTTCTATTCAGATGGTTTACTAACGAAAAAGGTTGGCACGTATTATCCGTACTTCCAATTTGCTTCAATTCGTCAGCATTCAAACTATACAGCTGAAGAGCTAGACGCAATGATTATGACGCTGCTTGAAGAGCGCAAAGCAACTGGCTTACCACGCTACGCAAAAGCAACGACAGAATCTCGCCTCATCGGCATGGGTACTTTACTCAAGCAAGTAGAAGCGAGCCACAATGTCAATGCGCTATTCATTTTAGCAACAGCAATGCATGAGGGTGACTACGGGATTAGTACAAATTCATTAACAAAAAATAATATTTTCGGCATTAAAGTGTACGATGCGAACACAGCACTCGGCTCAAAATACAAATCACGCGACGAAAGCGTGATGGCCTTCCTAAATATGTACACAAACTTAAATTATGTGCCGCAATCAGGTGGCTACGCAAAAGGGGCTGTGCCTGGTAACAAAACGACAGGGATGAACGTGCACTATGCATCAGATCCGTTCTGGGGCAGCAAAATCGGTGGTCATATGTACCGCATGGACAACCGTTTTGGTAAAAAGGACTTCGGTCAAAATGATTTGGCGATGGTACTGAACAATGGCGAATCCGTGAATGCACGTACCGAGGCATCTACAACGTCAGAAAAACAATTCACATATAGTGCAAAGGTGATTGGTGAAACAGGAAAGTTCGGTTATCCAGTTGTGATTGTGGAAGAAACAAAAGCAGCAGATGGCTACACATGGTATAAAGTACGCTCAGATGATAATCCACCATCTGACTATGTATGGATTCGTTCTGATTTAATGAAAACAATTCAAGCTTATTAATGTTGACGAGTGGCGTAATTTTACGTCACTCGTTTTTCGATGCAAAAGCGCTAAAGCGCCTGCTCAGCCCCGACAAGCGCTGGAGAGCCCGAAGTGAAAGTGCGTTCTTTACTTTCACCCGAGGGATTGAAGCGACCTCGAGGGGCTGGCGCTTTAGCCTGGACGTAAAGCATACTTTGCCTTAAGTTATCCACAATGCGAAAATCTAAAGTTTCCTTAACAAATAAGAAGCATCTCTACTTCTAGTGATACACTAAAAGTGGAGATGCTTCTTCATTATTTCGTATAGTATTCAACAATCCCATTATAAATAGATTGTGCAAAAATTTCGGCGTACTCATCGCTCGCAAGCTTTTGACGATCTTCTGTATTTGAGACAAATCCAAGCTCTACTAAGACAGCCGGAATGATTAATCCTTTAATGACATAGTAATCGGCACGCTTTACTTTGCGGTCCTTCATGTTTGCATTTTTGACAATTTGACGATTGATCGCTGATGCTAGCACATAGTCTTCTTTTTCATTGTCATTCGCCTTCACACTATAAAACGTTTCGGCACCTTTTGCCGATTCATTTGTTGCAGAATTGGCATGAATACTGACAAAAATTTCGGCGTTTTGATTTTTCGCATATTGGACACGGTCCGGTAATGATGGGTATGTGTCGCCCTCGCGTGTCATTTTCACAATGGCTCCGTCCTGCTCAAGCTTTTTCTTCACGAGCTGCGAAACTTTTAAAACGACTGCCTTTTCATGAACACCCGCACGACTTGCCCCGCCGTCCTTACCACCATGGCCTGGGTCAAGTACAATAATACGGTCTTTCACTGCTGCACCAGTTTGGTTTAGTAACTGTACATACGTTTTATTAACATAGCCTTCTACGTCCCCATACTTCACCTTTGCCCAGCTACCTGAAACTGCATGCACCTCTACTAACGTCCCACGATCAATCTTCCCTAATGAAGTCGCTGAACCAGATGCTGTTTGGCGGATGTGCAGACCATTTACTGTCGCTTTTCCGATTGTATCTGTCAGTAACTGTGTGGGTGCAGGTGTTGGCGTTGGCGTTGGTTCAACTGCGACAGGCTCTTCCACTGGTACCGGTGCCGGCTCTGTTTCAGTCGGCTGCTCTACTACAGGCTCTTCTTCCACTACCGTATTAGCAGGTGGCGTCACAACTTCAATCGGTTTTTGTTCAACTGGTTGTTCCACTACTGCTGGCTTTTCTGTTGGTTTTTCCACCACTACTGGCTTCTCTTCAGCAGGCTTTTCTGCTGGTTTTTCCTCAGCAGGCTTCTCTACTGGTTTTTCCACCACTACTGGCTTTTCCTCAGCAGGTGGCGTGACTGTTTCTACCGGCTTCGGCTCTTCTTTAGACATCGTTTGTGAAGCGCGCACATACGCAGGTAAACCATCTACTACTGTTGTATACCAATTGCCAATTGTTGCGTATACATCAATTGTCGCACCACTTTTTAATGACTTTGCTACTTTGCCATTGATATCTCTTACTGTATATACCTTTAAGTCTTCTTTTGCTTTCACTTGCTGCTGCACCTTGGCTAACGTGTTGCCACCTTCGTCGACAAGTGCCGCATAGTTCCTTGCAATATAAGCATAACGTCCATTATAAGCAACCTTATACCAATTTTCTTGCACCTCAAAAACATTCAGCGTCGTACCTGTATTTACTTTTCCTAGTACATTACTACCGCTCGTTGTCGCCTCAGCGCGCACATTCAAATTATTCGTTGTGGCGCTTACTTTTGTGATTGCTGCTGCATCATCTGGAATATGTACACCTTGTACAGGTAGGTCTAGGCGGTATTTTTCTGAGCTGGCACGTGTTACAAATGATGCAAACTGTGAGCGTTTTACAGCCTCTTTTGCATTGTATTTTGTCCCTGTCGTATCACCTTTTGTAATCCCGTTATAATAAATCGCTGCGATATATGGATAATATTTGTCGCTTGATTTTACATCCGTAAATGGTACAGATAATGTTGCGTATTGCGCTGCATCTAGTTTAAATGCAACGGCTAATACTTTACTCATTTCATCACGCGTCAGTGGCACGTTCGGTCCGAATTTCCCTTTTGAATAGTCCGTGAAAAATCCTAATTTGATGGCACTTTCCACATAACCCGATAGCTCCGTTCCTAATGTCACGTCTGAGAATGATGATTTTTTCACCGTTAACGGCTTATTATTCGTTGCCACAACGACCATCTTGGCCGCTTGTCCACGCGTAACCGATGCATTTGGCTTAAAAATCGTCTTGCCCTTCTCTGTATAACCTTTAATAACCCCTAAATTCACTAAATAAGAAATTTCCTCATACGCACCGTGCGTAGAAGGCACATCTCCAAAACGCTCTTTTGCCTGTGCTGGGCTGACACCGACAAGCGCTACAAGAAAAATAATGAATGCCATACCGCACTTTTTCATAAACACGTTCTCTACGTCCTCCTCTCGCCTATTCGTTGCAACTATTCCCTCATTATACCTTATTATGTATGCATTGGTGAAATATTATCTAGTTGATGTGTTTTGTTTTTTGGAAAACTATTTCCTAGAAAATAAAAAAGAGACAGCTCTACACTGTCTCTCATACACGATAAAATTATCGTGAAAAACTATTATTAACGAGTTGCACGATCAATAAATGCGTCTAAATGCTTCCACGTTACGTTCTCTTCTAAACTAAATGTACCGTCACCTTTACCTACTGTAATACCTGTTGATGCTAATGTTGATACATAGGGATGTGACCAGTGAGAAGTTGGCACGTCTGTAAATGACGGCGCTGTTCCTTGCTTCTCTAAATCAAATGCAACCACTAATACTTTCGCCATTTGTGCACGTGTTAGTGGTGAGTTTGGATTGAATTTCCCTTTATCATCCCCTGTAAATACACCCTCTTTATAAAGTGCTGTTGCTGCACCAGCGTATTTAGACGATGATTTTACATCTGCAAATGGTGAGTTTGTATCTGACGTATCAAGCCCCATTGCCTGTGCTAATTTTAGTGCAACCTCGCCGCGTGAAGCATAAACTGTGAAGTCAATTGCTGCGTCCTTCACTTCAGCCTTCGCTACTGTCGCAACTGTTTTGCCGTTTGTAAATGATGTAATACGCTTTGCCCCAATATATTTTGGCGCCCAGTAAGATGAATTTAACTTCGCTACCGTTACCCCTGTACTTACGCCTGCATGGATAAACTTGCCATCACCAATAAAAATGCCGACATGTGAAACACCGCCGCTCGTATTGAAGAACACTAAATCGCCTGATTGTAGTTTACTTTTTGATATAGACGAGCCTTGTGTATATTGCTGTGCTGCTGTACGTTTTAATGACACGTCAAGTTCCTTAAACACGCGCTGTGTAAAACCTGAACAATCTAAACCTCTCGTTGATGTGCCTCCATATACATATGGTACACCGATATATTTATAAGCTGTTGTTGTTAATTCTTTCGTTGATGCTGCTTCTGCTGTATTTAAATTCGCCCCTGCAAATAGCATAAATGCTGCAAAGATCGGTAATAATAATTTCTTTTTCACGTTAAGTTACTACTCCCTCTTTTTTAAAAAAATTTGGTTTATTTAACCTATAACAAGGGTAACATATATTATTACGGGATAACGTTTCACTTCTGTAACAGTTCACCTGTTTCTCAACAAAAAACAAAAAACACTAAATTTCTATACTGAAATAGAAATTTAGTGTTTAAGCTACAATATTAACGTATACCCACTTTTAGATGTCATACGAATGTAATATTAACACATAATATTTGGTAATTCATTTACTAGAAAATTGTTGAACTACATAAAAATTACCACTTTTTGTTTTCTGAACTCCCACACCTAAATGCGTAAAGCTCGGCTTCAATATATTGGCACGATGCTTTGGCGATGCCATCCAGGCGTCGACGGTTTCTTTTGCCGTCTTAAAATTACGCGCAATATTTTCCCCGTAGCTTGTATACTCGTAATCAAATAATGCCGCCATATCCCATGGATGTCCGTAATGCGGTGATTCATGCTCAAAATAGCCGCGCTTAATCATATCCTTGGCCTTAATAATCGCAAGCTGAGACAACTGCACATCCGTAATAAACGGTTGCAAATTCTGCGCACGGCGAATGTCATTCACCTGCTTCAATACATTGGCCTCAAATGCAGCGTAGTCATGCGGCGTTTCAATATATTCCTTCGCCAAATAATCATACGCTACCGCATAGCTCGTGATTTTCTGTTTAAATTCCATACCGCGCGCTGTCAATGCCGCAACATGTGCTCTTGTCACAAAGCTATTCGGTTCAAACGTTGTTGCTGTCCTGCCTTTCACAACCCCAGCATCTGCAAGCGACTCAATATAATCCTTCGCCCAGTAGCCCTTTGGCAAATCTTTAAATTTCGCGATATTTTTATTATCTACTTCAATCTCATATGCCAGTGCTATCATTTTCGAAATATGCGCACGTTTCAGTAG
The DNA here is from genome assembly GCA_040274725.1 of Solibacillus sp. GTDB lineage: Bacteria > Bacillota > Bacilli > Bacillales_A > Planococcaceae > Solibacillus. The sequence goes on along the minus strand of JBEMAQ010000002.1, from coordinate 191,592 downwards.
CTCGTTCGGATTAAAAAGCGCTGCGTCCTGAATAATGCCAAGCTCCGCTAATTTGCGGATTTCTGCATAATACGGATCACTCACCACTACGTCTGTAAACTGACATGTATAGCTCGACTCAAGTGAGATGCCCATTGTACGCGCCATCACAGCCGCCGCCTCTGCACGCGTCGTCAGCTGATTGGGCTTAAACGTACCATCTGCATAGCCGTCCATATAGCCTTTTCCAACAAGCTCCGTTATAACAGGCGCCGCCCAGTAACCGTCCTTCACATCACTAAATGCCGCTGATGACACCAATGGACAAACAAATAAACCAACCATCAACCCGGCCGTTAAAAATAGTTTCTTCATATAATAACAGGACCCACTCCTCTGTGAAATAACTGTATATTATTCAGTTATACTGAGTAAAAACACTTCAAATATTTACATACCTTTATTGGGCTGTAGTTGATCTTGCTACAGGATTCCGACACGACGTCCATCAAAAATGCGTTGGCGTGTATAGTGACATTCCTAGCGTTAACTCTTTCATGTTCGTGGATAACGCTCCAATCAACAAGAGATTAGTCAATATTCATATAAAAGTAGTATATTTTTTTCTCTTTAAAACAAAACGCAATATGTCCTACTGTAGCAATTCCATCGAGAGAACTGCGCTTTGTGTAGCCCTTACTAAAAGCTCTTTTAAATGTAAAGTCGAGCTTTAAAAGAAAGTGCAATAAAAGCCACACCTTGATTTAGCTAGCTGATTGGAGTGCAGGGCGGGCGACTCCTTGGGGAAAGCGCGTGCGCGGAAAATCCAATGTCTTCGGGACCCATCCCGAAGACATTTAGTTGAAGCCACGCCCCCAGGAAAGCGCCCGACCGGAACGGAAATCAGCCCTCCATAAAAAAACCAACCATTATTTAAAGAAGGATATACTCATTATAAGTTATTCAAAATAAATAGCTGTCATAAAGGAAGGGACACTTCCTCTCATGACAGCTATGCTCAATTTTTCATTCTATTTATTAAGCTTACCAAATGTACATGAAAATTCAATAGATAACTACTCCCAAATTTGACACCACTACTACTGCAAGCCTAATTCCACTTCATAGCTGCGCAGTAAATTATAGTTTTTCACGAGCTTTTTCTGTTCATTTGTTAATTTATCGTACGCCTTTTTAGCAGCAGATACTTTCGACTCAAAACTACGCGCATCTGGATCAATTTTGTCGATTTTCGTAATGACGCTTTGTACGGTCTTCAGATTTTTTTGTGCATCTTTTAAATCATCTGCATTTGTCACCTGCTTGCGAAGTCCTGATGGTAATTCTTTCATCGCTTCCTCCGCTGTTAAAACATCCGCCTCATATGAGCTCGCTTCTGGCGAAAGACCAGCGATGATGTTGTACACCTTTTGAATTTCGGCAACACCGATTTCGGATTCCTGTAACTTCGCGTAATTTGTCACACGGTGTTTTTCTGTTGCCGTTAATTTCGCATAGGCCGCTTTCGCTGCTTGTAAATTCCCTAAATAATACTGATCAGATGGCTTTAGCTTTTCGATTAATTGATAGACCTTCACTACCTCTGATAAATTCATATAATCGCCCATATTCGTAATAAATGACGTTTGCTCCGCATTTAGCTTTTGCATTGCACGGTTTACTTTTTCAACCTGCGCGTTTAATTTATTACGCGGATTACTTAAGCCTTCAATCAGTGCAATCGCCTGTTCAACTGGCTTAATGTACTTTTCATGTTCCTTCAGCTCGTTTATTAATGTCACCGCTTTGCGATTTTTAGAATCAAGTGCATTAAATGCCGCGCGTGCCGCTTTTACTTTCGCAATGCGCTCTTTCGGGTCACTATTTTCAATGTCCGCAATGAGCTCATCTATTTTCGAGCCGCCATCCACATTCATTTCATTCGCAATGAGTACGTCTAAATTCGACACTTTCGCCTTTTTGTCTGCTGACAGTGCCTCATACAGCTCACGTGCCTTTTTTGTATCCGCAACAAACGTTTTGCTTGTTGGTTTAATCGACGCAATTAAGCTCATCACATTATAAATTGGCTTCAGCTCACGTACAAATAGCTCCTCATTTGTTAGCAACGCTTTCTCGCCCGCCGCTAGCTTTTCATATGCCTTTTGCGCACTAGCATAGCCACTAATAAACTTCTTCGTATTTTCCGGGTTTAATGCCGCAATTTGATCATCTAATTTTAAAATTGGCTTCACCGTGCGTTCACGCGTTGTTAAATCTTTATAATTCGATACGAGCTTACGCTTTGCTTTATCAAGCGCATCATAGGCCTCGCGTGCCGCTGTTAATTTCGCTAAATAATCCTCTGCTGCTGGCAGCGCCTCATCAATTAGCTTTTCCACTACCTCTGCCTCAGACATATTTTCCTCTGCCTGTACGAGCTTATCATAGTTGTGAATTAACGCTTTTTCAGCTTCCATTAATGTCTCGTAAGTAGCTTTGAGTGCCTCAATATCCGCCTCATATGTTCTACTACCAATTTTTAGCTTATCAATACGTCCAATTAAATCTGCAATTTTTAATACAGAAGCAAGCTTTTCATTGTAATTAAATACATAGCCCTTTTGCTTATCTGCTAATCTTTGATAGGCCTTTTCTGCCGCCGCTACACGCTTTGAATAATTTTTATCCGTTGTTGGCGGTAACTTTTCGATTAAGTTATATACCTTTAGGGCTGTACGATAATCACGGTCAAGCTCCGTTAAATCTTTCGCATTCACTACGAGCTTTTTCTCCGCCGCATTTAACGCTGCATATGCCTCTTTTGTAAATGTCAGTAACTCCATAAACGCCTGGCCTGTCATCCCTTTAAGCTCCTCGATATCCGAGCTTACTTTATCGGCATTGCGTAAGCTTAGCTCAACATCTTGAAGCTTAGGTAAATATTCTTTCACTAAGCGCTCTAGCGCATTGGTCGGTGTCTCTGTAACGACTAGTGAACCTGCTAGCTGATTATATTTTGTACGCGCACTCATAATTTTATCGCGGAAATCTGTTATTGTTGGGCGCAGTGCATCAATGTCTACCATTAACTGTGCAATTGGTAAATACGCCTCCAATACCCCGTAGTTTGTCACAAATGGCTTCAATGTAGAAGGCTCAATCGCATCATATGCTGCTTTGACGGCGAGTGCACGCTTGGCAAAATCTCTCTGCTTGAAATCAAGTGCCTGAATACTCGTTACGACATTAAGCGCCGAACGGTATTGCTTTTCTAAATCAGCTAAATCTGACGCATTCGTTACTAACGGCTTCGCACTTGACGATAACTGATTATATTTTTCACGTAGCTCTGACAGTTTCATTAAATCCACGCTTTGCGGATTTTCCATAAGTGCTGCTACGCTATCCTCAACATCTTTTGCAATGACCGTTTCGTCATGCATTGCTGTCACTTGCTTTTGTAAATCCGTTTTTAACTTCGTTAGCTGCGCCTGATCTGCTGCTGTTAAGCCTGCTGTCACAGTCGGCCAGCTTGCAATTGCAGCCTGTGCATCCTGTAAATCCGTTAAATACGTGCTGCTCGACATTTTTAATGTATTTACTTTATTGGCAGCCTCTGCATAAGGTACAAGTGAAAGCAGGCGTGCGCTATTTCTCACCAGCTGCTGATCACGCGTTGGTGCCTCGCCTGTTGGTGCTGCAATTTTTGACCAGCTTGCGAGTGCTGTATTCGTTTTTGACACGAAATCATTCTTTTCAACGACAACGGCATCGATATTTTTGATCACGACCGCGGCTGTTGAGGATAATTTTTCCCATGTTGTGAGCGTTGTTACGTCCTCAGCATAGACATGCTTTTTCTCGGCAGTAGACAATGCTTTATACGCCACGCTTGCTGCTGGAATCGTTGTCTGTGCATTTTCAATCGTAATGGCATTGATTAATACTTCTACCGCTAGGGCTTTTGCTGCAGCTGCGTTCATTTCTGTTACTTTGCCATAATTCGTTACATAAGACTGTAGCTTTTCCCCGATTGTTGGAATTTGACCTAGCGTCGTGTACTGCGTCTCAATTGCTGCTAGCTGATCACGGTAGCCAACCTCGCCAATTTTCACCGCATCAATTGCATCTCCAATGGCAATTGCTTGAGTATACTCCGCTAAATCCTCCCAATTTTCGACTAGGCTTTTTTGGACATCTGTTAGCGCATTGTACGCCGTTGTCACTTCTCTCATCTTCGTTTTAAACGTTGTTGGTGACGTAAAGTTTGTCGTTAAAATTTCACGTACTTTTGCTTCAACGGCTGCGGCTTTAGAAAAGTCAGCTGCTGCCGACGCTAGTACATCCTCTACTTTTTTGCTGTTTGCTAATACGTGCACGCGTGCAATGCCTTTCGCACCAGGTGTTAGTGCATTGTACTCCGCCTGCGCCTGCTCTAAGGCCGCTTCATATGTACTTGGCATTACTGCCGTATCCATTGCTGCTACAAGCGAAACCATATACGTATCGATAAATTCCTTTGGCTCTACAATAGCCTGTACGCGACTTTCTAATGTATTAATATTCGCCTCACCAATAACCTCATATAAAAAGTCAACCGGCCCATTACCGCCATAATATTGTAAGCTCGCTAATAATGTAGCTGCGCCTTCTACACCTTCTGCTGCACTTGCCAATGTACCTTCTAAATCAATAACAGCATCAAGTAAATCATCTTCATAATCTGTCTGTGCCTTTTCTGTATCTTTAATTAACGTCCCACTCATTAACGATAAGCTGGCAATGCGCGTCGCTAAATTCGACGCTTGTGTTTTGAAGCTATGAATACCTGCGATATATTGTAGCTTTTCATCAATTAATTCATACATTCCTTGACCTAATAGCGCCTCTTCAGCCGCCGTCAAATTAGTATAGCGTGCGTTTAGTAATGTCAGCTCACTCGCTGAAATTTGCTCATTCGCTGGCGCAAAAGTCGCGACCAACTGTTCATATTGTGTCAATGAAGCAACTGTATTATATGGTACTGCTACTACCGGCGTAGCCGTATCACTCGTTGCTGCTTGTGCAACAATACCCGGTGCTACTAGTAAGCTCGCAATCAAGCCAGCCTGTACTTTTCTCTTCATGTCGTCACCCTTCTCTCTTACTCAATCTATTTTAGCTCGACTACTTTCCTTTCAAGGCTTGTTGTACGAAAGGAAAATCGTCTCATTATCTATTTAAATTCATATATTTATTATCGGTAAATTAACATTTTTCTAAAGGAATTGACAGAAATTTAGAAGATTCATCAAATAATCAATAAGAAAAAGCACCACCCCTTGCTGCTTATGGGATGATGCTTTTCGTTATTAGAGCGCGTCTGTATATTGTGGTCCGAGTGGTAGGTACTTTAGCATTCCTAACGCTTCAAGGCCGTTTTTAATTTTGATTGTATAGCCGAAATTATTAATTGATAAGTAGCCTGCTTTTGAGGCAATCATTTCCTCGATTACTGGCAGCTTCGTCGCATCAATATCTTTCCACAGGGTATACGTGTTAATTAAATCTTCAAGCGTTAAATGCTGATAATCCGTTCCTGCAAACTCACCCTTTGCGTTAAGGCGGTACCAAAGATCACCGTTCGCACGAATCCATTTATTTTTCTCGATTGTCAGTGCATTTTGAATAGAATTTGCTGTTTGTAAATATTTCTCATCACCAAACTCATTGTATGCCATTAATAAAATATTCAATCCACCGAGTAAATGGTTCATCGATGAGTGCGGTGTTACTTGTTGATTAATCGGGAAATAATCCGAAATGTAATACGCATTTGAGTTCACTGGAATGATATGTCCAGCCTCTTTACGTGATACAAGCAGGTCTGCATAGTTTTTCAGTGGCTGCTTGAAGTTCGGCATACCAAACTCCTGCCCTGAATTATAGTAGAACAATGCAATTTGTTCATTAAAGCGCGTATCAATAAATGGCGCTGTCACACCGTATAGATTTTTTAAATACGTACTTGTTACTTCTGTTTCCCAGTATTTATCATTACCCTTGAATTTTGCTAGGCTGACAAATGAGTTTTTCACTAAGTTCGCAAAATAGCGATCGCCCTGCTCCTTAAATAATACAAGCGCGCGGTCCTCTTTTACGAGTAGTAAGTTACGGCCAAAGCCTTGACCTGATTTTGGCATTGGCTCTGTTGTTGTCGCCATTTTATTGTACGGACCGTCCGCTGTGTACCAATTGTTACGCTTTTTATAGTTTTGTGCCGTCTCTAGCATCCAAGCATTCATACTAACGTCCGTCGTAAATAGACGCTCCTTTGAATCCATGAACCACATATCAACCATGTCATCACCTTTTGATGCAAGTGTGTAGACGCTTAGTAAATCCGTGCCAAGCACCGCAGTTGAAATCGCTTCATACTCTGACTCTAGGTCACGCATATAGCTTTTGCCATTTGTGTCTGTATAGCTTTGTGTCAGCTGTGCAGAACGATAGGCCTGTCCCACCATTCGGTCCTTCGCTAAGCGGCCATCTGACATCGTACGCAGTAGGCCCGTTGGATACGTTGATGAATCGTGACCAAATACGTCCGCATCATTCTTCTTAATCGGATGCTGATCGTAACGGTATAGACGGTGATTCGTTACGTTCGTTTGCTTTTCAAACACATCGACCGTCACAGCCGCTGCTGATGGGTTGTTTAATGTTGTGAAAATAAACTCGTCACCATTCACAAATTTACGCACTGTTACTTTTACTGTCGCCCCTTGGCTACCAACTGCATAGTTATGAACAGTATCTGTCGCAATACCAAAGCTTTCTGTCGTCGTGCCTTTAGAAGAAATCGTCGCCTCTGTACGTAAATAAAGCGGTGATGGACTGCTCGTTACTTGCACAAAGTTTGTTTGCTTACGGTTAATCTCAAAGTTTTTCGACACAGCTGCCGGTTGAATTGTATAGCTATTCGCTTCCATTTTCCCTGTTGCAACGAGTGAACGGTATAGCATCACAGTAAATGTTACACGATTTACAGTTGCCTTCGGATCATACGTCCCGTCCTCACGACCTGTCGTAATGCCGTGCTGCGCTAAAATTTTTACATTTTCGCGGTGAGATTCACTAATTTTATCCCAATCTTTAAATGTCAGTGCCTTACCTGTATCTTTTAAATTAAACGCACGCACTAACGTCGTCGCCATTTGCTCACGTGTCAATGCATCTGCTACACCGAAACGTCCATCTGGCTTACCACCGAAAATACCTGCTGCATATGTAGAAAATACACCTTGTAGGAATCCTGATTTTTCACTTACATCTTTAAATTTCGCCTGATATGTAGCATTCGGTAATTCAAGTGCACCTGCAAAAAGATTTGCCGCCTGTCCACGGTTAATATCTAGTGCTGGACGGAACTCACCGTCTGGATAACCACCGATTACCCCTTGCTCCACAAGCTGCATAACTTCATTTTTCGCCCAAAAATCATTCGGAATATCGATTAACTTTTGTGCTACTGCAACATGGTCTCCCGGCACAATTGTAACCGTTGAAGGTGTTGTTTCTTCTACAACTTCATTTTGTGTAATCGGTAGCGTAGTCGTCGTTGGTTTTGTAACCTCAGGTGTCACAACTACTGGCTCCTCTTCTACCGTTGAAGTAGGCGCTACTTGCTCCTTCACGGTTGTCGCTGGGACAGTCGTTGTATTGGTAGCCTCTTCTACTACTGGTAAGCTTGTCGTTGTATTAGTTGCCTCTTCTACTACTGGTAAGCTTGTCGTTGTATTTTTTGCCTCTTCCACTGCTGGTAGGCTCGTCGATCCATTCGTGATAGTTTCTTGTACTGTTGGTTCCGCTTCTACTTGTACGGATTGCACTTCTACGCTCGTCGTTGTTTCCGCAAGCGTTGTCGGTAGCGCTGTTGATAACACAAGCACAGACGCAAGTGCTCCTGATAATGCTCTTTTCATTGTTCTTTCGTCCCTCCCACCATAATTTTTGACGTTTTTCATTATACCTTGCTTCCACAATAATTTCACTTTAAAAAGCTAGAAAATTGTTAAAAAATAGGGTTTGTTATTATAACAAAAAACAAAAGCCACCACACAATCTGATGGCTTTACTCTACTATTGAATGCTAATGATTTCGAATTCGTCTTCTGTTGCGCCAATCGCATTGTATAAGAACGTCGCAAGCTGGGCGCGTGTTAGTTTTTCATTTGGGCTAAATGTTGTGGCTGTTGTGCCGTTCGTAATCTTGTAATCAATTAACGTTTGAATATACTGCTTCGTTGGCACGTCTGTTAGTTTATTCACATCTGTAAATTTCGTATTCGTATTGGTTGCCTTTTCTAATGTAAAGCCAAGCGTTAGCATTTTGGCAAGCTGTGCGCGTGTTAACGTATTGTCTGGCTTGAATGTGTCACCGTAGCCGCCAACTACACCGCTCGCGTGAAGTGCCGCTACTGCGCCGTAATATTTACTTGACTGTGGTACGTCCTTAAAGCCTGGATTTTTCACGGCTGTCATGTTCAGTCCAAGTGCAGTTGCTAAAAATAGTGCTGCCTCACCGCGCGTTGCGGCTTGACCTGGTTTGTACGTACTTGACGTGACACCTGTTACAATGCCGTCTTTATAAAGTGTTGTGATCGCCGTATAATGCGAGTTTGTTTCCTTCACATCCGTGAAAGGATTCGTCTGTGCAAAAACGGGTACCTCTGCAACAAAAGCTACTGTTGTTGATGCTACTAATAATGCCGAACTATATGTGAAAAACTTTTGTTTTGTTGATTTCTTCAAAATTATATCCCCCTATACAATTAAAATAACCTCTTTTATTGTACAGTATTTCACAGGAATTAAAATATAACTACTTAAATTTCTTTTGCCGCCAGTAAACCAACATACTTTTGCTGCGCCCAAATACGCGGCCAATTGCTAAGTGGCACAACCGTATCCCCCACATATGGAGAAGTTTCGATTGTCAGCGCCGGTTTTTTAAATTCTGCAATAAACCAGTCTTGTGAGGTTAAGTTCATCGAAATAACAGACTACCAAATACTAGCTCTCTATTAATGTAAATATACCTAGCAAAACAAACGAAACGCCAATCCGAAATTAGTCGAATTGGCGTCTCGCAATCTATTAATATTCCTTTTGATCCTCATTATACTTAAATTCAAGATTATAGAAGCGCAGTGCATTTTTCGCTGCATCTGTTACTTTTGCATTTGAATTTAAATCAATCTCAATTTCATCACCGTCTACTAAATCCTTCGCTAATGTTAAGCGAACAGAATAGTGACCGTTTGAATTGGCTTTATCTGCTACTTTCACACCACTCACCGTTGCCTTTTTGCCGTTGACATTGACAACAAATGAGCTCACAAGGACATTTTCAAGTGCCTCTGTGAAGTATAGGTCAATAATATGCTCATCTGGCACAGACAGGTCCTCAATATTGTACGGGCGTACGCTCTCATTGAAGTAAATAATTTGACGCAGCTCATCCATCACCACATCTGAGCCTGCCGCGCGTAAATTATTAATTGTCAACGCCGCACCGAACTGCATTTCGCTATATGTTTCTTTAATTGTTAGCTCGACTTGATCTGGGTCAGCCGCTGTTACTTTCGCGCGCTCAATCGTCACACCGTCTAAATGATAGTTGTCGACATTAAAGCCTGTTAAGCCGTCCACTGCATGATTAAATGTAATAACAACTGTACGATTATCTAGCTTTGAGCCCGGGTGAACAGACGTTTCAATGCTCTTCACCTTCAGCGCACTATCGTTATGCTCTGAGTCTGTGCTGCGCTTGAATGTGACGTAGTCTACATCATTTACCGCTTGTCCATAATCGCTCTTTAATTTCTCAAATTCAATTTCAATGAAGTAATCCGCGCCAACTTTGTCGTATGATTTTCCAAGCAACTCAGATAATTTCACGCGTACCTTTTTGTTGTTTGCCTTATTGCGCGTCACCTTTGCAGAAAGGCCGCCCTTCATTTCATATGTTAAGCCTTCATACACATAGCTACCTTCCACATTGACACGTGATGAAGACGTCACATCTAGTGGGCGGTCAAACGTTAACTCTAAATATTCGCTACCTTCCTCGCGTACGATTTCAGACGTTACAACGCTTGGACGTACTTTATCGGTAATAAACTCAACTTTCGTAGAGAATGTATTCGTTTCACCTGATGTATCACGAATATACTTGCCAGCAGCTGTTTTAATCGTAATATTGCCCTCTAGCTCACTATTTGTTGTGACAATATATGATTTCTTATCCTCTGCATCCTTCACAACACCTGTCGCCTTTAATGCTACCGATTTTGACCAGTCAAAATCTAAATCAGACGCAGCTAAATCACGAACTTCCTCAGAAAATGTAATTTTGAACTTTTTCGCACCGTACTGCTCAATATTTTGAACTTCCGGGCGATCGCCGTCCTTCTCACCTAATGAGAATTTTTCTACTAATGGCTTCGTCTTCGATTCATTGTCATTCAGATCAAATAAAATACCAAATGTCGCTTGTAATGTCACACCTGAAGAAACGAGCACGCCGTCTACGCGCGCATCGGTGAAGTCATACTCAACCTCTGTCGCATTCTTTTCAATTGTGCCTTTTACACCTTTGATTTCTTTGCCAATGAGTAAGCTAAATTTCGTCGGTGCTTGCGCGCGTTTAATCGGCTCCGTGAACTTCACTTTCACTTTCATGCCATTTACTTCTACAGACGCAATTTCTGGACCTGTCGTATCTTTATCAAATGTCACCACATCATTAAATTTAATTAACTCCGCGTCTGCATCCGATTTAATATCTGCAACAGTAATGCGGTAGCGTCCTTCTAATACAGGTGTCGCATTTGTCGTTACTGTTAATGTCTTTTTATCTGCGCTCATTTCACCACGTAGCATTTTCACAACGCGCTCATTATCAATACCTGTCGCTGCAATGATTTTATTCAGCTCAGCCTCAGTAAGTTTATCTGCTAAGTCGACTGGCTGTGTAAATTCAATTTGGAACTGCCCCGCACTTGAATTTGTAATGTACTTTACTTCAAGCTCTTCTACTGTATATGTAGCGGTTGTCGTATAAAGCTGCCCTGCAATTTCAAATGACACATCTGTTGCCACATCTTCCACAAGCGGTGTTGCAAGTGTCACGATATATGCTTTGCCATCTGATAGTACGACACGTAATTTATCCTTCGCCTGTACCTCAGCTGATTGCAATAATAACAGCGGCTCTGCTGGCTCCGGCTGTGCAACCGGTGTTTCTGGCTCTGGCTCTGGCTGCGGCTCTGGTTGTGGCGTTTCCGGCTCATCTTTCGGCGTTTCTACCTTTAATAGATGATATAAAAACGTCGCAAATTGGCCGCGCTTTGCTGGGTCCTTCGGTGCAAATGTTTTTTGGTTTGTAATTTTATAATATTCAAATACCGCGATAGAAGCTTGGTGCTCCTCTGTCGTACGGCCCACGTCTGTCATTGCTGTTTTGAAGTTGTCCGCCTTGACAGCTTCCACATAATCAAAATCATTAATGATCTTAAATGCACGCACTAGCACTGTCGCCATTTGGTCACGGCGAATTTGGTCTTTCGGATTTAATTTGCCCGCGCTTCCTGTAAATACGCCTAAATCATTGACAAGCGCTGCTAATTGTAACAGCTCGTCCTCTGATTTTGCTGTTAAATCGGTGAAGCGCATGTTTGTTTTATAATCAGTTGGCACTTTATGGCCAAGCGACACTAAATATTTCCCTAATAATTTCACAACATCTGAGCGTGTTAATACTTGATTTGGGCGGAATGTCCCGTCCGGATAACCTTTAATAATCCCCAGATCTACTAAAGACATAATGGTTTGCTCATGCGTATGACCTTTAATGTCGGTAAATGTTGCCGCCTCAGTCATTGTTGGCATCGCAACTGTCACGACAAGCGTTGCCGCTGCTGCAGCTGCCATAAATTTTTTCGTTTGTTTCATACTTATGCCTCCCTAGCTCACATACTGTTAAAGAATAACTAACTTTACATGCTCATGTTCAATATCGGAAATGAGTAATTTTTCTTCACTATGATAAATTGAAATTTGATCCTTCATTAATTCGAGTTTTTGAATTAATACTTCCTCGTAACGCCAAGATTTGACGACAGATAAAAATTCACGGCATTTTACGACAAGTACCTGCTTTGCTTCATTAAAATAGCCACTGACTTCAAACAATGTATCATTCAATTTTAGCTGATTAAAGTGCTTCATCCAAAAATCCCTCCAATAGTCATATTGTATATAATTTTGGAGGGTATTACAAATCTTTGGCAATTTCATTATGACGCCCGCTTATATTTATATGCATAGAAAGCATAACCTAGACCAAATGATAGAATGAGTGCGAAGATTAGTATAAATAAACTCGCGGCTACCGGCTGTTTTTTCTCTTCTACAGGTAGCGGCTCCTCTTCTACTTCAGCGTTTAGCGCCTTCTCTACAGGTGCTACTTCCTTTACCATTAGCTGATTCGCATAGTCCTCGTAGCGCAGCATATTCAATCCCTCTACTACCTTTACCGTGTCGATATAAAGCCATTCGTCCGTAACACGCTTAAAAATAACATAACCTTCCTGCGTGACATTGCCTGCAATGAGTTCCTTTTCTGATTCCGTCACTATGATTGTTTGTGGCAGTTCGTATTCAGTGAACTGCACAGCGACAAAATCCTTCGTGAGCTTCTGCACGTTCGTTAATTGTCGGTAGCTGTTTAGCTCTGGGGCTGATACATTCGTCACATACTGCTCGTCTACAAGCTTCACATCCGCAATTTCTAGTTGCTCTTCAGGCTTTACGCCGTAAAACGCACGAATATTTGCCATCACAAGCTCCTGATCAAAGCTTACCTCACCACTTCTTGCCGTTTGCTGTGCCATCAGCTGTAGCATATTTTTAACAAACATTTGTGGCAGGCGCTCCCCCTCACTAAACGGTAGCTGTAATACGACAGACTGTGCGAGCTTCTCACGTAGCGTTTGCAGTTCCGCGTCACTTAGCTCTGTTTCGACAACGGTTTGATACGCCTCCGCTAACGCAATCAGCTCATCTAACACACGCTGCTTATTAAATGAAAACTTTGTCGAGAGCGCAGCCGATTTATAGTTATCATCATAAATTTTTGCAACGGTCTTTGCCTTGTTATACGGCGCAAATAATGCATTATATTCTGCATCTGTTAATTCCTGCTCCGCTCCGTTTACACGCTCGGCTCGGCGCTGGAGATAGACGCTCTCATTATACGCATTCACAAGCTCGGCACCTGAATAATCCTTTGATGTAATCTCCTCAGAAATAAACGTTTTCTCCGCAGCCGCATCTAGTGCCGGCTGTAAAATATGTATTGTTTGAACGTAAGAATTGGTCTTTATTTTATAGCTCTCATCTCCCGCACTTGCATCATAATAATCTGCTTTTGCCTGATCATTCAATGCCATTAATGAAAACGCCGCCTCGCTGTTAATTGTTGCATCATGGCGAATAAAATACTGCAAGCCGTCCTGTAAAATCATCAACCCATCTGTCAGCGATTTTTGATAAATCACCTCATGCCCGCGGTAAATACTTTCCGTATAATTTCCCGCGGCTGTATCCTCATCTGTCACGATATACAAATCCTCGACACCATCTCGCGTAAAATCTGCAATAAGCGCGTACACGACATGCTCGGTTTGCTCAATTGTCGCGTAGTGCTGCGCATAAACAGGCCATAAATTTTCAGTAAACGGTTTCACACTCGCGCTCGGCACCCAGCCGAGCCGACCATTAAAATCAATGCGCGTCCATTCCTCTTCCTCTGCTACAACCGTCAGCTTCATCCCCTGTGGTAAATTGGCGAGTACTTTGCCGTCCATACTTGCCGTCGTCGTCAGCTCTACTCCATCAGGCGACACAACATAAAAAAAAGACGCTGCCGCTACTACAGGTAGCGGCGCGAGTAGCAGGAGTAGCCCAAATACACTTGTTAAAAAACCTTTCATTGCCTTCCCTCATTTCATGTAATTACTGTTAATTATAGCTTATTACCAATACATAATTAGCAGGACTTTGAAACCATATCTCTGAAGACAAAAAAGCAAATACAGGACATATTAGATGACACCATATTGATACTTGATGTTCTATCAATTCTCACAGGAAAAATCAACAACACATATTATCTATGAGTAATTAAAAAACTCATTTAATGGTAATATATTTATATTTTTGTTATTTTTATCTATAATGATATAATACTTATAATTAGTAAACCAAAAAGGCGGGGATTTTGATGGCGGAGGAAAAAATTGTTATCGTAGAAGATGATTTAGATATTATGGAAGTGTTAGCTCTTTACATCGAAAATGCCGGCTATCAATTATGGCAAGCTACGACCATAAATGAAGGAAAGACACTCATTACACAGCATAATCCAGACGTCATTATTCTAGATATCAACCTTCCTGATGGCAATGGCTTTGAGCTTGCAGAGGAAATTCGTCAACAATCGAATGCCATTTTAATCTTCCTCACAGCAAATGACACGCTCGAGTATAAATTAGAAGGCTTTGATGCGGGTGCTGATGATTATATTACAAAACCTTTTATCCCAAAAGAGCTACTCGCGCGAATTCAAGCTCATTTAAAGAGACATCAAAAATCTAACCGTATTATTCAAGCTGGAGAACTCGTTCTTGATTTTGATAATAAGGAAGTATCAAAAAATGGGGTACATATTAATCTTTTTACAAAGGAAAAACAGCTACTGTTTTACTTAGCTGAAAATGCCAATCGTGTGCTATCCTTTGAGCAGCTACTCGATCATGTCTGGGGCTATGACGGTGTGGTCGATTCGAAAACTTTATCCGTTCATATGAGTACACTCCGGCGCAAAGTAGAGGATGTACCGAGCCAACCAAAGTGGATTCATACAATTCGTGGTTTTGGCTATAAATTCACAAAATAAAAAATCGATTATTTTCGCTCAAACGAAAATAATCGATTTTTACTTATTTCACAAGCGGTAGCATAAAGGAGAATGTCGAGCCCTTCTGCTCCGTACTCTCCACCGCAATCTTCCCCGCGTGCTGCTCGATAATTTGTTTACAAATCGCCAGACCCACACCATGCGAATCAACATTATTTGTATTGGATGCTTTAAAATAGCTATCAAAAATAAACGGCAAATCATTCGTTGGAATACCGCGCCCACTATCGGTAATGGCGCAATAAAACCAGCCATTCATCGCAGACATCACCATTTTGACGCTGCCACTGTCGGTATACTTCACCGCATTGACCATCAAATTCGTCATGACCTGCTCAATACGCGCCATATCAATTGACACGAACGCATCGTGCGTAAAGTGTCCTTCTACCTCAAACACGAGCCCCGCGCGCTCCACATCATTCCGGTAGCGCTCCACAAAAGCTTCATACAACTCCACTACACCGACAACCGATTTTTCATAATCAATACGCCCTGCCTCAAGCTTCGCCAAATCAAATAAATCATGAATAAGCGATTTTAATGACAGGAGGCGCTCCCTGCTGCGCCCTAAATATTCCTTTTGCTTGTCGGGATCTGTGACGATATCATCTAAAATAACATCAATATAGCCGAGCGAGGACGTAATCGGCGAACGCAGCTCATGTGAAATGTTCTGAAACAGCTTTTTACGTTCCGCCTCATTTTTTTCGAGACGCTCATTGACCGCGATTAAATGCTGATTCATCTCCTCATACTGCTTCGTACGCTCTGCTACACGCACCTCTAAATCCGCATAAATTTTCGCGTTTTCAATCGACACCGCAATTTGCGTCGTCACCATTTGAATCAGTTCTAATTGAATCGTACTAAACGCATTGTACAGTAGCACGTTTTCTAAATAGAGTACAGCCATTACTTCGCCCTTATGATGCACAGGCAAGCACAAAATAGACTTCGCATCACTTCGATTATGCGTGAACAGCGCACTCTTCATGACATTCGGAATGAGCACAGGCTCGTCACATTGCAGCACGAATTCCGCAACCATTTGCACCGAGCCTTGTAGCATATGCCCTTCTGGATAATAGGAAAACTCCATATCCTCTGCCTCAACCTTTGCCGCAAGCTGTAATTGCCCTTGGTGATAATGCATAAAATAACCAGCCGTCGCATTCGCGTGCTTCAGCAGTGAAAACAGCAGCTTCTGCAATAAATCCTCCATACGAATTTCCTTTGCGAGTGACTGTGTCGTTTCCAGCACGGTTTTTAAATCAAACGACATACCGGCTTCCTGCACCGGGGCAGCAAGTGCAATATACGTTTCGTAGCGTTCATCCCAGAGCCGCCCAACTTTATAGGCCCCCCACTCTTGCATCACTTCTATCCCTTGCGTAATATATTTTTTCGCCTTCATGCGATCATGCTGACTTACATAAAATTTCGCCGCGCGCTCATAAATTAACGCGACATCTGACGTAAACTGATGCACTTTCGCTAACTGCAATGCACGGTCATAATAAAGCATTGCCTCCGCGTCCGCACCTTTTAATCGGTAGTTCTCAGCCTGCAATAGCATCAGCAAATGCTCAAAATTTTGCGGGGTAATTTTTGCCCATTTTTTAAATCGGTTAATACTCTTCTGAATATCCTTTTTATATTGATACGCAATCTTTTTTGGTGGCCGCGCTGCAAGCCAATCAAACTGCCAAAGTGAGCGGTATAAAAAGTAGAACGGTGCTGTTACTAAATTGAACATTTTCCGGATTGGCTCGTCTAAGCGCACTAAATTTTCACGTGCCTGCTCCTCATCTGCATAATAATAGCTCATTTGTAGGCGCAAAATATGATGCATGACAATGACCGCGTCTTCATGCTGAAGTGTATACGGATAGTGCCACTCCACCTGCCCTTTCAAATCACGCAGGCACTCTGTCCACCCGCGAAACTCCGCCAAGTAGTCCTTTGCCAAAATCATCGCCTGATCCTCATGCTGCCCTTGCTCATAGCAAATCAGCTCATAAATCTGCTTGAGTGGCATGCCGCGAATCCACTGCATCGCCACTATAAAGCACGACGAGGCACTAACAATTGACTTTAACCCACACTGCCTCGCATAATGCTGCGCGAGACGAATATATTTGATACTCGCATCATAATCCTTGTCCCAGTAATGGATAAACGTCCCGTACGCAAAATAAACGCGCGTTTTAATATACGGATTTTCCTGCTTTTCGGCTAGCTCCACCGCCAGCTTCCCGAAACGCAACGCCTGCTTAATATCCTGAAAGCCTGCCGACAAAACAAGCGCAAAATTAATAAACACAACAGCACTTTCTGCAATGGAGCCGTACTTGAGTAACAGACGTACTGAGCGCAGCAGTAGCACACCTGATAAATTCGCGTCCATCCGAAACGAGCTGCTAATTAAATTCACAATAATTTGCAGTAAAATATCAATTTCCTCATTTTCCATTGGTGGAAGGCTCGCTAGCTGTGCATTCGTTTTATTTCGCAAATCTAAGCGTAACCGTGCATATTCCTGCAGCACATGCCATTTTTGTAACTTCGCAGGCAGATGAATACCGCATTCCTCAAGTGCTAAATAACCAACTTTGAGCACCTCTTCACCGTTTTCCTCTTCAAAATGCAAAAATGTCATGAGTCGGTAAATCGTCAGCTTTTCAAGCGACGTCTGTGCATGCTCTAGTGCCTCTTTCATATGCAACTGTGACTGCTCATAATCCCCTGCTAAAAACGCACATTCCCCGATAAACGTATAAATCGGTAAGGACAGCTCGCGGAAAACATGCCAATGATTTTCGGGTAATAAGCTTTTACTTGCCAAAAACAAATGCAAGGCATACTCAAACATCCCTGATTTTTTCGTCTGCAGGGCAAGCTCATAATTCCACATCGCTAATTGCTCGCGCTCCTGACGATTCAAAAGAGGCATGCACAAATTAAACTGGTCCACCGCTGCCATCAGTCGACTTTTCACTGGATTTTCGATTAATAGCTTGCCTATTTTATAATGGAGCTGTTGGCGCTCTGCTTGTGTAATGGTCTCATAGGCAGCCTGCTGAATACGGTCATGCACAAATTGAAACAACTGCTGATTTTGCTGCCGCTTCCCAATTAAAAAGCCTTGATCTACAAGCTCCTCTACATTACTTAGTAGCTCTAGCTCCGCAATATTCGCTAAATTTTGCAGTAGCTGTAACGAAAATTTATGTCCGATACATGCGGCAAGCTGTAGTGCATGGCGCGCACTCGGTGACAATTCATCCATTCGCCCAACAATGAAATCAATAATATCCTGCCGCGCTGCAATCGGCTGAAAAATATCATCATTAATTTTCCATCTTTCCTCTGCCACATCAAAGTAAATTGCTCTGCCTTTTAACATCGCCAAAAATACTTCGCGCATAAAAAGAGGGTTGCCACGTGTATATTGAAATAGCTGCTTCGTTACGTGAGTTGAATCCTCAGGTGACAGCATAATCGACTTATTCAGCCATTCCTGTATTTCTGCTCCATGTAACAGGCGCAAATTAATCCGTGTAAAATACGGCAATGTTTGCAGCCAGCCTAAACAGTCATCCACAATCGGCGAGGCCTCGTCACGTGCTGCGGTGACGACAAACAAATAGCCATTTTCATGCTGTGTGAAAATGCGCTCTAAAATATCAAGCGAGCTGGCATCCGCCCATTGCAAATCATCTAAAAACCAAACAATTGGATGCCCCTGCGCGACAATGGCATCAATAATTTTGCCAATTGCCGAGAATAAATATGTATTTTGCTGCATCGTAAATTCAACATCATCTGGTATAATCGGCATATCATTTGGTAGCAATACACGCAATTCTGGCAGCAATTTCACGAGCAGCTCCTTTGCCATAAAATTCGATTGAACAATCGATTTTCGAAAGCTTTCTACCGATTCTCGTCCTTTAAAATAAAGCTGCTTCAGCATTTGGCGTAACGGCTCAATAAATAGATCAATCCATTGCTGTTGACGCTCATCAAATTTACATTCTGCAAAATAACCATCCAGCTCGGCCAAATATGGCTTTAGCTGGTAAACAAATGATGACTTCCCGCTACCTGACGTCCCCTCAATAAAAAGCGCCTTATTGTCCCCTTGCACGACCTGTTTAAAGCTGCGTAACAGAACATCGAATTCATCCTTTCGTCCGCAAATATCCGGTGACGGCTTTGGCTGAAAAACTTCCTCACCGCTCGTCAATTGCGCAAGCTTGCCTTCCTGTAGAAGCTGTAAATCTTGCTTCAAGCTAAGCGCATTTTGGTAACGGTCTGCTGGATTTTTCTCAAGTAACTTCGCAATAAGCTGCTCAAGTAATACAAGTCCCGTCTTTTTCGACACGGCTGACAAATCTGGCTTCTTCGTAACAATTTGAAAGAGTAGCTCTTCCTTTGTTGAGGCCCGGAAGAGATCCCCTACAAGTAGGCGATAAAATACAACGCCGAGCGCATATAAATCTGCACGTGCATCAATATCTAGCGACATTCTCCCCGTCTGCTCCGGCGCAATATAGAGTAAATGCTGCAAGGACTGCTCCATATTCACGACAGTCCCCCACTTCGACAAGTCATCACTCGGTAGTAGCTTTACTTGTAAGGACATTGGATGAATAAATATATGAGAAGGATTGAGCTGTTGAAATAGTAGCCCTTGCTGATGCAAGGCAATGCACGCATTGACAAGTCCTTCTGCAATCTCAAAAAATTGCGATGTCGTAATAGGCTGTCGAAGTAAAGTCGGTAGTGCCTCCCCTGGAAAATCCTCATACAATAACACAAACTGATGATCTAGCATATGTGACCCAACAAACTGTAGGAGCCAATGATTACTTTCACGAAATAACAATGGATCATTTCCTTCGTATTTCGCAAAAATATTGCTTCCCCGTTTCACAAGTAAAACGCGCTCATACTCCGCAATATAAAGTCTTTCTAGCATCCATTCAGGTGTACTAATCACTGCGTCTTTCACAGCCATTCTAAATCCCTCCTCAAGCCTGCTTCATTAAAAGCCTGTATAAATCGACACTTTTCCAATTTCTTTACGACTTGCACCCGACGAATAGGCAACAGTTTCTGCGCCTATTATCCCGTAGCCGTCCACCCTATTAGGCTTCACTCGCTCAAACTGTTTTTTCAGGAATATCTGTTCTTATCATTCGCATCGCACGCACAAAAAATCACCCTCATTGTATCAATTGATATTAACTATTATAAGGAACTTAAGTTAAAAATAGGCTAAAAAATTCAAGTTATATGTCAGCGAGTAGAACTATTTATTTAACCGACTATCTCTTTTGTAGTAGCTCTTCCCTTCAATTCCCAATCAATTCATCGCTATCAAATTCGTCACACAAAAAAGCATCCTTCTGAATGTATTTCAAAAGAATGCTTTAGATTATTATTTGCACGCTTTTTTTCATTGCCCTTAGCTGTCAACCTCGCTAATTTCTAAAAGCTTTTCTGCTGTTTGATTGACATTACTATACGCAGCGCCTAATTCGTGCATGCTTGTCGCAAATCGCTCGGTAAACTCGGCAATTTGACCCGTTGTACCACTCACTATCTCGATTGAATCACGAACTTTTCTTAACTGCGCGGCAATTTTATCGGCGCTTTCCGTGCTTCCCTGTGCCATTTTTTGAATTTCTTTCGCCACCACCGCAAAGCCTTTGCCGTGCTCGCCTGAACGCGCGGCCTCAATGGATGCATTGAGCCCTAAAATTTGTGACTTCGACGCAATGCCCTTCACAAGCCCGACAATTTGATTAATTTGTTGAATATCATCAGACATCGTGTCCGCAGAGGTAACAAGCCCGTCTAGGCGACTCGCCACATCCCTACTCGCAACAGTCAGCTCCTCATTCGTCGCCGTCATCTCTTCCACAGCACTCGACAAATCGCTTGCAAGCTGGCGCATAGAGCTCATCTTTTCATTTGAAATAACCGCACTAATGACACCAAGCAACTGCGCCCCGTCAAAAATCGGTTGCGCCGTTGACACATAAGCAAAACCAAACTGCTCCGGCCCTTTTTCCTCTCTAAAAAAACGCTTCTGTGACAACGCACGCTCCGTCACGGTCCCGCGGAAATTCGTCACCTTCATGCCTAGCTTTAATTTCATATCAATCTTCTTGCCCGGACGATAGCCAATTAGCTCCTCTGTATCGACCACAACAATACAAGCATCCTCTGGAAATGTTGCTTGGTATAAATCCATTGTATCTACTGCTGCTTGTAATTTTGGATGCATAATGATCCCTCCTTCTCTAAATACTATACTTTACTATATATTCTTTCACCTTTAATTTGTTAATATTTCAAAAATTATGTAAAAATAATCATTTTCTATATAATATTTCGACACATATTGTCTTTACAGCTGTCTTGTTTTTCATTCAATATCTATTTTCTATTTTTTTAATAACACTCGAAAAAAATAAACCACTTAGCTTCAAATGAAAAATGGTTGATTTTCCAAAATTGATATACGACATAGATTTAAATATGTGCCAATCACCATATTTTTTTCACAAATGAACTAAATGCGAACAAAACCATAAAAATCTAGCAAAAACAATGACTTATTCACTACAAAAAACAGCTCTAAAATAATGAAAAAACAGGTCATTTTTTGCAAAAAAGCCGAAATTCCATACCGTTTCTGCCAAAATCAACGCCCGCTTTGGCGATCCGTTCCATAACACGGCGCAGCTCCAATAAATGAGCCAGCCGTAAAAAAGTCAGTGCAATACATGCAAAAAATCGCGTTTTTCGAACAAAAACAGCCCTTTTTTTAACGAAAACACCCTCTTTCATATAAGTATAAAGAATCACAATACAAAAAACTCTAATCAATATCTATCATTTCAAATAAAAAAAATATCCAATAACTAAAATAATTGTTATAATGACATTTATTTATGAATATGTTGTATATCATTTCCGCCAAATCGGTGTTTTTCGTTTTAAAAAATAGCAACTACAGGAAGCGTCGAAAATTTTTTAAGCTGCACTAAAAAATGTTTCACCTAAAATTATTGCCACGAAAAAAACTAGCCAACTGAAAAAATCTTCAGCTGGCTAGTTCGTTATGTTGTATTAATTATTTTCTGGAGCGCGTACTGTTGCTACCCATGTTATGCCGTTGAACTTCACTTCATAAGGTGTTTTGTTACCTTCTGAATCCGTTACAACGATGACAACCGTATCTGCTGTTGATACAGTTAATGAGCCGAAGCTAATTGCTAATGCGCCTGTATCTGTTGTTACAGTCACGCCGTCTTGTGTTGTGACAGTTGTAGTGTCTGCTGTTGTTGTATAAATTTCTGTTACGTCGATTGAAGCAACGTCTACCGTTGAAGTGAATGTGAATTCAACTGTGTCTGTAGTTGTTGCTTGCTCCTCTTCAATGGATGTGAAGCTTGGATAAATATAAGCATTATATACTTCATTGCCATCCGCTACTGCAACTGTGTAATTTTCAAACTCATATAACACTGTAGCTCGAATATCCGCTGGTAAATTTAAGTTATTTACTACAGCTTGAACAGCAGCTATTTTTTCTTCTTGTGTTGCGTCAGCTGAGATTTCGATGTTGTAAGCAGCCGTTTCAATTAATCGAACTGCTCGCTCTAAATCCGTCTCCTCATATTGCACCACTTCTTGCTCAAGCGTATTTACCGGACGAATCGTCACTGTTTCACCGTTATTTGTTACGATTAAATCAAATACGTTCCAAATTGTCTCTGTGCCTTCACCTGTTGGTACAATAAATGTTTCCTTTGGTGTTGTCGCATTTCCTAAGTAAACAGCTACTTTCGCGCCCGATTTACGTAATGCCGTATCATAGCCTGATTGACCTGAGAAGTTGTGCACGTAGAAGCGGTACTCGCCGTCTTTTAATTGGCGAATTGTTGTTGTTTCTGGACCATATGAGCTCGTATCATCCCAGTCTAAATCAGCAAAAACAATTCCGTTTTCTGTATATTGTTTTTCGTAATATGCGATATGGAATTCACCATTATCCGCTGTTGGGCCTACTAAATGCGAATCTAAATCAGAGGGTCTCTCATCCCATGTCAGCATAACTTTTACTTCCTGAGAAGCTGCTGCACGCATAGCTGTTGCATGTTGGTCTGTGCTGAAGTAATCTGAAGTCGCTGTTGCTACCATATGTGTTGTTAAGTAACCTGGCGCTGAGAATTCACCTGTGTACACGCCTGCTGGTACATTTACTGTGTAGTAACCGTATGCGTCTGTTGTCGCAGTTGCCACGACATCACCTACTGTCGTACCCGAACCTGCGCGGAATTTAATTTCAAGATTTGGAATACCTGCATTTTGAATATCTGTAATGCGACCGCCAAAGCCTGTTGACATAACAAACGAAGACTTCACTGCTGCTGTTGACAGCTTTTCGTGCTTTGGTGTTACAGTGATTTCTACTGTTTTACCGATGTTACCTTCAAGCTCAATCGATTTAAATTTAAGCTGCTCTTTGTTCGCATCATAGTATAAGCCTCTTAGTTCAAGCTCTTGACCATCTAATGTTGCTTTTACGTCAAAAGCTTCCTCTGTTAAGCCTGCAATAAAGTTATCCATCTCTACCGCAATTGTTCCTTGTGACGCACGAATTGCTGATACAACTGCTGTCGCGTTTGGATTAGAATAGCTTTCTGTCACATTTTCACCCGCAATTGTCACATGACCGCTAATATCTAACACAAGATTTTGCGGACGCTGTGAAAGCGTTGAGCCATCTGCATTAATACGTGCTGTTTGGATTGTACCCGCGCCTGTCACAAATGTTAATGCATTTAATACTAATGTTTGAATGTCTGTTGCTTCACTTAAATTCATGCGCACACGTGTTGAACGTGAGTTAACTGTATCAAACACACCTTCAAGCTCTACTTGGAAGCCTTCGCCCGCTGTTTGCATCGCTTCTGTTACGATGACATCCTCAAATCCTGAAGAGCCCGCATCTAAGTTGCGCTCTACAACTAATGCCGGTGTTTCAAGTTGCACTTCAAATACTTGTGTACTACCTTCTGCCACGATACGCACTGCACCATTGTTTTTGTTAACAATAACAGTAGCTAATACAGAATCCGTGAAGTACACACTATTCTTACCGCCACCTTTAACGATTGTTTGGCCCTTTACTGTTACACCGTTTAAGTAAACTTCACCCTCACCAACCGCACTGTCGATAATTAAGTTCCCTTCAATTGTTACGTTTTGAAGTGTCACATCTTTTGATGCAATGACTAAATCTTTTTTAATAACTTGATTACCTGTTGCTGGACCATATGTACCGGCAGCTGTAATTTTGTCACCATCAATCGCTAAAATATTTTGCGTTTTAGATGGTGTTCTTGAAGAAGAGCCACCGCCGCTATATGTTGGCT
The DNA here is from genome assembly GCA_040274725.1 of Solibacillus sp. Lineage (GTDB taxonomy): Bacteria > Bacillota > Bacilli > Bacillales_A > Planococcaceae > Solibacillus. The sequence goes on along the minus strand of JBEMAQ010000002.1, from coordinate 167,124 downwards.
TCGCTACTTGCTCGCCTGCCACGTTCACGATTTCTGTAATGTTTGCTTTGACTTTACTATAGTTGGCAATAACTTCATCAGCCTTTGCGCCTTCTGCAAGGACAAGCTTCGTTACTTTTGCCAATTCACCTAATGTTACTTTTGTATCTGCTAATGCAATTGCTAGCTCCTGAACAGTACCATCTACAGTTAATGTCGCCTCTGTTGCTTTCATCACAGCAAGCTTCTCTAAATCAGCCTTCGCTTCAAATACAATAGGCTCAGCTGTATTGATTGTAATTGCTTTCACCGCAATAATTTCGTTATTTTGCACAGTTGCTACAACATTCGCGCCTGCAAGTGCTGCTGCATTGGCCTCAGTGAAAATAGACTTCACTGCCTCCGCTACTGTAAACTCGCCGTCTGCTGTTTTCACTGTCTCCGCTACCGCAGTTACTGTTAACGTTTGCTCAGTTGCTACAGCTGCTACCTCTTCTACTGGCTGTACATTTTCTGCACGTACAACAAACGTCGCTAATTGACCGCGCGTCACGTAAGAGCCACCATCAAACGTCGTCGCTGTCTTACCTGTCGTGACATTATTCGTAAATAACGCCGTAATAAAACTTGCATAATCTGCACGCACATCAGTAAATGGTGACGCTGCATCTTTTGCAGTCTCTAAACCAAAGCCGTTCGTAATCATTTTCGCCATATGGTTACGCAGTACAGGTTCGCCTTGACGGAAAGTACCGTCCTCAAAACCACTAATAATGCCCGCGTTCGCTAACGCTGCAATCGCACCATAATATTGATGCGTCGTTGGAATATCAGTAAAGCCTGGATCCGTTACATTCGTCGTATCAAGACCAAGCACACCTGCTAAAATTTTTGCCACTTGCCCACGCGTCACAGCCTGATTTGGACGGAAAGCCCCATCCTCAAAGCCTTTAATAATACCGCGCTCTTTCAAATTTAAAATATCATTATAAAAATAATCAGATGCTTTCACATCTGTAAACGTTGCACTTGCCTCCACAGCAACCGGCGCCACTACAGCAACTCCAGATGCTGCAACCGCTGTCGCTAATGTTGCATTAAAATACTTCTTCATGTTTTTCGACACAATAAACCCTCATTCCGATAGAATATTCTGAATAACAAAGTTGCAATACTTTTCTATCACTAAAAAATATTATCATTCACGTTAACTAGTATAATATACCCCCATATAAATTCAACTACAATACCATTTTTGAGGTATAAATTGTATTTTTGAGTAGTTTTTTGAGTTAAAGGGAGTTGTAGATATATAAAATAACCAGCCATCTAATATAAGCAATGGCTGGTTCATGAAACTATTCTTTTTACTTAGTGGAGCCCTGCTCAAATCGCCAAGCATCTTCGCACATTTCTTCAATGCCGCGCTTTGCTACCCAGCCGAGCTCCTGCTTTGCCTTTGTCGCATCCGCATAACAGCTCGCGATATCGCCTGGGCGACGCGCGACGATTTTATACGGTACGCGCACACCATTTACTTTCTCAAAGGCCTGAACAAGCTGTAGTACGCTTGTACCTTGACCAGTACCAAGATTGTACACATGCGTTCCCGGCGTCAGCTGCTCAATCGCTGCGACATGCCCCTCGGCTAAATCGACAACGTGAATATAATCGCGCACACCTGAGCCGTCCACCGTGTCATAGTCATTACCAAACACACTTAGCTCAGCTCGCTTTCCTTTTGCCACTTGTGTGACAAACGGCATTAAATTATTCGGAATCCCATTTGGTGACTCACCAATCAAACCGCTTTTATGCGCACCGACTGGATTGAAATAGCGCAGTAGCGACACACCGAGCTGCGGCGTCACAAAGGCAACATCCTTTAAAATACGCTCGCTCATTGCCTTCGTCTCCCCGTACGGATTCGTCGTCGGCAGTAATGTCATTTCCTCATAAAACGGCACCTGATTGTCCCCGTACACCGTCGCCGATGAGCTAAAGACAATTTTGTGCACGCCGTACTTCACACAGGCATTCGTAATAACCATCGTGCTCACTAAGTTGTTCATATAATACATAATCGGCTTCTCAACCGACTCACCAACTGCCTTCAGCCCCGCAAAATGAATGACCCCATCAAATGCATGCGCCTCAAATAATGCATGAACTGCCACTTCATTTGTGACATCCATCTCATGAAATTCAACACGCTGTCCTGTAATCTGCTCCAATGTGCCAATTGTCTCTCTTTTACTATTACTTAAATTATCTGCTACCACAACCGAATGACCTTCTTCAAGTAATGCGATGACTGTATGGGAGCCGATAAAGCCGGCACCACCTGTTACTAAAATATGCATCGTTATCCCACCTTCTTTATAACCTAAAGTGCGTTATATTGTTTATTTTAAGTGTCATACAGTTAAGGAAGTTCACACTTAGTGCATGGAGCTAACTATCGCCACTTCAGACTCAAATAATTCTTTTTGTGAAATCTTTTCATAGGCTGTATTTTCTAAAGGTTTATTTTTAATATATTCTTTAACTTCTGATAAACAAAGCTCGGGGGGGACATTGTTGCTTACGGCATAATACGCCGATAACACTTCTGTAAATGTTTTTTTGTATTCAGGGGTATCGTATTTGTGAACTTTTTTTAGCATGATAGAAATCATTTTGTCCTTCGACAGTAATCCCTTATATGTATCAGTACGGATCATCTGTAACAGCCACTCTTCGGCAAACTGATAAAATAATAAATCCTTACAATCATTCTTACTATACATTAATTGCAGTAATTGTCTAAATGCATATTCTTCAACTTCAAGCACATGAACTTTCATTGCGTCATCCCCGTCAAATTGAACAGCCTTATAATAAAATGGCTCCAAATGTTGAAGAAATTTGTATTGATAAATAGCGCCTGTTGAAATAAACAAATTAATTTGTGCCATTAACCGTGTGAAATTATAAAGACGTAATATTTCATAGTGATCACTATTCTTTCCATCCATTAACCGTAAAATCTCAAGCGCCCATTTATCCGCAATCTGATTCGTACGCAGAAACTGTAAAAATTCGAATGAAATATCCGCTATACTAGACGCTTCTTTCCGATAAATATAGGGTTTTGCACCATGCATCTTTTGATAACGTTTTTGTCTTTTCTTACTATCATCATAGAGCAATGAAGTTGGACCAAATATTTCTTGAAACGTTTTTTGAGTCTCGTCATTATATGTATTAAAAAATTCAACCAAATTACTCGAAATTTTTTTAGGACAACTCGAGCCACTATTCATTCTAGTGAGCTCATCCGCATCATGATGTTTTTCATTATTACTATGAATATAGGATCCTTCAAGTTCCATCTGATAAATTTGTTTTCTGACCGATTTATTATCGACAATGATAAAAGTAAAGAAATAATAAATCGCAAAAATCAAACTTAAGATTAAAAGTATAAAATTAATAATTCGAAAGGTATAATTATCAACGAACATTAAAAATAAAGAACTCACATTAACGACCGCAAAAAGAATTAACACATGATAGACAGTAAAACGGCAAACTAGTTTATACTTTTTCATTAGAAACGTTCCATAATCAACCCCAATTACTTTCTTAAAATCCGCTAGGGACGTTAATCCAATAATTGTCATGTTAATGGCAATAATGGCCATATTCAAACTTGAATCATATATAATTTTCTGCATATTAATAATATCCAAATGATGCACTTCCTCTTCGAATATTTTGCGGTTCATGAATCATGAGCTCATCTATACTAAATATGTTCTAAAACTCAACCAAGCTTTACTTTATAATTTTAACTCATTCTTAATTTTTGTAGTCGATATTTCAGGCGTTCTTTCTAAATATACAACCTCACAGAAATCATTTAATTCATCAAACTTGCCTTCCCAATCATTTCCCATTACAAAGCAATCGATCTCATATTTTAAAATATCGTCCTTTTTTTGACCCCAATTATCTTCAGTGATTACTAGATCTACATAACGAATGGATTCCAAAAGTTGCTTTCTTTCAGCGAAACTAAAATAACTTTCCTTTCCTTTTTTTTCATTAAATTCATCCGAAGATAATGCAACTATTAAATAATCGCCATGCTCTTTAGCTCTTTTCAATAAATTGATATGTCCGTAATGTAATAAATCAAATGTGCCGTAAGTAATTACACGTCTCATTTTACAATCTCCTTCTCTAACTAACGACTTTGTTAAATTCGCAGAAAAATTCCCTATTATATGTTTTATGACTACTTAGCCTTGCTAGTTAATGATTATTGGTAGACCACCATATCTACTAATTTCTTTGCAACAAAGTGTTGATACAGCCACACACCGTCAATATTACGATTAAATGATTTCTCTCCACCACTTTCTGGAGTTAAAATTAATCCCACACCAATCCCGTATGCATGACAATTTTTCAATGGCTGATTATCAATTAAAAGTGGTCTAAAGTATTCATCTGTACATAACACACCTTGATTCATTTTAAACAGAATTGACTGACCCATTTTTGTAAAAGGAATCATCCTTGTTTCATAGCCTAAGCATTCTATAATGACATCATACTTTTCTTGGTTCTCAAAATAGCAATTTGTAAGGTTGATATTTTTAATTTCATCATTCAATATAGCTTTTGCAATTTCAAACGATTCTTCACGCATACCTGAATAACGATTTACACGGTTCGTTTGAAAACAAATATCATCTTCACCATAGACATATCCATCTGCATCAGCCTCACTAGTACTTGCATAATATAATTTAACTGGCGATTGACCATAAATATCAATTTTTACTTTTTCATCATTGAAAATAGCATAATCCTGATTTAATTTATTTAGTACAGACATTGCGCTATGTGAGTTGCCAATTAAAGCGATATTTTTAGGTGTATTCTGTTTAAATATCTCCATATTTTTCGTTGCTTTATCTGAAATCACCTCATGTGCTAAAGTGAAACTTGAATCATTGTGAACGTTAATGCTTTTAGAAACTCCACCTAGATTTACATGAATATTTTTAGCAAATACTTCAAAACGCTCATGCTGCTTCACATATACTACTTTATAACTATTATCTGCTTGAACTTCAATTCCTTCAATCACTGCACCTGTAATTACTTCACTGAGAGGATGCTGGACAATTTCTTGTTTTAAAAAGCGACCGATTTCTTCATAGATTTTTCCGACTTCCATCAGATTAGGCGCAACATCGTACATCTTTTCAATTTTATCCATCGAACTTTGCTCATTTAAAAATTGTTTTATTGTCGATTGATCTGTTAAAAATTCAAATAACGCCGAGCCCTTGGAATTAGCAGAAATGTTATAATTACTTAAGTTTCCAGATAAAAGTGTTTCTTTTTTTTCTAATACACAAACACCCATATCTAAAAATTGATTCAGGTGGCCAATTGAATCTTGATAAATAAATTGAGACATTCCTGCGGGTCCAGCTCCACATATTACTGTATCAAAGATCTTTTTCATTTGAATCTCCTTCTACGATTTATTAAATTGTTGCTTTAAACTGTCATAATCCTGAACATCGTCGATTTCAAAAACAGTACCTTCTGGAATTTTTGCAGCGTAAATCTGTAAGTGATGCAAGTTCTCTATCAAAATCTCATCCCAATATAGATTTTTAGCATCTTGCTCAAAGTTCAACTGACTTAAGGCATTTTCAATAATCGCTCCATCTGCATCACTTAAATATGTAATTCCAGCTGAAATAAAATCTGAACTTTCTACACCATCAACGCGAATATTTACTATCTTTTCTTGCTCATCACAATCTACAATCCATTCCTGTTTATCTGTTGTTATTTGCTTCACATAATAGTTCGAACGAGTCTGATTATTTATTTGAAAAATGGATTGATGTAAATAAAGATCTCCCTCTAAAATAAAACAATCCCCTAAATACCCCCGTACTAAGTATAATGAATAAACATTGTTATACTTATCAAAGTATTCATTATTAACAATCTTTACTTCTTTATATTTTTGAAGTAAATAGTTAAATTGTTCCTTTAAATATCCTGTAACAATCACAATTTCTTCAACATCTTGCTGCAATAAAAAGTCAATACTTCTCTCAAGAAAAGGCTGATTATTAATAGTCAATAAAGATTTGTGTGTAGATTCTGTTAATGGACGTAATCTTGTACCCATTCCAGCAGCTAGTATTATTGCTTTAGTCATACTTTTCTTGATATCCTTTCAAATTTCGTTGCAGACGTTCAAAACGCATACATCCGTACTCTTCAAAATCTTCTCCCCATGCTGTTTTAAAGCTTGCCCATAAATACCAGAGGAAATCTTGAAAAATTTGTAACATATAGTACCTCTGCCAAATATCCTTATTTACATTACCTTTCCCATAGTAAAAAGTTAAAAAACTTTCATCATGCTCTGGTAAATAATTTGCCTCTATTGCATGGTCTGCTAAATCCCATAATGGGTCATACATACCACTATATTCAAAGTCAATAATATACATTTTCTCATTCGTCGGATCCCATAAAAAATTTTCGCATAAAGGATCTATGTGGCATGGAACTTTCTCGACATTCAAATTATTATACTTAGTTAATAAACTCTGAACATATCTCTTAGAAGAAAAGAAGCGCTCATCTAATTTGGCCGCACCCTTTACACAAAGCTCCTCATAATCCGTCATTAACTGCTCTAATGGAAATTCATTAACAAACGGTTCAGATGATGTATGTAACTTTTTAAAAATAGCAGCTATCTCTTTTTGATAAAATACATTCTTTGAATCCTGCTCAGACATTGTTAAGCAGCCTTCAATGTATTTTGTAATTTTATTTCCAGTTACACGATCAAAATAATATTGCTTTGGATAAATGCCTTGGCTCTCTGCTACAGTTGAATTTTTATACTCTTCTTCTCGATTAATAAATTCACTTGTTCCTTCACCAGCATAGCGCATAACGCATTTTTCATTGTTATACATTACCAAATAATTTGTATTAGTTAATCCGCCCAACCGTGAAATTATTTGAAGTTCTTCACTCTCTACCATTACACTCTTACTCCCTTAGATTAAAAATTATTTTAGATTCTTAATGTTTGTTTAACTAGTTCAAACACGCGCTTAGCCGATTCACCATCCTGATATTTATTGAAATAATCATTCACTTTTTGTCTTAGCTCACGATGTACATCTAGATCATTTGCAACATTCGAAACAAAGTGCCGAAGCATTTTACAATCAGTAATCGTTTCTCCTACTAAAACTTCGTCAATATTTTCATACATAAAGCCAATTTTATAGTCATCAATATCGTCATTTGTAAGACCAATCGGCTTATTCAGTAAAAGATAATCAAAATAAATTGATGAGTAATCTGTAATCAATGCGTCTGTTGAAGGAAGTGCTTCATATAAGCTTGTCCCTTTATCCAATAGTTGCTGGTCAGATAGAATTTTAAAATGACTTAAGTTATTCACCTTAATAAACTCTAAATTTTGCGCATAGTGTGCCTTTAAAACTAAAAAAACATTGTGCTTTTTTAAATAATCATTCATGTCTTTAAGCATTTCTTCATTATATAAAATAGGAATACCTAAAGGTAGTTTTTGTGAGCTGTTCTCAGTGTCATTTCTTTGTCCCGAATTATGTTGACGGAATGTTGGCATCCAAATAATAATTTTTTCACCTTGAAAATCATCAAAGAATTGACCCCAATCAACTTTTTTATCCTCAAATAACAAATCATTTCTTGGATATCCTAAAGGTTTGATAATGTCACTCGAAATATCATATGCATACTCGTAGATATGATTAATATTTTCTGAAGCGCTAATAACATAATCGACACTTTTCTCTGGCGCATATAAACCTTTTGTGTTTTTTAATAATGTTCCATGATTTAAAAAGATTGACTTTGTCTTAGAATTCGCTTTACCAATTAATTTATTTTCAAAAACTAATACTTGAGCTGACGCTTTATATAAAAATAACGACAGTTTCTCTTTTTTAGTATTCGTGTAATATTTTCTAAATGTAACGTTTTTGATATTGATATGAGAAAATTTCCCTGGGTTTTCTACTAGCCATGTAATCTCATGCGTATCATTTAGTTTGTATTGAAGCATTTGCTCAAATACCTGATACGTATTTCCTGAAAAGTCCGGATGACTTTCTAAAATAATCCGCTTTTTTACAGGTAGAAGACTTATAAAACGCTTTATTATTTTTTTCATTATTTTAAACCTCTTTTCAAATAAACCCGTTTAATGACTCCACTAAATAATCCTCGTTCATAATCATTCATAATGCGTTTATACATATAGAAAAATGTTATTAGTGAATATACAAAAACACTTAACGCTAAATTCCCCCAGCTATATTCTACGATTATCATTCTATAAAACATATAAAAAACACCCATCATTAAAGCCATTCTACATGTAATCGGCAATACTTGTTTCCAATATTGTGGAATATCCAATTGAACTTTTTTGAAATAGTAATAGTTCATAATTAAAATTTGTCCTAATAAAGTAGCCGTGGCTACACTAATTGCAGGTCCAATTTCTAACCATAAATTTGATAAATAATAACTTAAACCAACACTTACTATAGCTATTATTAAATAAACAAGAACTCTAAATTTCAACTGATTTCTAGCCTGTAGTATTACAATGGCCATATTTTGTGATAATGGAATTATTGAGGGCACCATAATTATTAAAGCAATTATATAACTGTTAACGTATTCTGGTCCTGCCCACAACTTAATAAACTCTTGTCCAAACAAAATAAAACCACTTAACACAAATGCTAATATAATAAACTGGATTCTTCCAGTTTTAATGAAAACATTTGATATTTCTTTAAACTTTTCTTCCACTACTAATTGTGTAATTTTGGGTAAAAACACACTGTTGATTGATGTCGAAAGCATCGTAAAATACGTAGTAAACTGGATACCGATTGCATAAACGGCTACTGCAGTTGTACCAGTAGTCACACCTAGTATGTACTGACTTGTAGGTGCATACAATTTATCAACTAATATGTTTAATAAAATGAAAAAAGAATACGTACTAATATCTTTAAATAACCCATAATCTAATCCAGTAAAAGTAATTTTCACCTTTAAATTTGTATAGCAATACATAGCTGCACCTAATAAAACGATCACATTCAGACTTACGTTAACAACGACTAATGCAATAGATCCATAACCAAATAGCAATAACGGTGTCATAATAATCGGCATTAATAGCGTTCTAAATAACGCGAATGTTTGAACAATGACAAACTTCTCATATGCAATTAATAATGAATTGTAAATACTCATGAACAATGTAAAGGCCAAGTTTACTATAAGTATAGTAAACATAATTTTTGCTCTAGCTGCTTCATCAGCAGTTAATGAATCACCTATAAATACATCAAAATCCTGATAAATGAAATAGCCAATCCCTAATGCAATAATCGCCATCGCACTATACAAAATAACAAACAAACCATTTAATCTAGCAATTCCTTGGTCATCTTTTAATGCCCTTAACTTAGCATTAAATCGAACAATTGAGTTACCAAATCCTAGATCCAAAATGGCTAAAAAGCTCATTAATGCTAAAATTAAAGAGTATAGACCATACTCGCTTTGTCCTAAGGCTCTTAATAAAAACGGCGTATATAAAATCCCTACAGCAGTAGCAATAAGTATATTTAAATACGACAAAATCGCACCTAATTTTCTTTGCTTTGAATTGTCAATCATACATTCTCCTTTACAAAAAGATCATCCACAGTTGATGTTTTTTGAATATCTATCCTTATTTACTGATTTTTACCATTTATCACATCAATTTCTACGCAAAAAATCCTTTATAATGGTTGGGCGATAGTTCATCATCCAAATCAAAATAAAGGATAATCGCATGGATAAGTCTACATGAAAAATAACGTTTGAACAATGACTTTTACCGATTTCAGTGACAAATCTAAATGAATTAGCAAACGCCACTCGACTTAACTTTTGCAATATTTATTGTCTAAAATCAAACATCGTAAAAGAAACTATTTTGGTGCAAATTTTTAAATGTCCTCAATTCATTTGCAGCTCAAATCGCCAGGCATCCTCGCACATTTCCTCAATGCCGCGCTTTGCGACCCAGCCGAGCTTTTCTTTTGCTTTTGTCGCGTCTGCATAGCAGCTTGCGATATCGCCTGGGCGACGCGCGACGATTTTATACGGTACGCGCACACCATTTACTTTCTCAAAGGCCTGAACAAGCTGTAGTACGCTTGTGCCTTGACCAGTACCAAGATTGTACACATGCGTTCCCGGCGTCAACTGCTCAATCGCCGCCACATGCCCTTCAGCTAAATCGACAACGTGAATATAATCACGTACACCAGAACCATCTACTGTATCATAATCATTACCAAATACACTTAACTCCGCTCGCTTGCCTTTCGCTACTTGTGTCACAAACGGCATTAAATTATTCGGGATCCCATTTGGTGACTCACCGATCAGACCGCTTTTATGCGCACCGACTGGATTGAAATAGCGCAATAGTGACACACCTAAGTTTGGTGTCACAAAAGCAACGTCCTTCAAAATGCGCTCGCTCATTGCCTTTGTCTCCCCGTACGGATTTGTTGTCGGCAGTAGTGTCATCCCTTCGTGGAACGGTACCACATTTTCCCCGTACACTGTCGCCGATGAGCTAAAGACAATTTTGTGCACGCCGTACTTCACACAGGCATTCGTAATAACCATCGTGCTCACTAAGTTGTTCATATAATACATAATCGGCTTCTCAACCGACTCACCAACTGCCTTCAGCCCCGCAAAATGAATGACCCCATCAAATGCATGCGCCTCAAATAATGCATGAACTGCCACTTCATTTGTGACATCCATCTCATGAAATTCAACACGCTGTCCTGTAATCTGCTCCAATGTGCCAATTGTCTCTCTTTTACTATTACTTAAATTATCTGCTACCACAACCGAATGACCTTCTTCAAGTAATGCGATGACTGTATGGGAGCCGATAAAGCCGGCACCACCTGTTACTAAAATATGCATCGTTATCCCCACCTCTACAAAAATAATGGCTGTGCGAAAGCAGAAAAATATTCTCCCTTCACAACAGCCTATTTCATTATTCAAACATTGCTTTTACTAGCGCAAGCTTCTGTTGTGCATGAGCAAGCGTCTCACCAACAACGCCGATGTAAAACTTACATTTCGGCTCTGTGCCACTCGGACGAATGGCCACCCATGTGCCGTCTGCTAATGTATACTTTAGCACATTTTCACTCGGCAATGTGATCGCTTCCTTCACGCCATCCGCAAATGTTTTTGTACTTGTTAAATAATCCTCAACAAAATTAACCGCAATCCCTGCAATGTCTGTCATCGGTTGCTCACGATACTCAGCTAACAGGCGCTGCATTTCCTCTTGACCTGATTTACCCGCAAATACTTTTGAAATAAGTGCCTCCTGATAATAGCCATACTCCACAAAAAGCTCGTCCAATACATCCAGTAACGTCTTCCCTTGCTGTGCATAATAAGACGCCATTTCCGCTGTCTGCAATGCAAGCTGCACCGCATCCTTATCACGAACAAAGCTTTTCACAAGATAGCCGTATGACTCCTCATAGCCAAATAAAAATTCCTTGTCGCCTGTTTGCTCATACTGCTCGATTTTCTCCGCAATATATTTGAAGCCAGTTAACACATTAACCGTCTCAACACCGTAGCGCTTCGCAATATTCGCACCGAGCTCAGATGTCACAATCGTTTTTAACACAACTGCATTTGGTGCAAGTGTCCCTTTTTCCTTTTTCGCCTCAAGTAAATACGACACGACAAGTGCGCCGAGCTGATTGCCTGTTAATAGCTCGTATCCCTCACCACTACGCACCGCCACACCAAGACGATCTGCATCTGGATCTGTTGCTAGTAAAAGGTCTGCTTTCGTCTCTTTTCCAAGTGCGATTGCGCGCTCAAATGCGGCCGCCTCCTCAGGATTTGGATAGGGCACCGTTGGAAACGCACCGTCCTGCACGGCCTGCTCATGAACGACCTGTACGGCATTAAAGCCAAACGCCTTTAGGCCACTTACAACCGGCACAAGCCCTGCTCCGTGAAGAGGTGTATACACAATTGTCATCGACGCATCCACGTCACGTTCCTTTAGCTGAAGCAAACGCTGCTCATATGCCTCGTCTAACTTCTCTAACACAAACTGGCTATATGTCTCAAACGGAGCCGTCTCAATCGCAAAAATATCATCAATTTGCGCCATATGATCAACAATCGCCGTCACACCACTTGGCACCATTTGCGCACCATCTGCACCATACACTTTAAAGCCGTTATACTGCTTCGGGTTATGACTCGCGGTAATGACAACACCTGCATAGGCATACAAATAACGCACCGCAAACGACAGCTGCGGCGTCGGGCGTGGCTCGCTAAACACATAGCTACGCACACCATATGCCCCTAAAACCTTCGCCGTCTCTAGCGCGAACTCATATGAAAAATGACGCGTATCATAGGCAATGACAACCCCGCGTTCACAAGCCTCAGCACCTGCTGCCGCAACATACTGCGCAAGACCCGCCGCCGCATGACGCACGGTAAAGATGTTCATACGGTTCGGCCCAACACCAAGCTCACCGCGCATACCTGCTGTACCAAACTTTAACGGCTGGTAAAAGTGATCCTCTAACTTTGTAGGTTGTTGCTGAATGTCTTGCAGTTCTTCTTGTAAATAGATCGGCAAGTCTGCCGCTGACCATTTTTCAATTTCATTTTGGATTGTAATCATTCTAGCACCTTCTTTGTATGCAATAACTCTAGCATTTTCTTTTTATACGCCTCTACCCCAGGTTGATCAAACGGATTGACATCCAGCAAGTACGCACTAATCGCACACGCCTTCATAAAGAAATAAATTAAATACCCTAAATGAAACGCATCAAGTCGTGGCAACTCTAACTGAATGACCGGCACGCCGCCTTCCGCATGCGCAAGTGCCGTCCCTTGCTTAGACAATGCATTAATCTCATTTAATGTACGCCCCGCTAAATAATTAAGCCCGTCCTCATCACGACTATCAAAGCTCACAATAAAATCTGGCTCAATCGTTTGGAAATGCAGCAGCGTCTCAAATAATATCGGACTACCATCTTGAATAAATTGACCAATTGAGTGCAGGTCCGTCGAGAAATTCACGGTAGATGGATAAAGACCCTTCTTGTCCTTCCCTTCACTTTCCCCAAATAGCTGCTTCCACCATTCATGGAATTTATTTAGTGATGGCTCAAATGACGCAAGCACTTCGATATTATAGCCTTCCTTATATAAGATATGACGCATCACCGCATATTTATACGCATCATTATGCTCTAAATTCGGCTCAGCTAACTCTTCTGCGGCCTCTCTCGCCCCTGCCATTAGCGCACGAATATCAATATCCGCCACCGCTACAGGTAGTAGTCCTACAGGCGTCAGTACAGAAAAACGCCCACCAATATCATCTGGAATGACAAATTGACGATAGCCTGCTTTATCCGCAAGCTCCTTTAAAATCCCTTTTTCAGCATCTGTTGTCACAATAATACGACGTGCAGCTTCCTCCTCGCCGTACTTTGCCTCCATATACTGGCGCATCGCACGAAAAGCCAATGCAGGCTCCATCGTACCGCCAGACTTCGAAATCACATTCACATACACACGCTTGTCCATGATATATTTCAGCAGCTGATTAATATACGCACCACTCATATTTTGACCGACATAAATGACCTCAATCCCCTGCATTTGACGACCAAAATAAGGCGTCAGCGCATCTAAAATCGCACGTGCACCTAAAAATGAGCCACCTACACCAACGACAATGAGCACATCTGCTTCTTGACGAATTTCAGCCGCTACATTTTCGATGGCACTAAGTAATGCATCGTGATTTTGTTCAGGATAATGCAGCCACCCTGTGAGGTCATTTGATTGCTCTAGCTTATCATGTAATGAAAAAACTACATCGCGGTATTCGTTAATATCTGCCATGGACAATGTACAATTTAGATGTGTTGTTTGCAATACTTTTGTCATTTTTTTAACTACCCTCTATTCGAACGATTCTTCTATTATTATGTCATATATTAACAAGAAAACCAACTCGTGAGGGAGTTGGTTTTGAATCTTATATTATATCCAAATCTGTTTTATAAACCAGCTTTTTCTAGATTTTAAGTGGCCTCTCAATTAAAACCTACACGCATGAAATAACGGTTATAAATAATAAATCTTAAAATTAACTATTTCATTTTAACACCTTCAGATCTCAATACTCTAAAAAATGTCGCCCAAATAATCTTGAAATCTAATAATAAATTTTGATTCTTTATGTAATATTCATCATAGTTAACTTTTTCTTTATCAGAAATTAAATCTCGCCCCATAATTTGTGCATACCCAGTTAAACCTGGTCGAATGCTATTTACCGCAACTTCGTCGCGCATTTCAATCAAATCATATTGATTATATAATGCCGGTCTTGGTCCAACAATAGACATATCGCCCTTAATAATATTAAATAATTGCGGTAATTCATCTAAACTTGTTTTACGAAGAAATTTGCCACTTTTAGTAATAAACTGCGTTGGATCTCCAAGTTTCTCTGTAGACACATTTGGTGTATCGATACGCATAGATCTATATTTATATATTTCAAATAACTCACCATTTTTCCCTACACGTTTTTGTTTAAAAAGCACTGGACCTGGGGAATCTAGCTTTATCCAACAATATATTATTATCATTGGGATACAAAATATTATTAACGCTACTCCACATAAAATGATATCTACGATTCTTTTTATCATTTGATTATGCCTACTTTCCAAGTGTTAACTTATCCTTCTGCGAATCAATCAAATAACATTTATATTATAAATTAGAATATTTAATTACTAATATTTATAATATCTAAAATCACCTATAGAAATTCTTATCATACATAAGAACAATAAACACTTAAATCTTTTCCCTGGATTAAATAAAAATATCTTTACTATTTAGTACAATTAAAATGATATTAATTGCAATCAACTTCTCGTAATGTTAATAGCCTATGTACTGCTAAAATTAAATTCACTTCAGAAAATTCCCACTTAAAATATAAATCGACATGAATCAAATCCTCTTCGAAGCTGCCCTATTTAAAAATATAGTCGTATTTTTTACGCCTAAAATACCTATTAAGAAATTCGCAAAAACATATTTCTTATTTTTACTCAGTTTGAAAATATAATTTATATTGGCTAAATTACTCAAAAGTTTATTGAAATCTGATTCATTTTCTTTATATTGGTAAGTTCTTACTAAAACTCCCCAATATAAATCTGTAGCTCTATTTACTAAAGCTTCTTTAGACTCCATACTATACTTACTTTTTTTACTCTCATTATATAAATCGTTGGATATCCATAGCTTGTCTATTTCACGTTTCGAATTTTTCACTTGTGTTATAGATCCCTCACGCTCTTGACGATATAAATAAAAGCAATTATTATTAAAAGCTACTGTACTTGCACTTAATACTACTCGTGGTGTCCATTGCTCATCCTCATGAAGTAATCCCTTTACAAAATATAAATCTTTCTTCACAATGTGGTCCTTTTTTACAACTAAAGTCCACGCAGCTGGTACATAATCATCTAATTTCGTTAAAGTTTGAAAACACTTTGGTATAGATGATTTATTTAATTCATTAGAAAACTTATATTTACACTCCTTTCCATTTAGAGGGTCCTCGCTAAAAAATTTAATCCTATTAATTAAAACATCAGGAAATTCATTTTCATTAATCAATCTATGTAAACTTTCCAGAGCTTTTTCGTTTAACATATCATCTGAATCTAGTAAAACTATATACTTACCTTTCGAAAGACTTATCCCTACATTCCGTGCATCTGATAAGCCCCCATTTTCTTTGTGTATAGTAATAGCTCTTTTATTATGTTTGCAAATTTCATCACATTTCTCACCTGAATAATCTGTTGAACCATCATTTACAAAAATTATTTCATAATCTGAAAAACTCTGACTCGAAATGCTTAAATAACAATCATCTAAATAGTCTTCCACATTATAAACAGGGACTATTATACTGAAAAAAGGTTCCATAATTCTCCTCCACACATAAATTATTAACAAAATCCCTTACCTACAAAAATTTCAATTAAATTTACAATTTGTATTTTATTCCTTCTTTATTAAAGGAATATTATTTTTGTTATTAAGATACACTATTGAGAAGCAAATCGCTAAAGTAACAGCCATCCCTACATTATAATTAATCATATATCCTTTAATGTTAGTAACTAAAAAAGCAAGACCTAAAAAGCATACTAAATACTTAATTCCTAATTGCTTTTCTTTTATTAAAATTCCTATAAATAAACTTAATAAAGGGCAATAAAATAATACTAAACCTAATACCCCGCCTAACCAAAGATCATTAATATAACCTACATCAGAATGGGTAAAACCTATAGCTTCATACACATTATGACCTGTTCCAAATAAAAATCCCCATATACTATCAGGAACGTACCAAAATTCTGCTGAGAATAATTTATTAGTTGATTCTGTATACCCTATATTTGAATTATATTCATTATTAGTATTAAACATCGAAACCACACTCAAAAGTCCGTTTCCGATCCACTCAGATGTAATCGGATTAATAATTTTTAAAATCTTATAGCCTACACTTAAAAAAAGAATATTCAATAATGTTAAAATTGACAATTTAAACATACTACTAAGTTTCAACTTTTTTGCATATAATGGAATGCAACAGATTAATCCGACTATAAAAATTATTAGACCAGTCCTTGAATTTAAAAATGGTACAATTAATAAGAATGGGATATATAATAAATATCTAATTTTGCTCCTAGCTGCTAAAATTAACGGTAATGCCGCTATAACTCCAGTTCCATAACCAAATGAATCTAACAAACTATTAGAAAATCCATAAAGTCTTCGTTGGTACACCCATAAGTTTTGTGTTAAATTATCTCCTGTATTTGCAAACATTATATTAACAATAAATTCTTTTACACTTGGTATTAAAAACATAAGTATAGATAAAATAACTTGTATCATTCCCGCTTTAATGATGGCATGTAACACATCATAAACATCATATTTCAGCTCGTGAATTCTAACAATTAAATATACAATGCAAGTTACAGTAATAGGAATTAACAATATAAATCTATATAATGTTTTAATATAATTTATTGAACCAACATCCTCAAATAAAATTCCAATGGACATTATAAATATGATGTATACATATGCAATAAACATTAAAGTACAAAATTTCTGGATACCACTATAATAGAATACATTTGTCACCAAAGTTTTCTTACGTCGAAGTAACTGAAAAACAGCATAAATAAACACAAAGAAAATCAAGTTAATCTTTGGTATTAATGGTGGTGCAAAAATAAAACAAAATAGAAAAAGTACAAAACCTATTTCACCTAGCGCTAACTTCTTGATTTTCAAAATTAAAACCCTTTCTCAAAAACATTTTGTATTTAAATCTTATTTTTGTGAAATGGGAAACTATACTATATGAATTAGTCCTTAATATCAGCAAATAAATATAG
Organism: Solibacillus sp.; assembly: GCA_040274725.1. Classification (GTDB taxonomy): domain Bacteria; phylum Bacillota; class Bacilli; order Bacillales_A; family Planococcaceae; genus Solibacillus. The sequence continues at coordinate 149,407 of JBEMAQ010000002.1, read as the reverse complement.
CTCTCTAAACTTTTAGTTTGATTTGAATAAAGAGCTTTTTTAGTCTCTTTACAAGAAAGTATATTTTTTATATGCATTTTCTTTTCATTTGAATCTAAACCATTTTCTAGTAATAATATCTGTTCAAATGTCCTAAAGCAACTTCTCATATAGATTCGAGCAACTTCACCTTCGCAAGCTTTGAGCATATTCATTTTATCTAAATAATTAAGTGTAGTATTATATAAATACTTATCATTGTGTTCTTTTTTCAAATCTAATTTTGTAGTTAACGATTCTTTCTCTGTACATTCATAAATATATAAGGGCTCATTAACTACTGCAATTTTATTAATATATCCAAAAACCTCTAAATTAAATAGTAAGTCTTCACCACAATCTAATTCTTCTTCAAATGAAATATTATTCTTTTTTATATAATCTACCTTATATAGTTTTCCCCATGGCGCATTAAAAAATGACTTTTTATATAAATTACACCAATTATCTTCAAATTCCCTCATATTCCCAACAGATTGTATTCCTGGTAGGATTATCTCCGACCTTTTAACCTTACCATTAAAAATAAAACGTCTTTCGAATCCACACATTACTACTTCATATTTTGTATTAATAATCTCTTTATATAAAACTTCACACATTGAATGTTCTATATAATCATCACTATCCACAAATAAAACATAATCAGATGTCACCTTTTTTAGTCCTGCATTTCTTGTTTTGGATACACCTTCATTTTTTTTATGAATTACAATTATACGACTATCATTTTGACTATATAAATTACAAATATCAGCGCTACCATCTGTTGAACCATCGTCAACTAAAATAATTTCCATATCCCATAAAGTCTGTTTTATCAAACTTTCAATACAACGGGACAGCGTTTTCTCTGCATTATATATAGGGACTATTATACTTACTAGACTCATTGAAATTTCACCAAGCCTCTCCATTTATCTCCTTAAAAATAATTTATATACCATTTCCTTAACTCCAGCTGGCATATAAATAAATATTATAATATTTATCATATTGATCATTAAATCAAAATTACTGATAATCCCCATTTTTTTCATTTCTTTTTGTAACTTATGCCACCCCTTTATATATTCTTTATTTCCTCTACGCTTATACATTGCTTTTCCTGTACGAACATATACTAAGTTTTTATTAATATTAGCCATTTCACTTCCAAATTCAATCATTCGAATCCATAAATAGTAATCTTCTAAATACGGTAAATGTTTATATCCACCAGCTTGAATTACTGAATCTTTCCTAAACATTACAGAAACATGATTTATTGGATTTCTACGTTTTGCCATTTTAATAATATCAGTTTTTTCATTTGGAACTTTTCTTTCAAGTTTGGAATTTGAAGGTGTATCGTAAAACTCTATAATATTACCACCTACAAGATCTAAATTATAATTTTGTTTAAAATATTCAATTTGACTCTCAAAACGATCATTTGCACAAATATCATCAGAATCCATTCTAGCAACGAGTTCATTAGTACAATGTTGTAGCCCAATATTAAGTGCCTTACCTAATCCCACATTATTATCCAATCCAACTATCTTCAATATAGTTGGAAATTTACCTTTAAAATCATTTATAATTGAATCCAATTCGCTTGTTAACGGTCCATCTTTTACTAGTACCATCTCTGATGGTAAAAGAGTTTGATTTATCAAAATGCTCTCTAGAGCCTCCTTTAAAAATTCCGGAGACTCCTTTATATACACTGACATTAAAACTGAAAAATTCATATGTACCCTCTACTTTTTAAGTTTTTAATTCTATTAATTGACCTTCTATAGCAGCATCTTCACCTTTTATATTGAGGCTACATTAAGATTTCATTACTTTAATTATTTCTTTAAAATACGAGGCTGTAAATGAACTATCATATTTCATAGGTTCTACTTCTATTAAATTTGATAGCGAATCTTCAAATTCAGAAATATCCTCCAGATATTTAATGTAGTTTAAATGTTTAATCCATTCATATTGATATTTAATTTTATGATTATAATTTGACAAGACAATACATGGTGTATTCGTTATCGCACAAAATATCATTCCATGTAAACGATCGGTTATAACAATTTTTGCATTAGCAATTTCAGCTAATTTTTTGTCTAATACTTCATATTGACGATCATGACCTACATTTTCCGATATTATCGTATCTGAATATGCTACTTTAGAAAACTTCTTTTTGACTATTTGATTTAATAAATTAAACTCTCCTTCTTGAAGAGTTTTTTCTACATCAGCACGCATTAAAAATAAGGCACCTGTTCTTTTATAATTATATTGAAATTCGGTTAAAGTTAATACAATGTCTGTCGTAAGTAATATATTAGCATTTGTAAATAAAGATTTAGCTATTTCATATGACATAGTGTCTCTCAAAGCTAGAGTTAAATTCATATGGTTATTATAAATTTTAATAGCTCTCTCTTTCTCTATTTCCCCTTCTTTATTATTTGTAAAATAAATCGATTGTGGGAAACATATAATTTTGTTTTCAGGAAAGTTTTCAATGACATAGCGTCTATCATTTTCAGTATCCATATATTGATTGCCAAAATTCCCTCCCCCAACTAGAGTTAATATATCCTCCTTTTGTATATATTGCTTTAAAATATCTCCTCCATGTCTCAAATCTAAATCTGTAACTAAAATTTGAGTATAACTTTTAAAATTTTCTTCTAGAAATCTTCTCTGAATATATCTAAGTGCCACATCTCCCAAATTACCATATGTATCACATAAAAAAATAAATATTTTTGGCTTGTTTGATTCTTTATTAAATAAATTTAATAAATCCTTTCTTATATTTTTTTTAATTCTCAAGGTATGAACTTTTAATGCTACCTTCCCTATCAAAGGCGTTTTTTTAATTATTCTTTTTAAATCGTTCATTTTTAATATATCTCCCATTCTTTAATTCTCGATGTCACCTTCTTATAATTTTCCCCCAAAAAAAGTTTAGAAATAGCTTTTTTTCATGTTTAGTTAGCGCAATGAAATAATTCACGATAAATGTAATCAAAGACATTAAAACCGTCACAATAAAAAAATCAAACCAATTATATACATGATAGATATTTTTTAATAAATATCCTAAAATCATTACTACACCAAATGGTATAATAAAACTTATAATTTTAGGATAAAAAGCATACCATTTTAATCCTATACACTTTGCCGAATATGGTGCAATAAAACATAAATTTCTTATTAAATTAATAATAGTACTTAACCCAGCTACTGCATAAATTCCTAAATCTGTATACTTAATGAGTAAGATCATTAAAATAATGTTTAAAAACCCTGAAACTATTATCAGTATTGCATTAAATTTCAACTTATTGGTAATTGTGAACAAATTAAACATTGGTGAAATTGACGAAGTAAAAATCATATTTAATATACTGACAGAAGTCAAATAATATAGTAAACTTGCATCTTCTGTAGGAACCCATAATCTATAAAAGTCCTGTCCGAAAATAAATATACATGTTAGAGGTACCATTAATAATATACCAACAATTTTCATACTCTGTTTAACTTCTTTTCCTAATTCACTAATTTTATTACTAGCGTATAAATTTAAAAAATTAGGTATAAAAATTGAATTTATTGTTCCAGATATAGTTAACATAGTTGTAGGTAATAGCTTAGCAATGGATAAAACCCCCATAGCATGTGGTCCTAATAATAAGTTAACTACCAATAAATCTACTGCTGTCAACATTAAAAAGCCTGCAGTTTGTATAGTATTCCAAATTCCTGACGAAGTTACTTCTTTAAATTTATTAAAACTTAATTTGCTCTTTTTATATTTTAAATCCGGTGTTAACTTGATTTTATAAATATAGTTCATCAAACATACGTATATAGTAGAAATTAATATTGCTAGACCTATAAAATGTAATGTAGGTTCATATAAAACAAATAACCCGAAAGTCAATAACAAACGAATCAACTGAGAACAAATAGTATTTAGAGATTGCAAGTATAATTTATTAGTAATAAAAGTAGCGACTCCCCATGTGGATAACAATGTAAGAATTAAGAAATTTATAAAGATAAATCCAAACAATAATTGCACATCACTTAAAATATCTTTAGGTACCTCTAATATTGTATCTAAATAATATGTAATTATACTAAAGGGTATCAATATAATAATAGTGATTATCCAATTCGCAAATGAAATCGTGGAATAATATCCTTGAGCTTTTCCAAATTCCCCTCTTTGATATGCAATAGAAATGAATCTCCCTGCCATTGAATTTAAAGCAATTGTAATTAAATTCGCAAACATTACAAAATTATTTGCTAATTGAACAAAACCATTAGCCTCTACACCTAAATTTTCTACTATAATAGGAGCTAAAATAAAATTTAAACCTATGCCAGCTACAAGTGCTATTAACGATGCTAACAAATTAATTGCTATCATAGCATTCTTATTTAACTTATTATTTAACATTATCTACACTCCAATTAGCCAATCAAAAAATCAACTTCAACTGATAAAACCAATTTATTTTATAATTCATTTATATCTAAACAAATCTACACCTTAATTGCTTTCTTTAATTCCTCAGCCTTCCTCAAAATCAATTCCTTCACACTGTCACTCAAATCCTCACGATCCAGTGCGAAGTCAATCGTCGTTTCAATAAAGCCAAGCTGCTCACCTACATCATAACGGCGACCTTCAAAATTATAAGCGAATACGCGCTGAATACTATTTAGCGCTTCAATCGCATCTGTTAATTGAATCTCTCCACCTTTGCCTTTTTTCTTTTCATCTAAGAAACGGAAAATTTCAGGTGTTAGTATGTAGCGACCAATAATTGCGAAGTTTGATGGTGCGTCCTCTAATGCTGGCTTTTCTACGAATTGAGTTACTTGCATTAATCGGTCATCAGTATTCACCGGGTCAATTACCCCGTAACGGTGCACATCCTCATCTGGAACTTCCTGTACACCAATGACACTTGATAATGTGTTGTCATATTGATTCATCAGCTGCTTTAGACATGGCTCGTCACTTTTTACAACATCATCTCCAAGCAATACTGCAAACGGCTCATTGCCGATAAATTTACGCGCACACCAAATCGCGTGACCTAGGCCAAGTGGCTCCTTTTGACGGATGTAGTGGATGTCGACATTCGCTGATGCCTGTACCTTTTCGAGCATCTCAAGTTTTCCTTTTTCAAGTAAGTTCGTTTCTAGCTCTAATGCATTGTCAAAATGATCCTCAATTGCACGTTTGCCCTTACCTGTTACGATAATAATATCCTCAATACCTGAAGCAATCGCTTCCTCTACAATATATTGAATAGTTGGTTTATCTACAATTGGTAGCATTTCCTTTGGCATCGCCTTTGTTGCAGGTAAAAAACGCGTACCTAAGCCTGCTGCTGGAATAATCGCTTTTCTCACTTTTTTCATTGTTCTAGCTCCTTACTCTTTAATGTCTATGTATTTATCTAACAAGCCCCACTAACCTAATAGTGGAGCTCTTTTTGTTCTTTCTCAAGACGTCAACATATAATCATAGCTCCAGTTACCATTAGCCACACCAACCGCTAATTCCTTTAAAGGCTCTGATTCTAGCTGTTGGATTGTTACTAGTAAATCCGCTAACTGCTCACTCTCCATACAATTCGCCTTGCCAACATGAATCTTCGGATAAATATTCTGCTCTTGAATTTCCTCAGGGTTTAGCAGTTCCTCAAACATCTTCTCACCAGGACGGATACCAGAGTAGGTAATGCCGATTTCCTCCTCAGAGAAGCCTGATAAACGGATGACGTTTTTCGCCAAATCGACAATCTTCACTGGCTCACCCATATCGAGTACAAATACCTCTCCGCCCTTTGCAAGTGTGCCGGCTTGGAGGACGAGCCTGCTTGCTTCTGGAATTGTCATGAAGTAGCGTGTCATGTCAGGATGCGTTACCGTAACAGGGCCACCTGCTGCGATTTGTGCTTTGAATCTCGGTACGACCGAGCCGCGCGAGCCGAGTACATTACCGAATCGCACTGCCGCGAAGTTCGTTTCGCTGCGCTTCGCTAGATCCTGTACGACCATCTCCGCAATGCGCTTCGTTGCGCCCATCACGTTTGGTGGGTTGACTGCTTTGTCGGTCGATACCATAACAAAGTTCTTCACGCCATACGTATCAGCTGCCTCCGCGACATTTTTTGTACCGAAAATATTATTTTTCACAGCCTCCTGCGGGTTATATTCCATCAGTGGTACATGCTTATGCGCCGCTGCGTGATAAATAACGTCCGGTCGGTGCTCTGCGATGACATCAAAAATGCGCTCGCGATCTTGGATATCTGCGATAACAGGAACAATCTCGACGTTGCTGCCTTTTTCGATTAACTCCATATGAATTGTATAAATCGAATTTTCACCGTGACCTAATAGAAGTAGCTTTCTCGGCTGGAAGGCCATGACCTGCCTACAAATTTCAGAGCCTATTGAGCCGCCTGCACCCGTTACTAAAATGACATTGTCTGTCAGCTTTTTGGAGATGGCTAGCATATCAAGCTGCACCTCTTCACGGCCAAGCAAATCATTAATGTCGACATTTTGCATTTCACTAACAGATACTTTCCCCGTCATGACATCCTCAATTTTTGGCATGATTTTAATTTCAACCTCTATTTTTGAGCACTCGTCGTAAATCGCATGAATGTCACGCTTATTCAATGAAGGAATCGCGATGATAATTGTGTCGATTCCATGCTTTCGGACAACTTTTTCGATATCCTTCGTCGTACCCCAGACAGGAAGTCCCATGACATTCAAGTACTTTTTATTAAGATCATCATCTACAAAGCCCACTGGACATACATCCTGCTCCATTGCATTTTGTAAGTTTTTCGCCAGCATCGTACCACCTTGACCAGCACCGACAATTAATGCGCGCTTCACTGCATTTTGATTTTTAAATGAATCCTTATCATTTAATAACCTTAATAAAAATCTTGAGCCACCAATCATGACAATATGGAGTAGCCATGTAATTGTCATGACACGGAAATAAATATCTTTATTCACAAGTTGCTGTATAATACTCGCAGCTACGATCGAAATCGTCACAGCATAAGCAATGGTTAGTAGCTCACGAACAGAAGCGACACTCCACATTCTTGTATATAATTTATAGTAATAGGCTGCAATGTGATGACTTAGAAGTAATGTAATAGCGCTTATGACGATGACTTGATTTGAATATACATTTAACGTGGGATGTAATAACCAATAGCTCAGAAATATTGCTGAAAGTACAATACATGAATCTACTAGAAAAAATGTCATGTATCTCATTTTATAACTCATTGTGCGCAACCTCTTTCACATCTTTTTCAATTTAATATGTAATATGTCTCTTTAATATTTGTCGAAAAACCGATATAATTATGAATTATCAATAATTAAGGTTTTGAGTAGTACCTTTTTCTCAAATAGCTTAACAAATACCATTGCACATTTTTCCTTTCCCGCTTTTAAAAACAGTTAATTTGAAATCAACAAATTCCATTATAAACTATTTTTTCTCTTTAGACTCTATAATACTAAATTTTAACATAAAAAAACACCCTCGAAACAGATATTTGTAATAAAAATCCCATCTTTTCATACATAAAAATGGACTGCTACAAAAGAAACGTATCATATATGCCATTAGACTCACCAACAACAAGTATTTTACACTTCAGGAAAGACATAACTTGTCCTTTGAAGGCAATTTTTTATTAAAATTATTTTATATAATGAATATTAAATTTAGGTTAAATAAAAAGCCTTTCTTGACTGCTATTAATAGCAGTCAAGAAAGGCTTTTATTATTTATCCTTTTTTCCTTCAGATTTTGTTTTATCCAGTAAGACGATAACCGTTCTAAATTGGATAATCATATCCAAAATAAACGAGTAATTACGAATATAAAACAAATCAAATCGCAGCTTGTCCTCTACACTCGTCGTATATTTCCCCATAATTTGCGCATAGCCTGTGATGCCTGGCTTTACGGTACTACGGTATTTGTACGAGCTATGTTCTTGTTCAAATTGCTTAATGAAAAACTCACGTTCAGGACGTGGGCCGACAATTGACATATCCCCCATTAATACATTTAAAAACTGTGGCAATTCGTCGATACGCGTTTTTCTGATGAAATGACCAAACTTTGTAATACGAGGATCATCTTGCCCAGCAAGTACCGGCCCTGTTAAGTTTTCCGCACCTTCAATCATTGATCTAAACTTGTAAATTGTAAATTCTTTATTACCTTGACCTAAACGAGCCTGTTTATAAAAAATACTGCCTTTTGGCTCTTTAATTTTCATAATAATAATGATAATAATAAACACTGGCAATAAACAAAGCAATGCAATGAACGACACTGTAAAATCGTAAACTCGTTTAATGACAGTCTGCGAAATAGAGAGTCCGAACGGTTTAACCCCCATTACCATTGTATCGTCAATCGTCGTAATAACAGATTGCGATAATAGTAAATCGTAGAAATCTGGTACTACATAAACAATTTTTCCGCTTTTTATTGCTTCATAAATAATTTTCGATTTCACCTTGCTAGATGTTTTCGCACCAATTACTACATAATCGACACTGTCTAGCTGCTCTAAAATTTTATCAATTTCCTCGTCGTTTGAAGCAGATTGAATGCTCGTTCGTTTTCCAAATTGAAAATCGATTTGATACGCAATCTTTTGCTGCTCTTCTTCATCTCCAATAAAAAGAATTGTATTCCATTTTTTTGAGATGAATGCATAAATTAAAAACTTCCATAAAACAAGTAGTAGATTACCAACAACATAGGCAATCACAATAACAGAGCGCGGTAAAGCAAATTCACGGAATAAGAATGATGCTGCCATTGTTAAAAACATCATTAACGTCGATGCAACGAAGACATTTCGTATAATATCCCATTTACTTTTTCGATCTACTGAATAGAGCTCGTACATCATAATAAAGAATAATGCAATAAGCAAAATCCATGGTACTAATGATAAAAATGCACTCCAGTTTTCTTCCTTAATATCCTGAAAACGAATATTAAATGCAAGTATATACGCGATAAACATTAAAAATAAATCTACAACAATAATCGTAAATTTTTGAGTGCGGTTACTCTTTATATCACCCAAAATAAAACCTCCAACACAAAACTACTATTTAAAGCTATCATAACATGTTTTTCTAACCTACAATAGATGTTTTCAATTTTGTCAGTATTTCTGTTTCCTATTATTTGATTATTTCTTAATAATTTTCAATAATAAGTATTTATAAATATACACCTTTAAACTTCTTAAGCCATTGTTAAATTTTAATTTGTTTATATAGACCTTATAACTATTGTAAGTATCTACATCTATATAACTTTTATTACTATAGAGCCTAAAAATAATCAATGCAGGTAATCTATAACCTTCTAGACACTCTAAAATATTATGCATTTTTTTAGAGTTTTTAAGGTTTGTTTGCAAAAACTCATTAAACATCTGTAGGCATTCTATATCCTTTTCTATTTTGTCTAAGCTATTACTACTTAATGAATTTGGTAAATTTACATTATAATTTGTTAAATACTCTTTTACTGCTTTAACCTCTTGATTTAACGTTAATATTTTAGCGAAGAACAATATATCTTCTCCCCAATTTAAACTTTCTTCAAATTGTAAATTATTTTGGATTAAAAATTCCTTTTTTAGTAACCAAGAATTCATATTTGGTGTGTTCTTATTTAAAATATAGTCTTCTATTATATCATTTTCTTTAAAATTTAATCTTGCTTTCTGTTTTTTGTTTTCTCCTTCAACTAAATAAGAGCCACAATAACAAACTTCTCCATTACCAATTTTTTTAACCATCTTCTCAACAAAAGTATCTTCATAAAAATCATCTGCATCTAAAAAGCCAATATAATCTCCTTTGGCAAGTTGCATACCTAGATTTCTTGCTCTAGATACACCACCATTTTCAACTTTCTTATAAATAATTCTTTTGTCTCGCTCAATAAAATCCATAATAATTTTTTCACTATTGTCTTTCGATCCATCATTCACCAAAACAATTTCTATATTCCGAAATGTCTGGTTCATCAAGCTCGTAATACTTTTTTCTAGGTAATTTTCTTTATTATAGATAGGAACAATTATAGATACTAATCTATCCACAAAAATTGCCTCCTTTAAAATTTGAATATAAAATCCAAACAAATTTCCACTATTCAATAATCTTGTAGATTTAATTTGTATTTAATACATTGTTATAGATAGTAATATACTCTTTTAAAACATTTTCCAAGAAAAACTGCTCTGCTAGTAAGCGCCCTTTTCCTCCTAAAGCTACTCTTAGTTGTACTTCTGTTAGGTTGTTAAATGCATCTAGCAACTTTCCATCGTCGTCAGGTTCTATAATATAGCCCGTTTCATTGTTCTGGATTAAATCTCTTAATCCTCTAGTATTAGTGACTACACAAGGTAAACCTACTGCCATGGCTTCCATAATACTTTTAGGTAAACCTTCTCTTAAAGAAAGTAAAGTCACCACATCTGAAATTTGTAATAATCGAGGAACATCCCTTCTGAATCCTAAAAAATGAATCCCTTGAAGATGATTAGTTCGTACATACTCTTGTAGCTCTAACTCTACTTCACCTGTTCCAATAATCAATAGTTCATACTTAAAATTTATTTCTTTAATTTTTTCCCAGTTACGTAAAATAAATTGATGGTTTTTATTGGTATTTAGTTCAGCCACATATGCAATAACTATCGAATCTAAAGGTAGATTTAATTCTTTTTTGAGCTGTAGCTTTTGTTCAGCGTTTAACGTCTCTGCAAAAGGCTCTACACCTACACCATGTACAAATGATACCTTATCCTTAGGCAAAAATTTTTGTGCATTTACATAGTCTTCTTCATTAATTGTAATTAAGTGATCTGTCCATCTTGCAGCTATTTTCTCAAGGGGATAATATAAAAGCCAATTTTTTTTAGAAGCTCCCTTAAAAAAGTGGAATCCGTGCGCGGTATAAATTATTTTTCCATAGTTACTCCCTTTAAATGCCGCTCTAGTAACTAAAGCTGCTACGGGGGTATGAACATGAACTAACTCAAACTGGTCCTTTTTAAATAACATTTTTAAAAGCTTGAATGATTCAATATTTTTACTATCCACAGGATTTCTAGAAAAGGGGATATCTAGACAGTTTACTCCTATATCCGTTAATATTTTTTTATCTTCATCACCAATACTAGCTGCCCAAACATCATAACCATTAGATTGAAAATACTTCATATATGGAATATGAAATGTTGTTAAATGTCTGTATACAGAGGCTACAAATAAAACCTTCATTTTCTCCATTTATCCGAAACCTCACTATAAAATTTCAAATATTCATTAACAGTTGTTTGAATTTTATAATTATCCAAATTTTTATATTCTTTATTCTTCCCTAGTGCTTCAATAATTTTGTTTGCTAAATCTTCTTCCTTGTACGGCTCAAATAGTTGCCCACCTATTGTATTAACAACATCACTTAAACCAGATACATTTGAAGCTATAACTGGCAAACCTGCTGCTGCTGCTTCAACAACAACTAAACCAAAACCTTCCCAATGAGAAGATAAAACAAATACATCAGAAGACTTCATTAATGAAGGGACATCTTTTCTAGTACCTAAAAATAAAATAGAGTCTGCTCCATACTCCAATGCATACTCTTTTATCTCCTCCATACGTTCACCATCTCCAACAAATACTACTCTACAATCTGAAGGAAGTAATTTACTAGCACGAATTAATGTAGCATGATCCTTTTGCTCTCTCATGGCAGCTACCATCAAAATAATTTTTTCATTTGCAGCTAGCTCTGTAGAAATCTGATTTGTTTTAAGGGCTATTGCATTTTCGTACTGAGAAATATCTATTCCATTTTCAATTAAAATCATCTTATTTTTCACGCTTGGCATATAGGAACTCAAATTCTCCTTTGTAGCTGCCGTAATACAAATGATCCCTCGATATTGCTTATACATCAAGGCATCTAAAAAATAAAATATTTTTTTGTCTCTTCTTTTATTATGTGTACTATGCTCAGTAGTAATCAATGGGATTCTTTTATGTGCCCATTTTAATGCTATGGGAGTGAACAATTGGGCACCAAATAAATGTGCATGAATGTAATCATACTCCTTATTTTTTATAAGCTTTTTTAAAAAAGAAATATTTCTAAAAGAATATACTTTGCCTGACTCTCCATAATGAATCGGAACACCTAGAGAATTTAACTCCCCCCCAAAAAAATCATCTATTTGTGATAAGACAGCTACTTCGCATTCTATATTTTGATTTAACATTTCTCTAACAATATCTATAAGCATTTTTTCAGCTCCACCACTACCTAAAGTGGGGATAATGTGTAGAATCCTCATCTGTTAATAAACCTTTCTATATGCCCTTTATAGGTAATTTTGAGTTATCATTGAATTTAGCGACTATACTTATTGATAAAATTACCGCTAACACTACAAAAAAGCGCGAATCGAATAAGTCTGGTATAAATTGTGCGCCAATGATCATCAATATATAACTCCATATATTTTTAACGTTATTTTTTAAAATTTCTCGGAATAAAACAATTAGTAGTACTAAGATTAAAGTTAAGAAAATAATACCACCCTGCAATAGAATTTGAATAAATATATTATGCGGGATTGTAGTATTAAATTTTGTTGTATACCAATCCAAATCAAATCCATTACCTAAAATAGGATTATTCATAATTTCCATCAATGCAATTTTATAGCCTTCAAATCTTCCTGAGCCTGAAAATAGCCCCTCTTCCCTCACAAGTTTTAATAAACCTAAAAACATAACAGAAAGAAATATACCTGCCCCCCAACCAAAAATTATTATGGGTGTCTTTTTAATTATATTTTTCAACGTGAATACTACAAAATACAGGGCAACACAAACACCTAAAGAAACAATCCCTGTTCGAGCTGTAGTTAAAAAACTTGCTATTAAAAGTATTCCTATTACTATAACTTTTAAGTATTTTTTATTATCGCTAAAAATCATTAAAAATATTGGACTAACTAAAAATAAAGATAAGAAACTAAAATCTCCAAATAAATAGCCTGTAGCATATCTTTCTCCACCAAATAATATGACATTCCCTAACTGTATTCCTAATCTAAACAGTATAGCCTGAATAATTACAACACCTGCTACTGCTGCTGTCATAGTGGTATACATCTGTATTAAAAAATTATATTTTTGAAAACTAAATTTAAAATTAGGCTTTAACATTAACAACGAAAGAAATATACTATAATTCAATGTTTGTTTAATGCCTTCCATTATGGACAAACTATTAAACATTGGTATAAAAATGTAAATCAGTAGTACAAACGCTAAGATTCCTAGCTTATTTACAAAAATTTCACCTTTCGTCATACCCTTCAATAAAGCAACAGCTATCAAAATCCCCCAGAAAATGTTATACCATGATAATGGTAATTCACCATAAGGAATTCCTAAAATGCTCTTAAATGAAAGCGGTATACTTATTATCAAAAACGAAAATAATATTAAACAATGATCATCTATTTTCAATGTTTTGAATACCCAAAACATATGGAGTACAAATATCACGTTTACTAAAGAAAATATCGCTATGGATTCTACAGTAAATAGAAATATACTGTAGTAAATAAATAGATAAATAAATATTTTTTTCAATTTCCCTTTTCTCCTCAATATATTAATAGTAAATATACTAAATTTTAAGCAATTAAAGCCCGCCAAAAAGTAGGCTAACTCCTTTAAGGCGGGCTTACATAATAAAATGATTCTTAAAGATTATTATTAATCTTTCGATAATTTCTTAAAAATACCCAACAAACACCTATTAAAGCACCTAAAATTAAGCCAATTAAAATCGGTAATGTTTTAGTAATAATTGAATTTAAATCCTTAGGTTCTGTTGGGGCAACAATTGTTTTTACAAATGTTTCTGCTTTGAAACTATCTAAACCAGTTTTTACAGATTGATATCTATCCAGTACATTTTTATATTCTGTATATTTAGAGTCAATTTGCGCTTTTAATTGAATTAACTCATTTTGTATTCCACTATTGATATTAGACATAGCTGCCATTTGCTCGGCAGTCAAATTTAAAACAAATTGAGATGACGATACTGTTTGTAATAGTAATATTTCTGACAGTTTATTAGAAACAATAACCTTATTATATTTTGCTACTAAACTCTCAATTTCCGTAGATAAAATTTTTGATTCATTTAAATATGTTTCTTCAAGATGCGTTAAAGTCCCTTTTACTGCAGAACCCATCTCTTTTTTCGTTTCCTCTAATAATAAATTCAAACTACCTTGCGCTTCGTTAGAACTAGAGTCCACATACTTTAATTCAATAATATTAGTATTTGGTTGTAGCGTAACATCTAAATTTTTTTCATTAAAATCTGTAATACCTACCTCCTGAAGAAATTCCTCCTCAAAGTATGCATTTTCAACTCGGCTAATAAATACAGCTGGTGTAAATTCTGAAGATACATAATTCGAAATAACACCTGTATCTTGGACATCGCTAACCAGTTGAACTACAGCTTTAGATTCAAACTTTTCTTCAAATGTCGCCCATCCTAAAATACCTGAAATAACCATCATAATAATAGTAGTGCTAATTATGATTGGCTTTCCTTTAACAATTATTTCCATAATTTTTCTTAACTCAATATTATCTTCCACTAATTTCATCCTTCCGATTTGAACTATCTAATAAACTAAACATTATTCCCATAATTACAAATACAAATGCTGTAATCGCTGGTAATGAATCATTAAATAAATTTTGTATAAAATATGCAATTGTTATTGAACTTAATATGAAAATTGGAACCGATTTTGAAATAATACTTGATAACACTGTTTTTAATGCTAAGACTGTAATTACTAAAAACGCTATAATAGCAATCAATCCAAAATTATAAAGTGTTGAAACATAACCATTATGTGCTTTATCTGTAATTGTCTTTTCATCTGCCAAACCACTACGAGCATCAATATTGAAGTGTGGGAAATTATAAATTAAAGAATCTGCACCATATCCTAAAATAAGTCTCTCTTTTATTAAATCTGCTGTCTTCTCCCAAATATATAATCGCCCAGTACCTAAAGACCAACCGCTCTCAGGTAACTCCGGTATTTCTATAACCTGATCACTAGCATATACCAAATTATTTTTTTCAAAATTCATACTTATATTATCAGCGTACGGATTTGATTTTATAAAAAAACCAAATGATTCGTTCCATACTTTAATATCTATTTCAGCAAGTTTATTAAAAGTTGGAACTACTAAAATAAGACATATTAACATGGCTACTAACGCCTTAACTTTATTTTTAGTTCTTAATACAAAGATAATCACAAAAATTAGAGCTACTGAGAATGCTAAAAATCCACTTGTTGAAATAGCCATAAACATGACTATTACTGCTGCACTTGCTGTAATGGCCCCAATAATAACTTCATGCCACTTTGTAGATGTAACAGCCCACGCTAAATACATGATTGTTATCATCGCAAACATCCCACTCATATAGTTCCACTGATTTAAAGTACCGACAAGAACAGATCCTTCAGAAATTGTTGCACCTTCTGGTAAAGTAATAGACACTAATTTTTGTACCCATGGTTCCCCCATTAAATCTCGCCAATAAAAATATCTATTAATAATATACAAATTAATATAAACAAATGGCATCATTGTATACATAATGTAACGAACAATATTTTTGGGATATTCAATGTTCATTGCGATAAACATTAATGCTACATAACACAGCCAACTAATTGCACCATCAGAACGGTTATGTTGACCGCCTAAAGCAATTGTAATGTTAGGGGAGGCAAGAGTTGATACCACGATTGCTATAACGAAAACACCTATTACGTAATTCATCTTCGTTTTACGAATCGTCCCTCCCATAAATACTATTTTAGCTAATAACATGATACCTGTAATAATTGTTACCATTAAAACTAATAAAGCCTTATAATGAGTAAATAATTCACCCTTCATACCTGATGAAAGTATCTCTAAAGACGATACAAGAGGACTTACTACTTCTTCCACATTAGCTAATATTACAAGCGGCATAAACCCAATCAAAAACAGCAACAACCCAAAAATCCATTTATCAACATTTTTACGCGACTGTTCGTTTTCTTTTTCATCACTGATCGAATCATTCTTTCGAAGCTCTTCGTAAAATGAAGTCATCTTTTCTTTCCTTCCTTCATTACATATTTTCTATTTGCGTTAACAGTTTCGTTACACGTTCTTGATACGTTGGAAGTTCTTCCGGTACCCAGCCCATTTCGCGGCATTTTTCTAATACTACTTTCGCATCATCATGACGCTCCGCCATGAATAAAATCTCGCCAAACTGTAACATAAATATAGAATCTTCTACTTTATAAGGATTTAAATCCATCGTCTTCTGCAACAAAATCGCCGCCTGCTTATACTCCCCTGTCTGCGCTGCAATCAACGCTCCTAAATAATTCGCATCCTCAGACTTAGGCTGCAACTCCAACAATTCATTACTAAACACCATCGCATCAATATAATTTCCTTCTTGATACATCTGATTCGCCTGTGCATACAGCGCGTCCTCATACATAAACTGCTCGTCCTGCTTGCTGCCAAGAATTTTAGCCGTGAAAATTCCTATGACGATGAACGCTACCATTCCTACTAATATATATCTTCTGTTCTTTTCCGTTAGCCGCATTTTTCACAATCCTTTATGTATAAAATTGAAATAACGTTTCTATTATACACTAATTCTCTATTCCTTTCCTCCTAATCACTGCACATTGCATGAACAATTCTTTATGATCTCATTAAAATTCTACTAAATGTTATGAGGTTGTCATATTCGTAACAGACATGTAAAAATCCCTAAATAGACAAATCGCTACGTAGGGATTATTCGTAATATTTACTTGTCCTCGAGCTCATCCCCATAACGCGCATGATGCTCCGCGCAATATTGGTAATAGCGCAGCATAAGCGTTGTATGCAGCTCACGTTTAAATTGTAAATATGCGGCCTCAGCCATGCGTTTTTTGAACAGCTTATCGTCAATATTTACATAAATCACTACATCATTAATTAATGTAATATATGCCCCACCATCTGGAGCCGGGTCGGAATCCTTTACGGCATTTAGCATAAAATACGCGGTATCCACCTTTAGCTGAGCGATTGAGTACACCCTTAACTCATGTATCACTTTTTCACCGCCATTTCCTGTTGAATTATTTCAAAAAACAGGTCTGCCGTTCTGTTAATTGCTATGCTTGATGAATGGCCAACTAGCCTTTTATATACATTGAATTGAACAGTGGGTCTGTGCGTCGCCATGTACACCCCTTCAAATAACTTAAAGCTGCAATTGCTTCTAGATGAGATACGTGTTGCTCCTTCACAAGTTTATACACTGTATGTGCAAGCGCGATTTGAATACCTGAAAGTCCAGACACATACCGCTCTCTATTTTGTAAAATTTTAGGGAAAATAAGTAACCACTGTTTAAAAAACGCAAGTCCTATTTGTTGAATCGTTTCATTACTTTCCGTAACGTACGGCTGACCGGATACTGTTGAAATCGAACCTTCAAACAAGGCGACTATGCAGCGCTTCATTGTGACAAGCGTCCTCAGTGCTGATGATGATGTCACTAGCCGTGATACCTTCAATTCAATCTCCATATCATCCTTCAGCTGCTCTGCAATTTGACGCGTTAACACACTGTATATATCTCGGCGATCATATTGTAATAACTGGCCTGGCTGAGCCTCACGTCGCTCTGTGTTGATATCACTAAATAGTTGGCGTTCCAATTTCACATCTAATTGCAAATAAATTTGCATGGGTACCTTATAATTTTCGAGATAGTCAATTTGTTTTTTAGCTTTGTAATCGCTTCCTTATTATTAGACGACGTATTCGTTAGCATTTTTATAAAAACAAAAAACACTCAAAAGCTACAATAAAGTAACTTTTAAGTGTCTTCATTTAATTACTTCCCGTAACGAGCTTCTTCCTTCGCCAGCTTTTTCGCTGTGCGCTTTTCTTTCCACTCTGTCACGACAATATAAAGTGACGGTACAACGAATAATGTAAGTACAGTCGAGAAGATAACACCCGATACAATCGTAATCGCCATCGGACGGAATAGGATATCCCCGATAATCGCTACCGGTAATAAACCTAAAATCGCCGCCATCGCTGTTAGCAAAATCGGACGGAAACGAGCCTCTGTTGCCTCGACAACGGCCTCGCGTAGCTCCACGCCTTCTTTACGCTTATCGACAATGAACTCGATCAGTACGATACCGTTACGTACAACGATACCGGCTAGTGCTGTAATACCGATGACCGACATGAAGCCGATTGCTGTTCCTGTGACGAACATCCCGATAATCCCACCACTTGCTGCTAAGTAAACTGTCGCTAAGATGATGACTGGAATCGAGAATGAGTAGAACTGTAGCGTGATTAAAATGATAATCATAATAATACATGCCATAAATAGCATCGCTAAGTCTGTGAATGACTCATTCATTTGTTCTGTCTCACCGCCAACCGACCATGCATAGCCGTCTGGTAAAGACAACGCTTCAAGCTTTGGTAAAATTTGCGCCATTGCTTCTGTTGCTGTCACACCTTCTACCAATTCTGACGTAATTGTCAGTGAACGCTGTAAGTTATAGTGTGCAATTGATTGGACTGAGAAGGTTGGCTTTAATTCCGCAATTTGTGCTAACGGAATTTGCTGCCCTGTCGCATTTGGAATACTTAAGCGCTGGAAGACCGTTGTTGGGTCGCCCTCTAGTTCATCTAAATACATCGTCACATCGATTAAATCATCGCCCGTATCGAATGTTGTGACACCAATACCTTGGCTCATTAAACGCAATGTTGATGTTAATGTTGTGTAACTTACTAAGTTTTGGTCCATCGCATTTTGGTTGACTTCGAACTCTAGTGAATAGCGGGCAATACCTGCTGAGTCACCAATGTTCATTGTGCCATTTGCTTCTGCGATGATGCGTTTTACTTCCTCACCAACAATCTTTAACTGGTCATTGTCTGTACCTGTTAAACGAATAGAGATTGGTGAACCCATGCTAATCCCTGCTGACATCGATGAAGTAACAATTGAAATCCCTGGATACGTTTCCTCGAAATAGGTATTCCAAGAAGCAATTGTACCTGGAATATCCATCGAGCCTTTTGTACCGACTACAGAAATTTGTGCAACATTCCCACCGCTACCTGCGCCCATTGACGAGAATAACGTTGGTGCCGCACCACCTGCTGAGTATGATACTTTTTCGATATTTTCCTGCCCCTGCACCCAAGTAGCTACCTCTTGTACGAGCTCATTAGACTTGACAAGTGCTGTCCCTGTTGGATACTCAATATCAATTGT
Source organism: Solibacillus sp. (assembly GCA_040274725.1). Lineage (GTDB taxonomy): Bacteria > Bacillota > Bacilli > Bacillales_A > Planococcaceae > Solibacillus. Next base: position 129,780 of record JBEMAQ010000002.1, on the reverse strand, counting down.
AAATTCTGCCTCTTCTGCTGATGGGAATAGCTCTACTTTAACAAACGGCACTAAGAAGTACCCCGCTGTACCGATTAACATACCTGCTAATGCAACTTTAAATGGATTTTGTACAACCTTGCGCATTAGCTTTTCTGAATAAACATGCTTTACTGTTTCAATTTGTTTCCCTAAAAAACCAGCTGGCTTTTCAACAAAGCCTTCTTTATGCTTTTTCAGACGCTTCGTTTCATTCCAGTGGCGGAAGATTGGTACGATTGTCAGTGACATCGCCATCGAAGCAAGAAGAGAAACGATAATTACAAGTGGAATTGGTAAAATAAATTTCCCCATATCCCCTGGTAAGAACATTAATGGTAAGAATGCTGAAATTGTCGCAAGTGTTGCTGTTACGATCGAAATTAATACTTCTTTCGTACCATTCACCGCTGCCTGTAGTGGCGACTCCTTCAATACTGAAAGACGACGCTCAATATTTTCATTTACTACAATCGCGTCATCCACGAGTAAGGACAGTACGATAATAACCCCGATAATCGTCATTTGGTTCAATGTTACCCCAAATGTCGGTAAGAATAATAAACCGACCGCAAGCGAAATCGGAATCGCAAGCATGACGAGTGATGATGTAATTAAATTCAGACCCATCATACAAACGATAATAACCGCAACCATCGCGATCATTAGCTCTTTTGACAGGTTTTTGAACATATAGTTAATCGTATCATTTTGCGCATATAATAATTCAACACTGTAGCCTTCTGGAAGTGTTTTCTCTAGCTTGTCCATCGTCGCTACAACGCCTTCGTGAATGCTCGGCACATCACTACCTGTTTTGGCGTTGACTGTGAACGTAATCGCTGGCTGGCCATCTACATACGAATAAATTTCACTTTCCTCATGTGTGAGCGCCACTGTCGCGACTTGCTCTAAATAAATCGGGAAGCCCTCCTGTGTGCGAGACACAACAATTTTCCCTAGTTGCTCGATGCTACGTGCATCCTGCATACGTAATTGGTAGTTACGCTCGCCAAAGTCCACGTCACCAATCGGCACACGGCTTGTTTCCGATGTAATCGCATTTGAAATTTGTGACCAGTTTAAATTATATTGCTGTAATTTTTTCGTATCAATATCGACACGAATTTCACGCTCCGGTAAGCCTGTGAACGTGACTTCCGAAACACCATTCACTTTACGGATCTGGTCTTTCCACGTGTCCATTAAGTCATTTAACTTATTTAAATCTTCCTGAGAATCTGCACGTACTGCATACGAGCTAATAAATGTACTGATTAAATCGTCATTTACTACTGGCTGCATTGCATCCTTAGGTAACGAGCCTTGTGCATCCTGTACTTTTGTACGCAATTCTGCCCAAGCCTTCTCAGGTTCTACCCCACCTTCAAGCGCCACCATAATGCTTGAGAATCCCTCTGATGACGTTGACGTAATCGTCTTTACGCCATCAAGCTCATTAATTTTTTGCTCAAGCTCATTTGTGACATTTTGTTCCATCGTTTCAGGCGTTGCACCTGGGTAAACCGTCGTTACCATCGCCTGACTAATAACTAAATCGGGAATTTCTTGTTTTGGTAGCCCAAGAAAACTAATGACCCCGAATACACACAGCACGATAAACGCGGTAATCGTAATTTTTCGCTTTTTTATCAGGTATTCAATCATTTGGCTTTACCCCCGCTAGTTTTTAACGGGTCGCCATCAAGTAATAGCGTGCCTCCACTTACAACTACTTGATCGCCTTCTTTAAGACCTTTCACAATGTGAATTTTGTTGTTCACCATTGCCCCAGTTTCAACAATCACCTTTACAGCCTTATCATCCACGCTTTTGAATAAATACGACTCAATACCGTTATTAATAACTGCCTCAATTGGCACTAAAATACCATTATTATCTGTATTAATTTTACTCGCGCTCACAATTTGACCCGCTAACCATTCGCCGTCCTCATTTGGTACAACAACCTCAACACTGACAGTACCTGTACCACTATTTGTTTGCGGCGAAATCATGTTAACCTTACCTTTTTTTGTACTACCATAGACAGAAAGATTGACTGTATCGCCGACCTTCCACTCACTAATTTCGCTATCTGGCACGGGTAGCATTACTTTTAATTTGCTTAAGTCACCAATTGTCATAACCGATGTACCACCGCTCACATTGCTGCCTGGCTCGATTGTTTTACTTAACACAACACCGGCCATTGGTGATTTTAATACTGTTTTCGCAAGTGTCGCTTCTGCTGCCTGTTTATTAATTAGTGCCTGCTCATAGACAACCTGCGCTTGGTTTTGTGAAGCCTTTGCTTGATCAATTGCGATTGCCGCTTGGTTAATGCCGGCATTTGCCTGTGTTTTACCAGAAGCGGCCTGTGCTTTACCAGAATCCGCCTGTGCCTTGCCAGATGCGGCCTGCGCTTTACCAGATTGTGCTGCTGCTAACGCTGCCTCTGTTTGCTTAATTTGCGATGCTGTCGCGCCTTCCTCCATTAATGAGTAAGATTCCTTCGCCTGCGCTAAACCATTTTTCGCACTATTAAAGCCGTTTTGTACGCTTTCAAGCTCCTGCTTCGAAATTAAACCTTCTGCATATAACGCTTCCATACGCTCTACATTCGTTTTTGCTGTATCATACGCCTTCTGTGCATTATCTACAGTAATCTGTAATTGCGCACGCTCCTGTGAACGCGCTCCATCAAGTACAGCCTGTAATGCCGCCTCTGCACTTGCAATTTGCGCATCTGCTGCTGCAATACCCGAATCCGCAGCTAAAATACCTGCATCTGCTGCTGAAAGACCTGCGTCCGCTGCTGCAGCACTAGCCTCTGCTGTCGATTTTGAGTTACTTGCAGACTTCACTGCAAGACCCGAGACATCTACAGATACCTTCGCCTGCTCAACAGATTTTTCAACTAACGCAACTTGTCTAGCAAAATCACTATCATCTAAACTACTTAACACAGTTCCCTGTGCCACTTTATCGCCAACTGCGACATTAACTGAATTTACGACACCACCAAGCTCATACGCAACCTCAACTGTACGGTACGCCTGCAAAGTACCGCTTACACTTGACATTGCATCTAATGACTCACTCGTCGCCTTCGCTACCGCTACGCTAATTGCTTCACGCGCCGCAACCTCCTCGACTTCCCCAGATGAGCACGCTGAAATAATTAAACTCGAACATAACACTGCCGATAATAATGGCCACTTTTTTTTCAACATTCTCTCTCCTACTCTTAAAAATTTCTCTATGATTCTTGAAATATTGTCCACCCAAAATTACTTTAAACTAATTTTTAATCTCCACGAAAAATAATTGTCTCCTCAACAGGGGACAATTATTTTTACTCATTATCCAGTAATAATAACCCCGTTATACATCGCTTCTACTTTACGTTGTAATAAATAGTAGTCATACACTGCACTATCATAATTCATTTGAGCTTGCTGTACCATTAAGCTTGATGCTTCAAATTGTAATTTTGAAATCATTCCTAAGTCGTAGTACACTTGTAAATCAGCAATTTCATCCTTCGCTACTTGAAGTGCCTGAGCTGCATCTTGCACCGTTTTGTACTGTGCCACTACTTGGAAGAAGGTCGTTTGGATTGCTTTATCTAAATTTATTTTCGTTTTTTCTATATTATACGCGGCTTTTTCAATCGCAAGCTTCGCAACCTGTCTTTCATCACGCGTTGAGTCATCTTTATCCTCTACGTAATCATAGTTGTCCTCTGCGATTAATAATTGAAACTCTGCACTCGCAATGTTTAAGCTTTTATCAACTAAATTGGCTGTAGTCTCCTGCTGTGTTAAAAGTTTCACCTCGTCCATCTTTGGCTTTTCAAGCTCGTAGTCGCCCTCATAACCAACACCAATTGTTAATGCGAAAATCGCTTTATTTTGCTTTAATGACTTTTCAAGAAGTGCAATATCCTTTGATAAATCATTAAACTCGCGAGTTGCTGTATTTAATTGCTTTTGAGAGGCCATACCTAGCTCAAATTTCACCTGCATCGCCTTTAAGTTACGCTGCTCGTTTTCATAGTTAGCCTTCGCTAGTGCTAATTGATCCTCTATTTTGACTAAACTTAAATATTGAGAGGCAATTGATACCTGTGTCGCTTGGTACACAAGACGCTGGTTATTATATGTAGCATTAAGATTTAATTCAATTTGGTCAAGTGCTGCTTTTAACTGCTCATAGGCTTGTGTTAATGTGTAAATCTGCTGACTCATTTCTTTCAGCTTATCTTCATCAGTTTGCTCTAATACTTTATACTCACCTAAAAATTTTTCGATATTTTTTAGTAAGCTTTCTAAAATGACATTCGGATTCCCCGCATTTGTTGGGTCATCGATTAATACTTGAAGCTGTACTATATCTAAGCTTTGTAAAATATCCGTTAGTGTTGATACTTTTTTATCATAGTTTGCGACATTCACACCAGCACTATCACTAGTTGATGGATTTTCTTTATCGCTTTTAATTTTATTACTTAAAGCTTCATATGCTTCTTTTAATGCATCTAAATTATCATCGACATCATCAAAATTTTCGTCGGCTACATCCTCGTTATAGCGCAATTCCTTCAATGCATAATCAAGGTCTGTTAACGAAAAATCGCTCTCCATGCCATACTTTATCGCATCCTGCAACGTCAGCTTTTCAATCATCGGACGCTCTACCTGCATCTGCTCGATAATCTGCTGCTTCTTATCAACCTTCGCAACAACCGGACTAACTTCATTAGTCTGCTCCGCCGCAAAAATCGCTGGCACACCACTACTGAATGCTAAAACAACAGCAATGCTCGCCGTAATACTCTTTCTCATACGGTAACTCCCTTCAACCTCTCATAAAATATTTTGATAAAATTAATTTTATACTATGCGTTCATTTTATACAAACATATTCAATGCTATTTTCAAAAATTTTAAAGTTATTGTAGATTTCTCCGTCTTAATTTAGACTAATAGTATAAAGTTATAAAAAAGTCAGAGGAGATTTTACATGAATAAAAAGAAAATGCAAATATTGAAGGCTGCTAAAATATTATTTGCTAGACAAGGTGTACAAAATACATCCATTGCTGACATTATCGCACTAGCGAATGTCTCAAAAGGAACCTTTTATAATCATTTCACATCAAAGCAAGCCTGCTTAATTGCTATTTTAGAAAGTGTTCATGAAAAAGCAATGCTAGAGCGTGAGCTTGTGTTACATGACCATAATTTATATAGCATTGACACATTAAAAAAACAAATGATTGTTTTTTATCATACATTGATTGATAACAATATAATGGATGTTATTTTTAATTACAGAATGAACTTTAGTTCTTCCGATGAAGGGACTAGAGAGAACTTTGGTATTCCTGAAGAATTTAAATTAAATACATTGAATGAGCTAAATTGGCTGGCAAATCGTTTGACCGATATATATAGTGATCACATTGCACCGTGCGCCTATGATTATGCTTCGTTTATTTTAGGTAGTATCCAGCATATACTACTTGTCCAAAAATTACTGGATTATCAAGAAAATTTAGTACAAGAAATTATTGAACAATCTCTCAGACGTTTAGATACTTTAATTTTTTATTCTCCAGCTTCGAAGCAGGCTGTTTTAGATCCAGATTTATTTAAAAAGCTTTCACTGGAAAAACCACAGCATGCACAAACAATCGAAAATCCACTGCCTTATTTAGAGAGATTTTATGAGGAATTTTCAGAGGAATTTTCAGAGGAAAATGCGGAGTATACACTATTCCTAATAAATCTATTAAAAAATAATCCAGAAAAAACAACAATCATTCATGCGATGGTTCACTCGTTTATGAAATCGTTTCAGCGGACAGAGCTTTTGACCGAAGCATATGAGGTATTTAGGAGGGTTTCTGGGTGGGGGTTCTGTTCACAGAAGTAAGTACGTTAGACAGACACATGAAACTATAGCATTTAAATAGTTTTATCTAAGTAAGAAGCTTGCCTTCAAAGATTGATATTTATAATCTTTGAACGCCAGCTTTTATTTTATTAGACAGAAAAACAGACGAAGAAATAATATATTTCCTCGTCTGTTCTATTAAATAACTTTATGATTATTGCTAATCGTTAAATTATTTCGCTGTTACATGTACTAGTACAGTAGCAGATACGCCATCAGCTGTTAATGTTAATGCGAATGAATCGTTAACTTCTAAGCCAGTAAGTTTTAATCCACGAACATTACCGTTGTTTGCAATCTTCACGTCTTCATTAGATACGTTAGATACAGTTACAGCTACGCCTGAAGTAACTTGTTGTTTACCAAATGTAATAACGAATCCTTTAGCAGCATCGTATGCATAAGTAATGCCTTTACCTTCATCGAAACCATATTGGTCATCGATTGTAAGGTTAGCTTTACCGTCTTTACCGATTAATAGGTCTACTAAATCAAGACCGTTAAGTTCAGCAAGTTGACCTGAAGTTAATTCTAAAGTAGTAGATGTTAATTTAGCATCTGCAACAGAATCTACATCTTCTAAACCAAGCTTCGCAACTTTGCGGTTAGCATCAGTTAATTTAATGTCACGAGTAACAACTTCACCCGTTTGGCTAATTACTACTGAGATAGAAGTGTTAAGTGTTGTTACACCAGATGAAGCGTATAATTCACGTACACCTTCTTCAGCAGCAACTACACGAAGTTTTACACTATCGCTTGAAGCAGCAATGTTTGTAGCTTTTACATATTTTTCACTTGATAAAATTGTGTATGCGCTGTCTGGTAAACGTACTTTGTCACCTGAAGCAGTAATACCAAATACTTTTACCTCGTGGTTTAATTGATCTGCTTCTACATAGCTAGAAGTTTCTGTACCGTGAACTGTGTCAGTACCTTCAACTTTGTAAGATGTGAAGTTTTTAGCATTTACTAAACGGAAAGTTGTGCTCATTTTTGATAATGATTCGCCTTTTTTATCGAATAATTCGAATTCGATTGAAGCAGAACCTGTATCATCTGTTTTATTAGGAACTAAGATAGCTTCGTCGCCTTTAGCTGCTAATTTAGAGTTATTAACTGTAAATTTCTTAGTATCTTTTGAAGTTACAGTTACATAGTGACCTTTAGTTTCATCAAATACACGACCATATTGGTCTAAAATTACGATATCTGCTAATTCGATACCTTGATTACGTTCATAGTACACTGCTGTTGATACGCCTGATAAACGTGAAAGGCGATCAGCTACTGCATCCTCTTCGATTGTGAATTCAATCTCAGATTCTACGCGAGTTTTATCAACTTCTACTGAAACCTCTACATCAAGACCATCTTCGTCAGTTTGTGTTAAAGAACGAACCTTTAAGAATGTTTCGCCATCTTTTGCAACGAATGAATAACGGTCTTGAACTAAACCTTTTTTGTCAAGGTTTACTTCGATTTCACCATCACGCTCTAATTGGTTTAAAAGAGCTACGTTTGTAATTACATTACCAGCTAGGTCTTTTGCAGTTACTGGGATGTAGATATCTTCGTCACCAGCAACTGTATCTTTTGGAGAAGATAAGTCTACTGATTGGATTTTTGCACTAGTAGATAAATTGATTTTGCTTGATGCTTCATCACCAGTTGCTTTTGCACGGAATGTAACTGTATTTTCGCCAGTTTCTTCTAAGTAAACACCATCAAATGAGAATGATAATTTTGCAGCGAAGTAATCTTTACCGTCAACAGTTAAGATTTCAATATCTTCAAACTCATCTGCAACTTCAAAGATATCTTTATCAGCTACGCCAATACGAAGTCCGTCCATAATTTGCTCTAATGATGTAACTTTTACATTAGAAGTACTTCCAGATGTAGCTTCGAAATCTTTTTGCTTACCTTCGTAAACTTTATCTGGGCTAATTTTTGCACCGAATTGGTCAGTTACTTCGAATAATAATACGAAGTCATTAGTAAACTTGCCATCTTTTAAGTCTTTGTTATCACGACCAACTTTTTCTACGTTAGCAGCAGTGAAGTCGTAACCCGCTTTGCTGTGTACACCTTTAATTGTTACTTTACCAGCTTCAACTTCATCAGATAACTCAACATCTTGAGTTACATCGATTTCTAAATCGCCATCTTCGTAAGTGAATGATAATGTACCAGTATCGCCATCATCTTCTTTTTCGTCAATCCATACAGTTAAGATACCTTTTTCTTTAATTGTAGGCTCTTCGCTCTTAAGACCTTTTAATTTAGCTTTTTTGTATTTAGAAGTTGCAATTTCATCAGTGATGATTTCGCCGTATTGGTTATATACATCAAAAGTGATAACAGCTAATTGGTTACCAGTTTTTGAATCTTTTTGGCCATTTAATACTAATTTCTCTGAGTTGAATTTGATTTCAGTTGCTACAGATTTAGTAGTAGTGATTGAAGCAGTTAAAGCTTCTTCAGCTACACCAGTTACTGTTAAGTTGTAAGTAGCTTCTGCGAATGGAGCTTCTAATTCAACTACTGCAGTAGTACCAGCATCATTGAACTTAACATCTTTAATGCTTACAGCAGCGTTACCGCGTTTTAATTCGAACTTAGCAGCTTCTGTGTCAACAGCTTTGTTGAACTCAACTGTTAATTCTTTAGAACCAGTAGTTTTTACTGAAGCGATTTTCACTTCACCAGTTTCTGGAGTTGTAACTTCGCCGCCTTCAACGTTGATTGCAACGTTTAAGAATTTAGCAAAGTTAGCACGAGTAACGTCACCTTTAGGGTTGAAGTTAGTTACTGTAGAGATTTCTAAGTTACGGATAGCTTGGATAGCTTCGCGAGCTTCAGCTTTAGCTAACGCTAAGTCAGCTACAGTGATATCTTGTGTGCCAGCAGCTGCTTCTACTAAAGAAGTACCGTAAACTGCTTTGTAAGCACGGTCTAATACTAATGCCATGTTTTCACGAGTGATTTTACCGCCAGCGTTTAATACGCCGTTAGAACCGTTGAAAACTTCAGCGTCTGCTACTACTGCAGCATATTTTAATAATTCTTTGTCTTTAGCAGTTACTGCTAAGTCAGTGAAACGAGCTTTTGTTTCCCAGTCAGCTGGTACAGCGAAGCCTTGAGCTTCAACCCATTTACCTAACATTTTAACTACTTGACCACGAGTTACTGATTGGTTTGGTTTGAAAGTACCGTCTTCATAACCTTTGATGATGCCTTGTTCTACTAATGCATCGATGTGTTGAGCTTGGTCTTCATTCACATCCGTGAATGATGCAGCAGACGCTACAGGAACGATTGCTGATGCTACTAAAGTAGCTGTTGCAGCTGTTGCTACAAACTTTTTGTATTTTGTTGGTTGGTTAGCCATTAAAAAATTTCCTCCTCATAAATCATGTTAATATTTTAGTTGTCCACAAAAAAGTACGTGAAAAAAACTAACTACACATAAATTCTAGTAGTATGCTATTACTATGTCAATCATTTTTTACCATCATCACAAATGTTCCACATTCTGATGATGGTGAAACATTAACTATGTAATCGCACTTTGACAACATAAAATTTACTCTATTATGACACAATACTATGCCAGAAAACAATAGAATACCCCTGTTTTTTTAAAATTGTAATAAACTTTTAATCTTTACGGGCAATTTCTCCTGATTTCCCTATATACTCCCTCAAAATAAATTTACGTTAGTTTAATTAACCAAAGGGAAAAAAAGGAAAAATATAAAAGGTAGCCAAAAAAGAAGACTTTAGCATAAACTGCTAAAGTCTTCTTTTCGGGCTACCAACCGAATTTTTCCTTGCAGGGAAAAAAATTTATTTCTGTATATCATAGAGGAAATTTCTTTACTGCCCTCAGTTTAACACTTTGATTACAAATGTACAATAATATATTACAAAGATTACAGAAATATTTTTTCCGGGATTTTATCACTTACTTTTTACCATTTCTTGCTACTTCTAATAAGAATAATGGTAACTTAATTTGACGCTTAATACGGTGTGGTTCCTTCATTAAACGGTAAAACCATTCCATACCGATCTTTTGAAAAGCTTCCGGTGCGCGCTTTACATTGCCTGCAAGTACATCAAATGAACCGCCTACTCCCTGATAAATCGTCGGGTGCAACTGATCACGATTGGCATTAATCCAGTTTTCCTGCTTGGGTGAGCCCATCGCAACGAATAATAAATCAGGCTTTACCGCGTTAATTTTTTCGAGCACCTTTTGGTTATCCTTTTCATAGCCGTCCTGCGTGCCCGCAATTTGAATACTTGGGTACATTTCTTTTAATTTGTCCGCAGCCTTGTCTGCGATGCCAGGCTTACCACCATATAAGAAAATTGGCTTGTTTCGCTTTGCGGCCTCCTCACAAAGGCGCAGCATCATATCAACACCTGTTACACGCGATGTAATATTGCCTTTTTGAATTTTTGAGGCCAGTAGTACACCAATACCGTCTGGAATTTGGAACTCTGCATTATTTAGCAGTTGCTTAAGTGCAGGGTCTTCCTTTGCTTTAATAATTTTTTCTGGGTTGATTGCGACAATTAATGATTTTTTGTTTTTTTCAATTTGAGCAAATACTTTTGGTAATAGCTCGTCATAGCCTTCCGTATTCACCTGAATGCCGAGTACAGTTTCTTTCATAATAAATAGTCCCTTCTATATTAAATAAGGCAGCGTGCAAAAGCACACTGCCGCGTATTTAAAAATTAGTTTTTCGCATCGCCAAGTAAGTTGAAGTCAAAGCCTGCTTTTTCCCACACGTCACGGTTTAAGCAGTTTTTCGTGTCGAACACGATTTTGTGCTTCGCTGTGATTGCGTGCGCGTCATATGTTTTAAATTCATTATGATCTGTTAAGAATAACAATACATCCGCTTGCTCTGTTGCTTCCTGTAAGCTTTGCGTTTGTGTGCGGTGTTTATTTTCTTTAATGTGTGGATCATATGATACCACGTTCAAGCCAAGTTTCTCCAGCTCATCAATGACGATTGTTGATGGGCTTTCGCGCATATCGTCAATATTTCCTTTAAATGCAAGGCCCATTACTGCAACTGTCGCGCCTGCGATACCAGCTTTATTTAAGATTGCCTGTACCTTTTGTGCTGTATAGCCTGGCATTGAGTCATTTGTGTTACGAGAGAGATTGATAATTTGCGCTGTTTCGCCGCCTAGCTCGACTAGGAACCATGGGTCAACGGCGATACAGTGACCACCTACTCCAGGACCTGGGAAGTGCACGTTTACACGTGGGTGGTAGTTTGCGAATTTAATTGCTTCCCAAATGTTGACGTCTAGCTTGTCCGCCATTTTCGCTAGCTCATTGGCAAATGCGATATTCACATCGCGATATGTGTTTTCCATTACTTTTACAAGCTCCGCTGTTGTTGCGTCTGTTAAATGGATGGCCCCTTTTACGAATGTTTCGTAAAGCTCTTTTGTCATTTCTGCTGCACGCTCGCCAATACCACCAACGATACGGTCATTGTTCACAAGCTCTTCAAATACTTTACCTGGGATTACGCGCTCAGGTGAGTGTGATACAAAGAGCTCTGTACCGATTTCAAGACCTGATTTCACAAGCTCTGGTAGCATCACGTTTTCAACTGTTTTTGGTGGCACAGTTGATTCTAAAATAACTAAGTCGCCCTTTTTCACGAATGGCACGATTGACGCTGTTGCCATACGCACATATTCTAAGTTCGCTGTGTTATCCGCATTGATTGGTGATGGCACCGCTACGATAAATACGTCCGCTGGCTGTGGTGTCGTTGAGGCTGTTAAGAAGCCCTCGTCCACTGCTTTATTTAAACGCTCCTGTAGACCGTTTTCTTCAATGTGTAATTTTTTTTCTTGAATGCTTTTTACTGCTGCTGGGTTCACATCTACCCCGTGTACTTTTACTCCGTGATTTGCGAACATTACAGCTGTCGGTAAACCGATATAGCCTAAGCCCACAACACAAATTGATTTTGTCATGATCGTTTCTTCCTTTCACTTTCAAAAACGAATGTATATTTTAATGAATGGTTATATTTGACCAGCTTTCCCGTAAATACGTTAAGTAAACGTTTATGCTCGCTCACAAGTTGCATTTAATAGGAAATAATTTTGTCCTGCCCTACAGTATACAACTTTCTTTTGAAAGTGTGAAATAAATTATTTCCACACTCTAAAATGGATAAATTTTTATGTAGAAGAAATTTATAAAAAACAAAAAACCGTCTGTACAATTTACTACCTCATTGTACAGACGGTTCAAATTTTTATGTCGCTCACGATACGTATCCCTCGCTAAAATCAGCTTTTTTATGCATCAAATCATAAAATAATGCTTCGTTGCGATTTTCTAATGCCTGATCAATTAGCCGCGCTAAATTCTCCTCCTCTAACACACGAATAATACTCGCGATTTCTGGATTCACTTCTTCATCTGACGATTGGATATTCGGCTGTTGATCTGAAGCCGTTTCTAAAATCGGCATTAAATGATCATGCACATTTGATACAAGTAGTAGTTGATACAACGGTAAACGAATAAAGCGATTACCGCGCTGGAATACAAACACTTCTGATAAGTTTTCTACTTGCATTGTATTTAAATTGACGATCATTTCTTTGCCTTCAATCGGGATAAAATGGAATACTTCTTCATCCTTTGTAATCGAGAAATATTGATACGCAAAAACTAAGCGCAACTTTGTGCCAGACACTTTCGTATAAAACGGTTTCATAAATTGGACGCTAATCATCGTATTCCCCTCCTCTACATTAAAATATTCCTTAGCCTTCCCTTTTAATACAGCAACATGACAATGTGAAACAGAAAAATTGTTACTACTAACGTTCCCACTATCGTCATGTTTTAAACGTTGTATGCCAATCATCCCCTTTAATCAAATCATAATCATTTACGCTTCAATTGTTTTGCGATTATAATAAAAAGAATGCGCTATTTCTGTATTAATTATTCCATCTATTTAGGAGGACACCACTGTGGGATTATCCATTCCTGAAATTGCACGCGACGAGCGTGATTTTATATTAAATAAACTGACATCCTATGAACAAAGCCTACATCCTTCCTCTGCTGAAGACGAGGAACTAGTTCGCCGTGCAACATTTACTGTAAGAAACCGCGCCGTTCTGTTCGAGCGCTTTATTCCATTCAGTTCTGTATTATATGCGGTCGTGCAGGATGTGCGCTCAGCAGAAGTAACGGTTGACTTCAAACGTGACCACATTATTTGTAGCTGTCCGTCAAAAACAATTTGCCGCCACGAGGTTGGTGTTATGCTTGCACTGTATCAATATTTCGGCTCTGTGCAAGAATGGAAAGCAAACTGGCAAGCTAAAAAAGGCGTACAGCTACACACACTCGCAAATGAGCGTAGTCCTGAAAGCTGGCAGCGTTTGCTTGATGAGGTTGTGGATCATGCACTTCATTCAGCAAAGCGCATGGATGACTATATGATTTCACCACTAACCGATTCTATTCGTGCAAAGTTGCAGCGTCATCTACCTTTTGAGCGTGAATGGCAGCCGCTCTTCCATATTTTTATGGAGCTTGCGACGCTCACTAAACTATGGAGTCATTTTTTAACTACAGGCACGCTTAGCGGAAGCTATTACTTCAATTATTATATTGAGCGCGCCTTAACAAAAATTAAAGACTATTTAATGGAGCTCAGCTCAGATATTCGCCTTTTTGAAACAGATGCCTTTTATGACTCGCTGCAAACGATGATTCGCGAGTTGATGCTACTGAAGACCGACCATGTAACGGAACGCTTTCATCTCTATTCAAAGTTTTGGGATCGTCTGTTTATCCGCGCTTCTTATACGGAAAAAGAGTTAGCCGCTCTTCGTGAACAGCCGGACTCGCCTACTATTCGTGCCATGCAAATGCTTCATTTTATTCGTACAAATCAAAAGGAAGCATTAACCGGCACAATGATGAATAGCTCGATTGCCGATGTGGAATATTTGATTACACTCGCAACATTTGCTAAACAAAGTCGCAAGGATGAACTAGCTGAGCAATTAGCCAGACAGACATTACCATTTATCGGCGAATTTATTACGCAACTAGAGCCCATGGATCGCCAGTTTTTTATTATGTATATTAGCAAATTATTCGAGACCATTTCACTTACTGAGCAACAGGCACTTGAATTGTATGCCGCTTATGGTCATTACGGCGTGCAGCCTTATTCTGAGTATCTACTTCGTAATGAACGCTACGGAGAATGGGTGGCACTACATCAACTACACCCTTCATCCATTGCTTATTTAGATAGCTGCGGGCTAAAAACAGTACTCGCCAATGCACCAGGACTTACACTGCCGCTTTACCATTATTACGCGATGCAAGAAATTGCTCAAAAATCGCGCATGAACTATAAACAAGCTGTACGTATTTGGCGCGGTATGAAATCTGCGGCGAAAAAAAGTGGCAATACAGTATTTTGGGAAAACTATATCGATACAGTACGCCAGCAATATAAGCGCTTGCGTGCGTTACAGGAAGAAATCAATAAAAGTAATTTACTCGTTTAGGAGGCTCGCATGTTGCAAAAACCATTTTCACAAACTATCTCTATCAACCTTCATGAAACACAACAAGGCTATTACACACTGACTGCAGAAAATGAATCCGGTGGCATTCTACCGGCTGAACAATGGGCGCCCTCCCTATTTTTTAATTACGCACCGAATTTTTTCGGCATGCAATTGAATTTACAGGAGGACGCGTTAACATTACCACTGGCTGAGTTACTGGATGTTCTTTCGCCACCCTACCGCCACCCATTTATTGAGCTAGCACCCGCAAATGAAGCGAGTACTAAAGTATTTAATGGCATTCAAGAGGCGCGGGCTAAGTGGTCCGACGCCGCTTTATGGGAGCAAGCGACCTTTCATGAGCAGGGCTTTACACTTGGAAATGAATTACTGACGACCGCGGCGCAGCAAAAACTCGCACTCGCAGGTATTCAGCAGGAGGACATCCAAACATTAGTCCCATTTTTTAAAAATGGTGGCTGGCCATTACAGCAGAAGCGCATGTCTGGTGCAGTCAAATTATCACTTCGCTTAAGTGAGCCGGCTGAGGACGAGGAGCAGTGGCTACTCGAAACAGGCTTAACGAGTGCTTCCTCTGCTAAGCTTTGGACACCTGCTGTGAAAAAACGCGCACTTCCAATCGCAGAGGCGCTACCGGAGAAATGGAAGCAGGAGGCCGCTAATCTTGTGCAGGTGCAACAGCAAATGCTTACTATTCTTGATCCGGAGCTTATGCGCACGCAGCCAGAAGGGGCATTTATTTATACTGAGCTCACTGATGCCCAAGTACGTCAATTTTTACAGCATGATTTATCAAAATTACAGGCGCTTGGCTTTGATATGATTTTACCAGCGTGGCTAAAGGAATTAAAACAATCAAAAATGCGCGTCCAGGTGAGCGCGGGCAATACGTCGACAAAGGCTGTCGCAGGCTTACAGGATATTTTGTCGTTCAATTGGCAGTTTTCGATGAATGATGAGGAAATTTCTGCTGAGCAATTTAAACGTTTAGTCGAGGAAAAGCGGGAATTTGTGCGAGTCGGCAATGAATGGTTCCGCATGGATGCGAACTGGCTACAGCAAATGCGCGAGTTGATGGAGCAGGCAGAAGAAGAAAATTGGACTGTACGCGATCTCTTGTTCCGTGAACTTCCTGAAACATTACCGATTTCATTAGATGAAGAGTCCGCTGAAGAGGACCCGCTATTCGTCTTTGATATGCAGCAGTCGCTAAAAAACTACATTACGCAGCTTCAAGATAAAAAAGGTTTGCCTGCTGTTGAGACACCTACTACTTTGCAGGCCGAATTACGTCCGTATCAACAGCAAGGCTTTGAATGGCTCAGCTTTATGCGCGAGCAGCAGTTTGGCGCCTGCCTCGCTGATGATATGGGACTCGGTAAAACGATCCAGTTAATTACGTATATCTTATCAACAGTGGCAACGACCGAACATGACAAGCCGACACTCATTGTTTGCCCAACGTCTGTTGTCGGCAACTGGCAAAAGGAAATCGCTCGCTTTGCCCCTTCTTTAAATGTGCATACACATTACGGCTCAAAGCGTTTAAAAGAGGATGAGCTTCTGCAGTTTATCAAGCAGGAAAAGCCTCATATTCTGTTGTCAACCTATGGTATGGTGACACAGGATGTAGATACACTTGAGCGCATTGATTGGTCCATTGTTGCGCTAGACGAGGCACAAAATATTAAAAACATCCATACGCAGCAATCGCGCTCTGTTCGCCGATTGCGCGGGGAGCACCATATTGCGTTAACCGGGACACCTGTTGAAAATCGCTTATCTGAATTATGGGCCATTTTTGACTTTATTCATAAAGGCTATCTCGGGAGCTTCACGAAATTCCAGGAGCAGTTTATTTTACCGATTGAGCGCGATGATTCGGAAGTGAAGAAACGTATTTTACGCGCAAAAATTCAGCCGTTCTTACTGCGCCGCACGAAGCGCGATCCTGAACTGATGCTGAACTTGCCTGAAAAGCAGGAAACACATGAATTTTGTCCATTGTCAACCGAGCAGGCCGCGCTTTACGAAGGCTATATTGCTGATACGCTCGCTCAAATCGAGGAGCTGTCAGGCTTTGAGAAAAAAGGACGTATTTTAAAAATGCTCGGGAAGCTAAAACAATTATGTAATCATCCTGCTCTTTATTTAAAGGAACCTTTTGAGGATGCAGAAACCATGCTTACGCGTTCGGTCAAAGTAAAGCGAATTGTCGAGCTTGCGGCAACAATTGTAGACGCAGGAGACCGCTGCTTGATCTTTACACAATATATCGGTATGGGCAATTTATTGCAGCACTGCTTCAGCGAGCTGTACCAATTGGATGTACCGTTTTTAACCGGTAGTATGACGAAGCAACAGCGTGACGATTTAGTAGAGGCATTTCAAGCGGGGGAATTCCCGATCTTTATCCTTTCATTAAAAGCTGGTGGCACAGGGCTCAACTTAACCGCTGCCAATCATGTGCTGCATGCTGATCGTTGGTGGAACCCAGCAGTTGAAAATCAAGCAACGGACCGTGCATACCGAATTGGTCAAACACAGTTCGTCCAAGTGCATAAGTTTGTGACGATTGGTACCATTGAGGAAAAAATCAACAAAATAATCGAGATGAAATCAGCTCTTTCAGAAGAGCTTATTCAATCAAGCAAATGGTTGACCGAACTAACAGATGAAGAGTTAAGCGATTTATTAACACTTGATGCAATACATTAAATAGAAAAGAGCCTTGCTTTACGCCTGAAGCGAGGCTCTTTTTTTGCTTACTTCACTGTAATATTTAGTTGTGTAGCCTCGGACATGTAAGATAGCGAGAACCATGCCGAAGCAAGGAGAATGAAACATAACTGTGCGGTTTGTCTTATCACCCCCTTTCATCCTTCCCTATTGTCATAGCTAAGACCCCATTTTAGCCTGGAACAATAGGTAAATCCTCTTCTGGTAATTCAAAATTCGGCGGAGCTTGCCTCGCTTCCCCAGTTGTTAGCGACTCTAGACCTTCTGGTGATTTTAATACGTAAAAACGAACGCCTTCTGTAAAAACCTCTGTTGCATATACTTTTTGATTTTCCTTATTCACATACGTTCTTGTTTGAAGATGGCCTTTCACCCCAATTAATGAGCCTTTGCCACAATATTTTGCGATATGTTCCGCCAACTTCCCCCACGCTACACATTGCACAAAATCTGCATCTACCGTGCCCTGACTATTACGAAATGTTCGGCTTACTGCAATGACAAAGTTAATTACCGAGCCATCTGTCAACTGGCGAAGCATCGGATCCTTTGTGATGCGTCCGACAAGCCCAACCTGGTTCATCCTACCTCCTCCTTTCGCTTAACTAACTACATCATAAGGGACAACAGCATTTTTCAGCAAAGCCTGAAAAATGAATTTTCCCTCGGTTTAGAAGGGCAAATAGACTTTTTAGCCATTTTCTAAATTACTAGGAAAACCTCGAAACAATGGATTTCTCTACAAAAAGATCATTTTCAAGCTTATTTCAAATCGGTATTTTGCCATTTTTTATGATATATTTACACTACTTGATAGAAAGGGGGATTTTCGCATTGAAAACATTTAAAATGATGGCCTTTGATATTGTGACAGAATCTAATGTCACGCGATTCCCAATTCAGGATGGTATTTTGATCAACCAAGAAAATAGCCATCAACTATGGATTTTAGAGCTATTTTTACCAAAGGAGTATAAGGCGATTTTTGAAGAGAAGTTAGCTTCTGGAGAACTATTTCATGCGCGTGCAGTCATTTCGATTCCTGATAATGAGCCTGCACCCTTTGCGGTAGTTGTTGATACAATTAAAGAAATTGGCGACCATATTTCTGTCCTCTTAAAAGGTCGACTACGTGCGCAGCGCAAAAAATATGCAGAAATGCTCCTTTATCAACTTCTTGAGGAGGGCTGGCGCAACGAAGAGCTGCTCGAACGTTTTGAACGCGGCATGCGCGAGCGCCCTTCTCTAAAAAATAGCCCGTGACTAACAAAAAGAGCTTATCCTAAAATAAAATTTAAGATAAGCTCCCCTCTATTTAATGATTATCTGCACTGTCACGGTCTTGTAAATCTGCTTCATCTTCAATCATGTCTTCCTGATTTCCTGTGGCTGGTGCGCCTGGCTGTGTATTATTAGGCGGGACACCTTCATTCATTTGCGTGTTGTTATCATTCAATCCGCCCGGCGTAGCGGCACCGTTATTTCGGTCGACACCATTCACGTTGTCATTATTGACGCCGCCATTATTGACGTCTGGTGTCACATCATCCAGGACATCATCCACACCCTGCTCCGTGTCGCGCACTGCATCATTTGCGCCACGATCAGCATCATTTAAGGCATTATCGTCGTTGTTATTGCAACCAACGAGCAGCAGCGTTAAAGCAAGCAAACTAAGCCTCGTTTTCCACATAAAAAAATCCCTCCCTTCTATGAGCAATCAATCACGAGTTGTGATCAAGTTTAGATTGCCCGAGAACGGAAGGAACTATCCTAGCCTATTTTAACTTTTCTTTTAACAAATTTTCCACATAGGTTGCTTCAGCTTTACAATCGTATGTATAGCTTGTACCGAATTGCTTTTGAAGCTTTTCAATAGCATCCATTTGTTTTTTTGTTGGTGCCTCGCCTAAAATCTTTGCGATTACCTCATCCATTTTTTTAGCGATTTCAGTATGGAATTCTTCACTTACTAATACTGCTTGTGGCACTTTTTCGAACCAAGCAGCATTTTCTTTGAAGTACTTTTGCCAGCTTGCCATAAAGTCTTCCATTGAAAACTTATCTTCATCCCAACCAATACTCGCTAAGTACAATTCAAACGATGTAGAGATTGATCGAGTAATACTTATTTTTATGCCCGAAGACAGTTCTTTATACATGTACTTAAAAACCTCCTACGTTTCTGGCCAAAACGTTTGTTCATTTATCTATAAGTATTACATCACCTTTAACGTGATGCATACTTCTTAATGTTACGCTTAAAAAGAATACAGCTTTTCCATTTTATCTTGTTTAAATAAGAAATGCAAACACTGTCCTTTATTTCGGCTGTTCCGGACCAATAGCAAATAAAATATCCGCCTCACAAACAAGTTCGCCGTCTACTGTAACAATCCCGTGTCCTTTACCCATCTGTCCACGTAGCTTCACAAACTGCACTTCTAACGTTAATTGGTCTCCTGGAACGACTTGACGCTTAAAGCGACAATTGTCAACACCTGTTAAAAAAACAAGGCGCCCCGCATAATCTGGTGATTGTAATAAGGCAACACCACCAACCTGTGCCATTGCTTCCACGATTAATACACCTGGCATAACAGGATAGCCTGGGAAGTGCCCATTAAAAAATGGTTCATTAATCGAAACATTTTTTAAACCAACCGCGCGCTTACCTACTTCAATTTCTGTAATACGATCTACTAAAAGAAATGGATAACGATGCGGTAAAATTTCTTGAATTTGCTGTGCGTTTAACATGTAGACCCCCCTAATATATGTAACATTTAATAATGAGCAAATCCTCTTCAAATAACTGGAAACATTTTAATGAAAACTAATTTTCATAGCAGAAATATTCCTCTAAAACAGACCAAACTATTCGAAGTGTCTTCGTTCATTTTTAGTAACGTTATGTATTATGAACTACTAAAAAAATGAGGGCGCACTCACTCTTTCCCCTCAATAATATCAAGTAAGTGCTGCCATGTATCCCATTTCAGTGCATCTCCTGCTTCGCCACCACCGATACCGCTATAGCCCGTCATCAAGCCAATGACTGCAACAGCAACAAATAAAATGGCGACAATCAGAAGTCGTAGCCAAATCGGAATCAAACGAAGACGCACACGTTTTGGCGTATGCTCCTCTGTATTTTGATGTAGCTCTTGCTGTACTTGCTGACGACTACGCTGGCTCGGCTTCGGAATAGACGGCTCAGGAGGTCCTTTTAAATCGTTCATACTCATAAATTTTGTTCTCCTTTAAAAAGACACTAGCTGTATCAATCCCATACGGCTTGTCCCTGCATAACTGAAAATCAATAATTAACGAATACCATTAATTAACCCAAGCATTTGGTCGGCAATTGAAATGGCACGTGTATTAAATTGATACGAGCGCTGTGCTGAGATTAAGTCGGACATCTCCTTTGGAATCTCCACATTCGACATTTCAAGCACACCTGCTTGGATGCCAATATCTTCACGATTTGCTCCTTGTAAATCCGTATACAAATCGGCCTCTGTATAGTTTAATTCCTCTAAGTTTGCCGGTACTTGAATATACGTACCACCTGGTTTATGTTCCATGACCTGTGGCTTTAAAATAGATGTAACGGCTACATCAAAACTCTCTGTACTATTTTCATAATTTACATCGAGTGTGCCATTTGGTAGCATAATGAAGCCTGTCGGGAAATCTGGGAATGTAATGCGCTCGCCATTCGCGTCCATTACAGGATAACCATCACCGTTCACAAGCATTGTAATTCCTGGCTCTACAGGTGTTAAATAAAAGGCACCATTTCGCGTATACGCGGTTTCACCATTCGGCAATTCCACATTAAAATAACGATCCTCCTCCGTCATTGCAAAATCCAAATGACGATCTGTTCGTTGAAGAGCGCCTTGTGCTTGATTGGATTGAATCTGTCCAATCCTCGCACCTACACCATAGCGAATACCCACTGGTGAGTCGCGAACTGTTTTATCAAATTTATCATTATTGTATTGCTGATACATTAACTCTGAAAAATTTGCCTGCTTTGTTTTATAGCCAATTGTACTAGTATTCGTAAGATTTTTACTAATATTATCAATCTGCTGTTGCGTTTGTGATAATGTGTTTGTTGCTGTAAACATTGTACGAAGCATCGCCGTATCCTCCTACGTTTCTTAAATTATTAGAACGTATAAAATTTGATGTTTTCCATTTACGCTAGCTAACCAAGCGTGTTTGCACTTTTTTATTGTACGCGACCAATCTCTGTAACAGCCTTCTCCATACTGCGATCATATGCTGTTAGTACTTTTTGATTCGCTTCAAATGCACGGTATGCTGTCATAAGCTCTGTCATCGATTTAGATGCATCAACATTCGAGCCCTCTAAATAGCTTTGCTGCATCGTGAAGTCAACACCATCTTGATTATAGGCGGATGGTAGCTCTGTCTCATCAATCGTATTATATAAACCATTATCTTGCTTTACGAGTACGTCTGGATTTGCTACAAAGCTAACCCCAACTGTTGCGACCTGCTGACCATTATCATCATAAATCATACCATTCTGTTCAATTTGGAAATTGTCGTTTTCTAATTGAATACGCTCCCCTGTATCTGAGAGTAAAAATAGACCTGCTGGTGTTACTAAATTCCCTTGGCCATCTAATGTGAAGTTCCCATTACGTGTATAAGATTCGCCGCCTGCTGGATTTTCTAAACGGAATAACGCGGTCCCCATATTGCCGCTTTCTTCATCTATTGGATAATTTCCATCTCTTAGCGCGACATCTGTTGAAAGCCCCGTTGAATAAATGCTGCCTTGCATATGATTTGCTAACGTTTCCTGTAAATAAACACCTGCATTTAACTCGCCAACGGTCTTTAATTGCTTTAATGCAAAGCCGTTTTCTGTAGGAACGGTTGTTGAGCTAACCGCTGACATAAGCATATCTGGAAATGAACGAATCGTTGATTGGTCTGCTTTAAATCCTGGTGTATTGGCATTCGCCATATTGTTTGTTAGGATTTCTGTTTTACGTTGCTGTGCTACCATACCCGTCGCTACAGTATAAAAACCTTTAAACATTTACATCCACCTCTATTATTTATTGTTCGCTGCGCGGTCAATATTATCTAACAAAATGCCCGTACCAATCGCTACACAGTCTATTGGGTTTTCAGCTACAAATACTGGTACTTTTAATTCTTCAATTAATAATTGGTCGATGCCGTGCAGTAGCGCACCACCACCTGTTAAAATGACACCACGGTCAATAATGTCTGCCGATAATTCTGGTGGTGTTTTTTCTAATACATTTTTCGCTGATTGGACAATCATGCTTACTGATTCATGCAGCGCACGCTCGATTTCATCTGAATGAATTTCGATTGTTCGTGGTAAACCTGTCACCATATCACGACCACGGATTTCCATTGAATCCTTGCGCGAACCTGGGAATACGGTACCAATTGTCATTTTAATCGACTCTGATGTACGCTCACCGATTAACAGCTTGTACTCTTTCTTTATGTATTGCAAAATATCGTTGTCAAATACGTCTCCAGCTACTTTAATGGACTCGCTCGTTACGATGTCACCCATTGATAATACGGCGACGTCTGTTGTACCACCGCCAATATCAATAACCATGTTGCCACTTGGTTGGAAAATATCCATGCCTGCACCAATTGCAGCGACTTTAGGCTCTTCCTCTAAATACACCTTTTTACCGCCAGATTTCTCCGCAGCCTCACGAATTGCTTTTTGTTCCACACTCGTAATATTTGTTGGACAGCAAATTAAAATACGTGGCTTTGATAAAAAACCTTTTACATCTAATTTATTAATAAAGTGCTTTAGCATGGCCTCTGTGACATCAAAGTCTGCAATAACCCCATCGCGAAGTGGACGAATCGCCACAATATTACCTGGCGTACGACCAACCATTTGACGTGCCTCTTCTCCAACTGCTAATACTTTACCTGTTTTTTTATCAAGTGCCACAACAGATGGCTCATTTAACACAATGCCTTTTCCTTTTACATGAATAAGTACATTCGCAGTACCTAAGTCAATCCCAATATCTTTTGAAAACATTCGTTTTTATCTCCTTCCCGCGGGTACCAACATATATACGATTCTAACCTATCTTTATCTTGACTATTTTATCATACTAAGTAGTGAATTACATCTTATTTTGTGGGAGTTGTTTCCTTTCTCTTTCAAAAAAATCAAATATTTGCTACAAAAAAAAGTATTTAGCTGGCTGTTGTTAACCGACTAAACACTTTTTGTACGCTGACTCTCTTGCCACTTTTTTCTCGTTGCTTCTCCACCACGTAGGTGGCGAATCGATTTATTGTACGCAAGAATCGTTTTTACTTCCGCTGCTAATTGTTCATTTACAAGTAAAAGTCGCTCTGTTAAATCTTTATGCACTGTACTTTTTGAATATCCTGTTTTCGTAGCCAGCGCCCGAACCGTGTCGCCCGTCTCAAGCAATAGTTTCCCAAGCCGTACACAACGCTGCCGAATATGCTCGTGCACACTGTCTCCCTCTCTATCTATAGATTAGAAAGATACATTTCTTTCTTCACCTTATGTTGTAGAGAGGGATTTCAGAACAATTAATTATACTTCAGCTAACATGTATCTGGATTTGACTTTAGACTAACGGAAAAAACGCCTTGCCCAATTTACCGTCTTTGCTGCTAAACGTTAAAATGCTAGCAATTTACGCGGGTTCATAAGCTCACCTTGATCAAGTACTTCAAAAAATAAATGAATACCTGCTGTCGGGTTCCATTCATTTTCTGTTGTTGTGGCAATTTGCTCGCCTTGCTTCAAGACGTCTCCTTCTTTTACAAGAATGTCGGTTACAGAGCTATAACGTGTTTGATAGCCATCAGCATGATTGATTGTAATCGAATTACCGGTAAATGCATCCAGCTTCACCTCTGTCACCTCACCACTCATCGCCGCAAGAACCTCAAATGGCTCGCTATTAATCGTAAGTGCTACACCTGTTGATGTTGAGTATACTTGATTGAATACGAGTAGTGCGTTTTCACGTGTCGCCTCATCCGCCTCTAAATCATAAAAATCCTGCTGTACTGCCACTTCATTCAAATACGTTTCCTTAAACGGATATTTCATCGTTTCTTTTTGTGAAGCCGTTTCGACTAACACATCCACTGTTTCGGCCGGCTCTGACTCTGTCGTCTGCTCAACGCGCTGCACAAGTTCATTATAACCAACTATGATCCCCACTAACGCAAGCGCAATTGCACTATAGACAACTGGCCAAAACCATGGCTTTTGCTGCCAATCTTTTTGAGAAGGACCTTTTTTTTCTTCTCCCATTATCATCACCTCTAATGGAAGTGTGCGTAACTATAGAGGATTTTAAACATCTTTTTTACATGTATACGAAGTAATTTCGATTCCCTGATAATAATGCCTCAATATGTCCTCTGCCCGTTCACCACGACTGGCCATCTCATTTGCACCATACTGGCTCATCCCGACACCATGACCGTAGCCTTTCGTGCGAATATGAACCTTTCCTTCTATTATATTAATTGTAAAGGCTGTAGATTTTAGTGCTAGTAGCTCTCGAAATGTGCGACCACTCCATTGTTGTTGCCCGATTGTCACTGTCGCTACCCGTCCACTATCATTCAGCGTTAATTTAGCTCGTGCATACTGTTGCAATGAGAAAGAGGTTGCTAGTTTTTGATTCAATTCATTTACTGTATAGCTACGCTCATCATCAGATATTTCTGTTGTTGCGACAGATTGTAAATACGATAATGAATTGCCGCTATAATTTTTTGCTGATTCAGTCATTTCAAACGAAGACGCATGAAACATCGCTGTAATGAGCTCGGCGTCATACATTGCAACGAGCCCTGCCGTTTCGCGAACAGCCTGTTCGATTTTTGATTCATACTGAGAAGACACAGCTTGCCACTTCTCCTCGCGCTCTTCCTTCGTTTCATACACTTGGTGCGCCGTCGTTGCTTGAATCGGCAACTCACCAAATTCCGTTTTCTTTAGCGCGTATGTCCTTGCTGCAATGGCCTGCGCCTTTAACGCTTCTAGATGAAAGCTTGCGGGCATTTCTGCTGCAATCACACCGATAAGATATGTTTCAAGTGGTACACGCTGTTCGCCCACCTTTATAACTACTTCACACGCCCGCTCCTGTCCTTGTAATGGCACTAGTTGTACGTTGTCAGACTTTATACTAAATGGCACACTAAACAACACAATACACCCTATAAATATCATCCAATTTTTCATACGATACTTTATGTCTTACCTACAGAAAACATGAAAAAAACGCTTCTTTATTATACATAAAGAAGCGTTCATTTTAAGCTGATACTGTTTTTTGTGTTGTCGTTTCTTCTGCTACTACGCGTTCTATATGCGCACCAAGTGAAGCTAATTTTTTGTGGAAGTCTACATAACCACGATCTAAATGATGTAGCTTTGTGACGCGCGTTATACCTTGTGCTACTAAGCCCGCAAGAATTAATGACGATGCAGCGCGTAAATCTGTTGCAGCTACTTCAGCACCTTGCAATTTGTTCGCACCTTCAATAAATACAGAACGTCCTTCTATTTTTGCCGAAGCATTCATACGATGGAATTCCTCTACATGCATAAAGCGATTTTCGAATACTGTTTCTGTAATAATACTTGTGCCAGTCGCTGTAAGCATTAATGCCATTAGCTGTGACTGCATATCTGTTGGGAAGCCAGGGTGCGGCATCGTTTTAATATCCACTGCCTTTAGTGGATCATTCGCACGAACGCGAAGTCCCTCTGCCTCTTCAATAATTTCAACACCCATTTCACGCATTTTCGCAATAAGTGCTGTCATATGCTCTGGGATTGCATTTTCGATTACAACGTCTCCTCGTGTAATCGCCGCTGCAACCATAAATGTCCCCGCTTCAATACGGTCAGGAATAATATGATGCGTACAACCATGTAGTTCCTTCACGCCTTCAATACGAACTGTATCGGTACCTGCACCAATAACGCGTCCGCCCATCGCATTAATAAAGTTTGCTAAATCAACAATTTCAGGCTCTTTTGCGGCATTTTCAATAACTGTTACACCATCTGCTAATGCTGCTGCCGTCATAATATTTTCCGTTGCGCCGACGCTTGGGAAGTCTAAATAAATTTCTGCGCCCTTTAATTTCCCGTCAACTTTTGCTTCTACATAACCATGACCAAATGAAATTTTTGCGCCCATTGCCTCAAAGCCTTTTAAATGCAGTTCAATTGGACGTGAACCAATAGCACATCCACCTGGTTGTGCAACGCGTGCATAGCCATTACGCGCAAGTAGTGAACCCATCACTAAAATCGATGCACGCATTTTACTTACATATTCAAATTGCGCTTCGCTTGATAATTCGCGTGTAGCGTTAATAACCATTTCATTATTCTCAATCGTATATGCTACATCCGCGTTCAAGCTTTTTAATACTTGGCTAATTGTATGCACATCCGCTAAATTTGGTACTTCTTTAATTACATTGTTATTTTTTGATGCTAGTAGTGCTGCTGCTAAAATCGGTAATACCGCATTTTTCGCGCCCTCAACTCGCACAGTGCCGTTTAATGTTTGGCCTCCCGTAACAATAATCTTCTCCACAATTCGTCCCTCCGAATCCCATTCTTACAACCTATTCATTTACATTTTATATTCATAAGTTATTGACTTTAAAGTTTCATCTTCATTTGTAGGGCATCAATTACTTAAGCACCCAAATCACTATTCTACGTCAAAATTACGTAATTAGCTATACTTTTATAGTACGCAAATGAAACAAATATGGTGAATTTACAAAATTCCTAAAAAACGTATTATTTATTAATTACTCCCCTCAACTACTAAGTTTAGAAACACTTAATATTCCCTGGGAAATTAGGATGATTGTCACGATTGAATTTATTTAATCTAAAAGACTTAGGTTCCCCTATAGAGAGGTGCTGTAACGACTAACAATTGTTTATTAGCCGTTACAGCACCTCTACTTATTTGAAAATGTAGGGTAGCTGCTGTGAAAAGGTCGAAAAGCTAATAAAGAATTCTGCAACTAATGAGCCAATTGCAATACTAAATAAAATGTATACTAATTGAATTTGAAACGTTTTTCCCTTTTTAAATAACTGTTCAAACCGAAATGCCTGCAGTGCGTAAAAAGTAATACCGATGAAAAAAATATAAGCCACTAAGTTAAACATTGCCTGTTGCCCAGTTTGTACGTATAGGTCCATTTATTTATCAATCCTTTCCTGTAAAATAAGAAAATCCTCTTATGTGTTTTTAATCTTATCGTGACCCAAAAATGTACGTACTAATAAAGGCTTGCCCCAAAAGGTGAAATCACCTTTTGGCACAAGCCCTGTAAAAATTAGATATTACCCTCATGAACGTTGATACGATTCAACGCACGTTTTAACGCTAAATCAGCGCGTTTGAAATCAATGTTATCTTGTTTCTTTTGAAGACGGCCTTCAGCACGAGCTAAAGCTTCTTTAGCTCGAGCAACATCGATTGAAGAAGCAACCTCTGCAGAAGGCGCTAAAATCGAAATTTTTTCTGGACGGACTTCAACGAAACCACCGCCAACTGCTGCAAGTTCAGTAGTGCCGTCTGCTTTTTTCAGCTTCACTGCACCAATTGCAAGTGGAGCAACCATAGGAATATGGCCAGCAAGGACACCAATTTCACCTGAAGTCGTTTTCGCGATAACCATTGTTACCTCTGAATCGTATACCGGGCCGTCGGGAGTGACAATATTGACTGTAACTGTCTTCATATGTTTTCCTCCTCGTCAGCTAATTAAACTTGAACGCCCATCTCTTTAGCTTTCGCTACTACTTCATCGATAGAACCGACTAAACGGAAAGCGTCCTCTGGTAAGTGATCCCATTTACCGTCAAGAATTTGTTTGAATGACTCAACCGTTTTCTTAACAGGTACATAAGAACCTTTTTGACCAGTGAATTGCTCTGCTACGTGGAAGTTTTGAGATAAGAAGAATTGAATACGACGAGCGCGTTCTACTGTTTGCTTATCTTCATCAGATAACTCATCCATACCTAAGATGGCGATGATATCCTGTAATTCACGGTAACGTTGGATTGTACGTTGTACTTGAGTTGCGATTGCATAATGCTCTGGACCAACGATTTCAGGTGATAATGCACGAGAAGTCGAAGCTAATGGGTCAACCGCAGGGTAGATACCCATTTCAGATAATTTACGCTCAAGGTTCGTTGTTGCATCTAAATGGGCGAAAGTTGTAGCCGGAGCCGGGTCAGTATAGTCATCGGCTGGTACATAGATCGCTTGGATAGAAGTTACAGAACCTTTAGTAGTAGATGTGATACGCTCTTGTAATTTACCCATTTCAGTAGCAAGAGTTGGTTGGTAACCTACAGCAGAAGGCATACGGCCTAATAATGCAGAAACCTCAGAACCTGCTTGTGTGAAACGGAAAATGTTGTCGATGAATAAAAGTACGTCTGCACCTTGCTCATCACGGAAGTATTCTGCCATTGTTAAACCAGATAATGCTACGCGCATACGTGCACCAGGTGGCTCATTCATTTGACCGAATACCATCGCAGTTTGTTTGATTACGCCTGAGTCAGTCATTTCGAAGAATAAGTCGTTACCCTCACGAGTACGCTCACCTACACCTGCGAATACTGAGATACCAGCGTGCTCTTGTGCGATGTTGTTGATTAATTCTTGGATTAATACTGTTTTACCTACGCCGGCACCACCGAATAGACCGATTTTACCACCTTTGATGTATGGTGCTAATAAGTCTACTACTTTGATACCTGTTTCAAGGATTTCTACAGTAGTTGATAATTCATCGAATGTTGGAGCTTCGCGGTGAATAGAATCACGACGAACATCAGCAGGAATTTCTTCCCCTAAGTCGATAACTTCACCAAGTACGTTAAATACGCGACCTAATGTAGCTTCACCAACTGGTACTGAGATTGGTGCTCCTGTGTTTATTACTTCTGCTCCACGTTGTAAGCCGTCAGTAGATGACATGGCAATCGTACGAACAGAATCGTCACCTAAGTGAAGTGCTACTTCTAAAGCTAAAGTAGTTGGCGCTTCATTAGGACGTTCGATTGTAACTGTTAAAGCGTTATAAATTGCTGGTAATTGACCATCAGTAAACTTAACGTCTACTACTGGACCCATTACCTGAAGAACGTGTCCTT
The DNA here is from genome assembly GCA_040274725.1 of Solibacillus sp. GTDB lineage: Bacteria > Bacillota > Bacilli > Bacillales_A > Planococcaceae > Solibacillus. The sequence goes on along the minus strand of JBEMAQ010000002.1, from coordinate 100,151 downwards.
TGTTCATTACTGTGTACCCTCCTATCGTATTCTTATACGAAATTGGTGAGTGCGCCTATTCTAAGGCTGCAGCTCCACCAACGATTTCTGTAATTTCTTGTGTAATCGCCGCTTGACGTGCACGGTTGTATTGTAGAGAAAGATCTGCAATAAGGTCGTTTGCATTGTCTGTAGCGTTTTTCATTGCTGTCATACGCGCTGAATGTTCACTCGCTTTTCCATCTAATAACGCGCCGTAAATTAAGCTTTCCGCATATTGTGGAAGTAATACTTCTAAAATCGCTTCGCCTGATGGCTCGAATTCATAAGAAGCATTGCTTGAAGAAGGTGCAATATCAGTTAAAGGAAGAACTTTTTTTACAGTCACTTCGTTTGCGATTGCAGATACGAAGTGATTGTAGTACATATAAAGTTCATCATACGTACCATCAATGAACATACCAACAGCATTACGAGCGATTTCTTTAATATCAGCAAATGATGGTTGGTCTGGTAGAGCAACTACATCTGCGATAACATTGTGTCCACGCTTTACAAAGTAATCACGAATAACACGACCAACTACTAAAACAACGTATTCGTCTGTTGATTTATGACGCTCGTTGATTGTACGTTGAACATCACGTAGGATACTTGAGTTGTAAGCACCTGCAAGACCACGGTCAGAACCGATAACTAAGTAAGCTGTTTTCTTAACAGGACGAGCAGTTAACATAGGGTGTCCACTGTCTTTTGTACCTGAAGCGATTGCGCCTACTACGTCTTGAATCTTTTCCATGTAAGGAACGTACGCTTTAGCGTTTTGCTCTGCACGACGTAACTTTGAAGAAGAAACCATCTGCATCGCTTTTGTGATTTGTTTCGTTGACTTTGTAGAGTTAATACGACCTTTAATTTCGCGTAAATTTACCACTGGTATTTCACCACCTTTTGATTTTTATCAAGTTCTTTAAAAAAGCATTGTTTAGCTCAGGCGCATAGCGCCGAGCTATTCAATTCTTACTCAGATTTAGCGAAAGATTTTTTGAACTCAGTAAGAGCTGCAACGTACTCTGCATCTGGAGCAAGTTCTTTAGTTGTACGAACGTGATCTAAAACGTTAGTGTGGTTTGAATCTAACCAGCTTAAGAATTCGTTTTCGAAACGAACGATGTCCTGTACTGGAATATCATCTAAGTGACCTTTAGTTAATGCATAAAGGATAGCTACTTGTTTTTCAACTTTAAGTGGCTTGTTTAAGTCTTGTTTTAAAACTTCAACTGTACGTTTACCACGCTCTAATTTAGAAAGTGTGATTGCGTCTAAGTCTGAACCGAATTGAGCGAATGACTCTAACTCACGGAATGCAGCTAAGTCAAGACGTAATGTACCAGCTACTTTTTTCATCGCTTTGATTTGAGCAGAACCACCTACACGTGATACTGAAAAACCAGCGTTGATCGCAGGACGTACACCAGAGTTGAATAAGTCAGATTGTAAGAAGATCTGACCATCTGTGATTGAGATTACGTTTGTTGGGATATATGCAGAGATATCGCCCGCTTGCGTTTCTACGAATGGAAGCGCTGTAATCGAACCGTTTTTGTAAGTTTCGTTTAACTTCGCAGCACGCTCAAGTAGACGGCTGTGTAAGTAGAATACGTCACCAGGGTAAGCTTCACGACCTGGAGGACGGCGTAGAAGAAGTGAAAGTTCACGGTAAGCTGATGCTTGTTTAGATAAGTCATCATACACGATTAATACGTGTTTACCATCTAACATGAATTCTTCTGCCATTGATACACCAGCAAATGGCGCTAAGTATAATAGCGGCGCTGGTTGTGAAGCTGCTGCAGTTACAACGATTGTGTAATCTAATGCACCATGCTTACGTAAAGTTTCAACCGTACCACGTACAGTTGATTCTTTTTGACCGATTGCAACGTAGATACAAATCATGTTTTCGCCTTGTTGGTTTAAAATTGTATCGATAGCTACCGATGTTTTACCAACTTGACGGTCACCAATGATTAACTCACGTTGACCACGACCGATTGGTACTAAAGCGTCAATCGCTTTGATACCAGTTTGTAATGGTTCATGTACTGATTTACGAGCCATTACACCGAAAGCTGGGCTTTCGATTGGACGAGATTTTGTTGTGTTGATTGGACCTAATCCATCCACTGGTTGACCAAGTGGGTTTACAACACGACCAATTAGTGCTTCACCAACTGGTACTTCCATAATACGACCTGTACGACGAACCTCATCGCCTTCTTTGATGCCTAGGTAGTCACCTAAAATAACGATACCAACGTTACCTGATTCTAGGTTTTGTGCCATACCCATAACACCGTTTGAGAACTCTAAAAGCTCTCCAGCCATGGCGTTGTCGAGGCCATGAGCACGAGCGATACCGTCACCAACTGTGATAACTGTACCAACTTCGCTAACTTGTAATTCTGATTGATATCCTTCAATCTGCTGCTTAATCAGACTGCTGATTTCTTCAGCTTTGATGCCCATGTATGTTCACCTCTCACATTTCTTAAATTTTAGCCAACTAATACTCGTTTTAAGCCTTCTAGCTTAGAAGCTACCGTGCTGTCATAAATATAGTTGCCGATTTGAACGCGTACGCCACCAATTAGTGACGCATCGATAATGTTTGTAATATTCAGTTGCTCTTTGCCAACTAATTGACCAAATGATGCAGAAATTTCTGCCGTCTCTTCAGCCGTTAATTCGCGTGTAGAGTAAACTGTTGCATCCGCAGCGCCTTGAGCGGCAGCAGCTAATGCTTGGAATTTGTCTGCTACATCAGCTAATTCGTCTAAACGCTTCTTGTCCACTAGGAACTGTAGTGCGTTTACTACGACTGGCTGTGCACCAGAGAAAATTTGAGCGATAAGCTCTTTCTTTTTTGAAGTAGAGACTTTTGGAGCTGTAAGTAAAGCCATGAACTCATCGTTCGTTGCGATTACTTTTTTGATCTCCTTTAAATCTGCGCCTACTTCAGCAAGAATGTTTTGCTTTGATGCTAATTCAAAAATAGCTTGTGCATAGCGAGCTGCTACAGTCGATTGACTCATTTCGCTTCGCCTGCCTTCGCAATCGTTTCTTTAATTAATGCGCTATTGTCAGCCTCAGAAATTTCTTTACCAAGAACTTTAGACGCAGCAAGAACTGATAGTGACACCACTTCTTCACGAACAGCCGCGATTGCTTTTTCTTTTTCTGCCTCGATATCACGAGTAGCAGATTCTTTTAAACGAACTGCTTCAGCACGAGCTGCAGACACGATTTCTTCGCGGCTAGCTTCTCCTTGCTTCTTAGCACCTTCAATGATTGATTGTGCTTCAGTGCGCGCTTCTTTTAAAAGAGCTTTTTGTTCTTCTAATAGTGCAGCCGTTTCTTTCTTTGCTTTTTCAGCAGCGTCGATTCCGCTTGCAACTAATTCTTCACGTTCTTGCATGATACCCATTAAAGGACCCCAAGCGAACTTTTTAAGAAGGAACATTAATAGTAAGAAAATAACTAATGTAGCTAAGATATCACCGATGTTGAATTTCTCAGCACCAGCACCTAGTACTAGATAATCTAAAAACACGATTGTTTCACTCCCTTCAAGAGCTTTGAGTTCAAAATCTATAATTTGTAAACCTTTGAATTCACTTTTAAAAAGCTAATTGTATAAATAATTACTCACCTATACAAAATGAATGGCGAAGTTTTTTTCCTGAGAAATTTGCTTCGCCACCTACAACAATAATCGTATAGACTATTGGTTCATTACGATGAATGCTACTACTACTGCGATGATCGGTAATGCTTCTACTAATGCAACCCCGATGAACATTGTAGTTTGAAGAACGCCACGTGCTTCTGGTTGACGAGCGATACCTTCTACTGTTTTTGAAACGATAAGACCGTTACCGATACCTGCACCTAGTGCTGCTAAACCGATTGCGATTGCTGCTGCTAATAAACCTACTGAACCTACCATTGTAATATTTCCTCCTTGGAATTGTGTTTTTTGTTTGGTTCAAACTCTCGCTACATTATAGCAAGAATTTATAATTAATGGTCTGTACTCACTTTGTGAGAAAGGTAAACCATTGTTAACATAGTGAAAATGAAAGCTTGGATTAAACCGATGAAGATCGAGAATCCTTGCCATGCCATCATTGGTACAATCGCACCAACGAAGCCTAGTGCGCTAGATGTAGCTAAACCAGCAATAAGCGTGATTAAGATTTCACCTGCGTAGATGTTACCGTAAAGACGTAGACCAAGTGTCAGCGTATTCGCGAACTCCTCGATAATCTTTAGTGGGAACATAAATGACATTGGTTGGAAGAATGTTTTTGTATAGCCACCCGTTCCAAGCATTTTAACACCATAGTACTGTGAAAGTACAAGGATTAAAGCTGCTAATGTCATCGTAACTGTTGGATCGGCTGTTGGTGATTTCCACCAAAGATCATGTCCGTAAACGATACCACCTAATGGTAAACCGATTAAGTTTGATACCGCGATGAACATAATAAGTGTAATTCCAAGAATATGGAATCGACCACCTGTTTTCCAGTCCATGTTACTTTTGATGATGCCTCGCACGAAGTCCATAACCCACTCCATGAAGTTTTGAGCACCTGTTGGTTTAAGCGCTAGTTTACGCGTTGATAAAACTGCGATTAAAAATACAATCAGGGCACTAATCACAAGCATCATCACCGTAGATAAGTTAAACGTAAGCGTCATAAAGCCTAAGTTAACGTCATACTCCGGGGCTGTATGATTCATTTTTGCATTCACCTCTCTTTCCGATGCACTTTAATGGTTTTTAACATGATGTACGACTTGCATAGTTACAAGAAATACGTACGGAATCATTAGCCCAATGACCGTGCTAATTAAGTGAAAATATTGTGGCAACGAAATTGCTACTGCGACTGCTGCAACACCGGATCCAAACCGCATAGCTGAACCTACTGATGCTACTTTCGTCCCTTCACTAATGGAACGGTCAAACTTCTCCATCCGTCGAACTAATAACCAAAAGTTATACGTACCAAAGAAAGCACCTAGAGCAACCCCAGCAAAAATCGAATCATACGGTGAAAAGCCCCAACCTATTGCGCATACTGCGACCAAAAAAAATAACGCTCTTTTCTGCACAGCAAACGTGTGATGCAAATCTAGCATTGGCAATTAATCTCCTGAATCATTTTTTCGAGTAATGAAAGTGTCCATCGACCATCAAGTGAATGTAAAATCGTAGTGAATGCACTACACAAACAAAGAGCTGATTATAGATACGGAACCAAAATTTCCTAACATTCGTCATGTTAAGAGGACAGATTCGAGTACCTCTAAATAGCTCCTGCTGCTATGGACTTTTCTCCAGACGCATAAAAACGTTGCAAATTGACGTAGCAAAGGTTATTTACTGTCAATCTAGTAGAAACTTGATATAACAAGTGTTTCAACGCCTTTAGACTAGACGAAACCCTTATCATTCTTACCCTTTGTAAGCATACAATAGGGTGTTTTTGATGTCAATTGGTTCAGGTGAAAAACTTCACAATGACGCATGTCTTGTCAAATTGTGGACAAATTTTTCGTACTTTATTTCTATTTGTAACTCATTAAATGAACTAAAAGAACATTATTCGCTACCTTATACCAAAATTTCTTTTTCCATATTTTTTTACTCTACAAAAAAAAAATTTGATATTTTTTTTGTTTTTAAACATCTAGCCTAAATTCCAACTTTTATGTTTAGCTCATCTTCCTTTTATACAATTAGCCATTTCGCTAATAATTCAAGAGAATTGCTACCGAAAAGCTAGATAATCAGAAATTTACATTTAAAAAGTGATTTGACCTTTTTATTTTAAAAAAAACAAATCACTTTTATTTTTTCGGAATTTTATTTTTTTTCTAAAAATGTAAGTAATGCTTTCACAATACGCTCTGAGGCATGTCCATCCCCGTACGGATTGGACGCATGCGCCATTGCACTGTACGCTTCCGCGTTCGTCAACAGCTCTTTTGCCATTGAATAAATAACTTCCTCATCTGTCCCCGCAAGTTTCAATGTGCCTGCTGCAATACCTTCTGGACGTTCTGTTGTATCACGTAGTACAAGTACTGGCTTACCTAGTGACGGCGCCTCCTCCTGTACACCACCTGAATCCGTTAAAATCATAAATGAACGTGCAGCGAAATTATGGAAATCAAATACTTCAAGCGGCTCAATTAAATGAACGCGTGGGTTATCGCCTAAAATTTCGTTCGCTACCTCACGTACTGCTGGATTCATGTGAACTGGATAGACAACTTGTACATCTTCATGCTCAACAAGTAAGCGCATAATGGCACGGAACATATTGCGCATTGGCTCACCTAAATTTTCACGACGGTGCGCTGTTAATAAAATCATGCGATCCGTGCCCATTCTTTCAAGCACTTCATGACTATAGTGTTCACTAACTGTTGTTTTTAATGCATCAATTGCTGTATTTCCTGTAACAAAAATTGCTTCAGGCACTTTATTTTCCTTTAATAGGTTGTCGCGTGATTGCTCAGTTGGTGCAAAATGTAAATCTGCCATCACACCCGTTAGCTGACGGTTCATCTCTTCTGGGTACGGTGAATATTTTTGGCCTGTACGAAGGCCCGCCTCTACGTGGCCAATAGCAATTTGATTGTAAAATGCTGCTAAGCTCCCCACGAACGTCGTTGCTGTATCGCCATGTACAAGTACAATATCAGGCTGCGCTTCCTTCATCACTTTATCTAAGCCTTGTAGTGCATTTGTCGCCACGTCAACTAAGGTTTGACGATCCTTCATAATATTTAAATCGAAATCTGGCGTAATGTTGAATGTTTCTAACACTTGGTCAAGCATTTGTCGGTGCTGTGCTGTTACCGTCACAATCGACTCAATTTTATCCTCATGCTTTTGTAATTCAAGTACAAGTGGTGCCATTTTGATTGCTTCCGGACGCGTGCCGAAAATAGTCATTACTTTATGTTTCTTTGTCATTATAATTCCCTCCATTATTATTATTCATTCTACCCGTTGTAGACATTTATTCAATGGATATTTTCTAAATCAAACAAAAAACGCCCGTCCAAATTTAATTGAACGGACGTGTCATTATTTACTTCGTGCCGAATAAACGGTCGCCAGCATCGCCAAGTCCTGGTACGATGTAGCCGTGGTCGTTTAATTTTTCGTCTAGTGCAGCGATGTAAATATCTACATCATTATGGATTTCTTGAATTGCTTTTACGCCTTCTGGAGCAGCAATTAAGCACATGAATTTGATGCTTTTTGCACCGCGTTTTTTCAGTGAGTTGATGGCCTCAACAGCTGAACCACCTGTTGCAAGCATTGGGTCTACAATGATGAAATCGCGCTCTTCTACATCAGCAGGAAGCTTCGCATAATATTCAACCGGCTTTAGTGTTTCTGGGTCACGATAAAGACCGATATGACCAACTTTAGCAGCAGGAATTAATTTTAGTACCCCGTCTACCATGCCAATACCTGCACGTAAAATTGGTACGATTGCGATTTTTTTACCTGATAACACCTTTGTTTTTGCTTTTGTTACAGGTGTGTCGATTTCGATTTCCTCTAATGGTAAGTCACGCGTAATTTCGAATGCCATTAATGTTGCCACTTCGTCAACTAGCTCACGGAATTCCTTTGTACCTGTTTTTTGATCACGAATATACGTTAACTTATGTTGAATTAATGGGTGGTCAAATACATAAACTTTGCTCATGTAGACATCTCCTAACTGTTGTTTATCTGAAATAGTATAACAGAAAAAGCGATTTAAAAAAACTATGTTATACTAATTACCTAACAATATTATTTTAAATCAAATATTTGTTCAAAGTTTTTAATCATCATTGGCTTATGATAATAATAACCTTGTGCAATATCACAACGCAGTTTCTTTAATATTTCCAACTGCTCTTTTGTTTCTACCCCTTCAGCTGTTACCGTCATTTGAAGTGTATGCGCAACTTGAATGATGGCCTTCACAATTGCAAATGTCCCCATTTCATGCAAATTTGATATGAAACTTCGGTCAATCTTTAATTCCTGGAACGAAAACTTTTGTAAATAACTAAGCGATGAATAGCCGATGCCAAAATCATCGACACTCGTTTTTACACCCAGACGATGTAAGTCACGTAAAATCATTTTTGCACGCTTTAAATCCGCTAAGCCGATACTTTCTGTCACTTCCACAATTAAATAATTGGGGTCGATATAATATTTACCTATTAATCGTTTCATATTCATCACAAAATCCGGATGATAAAAATGTGTTGGTGAAATATTAATCGCTACGGGAATAATTTTTTTACCGGCATAAAGACGTCGCTGCATCCACTGTAAAATTTGTTCAAGCATTAATAAATCGATATCACAAATTAAGCCTGCATTTTCTGCTACCGGAATAAACTCTGCTGGCGATACAAAACCAAGCTCTTTAGAATGCCAGCGCGCTAACGCTTCTACACTCGCAATACGTTCACGATAAAGCGTCATTTTTGGTTGAAAATACGTCTCAATCTCTTTCTTATGAATCGCTTCCGTCAAATAATTTAAAATCTCCATCTCGCGCTGACGTATCACGTCCATATGACCTTCATAATACTCTGTTTGTGTACCTGCTGTTTTCTTCGCTTTTTCAAGCGCTACTTCAGCATAGCGGATGGAATTTTCACAGCTTACCTCTTCATCAAATGCTGCAAATCCACTTTTCAATGTAATATATGTATTTGTACCATTAACTTCAAACGGGCTAGCTATTATATGTAAAAAAGGTGTAGGATCTACACGAACAGTATTAAAATCACGCGTCGAAAAAATAATAAGCGATGAGCTTGTATAACGTGCAATATGAAAAATTTTACTCGTAGACGTTTGCTTCAGACGCTCTCCTATTTCTTTCAATAACTTATCACCAACACCACGCCCATACAACTCAACAATTTTCGAAAACTCACTTGCTTCTACAATTTTAACTACACCATACTTACCTTTTTTCTTTAAACCTTTTAATATCCGTTTAAAATGATGTAAATTTGGCAGGCTTGTCGCTTGGTCTATATACGCAAGTTGTTGAATCAATAGTTGCTTTTTATTTAATTCATAGCACGTCGCGATAATCTCGAGCAAGCGTGCTACCGATTGTTCATACGCCAGTGTTGGATGCTTTTGTACATCAAAAAATACCGTCATCACGCCGATTACTTCATCATGATTCATAATGGGTATTAACCAACAATTGCTATAATTATGCTGTAATAAAAATAGTTTCAAATTTTCATTGATTGGATAGTGTCCAAAATCTTCAATTTGTAAAATTTGATTTTTCTGAATCACTTGCGTATAAAAGGTTAATTCGCGCTCATTTTTTAGCATAAATTGCTTCCTTTTAAACGTAGTAAATCTATTCGATAACATCGTCACTAGCTTATTTTCTAGCTCCAACGTAATTGTTGTATAAGAATATGGAGAAAACATCTCATCAATTTCACTACAAATAAGTGAAATTTGTTCATGAAATTTCATGTTTTTCTCAATCGATAAAAACATTTGATGCGCTAACCGATCCATATAGCTAGTTAATTGACTAATGGTAATATCCTCGACTAATACAAGATAATAATCCTGTCCAAACGGTAAGCATTCAATCCGCGAGCAAAATGTCCCCTGCTTCTTCACTTGAACTAACTCCATTTCAAACATTTTACCTGCTTGTAAATTATGCTGAATCGCCCTTATCATTGGTTGAGATCGATTTTGCAGAAAAATAGATTGAAACGCCTTTTGTTCTATTTCTTCTGTTGTAAATTGTGTTAGTTCGCGGTATTTATTATTGTGATAAATTATTGGATATGTATGATCTGCACATTCTATAATGAGATACGCTTTATTCGATTGTTCGCCTAAGTTTTTAATTATTTCAACTAAAGAAGATGTCGTTCGCCCTATATCAACTGTCAATCATTTCACCTCTTCCTAGAATCATTCTACCTACTCTCATATTAAAGTACTCGAATATTTTATTCTACGTTTTTCGACAATTTTATGTACAGCTTCTATTTTGATAATATTGACATAAAAATTGCCTTACTAAAATTTAAGCTAACGTAAAAAAACCTTGGAGCACCAATCGGCTCCAAGGTTTTAAAATCATTTCTTATGCGTATAAAGGATGTTTCGCAGTTAGTGCATCAACGCGTTTGCGTGCTTCTACTTTTACTGCTGCATCTTCTGGGTTTTTCAGAACAAGCGCAATAATTTTACCTACTTCAATTGCATCTTCTTCCTTGAAGCCGCGAGAAGTGATTGCTGCTGTACCTACACGAACACCCGATGTTACGAATGGTTTTTCTGTATCGTAAGGGATTGTGTTTTTGTTTGTTGTGATGGCTACTTCATCAAGTACGTGCTCTGCCACTTTACCTGTTAAGCCTAAAGATTTTACGTTAAGCAGTAATAAGTGGTTATCTGTACCACCTGATACGATTTCAACGCCTTCTTCTTGTAAGCTCGCTGCAAGTGCTGCTGCGTTTAACTTGATTTGTTTTGCGTAGTCTTTGAAGTCAGGCTGTAATGCTTCGCCGAATGCTACTGCTTTCGCAGCGATTACGTGCATTAAAGGACCACCTTGAATACCTGGGAAGACTGATTTGTTTAATTCTTTTTCCCATTTCGCATCATTCGTTAAAATCATCCCGCCACGTGGGCCACGTAATGTTTTGTGTGTTGTTGTTGTCACAAAATCAGCGTATGGGATTGGAGACATATGCTCACCAGCTGCTACAAGACCTGCGATGTGTGCCATGTCTACCATGAAGTAAGCGCCCACTTCATCCGCGATTTCACGGAATTTTGCGAAGTCAATTGCACGTGGGTAAGCTGATGCACCTGCAACGATTAATTTTGGTTTTGCTTCTAATGCTTTTTGACGCACGTCCTCGTAGTCGATTACGTTTGTATCTGCTGTTACACCGTACTCTACGAAGTTATAAAGAATACCAGAGAAGTTTACTGGTGAACCGTGTGTTAAGTGACCACCGTGAGATAAGTTCATCCCTAATACTGTATCACCTGGTTGTAAAATTGTGTGGTAAACAGCCATGTTTGCTTGTGCACCTGAGTGAGGCTGTACGTTTACATATGCTGCGCCGAATAATTCTTTTGCACGGTCACGCGCGATGTCTTCTACTACGTCTACATGCTCACAGCCACCGTAGTAGCGTTTACCTGGGTAGCCTTCTGCATATTTATTTGTAAGGTAAGAGCCTTGCGCTTCCATTACGGCCTCTGATACGAAGTTTTCTGAAGCGATCAGTTCGATGTTTGAGTTTTGACGCCCCTTTTCAAGTAAAATTGCGTCTAATACCGATTTGTCTTGTCCTGCTAATTTTTCGAATGCCATTTGATAAATCCTCCTAAATTATGCGCTCAATGCGAGCGGTCCTCTATTTGTTTTTAATCTTCTGAAAAATATATATATGTATTTAGAGCCAACAGAAGTTGTCTCTAAATAAATAATCACTATAACTTACTCATACTGCGCGCGTGGACCACCGATTAACTTTGGTCTTGTCGATGCAAATGTAACGACTGCATCGCCAATTTGTTTCACCGACGTACGTACAGGAATTGCAACATGCTTCAAGTGCATGCCGATTAATGTTTGTCCAATATCAATACCCGCGTGAGCCATTACATGCTCTACAACAACAGGCTCTGCTAACTGCGAGTAAGCATAGGCAGACATTGAACCACCTGCCGTGCGAACCGGTACGACCGAAACAACTTCAAGTCCGTAACGCTCCGCTACCTGATGCTCCATCGTTAGCGCACGGTTAATATGCTCACAGCCTTGGAAAACAAGGAATACACCATGTTTTTTGGCAAAGTGCTCAAATTCCTCATAAAATAATTGCGCCACATCGATTGTACCAGCAGTGCCAATTTTAGCACCGAGTACCTCAGATGTAGAACAGCCGACGACGAATAGTTGCCCCTTTGACAAGCTTACTTGCTCCACGAATTCATCAAGTGCGACACGTAACTGTTTTTGCAAATCAGTTATCATATTACGCCTCTAGCCCCGAAATTTTTTCGACGCGACGTGCGTGACGGCCACCTTCAAATTCTGTATTTAACCAAGTTGTAACAATCTCACGCGCAAGGCCTGGACCAATTACACGCTCACCCATCGCTAAAATATTTGAATCGTTATGGCAGCGCGTTGCTTTTGCTGAAAATACATCATGTACAAGCGCACAGCGAATGCCTTTAAATTTGTTTGCAGCGATTGAAATGCCAATGCCTGTTCCACAAATTAAAATACCACGGTCAAATTCTCCTGCTGCTACACGCTCCGCTACCGGACGTGCAGAATCAGGATAGTCCACTGAATCATCTGTTTGTGGACCAAAGTCTTCATAGCTAATTGCTAGCTCGTCAAGCAGTGCCATAATCTCTTTACGTAAATTATTGCCACCATGGTCCGAAGAAATCGCAATTTTCAAGTGAGTTCCCTCTTTTCAAATATAGTCAACCATAGTGTACCACTTATTGCCGAAGAAAGACATGTATTTTATTACATCATTTTGTCAATCGACCGCTAAACACGAATATTTAAGCTTTATTTTGTAAAATCGTTAGTTTTTCAGGAATAATTGATCAATAAAAGGAGATGACTATACGGGAAAACAAAAAGCTTAAGTAAAAGTAAACTTTACTTAAGCTCTCGTTATTTTGAATAATCAAATTGCTGAATAACGCGGTATAAATCCTCGGATTGTATTTTCAACGCCTGCGACATCTTCTCCACTTGGTCAATCGCAAATGCCTGCTCCTCTGTTACGGAGCGAACTTCCTGTGCACTTGCTGAGGTTTGCTGTGTAATGGCTGCTACTTCCTGTGATTGGAACGCTGTTTTTTCGATATTACCCATTTGACGCTCGATCAATTTCGAAATATCAATGACATTTGCCGCCATTTCTTGAACACTGCTTGCCATACCTTCTACTGTTTCCGTCGTTTTGGAGACGCGCGCGGATTCATTGACAGCAAACGTTACTTGCTCATTCATTTTCGTGACAACAACATGTACATTATGCTGCATCGTCTGAATTAAGTTTGTAATACCTTGTACGGCCTTGGCACTTTCGTCTGCTAAGCTACGTACTTCCTCCGCTACAACAGCAAAGCCTTTACCATAATCCCCCGCATGCGCAGCCTCGATTGAAGCATTTAACGCTAATAAATTCGTCTGTGCTGCAATATTACCGACTAGCCCAATAATATGCTCCACCTCACTCGCATTTTGCTCGAGCGTTTGAATATTCGTTAACACATTTTCATTTCCAGATGCAATTTTCTGAATACTATCCACAAGAATTTGTATCTCTTCCATTGTATGAGTTAAATGCGAAAGGATTACTTCGGATTTATTCGCTGAGCTTAGTGCACGTTCATTTACTTCTGTCGCTAGTTCACGTGAACCCTCAATTGCCTCTACTGTTTCTTGTACCGCTAATGCAGAAGCTTCCGCACCATCTGAAATTTGTCCTACATTATACGCAATTGAATCCGCATTACGCGCCGCAGTAGACGTTTGTTCAGACAAATCGATTACGGTCGTATTTGTCGTCTTAAAGTTATCCTCAATGCTCTTTACCATTGTGCGTAAATTGGTAACCATTAATTGAAACGCCTCTGCTACAGAACGAATTTCATCATTTGTTTTCGGCATTTCTACATCTTCACCAATTTTCCCTTCCGCTACACGGTTCGCACTATATTCTAATCGTTGTAGGGGGCGTACAATAACAATACTAAAAACAGCCGCAAGTACACATGACCATGTAATACCTAGGGCGTACGTAATCATTTGAAAGACCACTTCATTTATTGAAGGAAAAAATGTCGGCTGGATGTATTCGATAAAAATAAAGCTCGTTGAATATGTCACTAAAGCTAACACGCCAACAAATAATACGAGCTTTCTTCGTAAATTAAAAAGCTTTTTATTAGGTGCCAAGAACTTTATACCTCCTTCTGTAGTTTGATTACTAGTTGATCAATTGCCGCTGCTAATTGTACATATGTTTGTTCATAAATTGATAAATCCCCACCATACGGATCCATCACATCCTCCGCCTGTCCAAAAATATATTCATTTAATGTATATATTTTCGACATATACTCACTATATCCCTGTACTAGCAACTGTTTATGTCTAGTCGTCATCGTTAAAATAATATCCGCCCATTCTAGATCCACCTCGTTCACCTGGCTGGATGCGTGCGCTGCAAAAATTTGCTTTTGCACGAGTGTCATTTGCGCATAATGTGAAATCGGCTCACCCTCGCCTGCATAAACGCCTGCCGATTTGACTGCGATACCCTTTATGTTTTTATGTGCTAAAATCGCTGCTGCCATGGGACTTCGACATGTATTACCTGTACATACAAAATAAATATTCATCGTCAATCACCCTTTTTCGACTTTTCCTATAATAATGAAAGTATACTAATTATAATTAACGTAATACCCGCAAGCCAATTTAACAACACGCCATTTAAAAATGCGAGCTTATGCGACAATAGAAGTGCAGCGTAGGATAGGAAAAATGTTGTAATTCCTGCACTTATAATAAATAAATTACGTTGTAAGTGTAGCATACCAAAAGAAAGACTAACTGAAAAGGTATCAAGGCTTACAAAAACCGCTAAAATAGGCAAGGAAATTACTGGAAAATTCGCATTTTTTGAAGAAATTAACAATTGAATACCGAGACAGAACAATAAAATCGCCGATAAAATATTCGCCCATCCTAGTAAAAATTGCGCAATCCATTCACCAAAATAGAAGCCAAAAAAGGGGAATAGCATATGGCAAAAGCTCGTCCATAGCGCCAATGTAAATTTTGCTTTAACATTAGCCATCACAATATAAATCGCTACAACGTCAAATGCCATTGTAATACCCGTCAGGATTTCCTGCACGATTGGTTCCTTTCCTTTTATATGTGTTGGTGCAGTTTATGCTTTTTTACTATTAAATATCAATTCATAGTAAAACTGCCGTTACGTGTTTGTAACGGCAGTTTCATTTTTATTCATTGGAAGTTTTTCGAGTAAACTTAAAAAATCTAAATTTATGTTAGCTAAGGTGTCATTCACTCATTCACTCATTCACCCTTGCCATACCATTGACCACCAGCTGCTTTTTCCAAACGATTCATAATTGCCACTCCAACGCCCTCTTTTGCTGTTGCCGTTGCTAAAATGATTGTTGCATCGGTTTTATCGCAAGCACGTAACGCATCATACATCGTCGCCGCCATTTGGTGAGGCTGATCCGCCTCACCAAATGCAAAGAAGTAATTCGCTTGCATCCTATTAAACTGGTGCGGGGCTAGTAGCGCAACTTGATGACCTTGCTGCTGCAAATTCGTGATTGCACGCGCTACGATTTCTTCGTTCTCTTCTATTAAATAGACGGGTGCATTCGGTGCATAATGTGTATATTTCATACCAGGCGCTTTCGGTGTGGACTCGACCTTTTGCTCTTCTAAATCCGGTGCCAATACTGGACCAATGACCGCCTCTAGCATCTCTTTTGTCACACCACCTGGGCGTAAAATAACAGGTGTTTCTACTGTAACATCTAGTACCGTAGACTCTAAACCAATGCCCGTTGCCCCACCGTCTAGTACACATTCAATACGCCCTGCTAAATCTTCTGCTACGTGGATTGCCTTTGTCGGACTTGGCTTGCCACTTAAATTGGCACTGGGTGCAGCAAGCGGCTTGCCGAGTGCACGTAGTAATCCGAGTGCAACAGGGTGATCTGGCATGCGCATGCCGACTGTTTCTAGTCCTGCTGTGACGCTTGGTGCTAAAACATTTGGCTTCACGTCCATCACCAGTGTTAACGGACCTGGCCAAAACGCATCCATGCATAATTTTGCAGCCTCTGAAATATGCTCTATATAAAGAGACAATTCCTCCGTTGTCCCTATATGAACGATTAATGGATTATCAGAAGGGCGTCCTTTTGCAGTAAAAATCTTTTTAACTGCTACATCATCTGTTGCCACAGCACCAAGTCCATACACTGTTTCTGTAGGAAATGCGACGACTTCGCTATTATTTAATAAATCTACAGCTTGTGTATAATTATCAGAATTATCTACAAATTTATCCGCAACTACTTCTATTATTTCCATAACTACCACTCCTTCCAAACACGCAACTGATACTTTCCCCACATATTGTTAATAGTTAACAATCATCTGTATATGATTTTTCAGAATTCGTGCATAACTTCTCGTTACTTTTTTTCACAATCCAGTCATACAACATGAATGTGACTGGCTCTTTTTTTTCACTACTCGATCCGTGGCAAACCGTTGGGAATGCTGCACAAAACCAATTTTCACCGCGCCCTGCCCCAATAATAAAAACTGCTGACTGATAGTTATTTTGTGCATAAAAACGGGTAGATTGATAAGTTGGCGGTAATAGATTTTCCCCAAAACTTAGCGAAATATCCTCACTCGGGAACTTTTTCTGTACGTTGTGTATAACTTCCTCAAAAAAATCTTGCGTTAATTCCACATGTACATTGTTGTTGACAACAGCTTGGATTTCTTCCACAACTTGCATCTTTATTTGCTGATCATGCACTGATGAGCTATTGGCAATAACACGTACTTTGAAATCCTCCGTCTGCAACGCATATGAATGCTCTACAAACTGTATTACTTGTGGAATAATGGAACAGGCGCTATACAAAACGCCAACACTCGCAATTAATTTAATGATGGCAATTAGTATGTGATTATTTCTATCAGATTGCACTTTATAATTCGAATACATAAACATTCCTCCTTGCAATCTAGCATTGACAAGGAGAAATTTTTTTATGCAGTTATTTCACAAAATACCATTCTATCTTTACCATTAATATCTTTCACGACTGAAACGGTTGCTGCCGGAAAATACTTCTCAAACATTGCCTTTACCGCGGCGCCTTGCTGATAGCCGATTTCTAAACCAATGAGTGCCGGTTTATTCATGAGTGCCGGCAATTGCTCCGCTAACTTACGATACAAAATTAACCCATCCTCTTCAGCAAACAATGCAGAATGTGGCTCATAATCTAGTACAACATCAGACATTTCTTGCATGTCGTCAAATGCGATATACGGCGGGTTTGACAAAACAACATCCCATTCCCCGTCTGCAATTGGCGCTGTTAAGTCACCTAATTTAAACGTGATGTCCGCTTGTAGGGCATTCGCATTCTTCCTAGCAGTTGCGAGTGCTACCTCTGAAATATCTGTCGCTGTCACTATTGCTTGTGGCCATTCAAGCTTCATCGTCGTCGCAATTGCGCTGCTGCCCGTACCGATATCTGCTAGTTTTACCGCTGCGCCTTTTCCGAAAAGCTTTGTCATACGCTCGATTGTGCCGACAATTAACTCCTCTGTTTCAGGACGTGGAATTAATACCGATTCGTCCACTTCAAACAGGCGTCCGTAAAATTCCTCAACACCCGTAATATACTGAACCGGCTTCCCTTCCGCGTGCAGGTGAATAAACCGTTCAAACAGTGTCGCCTGTTCGGTTGTCAAAGGCTCCTGAATACGCATCATCACCCCTGAATAGTTTGTCTCTAATACGTGTTGCAGTAAAAGTCTTGCGGCATTTCCTTCGCGACCTTGTTCCTCTAAAAAAGAAGAAGCCCAATTAAGGGCCTCAAAAGTAGTTTTATACATCATCATTTAAACGTGCTAATTTAGACGATTGCTCATCTAAAATTAGTGCATCAATGATTTCGTCTAATTTACCTTCCACAATTTGGTCTAACTTTTGAATCGTTAAACCAATGCGGTGATCTGTTACACGGTTTTGTGGATAGTTGTACGTACGGATACGCTCAGAACGGTCGCCTGTTCCGACTGCTGATTTACGTGTAGAATCGATTTCAGCTTGCGCTTCTGCACGGTTTTTTTCCGCTACACGCGCAACTAAAATTTTCATCGCTTTTTCACGGTTTTTAATTTGAGAACGCTCATCTTGCATCGATACGACTACCCCTGTTGGTAAATGGACCATACGTACGGCAGACATCGTTGTATTTACCGACTGACCACCTGCACCAGAAGATGCGAATGTATCAACACGGATATCTTTTTCGTGAATTTCTACTTCTTCTACATGTACCTCTGGTAAACATGCTACCGTTGCTGTAGACGTATGAATACGGCCCTGTGACTCTGTCGCTGGGACACGTTGTACACGGTGTGCACCGTTTTCATATTTGAATTTCGAGTAAGCACCTTGACCGTTAATCATCAGGATGACTTCTTTGTAACCGCCAGACGGGTTTGGCGTTGCTTCCATGACGTCGATTTTCCAGCCCTGCGTTTCCGCATAGCGCGTGTACATACGGAATAGGTCACCCGCGAAAATATTCGCCTCGTCCCCACCGGCTGCACCACGAATCTCCATAATTACGTTTTTCGAATCATTTGGGTCCTTTGGAATTAAAAGAATACGCAGACGCTCTTCATAATCAGGAACTTGTTTGTTTAATTCGTTAAACTCTTCCTTTACCATTTCGTACATCTCTGGATCTTTTTCCATTTCCATCATTTCACGCGCATCAGCTAATTGCTCTTTCGCTGATTTATATTCACGGTATACATCGACCATTTCTTGAATGTCCGATTGTTCCTTTGAATAGTCACGTAATTTTTTTGTATCGCTTACGATATCCGGGTCACTTAAAAGCTCATTAAGACGCTCATAGCGATCCTCAACCGCCTGTAGACGATCAAACATGTCTTTCACCTCTATTTAAATTTGTTATTTTTCTCTTCAAAACTACCTATATCAGTATAAAGAAATAACACGCTTCCTGCTACCATTATCTTTTAGAGCGGTGGGTTGGAATGGCATTTTCGGCAGACTGGGTAATAATGATCATTACCCCCAATTTGAATTTGATCACCTGTATAGACAGGCTTTTTATTTTCATCAACGCGTAAGTTCATATTCGCCTTCTTGTGGCAGAACCAGCAAATTGTTTTCATCTCTTCAATTTTATCTGCATATGTCAGCATATAGCGACTGCCTTCAAACAATTCATTTTGAAAGTCATTTTTTAACCCGAAGCCCATGACTGGAATATCTAGTTCATCCACAATGCGCGTGAGTTGCAGCACATGCTCCTTCGTTAAAAATTGCACCTCATCCACTAGTACACAATAAAGCTTTTCGTCATGTGCCTTTACGACCTCATACAAATTGGTATCACTGAATACCGCGATTGCTGAACGTCGTAAACCGATACGACTTGATACAGTACCGACTTCATCGCGTGTATCAATACCTGACGTAAACAGGAGCACGGCTTTATTTTGTTCTTCGTAGTTGTGTGCTACCTTCAAAATTTCAATGGATTTCCCACTGTTCATCGCACCATGCTTATAAAATAACTGAGCCATACGTGACGTCCTTTCTTATATAGATAAAACGCCTGCCATACGACAGTCCGTTTGGCAGGCATTTTAGAGGTATTATTTAATACCGTATTTTTTGTTGAATTTGTCAACGCGACCGTCAGCAGAAGCGAATTTTTGACGACCTGTGTAGAATGGGTGACATTCGTTACAGAACTCGACAGAAATTTTTTCTTTCACTGAACCAGTTTCGAAAACGTTACCACAAGAGCAAGTTACTGTTGCTAATTTGTAGTCTGGGTGAATTCCTTGTTTCATATTCGTTTATCTCCTCTCGCCCTGAACCATCTGGAACAGAGTATTTTCGAACTGCGCCTTACATAGCCCGAATATGTCACTGCACGAGGCAATGTTTCGAGGTCAGCTATATATGCGCACGTTACATACTGAAATAGTATAGCAAGATTTTTTGTGTGTTGCAAGAGGAATGTTTTCAAACAATCTTTATTTGATTTTGGTACTAAATCGAGCTTTTCACAAGAAAATATGCTTCCTTAATTCAAATTCTGCGCACTTTTTCAATAAAAAAACCACCTTAAGCTAAATTACTAGCTCAAGATGGTATTCACTCATGATTAAAGTAACCCTTTACCGTTCGTCGCTTTTTTCATGTTGGCATCAAGCTTTTCGAAAAATTCCTCGTTTGATTCCGTTGTGCGTAATTTGCGTAGGAATTTTTCGGCGAAGTCTGATGAATCACTAAATGTTTTACGGATGGCCCATAATTTCTCTAGCTGGTCTTTCGGAATAAGCAGCTCCTCTTTACGCGTGCCTGAGCGGCGAATATCCATCGCTGGGAAGATACGGCGCTCTGCTAAGTTACGGTCTAAGTGAAGCTCTAAGTTACCTGTTCCTTTGAACTCTTCATAAATAACCTCATCCATACGGCTACCTGTATCAATAAGTGCAGTCGCTAAAATCGTTAAGCTACCGCCCTCCTCAATATTACGTGCCGAGCCGAAGAAACGCTTCGGACGGTGGAATGCGGCTGGGTCAATACCACCTGACAACGTACGACCACTCGCTGGTACCACTAAGTTATATGCACGTGCAAGACGTGTGATTGAGTCCATTAAAATAATGACATCACGCTTGTGTTCGACTAAACGACGCGCACGCTCAAGTACCATTTCGGCCACTTTTACATGGTTTTCTGGTACTTCATCAAATGTTGAGGATACAACGTCTGCATTAACAGAACGCTCAATATCTGTTACCTCTTCTGGACGCTCATCAATTAGTAGCACGATTAACTCCGCCTCTGGGTGATTCGTCGTAATTGCGTTGGCAATTTCTTTAAGTAGCGACGTTTTCCCCGCTTTTGGCGGCGCAACGATTAAACCACGTTGACCAAAGCCAACTGGTGCGACTAAATCCATAATACGTGTTGAAATTTTGTTGGATGTTGTTTCTAATTTAATGTGACGATCTGGATAAAGTGGTGTAAGGGCTGGGAAGTGGACGCGCTCTTTTGCGACTTCTGGGTCTACCCCGTTTACTGCCTGCACTTGTAGTAAACCGTAGTAACGCTCATTTTCTTTCGGTGGACGTACTTTACCTGTTACTTTATCCCCGTTACGCAAGTCAAAACGGCGGATTTGTGACGCTGAAATATAAATATCCTCTTTTGAAGGGGAATAGTTGATTGGACGTAGGAAGCCAAAGCCCTCCTGCGACACAATTTCAAGAACACCTTCCATAAAGAAATAGCCCTCAAGCTCTGATTGTCCCTTTAAAATTGCATAAATTAATTCTTTTTTATTTAGCTTGCTGTAATTTGAAAGTTTTGATTGTTTGGCTAAAGCATATAATTCCTTTAGCGTCATCTCTTCTAATTGCGCAATTGTTAATACTGCCATAGATTATCTCCAGTCTAAAAGTTTTTTAAGAAGATGGGGTGTGCTAGTCAGAAAACTAGCAATATAAGTAAGGATAACATGCCACACAAGTTTGTGCGAGAGAAGTTTTTTTGTACATAGTGAAAGAAAAATCTACCATTTCGAATAAATTCAAAATGATAGATTACTTCACTGTCCATTAATAACGAGGTTTTTTCTCGATGCTGTGACGGCCTTCGATGAAACGAACCGTACCAGTTTTTGCACGCATAACCACTGAGTGTGTTAATGCATATGCACCTTTGTACTGCACGCCGCGTAAAAGCTCTGAGTCTGTTACAGCTGTCGCTGCAAAAATTGCGTCGTCGCCTTTTACTAAGTCATCCAGTAATAATACTTTATCTACATCAATGCCCATTGCCTTACAACGTTCAAGTTGTGCATCGTCTTCTGGTACTAACTTCGCTTGGAAGTCACCACCTAAGCATTTAAGTGCTACTGCTGAAATAACGCCTTCTGGTGCGCCGCCCATACCGAACATAATGTCGATACCTGTTTCATCGAATGCTGTGTTGATTGCTGCACCAACATCACCATCTTGGATGAATTTAATACGTGCACCCGCCTCGCGAATTTCATCAACGATTGCTTGGTGACGTGGACGATCAAGAAGTGTCGCCACAACGTCCGAAATATCTTTATTTTTTGCTTTCGCTACTTGTAGTAAGTTATATGTTACAGAAGCGTTAATATCGATTTTGCCTGCTGCTTCTGGGCCAACTGCGATTTTATCCATGTACATATCAGGTGCATTTAAAAGGTTACCACGGTCTGCAATTGCAAGAACTGTCATTGCACCGTTCGTTCCTTTTGCAACAATGTTTGTGCCTTCAAGTGGATCTACTGCGATATCCACTTCTGGCCCACCGTTACGAAGACCTAACTCTTCACCAATATAAAGCATTGGCGCCTCGTCCATTTCTCCCTCACCAATTACTACTGTTGCATGCATTGGAATTGTATCGAACATCACACGCATTGCTGTTGTTGCTGCGTCATCTGCCTCGATTTTTTGTCCGCGTCCCATCCATTTCGCTGAAGCGATTGCTGCTGCCTCTGTTACACGAACGACTTCCATTGATAAACTACGTTCCATAATCTATTGCCTCCTGTTATCGGTTAACGCTTCGAATTTCAATTGTTTTTACAATTTTCATTCAAAAAGATTCTTCTTCTATTGTAACATACTTTTTGACATACAAACGGTCTAATGTGTTATACAAAATAAAGCCGTTTACTTTTTCACAACATCAATTGCCTCACGTCGAATATCTGCGCCTAAGCCACATAATTTTTCGATTAATGAGCTATAGCCACGTTCAATATGATAAATGTCGTGAATTTCTGTTTCGCCTTTTGCTAGTAACCCAGCTAATACTAACGCCGCACCGGCACGTAAATCTGTTGCCGTCACCTTCGCGCCCTCAAGTGAAGCAGGCCCTTGAATAATCGCTGTATTTCCTTCCACACGTGCCTTCGCATTCATACGACGCACCTCGTCAATATGCTTAAAACGCGCTGAATAAATTGTATCGGTTACCATCGATGTACCCGCTGCTTGCGTCATTAATACAGATAAAGGTTGCTGTACATCAGTTGGAAAGCCAGGATACACAAGTGTTTTCACATCAACACCTTGCAAATCGCCCTGCTTTGGAATGAAGATACTTTCTTCATCCTCCTCTACCTGTACACCCATTTCACGAAGCTTTGCTGTGACCGCTTCTAAATGCAATGGAATGACGTTATCGATTACTACACCGTCACCCATCGCAGCTGCCATAATCATAAATGTCGCGGCTTCAATACGGTCTGGAATAATTGTATGCTTCGTGCCGTGAAGCTCATCTACGCCATCAATACGAATAACACTCGTACCTGCACCTTTAATTTTCGCACCCATATTTGTCAGCAGTGTCGCTACATCAATGATTTCTGGTTCTTTCGCTGCATTTTCAATGACTGTACGTCCCGTTGCGCGCACCGCTGCAAGCATAATATTAATCGTCGCCCCAACGCTCGCCACGTCTAAATAAATTTTTGCGCCGCGTAGCTCGTCAGCACGCAAATAAATGGCACCATGCTCATTCGTCACTTTTGCACCAAGTGCCTCAAAGCCTTTAATATGTTGATCAATTGGACGTGGTCCTAAGAAACAGCCGCCCGGTAAACCGATAACTGCCTGCTTGAAACGACCAAGCATGGCACCCATTAAATAATACGACGCACGCAATTTCTTGACGTTGCCGTTTGGCATTGGCATGGCAACCATTTCCGACGGGTCAATTATCATTTTCCCGTTCTCAAACGTTACCTCGCCACCAACTTCTTCGAGTAATGCCTTTAGTGTCCACGCATCCGAAATTTCCGGAATACCGCCAATCGTGACAGGTGAATCCGCCAAGATTGATGCCGGAATTAAGGCTACTGCACTATTTTTTGCACCACTCACTGTTACTGTACCTTTTAGGCGATTGCCGCCCCTGATTTTATAAACATCCATTTTTGCGTTCTCCTTACGATTGGACAAATATTGCGTGTTCACGCTTCTAGTTATTATTTCCCTTCACGCTTCGCCCAATCCGCTAAAAATCCTTCAATCCCTTTTTCAGTTAACGGATGTTTGAATAATTGTTGTAATACGTTGAAAGGTGTTGTTGCAATATGCGCACCTGCTAATGCAGCTTGTGTAATATGTTGTGGGTGACGAATTGACGCCGCAATAATTTCTGTTGGAATGTCATGAATCGCAAAAATTTCAGCGATTTCACGGATTAGCTCCACACCGTCTTGCCCAATATCATCAAGACGACCAAGGAATGGTGATACAAACGTTGCCCCAGCACGCGCCGCAAGTAATGCTTGGTTTGCTGAGAATATTAATGTCACGTTTGTTTTAATGCCTTTATTTGCAAAATGGCGGCAAGCTTGTAAACCCGCTGGTGTCATTGGTAATTTTACTGTAATATTTGGGTGAATGGCTGCTAGCTCTTCCCCTTCACGAATCATGCCTTCTGCGTCTAATGAAATCACTTCACCAGAAACAGAACCATTTACTAATTCAGCAATTTCACGTAGACGGTCATGGAAATTGACACCTGGCTCTTTTGCTACAAGTGATGGGTTTGTTGTTACACCTGATAAAATCCCCCAGTTGTAGGCTTCTTTAATATCTTCAAAGTTTGCTGTATCGATGAAAAATTTCATATTGGATAAATCCTCCTAATTATTATAATCCGTACTATTTTTGAGTATTCTACCCAAAAGGCTATGTTCATAAAGCAAGAGAAGGCCGGATCGACGC
This sequence comes from Solibacillus sp., assembly GCA_040274725.1. Lineage (GTDB taxonomy): Bacteria > Bacillota > Bacilli > Bacillales_A > Planococcaceae > Solibacillus. The sequence continues at coordinate 75,363 of JBEMAQ010000002.1, read as the reverse complement.
TTCTCTTGGCTAAAGGTTATTAAGAAAAGGTTAAGTCGCTCGGTTCGCCCCGAGTGAGCATCAAGCACTTTGAGGGGCTAACGCGGTTGCTTGCACACTTCAAATAGCTTAAGTTCCAATTAAGCCTTTTGTGAGCTACCAAATTCGCGCATTTTGCCGATTACTGTGTTTTTAATTGCTTCGCGAGCAGGGCCTAAATATTTACGTGGGTCATATGTTTTTGAATCATTCTCTAAAAACGCACGAATCACTTTTGTTGCTTCAATTTGATTTTCTGTGTTTACGTTAATTTTTGCTGTCCCTAAAGAAACTGAACGTTGAATATCTTTTGTTGGGATACCTGTACCACCGTGTAATACTAATGGTAAGTCTGCTAATTTAGAAATTTCTTCCATTTCAACAAAGCCTAAGTTTGGCTCACCTTTGTATGGTCCGTGTACTGAACCAAGTGCTGGTGCTAAGCAGTCAATGCCTGTTGCTTCTACTAAGTTTTTGCATTCTTGTGGATCTGCATACATGATGCCGCCGATTACGCCATCTTCTTCGCCGCCAACTGTTCCAAGCTCCGCTTCTACAGATACGTTACGAGCGTGTGCGTATTCTACTACTTCTTTTGTTGTTGCTACATTTTCTTCGAATGGATAATGTGAAGCGTCAATCATTACAGATGTGAATCCTGCATCAATTGCTTCCTTACATTTTGCAAAGCTTGAACCATGATCTAAGTGAATCGCTACTGGCACTGTAATGCTCATGTCTTTCATTAAACCTTCAACGATTTTTACAACTGTGTAGAAACCGCCCATGTATTTTCCAGCGCCTTCAGAAACACCTAAAATAACTGGTGAATTTTCTTCTTGTGCTGCTGCTAAAATAGCTTGCGTCCATTCTAAGTTGTTAATGTTGAATTGACCAACTGCATACCCTTCAGCTTTTGCTTTGATTAACATTTCTTTCATTGAAACTAACGCCATTATAAAAATCCTCCTCGAAGATAGATGAATTATTTATGAAAAATATTCACTGTTATCATACCAAAAACCCACTGTTCTGAAAAGCCTATTGAACAGTGAGCATCGTATTTGTATTAGGAATCCCCTAAAATCATTTTCACTTCATTTCGAATATCAAAAATATTAAACGGCTTTGTGAAAAAACGTTCTGCCCCTAAATTTTTTGCGCAATCAATTAAATCTTGTTCGCTAAATGCTGTCATCATTACAACTGGTACATGCGCTTTTTGCTCTTTTAGCCTTTTTAATATTTCTAATCCGTCCATCCCAGGGATTTTCATATCGAGCAACACACAATCAATGGCGTGCTCGTCAACAATTCGCAGGGCATCCAAACCATTCGCTGCTAAATGAATGGTGTAGCCCTCCTTTTTAAAAACCTCTTTTAATAACAGCCGAATTCCTTGCTGATCGTCTACAACTAATATTTCTTTCATTTCTATTTCCCCTCGTTTTTCCGTTATATTTGTAAGTAATATAGTTCGCCTATTATTTCATATTTCCTGCATTTTTGTAACAAATTTAGCATTTTGCTTTTTCATACACCAACTTCTATAATAAAACGAGAGGTGGAATTATGTCGAAAATTTTAACTACACAATTAACAGGGTTACTGCAGCGTATCCAGCAATCCGAAGAAGGTGCTGTTGAAGAAACTGCACGCCTGCTTGCGCAAGCTACTATTGGACAAGGGATTGTTTATTTTGCTGGTTTCGGTGAATTTGAAGCGCTTGTTCACAATGCGTTAACGAGCGCTGAACCGTTTGTGAATGCTGCAAAATGGACGCCAGAAACAACTATTGAAGAGGCTGACCGTGTCATTCTTTTCACGCGTAGCGGACAAGATGCAGAAGCAATCGCGCTCGCACAGCAATTAAATAATACGTTCATTCCGTTTTCTGCTGTTGCAAGTGAAGTAGCTAGCGCTGAAAACGAGCTAAGCGAGCTTGCTTACACATACATTAGCTTAAAAATGCGTGGCGGAATCCTACCGCACCCAACAAAGCTTGGCGAGCGCATCGTGATGCCACATTTAATCGCTGCACTCTTTATTTATGAGGCGATTAAAATGGAATATGATGAAATGATTAGTGATGAAGATGATGAGTTAGAAGGCGAGTCTGCTTTTCCAACGATTTAATCCATTAAAAACAGCCTTACCGTAATTGGTAAGGCTGTTTTTTCATTTATTATTTACGATTCGCAAACGCTGCGCCTACGAATTGTTCGAATAATGGCTGTGGACGTTGTGGGCGAGAAATTAATTCTGGGTGGAATTGACCAGCAACGAAGAATTTCTTCTCTGGTAATTCGATAATTTCAACAAGTTTGTTGTCAGGAGATACGCCTGAGAAGACAAGACCTGCTGCTTCCATCGCTTCACGGAATTCGTTATTGAACTCGTAACGGTGACGGTGACGCTCATAAACAAGTGCTTCGTCGTTGTAAGCTGCGCGTGCAACTGAACCTTCTTTTAATTTACATGGATATAGACCAAGACGTAATGTACCACCTAAATCTGTATCTTCCGATTGATCTGGTAAGAAGTCGATAATTGGGTATTTTGTGTCTTTGTCTAGCTCTGTAGAATGTGCACCGTCTAATTTTAGTACGTTACGTGCAAATTCAACTGTCGCAAGCTGCATACCTAAGCAAATACCGAAGAATGGTACGTCGTTCTCACGTGCGTAGCGGATTGCTTCGATTTTACCTTCAACACCGCGATCACCGAAGCCACCTGGTACTAAAATTCCGTCTGCCTCACCAAGTAATTCTGCAACATTATCAGCTGTTACGTGCTCTGCATTTACCCAGTCAATTTCGATATCTGAGTTGTATACATAACCAGCATGTTTTAATGCTTCTACTACAGAAATGTAAGCATCTTGCAATTCTACATATTTACCAACTAATGCAATACGTGTTTTGTGCTCTAAATTCTTTACTAAATGTACAAGATCTTTCCAATCTTCCATATCCGCTTTTGGTGCTTTAATGCCAAAATGGTCAAGAACGATCTGATCAAAGCCTTGCGCATGTAAGTTTAGTGGTACTTCATATAAATGTTCCACGTCACGAGACTCAATAATCTCTTCTGAGCGCACGTCACAGAATAAAGCGATTTTGTCCTTCATATCTTGAGGAACCGGTTGCTCTGTACGTAAGACAATCACGTTTGGCTGAATACCTAAAGAACGTAACTCTTTTACAGAGTGCTGTGTCGGTTTTGTTTTCATTTCACCCGCTGCTGCAATGTATGGCATTAATGTACAGTGAATGTATGCTACATTATTGTGACCTAAATCACGACGCATTTGACGAATTGCTTCTAAGAATGACAGTGATTCGAAGTCACCAACTGTCCCACCAATTTCAGTAATTACGACATCAGCAGACGTTTCGCGACCAGCGCGTTGTACACGGTCTTTAATTTCATTTGTTACGTGAGGAATTACTTGTACTGTACCACCATTATAATCACCACGGCGCTCTTTGTTCAGTACAGATTGGTACACTTTACCAGAAGTAACAGTTGAGTGCTTCCCAAGGTTAATGTCGATGAAGCGCTCATAGTGACCTAAGTCTAAGTCTGCCTCTGCGCCGTCATCTGTTACGAAAACCTCACCGTGCTGGTAAGGGCTCATTGTACCTGGATCGATGTTTAAATACGGGTCAAATTTTTGGATTGTTACTTCAAGACCACGATTTTTAAGTAAACGACCTAGTGAAGCTGCTACAATCCCTTTACCTAGTGACGATACTACGCCACCTGTTACGAAAATATATTTTGTCATTGCAAAATTCCTCCTTATTGCCTTTGTGCTTAAAATAAGAAAAGCTTGAGACCATTGCTTAGTTGCAATGAATTCGAAGCTAAATAAGTTTCTGTTCTCTTGGCACTTTTCCCTAAAACTAGTGAACGATTCAATAAAAAACGTTCGAAAAATAAAAAAAACGCTCCGCCTGCACAAAGTTTGCAGGGGGAGCGTATTGTTTATACGGTCATTCTCCTTTTAAAAGGAGCCCAAATAAAAGATTATTACTAACTGAATTAGAAGTCAAGGATTTTTCATTTTAAAATAAATCAAATTATTTTAACGTATTTTCGTCTTCTTCTTCTAACTCATCTTCATCTGACTCTTCATCTTCAATAATGAAGCCGTCTTCTTCTTCGATTAACTCTTCATCGATTTCTGCATCTAAATCTTCAATGTCCGCTTCTACAAAGTCGATATCTTCCACGTCTTCCTCTTCTTCTTCGATAAATTCATCGAAGTCTTCTTCAAAGACAATATCTTCTTCATCAAGATCTACTAAATCCTCTTCTTCATCCGCAACCGCTTTAGACTTCTTCTTACGAGCCTTTACTGTTGGTGCTGTTTCTTCTTCGATTGTTTCTACTTTGTACCACTCTCGAAGTCCCCAGCCATTTTCTTGATTTAAAAGGAATCGGCCTTCAATATTTAAATCCGTGTAAAATTGTAACAGACGAGATTTTAGTTCCTCTTCTGCCATACCATTTACAGCCTGAATAGCTTTCACTAAATCATTAAATTGCATTGCTTGCTTTTTATCTTCTAAAATTGTGTGGGCTAATTCGATTAACGATTCTTCCACTAATTGTTCTTGTGTCATATCACGAAGGTTCAAATCGTGCACGTCCTTTCTTTCACTCAAATCTTAAGCATAATACCCATTATATACAAACATGCTACTACTATGCTAGTTTCATTTCTTGTTTTTTAATTTTGACAATTCTTTATAGCCTAAAAAAAACAAAAATGCTGATAAAAGAAGGAGCGGGATTGCTGCTAATTGCTTGTTATACAAGTAGAAGGTCGCAATTAAACACGCTAAAATAACAAGGTAATGATAATATTGTGCCACCGCGCTCTCCTCCTTTTTTTGTATACTAAGTATAACGAAAAGAATGTAAAAACGCTTGATTTTTATTGTTTTTTACTCAAATTCAGTAAATTCGGCATTTTATTAGCAAAAACTTTTTATTCCCTAGCTTTTTACTACATATTACGACGATACTGCCCGCCAACCTCGTACAAGGCCTGCGTAATTTGACCAAGACTTGCAACATTTACCGTTTCCATCAGCTCTGCAAATAAATTCCCGCCGCTCATTGCTACTTGCTGCAATTTCGCTAATGCTTGTTCGGATGTATCGGTATGCGCTTTCCAGAATGTCTGTAAATTCGTAATTTGCGCATCCTTTTCTTCCTTTGTCGCACGCGCAATTTCCATTGAGTTCATCATATCCTCTGACGGCGGATTTGGATTTAAGTACGTATTCACACCAATAATCGGCAGCTCACCTGAATGCTTCAGGTGCTCATAATGCATCGATTCCTCCTGGATTTTGCCGCGCTGATACTGAGTCTCCATCGCACCCAGTACACCGCCACGGTCATCCAGTCGGTCAAACTCTTCAAGCACTGCCTGCTCGACTAAATCTGTCAGCTCCTCAATAATGAATGCGCCTTGTAGTGGATTTTCATTTTTTGATAAGCCATGCTCCTTCGTAATAATCATTTGAATCGCCATCGCGCGGCGTACAGATTCCTCAGTAGGCGTCGTAATCGCCTCATCGTATGCATTTGTATGGAGTGAGTTACAGTTATCCTGCAAGGCCATTAATGCCTGAAGTGTTGTACGAATATCATTAAAATCAATTTCCTGTGCGTGCAGGCTACGGCCTGACGTTTGAATATGATATTTCAGTTTTTGCGAGCGCTCATTCGCACCGTATTTCTCGCGCATTACGACCGCCCAAATGCGACGCGCCACACGACCAATAACTGTATACTCCGGATCTAAGCCGTTCGAGAAGAAGAAGCTTAAATTCGGCGCAAAGTCATCAATATGCATGCCACGACTTAAATAGTACTCGACATACGTAAAGCCGTTTGCGAGTGTAAACGCGATCTGGCTAATCGGATTCGCACCCGCCTCAGCAATATGGTAGCCGGAAATCGAAACAGAATAATAATTACGTACTTTCTCATCAATGAAGTACTGCTGAATATCACCCATCATACGCAATGCGAATTCCGTGCTAAAAATGCACGTATTTTGTCCTTGGTCCTCTTTTAAAATATCCGCCTGTACCGTGCCGCGTACTGTTTGTAATGTCTGACTGCGTACCTGTGTAAATTCTTCCACCGAAAGCGTACGGCCAAATTTTTCCTCAGCGATTTTCACTTGCTGATCAATCGCTGTATTCATAAACATCGCGAGTATGATCGGCGCTGGCCCATTAATTGTCATCGATACCGACGTACTCGGCGCACATAAATCAAAGCCGTCATATAGCTTTTTCATATCTTCAAGCGTGCAAATATTCACACCCGATTCGCCGACCTTACCGTAAATATCAGGGCGCACATCTGGGTCCTCGCCGTACAATGTCACCGAATCAAACGCCGTTGATAAACGCTTCGCATCATCGTTTTTCGATAAATAGTGGAAACGACGATTCGTGCGCTCCGGTGTGCCCTCCCCCGCAAACTGACGCTTCGGGTCCTCACCTTCACGCTTGAACGGGAATACGCCCGCTGTAAACGGGAATGCGCCTGGCACATTTTCCGCATAGACGAAACGAATGATTTCGCCGTAATCTTTAAATTTCGGTAAGACTACTTTCGGAATTTTAAGACCGGATAGCGATGTCGTTGTGAGCAATGTACGAATTTCTTTATCACGTACTTTCGTAACAAACTCATCACCCGAATACGCCTCTTTTAATGTTTCCCAGTTCGCTAAAATCTGCTTCGTCTCCGCTGTTAATTCCTGCTTGACCGATTCAATCAGTGTATCGATTGAAGCATGTAGCGCTGTTTCCTTTTCTGCTAATTGTGCCTTAGTCCCCTCTAGCTGATACAGTTTCGTCGCAAACTGTGCCTGCTGACACGCCTTGTCGTGATACGTGCGCACCGCATCCGAAATTTCGCGTAAATAATAGCGGCGATCATTTGGAATGATAACATTTTGCTTTTGCGTTTTTGCTAAGGTGTCATACTGCGTTTGCCAGCCTAGCTCAAATTTTTCATTCATTTTCGCTACAAGCGCGGCAAACAGGGCGTTTGTCCCTTTGTCATTAAACTGTGACGCAATCGTGCCGTAGACAGGCATCGTGTCTAGCGGCTCCTCCCACAATTCACGTGAACGTTGCATTTGTTTTTGCACCTGGCGTAGTGCATCTTCTGAACCTTTTCGCTCAAATTTATTAATCGCAATAATGTCCGCATAATCAATCATATCGATTTTTTCAAGTTGTGTTGGTGCACCAAATTCACTTGTCATCACATACAGCGCTAAATCCGTATAATTAATAATTTCTGCATCCCCTTGACCAATGCCGCTTGTCTCAACAAAAATCACATCAAATCCAGCCGCGCGTACAATATCAAGTACATCCCCAATTGATGCAGATAACTCCGTACGCGAGCCGCGCGTTGCTAGGCTACGCATATACACACGCTCATTGAAAATTGCGTTCATACGAATACGGTCACCAAGCAGGGCCCCACCCGTTTTTTGCTTCGTCGGGTCAATGGATAAAATCGCGATTCTTTTGTCTGGGAACTCACGCAAAAAACGGCGAATAAGTTCATCTGTTAAGGATGATTTCCCTGCGCCACCTGTACCCGTAATACCGATTACTGGCGTATTTTTTGACTGTGCACGTGCCGATACTAGCATCGCATCAATTTCTGAGGAGCCACCGTTTTCCGCAGCGGTAATTAAATTCGCCAAAATTTCCGGACGCTCTGGTGATAGCTCGGCTAATTTTTCAACGTATCCCCCTGCTAACGTTGAAAAATCTGACTGTTCCATTTTGACATTAATCATTCCTTGAAGCCCGAGCGCACGGCCATCATCAGATGAAAACAACCCTGAAATACCGTAATCATGCAATTCCTTAATTTCCTTTGGCAAAATAACACCACCGCCGCCGCCGAAAATTTTAATATGCGGTGCACCCTTTTCACGCAGCAGGTCGTACATATATTTGAAATATTCCATATGTCCACCCTGATAGCTCGATACCGCAATGCCTTGCGCGTCCTCCTGAATGGCCGCGTTGACAACCTCCTCGACCGAGCGATTATGCCCAAGATGAATAACTTCCGCGCCGCTCGCCTGTAAAATACGACGAATAATATTTACCGATGCATCATGCCCATCAAAAAGACTCGACGCCGTCACAAAACGTACGTGATTTGTTGCTTGATATACTGCCACCTTTGTCATAAAAATCTCCCCTTTGTATGTCAAAATAATAAAAATCCGCCGTGTAGCAGCAACTAAAATTCGTTGCTTCTACACGGCGGTTTTCAAATCAATTTTTAAGTAGACACTATGCCTTGTAAAAACATCTTCGTTTGAATCTCAATATAACGCTCAATGGTATAACGCTTTTGCAATGCCCACTTCCGGAACGCCCATGCTTGCCCTTGAATGACGATGCGGTTGGCCATCAAATAAATTTCGTCCTCCTCTAGCTGGATGCACTTTGCCTCATGACAACTACGCAAAATTTTCTCAAATACCGCAACCATCTCAAGCTCTTTGTCGAGTACATAATGCATCGCCTCTTTTGGCAATGACTTCGTTTCCTGGTACATAATCGTAAACTCATCTGGCATGCTGTCAATCAGTAAGAAATATTGGCGAATCGCTTCTTTTAAACTCTCCACCGTCGTCGCCTGCGCGGGAAAGGCATCCAGCTTTTTCATCACTTCAAGGAAAATGCTGTCACAAACAAGGTATAATACATCTTCCTTCGTGCGCACATATTCATACAGCGTGCCGATACTAAATCCCGCGAGCTTCGCAATTTCGCGCGTCGTGGCACGGTGAAAGCCTTTTTCCTTAAATAGCTGCACCCCAGCCTGCACAATTTGCTTGCGGCGTACTTCGATTAATTGCTCATCCTTAACAGAGGTTGGGACAGTTAATCTGTCCTCATGCATTATTTCGTTAGCATACGAGAGATAACAAGACGTTGAATTTCCTGTGTACCCTCATAAATTTGCGTAATTTTCGCATCGCGCATATAGCGCTCTACTGGGTAATCCTTCGTATAGCCGTAGCCACCAAATACTTGTACCGCCTCTGTTGTAACGCTCATCGCCGTGTCACCTGCTAAGAGCTTCGCCATTGCAGATGCCTTGCCGTATGGTAGATTGTTTGACTCAAGCCATGCTGCTTGGTACGTCAGTAAGCGTGATGCTTCAATTTGTGTCGCCATATCTGCTAATTTGAATGAAATACCTTGATTCGCAGCAATTGGTTTACCGAATTGTACACGCTCTTTTGCGTAGTCCACCGCTGCATCTAATGCACCCTGTGCGATACCAACAGCCTGTGCAGCAATGCCGTTACGGCCACCATCTAATGTTTGCATTGCGACTTTAAAGCCGTCCCCTTCAGCACCAAGTAAGTTTTCTGCTGGCACACGGCAGTTGTCGAAAATAATTTCCGTCGTTGGTGATGAACGAATCCCTAGCTTTTTCTCCTTCTTCCCTACAGAGAAACCTGGGAAATCTGCCTCGACGATAAATGCAGATGTGCTATTTCTCGCTTCTGGGTCCGTTACCGCAAACACAACATAAATATCCGCAACCCCACCGTTTGTAATGAAAATTTTCGAGCCATTTAAAATATAATCCTCGCCATCACGCACTGCGTATGTTTTCATCCCACCAGCGTCAGACCCAGAGCCGGCCTCAGTTAAGCCGTACGCACCGATTTTTTTGCCTTCTGCCATTGGGCGAAGGTATTTTTGCTTTTGCTCCTCGTTACCGAACTTGTATATCGGCCAGCCTGCAAGTGAAGTATGTGCCGATAACGTTACACCTGTTGATGCACATACACGCGATAATTCCTCAACCGCGATGCAATATGCAAGATAGTCAAAGCCTGCGCCGCCGTACTCCTCTGGCCACGGAATACCTGTTAAGCCAAGTTCCGCCATTTTATCGAAAATTCCGCGGTCAAATTCCTCATACTCATCACGGTGCTCCGCAGATGGTGCTACCTCATTTTCTGCAAAATCGCGAATCATTTCGCGTAATTGTTCATGCTCTTCTGATAGTTGGAAGTTCATAGTCTCTTTTCCCCTTTGTATGTTCTATTTATATACAACGCATAACTGCGGTGCTCATGTGAATAAATGCTTACTAATAACGAGGCGCTGAATCTCACTTGTGCCTTCGTAAATTTGCGTCACCTTGGCGTCGCGGAAATAGCGCTCAACCGGATAATCCTCCGTGTAGCCGTAGCCGCCAAATACTTGTATCGCGTCCGTGGCATTTTGCATTGCGGTTTGTGAGGCGAATAGCTTAGCCATTGAAGCCTCCTTCCCGCAAGGTACCCCCTGTGTACGTAGCGACGCCGCCCGGTAAACGAGTAGCTTTGCAGCCTCTGTATTTGTTGCCATATCCGCAAGCTTAAAGCCAATGCCCTGTTGCTGGGCAATCGGCTTGCCAAACTGCACGCGCTCTTTCGCATACGCGGTCGCCGCTTCAAGTGCCGCCTCTGCAATGCCTAAGCTTTGTGCGGCAATACCGATGCGCCCGACGTTTAAATTCGCAAGTGCAATTTTAAAGCCCTCGCCCTCAGCACCGAGCAAATTTTCTTTCGGCACGCGCATCCCCTCAAACGTAAGCTGGACAGTACGCGAGCCGTGCAACCCCATTTTTTTCTCGTCCTTGCCAACAATAAAGCCTGGCGTGTTCTTTTCCACAATAAATGCTGAAATGCCGCGCGTACCTTGTTCAGGTTCTGTCACCGCAAACACAATATAAAGATCTGCCTCGCCGCCGTTTGTAATGAACACCTTTGAGCCGTCTAGTATATAGTCGTCACCATCACGTACTGCACGCGTTTTTAATGAAGCCGCATCACTCCCTGCGCTCGGCTCGGTTAAGCAAAATGCGCCTAAATAGTCACCGCTCGCTAATTTTGGAATATAGCGCTGCTTTTGCGCATCATTGCCGAAATAAAGAATCGGATTGGTGCCAACCGATGTATGTACCGACAAAATCACACCAACAACCGCGCTAACCCTTGAGAGCTCGTGAATCGCAAGGATGTACGACGTAAAATCCATCCCCGCACCGCCGTACTGCTCTGGCACCGTAATCCCCATTAATCCGAGCTCGCCCATCTTCGTTAAAATCGCGCGCGGGAACTCGCCAGCCTCCATTTGCTCAACAAACGGTGCAATTTCTGTTTCAGCAAAATCACGCACCATACTTTGCATCATCAGTTGCTCCTCGGTAAAACGTAAATTCATTACGCATACCTCCTAGTCATACACATAAAAACCGCGCCCCGATTTTTTGCCAAGCCAGCCAGCCGCCACATACTTGCGCAGAAGCGGACATGGACGGTACTTACTATCGCCAAATCCTTCATGTAAAATTTCCATAATAGAGAGGCATGTATCGAGCCCGATAAAATCAGCAAGCGTCAGTGGCCCCATCGGATGATTCATCCCAAGCTTCATCACATCATCAATTGCCTCTTTCGTCGCCACGCCCTCATACAATGTATAAATTGCCTCGTTAATCATTGGCAGTAAAATACGATTGGCAACAAATCCAGGATAATCATTGACCTCGACACCTGTTTTACCAATCTCAGCGGTCATTTCAACAATTTCGCTGTATGTGTCATCACTTGTCGCAAGCCCACGAATAATTTCCACAAGTGGCATCACAGGCACCGGATTCATAAAGTGCATCCCAATGACTTTTTCAGGGCGATTCGTCACCGCCGCAAGCTCTGTAATTGGTAAGCTCGATGTATTTGTTGCTAAAATAGTCGTTTCTGGTGTAATTTCATCTAGCTGCTTGAAAATACTTTGCTTAATTTGCATATTTTCGACCGCTGCCTCAATGACAACATCTGCATCCTTCGCATCCTCCAAGCTAAGCGACATCGTAATGCGCGCTAAAATCGACTGCATTTCCTCAGCCGTTTTACGCGCTTTCGTTACATCCCGCTGTAAATTCGCTGTAATCGTCGCTAAACCACGCTCAAAAAACTCCTGTTTCATATCATTTAAAATCACCTTATAACCAGCTGTTGCACAAACCTGTGCGATCCCAGACCCCATCTGTCCGGCACCGACCACCATCACTGTATGAATTGCCATTTTCTCTTACTCCCCCTTTACTTCGATTAAGATCGCATCACCTTGACCGCCACCAGAACAAATCGCGGCAATACCAAGTCCGCCACCCCGACGTCTTAGTTCATAGGCAAGTGTTAAGATAATTCTTGCGCCACTTGCTCCGATTGGATGCCCAAGTGCAATGGCTCCGCCGTTTACATTGACCTTTGCTTCATCTAAATTAGCTAGCTGACTACTGACAAGTGCGACTGCCGCAAATGCCTCATTAATTTCGAATAAATCAATATCCGCTAACGTCTTCCCTGATTTCTCAAGTAGTTGATTAATGACAAGCCCCGGCGTTTGCGGAAAATCCTCTGGTGCCACACCGACTTCTGCATGTGCAACGATTGTCGCAAGTGGTATACGCCCTTCTTTTTCCGCGCGCTCCTCACGCATTAACACAAGTGCACATGACCCGTCATTGACTCCCGGTGCATTACCGGCTGTTATTGTGCCGTCACGGTCAAACGCCGGACGCAAGTTTGCAAGCGTTTCCAATGTTGTGTTTACTCTTGGTGCCTCGTCAACATTTACCGTGATTGGTTCACCTTTTCGTTGTGGAATCACGACATCGACAATTTCTTCCGCAAACTTGCTTTCTTGGATTGCAGTAAGCGCCAGCTGATGACTGCGCACCGCCCACGCATCCTGTACCTCGCGTGTTAAATCAAACTTCGTAGCCGTTTGGTTGCCATATATACCCATATGCGGACGCTTCGTATCAAACGCACAACTAAGTCCGTCATAAATCATACCGTCAACAATACTCGCATCCCCCATACGTAAACCAAAGCGCCCGTCTTTCATATAGTACGGCGCGTTCGACATCGATTCCATACCACCTGCAACAATCACTTCCTCGTCCCCTAAACGAATGAGCTGATCCGCAAGCGTCACAGCGCGCATACCAGACGCACATACTTTATTAATCGTTTCGGTTTTAACGTCCCAGCCAATACCTGCCTTCGCACTTGCCTGACGGGAAGGTATTTGTCCTTGCCCTGCCTGCAGTACCGTACCAAAAATAACTTCATCAATTTGCTCTACTGAAATATTTGCTTTTTCCATTGCACCTTTAATGGCTACAGCCCCTAAATCGCTTGCCGTTAAGCTTGCTAGGCCACCGCCGAATTTACCAAACGCTGTCCGTGCGCCTTCTAAAATCACTGTTCTACCCAATCTCTACACCCCTTTGTTTCGATTGAAATCTTTACCGACTGAACGCTCGCTCACTTAGTGCCTTTAAAAAAATGGGAGCTTGTAAAAACTCCCATTATTCTTTCTCTCATCATTTTACAAAATTATTTTAATATTCTCAATACATTATTTTTTTATTAGTTATTCTCATATTTCAGTAGCAGCTTCAACTGGCTCTGCCGCTACTTCTGCTGGAATTTCTTCCACGATTTCTTTCACCGGCGTGCCAAATACTGCACGCTCTAACAGCTCTGCAATATCATATGTGCCAATTTGATCCTCTACTTCTTTTGCTTTCGTACCGTCTGTTAACATCGTTAAGCAGTACGGACAGCCTGACGAAATAACAGAAGCCTCTGTCGCAATCGCCTGCTCAGTACGCGCCACATTAATCCGGTTGCCGACATGCTCTTCCATCCACATGAGTCCGCCACCAGCGCCACAGCACATACCTTCCTCGCGGTTACGCTCCATTTCAACAAGCTTCACGCCTGCAATGCCCTTTAAAATTTCGCGCGGCGGGTCGTATACGTCATTGTAGCGACCTAAGTAGCATGAATCATGGAACACAATTGTCTCATCCACACGGTAATGCATCGTCAGGCGACCTTCTTGAATTAAGTCATACAATAGCTCCGTATGGTGAAATACCTCGCCACTCCAGCCGAAATCCTGGTACTCATTTTTAAAAATATTGTATGCATGCGGATCGATTGTCACAATCTTTGTCACATTATTTTTCTCGAACTCTGAAATATTTTCCTGCGCAATTTCTTGGAATAAAAACTCATTCCCTAATCGGCGTGGTGTGTCGCCCGAGTTTTTTTCTTTATTACCTAAAATCGCAAACTTTACGCCTGCCTGATTCATCAGACGTGCAAACGCTAATGCAATTTTTTGTGAACGGCTATCAAACGCACCCATCGAACCAACCCAGAATAAGTATTCCATCTCTTCGCCTGATTTTTTTAGCTCTTTTACAGTTGGTACATGTACCGACTCATCTAGCTCGCGCCAGTTTTCCTTTTCTTTACGGTTTAGACCCCATGGATTGCCTTGGCGCTCAATATTCGTCATGGCGCGCTGTGCATCCGGGTTGACCTTCCCTTCTGTCATCGTTAAATAACGGCGTAGGTCAATAATTTTATCCACGTGCTCATTCATTACCGGACACTGATCTTCACAGTTACGGCACGTTGTACAAGCCCAAATTTCCTCTTCTGTAATCACATCACCAATTAATGACGGGCTATAAATATTTTCAAGCACTGCCCCTTCAGTACCTGCTGCCATTGCTAGCTGGTTACCTTGTGTATTTTTGAAGAATGAATACGGCACCCAAGGCTTTTGCTTCGTAACAACTGCTCCAGTAAACGTTAAGTGGTCACGCAACTTGACGATTAAGTCCATCGGCGACAGCATTTTCCCTGTGCCTGATGCTGGACACATATTCGTACAACGTCCACACTCTACACACGAATACAAATCAAGCATTTGCTTTTGTGTGAAGTCTTGGATTTTACCAACCCCCATTGCTGGCATATCTTCCTCGTCCTCCGCCTCTTCAAGCGCCGCAAAGTCGATTGGGCGCAGTGTACCTGCGCGGTCTTGGCGGTTGAAGTAAACGTTTAAAATCGACGTAATTAAGTGGAAGTGCTTGCCTTGTGGGATATATACCAGGAACGCAAGTAGTGCTAATAAATGTGCCCACCACATAAAGAAAAATCCTGCTGCGGCAACGCCCGGGCTCATCCACTGGCATGCCCACGCAATTGCCGAAGCAACTGGCTCAGAGCCTGTTAGCCCGTGATCCTGCCAAATTAAATAAAAGCCATTCCCGAACAATGTAGCAAACATTAAAATCCCTAAAAACATGTACACTAAGCCGTTTTTAAAGCCTCGCTTTAGACGCGCAAGCTGCTCCATATAACGACGGTAAAACGCTACCGCTACCGCAATTAAAATTGTCAGTACGACAAGTTCCTGCGTAAACGTGAACATCGGATAAAGTCCGCCAAGTGGAATATGTGAGCCTGGTGCTAGGCCCTTCCAAATTAAATCAATCGCACCGAGCTGTACCATTAAGAACCCGTAGAAGAATAAGACGTGGACAAGACCCATTTTCTTATCCTTCAATAATTTTGACTGACCAAAAACCTTCTCAAGTATGTCACTTACACGGTCAGACATTTTTTGGTTGAACGATTCTTTTTTTCCAAGCTGTATATAGTCATAGCGCGTCTTTAACAAGTAAATAAACAACCCGCCAGCGTATAACACAATCGCGATAAATGCCACCCAATTGACAATTAATAATGTGTTCATCATGCTCCCCCTCATCATCGCTTTGTACTTGCTCACACAACTCATACAAAATAGCTGAATTTTCTACAATAATTGCGTTTTTCTTACTTGATTATATGAATATTGTAATAATGAGTGAGCATTCAGTCAATTAAATTCGTAATAAATTCAGAAAATTAATTTTTAATAGATTATTCCGATACAACGAAATCAATACCAGCACATAGAAAAAAGCCCGAAACCTTCTATAGAAAGTTTCGGGCCTTTAATGATTAGCCAATTCTTACTTTTTAAATACATTCGCGCTGCGCTCATATTCAACATCCTGAATATTTAGGCGGAAATTCACAACACGTGCTACCGCAAATAAATAATCCGATAAGCGATTTAAATATTTTTGCACCACTGGCGATACGTCATCGATTTCTTTCATTAATGACACCGTATTACGCTCTGCTCGGCGTGCCACTGTACGCGCAATATGAAGCGTCGCCGCTGCTGGTGCGCCGCCTGGTAAAATAAATTTTGTTAGCTCTGGTGCTTCGGCAGACAGTGCGTCAATGCGCTCCTCAAGCTCCGCGATTGGCTCCTCTGCTAATTTATAATGACGCTCCTTCATTACGTTTGCTAAATCGCCACCGCCATCAAATAGCTCATGCTGAATTTTTGTAAGGTCCGCAATCACATCTTCAAAAATCGCCGTATCTAATTCTGAAACTGCTTTTCCAATATACGAATTGAGCTCATCAATTGTGCCATAAGCCTCTACGCGTAGGTGGTCCTTATCAACGCGTCCCCCAATAATGCTTGTTTTCCCCGTGTCTCCTGTTTTCGTGTAAAGCTTCATGTTCATCACCCTTTTGTTTTATTTTCGATATAATTATTTATTGCCTGAACGGTTGTTTCAAAAACACCGTGTCCAATTAATTTCCCGAGCTCGGTAATCGGCCCTGCATATGGCAGCTGTGTCCCTTGCTGCGTGGCGGCAATAAGTAAGCTATCTGTTGCGGTTCCGGTTGCAATTGTGCCCGTGTTCGCATCGATAATATTTTGCTCTTGTAACGCTTTTGTTTTCGCCTCTGTAGCGGTAATCATCGCCTGAATAAACGCCTCATCCGATAATTTGCCGTTCACAATGACCCACGTATTAATCGTGCCTATGTAGGGCGCATCATTACGCTCATATGCTCTTGTTACGTCGATGCTGTTGCCGACACCAGCTGTTACCATGACGACAATACTGCAATTTTCCGCTTCAAACATTTGGAGTGCGACTGTATTTGTCGGTACCGCCGTTAGCATGACGACCGTGCTTGTTGGTGCAAATTGTCGTGCCTCTAAAAAGCGCAGTGTTTCCTCACCCACTAGCTCAATATTATAATCCCATGCAATCGAGCGGTTGAGTAGTGTATCATACCAGCCAATGCCTGCGTTGTGAACGGCTGACGAGACGACCTTCAGCGGCTGGTACACAGCAAGCTGAATATAGTCATTTGTTATTTCAAAATGCGACCGTTCAATTTGCTGTATCATGTTATTTTCAATTGTCGGCAGCATTGTAATTTGCGGCTTCGGCAATTCAGGATGTGCATACGTGGTAATTGGCGCATCATATACTTTGGTAATTCTGGACTCCTGGACAACCTCATGCGGCTCACCATATGCGCGAATTTCGCCGTTCTCCATCAGTAGTAGCTCATCACAATACAATGACGCTAAATTAATATCATGAAATACCGAGACAACGGTCATATTTTGCTCAGCGGCGCTACGGCGAATCATATCTAAAATTTGTTTTTGATGTGCAATATCTAAGTGATTTGTTGGTTCGTCCAGCAATAAAATTTGTGATTGCTGTGCAAGTGCCTGTGCAATAAAGACGCGCTGTTGCTCACCGCCTGATAAATATTCCATTTGTGTATCGCGGTATTTTAGCACGCCCGTATCACGCATTGCCCGAACGACTGCAAGCTCGTCCTCCTCAGACCAGCTCGCAAAAAAGCTCGATTGATGCGGGTAACGACCAAGTGCGACCGCATCATACACCGTATTGGAAAAGGCATTGGCATGTAGTTGCGGCAGCACCGCCATTTTTTGTGCGAGCTGTTTTGTTTTATATGTAGGAAGTGCTTGCCCTTCAATATACACCGTGCCACTTAAAGGTTTCATCGTCCCGCTAATTAGTTTAAGCAGTGTCGATTTACCGCTACCATTTGGGCCAAGTATGCCTAAAATCTTACCCGGAGCAACTTCAAATGAAATGGCCTGCACAACCGGTGTTTGCCCGTAACCGCCTGCTATATTTTCTACCTTTAGCATTTACGCCCGCCCCCTTCTTTGCTTAAAGAATATGTACGCAAATACTGGCGCACCGATAAATGAGGTAATGACACCAATCGGCAGCTCACTCGGCGCGATAATCGTGCGCGATACTAAATCACAAATAACGAGTAGTGTCGCACCGTTTAAAAATGACAATCCGAGTAGATGCTTATGATCCGCGCCAACAAGCATACGGACCATATGCGGCACGACAAGTCCAACAAAGCCGATTGTGCCAGACACCGCGACAGCCGCACCTGTTAACATCGAGCCACCAATTAAGATGAAATATTTACTGCGTTTTACATCGACACCAAGCGATTTCGCACGATCCTCACCGTAAATCATCGCGTTCAGTTCTCGACGATGTAGCCATAAAATCAACGAGCCAATTGCGATAAACGGTAATACCATCCTTACATAAGCCCAACCGCGCATCGATACGCTGCCTAAAATCCAGCCCATAATTGTACGTAGTTCCTCGCCAGTGAGTGCAATCATTAATGATATACACGAGCCTAAAAATGAGCTAAAAATAATCCCCGTTAAAATAAGTGTTTCCATTTTCATGGAGCGGTCAACAAGTCGTGCAAAGCTCATCACGACAATGAGTGTTAGAAATGCGCCGGCCATACTGAAAATCGGTAGTGTAAAGCCGCCTAACAGTGGCAAGCTGACACCAAAAAACAATGTACATACCGCACCAACTGATGCCCCCGATGAAATACCGAGTGTGTACGGATCAGCGAGCGGATTTTTTAGTAGCCCTTGGAATGCTGCCCCTGCAATAGCGAGTGCCGCTCCGACAAGTGCCGCTAGTAGTACGCGTGGCATGCGGATATTCCATAAAATGCTATACGCTGTCTTATCACTCGCATCCCATAAGGTAGAAATCGGCACCGATACCGAGCCGACTGAAATGCCGAGCCAAATGCTTAACATAAGTAAAATAACCGAACCGCTATAAGCAGCAAGCCATTTTTTATTCATGGAATGCCTCTGGATAAATTGCTCGTGCAAGCTCTTCGACACCTTCAGCAAGACGCGGACCTTGGCGGCTTGTCGTATCGCCGTCCACAACCGTTAGCGCATCTTTTTCAACCGCATCCATGACTGCAAAGGCCGGATTATTTCGGATGATGTCATCATCACCCTCATACGTGAAAATAAGCGAATCCGGATTTGCGGCAATAAATTGCTCTGGGCTATAAAGCGGCCAGCCTTCTTCCTTTACTGCATTTTCTACGTTGATTGCTTTTAACATTTCGTTCATAAACGTACCTTGACCCGCTACATAAATATCTGGTGAGCCGCCGACAACTAAAAATGCGGATTTTGCTGGCTGACCTTCAATCACCTTTTGCACCTGCAAAACATCAGTTTGAATGTTACTAATCATCTCCGCCGCTTCTGCTTCTTTCCCGGTTAATTTCCCGATATCCTCTATCGTCGCGTACGTCTCGTCAAAGCTTTCCGCATTCTCTACAACAAATACCGTTACACCTGCTGCCTCAAGTTGTGGAATAGCCATCGTCAATGTACTCATACTCGACTCATGTGCAAATACAATATCCGGCTCAAGCGCGACAATCATCTCTAAATTATAATCGGTGCCGCCGACCTTCTGTTTTTCTCCTGCTTCTGCTGGATAATTATCCGAGTCATTCACGCCAACAATCTCATCTGCTAAGCCAAGCCCAAATAAAATTTCCGTATTTGACGGCGTTAATGAAATAATTCGATCTGGCACCTCTGCTAATGTAATGTCGTTTCCTAAAGCATCCGTCACCGTCACACCTTGCGGGCTAGCTGGCTCACTCGCCCCGCAAGCCGCTAATATCGTCAGCGCCATTGTAGCAGTCGCCGCTACACGCCAAAATCCCTTCATAAATCTTCCTCCTAAAATCAATTACCTAGACGAAATCGCTGTCTACTATCTGGAGAATATCTCAACAATACCTCCATCCATACAAAAAAACCTCTCCTAAAGAGAGGCTTTTGACAGTACATAATAAAACATGCGACCGCCCTATCCTCGTAGGTGCTCTAATTTTCATAAAGGATAGGTAACCTGGCTTATGCAACATATGCATTCACAGTGGCGGGACCGCGCTGGACTCGCACCAGCTTCCCCTTTATCCATTTGTTTATATACAAACGGACCCTTCATGATTTTCTATTATGTCTTATTATATAGGAAAATTATTATTTTGGAATGGTAAGTTATCAGACAATTTAAATCTGATAAACATACTCTTCAGGTAACACGCGTCGTAAAAACTGCTTTGTCCGCTCTTCTTTTGGACTAACAAAGATTTCATGTGGCGTACCTTCTTCGATAATATTGCCACCATCCATGAAAAGAACACGATTCGCAACGTCCTTTGCGAATGACATTTCATGTGTCACCACAAGCATCGTTGTGCCCTCTTTCGCAATATCCTTCATTACTTGCAGTACCTCACCCACAAGCTCTGGGTCAAGCGCAGATGTTGGCTCATCAAATAAAATAATATCTGGATTTAGGGCCACAGCACGTGCAATACCCACACGCTGCTGCTGACCACCTGAAAGCTGTACCGGATACGCATCATATTTATGCGACAACCCTACTTTATCTAGTGCCTCACGCGCTGTTTTATAGGCTTCTTCCTTTGGCACCTTGCGCCCAATGACTAAGCCTTCCGCCACATTTTCAAGCGCTGTTTTATTATTGAATAAATTATAATTTTGAAACACAAATGCCGTCTTTTTACGAATCGCTAAAATATCTTTTTTCGACGCAGATTTTAAATTCACTTCAATCGTTCCAAAGTTTGCCGTTCCCTCGTCCGCATGCTCTAAAAAGTTGATGCAACGTAGGAGTGTCGTTTTTCCTGAACCAGACGGACCTAAAATAACAACTACATCACCTTGATCAATTGTTAAATCAACACCCTTTAAAATTTCATTATCACCAAATGATTTGTGCACATTTTTAATTTTTAACATAACTCTCCTCCTATGCTGTCACTGTTTTATAACGGCTCAAACGCTTCTCACCGTATTTGAATAAATACTCTACTGTAATACAAACGATTAAATACACAATGAAAATATCAATATATGCCTCTAAATAATTGTAGCCGACATTTGCTGCGACCTTGGCCTTTAGCGTAATTTCCTGGAGTGAAATCGCGTAGCCAAGTGACGTCGCTTTAATTAAGTTAATCGTCGCCGTACAAAGATTTGGCATTGCCGATACAAGCGCCTGCGGGATAATCACACGTATGTAAGCTTGTGTTGTCGTTAAACCAACCGAATGCGCGGCCTCCATTTGCCCCTTGCTAACCGTTTGCAGCGCCGAGCGGAATACCTCCACTAAAACCGCCGCTGTATTGAAGGTGAAAATAATAAATGCATACCAAATTGGATTGATTTCATAGATGGGATAATCAATATGATATTTTTCAAACACACCATTTAAAATCAGTGGAATACTGCTGTACAATACGAAAATTTGAATAATGACCGGTGTGCCGCGGACAAATGACACGTAAATTTTTGTTATACGATTGAGCACAGGAATCTCGTTTATGCGCGTCAATGCTAGGAAAAAACCAAGTGGTACAGCGAACGCCAACGATACAACCGTAACGAGTAGCGCAATCGGTACACCGCTTAGTGCAACAAAAAATGTATCATATAAAAATGCCCAGTTAATAAAATCCATTTGCGTCTCCTCCTACGTTGTTTTAATTGGCTGCTTGCCTTTACTAAATAGTTTTTCAAGAAGTGCGAAAATCTTCTCAATCGCGATTGATAGCACCCAGTAAATGATCGCTAACGCTAAGAAAATTTCGAGCGCATGTGTATTAAAGTTATTCGCAATAATTAAATTCGCTTTCCCTACAATATCAATAAAGCCAATTGTATAGGCAAGCGCCCCTTCTTGTAGCACTGCGATTAGCCCGTTCCCGAAATTTGGCAGTGCAATCACAAAGGCTTGCGGGAAAATAATACGGCGATATGCCTGAAATGGCGATAAACCAACACTCACAGCCGCCTCGTATTGACCACGATCAATCGATAAATACGACGAACGGATGACTTCTGACATCATCGCCGCAAACTGCAAGCTAAATGTAATGACGACAAAGACGCCTGTATTGACGCCTTGCAGGTCAATACCAAAGAGATTTTCCGAAAACGTCGGTACACCATAATAAATAAGAAATAATAGCACGACAGATGGTGTACAGCGAATGACCGTCGTATACATATTCGCAAGTGCTTGTAAAATACGGCTTTTACTTAGCTTCATTGCGGCCAAACCAAGCCCAAGCACACAGCCAATCAACACGGCAAATGCCGCGACATATAACGTCACCCATAAATATGGGAGAAGTGTTGGTAATGCGGTCCATAGGTAGTTAATATCGAAATACTTTTCCACGCCCTTGCCTCCTCACAACTGATTCACTAATAAAAGCTGCCGAAAAACCAGCAGCCTTTTATTGATTCATCCTCCTGCGTGCTTGCCTAACGCAAGACATGTTTTAAATTAACGATTTACTGAGTCTAATACTTCAAATAAATCTTTACCGTAAAACTCTTTACTTAATTCACGCAGTGCATCTGTTGCTTGAATTTCCTTCATCGCCGCGTCGTATGCATCTGCAAACTCCTGCTCTTTTTTATTAAATAGCGGCCATGTTTTGATGACGTTAAATTCGTTGTATACAACCTCATCCTTTAAATTATGGTAAGGTGCCCCTTCATCTAACACTTGCCCTTTAAACTGCCCTTCAATTGTTACACCACCGTCAACACGGCCTTCATTTACCCATTGCACAACGTCTACCGAGAACTCTTCACCTGCTTGCAGCTTCACTTGGTTATCTGGGAACGCTTCATTATGCTCTGCAATTACTGTGTACTGTGCATTATTCGCCGCGATTGGCGCTAATGTAAGACCTGCTTTTGCAAAATCCTCTAACGTTTTAATTGTTTCGCCCGTTTCCTTTTTCAGCACTAAACCGATACTACTAAGCCCCGCGAATTCTTTTGGGAAAATGTATTTGCCCACGCGCTCCTCTGTGAAGAAGGCATTTTTTACCCCAACATTGTATTTCCCTTGCTCAACACCGATTAATAAATCGTCATTTGATGTGCCAACATATTCAAATTCATAGTCTTCTAATTTTTCATCGATTAAACGCATAACCTCTACGTCATAGCCCGCCGCTTCACCGCTTTCATCGATATAAGAAATTGGCTTTGATGCTTGGTCAAATGCGACTTTCACAACGCGTACATCACCATCATTAGAAGTTGCTGCTCCACTTGACACTTCCTCATCACTCCCACCGCAAGCCGCTAAAATGCTCACTGATGCAAAACTGATTGCTGCAAACTTTAATAATTTATTGAATTTCATATAGAATCTCTCCCTTTTATTTGTTTAGTTGAAGCGCTGTGAACGCTAAATTTTTAATTGTAATATCATCCATTGGCGGATTGTGAAGACCCGCCCGTACATCACGGTAATAGCGCTGCAATGGATTTGTGCGCTGTAAGCTTTTTGCTCCGACAACGCGCATCGCCTTATCAACAACATCAACCGCGGCATTTGTAACGATATACTTCGCTGCATTGATCGCGTTGTTTGCGAGCTGTTGACGATTTGGATCTAAACATGCCTCTGCTGCACCGTATAAGGCAAAGCGTGCATTCAGTAGGCTTAGCTCAATTTCACCAATCAGCGTCTGCACATTTGGTAGCTGCGCGATTGTGCCCTCGATACTATTCGGTGAATGCGTATTCGCAAAATGCACCGCATAATCTCTCGCTGCTTGTGCGATTCCTAAGTAAGTAGCCGGAATAAGTAGAAGCCAGCTATTTAATTTAAAACCTGTAGAATAACTAGGAATTTCAACTAAAGCCTCCGCATCCACTTCGACGTTTTCAAGCACTAAATCATGACTACCTGTACTCTTCATTGACACAACATCCCATGTTTCCTCAATCGACACACCTTTTGCCGTTTTTGGAATAAGGAAGAACGCTGTATGCGCATCCTCCTCCACCCATACAAGTGTTAAGAAATAATCAAGCGCGTGTGAGCCAGTCGTATAATTTTTGCGGCCATTAATAATCCATTTATCCCCTTGGCGTTTCGCTGTTGTACCCGGACGACCACCGCGCAGCGGACTGCCCATCGCATATTCACTGACGGCTTTATTAATAATCGCGCCCCCAGCTACTGCCTCACCAAACTTATGAAGCGTACTCGGCTCCCAGTAACGATTTTCAAATAACTCGCCGACATTCATCAGCGTCCAGGCCGTAATCAGTCCCGTGCTGCCATCAAATTTCGAAGTTGTCTCCTGAAGAAGTAGCGCGTCGTAAATATTGAAGCCGTCACCACCATACTCTTTTGGCAATGTCGCTTTCGTATAGCCGATTGATTTTAATAACTCAATATTTTCAAGTGGAAATATCGCTTCTTCATCATGCTGCTGCGCTGTCGCTTCAATTTTTTGCTGTAATTGCGCTAATTTATGTAACCAATTTCGTTGTGCTTCCGTTTTTATAAATAGATCAATTGTCATCTTGATCTACACCTTCTTTCTATTCCTAGTAAACAGGTAGAATTAATTTGTTCTTGATTTGATTTTACTTTCAGAATATTTAAAAGTCAACAAATTTTTCTGGTTTTTCTACTAATAATTACATTTTTTAACTTACGGCTCGTTTTCAAAGCATGTTCTTGATCATAAAAAGCAACCGATGCGCTTTACGTTTGGCGATAGTTTTATTGAATACACAGCACAAATTTTGTCCAATTTTTTTATCGCTGTCCTCTGCTGTGTGAAAAAATTTTTTCAAACGATGAAACGTAATAAAAAATTTTTTGGATGCAAAATGCTCATTTTTCCGAAATGGACATACAACATATTTTCAAATAAGTATCAGTTCGTTTATTTTTGCTATTTTTACGTACTATGGACCTCAAAAAAATAGAAAAATAGGACCGATTCCATCCATTCTACTAGGAAAAGCAGCCACAACTTTTGCGAAAAAGCCGTTTTTTCAGCTGAATAAACTCCATTTTCGTTTGATTTGTAACAAAAATGAAAAATGGCTGCAAATCAGAGAAATGAGTTGTTTTAGTTAGAAAAAGTTGTTTTTCACTAAAAAACCGTGTGCTTTTTTCTAGTTTGAAAGTATAGATTTTATCGGTGTAGCATTACTTATTTTTGATTTTCATGGATTATTTACACGAAAGCATAGGAAATTAACAGGTTTCACTTATTTATTTATAAGTTGTATATCAATTTCGGAAAATGGGCTCTTTTTGAATGATGAGTAAGGTGGACCTATTTTTTCCGGAAAAAATTTTAGTGAGCGTGTTAATATTTTCTAAGCTTTTTACTAAATTACTATTCTATTAACAGCCTCTTGCACAAATACGCTTCACTAGTTCACGCACAAAAAAAACACACCGCCCTTAAGGACAGTGTGTATTAAATGTTGCTTACATTTTTTCCGGTGCAGATACGCCGATTAAGCGCATTGCGTTGGCAAGTGTTGTTTTTACTGCTGTAATTAACGCAAGACGAGCTTCAGTTAACTCTTTGTTGTCTGGGTTTAATACTTTTTCAGCATTGTAGAAGCTGTGGAATGCAGCCGCTAACTCTTGGATATATGTTGCGATACGGTGTGGTGTGCGGTGCTTGGCTGCATCTGCCACGATTTGTGGGAATGCACCCACTTTTTTCAGTACGTCCTCTTCTTTTTCAGCCGTCAGTAAGCTTGCATTTTCTAATGAAGCTGCGAAGCCTTGCTCTGCTGCTGAACGCAGGATTGACGAAATACGTGCATGTGCATATTGTGCATAGTACACTGGGTTTTCGTTCGATTGTGAAACTGCTAAGTCTAAATCGAAGTCCATATGTGAGTCACCAGCTGTTTTCACGAAGAAGTAACGTACAGCATCTAGGCCCACTTCTTCTACTAGTTCACGCATTGTTACCGCGTTACCCGTACGTTTACTCATTTTGAATTTCTCGCCGTTTTTATACAGCTGCACCATTTGAATAATGTCTACTTCAAGCGTTGAGCGCTCGTAGCCAAGTGCCTCGATCGCTGCCTTCATACGTGGGATATAACCATGGTGGTCTGCTCCCCAAATGTTAACTAATTTCGTGAAGCCACGTTGTAATTTGTCCTCATGGTACGCGATATCTGGCGTTAAGTACGTGAATGAACCATCGTTTTTAATCAGTACGCGGTCTTTATCGTCACCAAATGTTGTTGAGCGGAACCAAGTCGCGCCCTCTTCTTCAAATACATGGCCATTTTCGCGTAATTTATCTAATGCGACTTCAATTTTACCGTTTTCGTATAATGACGTTTCTGAATACCATACGTCAAACTCAACGCGGAAGTTTTTTAGGTCGTTTTGTAATTTTGCTAATTCCAGTTTTAAGCCGTGCGCACGGAAAAATTTGAAGCGCTCTTCTTCTGATTTTTCTAAGATTGATGCACCGAATTCTTCAGCTAATTTACCCGCGATTCCGATAATATCCGGGCCGTGGTAGCCGTCTTCTGGCATATCAGCGTCCATACCTAAAGCTTGCTTATATCGTGCTTCAAGAGAATACGCTAAGTTGTTAATTTGGTTACCCGCATCATTAATATAGTATTCACGAGATACATCATAGCCTGCAAAATCCAGGACGTTACATAAAGAATCCCCTACAGAAGCTCCGCGCGCGTGGCCTAAGTGTAAATCACCAGTTGGGTTTGCTGATACGAACTCCACTTGTACTTTCTCGCCTGCACCCGCAATAGAACGACCGTAAGATTCGCCTTGCTCAACTGCTGCTTTCACAACGCCTGCTAAGAAATCTTTACGTACAGTAATATTTAAGAAACCAGGACCTGCGATTTCTACTTTCTCGATATCTGTGCCTGCTGTTTCTAAGTTTTCGATAATAGCCTCTGCGATTGCACGCGGTGGCTTTTTCGCTAATTTCGTTAGCTGCATCGCGATATTTGTTGCGAAGTCACCATTTGCTTTGTCTTTCGGTGTTTCTAAATGAATAGTTACCTCTGTGCCTGCTTCTACTAAGCCTGCTTTGTCAATTGCTACGGCGAATGCTGCTTTAATTGATTGTTGTAGTTGTTCTACTGCGTTCATGCGTTTACCTCCGTAAAGTTAATTTCTAATGTATAGTTACCGACTGAATTGCCCGCTACACGTAAATCATACTGCGTCAAAAAACGCGTCGATCCGTCCGCTTGTGCATCAATCGCTAGTTGATGTGTTGTCGTTTCAAGTGGCAACGAGCCGTACATACTCTCATAATGCCCGATTTCTGACTGCTCTATATTAAGTGGCATACGCATTTTTACCGCACCATTACGTAAAATAACGGTATCGCGTCTAGCTAGCTTAATCGTCGTACGAATTGTTTGATCTTCTTGCACCTCTTCATAGCGCAAGTAATCGTTACCAGCTTTATGCGTAATAGAGCCCTCAAGCCACATTTCATATGTTTCACGCTCTCCCTCAGTCGGAAGAATTGTCGAAACAAGCTTAACTTTTACCTTCTTTTCTTGTTCGCTCATCGGCGTGATGACACTCCTTTGAATCAAGTTTTTACTGAATGACTATAACCTTTTTATTATACAATAAATGAAATGGAGATTACAACCGGGTGAGATTTGTTGAGAAGTAGATTTTATAGCTTGACTTGTTTCGTCCCGAATATCGCATAGTAAAAGGGACAAGATGAGAGGCAAATTGACTATCTCATATGGAATAATGGATAACATAAAAAGCCTGTACAAACATATTCATGTCTAGCACAGGCTCATCTATTAAACTATCATTATAGTTCGGTAACTCTACCTAATTCTCCATGAAAATTTGACCTACTAAAACCTCGGCATACGGCCCAACATTTTCACCAATTATTTCACCTTTATATAAAAGCTCGGCTGTTGAGAAATCATAAATTGATAGTACATTTTTACGCATTTCAGGGTTCGCAATATACAACTTATCTCCATTCGCCTGTAAATAAGGCATACGTTCGACATCAAGTGGTAGCCCAATTGTCAACGGTTCTGCCCATTCCTTATCCTCAAAGTAATAGCGATGCACTATTAGACTGTCCTTTCCTTCTACCGTTAAATAGAAGCTATCTCCCTGCTGAAACGCTGTATAAATATTTTCCTTCACCGGCAACTCCAACGCGTCAATTTCCTTCGTCGCTACTGAATAGACAAAATAATCATTTGTCAGCTCTTCATCCTCATGCTTCTTCTCATCATAGCGCCATGTAGATTCTCGGAACACATAATGCGCTGTATTTGCGAGCGATTGCGTATCTCCGTAATAGTAGACGTTTGCGAAAATTCGATCCTTTCTTACCTTTTCACTCAGCGTCTCACTCGCAGTTACCTGCTGCGTTTCTTCATTAATTGTGTACAACTGTAAATCGGCTCCACCATCCTCAAAGGAGCCCGATACAAGGACCTTTACCTCACCATTTGCCGCGTACACATCGACTACATTCACCCAACTATAATGAGACTTCGCTAATGCTGTCGCTTCAAATTCCGTGTGCTTTTTCGTTTCCTTTTGTAGTACATCCACCTTAAACTTAATCGGTTCGCCTTTATAAATCGCTCGGCCCAAATCGGATGTTTTCACATAAATTAAGCGCTCGCCGTCCTCATTATAGCGATTCAAATCATACTGCTTACCGCGCATAAACGAACGGTACTCTGTTAAATAACGTTCAAATTGTAGCGGCTCATACGATGTAAATAATGCATTTGACGCATAACGGTTACGCACATCACGTACACCGTCTTTTGAAATATACACCCACTGACTCGTGTAGGCATCGTAAGACGACACTTCTACAATTAAATCATCTAATTCCGACTCATCCCCTGTAATTGGATCAATCGTAAACGTCACACGCTCTGATTGAAGTGCCTTTGCTGAATATATATAATGGCCACTAATCGCAAAAATAATGACAAGGCTCACCACAAGTAATTTCCAATACTTTTTCAATACTCTCGCCTCCATTACACTTTGATTTTATTTGTTAATAAACGGCCTGACAGCCAAATTGCACTACTAAGCAGCACGACCGATACTACAATCATGATTGCTAATAGCTCTAGTGGGTACAAGTAATTCGTAAAGCTGTTGAACATAGATGGCGCTATAAAAATAGCAATTGACATAGCCACATACACAATTGCTAGTATAATCCCTTTCCAGCCATAGCTACGTTCCAATAAAATACACGTAAAAATAACGGCTACAAACAGTAGACCCACACCATATAGTAAGATGAAACTCATTATTGTCGTTGGGTATAACCAATCCAAAAAGTCATAGTTATAAAGCATTCTCACCGGTATTTCTTCACGCAGCTCTACTGGAATAATGGCATTAAATACCTTCACACCTAGCTGGATAAGCAGTGTTTGCAGTGCAACAAGACCGAGCACCTGTAGCATAATCGTCGTCAATTTTGCAAAATAAATATTCATGCGTGCTGTTGGCAGCATTAGCAGACGGTAAATGAACGAGCCCTTCGCAAACCAGTCGCGGTACCAGATGAAAAATACATAAATCATTAATACAGCAATCGAGAGGAAAACCGGCAATTGGAACCATGCGCTATATAAAAGATCACGAAAGCCTATTTTTCCGTACATCTCTGCATACTGCGTCACAGTCATCTGTGACACAATCATTTTTTCCTGCGCCTCACCTAACCTTCGAAGCGACATCCACACAACACCTGCGATTTGCGATACAATCGTAAAGGATAATAAAAACACATATAGTTTCCAAAAACGGTTAAACTCAAAGTGAAGTAAATTCAAATAATTTTTCATCCGATATACACCTCCCGCATCACATCAATGACCGACTTGCCCTCTTGCTCGCGTAATGTCTCGACGTTGAACTCCCTTACAACACGCCCGTCTTGCAAGAAAACTGCCTTATCGATTAAGTGCTCCACATCCTGAATTTCATGAGTCGTCAAAATTACGCCGCGCCCTTCAAGTAAATGGCTCGTAAACACCTCCGCAATTTGCTCACGTGAGAACATATCAATGCCTGAAAACGGCTCATCCATTAGTAGGTAATCCACATCAAGTGCCAGGCCTAAAATCATATTGACCTTCGCCGTATTCCCCTTCGACAAGCTCGCAATACGGTCCGCTTCGTTTAGCTTAAAAAACTGCAGTAATTCCTGCGCACGCGATTCATTCCAGCTCGCATAAAAATCAGCCATAAAATCAAATGCCGCGCGAATCGTCATCGAAGGCATCATCGTAATCGCATCCGGAATAAACGTAATTTTCTCAAATGTCTTTTTCGTCAAACGCTCACCGTCGATTAAAATTTCACCACTAGCAATCGGTGTCAGTGCCATAATCGCCTTCATAATCGTTGTTTTACCTGAACCGTTAATGCCGATTAAACATGTAATTTCGCCCTTCTCAGCGCTAAAGGATAAATCACGCAGCACATGCTTTTTACCAAATTTTTTATTCACCTGCTTGACCTCGATCATTTAAATGCCCCCTTTCTTCTCATACGTATCCTTCACTAGTGCTAAAACCTCAGGCAGTGGTGCATTGATAGACTCGATTGCCTCCAAAAAGACAGATACTGCCTCAGTAATTAACTCTTCACGTACATTTTTAAGCACTGTTTCATCCTTTGTAATGCAGCTCGGTAAATTTCCTTCTGTATAAATCAAGCCCTGCTCCTCCATTTCCTTATAAGCTCGCTGTGCGGTATTTGGATTTATTTTCAACTGACTCGCTAGCTCCCGGCGTGACGGGATTTCCTGCCCCGGCTCAAAATAACCTTTTGCAATTTGCTCCTTAAAATGACGAATCACCTGCATATAAACCGGATCACGATTATTAAATTTCACGTCCACACGCTTCACCTCCTCTTAAAGTGTATTAACCACTTAATACACCTAATCCACAATTCACCACGTTCTAACCACTTCCTACAGCAGCTCTAAAATGTGTATTAACCATATAATACACCTCACACCTGTATTATATGGTTAATACAACCTCTCAGTCAACAAAATTTTTCCATTTTTTAAAAATACTAACGATAACAGTTGTCTATTGGCACTTCTTATAAAGTCATGTACAATGGCAAGAGCTTAATTTTTGTTGATTATTTTCGGAAATTCAGAAAGGATCTTTACATTGATTTATTATTATTTAGTCAATTTTTGTATACTCTTCACACTTACCGTACTTATCTTTTGGCCCCATATTCATATAACCAAGCCAGAACCACTTATAAATTATCCTATACTTAGTAAGTTGTTAATCGGTGTTAAATTTGGCACTGTTGGACTGATGACCGTATGGGTTAGTATTCCTTATGAAAATGGGCTTCTTATTAACGCTTGGATTGTGCCCTTGCTATTTTGTGGCGTACTGGGCGGGCCACTTGCTATTTTATTCGCAGGGACATTGATGATTACAGGTCGCTTCTTTTTATTTGACATTTACACCACTTCTGCTTATTTGCTCGTAAATTTCGCGATTGTCGTCATTATCATCGCCATCGCAACTCACTTTAGACCCATTCATTTCCGCAACATGCATTATTATTTATTTTTCGGTCTAACCGAAATTTCAATGGCTCTTTTCATCACTTCTATTTATGCACAAACAGCTTATTTCTGTATTATTTATTTGATTTTATTTAGCTGGATTACGTTTTTCGCAATCAAAACGGTTCTTGTACAATCACAATATGCACGCGACAAAGTAAAATTAACGATGTCACTTGATCAAAAGGATTATTTAACACAGCTGCCGAGTAACTATGCCATTGAGGCAATGCTCAAACATCATACGCTACATGAGCATCATTATGCGTTTCTATTTATTGATATTGACCATTTCAAACATTTTAATGTCGACTACGGCTATTTAGTGGGAGATTCGATTTTGAAGGAGTTTGCCCAAATGCTAGGGGACTTCGCACGCGAAAACGATGCGCAAATCGGTCGTCTGAGCGGTGAGGAGTTTTGCTGTATTTTACAAGATACTGCGCCTGCGATTGCCGTTTACAAGGCGGAGACATTCCGCCAGCTCGTGGAAGGTCATACTTTTGGACAAGAGCACGGACTTGAGCTGTCCGTAACCATTTCAATTGGCGTGACAAATATTCCAGATAATGCTGTCACATCAGAGGAAATTTTTAAAACATCGAACTTAGCAATCTCGCGTGTACATAATCAGCAGTATAATTATGTGCAGCATATAAATCAGTACAAAAAAGGATGAGCTCGCGCTCATCCTTTTTCATTATTTCACCCAGCCAAGAATCATCTCACGAATCAACTTAGACGCGGTATTTACAGTCATCTCAGACGTATCATAAATCGGCGCAACCTCAACTAAGTCAAAACCAACTACATTGACACCAGAACGCGCGATTTCGTGAATTGAGGCAAGTAACTCTTTTGACGTAATGCCGCCACAGTCCACAGTACCTGTACCTGGTGCATGCGCAGGATCAAGCACGTCAATATCAATCGTTACATACACATTGCGGCCCGCTAATGTTGGCAGTACCTTTTTCAATGGCTCTAGTACTTCGAATGGTGAGATGTGCATGCCCACCTCTTTTGCCCACTGAAACTCTTCTTTTAAGCCCGAACGAATCCCAAATGAATAGACGTTTTTTGGCCCAATTGTGTCCGCGATTTTACGAATTGGCGTTGCGTGTGAATACGGCTCGCCCTCGTAATCTGTGCGCAGGTCTGTATGTGCGTCAAAATGGATGATGGCTAAATCACTGTATTTTTCATAAACAGCTTCCATCACAGGTAGTGACACTAAATGCTCGCCGCCCATTCCGATTGGCACTTTGCCATCTGCTACGATTTTACGTACGAAGTCTTTAATTTCAGCTAATGATTTTTCCGGGTTACCAAATGGCAACGGAATATCGCCTGCGTCAAAATATTTTACTTCCTCTAGCTCACGGTCTAAATAAAGACTGTATTCCTCAAGACCAATTGATACCTCGCGAATACGCGCTGGGCCAAAGCGGGAGCCTGGTCGGTAGCTCACTGTCCAGTCCATTGGCATACCGTAAAGTACAGCCTGTGCATCTTCGTATGTCGGATGGCTTTTAATAAAAACATTACCTGAATAGCTTTCGTCAAATCTCATCATTATTCACCTATATCTCTCATTATTTTTGTGCATATGTATCGCTTTCCTCGTGCAAACTAAACAAAACAGCTCGTTTGCCTCCTGACGTGCAGACATGCTAAAGTGAAACCTTATGTCACTATTTTCGTATAGTTACATGTAAACTAGCACGTGCTAGCTACTCAGAAAAAGTATAGAGGATTTCTCCTAAAGTGCAATAGTTTTGTCGAACTTTTCTTGCTTTTTCAACATTCTATTTAAAAAGAAATTGAGGTGGTACAAATGAAGAGACAGCAATATTTTCGCAAGAAGGCACGCCAAAAACGGACGCATAAGTTCGCCTTGACGCTCATTGGCGCAGTAGGCTTTTTTGCAGTTGTTTTCATTTCATTACTTATTTATGCACAAGTTGCAGGTGCCCCTACCTTAACCGTTCCAAAGGCTTCCATTTTCCTCGATAGTCAGGATAACCAAATCGGTGACTACTATACAGAGGAACGGCGCTACTGGACAAACTTAGATGATATTTCTCCTTATTTAGTCGACGCGACCATTGCTGTTGAGGATAAGGATTTTTATAAGCATAACGGCTTTGATTATTCACGAATTGCAGGTGCGCTTTTCGCCGATATTAAAGCGGGAGCAATGGTTCAAGGTGCAAGCACATTAACGCAGCAATATGCACGTAATTTATATTTGTCACATGAAAAAACATGGACACGAAAATTGAACGAGGCACTCTACGCCTATCGTTTAGAGCATTTCTATTCAAAGGATGAAATTTTAGAGGGCTACTTAAATACGGTGTACTACGGGCACGGGATGTACGGCGTCGAGGCAGCGAGTCGTTACTTTTACGGCAAATCAGCTAGTGACCTGACACTTGCGGAAGCCTCGATGCTTGCAGGTGTACCTAAGGGACCGACGTATTATTCGCCGATTAATAATTTAGAAAAGGCGACAAATCGTCAGCACGTTATTTTATCGTTAATGGCTGTGCAAGGTAAAATTTCAGAAGCAGAGAAAACACGAGCAGCAAAAGAGGACGTTGTGTTAAAAAGTGACGATTGGATTGCGACAAAATCAATCGCACCATACTTTTTAGATGTCGTTTGGAATGAGGCTAGTGAAATTTTAGAACAAAAAAATATGGCCATTAGCGAGGGTGGCTGGAAGATTAAAACGACGCTTAACCAGGCACATCAAAAGGCGGCTGAACAAGCGGCGACGAAAAACATGCCGAACAGTGAATTACAGGTTGGCTTTGTTAGCATGGATCCGAAAACAGGCTTTGTGACGGCACTTGTCGGTGGGCGTGATTATGGCCAGAGCTCATACAACCGTGTGACACTCGCATCGCGTCAGCCCGGCTCAGCGATTAAGCCGCTACTGTATGCTGCTGCGCTTGAAAATGGCTTCACACCACTCACGTATTTAGATGTTAGTGAGACAACATTTACGTATGACCGTGGCCGCGCGACATATACACCACAAAATATTAATAAACAGTTTGCTGACCGCGAGCTGTCGATGGCGCAGGCTTTGGCGATTTCCGATAATGTGTATGCCGTGAAAACGTTGCAGGAAATTGGTTATGATGCGTTTCAAGATATGCTTGAACGTTTCCATTTGCAAGCTTCAGACGAAACACAGCCAGCTCTTGCACTCGGCACAACAGAAAACTCGCTCTTTGATTTAACAAATGCCTACAATATCTTGGCAGCTGGCGGAGAAAATCGCCATGCGACTACAATCTTATCAATCACAAATGCACGCGGGGATGTTGTGTATGAGTACGAGCCACAGCCCGCGGAGCAAGTGCTAACACCAGAGGATGCCTTCCTGTTAACGGATATGATGACCGGCATATTTGATCCGACCTATAGCGACTACTCCCCTGCAACCGGTGTGTCGCTTCGCCCGCGCATGACGCACACCTATGCCGCAAAATCAGGCACGACAAATAGTGACCAATGGATGATTGGTTTTACACCAAGTTTAACTGCGGGCGTATGGAACGGTTATGATCAGGGGAAAACATTGTCCGTTCAAGCTGACATGGCCGCCTCAAAGCAAGTATGGATTGATTTTATGGAAACGGTGCTAGCTGGCACAGCAAATGAAGGCTTTACGATTCCAAATGGTGTCGCACCAGCTACAGTCGACATCGTCACAGGCAAGCTCGCAACAGACGCCTGCCCTGACCAGCGCACAATGTATTTAAAGGCAGACCAAATCCCAGTAGAAAAATGCTCGTCATTCGAAATTTTCGAGCCTAATTCATGGAATAATTGGTGGGAGGAACTGCCGTTTGAAGCCGTATTAGACAAATGGTTTAATTAAAAAAGCTCTTTCGCCTCCGGTTCATGTCCGTAAAGCGAAAGAGCTTTTTTAATGTGGTTAACGAAAGGATGAGAATTATGGGGCATCTGGCTTGGGAAATTCAAATGCCACATAACCCTCATCACGTTTCATCTTCCACATGTCCTAGCCTACTATTTGTAAGCTTTAACCACAGTTTACTTTCTTTTGTAAACACTTTCAACTACCGATTGGGGATGTGCTCGAAATGTCACATATTGTTCACTGAATCGCTTTCTTTTCCTCAAAAGTAATTGACTGAATGTTTTTATAGCTATCTATTTTAATCCCTCATGTAGCTTTTCTTCGCTGTTATTCCAAATTTCTTCGTTATGATTTTTCAAGAAATCTGCGAGTATCTTTTTCGACGGTGCATCCATATGCTCTACCATAATATGACGCTTTAACGATTTATCCATTTTATTTACGTGGTCTGGCAGTAGCTTATACCCGCGGCGCTTTTCACGATTGACAACCATATCACACGCTGTCACACCTGCATAATACGCACCATCCGGCTTATGATCAATCGTTACCCAGACAAGCCAGTAATCCTTACCACCTTCTGAATCTGTGCGGTCCGTCGTAAATTTAATCCCGCGCTCTACGTCACTGCGTGCATGCATCGCGCCAACATCGACAATCGCCGTACCTTCCGCAACATCAATAATAACAGGTGAAATATTTTCTAAAGATAGTGAGCCGATACCAAAGCCCTTGTGACCATCCGTTGGGTCATTTTTTATAATGGTAAATCCCATTTTTTGTTTCGGTTTTTCTTCATTCGCCATTGTTTTTACCTCCAAATAAGCTATTATGTATAATATACACTAAATTTCAAATGGGAGGTTACATTATGCCAATCGTAACAGTAAAAATGATCGAAGGACGCACAGATGAGCAAAAACGCGCACTTGTCGAAGAAGTAACAGCAGCCGTATCAAAAACAGTGAATGCCCCAAAGGAAAATGTATTTATTGTTATTGAAGAAATGAAAAAAACAGACTATGCCATTGCTGGTGTACGTATGAGCGACAAATAACTATACATATAAAAGAATCCTTCCATGTGAAGGATTCTTTTTATTTTTATCGGGAATGAATTAGTTATAGCCGATTTTCTACAAAGGAGGCGACCTCTATTTGAAAAGCACATTAATTAATCTCGTTCTTGCACTATGCTTTATTATTGGCCTGGTTCTTATTTTTATTAATCCAATCCAAAACTACCTGGTCGCCAAAACGATCGCTAGCGTAGAAAACGAGCAGGTCGAGGTTAGCTTTGATTTTGAAGAAGTACAGTCTTTAACGATTTGGGATGTTTTAAAAGCACAGGTCTCCCCAAAAAATCTATCTGTCATCGGCAGGATCCATATCCCATCTGTTGACATGACACTTCCTATTTTAAAAGGCGTTGGTGAATCGTCTCTAGTTGCTGGCGCGGGTACGATGAAGCCTACGCAGCAAATGGGAACGGGCAACTATGCACTCGCCTCGCATTATATCGAGGGGAAAAGTATACTATTTGGCCCACTTCATCATTTACAAGAAGATGACGCCATTTTTGTGACTGACTTAGACTATATGTATGAATACAAAACGACATTGCTTGAAGTTATTGAAGCGACCAATATACAGGTGATTGCTGACGTCGCAAACAAAACGTTGTTAACACTCATTACCTGTTCAGATAAAGGGACAAAGCGTCTTCTTGTCCAGGCTGAATTTGTTGAAAAGACCCTTGCCACGCCGTAAATTTTCTCCACTGAAACAATGCTTTGAACACGGGTCGTTCAAAGCATTGTTTCGTTATTCAGGAAAATATACTTTATGATCCACTTTTAATTTCCCCGCAATCGCCTCAACAAGCATGCTTTCCTCCGACAACTCACGCTGCTGTCCGTCCGCCATGAGTAAATAAATTGGCTCCTTCGTACTTTCGCCGCCAGGTCTGTAAAAATCATATGGCAGGTCAGATGTGGAATCGTGCACGAAATAATAATCTGGGTCATAGCCTGCAGCAATTACCGACTCGCGCAGGAATGCGTATCGCTCTGGCTCCTCTTGTGGGTCAAAGCTTTCGTATTGAAACAGCTTGCGATTGACAAAGCGTCGGCATAAATCACTCAAAATCCCGTCTTTTTCTGTCATCCAAAATTGGAAATATGTCAGCATAACACTTTCATCAAGTGCCAAATAATCCTCCACCGTCACGCGTTTTTCGAAAAAAGGTAAAAAATGCACCGGGTCGAATTTAAACCAATATCCCCCCGCACGCAAATCCTTCACACGCTTTAAAATGCTATGTAGGATGGACTCCGCACTGCGTGATACGGGGTGAAAATAAATTTGCAAATACATTTGATAGCGCGACATAATATAGTCCTCCACCGCATGCATACCGCTTTCCTTAATAACAACACCGTTTTCACGTGGACGCATGACGCGCATAAGCCTTTCCATATCAAACTGCCCGTAACTTACACCTGTATAATACGCATCACGCTGCAAATAATCCATTCGGTCCGCGTCTATTTGGCTCGAAATAAGACTCACAACAAGTTTATTCGGATAGGTCTTTTCAATTACCTGCGCGACCTTTTCAGGAAAATCAACAGACACGCGACTTAGCACCGTATGTACCTCCGTATCCTCTAGTAAAATACGGCGCGTAAATTCCTCATGATCCGTTTCAAATACCTTTTCAAATGCATGTGAAAATGGCCCATGCCCTAAATCATGCAGTAGTGCCGCACACAAAACGAGCAGGCGCTCCTCCTCGTCCCATTCCGGTCTGCCTTGAAACACATCATCTACAATACGACGTACAACTTCATACACGCCAAGCGAATGATTGAAGCGGCTATGCTCAGCACCATGGAACACTAAATACGTCGTCCCAAGCTGGCGCACTCGGCGCAGACGCTGAAATTCACGCGTGCCGACTAAATCCCAAATAACTTGATCACGTACATGGACATAGCGATGCACAGGATCTTTAAATACCTTCTCTTCTTGTAGCTTCGCCTTACTATAAACCGTCACAGGCGTCCCTCCTTCATGTTTCTTACTATTTATTGTACATGATTTGCTCGAAAACTAGCTGTAGAAAGTAAAAAGAACATGCGCTACACATGTCCTCCACTTCCAACTAAATCATAATGTGCATACCACTGTTGCAATTCTTTAGGCTTCATTGGCTTTGCGTAATAATAGCCTTGGATGAGTAAATGGTCGCTCAGCCCGATTAAATAATCAACCTGCTCCTGCTCCTCAACTCCCTCAATAACAAGCTGCATGTGAAGCGATTCACCTAATGTAAGGATTGCCTCCAAAATAGCCCGGTCCTTCTCTGACACTAAAATGCCATCAACAAAGGATTTATCAATTTTTAATGTGGAGCATGCGAGCTGCTTTAAATAGGACAGTGATGATACACCCGTACCAAAATCATCTAATGCAACATCAAAGCCCGCATTGCGGAATTTTAACACGGCCTCTGTCGCCTCTTCGATTGAATGCACAATACTCGTTTCTGTAATTTCAAGCTCAATCATATTGCGATCTATGTTATACTTTTCCGTCATCGCAACAACTTGCGCAAATAATCGGTTTGTCGTTAAATACGGGCCTGGAATATTAATGCCTACTTGTGGTACAGGCTTTTCATTTTTCCATATTGCAAGCTGACGGCACACCTCTTCGATAATCCAATCCGTCAAACATTGTAGACGCCCGTGTTCCTCTAAAATCCCTAAAAATACGGGCGGTGCTAAAAAGCCATACTCAGGATGAATCCAACGAATTAATGCCTCTGTACTGACAAGCTCATTTGTCTGTGGATTTATCTTAGGCTGATACACAAGAAAAATATCACCACTTTTTAGCGCATCATCTAAGTCTTTCAGTAAGTGCCCTTCAAAGTTAAGTGTATGGTAAGCGGGATCATAATAAATAAATGAAAAATCATAGCTTGTAGATGGGTGATCAATAATCGTCTCAAGCTCACTATATAGCTCTTTAAATGTTTGCATTGTTTCCGTCTTTGCCATCATCACGACTGCTGGTAGTTTAAATATTTGATGATGAAACGCCAGACCATCCTTTAACTCCTGTAAATACTCGGTCAATATGTCTGTCATTTGCTTTGTCGCAAGCTCGTCCTGTGCAACAATGATAAATGTATAATCACTTACGCGGTATAGCTCTGTCAATCCTGGTAGACGTGCTTTTAAATCAGTTGCAATATGTTTTAGCAATTGCTCATCAAATAATAGACCGTAATTACAGGCCCCTTCTGTCATACGATCAAAATTTACAGCGGCTATGGCGTTCGCCTTAAAGTTACTCTCTAATTGCTTGGTAAATAGCGTTAGATTAGGTAATCCTGTCAGCGAATCATAATATTCTAAACGATGTGAAAAAACGCGATTCACTACAAATGTTGCGAGCAAAAGCCCTGCAATAATCGTCACGCTACTACTAATACCTAACGAAATAAACGTCATATCCATCGGTTCAATCATACCGTGCCTTTGAAATCCATCGGCATTTACTTTAAACTGCATCGCGCTCATGCCTAAATAATGCACGTTGATTACTACCAGCGCTAAAAGTAGTGCAGGGATTATATGGCTAAGTAAATGACCTCTTTTAATATACAAATAACGGTAAATCAACAGCGCTACTATAGATAAAAGCACCGCCAATATGTATGACAAAACAACACGACCAATTTGATAGCTATGCTCTACACCTTCAAAATGCATCACATACATCCCAATATAATGCATCATCGTAATACCTGTTCCGATAAAAAAGCCTGAAATCGTCGCACGCTCCCACGTATGGCGCGGCTGATTTATATAATAAAAGGCAATGAATGAAGAAATGATCGCAGGAATAATCGTAAAGATTGTCAAAATTTTATTATACGTTATCGCAACAGGTAGCTGCATGGCAACCATGCCAATAAAGTGCACTGCCCAAATCCCAGCACCTAAAGTCGTCGCGGCAAGCATAAGCCATGTTGTATGAGACAATAGCGTATTTCGCTTTACTTGATCATTAATAAAAAATGCCGATGAAGCGGCTATACAAGCAACGATAATAGATAATGTAACTAAATAGTTATTATATGTCGGCATAAAAGATAACCAAGAATCTTGCATAATTGTTCACACTTTCCGTGTAGTACACCTATTTTTACTTCTTTAATGAATACTAAATTAAAGTTCCATAAATCTTTACTATTTTATCATTAAACGGACATATAATGGCTATTCTTTACAAGACAATTATGAGGAATTTCTAACTAATTATACAAAAAACTACTAAGCATTTTTTTATTGCTTAGTAGTTTTTAAGTTACTTCTTTAATTTGTCTAGCACCTTTACCATTAACTCGTCTTCTGTTAAAGCCGCCACAGGACGGTTGTTAACGAATGTAAATGTTTTTTTACGGCCTGGACCGCAGTATGAATGACAGCCAATTTCAATCGTTGCTTCTGGATCTATTTCTTTTAGTTTTGGAATTAACGTTTTTAAATTAACGGCCTGACATTCATCGCAAACGTGGAATAAGTTCGCCACTGTGTCAACACCCTTTCTGATTCAAGTCTAATTTTCACCTCTACTATTGTAGCCTACAATACTTATGCTATTCAAGCACTAACCTATCATTTCCGTCAAAGGTCTGATGTGTATAAAACTCTCCGAAACTGTGCATGCTAGATTGTGAACAGCATAACGAGGAGGTTACCAATATGTCTAAAGTACGTCAAGATGCTTGGATGAAGGAAAATGATGATTTGCTTGCGGAGGCGGTATTACGTCACGTCAAGGAAGGTAGTACACAACTCAATGCATTTGAGGAAGCTGGAGATGCACTGAATCGTACAGCCGCGGCATGCGGTTTTCGCTGGAATGCTGTTGTGCGCCGCCTGTATGAGCAGGAGCTTACAAGTGCCAAAAAGGAGCGCAAAGAAAGGCTACGTGCGCTCAATAGCGGGACAAAGAGACGCGCGACAAATGTCTACTTACTCCCTTCTTCAAATGAGGAGGAAACAAAGGCAATTCCTTTATCTGCACTATCACTTGATGTTGTTATCGCGTATTTAGTACGCCTGCAGCATGGCAATTTAATAGAACAAGAGGCAACAAAATGGAAGCAAATCGCCAATGTTACGCTCTCTCAAAAGAAGGAGCTAGAGCATCAGCTTGAAAGTTTGCAGCGTGAAAATCGCGCCATCAAGGACGATTATGAGCAGTTCGTATCGATTATGAATCGTGCACGTCGCCTTGTGACACTCGACTCTGAAAATGAGCGTACAGCGCCGACATTCAAAATGGAGAAGAACGGTAATTTGGTCATTGCGACCCCGCAAATCGAAACAGGCGAAGTGCAATCGTAGCACTTCGCCTTTTGTTTATTTATTTAGTAATGTTGCATTGCGCTTAAAAATACGCTCTAAATAATAACTATATAATGCTAGCTCTTCTCCGGCAAGTGGTTGTATCATCAATTCACCATTCCAGCTAATAATAAGCATTTGGAGGCGTGTATTGACTTCCGTTACCGTTAACGGCTCACCTGTTAATTCTGCAAGTGAAGCCATCACTTCCGGCTTCACACGAGGATAGTCAAACTTTGTCTCCTCGCCTTGTAAGCCTTTTTCGTAAAAGCCTTTAATCAACTCGGCACGCGCACTGCCACTACCTTCCACACAAAGATAAATTTGCACCGCAATGCCGTTTTTCATACGGCGCTGTGAAATCCCTGCAAACTTCTTACCGTCAATACTTAGGTCATAGCTGCCCGGGCAATAGGAGCCCACAATCTCATATGCCTCTATGCTGTGTGCCATTTTAGGAAATAATGCACGAATTAACGCCACCATTACCTCAAATGCCGCGTTTATGCTAAGTGGAATTTCTTCATTTAAAATGATCGAAATATTTAAGACACCGCTATCTAAAACGACTGCGAGACCACCTGAATTGCGGACAATTGGCGTATAGCCATTCCCTTCTAAATGCTGCATACCATCCCCAATATACGGCAGGCGGTGGTCTTGAATGCCCAGTACAACTGCTTCATCATGCACCCATGTACGGATTGTCTGCGTACTCATGCCTTGTCCGACAACGTGACAAAGCGTATCATCCATTGCGAATGATTCGAGCGGTGAAGCAGATTTAGCTGAAATCGATTGGTCGATAAAACGCCATTTATTTTTTAGTAAAATACTTTCCATCATTATTGCTCCTCTATGTTTTCACTAATTTTAGCATACCGTAAAACGAAGTCATGTCAAATTCGTGAAAACGCCATTTCCACCTACTTCTCATGCTTATTTTTCGCTAATTTGTGCTACACTTACATAGGAATCATTTTCAATTAAGGAGTGTTTATAAATGAATGAAGCAGCAATTACATTAGACGGTTGGTACGCACTACATGACTTCCGCTCAATCGACTGGGCATCATGGAAATTAGTATCTGCAGAAGAACGCGCAGCAGCGACACAAGAATTCATCGAGTTTTTAGCAGGCCTAAACGGCGCAACAGGCTCAAACGCTTTCTACTCAATCATTGGGCAAAAAGCCGACTTCATGGTAATGACATTACGTGAAACACCTGAAGAGTTAGGCGAAATTGAAACAGCCTTCGCAAAATTAGCAATCGCTGACTTCACAATCCCAACATATTCTTACGTATCAGTAGTGGAATTATCAAACTACTTAGCAGGTCAATCAGACGAGGATCCGTACCAAAATCCACATGTACGTGCACGTCTATACCCTGAATTACCAAAATCAAAATACGTTTGCTTCTACCCAATGGACAAAAAGCGTGACGGTGCGGACAACTGGTACATGCTTTCAATGGAAGAGCGTAAAAAATTAATGTATGCACACGGTTTAATCGGCCGTAGCTATGCAGGTAAAATCAAACAAATTATCACAGGATCTGTTGGTTTAGACGACCACGAGTGGGGCGTAACATTATTCTCTGATGATATGCTACAATTCAAAAAAATCGTCTACGAAATGCGCTTTGATGAAGTGTCAGCTCGCTACGGTGAGTTCGGTGAGTTCCTAGTAGGTAACTTACTCGACAACGAAAAATTAGAGAAGCTTTTAGCAATTTAATGAACAAAAGTGCTAAAGTGCCTGCGAGCCCCAAGTGAAAGTGCGCTCTTCAACTTTCACCCGAGGGATCGAAACGACTCGAGGGGCTGGCGCCTTAGCCTGGACGTAAAGCAAACTTTGCCTTAACGTATCCACAATGTGAAAATCTAAAGTTTCCTTAACAGGCATAAAAAACACGCATGAAAAATTTCATGCGTGTTTTTTATGCCTTTTTCTTCAACTTCGTTTCCGTTGCTATTTGCTCATCATCTGTTCGCAATACTAAAATGACTGTATGAATAAATAACCCGATTGCCACTAATACAATATATAAAAACCAATCTAATGGCTCACCACTATAAACCCCAAACCAAAATGCCGCAAATGCCGTCAATGCAATGACAACTACCATACTCCACTGAACATTTTGCTGTTCCACTTATCGTCACTCCTGATTCATTTTATGTTGTTCTCCATTATATTATGATGAGATATCATTTCCATTACACAGCTCATTAAAATAGAAAAAACTTACGCAAGATTATTATGCGTAAGCCTTATTATTCTACATCTTATCCTCGTGGGTTTTAATAATTAAAATAATCGTATTGATAAACACACCTACACACAAAATAATAACGAACAAATACCAGTGTAATGGCTGCCCGTATAAGTCACCTACTAAAAATGCCAAGACCGCACTGATAAAGATTCCTACCCATACGCCGACCTGCATAATGATCCTCTCCTCGTTGTCGAAGAATCCACGAGGCAACATTTTCTCTTTGTATTGTATATAAATTATACCCACCTCCCTTAAATTTATACATATTCACAACATCTTTTCTATTTATGAAGTAAAAATCTTTCACGAAGAGGATTTAGGATTTAGCATTTCGATACGACTTGCATATACTACAAATAACACTTAGGATAATCGCCAATCCGATTATGTTAAGCTCCAAATTTTTAACGGAAAGGATGCCTTTTTGACTTATTATTGGACGCCCCCCATGCAGCAGATGAACCCTTCAAGTGTACCAATGCCTACTAATACATCTAGCAGAATGCCACGCGAAGAGTCTTATATCGAAAATATTTTACGCCTGAACCGAGGGAAACCGGGAACCTTTTACTTTTCATTTGATAATGCGGTAAACGGTCAAAATACAAAAGCCGTACGTGGTGTTGTCGAGGCTGCTGGACGCGATCATGTCAT
Source organism: Solibacillus sp. (assembly GCA_040274725.1). Classification (GTDB taxonomy): domain Bacteria; phylum Bacillota; class Bacilli; order Bacillales_A; family Planococcaceae; genus Solibacillus. The sequence goes on along the minus strand of JBEMAQ010000002.1, from coordinate 30,379 downwards.
TTTGCGCGAATTAAAAAATAATCACCGCTTTTTATTCCCGATGATTTATTTTGATTATGCTGAGTTTGATGAAGAGCTTGCTTATTTCACACAAACACCATAAGAAAAACGCTAAAGTTCCAAATTTTATAGTTTATTTTGTATTAAAAAATCCCGAATGGAGCCCTCACTCCATTCGGGATTCTCATTATACGCGGAACTTTTGAATTTCCGTTTGTAGTTCTTGCGCGCTTTCGCTTAAAGAAAGTGCTACGTGATTTACTTGCTCCATCGTTGCTGATTGCTCTTCCATAGCAGCTGCAATCATTTCAATACTTTCAGAAGCTGTTGCCGCACCATTAGCAATCTCACCTACAGAAGCGGTTACCTCTTCTGCACTTGCTGATAGCTGCTCAGATGTCGCTGAAATTTCCTCAATTTGCGTTGTCATTTGTTCTACTGCATGAACAATTGCACCAAATGAATTGCCCGCTTCCCCGATAATTTCAACACCATCTTTTACTGATGTTAATGAATCGGTTACCGCACGCTCTACATTGTCTGTATCATTTTTAATGTCCACTGTTAACGCGACAATGGAATTCGCTGATTTTTTCGATTCCTCTGCTAGCTTACGAACTTCCTCCGCTACTACCGCAAAGCCTTTACCATGCTCACCCGCACGCGCTGCCTCGATAGCTGCATTTAGTGCAAGTAAGTTTGTTTGGTCCGAAATCGCTGTAATGACCTGTGTAATATTACCGATTTCTTCTGTTTGCTGTGTCAGCTTTTGGACAAGCTCGTTTACTGTTGCTGTCGAATGATTAATAACATCCATTTGTTTTTTCGCATCTTCAATAATTTTGCCACCGTTATCTGCTGTTGAGCTCGCATCAAGTGAACTTGAATGTAAAACTTGAGTCGCCTCCGCAATACGCTGTACACCCGATGCTGTCTCTTCCATTGCACGTGCACTTTCGATTGAAGATTGTGACGATACTTGTGCTGACTCTGCTGTATCACTCACACGGCGCGTTACGTCCTCGCTCGTCGCAGTAATTTCTTCTGTACTCGCTGATAACTCCTGTGCCGATGCACTTAGCTGCTCTGTGTTTGTTTGGACGTTGCGAATTAAACCAGCTAAGCTTGCTTTCATCGTATTGAATGCTGTACCAAGCTGACCAATCTCGTCTTTTGTACGTACTTCGATATCCCGCTGTGATAGGTCACCTGATGAAATGACATTTGCCGCACTTACAACGTTTTGTAACGGCTGTGTAATTGTACGTCGCACATAAACAATTAAAATTACGCCGATAATAATACTTAAAATTAATATAATGATTGATGTAACTTTAGATGTTGAAATCGAAGAGCTTACCGCTGCTTTATTCAAAGTTAACTGCTCTTCTTGGAATACGACAACTTTATTGGCTGTATTTAATATGCCTACGTTTGCATCTTGTAATTTGCCATTGACAATACTACTCGCTGCTTCAATATTTCCCATACGATAAACAGCCAGCATTTCATCTGCTACTGCATTGAATTCATTATTGAACTTTTGAATCTCCGCAATATATTCACGCATTGTATCTGTCAATGCTAATTGTTCTAAATTTAAAATTTGTTTATCTAGCTCTGCTTGATAATGTGCTAAACTCTCTTCATTTTCCTTCGTTTGATCAATCATTAATGCACGCGCATATAAACCCTGCATCGCTAAATTAAAGCGAATATTATCCGCGGCACGAATTTGCTCTACTCGGTTATCTAATGCCTCTTCATTTTTCTTTTCAATATTGTTTAAATTAATAAAGTTAATAACAATAGACACACATAATAACAAAATAATCGAATAAAACGCGGCATTTAGTTTTGCCCCTACACTCATTATTTCTCCACCCTCTGTTTATATTTGTAAATTAACATCTGAACTCTTTTCAATTAATTGGATTTCATCTGAATTAGATAATTATATAATAATAATATTTTCCAATCAGCAATACGCTTCATTTAAGATGACATTTATGCAAATACGAGCGTTTCCCACATAAAATCATCTCTAAATCAACTACTCTTCGGTCGCCAAATAACGTAACGTTGCCTCCCCTAACACATTCGCGGCAATAAGCATCGCTCGTTCATCAAAATTGAAGCGCGCATGGTGATGTGGATAGGCTTGCTCCCACTGTGGGTCCTTAGCGCCTGTGATGAAAAACGTGCCTGGTACATGCTGCAAATAATAGCTAAAGTCTTCCGCAATCATAAATGGATCACATGTCACAACTTCTTCTACCCCTGGTACCTCTGATGCAATACTTGCAACAAAGCGTGTATCTTCTGCATGGTTAATGACTGGAGGATAGCCATCAATATATGTATACGTATAATCGGCATTCATGCCATGTGTTGTCGCATGTAACAAGTTTTCGATTTCTTCTTTAATTTGTTGACGTACACCTTCATTAAAAGTACGCACCGTTCCTTTAATACGTACATTTTCTGCGATGACATTAAACGGATTGTCCGCAACAAAATGACCTACTGTCACAACCGCTGATTGTAGTGGGCTAATGCGGCGTGATACGAGCGTTTGCAACTGTGTAATAAATTGCGCACCGATGACAATCGCATCAACCGAATGCTGCGGCTCTGCACCGTGACCACCTTTCCCGTGAATAACAATGTCAAAGCTATCCGCTGAGGCCATAATCGCACCCTCACGCACCCATACCTCACCAAGTGCAGTCGGTGCCCATAAATGCGTGCCGTAAATTACGTCTACACCATCTAAGCAGCCATCCTCAATCATTGCCTTCGCACCACCTGGGACTAGCTCCTCGGCATGCTGGTGAATAAATACGACATTCCCTGCAATTTGCTCTTGCACCTCAGTTAATACTTTCGCTAACACTAAAAGTGTCGCTGTATGTCCATCATGACCACATGCATGCATCACACCTGGATTTTTCGATTTATACGAAAGATCATTTAACTCCATTATTTCAAGTGCATCAAAATCGGCACGTAATGCAACTGTTTTACCTGGCTTACCGCCTCGAAGTGTTGCTACAACGCCGCGACCACCTACCCCCTCGCGTACCTCAAGCCCTAATTCACGATGAAATTTTGCGATATACGCTGGTGTATGTACTTCTTGATGTGACAGTTCTGGATGCTCGTGTAAATAACGACGAATAATAACCATTTCCTCAAAATTCGTCTGTAGCTTTGTAAATAGTTGATTCATTTTTCATCCCTACTTTTCAAAATTTTCTTAACATACATTATTCCATAAATAATATAACAAAAACATACACCATTCGACATAAAATCAAGTCGAATAGTGCATGTTCTTAATAATCTCTATGGTTCATCGTGCTTACAATAACTAAAATCCAACCTACTAAAAATAGCACACCACCAATTGGCGTAATTGCACCGAGCACTTTAATACCCGTTAATGCTAATGTGAATAAGCTTCCCGAGAAAAAGACAATGCCTAAATTAAAGCAAATCATCGCTGCTTTTAACTTTTTATCATGACCAAATAGTGACTTACTCATTAAAATTCCTACCGCAAGCAATGCAACGGCATGTAGCATTTGATATTGAATCGCTGTGTTCCAAATTTCTGTACTGTAATCATCCAGTATATTTTCTAATGCATGTGCACCAAACGCACCGAGCGCTACCGCTATAAAACCGTGAATTGCACCTGAAATAATTGAACCTTTCATTTTTGTTCCCCCGTTTTACCCTCTTTTTTAAAAATCAAATAATGACTCACCATTCGCATCTTGTTCTTCTAGCTTTGTAGCAGATGTCATGACAGATGGACTTGCTGACACTGTTTGTACAGGGCGCGTAATTTGCTTGTCACCTGTCTGTAAAGCGACTTCACATAATGCATGAATTGCCGTTAGCTGCTCACGAAGCACGGCCTCAGATTGATTTTGCTTTGCCTGCACGAGATGCTTCTCTATTTGCGCTACAATTACCTCATAAGAAATCATCGTTTCACCTGCTTTGGTACAAATTTTAAACAATCCATCCCAGAGGATTGCTTGACAACAAGTGATGGTATTTGCCTTGTTTTAAAGCCGTAAGCATGGCAACCGCGCGGATTATTTTGATCCCACGTCACACGGAAATTCTGGCATTTAAAGCAATCGATTTTCATATGCGAACCCCTCACTTTCTTCTTTTACTTTACCATGTCAGACCATGTATCGCATCCTTAAAATAAAGATGTCTGCTCACTTTGCAAGTGCCAATCAATTGGCGTTTGCCCTAGCTTTTCAAGCGCAGCATTTGTCTTTGAAAACGGCTGGCTACCAAAGAAGCCGCGGTGCGCACTGAGCGGGCTTGGATGCGGTGCTTCTAAAATAATATGATGTGCTTTAATGAGCGCACGTTTTTTTTGCGCATAACTGCCCCATAATAAAAAGACAATCGGCTGTTGTCGTTCAGACAATGCCTCGATAAGAGCGTCAGTAAATGTTTCCCAGCCTTTTTTTGCGTGTGAGCCGGGCTGTCCCTCTCGCACGGTTAATACAGTGTTTAGTAATAGCACACCTTGTCTTGCCCAGCTCGTCAGATCACCGCTGTCTGGCAACTCGTAGCCAAACTCAGCCTGCATTTCCTTTAGCATATTACGTAAACTCGGCGGCAATTTCACACCTGGCTGTACAGAAAAACTAAGCCCGTGTGCCTGTCCTTTCCCATGATACGGGTCCTGACCTAATAGTACGACCTTCACGTTAGAAAACGGCGTCATGTCAAGTGCCGCTAAAATATGCTCTTTTTTTGGATAAATCGTGGCTGTACGATATTCTTCCGCTAAAAATTGCTGTAATTCGGCAAAATACGGCTTATTTATTTCCCGTGCAATAATCGGCTGCCAATCATTCATTACTTGCATTCTCTTCACCTCCCCTTCACCGTATGCGAAATAATTCGGAAGTTCAAGTATTTTTCATCTGACCACTTAATAATTTGTTTTTCTGGCTATTTTTATAAAGTCAGTTTCGCTATATACTGTGGAAACATAATATTCAGTGAATTTTAAGGAGAGATTTTACAATGACTTTGAAAAAAACATTAACAATTGCAGGCTCTGATACATCCGGTGGTGCTGGGATGGCTGCGGATTTAAAGGCATTTCAAGAGCATGGCACATACGGCATGACGGCGCTGACTGTGATTGTCACAATGGACCCAACAACGTGGAGCCACTCGGTAACACCACTACCGACAGAGCTACTGCAAAAGCAAATTGATACAGCACTTTCAACTAAAGTTGATGCGATTAAAACAGGCATGCTCTCAACAGAGGAAATTATTAAAATCGCATCGAAAGCAATCCAAAACTCAGGTACGAATAAAATTGTGATTGACCCCGTGATGGTTTGTAAGGGCGACGATGAAGTATTAAATCCTGGTAACACAACTGCGATGATTGAGCATTTACTCCCATACGCAATGGTCGTGACACCGAACCTATTCGAGGCAGGTCAACTTGCAGGGACAGGGACACCAAAAACAATCGAGGATATGATGACTGCTGCGCGCAAAATTCATGCACTTGGCGCAAAAAATGTCGTGATTAAGGGCGGCAAAGCATTATCACACGACAAGGCAGTTGACCTATTCTTTGACGGAACAGCATTCAAACTGCTTGAAACGGAAAAAGTTGAATCGACATACAATCACGGCGCAGGTTGTACATTTGCAGCAAGCGTATGCGCGAATTTAGCGAACGGCTTAGACGTAGAGGCAGCCGTCATTGAAGCAAAGGAATTTGTATCAGCTGCCATTAAGCACGGCTGGGCTTTAAATCAACATGTCGGTCCTGTGATGCACGGCGCAAAGCCACGATTCGGCGCACCTGAAGTTCATGTGAAGACATTATTAACTGTATAAGTATTACACTGCGAATGATTTTGAAGCTCCTTTTACAGCTTTACTAATCATTCGTTTTTTCTTTCTGCTCGTCATTAAATGACGGCAAAAGAATTTACCTATACGATTTGGCACTTTTCCTTTTCAATCCAAGGAATGTTTTACTATACTTAAAGATAGAAGATTCGAAAGGAGCGGTATGATGAAGATTGTAAATGTACAAGGACTTCAAGAATTGCTAAATTCTTTTGCGAACAAAGATGTCTATATTCATCTAGAAACGACAAACGGTTCGTATGCAAACCATTACGATGCGAATGTGTTTAATGCAGGCGCATTTATTCGTAACGTCAAATTACGCTATGAGTTAGGGAAAGTAGCAGGTGACTCACCACACCGTGTCGGCCTGAAAATGGAGCACGGCTGGGTATATGCACAAGGTATTACGCATTATGTATTAGACGAACAAGGCCGCCTACTTATGGCTGGGCTTGATTATGAAGGAAAGCTGGCAATCGCACTTGAAATTAGCGAAACGCCATTTACTTATTAAGGAGGGGCTTTGATGACTTTAAATAATGAACGTCACGTATTAGTTGTCTATCCACACCCAGATGATGAGGCCTTTTCAGTAGCGGGTGTACTTCGTATGTACCGTAATATGGGCGTACCTGTTACATATGCGTGCCTAACACTCGGTGAAATGGGTCGTAATTTAGGAAATCCACCATTTGCAACGCGTGAATCACTACCTGAAATTCGCCGCAAAGAATTGCTTGCAGCATGTGAGGCAATGGGGATTGAAGATCTACGTATGATGGGGCTTCGTGATAAAACAATTGAATTTGAGGATAGCGAAAAAATGGTGAAGCTTGTAGCCGATTTAATCGACGAGCTAAACCCGTCGATTATTTATACATTCCTACCAGGCTACTCTGTTCACCCAGACCACGAAGCAACTGCCGAGGCGGTTGTCGAAGCCGTGCGCCGTATGCCGGTTGACGCGCGCCCACCAATTCATGCTTGTGCATTTGCCAATGATACAGTCGAGAAAAACGGCGAGGCACATGTTATTATTGACATCACATCGGTAAAAAACGATAAAGTACGCGCAATCCAAGCGCATACCTCTCAAACAGCATGGATGATAGCGGAAACAGCAAAACGCGTTGATGAAGGGCAGCCAATGAGTGAAAGCTGGTTAAATGTTGAAAAGTTTTACATCATACAGCATAACGAAGAGCCCGATCATTCAATTGACAGCGCAAACTTATAATCATTCATCCCTTCTTGAAGCATTTCAAGAAGGGATTTTTTTGTTATTCAAATATACGTGTTTTTATGCAGGACACCAAGGTAAAAACAGCTAATAATCAATAAATACAACCTAAGCACATCTGTTATTATTCAAATTCTATTCACGATAAAAATCTGAAAAATCCATCTTTAAGCAGGATGCTAGACAACTGCATAACAAACATTTATAGTGAATAAATATTCAAAAATATTATACAGAGGTACTATATATGTCAAAGAAATTTTCCTTTTACACTTGGTTCCTTTTCATCATACTTTCACTCGCAGGTGCAATCTTCTTCATCCTGCCTGTCAATACGGATGAAGGAATTAAAGTGCCAATTGCAATGGTGGCGAACTTGCTTGCAGGTAAGGTGGAGCCATTCATTCAACTATTTACGTTTATTTTATTTGTTGTGGCAGCTGCCGGATCGGTCATTATGCAGTTTATCCCGTGCAAAAAGCCAGTAAGCGTCATTGATTCACTCTTCCGCGTTAACTGGTTTTGGACGATTATGCGTATGCTTGCCGTTGTTTTTGCGGCGATGTTTTTATTCGACTTCGGTCCTGAGGCAATCAACAGTGATGTGACAGCTGGTGTGCTCCTTGCAGCAGACGGTGGTCTTGTGACATACATGATTATATTGTTCTTCTTTGCAGGGCTACTATTACCATTATTAACGGATTTCGGCTTACTCGATTTCTTCGGCTCAATGATGGTCAAAATTATGCGCCCGATTTTCAAAATCCCTGGTCGCTCAGCGATTGACTGCCTTGCCTCTTTTGTAGGGGACGGGACAATTTCTGTACTCATTACAAGTAAACAATACGAGGACGGTAACTATACGGGGCGCGAGGCAGCTACGATTGCCACGACATTCTCAGTCGTGTCGATTACGTTTTGTTTAGTCGTTGTCGAGACGATCGGCATTGACGCATACTTCCTGGAATTTTACGGTGCAGTTATTGTCGTCAGCTTAATTTTAGCAGTGATTATGCCGCGCATTTATCCGTTGTGGAAAAAATCTAATACGTTTATTGACGGCTCTAAGCCAAAAGAAAATCATGAGGAAGTGCCAGCGGGCTATAACTCGTTTACATTCGGTCTAGAGAGCGCACTAAATAAAGCAGAGGAAAATAAAAACCTTGGTCGTGTACTTGGCTCAGGTATGGTCAACGTGCTTGGTATGTGGTTTGCCGTTACACCTGTTATTATGGCGTTCGGTACAATCGCCCTTGTACTGGCTGAATTCACACAAGTTTTCTCCATTTTAGGGATGCCGTTTGAGCCCATTTTAGCACTTCTACAAATTCCTGAAGCAGAAGCTGCTGCACAAACAATGATTGTTGGCTTTGCAGATATGCTACTGCCTGCGATTTTAGGCTCTGGTATTGAATCAGAAATGACACGCTTCTTTATCGCGACGGTTTCTGTAACACAGCTTATTTACATGTCAGAGGTCGGCGGGTTGATTTTAGGCACAAAGCTACCACTGAAGTTATGGGATCTATTCGTGATTTTCTTAATCCGTACAATTATTTCTATCCCACTTGTAGCAGTCATTGCACACCTACTATTTTAAATAAACGGCCCGTTTCACATTACGTGAAGCGGGTTTTTTGCTCTTTCACGCGTTAAATATTAAATATTTTTAAAACTTTCATAATAAACTGAATTTTAAAATCATTTTATGTTACAATAAATTATTATTTATACGGAGGTAACATATCAATGGAAGTTGGACAAACCAAGACAATCTCAGTAGAAAACGTATTAATCGCACATCACTTTTTAAAGGATGTTGTTGTACATACACCACTACAGCGTAATGATTATTTATCGGAGAAATACGGAGCATCAATTTATTTTAAGCGTGAGGACTTACAACATGTACGTTCATTCAAGCTGCGCGGTGCTTACTACAAAATTAAAAAGATTGAGCAAGAAGCGCGCGCGGTAGGTGTTGTTTGTGCAAGTGCTGGCAACCATGCACAGGGCGTTGCCTATGCGTGTGCAAAACTAGAAATTCATGCGAATATTTTCATGCCAAAAACAACACCAAAGCAAAAGATTGACCAGGTGCGTATGTTTGGCCGCAATTTTGTTGAAATTACATTAGCAGGTGATACATTTGATGAATCTGCAGTGAGCGCACTTGCTTATTGTGAAGCAGAGGGACGTATTTTCATCCATCCATTTGATGACCGCGACGTGATGGCTGGCCAGGGGACTGTAGCTGTCGAGATCATGAATGACATTGAGGAGCCAATTGACTTTATTTTCGGCAGTATTGGCGGCGGTGGCTTAATGTCCGGTGTGTCAGCGTATGTGAAAAATTTATCCCCTACAACAAAAGTGATTGGTGTCGAGCCTGCTGGAGCAGCTAGTATGAAAGCAGCGCTAAAGAACGGTACGCCCACACAGCTCCACTCAATCGACAAATTCGTTGACGGTGCGGCGGTACAATTAGTTGGCCAGCAAACGTTTGACGTATGCCAGGAGCTTTTAGATGACACGATTGCGGTACCCGAGGGCAAGGTATGTACGACGATTTTAGATCTCTATAACAAGCACGCCATCATTGCAGAGCCTGCTGGAGCACTACCTGTCGCAGCACTTGATTTTTATGCGGATGAGATTCGCGGGAAATCAGTCGTTGTCATCATTTCAGGTGGCAATAATGATATCGGGCGCATGCAGGAAATTAAAGAACGTTCCCTTATTTATGAGGGCTTACTGTACTATTTCATCGTTGGTTTCCCGCAACGTGCAGGTGCACTGCGCCAGTTCTTAACGGAGGTACTTGGGCCAAATGATGATATTACAACGTTTGAATATACGAAGAAAAACAATAAAGAAAACGGCCCATCGTTAGTTGGCATCGAGCTTTCAGACCGTAATGATTATGCGGGGCTACTTGAGCGCATGCGTACAAACGGCTTTGAGTTTAAAGAAGTGAATAATGACAGTACGTTGTTTGCATTACTTGTTTAAAATACGCCTGTCTAGCTATTGCTAGGCAGGTTTTTTGCATGAAAAAACGCCACATGCATTTGCATGTGGCGCAAGGCTTATCCAAGCAGCGCACGGTCTGAATTCATCTTCTCACCGCGAATGCTTTCGAATTCGGCCATTAAATCTGGAATTGTTAGGTCTGGCTTACGATCTGCGCCGACCTCTAAAATAATTTGCCCCTTATCCATCATAATAAGACGGTTCCCAAGGTCTAACGCCTGCTGCATGTTGTGTGTCACCATGAGCGTCGTTAAGTGATCCTCTTCAACTAGCTGCTTTGTGAGGCGTGTAATAAGTTCTGCACGAGACGGATCAAGTGCGGCAGTGTGCTCATCTAGCAGTAAGATTGATGGCTTTGTAAATGTTGCCATCAGAAGACTAAGTGCCTGACGCTCACCACCTGAAAGTAGACCAACCTTTGCGCCTAAACGATTTTCCAAACCTAAACCTAGACGCTCTAATGACTGCACGAAAAACTCACGGCGCTTTTTGTCGACACCGATGCGTAAGCGACGTTTTTGCTTACGAGAATACGCAATCGCTAAATTCTCTTCAATCGTCATAGATGGCGCTGTACCAGCCATCGGGTCCTGGAATACGCGCCCGATTAGCTGTGAGCGCGTATATTCTGGGTAGCGCGTTACATCTGTACCATCAATTGTGACAGAACCAAAGTCCGGCGTGAGCGCACCTGAAATCATGTTCATCATCGTTGATTTGCCAGCACCATTACTCCCGATAATTGTGACGAAATCACCCGGTGCTAAATGTAAATTAATATCGCCAAGTGCGATTTTCTCATCCGGTGTGCCTTCATTGAAAATTTTATTTATGCCCTCTAACTTAAGCAAGGCCACTCCCCCCTTGCTTCACGACATTTTCTCGACCAGCAAGCCGCTGTGCCTTACGCTTTTTCTCTTTTTGCTTATCAAGCATTTGTGGAATAACTAATGCACAAATAACGATAAATGCCGTAATCATCTTCATATCGCCCGTATCTAAGAAATCGACGCGTAGTGCTAACGCGTAAATAATACGGTAAACAATCGCACCGATAATAACAGCAAATGTTGTACGCATAATTGTTTTTGTACCAAAAATCGCCTCACCAATAATAACTGAAGCAAGACCGATAACAATCATCCCAATCCCCATTTGTACGTCAGCGAATTTGTTGTACTGTGCAATCAGTGCACCCGCAAGCGCCACCATACCATTTGATAAACCTAAGCCTAAAATAATTAACCAGTCCGTGTTCGCAGAGAAGCTACGAATCATACGCTTATTATCACCTGTAGCGCGAATCGCAAGGCCAACCTCTGTTTTTAAGAACCAATCAACAATAATTTTGATCATAATAATAATGATAATCACAATAATTAATGTGCCGTATGTAGAAGGGACATTTGATAATCCGATACCGCGCAACATATCGCTAATCGCCGCATCAATACCGAGACTTGCCCAAAACTTTTGGAAACTTGAGAATACTGTGTCTACGCTAAGCAGCGGTACATTGGACACGCCGACTGAGCCTTCCTTTGTCATCCCCATAATACGAAGATTAATGGAATGAAGCGCAATCATCATTAAAATCCCTGAAAGTAGTGAATTGATTTTCCCCTTCGTGTGTAAAAGTCCTGTGATACATCCTGCAATAAATCCAGCTACAATCGCGACTAATGTGGCAATGATTGGGTTGTAGCCAAGCACGATCATCATCGCCGCCGTAGCTGCCCCTGTCACAAAGCTTCCATCAACCGTTAAATCCGGAAAATCTAACACTCGGAATGTAAGATACACTCCGAGTGCCATAATTGCATAGATGATTCCTTGCTCGACAGAACCAAAAAGAGCTGTAAACATGTCGAATCATCTCCTATAAATTATTCGTTCACTTCTGCGTTCCACTCAGGCTTCACTTCAAGACCTAAGTTGTCAGCCGTCGCTTTATTGATGACTAATTTCAAGTTCCCTGGGTATGTCGCTGGAATTTCGCCTGCCGACTTCCCTTCAGTTAAAATTTGAACAGCCTTTTCACCAGCCTCATAGCCGATATCGTAGTATTCAAAGCCGTATGCACCTAAGCCACCACGCGCTACCGAATCAAGCTCGCCTACCATTGTCGGCAATTTGTTGGCATTCGCTACGTCGATTACTGACTCTAATGCAGAGACAACTGTGTTATCTGTAAGAATGTATAAAGAATCTACTTTACCAAGTAATGATTCTGTCGCTTGCTTTACTTCAGCAGACGTTGAAACGGCTGCTTCGTGTAATGTAATGCCCTCTGCCTCAAGTGCCGCTTTTACTAGCTCCACTTGCGCGACCGAGTTTTGCTCACCTGTGTTGTATACTGTACCCACATTTTTCGCACCTAATTGATCCTTTAAAAAGGCTACTGTGTTCGCGATTGTATCAGGGTGTAAATCTACAGTACCCGTTACGTTCCCACCTGGTGCGTCCATTGAAGCGATTAACTCAGCACCTACTGCATCTGTTACCGACGTGAAGACGATTGGAATTTGATCTGTTGTGCCTTTTGCTGCTTGGGCTGATGGTGTAGAGTTTGCGAAAATTAAGTCTACATTATCGCCAACTAATTTTTGTGCAATGCTCACTGTTTGGCTGTTATCGCCATTTGCAGAATTGAACTTGTATTCTACATCTAAGCCTGCATCCTCAATTGCCTTTTGGAACCCTTCGTATGCCGCATCTAAAGACGGATGCTCTACGATTTGTGATACACCAATTACATAGCTTTCTGCTACTGGTGCTGCGTCATTTCCTGCAGATTCTGCTGGCTTTGTTTCTTCTCCGCCACCACAAGCTGCTAGCATTAATGTTAATGCCGCTGTTGATAAAAATGAAAACTTCTTTAAAGACATCGCCATTGTATTTCCCCCTACAACTATAGTTCTCTTTTATGTGCATGAACGAGCAATTTAGTCACTTATTCATACTTACTACGCCACTTCATCCAAACAAAGCGGGAATTAACGCTATCTTACAGTTATATTTTCTGATAGTCAATAACATTATGAATGTTCTGAATATATAGTACTACAGAAAAAAATCACTAAATATTAATTTAACGCTTTAAACTGTTAAATCATGTACTTTTAAATTTTAAATTTATCACTTTTAACGTGTGGCAATTTTCAAACAACTAACACTTCTTGCCTATTCATTGACGTTTAACATTTCCTATATTAATATTAGATTTTGTGTCTAGTGACACCGTGGTTCGTAACCATCCCACGCAAAAAAACTAGGAGGAATTAAATATGAACGTCAAATTTATCGCAACAAGTGCGATTATTGCAGCGCTTTATCTCGCTGTGACACTGCTTGTTGCCCCAATTAGCTTCGGACAAGTACAGTTCCGCATTGCTGAAATTTTTAACCATCTTATTGCGTTTAATCCACGCTATATGCTGGGTGTTGTACTCGGCGTCTTTATTTCGAATTTCCTACTGTCATCAGTCGGACCGATCGATTTAATTTTCGGTGTTGGGCACACAATACTTACACTTGGTCTATTCATCGCCATTTGTAAATTTGTGAAAAACATTTGGGCGCGTCTTATTATTAATACATTTTTATTCACGTTCACAATGTTTATTATCGCGTTCCAACTAAACTTAGTTCTACATTTTCCATTTTGGGAAACATGGCTATTTGTCGCGGCAGGTGAATTTGTCGTCCTCGCAGTCGGCGCACCTATTATGCACGCACTCAACAAACGCCTTGATTTCAAAAATTTAATTTAAATTTTTCAACCGGTATTCATTTGAGTATCGGTTTTTTTGTGCACTTCAAAAATAACAGAATACATTGACTTTTCATTCAACTATCCGTTACACTATAGTCACTTATTTCGTTCGGATTGGTAGTAGACCTCGGGAGCGTGGTCACCAGTGAGCAGAGATGAGCCGAGTATAGCTGAGACATTGTTGAATAAGAAAAGTAGCATGATGGAACTTGCTAAGAGAGCGCATGGTTGGTGGAAATGCGTCAAGTTTGTGATGTGAATGGGCCTTATGAGAGCTGCTAGCATGAGTTAGCGGACGGTTTCCTGCCGTTATCAGGACTTAAGTGGAAGCATATGCTTCAAACTGAGGTGGCACCGCGGTGATGAATCGTCCTCTGCAAAAAGAAATTTCTTTTTGCGGGGGGCGTTTTTTTATGTTCATGCTATGGAACGTAAGAAAGCATTTAAAAAACGAAAGCGAGGATGAATACATGCAAACGAGACAAACAGTACGCACGACGGCTAAAACGGTGAATGGTGATTTATTAACGCCGATTTCGATTTTCCAGCGCCTGCACGGGCAGCGCAAATTTTTACTTGAAAGCTCAGATAAGTATGGTGGCGCGGGACGTTATTCATTTATTGGGACGAATCCACGCAAGCTGTACAGCGGCACAGCGACGACATTAACGGACTACCATTATATAAACGACAAAAAATACGTCTATGAGGGTGAGCTTTTACGCTCGATCAAACAGGTCATGCCGCGCGTTTCAAGCGATACGGAGTTGCCATTTACAGGCGGTGCGATTGGCTATATCGATACAAATTTGCAGGAAGCGCTGTTTCAAATTTATGACACGCTCATTATTTTTGATCACTTAACGGATATGCTGACGATTTTCCATACAAATATTGAGGCCGAGCACCAAACACCAAACTTAGACGAGGTGCTGACTCAATTATTTACCGCGCGACTAACGGAACACACAAGCTATGAATTATCCCCCTTTACACAGAACAAGGCACAGTTCACAGGCGACCCGTTCGCACTTTATCGTAAGCTGCGTATCAAGCTTGCGAGTGCGTATTTGTACTACATTGAATTTGACGACAAAACGATTCTCGGTGCGTCGCAGGAAAGTTTACTCAGCGTACAAAGCGGCGCGGTATCGGCAAACTTATTTACGCCAATTGCGGACGATGTACAAAATTTATTCCAGTCCATTTGCGTAGAAAATAGCATGCAGCAGGAAACGAGCACAGCTGTTACAACAAAGCTAAGTGGCACATTACAGCCAACCTTGCATTCAATTGAAGCACTCGCAAAATTTGTTCCAGCAACAGGCGCGATTGGCTATATCGGCTTTAACGGCCAGCTGGATTTCACGCAAACAGCGCGCTCGGTGACGATTACAAACGACACAGCAACGCTTGCAATTACAAACGATGACGATTTAGCCATTTTCGATGCCTTTTCAACAGGAGGTGCCAAGTCATGACATTAACACGTTATACAGCGCTACTCGCACAAAAAAAGCATTTAACCTATGACGAAATGGTCAAAGCGGCACAGCTTATTTTTGATGACGCGACTGACAAAGATGAAATTGCGACGTTTTTACTGACAATGAATGCAAAAGGCGAGACAGCGGCGGAAATTGCGGGACTTGCTCATGTCATGCGCTCACACGCGGTGCAAATTGACGCACCTGAAGGCATTTATATTGATAACTGCGGCACAGGCGGAGACGGTCTGCAAAGCTTCAACATTAGTACAACATCAGCTTTTGTTCTTGCAGGTGGTGGCATTAAAGTCGCAAAGCACGGCAATCGAAAAGTGTCGAGTGCATCTGGTAGCTCGGATGTGCTTGAGGCGCTAGGCATTACTCTCCTACCGAGCGCAGCAGAAACAGCCGATTTACTCGCTACACATGGCATCGCGTTTTTACACGCACCAAATATGCATCCAAAACTAAAGCGTATTGGTGAGGTGCGCCAAAAGCTTGGCAAGCCGACGATTTTCAACTATGTTGGGCCGCTAACGAATCCCGTGCCACTCAAAACACAATTCGTCGGCATTAACCGCCCACAATTTACGACGGATTATGCGGAAGTACTGCACCTACTCGGTCGTGAGCGTGCGGTCGTTGTGTCAGGCGCCCAAGGGATGGATGAGGCATCACTAGACGGTGAAAATACATTCGTACTGCTCGATCACGGGGATATTATTCCGTTTAAATTACGCGCAGAGGATGTCGGACTTACCCCTGCCCCGCTGTCAGCCATTCGTGGCGGTACACCGATTGAAAACGCACAAATTATGCGTGATTTATTAGATGGCAAACAGAGTGTATATTTCGATACGGTGCTACTCAATGCAGGCATTGGCTTTTTCGCATACGGGCTAGTAGAAACAGTGAAAGACGGCATTGACATGGCACGCGACAGTATTTTGAGTGGTCGTGCAAAAGCAAAACTCGACGCAGTCATTGCATACAGCAAGCAGGCGACAAAGGAGATATCGACAAAATGACGATTTTAGACAAAATTATTGCACAAAAGAAAACAGAGCTGCCAGGCTTAAAAGCGACACGCCCGCAGTTTACAGCCGAGCAAAAGGTACGCCCTTCTCTCTATGAAACATTAATCAATGCGACAAAATTACAGGTCATTTCCGAAATGAAGCGCGCCTCTCCATCAAAGGGCGACATCGCAATCGACGTCGAGCCAGTGGAACAGGCAAGTCGCTATGAGCGTGCAGGTGCGGCGTGTATTTCGGTATTGACAGAGCAGGCTTTCTTTAAAGGTTCATTTGCGGATTTACACGCAGTCGCACAGGTTGTGGATATTCCGGTACTATGCAAGGATTTCATTATTGATTCGGTGCAAATTGATTATGCGAAGGCGGCTGGCGCGTCCGTCATTTTATTAATCGTGGCGGCGCTAACGGATGAGGAATTGGCGTCACTTTATGCATATGCAACTGCGCAAAATTTAGAAGTTTTAGTCGAGGTGCATGATACGGAAGAGCTTGCACGTGCACTAAAAATCGACGCCAAAATTATCGGTGTCAACAATCGTAATTTAAAAACATTTGAGCTCGATTTAGCACATACCGAGGAAATTGCAAAATCGGTCAATAATCCCGAAATTGCATTTATTAGCGAAAGCGGTATTTGGAATGCGGACGATGCAGCTCGTGTAGCAAGCTATGGCGCGATGGGTGTGTTAGTTGGTGAATCATTAATGCGTAGCGGTGAGGTAGAAGCGGCACTACAAACATTGCAGGTACCACTCAAGCAGGTGGCCCAATGACGATGGTAAAAATTTGTGGATTAAAAGAAGTCGCTCATGTCGAGGCAGCATGCGCGGCAGGGGCCGATTTCCTCGGCTTTATGTTTGCGCCGAGTAAGCGCCAAATTACGGTAGAAACAGCGCACGAGCTTGCGAAGGTCGTGCCTGCGCATGTAAAAAAAGTCGGCGTATTTGTCAACGCGGACGCAGAAACAATTCGTGTGACTGCAAGGGCCGTACCGCTTGATTACGTTCAATATCATGGGGATGAAACGCAGGCGCTTATTGATGAAATCGGTCTACCAAGTATTAAAGCTTACTCTGTTCACACGAAAGAAGACGTAGAAAAAGCTGCCCACTATAACGTAGATTATTATTTATTTGACGCACCCGGTACGGATTTCCGCGGCGGAAGTGGACATCAGTTTGACTGGTCACTACTTGAAGCCGCCGACATTTCGCGTGACAAAATCATTTTAGCTGGCGGCTTACATACAGAAAATATCGAGGTAGCCATTACACAAGTACAGCCCTTCGCTGTCGACGTTTCAAGCGGTGTAGAAACAGACGGTGTGAAAGATAACGAAAAAATACAGCAATTTATAGCAGCAGTAAAAGGAGCGAAATAACGATGACAACAGGACGTTTTGGTGCATACGGCGGGCAATTTGTGCCGGAAACATTGATGACACCGCTTGCTGAATTAGAGGCGGCATATGAACAGGCAAAGCAGGACCCCGAATTCCAGGAAGAGCTCGATTATTATTTAAAGCAATATGTTGGACGCGAAACACCGCTTTATTTTGCGGAGCGTTTAACAGCGCGTGTGGGCGGAGCGAAAATTTATTTAAAGCGTGAGGACCTGAACCACACAGGCGCACACAAAATTAATAACGCGCTCGGGCAGGCATTGCTTGCAAAGCGCATGGGCAAAAAGAAAATTGTTGCTGAAACAGGCGCTGGTCAGCACGGTGTCGCAACAGCAACAGCTTGTGCGTTACTGAATCTTGAATGCATCGTCTACATGGGGGCAGAGGATGTAAAGCGCCAACAGTTAAACGTTTTCCGCATGGAGCTACTCGGTACAAAGGTTATTGGCGTTGAAAAAGGCTCCGCGACACTAAAAGATGCAGTAAACGAGGCATTACGTCACTGGGTCACACATATTGACGATACGCATTATATTTTAGGGTCAGCACTTGGTCCTCATCCATTCCCGACAATTGTACGTGATTTCCAGCGCGTTATTGGCTTAGAGACACGCGCACAAATCGTTGCACAGGAAGGTCGCTTACCGGATGCAATCATTGCGTGCATCGGCGGGGGTAGTAACGCAATTGGTATGTTCCATCCGTTTATTGACGATACAGATGTGGCACTATACGGCGTTGAGGCAGCGGGTGCAGGTGTCGATACAAATAAGCACGCGGCAGCCATTCACGCGGGCAAAAAAGGTGTGCTACACGGCGCATTTATGTATTTAATGCAGGACGAGAACGGATTTATTGAGGAAGCACATTCGATTTCTGCTGGGCTTGATTACCCAGGTGTTGGGCCAGAGCATTGTCACCTATTTGATTCAGGACGCGCCAATTATCCACATGTAACGGACGCACAGGCACTTGAAGGTGTGAAATTACTTTGTGAAACAGAGGGCATCTTACCAGCTTTAGAGAGTGCACATGCAATTTATTATAGCGCGCAGCTCGCAGCAGACATGCCAAAGGATGCGGTCGTTGTTGTGTGTCTATCAGGACGCGGTGATAAGGATGTTCACACATTAATGCAGACGTTAGGAGGCGTGAGTCATGCTACAGCAAGCCATTGAGCAAGTAGACACAGCATTTATTCCATACATTATGGCAGGTGACGGTGGTCTTGACGCCTTAAAGCCGACAATTTTACGCCTACAAGACTTAGGCGTGACAGCTATTGAGGTTGGCATCCCGTTCACAGATCCTGTTGCAGACGGTCCGACAATTGAAGCAGCAGGTATGCGCGCACTTGCAGCAGGCGCAACACTGCGTAATATTTTAGAAACATTAACGAGCTTCGCCGGTGACATTACAGTGCCGCTTGTCGTGATGACATATTTAAATCCGATTTTAGCGTACGGCGCGGACGACTTTGCGCGTGATGCGTACGCAGCAGGTATTCGCGGGGTCATTGTGCCAGATATGCCGTTTGAAGAAAGCACTATCATCCACCCTGCACTAAAAGAAAACAACATTGACCTTGTGCAGCTCATTTCATTAACAAGTGACGCCGCGCGTATTGAAAAGCTTGCACGTGCAAGTGAAGGCTTTATTTATGCAGTAACAATCAACGGTATTACAGGTGAGCAAGCGCAATTTGCAACGCATTTAGCGGAGCACTTCGCTAAACTAAAACAGCATAGCCAAATCCCTGTGCTTGCAGGCTTCGGCATTTCAAATCCAGAGCATATTAAGCATTTTAGTACATTTAGTGATGGTGTGATTGTCGGCAGTAAAATTGTCGACGCCCTTAAAACGCAGGACTGGGCGACCATTGAGGCACTCATTCTCGCAACAAAACAAACGGAGGTAAAATAAGATGACAATAGAACAACGCGGCTTTTTCGGCGAATTCGGCGGTAGCCAGGTGCCACCAGATTTACAAAAGGTGCTTGATATTTTAGAGGAAAATTTTTATAAATTCAAAGATGACCCAGATTTTATTGAGGAATTAAATTACTATTATAAAGAATACGTTGGGCGCACATCTCCCCTTTACTTTGCCGAAAACTTAACAAAACAGTGCGGTGGCGCGAAAATTTATTTAAAGCGTGAGGATTTAAACCATACAGGCTCACATAAAATTAACAACGTCCTTGGCCAAATCCTGCTTGCAAAGCGCATGGGTGCAAAGCGTGTCATCGCAGAAACAGGCGCAGGTCAGCATGGTGTGGCGACTGCAACAGCGTGCGCAATGTTCGGTATGGACTGCACGGTTTATATGGGGCTTGAGGATACGAAGCGTCAGGCACTAAATGTATTCCGCATGGAGCTTTTAGGTGCGAAGGTTGTGGCAGTAGCAGACGGACAAGGTCGCTTAAAGGAAGCAGTGGACGCAGCTTTTGAAGACTTAGTAGAAAACTACGCGCACACGTTCTATTTATTAGGCTCAGCAGTAGGTCCTCATCCGTTCCCAACGATGGTGAAATACTTCCAATCGGTTATTTCAAAGGAGTCAAAGGAACAGCATTTAGCGCTTGAAGGGAAGTTACCGACAGCTGTTATTGCGTGTTGCGGCGGTGGTAGTAATGCAATTGGCTCATTTGCAAATTACATTGATGACAAAGAAGTGCGCTTAATTGGCGTTGAGCCGGACAAGGCCGCAACGATTTCAGAAGGTCGCCCTGGTGATTTACATGGCTTCCGCTGTATCGTATTGCAAGACGACGAGGGCAATCCACTGCCTACATACTCTATCGCCGCAGGTCTTGATTACCCAGGTGTCGGTCCTGAGCATAGTCATCTGCATACAATTGGTCGTGCGGAATATGTAACCGTGTCGAATGAAGAGGTGCTTGAGGCGTTCCAAACATTATCTAAAGTAGAAGGAATTATTCCTGCACTTGAATCATCACATGCTGTAGCGCATGCATTAAAGCTTGCCCCTACCCTTAACGCCGACGACACATTAATCGTCACGATTTCTGGCCGCGGTGATAAGGATGTTGAGCAAGTATTTGATATGCTGAAAAAATAAAATTAGCTATGGCGATTATTTCGCCATAGCTTTTACTGTTTCTCAAGCGCTAATTTAATACCAAAACCAATGAGCACAACACCTGTCAAACCTTCAATAACTGCCTGTGTCGCTGGGCGCTTCATGAAATTACGAATCAGATCCAGCAAATAAATATAGAAAAGAAACCACATAAATGTTAGCACTGTATAAATAACACCCATCAATAAAAATGACCAAAACGGCTCACTTCCTGGTGCTAAAAATTGTGGCAAAAAGGTCAAAAAGAACACTGCTACTTTCGGATTCGTCACATTTGTAATGAAACCTTGCTTGAAATGCGAGTTCCCCTTCGCCTCGACAAGTTTCACCTCATCCACCTGTGCTTTATTCGTACGCATATTCATGAGTGTGCGCACGCCTAAATAACAAAGGTAAGCTGCGCCGACATATTTTAAAATTGTAAACGCGACAGCTGACTGCACAATAATGGCTGACAACCCCGCCACGGCGGCTACCGTATGAATCGACAAGCCAAGACATGAGCCAAGCATCGTCTGCACACCTGCTCCCCTACCACCTACCACCGTATTTTTCGTCACAATTGCCGTGTCAGGACCAGGTAAAATAATAAGCAGCACACAAGCGATTAGAAATAACGTTACATTCACCATTTTGATCACCAATCCTTTTCTCCATTATACAAAAAACCTCCATTCAATCGGCATTCATTCAGAAAAATCTTTATATTCAAAATACAATTCGATTTTTCTACACTTATGCAAGAGTAATATTGTAAAATAGAGTGAAAAAAGGGGTGAAGTATACTTTGAAGTCGATTTTTACACATCTTTTTGGTTCAAAGCAAATACATTTGTCTACACCGTTTTCTGAAGCAATTATACAAAACATCAAAGTGCGAAATACTACATTTACAATTAAGTATGACGCAACAAATGCAGGGCAGCTTGAGCAAGAGATTGAGGAGGCAATGGCATCTTTGCAAACTACATCCCCGTACTGCTACCATAATTTTTCTCAATACCGCTATGTTTATACTGAATATGATACACATATTACCATGGATTTTCACATGACATTTAAAACAAACAACGCTGAAGAAGCTTACGTACAAACGAAGCGCTCACCGTATTCGGTGCATACATTGCTACTAGATTGAACTGAAAAAATAGTAAAAAAGGAGCTATGCCCATAATCGGCATAGCTCCTATAATTTAAAACGTCAATTGCGGATAAATTTCTCGTACATTTTCACGTAGCTTAGCTTTCAAAAACTTACCAACAGATGTTTTCGGAATTTCGTCTAGGAACACAATGTCCTCTGGCATCCACCATTTCGCAAATTGCCCAGCTAAAAAGTCCATCAGCTCATCCTTTGTCACCGTCGCGCCTTTCTTCAGCACAACACAGGCAAGCGGGCGCTCCTGCCATTTTGGATGTGGTACTGCGATAACCGCTGCCTCAAATACATCGTCGTGCGACATCAGTGCATTTTCTAAATCCACCGATGAAATCCACTCGCCACCTGATTTGATGAGATCCTTTGTGCGGTCAGTAATTTTAATGAAGCCCTCTTTCGAACGAACAGCGATGTCTCCTGTATAGAGCCAGCCGCCATCAAACGCATCGGCCGTGCGCTCGTCCTTGTAATACTCGCTCGCAATCCATGGCCCGCGCAGACGCAGCTCACCCATTGTCTCACCGTCCCACGGCACTTCTCCTTCATCATTGACAATGCTTGACGTAATACCCGGCACCGTCATCCCTTGCATCGCACGCGCCTCAATTTTTTCATCTACAGACCAGTTATCCATTGTCTTTAAATAATTCGAAACGGCAACAATCGGCGACGTTTCGGTCATCCCGTAGACAACGATATAATTGACGCCGTATTTTTCCTCGAAATTTTTAATGAGCCCCTTTGGTGACGCTGAGCCGCCGCTATAAATCGCATAAAGCGAGCTTAAATCACGCGCACGCTTCTCCATTTCCTGCTCCGCACCGAGCCAAATTGTCGGCACGCCCGCTGTTTTCGTCACGCGCTCCTGCTCGATTAAATCTAAAATAAGCCCCGGTGTAAATTGTGGCCCTACCAACACCAATGTCGCGCCAACATTAACACTCGCATACGGCATGCCCCACGCATTGACATGGAACATTGGCACAATCGGCATCACCACATCGCGCTCGTTAATGCCCATCACGTCGACCATTGATAATGTCATCGAATGCAGTACAAGTGAGCGATGCGTGTACACAACGCCCTTTGGATTACCTGTTGTCGCGCTTGTATAGCACATGCTTGCAGGTAGATTTTCATCTAAATCTTTTGGGAACTCAAAATTTTCGTCCGCCTGTGCAAGCAATTGTTCATAGGATTGTACATTTGGCAGCGTCGTTTCTGGCAGTTCCCCGTCCGCCATAATAATATAGTGCTCGACCGTTTTTAACTCGTGCTGTATCTCTTCAATAAGCGGCACTAGATCCTCATCTATCAGTAAAATTTTATCCTCAGCATGATTGATAATATAGCTAATATGCTCCACCGATAAACGAATGTTCACCATATGTAGCACCGCGCCTGTACATGGTACCGCAAAATACGCCTCTAAATGGCGGTGCTGATTCCACGCGAATGATGCAATTTTATCCCCTTTTTGCATCCCTAGCTTTGTCAGTGCACTTGCCAGCCTTCTCGTACGCTTACCCCACTCCGCATACGTTAAGCGATGAACTTTCGTATCGCTCGTGCGTGAAATAATTTGATTTTGTGCGTAATACGTCTCCGCACGCTCTAATAAACCTGTCAATAATAATGGCGTTTGCATCATTATTACATTCCCCCTTTTAACTTGAAATTTCTCCCACAAAATTATTATATAATACTATACTAAAAAATGTAAATATTCTGTTAGATTTAATTATTTTCGACTCGTTTAATGAAATATTTTCTTGGCATCTAAACAAAAAAGCTGTGCAGTGGATTTCCCTCTCCTGCACAGCCTCAGCTATTACTTTACAACCTTTTCATATAAACCTGGACGTCGGTCATCATAAACGGGAATACGCTCGCGCACCTCATCCACGATGGAAAAATCAACATCAATAATCGCTAATTCCTCGTCCTCGGCACCTGTCCACAGTACCTCCCCCCATGGCTGGATCACCATGGATTGGCCATTGAAATTCTCCACTTTACGTGCAATTCGGTTTACTGCAATAACAAAGCACTGATTTTCAATCGCGCGTGCTTGTAGTAATGTTTTCCAGTGATCAATGCGTGGTGTTGGCCACTGTGCCGGAATAAATAATACCTTCGCGCCGTCTAGTGCATGACTGCGTAGCCATTCTGGGAAACGGATATCATAGCAAATGACACCGCCCGCCTCTAACTCATCTAGTGCAAAGCGGTTCATCTCCTCACCAGCTTCTAAATACAAATGCTCGTCCATTAAACGGAAAAGATGTGCCTTACTATACTCACCAACAAGTGCACCTGTTTTATCAAATGTATACATCGTATTATAAAACTTATCACCGCGCTTCACCGACACCGAGCCGCCAACAATATGTACGCTTAGCTCACTAGCAAGCGCTGCTAAAAAAGCCTTTGTACGCTCGCCATCCACATCAGCAAGCTCAGCTAATTTTTCAAGCGCGTAGCCTGTATTCCACATTTCTGGAAGTACAATAATTTCTGCGCCGCCCGCTGCTGCCTTGCGAATAAATTCCTCCGCACGTACATAGTTTTCCTCGACTTTGCCGAAGCCTACATTTAGCTGAATGCACCCAATTTTCATCTCTCTCGCTCCCCACCATTCTTATTAGAATAATCAGAAATTATTCTTTACTATTGTACAAAAAAAGACTACCATAGCTTTATTATATTCTGAAAAAGGTGAAAAGACATGGAATTTTCAAAAAAACTACAGCAGCTGCCCGAGCAATTTTTTGCTGCGCTTGTAACGAAAGTAAACGCGGCACTCAATGAAGGACGTGACATCATTAATTTAGGACAAGGTAATCCTGATCAACCGACGCCCGCACATATTATACACGCACTACAGCAAGCCGCAATAAATCCGCAAACACATAAATACTCCCCGTTCCGCGGTATTGCTGAATTACGTCAGGCCGCGGCGGATTTTTATAAGCGTGAATATGATGTGGCTATTGATCCAAATACGGAGGTTGCCGTGCTCGGCGGGACAAAAATTGGTCTTGTCGAATTGCCACTTGCGATGCTAAACCCTGGTGATTATATGCTACTCCCTGACCCAGGCTACCCAGATTATTTATCAGGTGTGGCGCTTGCTGACGTGAAATTTGATACGATGCCATTGCAGGCAGAAAATCAGTTTTTACCGGATTACAATGCGCTGAGTGCTGACGTGCGCGAGCGTGCAAAATTAATGTACATGAACTATCCAAACAACCCAACTGGCGGCACAGCAACATCTGATTTTTTTGAGGAAACAGTGAAATTCGCGCGCGATAACAACATCGCAGTCGCACATGATTTTGCATACGGTGCGATTGGCTTCGACGGTGTACGTCCCCCGAGTTTCCTACAAGCTCCAGGCGCGAAAGAGGTAGGTATTGAGCTATACACATTATCAAAAACGTACAATATGGCGGGCTGGCGCATTGGCTTTGCGGTTGGCAATGCCCAGATGATTGCAGCCATTAATTTAATTCAAGACCATCTATTTTGCAGTCAGTTCCCTGCGGTGCAGTTCGCCGCAGCTGAAGCATTACTTGCTGACCAAGCATGCGTAGAAGATTTACGTGCAACGTATGAACGTCGCCGCAATGTACTTGTCGAGCAGGCGCAAAATATTGGATGGAATGTCGTAGCACCAAGCGGCTCATTCTTTGCGTGGTTACCAGTTGCGCCGGGCTATACGAGCGAGCAGTTCGCTGATTTGCTCCTTGAGAAGGCAGACGTTGCCGTTGCAGCAGGCAATGGCTTTGGTGACTACGGCGAAGGCTATGTTCGCGTCGGTTTGCTTGTAGAAGAAGACCGTCTACGTGAGGCCATCGCTCGTATTGATAAGCTCGCATTATTTGCAAAAGTGACTGTTTAACGAACGAACAAGCTGCGTCTAAAAAGCGTCGCTTGTTTTTTGCTTCTTTCTGCTTACTTAGCACCGTTTTATGCTAAAAATAACAAGATAATAATATTTAGATAATTATAAATAAACAAAAAGTTATTGCAATTCCGACCATTGCACTGTATATTTAGTTCAACCTAGTTAAATAACTTGTTTTTCTCTTATTCAGAGTAGCTGAGGGATAGGCCCTATGAAGCTCGGCAACCACCAATTTATTGGCCGGTGCTAATTCCTACAAAACATGTATTGTTTTGAAAGATAAGAGTGGTAGTTGAATTCAAACTCTTCAATGCCTCTCTTTATAAAGAGAGGCATTTTTATTTATCTAAAATTACAGCTTTGGGGGAACTAAATTATGAAATCAAAAAAATTCGGTTTTTTATTCGCAACATCAGCACTAGCACTTTCACTTGCAGCATGTGGTGGTGAGGAATCATCAGAGGACAAATTAAACGACGGCAAGCTTGTCATTGGTGTAACAGCAGGCTTACACGAGGAGCTGACTGAGCTTGCAAAAGAAGCCGCAGCAAAAGATGGCTTAGAAGTTGAAATTAAAGTATTTTCCGATTACGTATTACCAAATACAGCATTAGCAGAAGGCGATCTAGATGTAAACAACTTCCAAACATTACCTTTCTTAGAATCATTTAATGAAGAGCGCGGGGAAGAGCTTGTACCTGTAGCAGATACCATTTTAAATCCAATGGGTATTTACTCAGAGAAATATGCTTCAATGGAAGAAGTGCCAGACGGTGCAACATTCGCAATCCCAAGTGACGCTACGAATGGTGGTCGTGCGCTGACAGTACTTGAAGCTGCTGGGTACATCAAACTAAAAGAAGGCGTTGGCATTAACGCGATGGTTTATGATGTCGTGGAAAACCCACATAACTTCAACATTATTGAGCTTGAATCGGCTCAATTACCAATCCAGTTAAGTGAAGTAGACTTCGCAGCGATCAATACAAACTTCGCACTCGAAGCAGGCTTAAATCCAAAAACGGATTCAATCATTTTAGAGTCTTCAGATTCTCAATTTGTTAACAAAATCGTTGTGCGTGCTGGTGAAGAGGAGAGCGAGGATTTACAAAAATTCCTTAAAGCTTACCAAACAGAAGAAATCCGCAACTACATCTTAGAAACATATGATGGTGCAGTAATTCCTGGATTCTAATAGGCAAAAGGATCTCAGCTACCTGAGATCCTTTCTTTTTATCTCATAAAGAAAGGCGATGGCCACATGATTCATTTACAAAATATAATTAAGCAATACCCCTCTAAAAATGGCCTATTTAATGCGGTCGACGGCATTGATTTACACGTCAAAAAGGGCGAGATTCACGGCGTGATCGGCTATAGTGGTGCCGGTAAAAGTACACTCATTCGCTGTGTGAATTTACTAGAACGCCCGACAAGTGGATCGGTAAAAATTGGTGATGTGGAGCTAACTACTGCTTCTACAGAAGACCTACGCAATGTGCGTCAAAAAGTCGGCATGATTTTTCAGGGATTTAATTTACTGAAAACAGCAACAGTCTATGACAATATCGCAATTCCACTAAAGCTTCTCGGCTATAGTAAAAATGATGTGGCACAAAAGGTTACAAAATACGCGGAAATCGTTGGCTTAACAGATAAGCTTACTAACTATCCTGACCAGCTTTCTGGCGGTCAAAAGCAGCGTGTCGCAATTGCACGTGCACTTGCACAGGAGCCAGAAATTTTACTAAGTGATGAAGCAACAAGCGCACTTGACCCGGAAACGACGGATTCGATTTTAGAGTTATTACTTAAAATCAACCAAGAGCTTGGTATTACAATTTTACTCATTACACACGAAATGAACGTCATTCAAAAAATTTGTGACTACGTATACGTGCTTGAAAAAGGTAAAATGGTCGAACATAATTCAGCAATTGAATTATTTAAAGCACCGCAGCATCCAACAACACGTAAATTTTTAAATACCATTTCGCAGCGTTCGCTATCCCCTTCATTAATTGAACAACTTAATTTAACCGGCGCAGTTGTACGCTTAACATTCGTCGGCGATAGTACAGGCAAACCATTAATCGCCGAAATTAGTAAGCAGTTTGGCATCGCACCGAATATTTTAGCAGCCAATATTATCGAACTCAAAAACGGCATTGTCGGTAATATCGTTGTACATGTTGAAGGACAAAATACGGAAATCGAAAAAATTAAAGCCTTCTTAACAAAAAATGGCGTACAAATTGAACCGTTAGGAGGCGAAGCATAATGGCCGCATTTTATGATCAATGGGGACAGGTTATTTGGAAATCACTTGGTGAAACATTACAAATGACGTCGATTTCCCTATTAATCTCTGTATTAATCGGGATTCCACTCGGGCTATTAATCGTCCTCACTCGCCCAGGACAGCTCTTTGAAAATAAAGTATTATACCAAATATTAAACTTAGTTATTAATATTGTTCGTTCGATTCCCTTTATTATTTTACTGTTCTTTATCCTGCCGTTTACAAAGTTCCTTGTAGGCACAACAATTGGTGTAAAAGGTGTAATCGTACCACTTGTAGTCTACACAGCACCGTACATCGCGCGCTTAATGGAAACAGCGCTTCTTGAAGTGTCTCCTGGCGTTGTCGAGGCCTATACAGCAATGGGCATTAAACGCCGTCAAATCGTTTTTAACGTGCTCCTTCGTGAGGCACGCTCTGCCATTATTTTAGGCCTAACAATCGCAACAGTCGGTCTTGTTGGTGCAACGGCAATGGCTGGCCTAGTTGGTGCAGGAGGCTTAGGCGACCTTGCCTACCGCTTCGGTCATATTCGTTATCAAGTCGATGTAATGTATGCAGCCGTATTTATTTTAATACTTTTAGTGCAATTAATTCAGTCAGTCGGGAACCGAGTGGCCACGAAATTAAAACGTGATTAATGGAGATGTTTTTATGACAAATGGTGATTTACTTCTTAAAAATATCGAGGAAAGCGATTATTTCCCGCTGAATTTTGACGAGCTAGAGCTAGCTGTTAAAGATAAAATCGATATTGGCCCTTATAGCTATGTCCGTTCTGGTGCAGGTGGAGAGGAAACCCTCCGCAATAACCGCCAAGCATTTGAAAAATATGCAATTGTACCACGCTTTTTAAATGATGTATCCACAATCGATACATCTATCAAATTATTCGGTAAAACACATCCAACACCACTATTGTTCGCGCCTGTTGGAATGAATAAAATCGCACACGAAGACGGTGAACGCGCAGTGATTCGCGCCGCGAGTAAACTCGATATCCCGTACATTCAAAGCACAGTTGCAAGCTATTCAATGGAAGAATTAGCAGCAGAAGCACCAAATCACACAAAATGGTTTCAACTCTACTGGTCATCCAATGAAGAAGTTGCCTACAGTATGGTAGAGCGTGCCGAAAAGGCTGGCTTCGAGGCGATTGTACTAACCATTGATACGGTGACGCTCGGTTGGCGTGAGCACGATATCCGTAATCAGTTCTCGCCACTATTAAAAGGCTTTGCATCCGGAAACTATAAATCAGACCCAGTATTTATGGCCGCACTAAAAGATGATTCCGTGGAAGCATTTGTTGAAGCACAAATCGCTAATATTTATCATCCACAGTTAAACTGGGCGCATGTATGCGAGCTAAAAAAGCGCACTCAATTACCTGTGCTACTAAAAGGAATTTTACACCCAGAAGACGCGCGCCTTGCGATTGAAGCAGGCATTGATGGGATTATCGTTTCAAATCACGGCGGCCGCCAATTAGACGGCGTAATCGCGAGCTTGGATGCGCTTCCTGCTGTTGCCCAAGAAGTGGCAGGTCGAATTCCTGTCATCTTTGATAGTGGTGTATACCGCGGCATTGACGTCCTAAAAGCGCTTGCACTTGGCGCAACCGCTGTTGCAATCGGTCGCCCATTTGTCTATGGTCTTGCATACGCAGGCGAGCTTGGTGTAAAACGTGCGATACAAAATATTTATAACGAATTTGAAGTGTCGATGAAGCTTGCAGGTGTGAGCAATATTGCAGCATTGCGAAAGTTACATTTAGTAAAAAAATAACGAAAAAGGTGTTGATTCTTTTTGAATCAGCACCTTTTTAATTGAGATTAGCTAATAAGAGCTGAGATAAATTCCCTTTTAAAATTCTCACTAGTTAATCATTCCTACAGACTTCTAAAAGAACATAAAAAAAGCGTATAGCACAATGCTATACGCTTAAAAATGACCCGTACGGGATTCGAACCCGTGTTACCGCCGTGAAAGGGCGGTGTCTT
>JBEMAQ010000001.1:0-595366 GCA_040274725.1 Solibacillus sp. | reverse complement strand
TAAAAATGGTAGATGGCGTTTGTTTAGTTGTCGATGCGTATGAGGGTTGTATGCCTCAAACACGTTTTGTATTAAAGAAAGCTTTAGAGCAACGTTTAACACCAATCGTTGTTGTAAACAAAGTCGATAAAGATTCAGCTCGTCCACTAGAAGTAGTAGATGAAGTATTAGAATTATTAATCGAGCTAGGTGCAGACGAAGATCAATTAGATTTCCCAGTAGTATATGCTTCTGGTGTAAACGGTACAGCATCTTTAGATCCAGACCCAGCAAACCAAGAAGAAAACATGACTTGCCTATTCGAGAAAATCATTGAAGCTATCCCAGCTCCAGTGGACAACTCTGAAGATCCATTACAATTCCAAGTAGCATTACTTGACTATAATGACTTCGTTGGTCGTATCGGTATCGGTCGCGTATTCCGCGGTACGATTTCTGTAGGTCAACAAGTTTCTCTTATGAAGTTAGACGGTACAGTGAAAAACTTCCGTGTAACAAAAATCTTTGGTTTCTTCGGTCTTAAACGTCTAGAAATCGAAACAGCTGTGGCTGGTGATTTAATCGCCGTTTCAGGAATGGAAGATATCAACGTAGGTGAAACAGTTTGTCCAGTTGACCACCAAGAAGCGTTAGTACCATTACGTATCGATGAGCCAACATTACAAATGACATTCTTAGTAAACAACTCACCATTCGCAGGTCGCGAAGGGAAATGGGTAACTTCTCGTAAAATCGAAGAGCGTTTACTTGCACAATTACAAACAGATGTATCTCTACGCGTAGAAGATACAGCTTCTCCAGATGCATGGACAGTTTCGGGTCGTGGTGAGCTTCACTTATCGATCTTAATCGAAAACATGCGTCGTGAAGGTTTCGAATTACAAGTGTCTAAGCCACAAGTAATCATCCGTAACATCGATGGCGTGAAGTCTGAGCCAATCGAGCGCGTTCAAATCGACGTACCTGAGGATTCTGTAGGTTCAATCATCGAATCAATCGGTACGCGTAAAGGCGAAATGTTAGATATGGTAAACAACGGTTCTGGTCAAGTACGTTTAATTTTCAACGTACCAGCACGTGGTTTAATCGGTTACACAACTGAGTTCATGTCAATCACAAAAGGTTTCGGTATGATGAACCATACATTCGATCACTACGCACCATTAGTAGCAGGTAAAGTTGGCGGCCGTCACCAAGGTGTATTAGTATCTATGGAAAACGGTAAAGCAACAACTTACGGTATGATGGGCGTTGAAGACCGCGGTACATTATTCATCGAGCCAGGTACTGAAGTATACGAAGGTATGATCGTTGGTGAAAACACGCGTGATTCAGATATCACAGTAAACATCACAAAACAAAAACAAAAAACAAACATCCGTTCAGCGAACAAAGACCAAACGAATGTTATTAAAAAGCCTCGTATTTTATCACTTGAAGAAGCATTAGAATACTTAGGTGATGACGAGTATTTAGAAGTAACACCAGAGTCAATTCGTTTACGTAAACAAATCCTTGAAAAAGGTGAACGTGAGCGTGTAACGAAAAAGAAAAAGAACGCTGAATTAGAAGCTTAATTCTCAGCTCAATAGTTTACAAGAGGTACGTCAAGTTACAGTGTAGCTTGGCGTATTTCTCTACACAAAAAGGAAAAATGTTCTATAATATTCAAAAAAAGGGGTGTTGAGTGTTGGCTATCAATGTAAGTCAGGCGACTACTAGTGATGAAATGACAAATGTGTATGCACGTATGTCGGGTATTACGCGTTATATATATGAGCATTTTGGCAAGCTTGATGCGGTGACGGGTGAGATGGATTATGCAATAGCGGGTTACATTACATTTTTTTTAGTCTTTATTTTATCGGCGATTGTGTTTAAACTCGGCTTTGCACGTGAATTACCTTTATTGAAAAATATTATCATTTATACATTTTTATTTTTAGGCTGTATTTTACTCACGTTCTTTGCGTTTTTCTTGCCAATGGTCGAAGGGTTAATGGTCGCAGCGCTTATTTTAATTATCTATAAGTCGCGTATGTGGCGTGATAAGCGTGATGAACGGCGCGCGGCGAATGTGAATTCATAACGAAAAATCCCTCTATTTTCCATAAAACAGGGGATCTTTTGTAGGGAGATAGTTTGATAATTTATGATGAGCTGCATAGGCAAATTAGCAAGACAACGAAAAGGAAGGAACGCCGTAAGCGCTCCTTCCTTTTTTAAAATTCTTTATCTAATGTAGAGGAAGTTTTATAAAAGCGGAATTTTCCTGTGGCGATGCGTGCCGCTGTTTTGTCCGTAATTCGTTCTTTACAAGTACTACACATAAACGTATGGATCGGACGATTGCGAAGTTTTTTCGCTAAAGGATTATCGTCATCTAACGATTCGACTGTATCACAAATGACACATTTTACGCGCATGAACATCCCTCCTATTGAACACGAATGGCAATAACTGCTTTAATCGGCGCAGAGGCATTTGAGCCGTCCGCAAATAATAAATGAACTGGGCCGCCATCTGTAATGGGCTTGCCGTCTTGGCTAAATTTGAAAATTAAGCCTTTTGCCTCTTCAATCCCGAAAGCGTGCTCAGAGCCGTCTGTGCATTCAAATACAACCTGTGAAGCATCCTCAGCGATTTCTGCATTGTTTAAAAATGGCTTTAACAGCATACCAAATGTCCCTGTAGACATCCCTTTGCGGTCAAATTTACGCTCAGACTTTAATGTTGGTGGGAATACAGCCCCCTCCATAATCTCGCGTGACCAGTGTGCACCGACATCACGTAAATATTTTTCATTGTCCTCTTCAGGCTTTTCAGTAGTAAAATATGTAGTTAAATCTAAACGGCGATCATCAAAAATCCATACAGTTGGATCGATTGTAATAGAAAATTTTACTGCCCCTTTGATTGGAATAAATGTTTCAGTCATCAAAATTGCCTCCTAAATACGTTTTCCATTCTATTATAGCCTTAATCACTTCTAATGAGCAAATCTCATCTAGCTATTTAGCAAGGATTGATTTACGTTGCGAGGTACAGCGGAAATGAGCTTTTTTAGCATACTAGGTTAACCAATTATTTTAACTATTTTGCTCAAGAACAACCATGCACGAACGAATTGTCGCCAATTCATACATAGGCACTTGCAATTTTACTGTTAAAAAGATAAACTTTACTAAGATAGAGACGAAGAAATATCAAAGATGGGGGCGTCCTCATGGATACGAAAGCACAAGCTTCTTTTCAGGAAAAAGCATTAGAG
Organism: Solibacillus sp.; assembly: GCA_040274725.1. Lineage (GTDB taxonomy): Bacteria > Bacillota > Bacilli > Bacillales_A > Planococcaceae > Solibacillus. Next base: position 592,095 of record JBEMAQ010000001.1, on the reverse strand, counting down.
CTATTAACTGCCGATGCAGACAAAATTGCTCAATTAATTCACGTACAAATGGATAACTTAACAATGCCATCTTGTCCGTTATATGAAGAAGTACTAGATACACAGATGTTTGGCTTATCACGCGAAATAGATTTTGCTGTGAAATTAGGCTTAATCGAGCGTGAGCAGGGAAAAGAGATTCTAGATACGCTAGAAAAAAAGCTTTCTCTGTTACATGATGCGTATACAGACAAATAAAAGAAAAACTCAAACGCCTCGGCGCTTTGGGTTTTTTTTTCAAGGATGAGGTTTTGAAAATGGGAAAATATTATAGTAAGTATATGCGTAATTTTGATTATGGGCTTCTGTTTGTTTACATATTTTTATGTATATTCGGTCTTGTCATGATCTATAGTTCGAGTATGTTTGTCGCGATTGTCAGCGACGGAGAGGCACCAAATTATTACTATAAAAAGCAGCTGATCAATTTAGCCGTTGCGTGTTTGGCTTTTGTAGTCGTCGTCTTATTTCCGTATCATAACTACCGGAATAAATCGATTTTAAAATTTTTAGCCGTCGTCATGGTTGTTCTTGAAGTTTGGCTATTTACAGCAGGGATCGGTAAAGAAGAAGTAGGCTCGCAAAGTTGGATACGATTATTCGGTTTAATGACGTTCCAGCCATCAGAGTATGCGAAACTATTTGTTATTCTTTATTTTGCTGGAGTCTTATACAATAAGAGTGTAAGTAATAGAAAAGATATACAAAGATTGACGGTGAACGATATTAAGTTTCCGACGATTGCCTGGGTCGTTATTTTAGGGTGTGTTGCGGCAGAAACGGATATCGGCGCAGTACTACTTATTTTTAGTATTGCACTAGGCATCTTTGTGGCAAGTGGTATGAGAGGGAAGATCCTGCTCAAGTTTTCAATTGTACTTGGCTTTTTCGGTTCCATTGCTGTGGCCATTTTACTTTTAATTAAACGCGAGTCGATTTTCAATGAAAGTCGTTTAGGGCGTTTTACATCGTATAGAAATCCATTTGAATATGCAGAGGGTTCGGGCTATCAGGTCATTAATGGTTATTATGCAATTGGATCGGGTGGTATAGAGGGGAAGGGCCTTGGACAATCAGTTCAAAAGCTTGGTTATTTACCTGAGCCACAAACAGATTTTATTTTAGCAATCATCGCAGAAGAACTAGGGGTGTTCGGTGTGACGGTTGTACTGCTTGGAATTGGCTATATTGTCCTTCGTGGTTTATGGATTGCGATGACGACAAAAGATCCACATGCACGCATGATTGCGGCAGGGATTTCGACTTGGATTGGTTTACAAACATTTGTCAACGTAGGGGGATTATCGGGAATTATCCCGTTAACCGGAGTAACGCTACCATTTATTAGCTATGGCGGTACTTCTATATTATTACTTTCTGTTGCGATGGGCATATTGATCAATGTGTCTGTCCACCACAAGATTGAGAGAAAGCAGTACTAAGGGGGCTAGGGAGAAATGACAGCAATCAACAAAATTTTAGTCGCAAACCGCGGAGAAATTGCCATTCGTATTTTCCGTGCGTGCAACGAGCTACGTTTAAAGACCGTAGCAATTTATTCACGTGAGGATAGCGGCGCGTTTCATCGTTATAAAGCGGATGAGGCGTATTTAGTAGGGGCAGGAAAAAAACCAATCGATGCGTATTTAGATATCGAAGGGATTATCAAAATTGCAAAGGATGCAAAAGTTGATGCGATTCACCCGGGGTACGGTTTTTTATCTGAAAATGTAGAGTTTGCACGTCGCTGTGAAGAAGAGGGGATTCAATTTATCGGTCCTACTTCAAAGCATTTAGACATGTTTGGCGACAAAGTAAAAGCACGTGAGCAGGCGGTGTTAGCGGGTATACCGGTTATTCCGGGTACAGACGGTCCTGCCACACTTGAACAGGTACAGGCATTTGGCGCGGAGCACGGCTACCCAGTCATGATTAAAGCGTCACTTGGTGGCGGTGGCCGTGGTATGCGTCTTGTGCAGTCAGCTGACGAGGTTGCGGGTGCGTATGAACGTGCAAAATCCGAGGCAAAGGCTGCATTTGGCTCAGATGAAGTTTATGTAGAAAAAGCAATTATTAAACCGAAACATATTGAAGTACAAATTTTAGGGGACGTGCATGGGAATGTCATCCATTTATATGAGCGTGATTGCTCGATTCAGCGCCGTCACCAAAAGGTTGTAGAAATTGCACCGTCAAATTCCATTTCAAATGATTTACGTGACCGTATTTGTGCGGCTGCGGTAAAGCTGATGAAAAAAGTCGGCTACATAAATGCAGGAACGGTGGAATTTTTAGTTGCAGGGGATGACTTTTACTTTATTGAGGTCAATCCGCGTATTCAAGTAGAGCATACGATTACCGAGATGATTACAGGGATCGACATTGTCCATGCACAAATTAAAGTCGCACAAGGGCTAGATTTGCATTCAGAGCAAGTCGGTATTCCCGCACAGGAAAAGATCCCGCTGTTTGGTTATGCGATTCAGTCACGTGTGACAACAGAGGACGCTGCAAATGACTTTATGCCAGACACAGGGAAATTAATGGTATACCGCTCATCAGGAGGCTTTGGGGTGCGTCTTGATGCAGGGAACGGCTTCCAAGGAGCAGTTGTCACACCGTACTATGATTCACTGCTTGTCAAAGTGTCGACATGGGGTATGACGTTTGCAGAAGCGGCAGCGAAAATGGATCGTAACTTACGTGAGTTCCGTATTCGTGGTGTGAAAACGAATATTCCGTTTTTAGAAAATGTTGTACTGCATGACAAATTTTTAAGCGGTGCCTTTGATACAAGCTTTATCGATTCAACGCCTGAATTATTTGAATTTACTGAAAAGAGGGACCGCGGTACGAAGCTACTGAATTATATCGGTAACGTGACACTAAACGGCTTCCCAGGTGTAGAGCAGCGTACGAAGCCTATTTTTACACAGGCAGAAAAGCCTAAAATTGATTTATCACTTGCAGTGAAGCCGGGTACGAAGCAAATTTTAGATGAGCGCGGTGCTAGTGGACTCATCGCATGGATTAAAGAGCAGGAAGACGTCTTACTAACGGATACAACATTCCGTGATGCGCATCAATCACTGCTTGCAACACGTGTACGCTCACAGGATATGTTCCAAATAGCACAAGAAACGTCACATTTGATGCACGATTTCTTCTCACTTGAAATGTGGGGCGGCGCGACATTTGACGTGGCTTATCGTTTCCTAAAGGAAAACCCGTGGGCGCGCTTAGAGAAGCTACGCACGCAAATGCCAAACGTGCTGTTCCAAATGCTATTCCGCGGCAGTAATGCAGTCGGCTATACGAATTATCCAGATAATTTAATTCGTGCATTTATTAAAGAATCGGCCGCATCAGGCATTGATGTGTTCCGTATTTTCGATGCACTGAACTGGGTAAAGGCGATGGAAGTGGCGATTGATGAGGTGCGTTTATCTGGTAAAGTAGCCGAAGCGGCGATTTGCTATACAGGCGATATTTTAGAGGATACACGTGCGAAATATTCGGTGCAGTACTACAAGGATATGGCACGCGAGCTAGAAAAAGCAGGTGCGCATATTTTAGCGATTAAAGATATGGCGGGCTTACTAAAACCCGAAGCCGCCTATCGTTTAATTTCTGAATTGAAGGATGCAACGGACCTACCGATTCATTTGCACACGCATGATACGAGTGGGAATGGGATTTATTTATATGCAAAGGCCATTGAAGCGGGTGTGGATATTATTGATACAGCACTTGGCTCGGTGGCAGGTCTCACATCACAGCCGAGCGCGAACTCGCTTTATTATGCGATGAAGGGCAGTAAGCGTGAGGTGCGTGCGGATATTGACGCACTTGAAAAGCTTTCGTACTACTGGGGCGATGTGCGTAAATACTATGTCGATTTTGAATCAGGCATGAATAGCCCGCACTCAGAAATTTACGTGCACGAAATGCCGGGTGGCCAGTACAGTAACTTACAGCAGCAGGCAAAGGCAGTCGGGCTTGGGGACCGCTGGGATGAAGTGAAAGTGATGTATTCACGCGTCAATATGATGTTTGGTGATATCGTCAAAGTAACGCCATCATCAAAGGTAGTCGGCGATATGGCACTGTTTATGGTGCAAAATAATTTAACGGAGGATACGATTTTAGCACGCGGGGCGACAATTGATTTCCCAGAGTCTGTAATTGAATTTTTCCAAGGCTATTTAGGACAGCCCTATGGTGGGTTCCCGAAAGAGCTACAGGCGGTTATTTTGAAGGAGCGCGAGGCGATTACGGTGCGTCCTGGTGAGCTGCTAGAGCCAGTCAATTTTGATGCGCTACATGCAACGCTTGAAGAAAAGTTCGGTCGCGCACCATCACATCAAGACGTGTTAGCGTACGCACTCTACCCAAAAGTATTCGAGCAATACACGCAAGCAAAAAATTTATATGATGATATTTCAGTGTTAGATACACCAACATTCCTGTATGGCTTAAAGCTCGGCGAGGAAATTGAGGTCGAGATTGAGAAGGGTAAAACACTCATTGTGAAGCTCGTATCCATCGGTGAGCCGCAACATGACGGGACACGTGTCTTATACTTTGAGCTAAACGGTCAATCACGCGAAATTGTCATTCAAGATTTAACGGTTGATGTTGACGGGAGTATTGCACTGAAGGCCGATCCGATAAATCCAAATCAAATCGGTGCAACAATGCCAGGGACGGTGTTAAAGGTCGTTGTGAACAAAGGTAGCTCGGTAAAACGCGGAGAGCATCTGCTCATTACGGAGGCCATGAAAATGGAAACGACGGTACAAGCACCAAAAGACGGCATCGTGAAGGAAGTGTATGCAACTGCAGGCGATGCGATTTCAACAGGGGATTTATTAATTGAATTAGAATAATAAAAAAATCGCGCAAACAGAAGTTTGCGCGATTTTTTATTTACTGCGAGAAACGAGCATAATCATGTAACATAATAGCCCGAATAATAATGTAATGAGTAGGGAATGTAGTAGTGCGACAAAGAGCTGTAATTTTAATAAGACAACAAGCATGCCGGCTAATACTTGTAACACGACAATCGTAAATGCCGTCACCCAGCCCCAATAAATAACGCGCTGTGATTTGTAGTTCTTCACAACATACCACGTAATATAGCAAATCCAAATCACAAACAATAACACCGCTGTACGATGGCCCATTTGCACCCATTCATACATATTGTAAGGGAGTGCGAATGGCTCGGTGTTGCGGCAAAACGGCCAATCTGGACAAACGAGACTTGCCTCTGTATGCCGAACAAGCGCGCCTGTATACACGACGATGTACGAATAAAGCGAAATCGCAATCGTATGGAATTTTAATTTTTTACTCATATGTAATTGATCTGCATCGAACTTCGTGTCGATTTCAAAGACAATTAAGGTCAGCAGTAGTACCGCAGCGAACGAAATGAGTGAGATACCAAAATGCAGCGCTAAGATGAAATCACCTTGCCCCCACAATACTTGTGCAGCACCGATCAGCGCCTGCAAAATAAGGAAGAACATCGCAAGAAAACCTAAAAATTTCACTTCACGAATATGCCCAAGTGCGCGCCATGTCCAAACAGTTAAAACAAGAATAAAAATGGAAACAGAACCTGTCACAGCACGGTGCGAAAATTCGATCAATACTTCAGGGGTAATCTCTTTTGGAATCAGTGACCCATTACAATCTGGCCAATTCCGTCCACAGCCGAGACCACTATCCGTTTTTGTTACGAGCGCGCCACCCAATAGAATGAGTAACATTCCGAGTGTAGACGCCACACCAAACCATTTTAAATATTTACTATGTTTTTGTTGCATGAAACGAAGTCACCTACTTGTCTTCTCAACATCGCTCTCAAAAAGCGTCTCTAATTGTAGATAATAGCGAATAAAGGTAAAAAAAACAACTTTATTCACAAAGTACTGCCTTTATTTCCATTTTTTTCACAAATTGTTCATAAATTCGTGCTCTAACCTTCACAAAACAAATTACAAAATGCATTACTATATAGTTGTTGTTTCAAATTTTTGGATTGTTGTCTAAAATTTCACTAAACTGTTAGCGAAATTTTGTGAAACGTCTAGAAATGTTAAGCAAATTTAGATATAGTTAGGATAGCGGAATATGCTTACAAAAATGAAAGGAGAAACCAATTATTGTTATAAATATTATAAAAACCGATTTATTCTAGTGCATTTAAGCATGTGATGTTGACCTATTTTCTCGCACTCATAAAGTTTTTGATCGTGCCTATAAAGAGAATGAAGCGATCAGAGTTATAAAAATATAGCGCTCTTTTTCTTGGGAAAGGTAGCTATACAATCGTTTTTAGCTGGATATGTTGCAGAATGAATCATTTGCATATACATAAAACCGACTAAAGCGACTTATGAAAATAGACAAAGGTAACGTGTGTAGTAGTAAAAATCAAATGAATTATAAGAAACAATAATCGGACTTTCATTGTTAATTTGTGGGTGAATTTTTGTTATTGTCGGCAACAGTCGCTGCCGCCATGTGAGAATGACTTCAAATCGTATATGTTTATTAGTTGGACTTGGCTTATTACCATTTTCATAAGGAAATCAACGCTTTTAGTGGAAAAAAAACCAAGTTTTAAGATAAGAAGGAATTATTTCTTGTCGCTAAAATGTATATGTAGAAATAATCATTCTAAGTGCACATGAAAATACAACGAAGAGAGGGGTTTAATTAAGCTATGATGAAAGGGCTTAAAAAATGGCGTTTGTTTTCGCTATTAACGGTACTGACAGTTTTCCTTTCTGCTTGTGGTGAAGATTACTTATCAACGCTTCGTCCAGCGGGTCCAGTAGGTCAGGAACAGTTGAATATTCTTCTGTTATCCATTGCAATTATGACGTTAGTTGTCATTATTGTATCTGCTTTGTATTTAGTTGCTTTCGTGAAGTTCCGCCGTTCAAATGTAGGCGAAAACGTAATACCAAAGCAAGTAGAAGGCAGTCACACGCTAGAAGTAATTTGGACAGTTATTCCGATTATTTTACTATTAATCTTAGCTGTTCCGACGTTAAATTCTACTTATAAGTTCGCAGATGTTGCGGCGATGGATGAGGTAGATGAAGAAGGTAATAAAACGGCATTTACAGTTAATGTAACTGCAAAATTATATTGGTGGGAGTTTGAATACCCAGAGCAAGGCATTATTACAGCACAGGAATTAGTCGTTCCTACTGGAGAAAAAGTATACTTCAACCTAATTGCTGCTGACGTGAAGCACTCATTCTGGATTCCAGCAGTTGGCGGTAAAATGGATAATAACGTAGAGAACTTAAACAAATTCTATTTAGTCTTCGATAAAGAGTCGGCAGATTTAAATGAGGGTGAAGGCGTATTCTACGGGAAATGTGCGGAGCTTTGCGGTCCTTCACATGCACTAATGGACTTTAAAGTAAAAGCGTTAGCTCCTGCTGACTTTGATGCTTGGGTAGCTTCAATGCAAGCGACAGAGGGTCAAATGGCAGACAAAGATTCTTCTGATGTTGGGGAAGCAGCATTTGCGAATTCATGCTTAGGCTGTCACGCAGTTTCTGCTGTAGCAGGCGCTGGTCTTGGTCCAAACTTAACAACATTCGGTGATCGTAACCGTGTTGCAGGCTTTATGGAGCATACAGTAGAAGCAACAACAGATTGGATTATGGACCCTGAGTTCTACAAACCAGGTAACACAATGACTGGTAAGTATGAAGTAACAGAAGACGAAGCAAAAGCAATCTCTGAGTACTTAATGACATTAACAGTCGAAAAATAATGAAACATTAGAGAGAAACTTTGAGGGAGGTAAATGCTGTGAGCTCTGTAACACAGAAAAAAGGCTTCGGGGCACATGTATGGGACTATTTAACAACGGTCGATCATAAAAAAATCGCCATTATGTATTTAGCCGCTGGTACATTGTTCTTCGCAATCGCAGGTTTTGAAGCGCTACTTATGCGTATTCAGTTAATGATTCCAAACAATGACTTCGTTTCTGCGGGTCTATTCAACGAATTATTAACGATGCACGGTACGACAATGTTATTCTTAGCAGCAACACCGATTATTTTCGCGTTTATGAACGCGATCGTTCCACTCCAAATAGGGGCGCGTGACGTTGCATTCCCATTCCTAAACTCATTAGGATTTTGGATGTTCTTCTTCGGTGCCGTATTTTTACACTTATCATTCTTCCTAGGCGGCGCACCTGATGCAGGTTGGACTTCTTATGCATCTTTATCACTGTATTCGCCAGGACATGGTATTGACTTTTATATTTTAGGTTTACAAATTTCTGGTGCGGGTACATTGATTTCTGGTATTAACTTTATCGTGACAATCATTACAATGCGTGCACCTGGTATGACGTTCATGCGTATGCCACTATTTACTTGGACAACACTTGTATCAAGTACATTAATTTTATTCGCATTCCCTCCACTTACGGTCGGTTTATTCTTAATGTTAGTGGACCGTATGTTCGGAGCAAACTTCTTCGACCATACAATGGGTGGTAACACAATTATTTGGGAGCATTTATTCTGGATCTTTGGTCACCCTGAAGTATACATTTTAGTATTACCAGCATTCGGTTTATTCTCTGAAATTATTCCGGTATTTGCTCGTAAACGTCTGTTCGGATACTCTTCAATGGTATTCGCAACAATTTTAATCGGTTTCTTAGGCTTCATGGTATGGGCCCACCACATGTTCACAACAGGTCTTGGTGCTACTGCCAACGCAATCTTCGCTGTTGCAACAATGGCAATTGCCGTGCCAACAGGGATGAAGGTATTCAACTGGATTATGACAATCTGGGGCGGTTCGATTAAAGTTACGGTGCCAATGCTTTATGCACTTGGTTTCATCCCGTCATTCGTTGCGGGTGGTGTAACAGGGGTCATGCAGGCAACTGCACCACTTGACTACCAATTACATGATTCGTACTTTATCGTTGCCCACTTCCACTACGTAATCGTAGGTGGAATCGTAACAGCATTATTTGGTTCAGCGCACTTCTACTGGCCAATTATGTTCAACCGTGTGTTAAATGAAAAGATGGGTGTACTTACTTTCTGGGTATTCTTCATCGGTTTCCACTTAACATTCTTCGTACAGCATTTCCTAGGATTAATGGGGATGCCACGCCGTGTATTCACATACATGGGCGGTCAAGGTTGGGATTTCTTCAACATGATCTCAACAATTGGTGCATTAATGATGGGTGTTGGGGTTATTTTATTAGTCGTAAACGTATTATTATCGATCAAATCAGAGCCAGTGAATCGTCGCGATTACTGGGGAGATGGTCGTTCACTTGAATGGGCGCTTGAAACACCACTGCCATTCTACAACTTCAAACAAACACCACTTGTACGTGGCTTTGACCCGTACTGGATTGAGAAGGAAGAAGGCAATAAAGAAGGTATGGTTTACGCTGAGCCACTAGGTGAGATTCATATGCCAAATGGTTCGATTTTACCACTTACGATGACAATTGGTACATTCATCGCAGCATTTGGTGCACTTTACTCTCCATGGGGTGACCAAGCGCAAGCAGGTGCAGCACACGCTTCACCAGCTGTGTCACTTGCCTTATTAATCGGTGGTTTAGGCTTAACGGTTGCCTGTATGATTATTCGTTCTGTAAAAGATGATTTAGGCTTCCATGTAACAGTTCCGGAAATCGAAAAAATCGAAGCGGATTTAGTAGCATACCGTACGTCAACTAAAGGGGGTATCAAGTAATGGATATTAATCAAAAATTCACTCCACAAACTTGGCCGAAACACCCTGAGCAAGCAACGATGGAGGGGAAAAACAAGCTAGTCGGGATTTGGATTTTCCTTGCATCTGATACCGTTTTATTCGCGAGTGTATTCGCTACATATATCGCGCTTAAAAATAAAGGACCAGCTGGAATGGAATACTCTACACAAACATTGTATGAGCTTCCACTAGCATTCTTTATGACAATGTTACTGTTAACATCGTCATTAACATCGGTTTATGCGATGTATCATATGAAGAACTTTAACTTCAAAGGCGTACAAACGTGGATGGGGATTACGGTTCTTTTAGGTCTTGGCTTCTTGGCTTTAGAAATTTATGAGTTCTATCACTATGTACACATGGGCTTTGGTTATACGCAATCCGCGTTCTCGAGTGCGTTCTTTACACTCGTTGGAACACACGGACTGCACGTAATAATTGGTTTAGTATGGATTACATGTTTAATCGTACGAAACCAAAGCCGTGGGTTAAACCTATATAACGCGCCGAAGTACTTTGCTGCTTCAATCTATTGGCACTTCATCGACGTTGTATGGGTATTCATCTTCACGGTAGTCTACTTGATGGGAGTGTTAGGATAATGTCAGCACATGATACTCATTATGAAGTACGAACACAAGCGCAATACGAGTACGACCGTGAGCACAGCCGTGTTCATATGAAGAAGCAAGCAGTAAATTTTGCGATTATGATTTTCTTAACATTAATTGCATTTTCTACGGTACTTGCAGGTTTTGCACCAGCATTTATTGCACCATTCATCCTGCTACTTGCAGGTATTCAAGTTGTGTTGCAACTTTACGCGTTCATGCACTTAGAAGACAAAGATATGCACTTTAACGGTGTTATCCAGTTCTTCACATGGGGCGGCGGCTTTATCGCCTTCACATTCTTCATCGCGTTCAACACGATTGTTTGGTGGTAACACGAAAAGCATCTCTGGCTTAGTCGGAGATGCTTTTTTTACATATCAGAAAGTATAAAATTTGGCATTTTAATGTCTAGGCTAAAGCGCCAGCCCCTCGAGGTCGCTTCGATCCCTCGGGTAAAAGTTGGAGAGCGCACTTTCACTTCGGGCTCGAAAGCAGCTGGGGCTCACACGATGTGAGTCATTGTGGACATGTCACATGGATGTGGCGTTTATGTCCACTCGGGGCTGAACAGGCACTTTAGCGCTTTCATTCCATAAATTTCAATCTAAACAAGTATTTAATTTATATATTTAATATTGCTAAATGTCATAGTTCGTTCATTGATGTTCTAAGATATGAAACTTATAATGAAGATACTGATGTTTAAAGGAGCATGGTTGTATGCCGATAAGTGTATTTGGATTTCAAGCGTTGTGGAGTCCGTATTTACTCGGGCTTATTGTAGGGATTACAGGATTGTATTTTTTAGTAACAGTCAGATGGAGAAGTGCCTTTAAAATAAGTGAGCCACTAAAAACAGGTGAAGCCGTTTACTTTGTGCTTGGTATGATCATTTTTTATATTGTAAAGGGCTCGCCAGTTGACTTGCTTGGGCACATTATGTTTACAATGCATATGACACAAATGGCGCTACTGTTGCTACTTGTACCGATTTTTATTATTAAAGGTGTGCCGTGGTGGGTTTGGAAAGTCGTTGTAGAGGCGCCGGTTATTCGCCAGCTTTTACGTTTTTTCACGCAACCAGTATTTGCAATTTTCTTATTTACAGGGCTGTTTTCCGTGTACCATTTACCGCTCATATTTGATGCAGTGAAGCTAAATGAGCTACTACATTTACTTGTCACGGTAGTATTATTTGTTTCGGCGATGTTAATGTACTGGCCGCTTCTGAACAAAATAGAAGGCCAGCGTCAAATGAAAAATATTAGTAAGCTTGCCTATATCGCATCGAATGCGGTGCTGATTACGCCAGCATGTGCGTTAATTATTTTCGCGCCAAGTCCAATGTATAGTACATATAGTGACCCGGATATGTGGCTGAGAGCGATGGAGCTTTGTGTGCCAGCGATGACATTATCTGGCCTAGCACTCGCGGGTCCTGAGTTATTTTCTAGTATGAACCTTGTTTCAGATCAGCAGGTCGGCGGCGTATTAATGAAAATTATCCAAGAGATTATTTTTGGTGTCATTTTATACAAAGTATTCCGTGAGTGGTGGAATACGGAGCGCAAAAACCCAGAGGAAATTACAGCACGAGAATTACAAGAGTTCCAAAATCGAATACAGTATTGAATTTAACGAAAGATAGGAGTTTTTTATCATGGGTGTACCAATTTTACCTACAATTAGTACAGCTTTTATCGTCATTAGCGCGGTATTAGTTGCGATTGGTTGGGGATTGATTTACAAGCGAAAAGTAGAGGCACATAAAAAGGTGATGTTTGCTGCAGGTGTATCTGCGCTTATTTTCTTCATCATTTATGCATCACGTACAGTATTTATCGGCAATACAGCATTCGGCGGACCGGATGAATTGAAAGGCTACTATACATTCTTTTTAATTTTCCATATTACACTTGCAACAAGTGGTGCAGTATTTGGACTAACGAGCTTATTCTCAGGCTTCAAAAATAACATGAAACTTCACCGTCGTATTGGACCTATTACAAGTATTATTTGGTTTTTTGTAGCGATTACAGGTGTAATGGTTTATATGCTGCTTTACGTAATTTATGAAGGCGGCGAAACAACGTCTGTATTTAAGGCGATTTTAGGGTTTTAATGGAAGAGCACACTTTTGAAATGAAGTGTGCTTTTTATAGAGGAATAGATAAGGGCATGTCAACATAAAGCTGACATGCCCTTTTGAATGCGATTAAATTCCGTACTCTGTAAGCTCTTTACGTACTTTTGCTAAAACTGTTTCGCATTCTTTCATAAGGTGCTGTGGGAATACTTCGTTTGTGTATTCTACACCGTGTGGATAGTAGTATTTTCCAATTACAGGTTTTAAGATATTTAATGTAGCGTCATGTGCGCCGACATCTCCAGATACGGCATTGCAAAATACGCGCAAGTAAAAACGGCCTTCTTTTACATCATAGCAGCGGTCAAATGCCATACGATCATAGTCCCATGCGCCATGACATTCTAAACCAAACTTCGCCATAACGGCAGTTAAAACTTCTTGATTAACTTTTACATCTTCAAGCTGAGTGTTCTCGAAATACATATTTTATCCTCCTTTAGCAAATCGTACATAAGTATACGCTCCATACTAATAATAGAACATTTTCCCATTTCTTTCAATGACAACATTGTGTCAACGTTGGCTTAAGGGAGCGGATTAGACAAAAATTACAGGGACCTTTATGGATTTGGAAGTAATTTATTTGCTGGTGATTTAATTGCGTTTAGTAATTGCTTAGTATTTGGAGAATATCAAGGGAGAACGTAGCGATTTATTGAATAGCAGGATTTGCTAGTAGAAGCTTCTTTTGCATTTAGCTGAGTGATGATAGCGGCCGTTCCCCTCTCATGATCGGCTGCTTCGATATCTATATTCTTAGATGAGAAGAAAAATAAAATTGTATAATTATGTCATATTTTATAGCGTTAGTTATATTTTATGGAACGGTGATTGCTTTTGGTAAAAAGAATTGTCTGTAATCACTTTCAGGCAAGCTTTTTTGTAGCGAAATTGGGCTTTTCTCATATAGTAGAGTGAGGAGAGGTGCTATGCAATTATCGGAGCTTTTAAAGGAATGGCCTTGTACGGTGAAAGGTTCGATTCGTGGAGAGGTTTTGCGGGTAGAGGATGATACGCGTGTGCTTCAAAAAGGAGATCTCTTTATTGCAAGGCAGGGGAAAAAAGTGGATGGGCGCGCGTATATTGAACAGGCACTCAGGCTTGGCGCATGTGCGATTGTTGTGCAAGATGAACTATTATTTGATTCGCTCACAGTCGATGTTCCTGTGATTTGGGTGCCGAGTACGGCAAAATTTTTAGCCTATGCGAGTGCGAAACTGCAAGGATTCCCGTCAGAGGCACTGCAGATCATTGCGGTGACAGGAACAAATGGAAAAACAACAGTCACACATTTTATCGGCCAGCTTTTGCAAAAGTTAGGCAAAAGGGTAATGGTCATCGGTACGAATGGTGTTTTTGTTCAAGGAGAGTACACGGAGTTTTATGCAGAATCATTAACAACACTACAGGCAAAGCAGCTGCAAACGATTCTAAAATGGGCGGTGTATCAGCAAATAGATTATGTTGTGTTAGAAGCTTCTTCAATGGGATTAGCAACGCACCGGCTTGATTATTGTCATATAGATATAGGGGTTTATTTAAACTTAGCAGAGGACCATATTGAGGATCACGGTACGTTTGAACAATATAAGCTAGCAAAGCAGCAGCTACTTACGCTGAGCGATATGGTGATTTTAAATGGGGACGACATATTTTGCCGAACAGTTGGTGTGTCCACTAAAAAGAAAAAGCTCTCGTTCGGCACGGGCAATCACGTTGATGTACAGTGGCAAGTATTAAATGAAGGTATTCGTCATACGGACGGCTGTATTCAATTGCGGGAGGAACAGTATGTGCTGACGTTGCCGGTCAGTGGTGAGTTTCAAGTGATGAATGCGTTAGCAGCAGCAACAGTCGTGTTTGCGCTTGGCTATTCATTTGAAGAAATATGTGGGGCAACTACCGTGCTCGCGCCACCTATCGGAAGAATGGACTATGTGAAAAATAATTTAGGGATTGATATTGTCATTGATTATGCGCATACGGCAGAGGCAATGCGTGTTGTACTACAAACGCTACATAAGCAAAAATATGGCCAACTCATTGTCGTATTTAGTTGTGGCGGTGAGCGTGATGTAGCAAAACGTGCGCAAATGGGGCTCGCGGCTTCTACGTATGCGGATTATATTTATTTGACGACGGACAATCCGCGCAGTGAATCACCAATGGTCATTAATGAGCAAATTACAGAAGGATTTTTACTCAATCAAGCATTTGAGGTGGAGCTAGACCGCAAGCGAGCAATTGAGCGTGCGATTCGGCAAGCACAAGTACAGGATATCGTGGCGATTATAGGGAAGGGGCATGAACGAACACAAACAGCAAATGGCAAGACAATTACATTTTCTGATCATGAATGTGTGCAGGAATATTTAGCGCAGTTAGTCGATGAAGGGAAACGGTAAGTAGTTTTTTTCTTCGTTTAATTCTGTTATGATGGAGGAAGATTGGAGGAATGCATCATGTTTATGACTTCTGAGTGGGCAATGATTTTAGATGAGGTCGATGTATTAAATGCTATGATTCTTTCTTCTGAGCAAGCAGAAAGACTACGCGCGGCATACAAGTCCGTTTATGAGGACCGTGAGCTAGCACAGCAAATTACAGCCTTTCAACGACTAAAGGATCAATACGAGGATGTACAACGCTTCGGTAAATATCATCCAGATTATCATACAATTATGAAGGATATTCGCGCGGCAAAACGTGCGCTTGATTTAAATGAGCAAGTGGCGGCGCTGAAATTTGCAGAAAATGATTATCAAGATTTACTTGATGAAGTCAGCTTACTTGTCGGACGCTCTGTATCAGAAGCAGTGAAAGTACCTGTCAGTAATCCATTTTTTGCGAGCGCTAGTTCATGCGGCACAGGCTGCGGTACGGGTGGCGGATGTTCTTGTTCAGCATAACGAAAAAAGCACTTATTCCCTGTGGATAAGTGCTTTTTCGTTTTAGTATGCGTTTTCTAAAAACTCTTCCGCTAAGTCGGGTCGATTTGTAATGATGCCTTGTACATTTTGTGCGAGAAGACGATTGAATGTTTCGGCATCATCAATCTCCGTATAAAGAATCGGAATATTTAAATCTGCTAAAAACTTCACAAATTTAGGTGATTCAAAGTTAAACATACCTGATTTTAGTGGCACTTGGAATACGTCCACCTTTGGATTGAATAGGTGACCAAACTGGCTTGTAAATGTTGCCATCACCTTTTTTGTGTCATGGTCACCAGCGCCGAGTGCGACAGAGCCGTGCGCATATAAATTAAAGCGGTCAGCTTGCTCACTGTATGGGCTCGATATAATGACGCGGTCCTGTGCCTGTAATTCTTCGATTAAGCGCCAAAGCTTCGACGGCATTAAGCTACCTTCGTATGTGTCAGGGCTGTCTTCAATCGATAAAATAAATAATTTTGTTGGAAATGCTTCGAGTAATTGTTTCGCTGTTACAACCTCAAGCCCTTCTTCGCGGTAAGGAGCCGCGCCATATAAATCTGTAAAATGATAACCAATATTAAATTGTTTTAATTCGTCTAATGTTTTGTCCTTTACAAAGCCTGTTCCCTCTGTTGTACGGTCAATTGTTGCATCATGGAAGGCGATAATTTCTTCATCTTTTGTTAGGCGAACGCTTACAGTAAAGCCATCGACACCTAATTGGTCAGATTGTTCAAATGCAAGTAGTGAATGCTCAGGTGCTAACTGTGCCCCGCCGCGATGTGCGAAAATAACTGGACGTGTAGATTGTAATACAGCTTTACTCTCACGCTTTTGCGGCTTTGACACAGCTTTTGTACCCGCCCATGCTGCGGCACTTGCTGCTGCGATCGCTAAAGCAATTTTTGTCTTCTTTCCCATAATTCGTCCTCCCTTTACTATACAAAATTCATGTGTAAATTAGATCTGTTAGAAGCTAGAGTGTGTGCACAACGCAGTCGACACCCTATCCCCATTTATTATACGGAAAATCAGGGCGACTGTCTAAACTCTGTTGCTATCAAATTGCACATTTGGTATGCTTTTAACAAGAAATGAGGGATCGAGATGAACGCACGACAAGGTCTGATTGTATACGTACATCAACTAAAACATGCCAAATCATTAAGGAAATATGGTCATGTACACTATATTTCAAGAAAGCTAAAATATGTCGTTTTATACTGCCAACAAGATGAGATTGACGCGTTGCAAACGAAAATTCAGCGTCTGCCATTTGTGAAGGATGTTGTGGCGTCTTATCGCCCATATGTAAAAACGGAATTTGAAAATGCAAGGCCAGATAAAGCGAAGGAATATGATTATAAAATTGGGCTTTAGTAGGTAAGTGTGGAAATGATGAAGTGTCAATTATTTGTGGGGAAACATACCTATTATTAGTGAAATACAATAATAGAATTTGAACAAAAATTGTTCTAAGTCCCCACAAATTATTTTTTACTTTATTGCATTGGTGGGATGTAGTGATTTAGGCGCAAAATCCCAATTGCGTATTGATAATATTGAATTGTTTCCGAAAAAATAGAAGAGTGCTTCAGTTCTAAAATATTTACTTGCTTATCAAGTGCTGTTACAACTTCGCGGAATAATTCAATACGCTTTGAAGGCTTGTCTTCTGAATAAGGAATACCTTCGCGGCAAATGTAAATAGGCATAAATTTACCTTCATCAGTTGGCTTAAAGGCAACAGCTAATGAAGCGACTTTTTTACCTTCGTGTTCAGCAGTAAATATAAACGCGTGGTGGAAGCGATGCTTATTTGTGTTGATTAGCTCACAAAGCTCATAAACATCTCCGTAGCCACGACCTAGTTCGATAAATTGTTGAATCATTTTTAGACACATCCTTTCTTTACAATAGTATCATGATGCAGGAGGCTTGAGCACATGAAATTTGCAGTAAGTTTTTTTTCAATGTTAGTCGTTATTGTCGGCGCTGTGCTTTTTTGGCAGTACCAGGTATTTTCAGATCAATTAGACAAGCAAGTGGAGGACTATACGTATTCACAGGAAATTGAAATTGTCTACCGAGGAGAGAGCCTCGATATTCGTCATCATTTTAAAAATTTGCCGAAGCAAGAAATCGATATCCAATGGCCAAAAGCAGCTGTGAATCCGAGCTGTTTTATTGAAGCGGAATACAGTTGTACACGTTTAACCGAGGATACATTGAAATTTGCGGAAGGCGAAACGCATGCACAATCTGTATCGTATGTCATTCCGATGAAAAACGGGCTGACGTCACGAGAGCTGATGAAAAACGTGTTTGCTACATTAAAAGGTGGCGATGTGCATTTTTCAACAGTACATATTACAACTGACCGAGATGTTAATGGTCAATGGATTACAGGCTTACCGCTCGTTGGGCAGCAGCAGTTAAAGCTCGTGAATTATTCAATGTTTAGTGGGACAGGGAAAGTAAAAGATCTTTTCTGGCAGGCTGAACCATTTACAATTCAAAAGCAGGCAGAAACGCTTGCAATTTATTCGAAGACACCGTTGAAAACAGCTTTTTATGATAAGCTAGCGAATGTAGAATTTTTAAGTGATGAGCATATTGCCATTATTAATGGAACGAATACAGTAAGTGGTGAAGGCTACCGTATGTTATTTATTCCTGAAATTACTGTCGCGAAAGTACAGCAACATGTTGTCATTTCACAGCTCGAGTCAAGTTATCAATTTGGTGACAGTCCGCACTGGCTAAAGGAAATGGTCGCCTCGTATTTAACGGGTGACGTATTTGGTAGTGAAAAGACAGCTGAAGTTGTGGACACATTGACAGCTCAAATGTCAGACAGCCAGTTAGCAGACTGGACAGCGCGTTTAAAGGCGCTAGAGGGACAAAAAATTACGCCAGAAGTATTAGATGCAGAGGTTTCTGCTGTGTTAGGCGCATCAACAGCGTATATCACGATGAATGCGCAAACGAAGGGAACATTCCCATTCTTATTCAATGATCCACGTGAGATTTATGTGGATGTGACAAAAAATGAAGAGGTACAGGTTATTTTAAAGGATGGTCAAATTCTTTATTCAGCCGATTCGTTATTACGTGCGTTAGGCTATGAGGTGAGTACTGGACCGAATGGTTACTATGTGAATAGTGAGACACGTGTCTTCCGCTTCCCGAAACAGCCAGGATTTTACGTATTTAATCAACGACGTTATAATACAGTATCAGAGCCAATTAAAGTCGTAGCAGGTGAATACTTTATCGAGGAATCATGGTTACAACGACTATTTTTAGTTGAGCTAACAAAATCGGATAATCGTATTACCATTACAACGACGGCAAAGTAGGAATTAATTACGCCTCGGCTAACATAAGTCTAGATTTTCCGGGTTTACTGGGAAATCTAGACATTTGCCAGAGGCGTATCTTTATTACAAGATAAGAAAGTTTGGTGAGTTTATGCGCGTTGTAGCAGGAGAGCGTAAAGGCATGCCACTAAAAGCAGTGGCGGGCAATACGACAAGACCGACAACCGATAAAGTAAAGGAATCGATTTTTAATATAATCGGACCATTTTTTGACGGTGGGATTGCGGTTGATTTGTTTGCAGGTAGTGGCGGTCTAGGAATTGAAGCACTTAGTCGCGGAGCAGAGCAGGCCATCTTTGTTGAAAAGGATAGTCGTGCATTTCAAGTACTGCAAGAAAATATAAAAAAATGCCGCTACGAGAACGAGACAGAGCTGTTTCGTACAGATGCAGCACGTGCTGTAAAGGGTTTAATGAAGCGAGAACTTGTCATTGACTATTTATTTGTCGACCCGCCGTATCATAAGGCGGAGTACTATGACTTTGTTACGCAACTTGTAGAGGCAGGGAAGCTATCGGATGATGCGATTATTTTATGTGAGCATACAAGAGAGCTGACATTGCCAGAGGCGTACGGTGATTTTGCGCTTGTGCGCCGCGAAACATACGGGGAAACAATCATTTCGGTCTATCGAAAGGAAGAGGGAGAAAGCGTTGACTGACAAAATTGCTGTAGTACCAGGGAGCTTTGATCCAATAACAAAGGGGCATTTAGACATTATTTACCGCGCAGCGGATGTGTTTGATATCGTGTATGTGGCAGTATTAAATAACTCCTCAAAAAATCCGTTATTCTCCATCGAGGAGCGAACGGCACTGATTGCCGAAGCAACGAAAGATTTACCAAATGTGCGCATTGATACATCATCAGGGCTGTTAATCGATTATGCAAAACAGCGCGGTGCGAAAGCGATTGTTCGTGGCCTACGCGCGGTTTCGGACTTTGAATATGAGATGCAAATCACGTCGATGAACCGTTTTCTAGATGAAAATATCGAAACATTTTTCATTATGACGAAAAATCAATATTCATTCCTAAGCTCAAGCATCGTCAAGGAAGTAGCGAAATACGGCGGGAATGTCGGTGAGCTTGTACCACCAGTTGTCGCCGCGGCACTGAAGGAAAAATATAATACACCATCATAAAAAGAGTTGCCTCGCATGTTGAGGCAGCTCTTTTTTATGGGATAAGAAAGTATAAATTTTTGGTGTTAGGGCAGTGTCTAGGCTAAAGCGCCAGCCCCTCGAGGTCGCTTCAATCCCTCGGGCGAAAGTAAAAAGCGCACTTTCGCTTCGGGCTTTCCAGCGCTTGTCGGGGCTGAATGGGCGCTTTAGCGCTTTTCTTACATGAAAAATAAAATATAAAGCAATGGAATACAAAGACAGTACAGCAGGCGAATGAACACGTAAACTTTTAGTGGAATGTCGGCAGACTTGGCGAGAACAACGACTTGCAGGTGAATGCTAAAGCTCTGCGCTGTTAATAAAATAACCGCAATCAGTGGGAAGAGTTCAGCGGATAAAAGCCCGTTAAATAAAAATAAGCCATTTGTCATTTCGAGTATACCACCAAGGAATGCTTGGCCTGTCGGTGGTAAATGCGTGAAAAATAGTGCGGTATTATGTAATAAGACGTGATAAACTGTTGTGAAAAAAATAATCGTTGCGGCTACGACAGCTACAGTAGGTACGCTTTCTTTCACACTACTGGAAAATGGGTACGGGTCTTTTTCGAAGGCGCTTTGAGTGGAATTAGTCAGTAGTTTTTTATGTAAAAATAGCAGAAGTAGCAAAGAAAAGCTATGCAACAGTAATAAATAATTCCAACTGAAGCTCGTCTGACCGAGCAGATCTTGTCCGACAAAGCCAATGAGAAATAATGGGCTTGGACTATGACAAATGCCAAGTAAATAGGCAGCTTGTGTACGTGTTAGTGCCTGTTGCTTTACGAGTTGGCTAATGGTAGCGGAGCCTGTTGGGAAGCCACCGAGCGCGCTAATCACATAAATTTTCAAAATAAGGGAGAGCGGATGTGAGGTATTATTCGTCGTTGTCAGACGAATAAACCACCCTGTTAATATTAAATAAGGTAATAAATAGGGGAATAGTGCCTCCATAAAAAGGCTCGTACCTAAGTCTACTCCTTCATGTGCATGCTCGGGGAATAGTAGTAATAATAAAATAAGTGCCATGCAAATGAAAATAGAAAAAATGACAATCTTCCTTTTCAATTTTTTGTCATCCGTTTGTGCAAGTGCTACACTAATATATGCAAATAAAAATTTTTTAGTATTACAAAGCTCAGTGGAAACGAGGTGCGAAAAAATGAAATTTGGAACGCGCACAATCATGATAATTATTATAGTATTGACGTGCTTTTTAGCATTTTTTCAGTTGGATTATTATATTATGAAGCCGGGAAAGGCTTATGATGTGAATGATTTTATTACCGTCCAAAATGGTGATGAGGACGATGAGGGCGCTTTTTATATGATGACAGTCTCGATGGGGCGCGCAACACCGCTGACTTATATGATTGCGATGTTTAATGACTATATGGAAGTCGTCGAGCCAGAATCCGTTCGTCAGGAGGAAGAAGACGAGGAAGAGTATAATATTCGTCAGCTGAAAATGATGACGGATTCGCAGTTTAATGCGAGCTATGTCGCTTTTTCGCGCGCGAATTTAGATTATCAAGTGACATATAAAGGGGTATATGTACTGAATATTTTAAAGGACGGGGCGGCAGCTGGCATTTTAAAGTCGGGTGATGAAATTGTCGAAATTGACGGAGAACGTATTGAACGCCAAGCATCTTTACTCGAGCGAATGGCAGAGAAAAAGTTAGGTGATGACATTGAGCTCGTTGTTAGTCGTAAGGATGAATTAATCGACAAGTCCATTACATTAGCTGAAATTCCAGGGACGGATGGACGTGTCGGATTAGGGATTACGTTTACAGAAAGTAAGTCGATTAAAACCGATCCGAAAGTGATTGTTGAAACGGAGGATATCGGCGGGCCGTCAGCAGGTCTCATGTTCACGCTCGAGCTACTGAATCAGCTAACAGAGACGGATATTACGAAGGGCTATAAAGTAGCAGGGACGGGCGAAATGCACGAGGATGGCACTGTTGGACGCATTGGTGGCGTAGAGCGTAAAGTAGTAGCGGCAGAAAAAGATGGTATGGAAATCTTTTTTGCGCCAGATGATACGGTATCCGAGGCGATGCTAGAGGTGAACCCTAACATCGTATCGAATTATGAGGCGGCTGTTCAAACAGCGAAAGAAATTGGCACGGATATGAAAATCGTACCAGTCAAAACGATTGATGAGGCGCTAGCTTATTTAGAAACGTTAGCACCGAAAAATTAAACACGGATAGGCGGAGATTGATAATCTTCGTCTATTTTTTTGTTTGAGCAGAGCGACATCCCGAGCCCGTACATTTCGGTTGCACGTAAATCGAGCGCAAGGCAAGGGTCGTCATGCGCACCAACGCGGCTAATAAGCGGTAAGCGGAGATTTTTTTTGATAGCCGAAATATACGCCTGTCCAGCGGTCGTCATGCCAAGAATGCGCAGGTAGCTAGGTGTTTCAATCGCGTGTAGTTGCTCACGCGTTACCCCAGTATAAATATGAGTGAGCATACGCTGAAGCCTGGTCCATGTATAGCGCTTTGATTTTAGCGCGGTCATGAATTCTGTATATGTGTTACTTGTGCGGGCATGCTTAATGAGTGCGTTTTCTAAGCCCTCTGTGACGTCAGCATACAATGTTAACTGCGCAGGTGTATGACGTAAAATGGCGTATTTCACTAGCGGCCAAAACGTTTCCCATTGTGCGAAATGTCCATATTTTTGCTGCCAGATAGCTAGCTCACGTGCGGTTTCTTGTGGGATGAACTGTGATGTTTCGCCGAGTGATTGTCCTTCGAAAAGCGCTTTTCGAATACCAGTTGCACTTGCGAT
This sequence comes from Solibacillus sp., assembly GCA_040274725.1. Classification (GTDB taxonomy): domain Bacteria; phylum Bacillota; class Bacilli; order Bacillales_A; family Planococcaceae; genus Solibacillus. The sequence goes on along the minus strand of JBEMAQ010000001.1, from coordinate 569,197 downwards.
ATTGCTTGTGATGTCGATGTCGTCGTGATAGCCAGCAAGGATCCGTTGAATCGTTACGGGTTGCATTTGGCTGTTGCTATTTGCGAGCGCCTCGACATAATGAAAACCTAAAATGTTATTCGGCTGTGCCAGATCGATATAGTCATTTGGGTGCTCCGTCTTTAGTTGCTCATACGCAATATGAAGTGCCTGAGGATAACTTTTTCCGGTAGTAACAGCAGCCTTGATTGCCGCGTTATACTGCTCGCGATGCTGCTCGATTAAATTGAAACTATTGAGAAATGGCGCAATCGAGCCTTCTTCGCTACCAAAGGCCAGCGTGCTGCACTGCATCGCATCGAGTAGCTGAACAGCACCTTTTGCAAAAATCGGTGCAGGCGCCGTACTAAAAGCATAAGGAAGCTCGATCACAATATCGACACCATTTGCGAGTGCCATTTTCGTTCTTGTCCATTTATCGACAAGTGCTGGCTCACCTCGCTGTAAAAACTGACCACTCATCACAGCGACTGCAATCTCTGCGTTTGTCGACCTTTTTGCTTCGGTCACATGATGCAAATGTCCATTATGAAACGGATTATATTCAACAATTAAACCAACTGCTTGCATAATTACCCTCCTCACTGTACAATACTATTTTATGAAGGAAATGAGCTCTTCGTAGCACATTTTCTATAAAAATAAACAGATGTACATTGATTATAAGCATGTTTTTAAGTAGTGACAAGAAATTATCTTGACATCTATTTTTGTTAGCACTATAATCAATATTGTTGTCTTGAGGTGATTAACGAATGAAATGGTCAATTCATCAATTATCTAAATATCGTAAAGACGGTATGCCGATTGACATGAAAGTCAATTTGGATGAAGTAATGAATCGAAACTCAGATATTCGCAACATTTCACCCGTTCACGTAAAAGGGCTATGCACTTTTGGTGCATCGCAAATGACTTGTCAGTTGACGGTTGAGGCTACATTGACGCTTCCATGTGCACGCACGTGGGAAGATGTTGAGGTTCCAGTTCATATTGAGACAGTTGAAGTTTTCAGCTGGGTAGATGCGGACAAACGCGGAGATGTTTTTAGCGATATCCATTATATCGATGGAGACGTTATTGACATGAAGCCAGTTTTAGAGGAGTTTATGCTCCTTGAAGTGCCTATGCAAGTATTCAAAGAGGATACCGAGGGACAAGTAGTAGGCGGGAAAAACTGGTCTTACACAACGGATGAAGATGTAGAATTAGCGAAGAAGCTTGACGAACCAAAATTGGATCCAAGACTGGCTGCTTTAGCTAAGTATTTTGATCAAACAGATGAATAGATAATCTGTAAGGAGGTGCCATCAATGGCTGTACCATTTAGAAGAACTTCTAAAACTGCAAAAAGAAAGCGTCGTACGCATTTCAAACTATCAGTACCTGGTATGGTAGCTTGCCCAAACTGTGGAGAAGCTAAACTATCTCACCGTGTTTGCAAAGCTTGCGGACAATACAAAGGTAAAGAAGTAGTAGCGAAATAATTCAGTATTTACGCTCGTGTAAAGGCTAGCTAAGAGACCATGGCTCTTAGCTAGTCTTTTTCATTCTAAATTTATTGAAGAGGCGAACTTGAAAGTAAAGTTCGTCTTTTTTCTTGTTTCGGCTAGAATGGAAATTATCCCTTATTTAAAGAACTATCCATGATTTCGAAAGGATTTACTCATTATAAGTTCTATATAATAGTAGATTTTTCTGACAATTTGTTGTCAAAATGCATTTACTTCGCTACTATTAGGTTATAGTGCGATAACAAATTGGGGGTTTGGAAATGGCTTATTTACTTGAGAAGGAAGATGGCATTTTAACGTTTACAATCAATCGTGAGGAAAAACGTAATGCGGTCAATGATGCAGTGATGAATGGGCTGCAGGAAGTTATTACATACATTAAAGAGCATAATGATGTGCGCTTTTTAGTCATTACAGGGGCAGGGGAGCGCTCGTTTTGTTCAGGTGGGGACTTATCGGAGTTCCATTCGCTTGAAACAGAGGACGAGGCATTTGGTATGCTCAGCAAGATGGGGAATATTTTATATGAGCTTGCGACATTACCAGTACCGACGATTGCGCTGATTAACGGCTCGGCTGTTGGTGGTGGCTGTGAGATTGCAACGGCGTGTGATTTCCGCTTAATGGCATCTCACGCGAAGGCGGGCTTTATTCAAGGGACACTTGCCATTACATCTGGCTGGGGTGGCGGTACGTATTTATTTGAACGCGGTCTACGTCACGATCACGCGATGAAGTTACTTATTGATGCGAAGCCGTACGAAGCGCAAAAATTAGAGGACATCGGCTGGGTAACAGAACTTTATGTGGAAGGCACGAGGGAGGAGGCGCTGGCTGACTTTATCGAGCAAATGCGTAAAATTCATCCGTCTGTTCACCAAGCATATAAAGAAATCGAATTACGTAAATGGCGTGAGCGTAATATGTACGAACGTGTCATGGCAGAGGTGCGCCTATGTGCGAAGTTATGGGAAAGTGAAGCACATCACGCGGCAGTACAGGGCTTCTTAACAAAGTCAAAAAAATAGTCAAAAAAGGTCACTTAGTCGGTGGCCTTTTTTTGTTGCTATAAAACAATACTAGTAAATCGCTAGTGTATGATTCTATTTTAAGACGGACGGCATATAGTAGTAAAAAATGTGAGGTGAAGAAATGGAGCAAAAGAGAAGAAAAGATCAATGGACAACGACAGATGATGAGAGACTTGCGGAGATTGTGATTCAAACGGTACAAAATGGTCGAACGCAGCTAGAGGCATTTGAGGAGGCGGCGGGTGTGTTGAATCGCACGAAGCAGGCATGTGGCTTTCGCTGGAATAAAACGCTACGTCATCAGTATGGACAAATGCTTAACAATGTAAGGAAACGTCCCAAACAGTTAATGCGCAGTCATTTGAAATTAGCGCTTACGAGTTTTGAAGAATTGACAGAAGCCTATAATGAGCTGGAGTTAAAATATAATGAATTACAGACGGAGCATGAAAAAATGCTGCGCTGGATTCAACAAGGCTTTTTATTTTTATCAAAGGAAGAAAAAACACCATCGAAATAAGTAGAGGTAAATATTTGAAAGAAATAGCGGTGTTCACTTACAATCAATATACGGAATATTCTTTGAAATGAAGTTTTTGGAGGGGTACGAATGACGCAAGTAAAAGCACGAATGGCAGGAACGGTTTTTGAAGTAGCTGTAAAAGAAGGTGATTCCGTCGTAAAAGGACAAACGCTCATTATTTTAGAATCGATGAAAATGGAAATCCCGTGTGATGCAGAAGTAGACGGTATTGTCGGGAGAATTGCTGTAGCAGAGGGAGATTTTGTAGAAGAGGATGATGTGTTAATTGAACTAGCATAGGGGGATGACGTATGCGTGTATACAATGAAACATTGCAAAAAAGAGTCGCAAAAATTGAAGCAGGTGGCGCTAAAAAATATCATGATCGGCTACAGGCGTCGAATAAATTATTTGTGCGTGACCGATTGAAGCTATTGTTTGATGAAGGGATTTATGAGGAGGACGGCCGCTTTGCGAATTGCACGGCGGAGGATTTACCGGCAGACGGTGTGGTGACCGCAATTGGCAAGGTGAACGGACAAACGGTGTGCGTCATGGCGAATGATTCGACCGTAAAGGCCGGCTCCTGGGGTGTGCATACGGTTGAGAAAATATTGCGCATTCAGGAAACGGCTGAGCGCTTAAAAGTACCGATTTTATATTTAGTCGATTCAGCGGGTGCACGCATTACCGATCAGCTCGAGATGTTTCCGGGCAGGCGCGGTGCAGGGAAGATTTTTCATTACCAGGTGCGTATGAGTGGGGTCGTTCCACAAGTATGTATTTTATTTGGCCCATCTGCTGCAGGGGGTGCGTACATTCCTGCCTTTTGCGATATTGTCATATTAGTAGAAGGCAATGCGTCGATGTATTTAGGCTCACCACGCATGGCTGAAAAGGTCATTGGTGAGCGGGTGACGCTTGAGGGGATGGGCGGTGCGCGGATGCACTGTGAGGTAAGTGGCTGTGGTGATTATTTAGTTGAAACGGAAGAAGAGGCGATTGAAGCAGCAAGGCACTATTTGTCCTATTTCCCGGCGAATTTTGCGCATGTACCGCCGCATCAGCAGGCACGTGAGCCCGTAGCAGGTCGCCTGCTAGAGGATATTATCCCCGAAAATCAAAATGCCCCGTTTGATATGTATGAATGCCTTGAGCAGTTGATTGACGCAGAAAGTTTTTTTGAAATAAAAAAGTTATTTGCACCAGAGCTGATTACAGGGCTTGCGCGGATGGATGGGCGGGTTGTCGGGATTGTGGCCAATCAGCCGAAAGTAAAGGGAGGCGTGCTATTTGTTGACTCAGCAGATAAAGCCGCCAAATTTATTCAGCTTTGTGACGCGTATTCTATTCCACTTCTCTTTTTAGCGGACGTGCCGGGTTTTATGATTGGAACGAAGGTAGAGCGTGCGGGCATTATTCGGCACGGGGCGAAGTTCATTTCAGCGATGAGCAGTGCGACGGTGCCTAAACTATCTGTCATTGTGCGTAAAGCATACGGAGCAGGTCTTTATGCAATGTGTGGACCGGCGTTCGAGCCAGATGTCTGTATCGCCCTGCCGACTGCTCAAATTGCGGTGATGGGTCCTGAGGCAGCTGTTAATGCAGTGTATTCAAATAAAATTGAGGCGATTGCTGATCCGAAAGAGCGACTACAGTTTGTAAAACAAAAAATCGAGGCGTATAAGCAGGAAATTGATTTGTATAAGCTTGCGTCGGAGTTGATTATTGATGATATTGTCAAACCGGGCGATTTACGCGCGGTGTTAATCAGTCGTTTACGATTGACTGAATCGAAACAAATTGCAATCCCGTATCGAAAACACCCTGTCTATCCAGTATAATAGAGTTTACTTGAAGGTCTGTCTCTGAGACAGACCTTTTGAATTTGAGATATAATGGGGGAGATGGCGGTGCATATTCAAATTGTTGGTGGAGGCGCAATTGGTTTATTCGTCGCAAGCCTTGCAAGTGCCGCGCGGTGGAAGGTTACGCTTGTGACGAGAACTGAGCAACAAGCAGCTGAACTAAATAAAAGTCAGCTTATTTGTGAGCAATTAGATGGTACAAGAGTAAGTTATCCCGTAAGTGCAACAACTAGATTACGCGATGATTGCTTAACGATTATTACAGTGAAATATCATCAATTGCCAGAAATTTATAAGAAATTACAACAATGCTCTGCGGAAATGCCGTTATTATTTATGCAAAATGGCTTGGCACATTATGAAGAAGCGCTGGAATTACCACAGCAGCATATTGCATTTAGCTCGGTTCAGTTTGGGGCGCAAAAGCTAGATGCGCATCGTGTAGCGCAGCGTGGTGCAGGTGTGATGAAGCTAGCAGTGGCACGTGGTGAAATAGAAAAATTTGATAAGCTACACATACTAAGTAGCGATGCTGTTCGTGTACAATATGAACAGCAGGCCGAACAAATGCTATTTGAAAAAGCGATACTCAATTGCTTTATTAATCCATTGACAGCCATTTTACAAATAAAAAATGGTGAGCTACTTCGCAATAAAGAGGCTTTCTTTTTAATGCAATCGTTATATAATGAAATTATTCTGACATTTCCTGATGTGCGGGAAATCGTGTCGTTTGCAGATGTACAACAGCTTTGTGAAAAAACAGCAAATAATACATCGTCTATGCTAGCAGATCGGCTGTATCATCGTAAAACGGAAGTAGAGACAATTGTCGGTGCGATTATCCGTCGTGCAGAAAACGGGCAAAAGGCGATGCCAATATTACAAACATTGTATCAGCTTGTAAAAGCGTTTGAAGAGAGTAGGGAAGGTATGTGATCTGGTTATTTCAAATGATCGCCGCCACTATTCTGTTTTGTCCGTTTATTGCCTTGCTACTGCTTTATATGATTGGGAAGAAAATGAAGTTGGCAACAACGCAAGCATTTGGTTATGCAGCAGATGTAGCAACTCCTATATTGTTTTTATCCGTTTCACTTGCGATTAAAGGGATTTGGCAAGTAAAAGTTCTTTTGTGGATGATTATATTGGCGATGATTGTGGCGATGATTTTTACATATAGTAACTGGCGTACTGAAAAGGAAATTGAAGTGGCACCTTTGCTTAGACGCATTTGGCGATTTTATTTTATTGCGTTAGTTATTCTTTATTTCGCTGTTATAGTAATTGGTATAACGATTTCAGTACTCGATTATGTTAAGGTAGTATAGATAAGCGAAGAGTTTTTCGTTTCGAAAAGAGTATAAAACGGATACAATTATGAACAGAAAATATTTTGATATAGCAATAACTGTTTTGTGAATTGATTAGACAGAGTAGTAGAGGAGAATTTTTAATGAAGCTGGAGCAAATTTCATTACCAGTGAATAATAAATTATTGGTGGATTATTGGAGTGAAGAGGCGCCAATTCATCAGTTTTTTGATTATCAATATAATGATGAAGCATTTAAAGAGCGAGCAAAGTATTTACAAAATAAGGCGTATGATGCAAAAGAGCTGACGGCAGTTGTGCGTGGCTATATGACGAAGTTTGGCATTACAGCGCGTGCACAGGAGCATTTGCAAGAGCTTGAGGCGGGTGCACTAGCTGTTGTAGGTGGTCAGCAGGCAGGCGTGCTAACAGGACCGCTTTATTCGGTGTACAAAGCCATTACGGTTATTTTGCTCGCAAAAGAGCAACGTGAGCACTTGCAAAAGCCGGTTGTTCCGATGTTTTGGATTGCAGGCGAGGACCATGATTTAGAGGAAATTAATCATACGTATACAATTGCGGATGCACAGGTGAAAAAGCGCGGCTATAGTGAGCGCTCGCGCCGTAAAACAATGGCGTCTACAACAAAGTTGAACAAAGAAGCGATGGCGCAATTTGTTCAGACTGTATTTTATGATTTTGGTGAAACAGCCTATACCGAAAGCCTACTACAAAATGTGTTAGCGCATTTAGAGAAGAGCGAGACGTTCACCGATTTCTTTACGGCACTCATGAATGATTTATTTAAAAACCATGGCCTTTTAATGATTGATGCAGCAGACCCGGCATTCCGTGCGTATGAGCGTGCGTACTTCATGAAAATTATTACGCATAGTGAGACGATTGCGCGTGTTGTCGTTGCACAAGAGGAGAAATTAGCGGCAGCTGGCTACGGCACGCCGATTGAAGCAAGTACGCACAATGCGAATTTATTTTATGTTCATGACGGTGAGCGCTTTTTATTAGAATATAAGGACGGCTATTTTAGCAATGTACTGGCGCATGTGAAAATGACGAAGGACGAGCTAATGGAAGTGGCACGTAATACGCCTGAGAAGTTAAGTAATAACGTCGTGACACGTCCGCTTATGCAGGAAATGACATTACCGGTACTAGCGTTTGTTGGTGGACCAGGTGAATTAGCGTATTGGGCAACATTAAAGGATGCATTTGCAACATTACAGCTGCAAATGCCAATCTTTGCACCACGTTTAAATATTACGCTGAAAACAGCACAAACGGATACGTTATTAGTACAGCATGAACTCAGTGCGGTTGATGTGATGATGGGCGGAGCTGCCGAGCATAAAGAGGCATTTATCGCGAGTGTTCAGGACGAGCAGGCGACAAAGCAACTAGTGCAAATGGAGCGAACGCTTCTGACACAGTATGAGCAATTGGAAGCGCATTTAGCGAGCGAGGGGCTACACTTAAATAAGGTAATGGCTAAAAATAAAGCCTACCACGTACAGCAGCTAAATTACGTACAGCAAAAAATAGCGCAACAAGTGGCAGAGAAGCACCGCGTAGCTATTCGTCAATATGATTTACTACAAGCGGAGCTACTTCCGAATGATGGCTGGCAAGAACGTGCTTACAATCCGTATCACTATGTCAATGTATATGGGGATTCTTTAATTGATGAACTATTACTGTTGAAATTAGGGATAAATTCCCATCATAATATCATTTCACTTTAACATAAACTATTTTATGGAGAGTTATCTCACAGGAGAGATAACTCTCTTTTTGTATCTTTTTACACAGAACATTCGTACGAAAAAGTACCTATTTGCATAATTTACGTCTCTTTGTCAAGAATGAATTAAAAGTTGTGGAGGAAAGTGGGAGGATGTGGTACATTTATTACTAAAGTGGGGTGAGCAATACGTTCATAGGCGAGTACCAGCATTCCATTGATAGCAAAGGGTGTGTCAGTATTCCAGCAAAGCTTCGACAAGCACTGGGTGACTCATTTGTTATTATGCGTGATATGAATCAGTGCCTTTTGGGGTATCCTATGAATGAATGGCGAAAACTCGGACTGAAATTGAAAGATTTGCCGATGACGAAAAAAAGTGCGCGTGCATTTGCGCGATTTTTCTTTTCGGGTGCAACAGAAGTAGCGTTAGACAAGCAGGGCCGGATTCATATTCCATCTACACTCATACAACACGCTAATCTTGAAAAGGAATGCGTCGTATTAGGTGTATCGATTAAAATAGAAATTTGGGCTAAAGATGCTTGGGATGAATACTTCGAACAATCAGCACAGTCTTTTAACGATATAGCAGAAAATATGATAGACTTTGATTTTTAGGTCAAGGCAAGAGGAGTTTAGAACATGTTCGATCATACAACCGTATTATTGAAGGAAACTGTTGATGGGTTGAACATCAATCCGGATGGTATTTACGTAGATTGCACTTTAGGTGGCGCAGGACATAGCGAATACTTAGTCAAACAATTATCACCGAATGGTCGCTTAATTTGTTTCGACCAAGATACAACAGCAATCGAAAACGCGAAAGTACGTTTAGCGGATTATTTGGACCGCGTGACATTCGTGCATTCGAATTTTCGTCATTTAAAAGAAGAACTTAATAACTTAGACATCTATGAAGTAGACGGTATTCTATATGATTTAGGTGTTTCATCACCGCAGTTAGATACGCCAGAGCGCGGCTTTAGCTATCATCATGACGCACCGCTTGATATGCGTATGGATCAAACAGCTGAGCTTACAGCATTTCATGTCATTAACGAATGGTCATACGAGAATTTAGTCCGTATTTTCTTCCGTTACGGCGAGGAAAAATTTTCAAAGCAAGTAGCGCGCAAAATTGAGCAAGCACGCGAGCAGGCGCCAATTGAAACAACAGCGCAGCTTGTAGAACTGATTAAAGACGGCATTCCAGCACCTGCACGACGCAAAGGCGGACATCCTGCAAAGCGTATTTTCCAGGCAGTACGTATTGCTGTCAACGATGAGTTAGGTGCAGCAGAAGATTCATTAACAGAGGCGATTGAGTTAATAAAAGTAGGTGGTCGTATTAGTGTGATTACGTTCCACTCACTTGAGGACCGATTAACAAAGACGATTTTTAAGGAAGCTTCTTCATTACCGGACTTACCACACGGACTTCCGGTTATTCCAGACCATATGAAGCCGACTTTAAAGCTAATAACACGCAAACCGATTTTACCATCAGAAGAGGAGTTAGAGGCGAATAATCGTTCACGTTCAGCAAAGCTACGCGTTGCTGAAAAAATTAACGATAAAGGACGTGGTTAAATGGCAGTTCGAGTAAGACAACCGTATATGCAGCCGCAGCAACAGCCACAGTACGAACCACCGCAACCTTCAGTTAAGCCAAGTAAAGAGATCGTAAAGCAGCCGAAAAAGCGCTTTACACTCTTTGAAAAATGTTTGTTTCTACTGTTTATTGTTGTTTTCGCTTATTTTGCTGTTTCAATCTTGCACACGCAAGGCGAAATTCAAACGATGAGTATGGAAATTCAAAAAATCGAAACAGAAATTCAAGAAGTGAGCAATCAAAATGTTGACTTGAAAGTACGTGTAAGTGAGTTGTCCACTTATGAGCGTATTTGGGACAAGGCGAAAGAACTCGGATTAACACTCAATGAGAACAATGTGAAGGTAGTGCCGGGACAATGAAAAACAAAAAGTTTCGTTTCCAAAAAGGAGCCCTCTTCATGTTTATCATATTTGGAGGGCTCTTTTTAACATTATATATACGCATTGTGTCGATTCAGGCAACGGGTGAGGTAGAGGGCCAAGAGCTTGCGGTACAGGCGGCTGCAAAGTATGAAAGACAGCGCGTACTTTCAGCGGATCGTGGGAAAATATATGATCGAAATGAAAATATTATCGCAGAGGATACACTCAGTTACCGACTTGTTGCGGTTATTAGCGACAAGGCAACCGGTAAGAGTAAGACGCCTCGTCATGTCGTGGATATTGCAGGTACAGCACGAGCGCTTGCCGAATATTTACCAATGGAAGAAGCGAAAATTTATGAGCGCCTCAATAAAGGTGGCAATACGTATCAAGTAGAATTCGGTTCAGCTGGTCGCGGGATTAGTCATGAGGTGAAAACCGCGATTGAGGAATTGAAATTGCCAGGAATATTATTTGTCAGCGATAAAAAACGTTATTATCCAAATGGTTCATTTGCTGCACATTTAATTGGGTTTGCGATCCGTGAAACAAATGATGATGGTACATCAAATGTTGTTGGACGGATGGGGCTTGAATACATTTATAATAAGCAGCTAAGCGGGGAAGATGGTAAATATGAGTTCCAAGCGGATAAGTTCAATTATTTATTGCCAAATGCTGAAAAGGTAGTGCAACCTGCAAAAGATGGCGATGAAATTCATTTAACGCTCGATAAAACCATTCAAAACTTTTTAGAGGATGCGATGACGCGCGTAAATGCGCAGTACAATCCGCAGTCGATGGTTGGTGTTGTTGCCAATCCGAAAACGGGCGAGATTTTGGCGATGACGCAGCGTCCAACATTTAATCCAGATACGCGCGAGGGACTCGATACAAACTGGCTAAATGATGTGGTCGAAAACGTCATTGAACCGGGCTCGACACTCAAAACCTTTACGATAGCAGCAGCGGTTGATTCAGGTAATTGGCATCCGAATGCAACGTATCAATCAGGCTCATACACATTATTTGACCGGACAATTCGTGACCATAATACATATGGGTGGGGGCGTATTACGTATTTAGAAGGCTTCCAGCGTTCATCGAATACAGCGATGGCCCACCAGCTAGAAATTATGGGTGCGGATACATTGTTCGATTACTTACAGCGCTTCGGATTTGGTGAAAAGACCGGGATTGATCTGCCGAATGAGGCACCTGGCGTATTACTAAGCACAAATCCGATTGAAAAAGTAACGACATCTTACGGACAAGGCTCGACGGTAACGCCTGTTCAGCTGATTCAAGGCTTAACAGCAGTCGCAAATGGCGGTAAAATGATGCAACCCTATGTCATTGATAAAATTATTGACCCGAATACAGGTGAGGTGACGTTTGATTCTGAGCCGATTGTAAAGGGTGAGCCCATTAGTGAGGCGTCAGCCGCAACTGTACGTGAATTATTAAAGTCAACAATTTATGCGGAAGCCGGGAATGCGAAGAAATTCCAAATGGAAGGCTATGAGGTAGCAGGAAAAACGGGTACAGCGCAAATGCCAAATGCGAATGGACGCGGCTATGCTTGGGGGAAAAATGAGTTCTTGTATTCTTTCCTTGGAATGGCGCCTGTCGATGATCCACAGCTGATTATGTATATCGCAGTGGCGAAACCAAAGCTTGGTGCTTCTGAAATCGGTGCAGACCCTGTATCACAAGTATTTAAATCGGTGATGCAAAATAGCTTGAAATATTTAAATGTCAACCCAACTGATGTTGCTGAGGTGCAAACGCATGAACTTTTAGACATCGTTGGGCAGCAAACGGATGACGTAACCGTGTCACTCGTAAATGATGGCTTGCAACCGATTATTATTGGTGAAGGCGGCGAAATTTTAGCACAGTATCCGAAAGCAGGTACAATGCTCGTCAAGGATTCCGTGGTGTTCTTAAAAACAGAGGGTGCGATTACGTTACCAACATTTAAAAACTGGTCGCTACGCAACATACTTGTGTATAAAACGATGTCTAAATTACCAATTGAAATTATTGGTGAGGGTTATGTTGAAAGCCAAAGTGTATCAGGTGGTACAACCATTTCAGATAATAGCCCAATTGTTGTGCAGTTGCGTACACCGAAAGAACTGTATACCATTCCACCTCCAGAGGTAGAAGGCGAGCCGGAAGAAACACTAGCTGAATAATGACCGAATAGAAAAGGCTCCTCACACATACGTTATAGTAAAACGGGGTGTGGGGAGTTTTGCGATGGATATCGGTCGTAGCGAAAAAACGGCTTGTTTGGCTAAGTAGTGCATTTCTTTTATTTGGGGTTGCGGTTATTTGGAAGCTTGTCATGATTCAAGTCGTTGCGCACGATGAATTGACAATAAAGGCAAAGGAAAACTGGGACCGTGAAATCCCGTTTACGACAAAGCGTGGTGATATTGTTGACCGACACGGTAACGTGATTGTGACGAATAAGCTTGCACCAACGCTTTATTTTATGCCCGCACAAAATGCGGATAAGCAAGCCGTTGCCGGTGAGATTGCACAGGTGCTCGGCGTAGAGCAGGAAAAGATTATACAAAAGCTCGAGCAGCGTGTATCGCTCGTGAAGCTTGCACCAGAAGGGAAAAATATTTCCTATGAGCAGGCTGTCGAATTACAGCAAAAGAAAATTACGGGTCTTTATACAGGTGTTGATTATATTAGGCATTATCCGTACGGTAATTTGCTTGCAAGGCTGTTAGGTTTTACAGGGGCGGATTATCAAGGGCTTGCTGGGCTTGAATATGCGTATGATGAGCTGTTAACAGGCTCAGATGCGGCGATACGGCTCTTTACAGACGCAAAGGGTACTTCACTCGCACATGTCGACGATGAGTGGCGTGATGGTGTTGACGGGGCGACAGTCGCTTTGTCAATTGACCTAGATATTCAAAAAATCGTCGAACGAGAATTATCACAGGCAATGATTCGTTACCGAGCTGATCAAGCATTGGCGGTTGCGATGAATCCAAATAGCGGTGAAATTTATGCACTCGCTTCGTATCCTACATATAATCCAATGAAATTTAGCCAAGTTGATACAACAATCTATAATCGAAATTTGCCGGCCTTTATGGCGTACGAACCGGGGTCGACATTCAAAATTATTACACTGAGCGCCGCGCTTGAGGAAGGCGTTGTCGATTTGCATGAGGATCATTTCCATGATGCGGGCTATAGCTTAGTGGAAGGTGCGCGCCTTCGTTGTTGGAAGCGTGAGGGACATAAAGATCAAACGTTTTTGCAGGTGGTCGAAAATTCATGCAACCCAGGTTTTATTGAACTCGGACAGCGTGTAGGTCGTGAAAAATTGATGCGCTATATTAAAGATTTTGGCTTTGGTGAGAAGACCGGCTCAGGTATTGCGGGTGAGGCGAGTGGGATTTTATTTTCAGAGGAAGCATTTGGCCCTGTTGAGCATGCGACGACTTCTTTTGGGCAAGGGATTTCCGTGACACCTCTTCAGCAGGTGCAGGCAGTAGCCGCCGCGATTAACGGTGGACAGCTGTATACACCCTATGTTGTCAAGAAAATTTACAATGAGCAAACGAATGAAGTGTTTGTTGAAAATGTGCCAGAAAGTAAGCGGAATGTTGTCAGTGAGTCGACATCTGAGCTTGTAAGACAGGCGTTAGAATCCGTTGTTGCAAACGGCTCTGGTAGACAGGCTTACCGTGACGGGTTGCGTGTTGCAGGGAAAACCGGTACTGCTCAAAAGGTAGAAAATGGCCGTTACAAAGACGGCGATTATATTGTGTCGTTTATTGGCTTTGCACCGGCGAATGATCCGCAGCTACTCGTCTACGTTGCGATTGATCATCCGAAAAGTACGCTCGTTTTTGGCAGTACAATCGCCGCACCAATTGTCGGGCAAATAATAGAGGATAGCGCACCGGTGTTAGGTATTGAAAAGCAGACGGAGCAAGTAGATCGCAAATATGTATGGGGGGACGCAGTAACAGAGCGCGTGCCAAATTTTGTCGGGAAGTCTACCGATGAAATCGCAAAAGAGCTGTATCCATATCATATTGAGCTATACGGACAAGGCAAAGTTGTGCAGTCACAAATGCCAAAAGCAAATGAATTAATGGAGCAAACAGACCATATTCATTTATTTCTCGGGGAATAAATGAGTTGTTTTATAAAAAAATGGACGTAAAGAATAAAATAGATGCGTATTCTGCCGAGGTACAATTGAAAAATGACAGTAAAACAACTATTATAATGATGGACGATTTACAGATTTGAAGAAGATTTAAAGGAGATTTCACATGACACTTACAACAACGATGACGATTTTACTGTCGTCATTCATTTTGACTGTCATTTTTGCGCCAATCGGAATTCCGGTACTACGCAGATTAAAGTTTGGTCAAAGCATTCGAGAAGAGGGACCACAATCCCACATGAAAAAAGCGGGTACACCGACGATGGGTGGTCTCATCTTTGTACTATCAATCATTTTAACGACGATACTCGTTGGATTGATATTTGAATTATTTACAACACAAACGGTCGTATTATTATTAGTCTTTGTAGGCTTTGGAGTCATTGGCTTTTTAGATGACGGGCTTAAAGTTATTTTTAAGCGTAATTTAGGACTGACATCGCTCCAAAAATTAATTGGTCAAATCGTCATTGCGATTGCAGCGTTCCTATTATTGCGTTTAGGTACATTTGATACAGCGATTGCCATTCCACTTACGGACGTATCCATTGATTTAGGCGTATTTTACGTAGCCTTTTTAATTTTCTGGTTAGTCGGCTTCTCGAACGCGGTCAACTTAACAGACGGCTTAGATGGTCTTGTATCAGGAACGGCATCAATTGCCTTTGCGGCGTTTGGTGTGATTGCGTTATTTAATGGGCAGGCAGATATCGCATTATTTGCATTTGCGGTAACAGGCGCGCTACTTGGCTTTTTAATTTTTAATGCCAACCCAGCGAAAGTATTTATGGGGGATACAGGTTCCCTTGCACTTGGCGGAGCGCTCGCAATGATTTCCGTATTAGTAAAGTCAGAATTACTTCTTTTAGTAATCGGTTTAGTATTCGTGATTGAAACATTATCCGTTATTTTACAAGTAGGAAGCTTTAAACTACGCAAAAAGCGTATTTTTAAAATGAGTCCAATCCATCACCACTTTGAATTATCAGGTTGGTCGGAATGGAAGGTAGTATTAGTATTTTGGTCTACAGGTTTAGTAGTAGCATTAATCGGAGTGTTAGTGGAGGCGTTGTTATGATCGAGTATACAGCTTTACAGTCGAAAAAGGTTTTAGTATTAGGGTTAGCGAAAAGTGGTGTCGCAGCGGCAGAGTTACTACATAAGCTTGGTGCGTTTGTGACAGTAAATGACGCAAAGCCATTTGAAGCAAATCCAGAAGCACAGGGCATACTTGCAGCGGGTATTACCGTAATTTGCGGTCGTCACCCGGAAGATTTATTAGATGAGGGCTTTGAACTTGTTGTGAAAAACCCGGGTATTCCATACAGCAATCCAATTATTGCGGATGCTGTGGAGCGCGGCATTCCAGTCATTACGGAAATGGAGCTTGCCTATTTAGTAAGCGAGGCGCCGTTTATTGGGATTACCGGTTCAAATGGTAAAACAACAACGACAACGCTTATTTTCGAAATGTTAGCAGCAGGCAAGCGTGCGCCGCTAATTGCAGGGAACATTGGGACTGTAGCATGTAGCGTAGCGGTGGAAGCGAAGCCGGAAAATGTTATTGTAACAGAATTATCATCATTCCAATTAATGGGCACGCGCGATTTCAAGCCTAGCATTGCGATTTTAACGAATCTTTATGAGGCGCACCTTGATTATCACGGGACGTTTGAAGAGTATACAGAGGCGAAATTTGGCGTAACGCGCAACCAAACAGAAGAAGATACGTTTATTTACAATGCAGACCAGCAAATTGTTGCGGATTATGCGAAAAAATCAAAGGCTCGTCTTGTACCATTTACAGTAAAAGGGAAGTCAGAGGCGGGCATTAGCGCCGATGCGACGACAATTTACTGGCAAGGCGAGGCATTCATGGAGCGTAAGGATATTGTGCTACCTGGGGAGCATAATTTACAAAACATTTTATGTGCCATCGCCGCAGTATTAACGCACGGCTGTCCGAAAGATGCAATCGAGCAAGTAATAAAGGCATTTGGCGGTGTCCGTCACCGTTCACAATTTGTACGCGAGTGGCAAGGGCGTAAAATTTACAATGACTCAAAAGCAACAAACTGCTTAGCGACAAAATCAGCACTTGCTGCATTTGATGCACCAATCGTGCTACTAGCGGGCGGTCTTGACCGCGGGCATTCATTTGAGGAATTACGCGAGGAAATGTCGCGCGTGAAGGCAATGGTCGTATTTGGTGAAACGGCACTGCGTCTGATCGAATTCGCGAAATCTTGCGGTGTGAAGGATATTGTACGCGCCATTGATGTAGAAGATGCAGTCGGTTACGCAGCGAAGCTATCTTCAGAAGGCGACATCATTTTACTCTCACCGGCATGCGCAAGCTGGGATCAACACGGCAGCTTCGAAATTCGCGGCGATCTATTTATTGACCGTGTCATGAAACTATAGGTAAAAGCATAATTACTCATATAAACCTAGAAGCATTTCGTGCAAAATTGCACGAAATGCATTCTTAATAGGATGAATATGTCGGTAGTTGAATTGCAATGGATTGGTTAAAAAAGTAAGAAGGGAAGGGCATCCTGAATACGCGCCTTAGACGTTTGTTTTTTAGCTGTGCAGCCATATTATCCATTGTTGGGATTGCCTTTATTTACTCGGCAGGGCAGTATTGGAGTGCCGTGCACTATACAGGTCAAACCCCTTTTTACATAAAGCAAAGCGTTTATTTTTGTATCGCTTTCATCAGTTGTCTTTTACTCGTGAAAGGCTCTTTTCTACAAAATAAACAATTTTGGTCAATAAGTTACCTTTTCTCGATAATTTTGTTAATACTTGTACTCATTCCGGGTATAGGTATTGTAAGAAATGGTTCTCAAAGTTGGATTGGCTTAGGTCCATTAACGATTCAGCCAGCAGAACTTTCGAAAATAACGACGCTTGTCTTTCTCAGTTTCGTCTTGGCGGAGCGAAAGATGAGTGAGCGAATTGTCCAGCTAAAGCATTTTATTATTTTATTGTTGCCTGTGGCGCTTATTATGTTACAGCCAGATTTCGGCAGTGCGTTTATTTTAGTTGTGACTGCCTTCGTTTTACTATTTTTAGCGCAGTATCCGCTAAAGCTGTACGCATTTTTTGTACTACTAGGAGGAGTCGGTCTTGCGGGACTTATACTTGCTGCACCGTATCGTTTAAAGCGTATTGAAGCATTTTTAAATCCGTGGGCAGATCCACTTGGAAGCGGCTTTCAGGCAGTACAATCACTCTTGGCGATTGGCCCAGCTGGATTATTCGGGCATGGATTTTTAAAAAGTAGACAAAAATATTTATATTTACCTGAGCCGCAAAATGATTTTATTTTCTCAATTATTTTGGAGGAGATTGGTTTTGTCGGAGGTAGTATACTCCTGCTTATTTTTGCGTGCTTTTTACTGATAGGCTATCGTTTAGCACTTCATTGTTTTACACTCCAACAATTTTACGTGATTTGTGCCTTAACAACGATGATTGCGATTCAAGCGTGCTTGAACATCGGCGTTGTCATTAACCTACTACCTGTAACAGGTGTCACGCTACCATTTATTAGCTATGGTGGCACATCGCTTGTTATTGTATGGTTAACAGTGGCGACAATATTAAATTTTTCTAGTAATGAATGGGGGAGGAGAAAATAATGGAGAAAAAAGTAATCGATATTACAGAACGTGTACCAGCCCTGAAGCAGCGCAGAAAAATGCGATCGAATTTTAAGTTCTTTATACTTAGCATGATCTTTTTAGGAATTACTGCACTCGTTCTTTATTTTCAATCATCCTATAGTAATATTCAAAAAATTGAATTAAGCGGGGAGTCGATTGTAGAGGAGTCCTTTTATTTAAAGGAGTCGGGTCTTGTACTTGAGGAATCATTGTGGGGCTTTACAGTTGGTGATGTAGAAAAGACGCTTGAACAAAACGATTGGGTAAAGGAAGTAAAGGTAAAGCGTAAATGGTTAAATACGGTGCAAATTCATGTAAGTGAATGGCAGAAGGTTGCTTATATTGCGAAAAACGGTGAGTTTTATCCGATGCTAGAAAATGGCTATATTTTAGAGCAAGTAAGCGCACTCGAGCCGATTGATGCACCGATTTTCCTGCAATTTGAAGATGAAGCATTACGTAAGCGGTTATTAAAGGAGCTAGCGGGGCTTGAGCCGAATATTTTAGCGTTAATTTCGCAAATTAATGCGACCCCGTCAAAGTCAGATCCATACGCAGTGACATTATTTATGAATGATGGCTATGAGGTGCGCGCTGAAATTACGTCCCTTGCAAGTAAGCTGAATTATTATCCGTCCATTATTGCGCAAATTGAACAAGCGGACACTTTCGAAAAGGGCATTATCGATATTGAGGTAGGCTCGTACTACCGTCCCTTTACAGAAGAGTACATGATGCTTGGACAGCTTGAGGACGAGCCAGCTGAAGGGGACATTGTAGATGAAGTACAAGCAGAGCAGTAAGCGCAACTTTTTAAGCCGTAAATATTTTGTCTTGCTGATTGTATGTGTTATTACGGGTTTTATTATTGGCTACTCGTATAACTTGTCGAAGGATAAAAAAATGTTAAGTCAAGCTTCACCATACTTCGAACAGGAAAATACGTACCGCGAGCAACTAATTGAGCAGCAGGAGCGCAATAAAGAGCTTGCGGACGAGCTAAATGAGCTTGAAGTAAAAATACGAGCTTATGAAAAGCAAATGGCATCGGATGAGGAGCACTATGAACAATTTGTTCAAGAAGCAGAGCATTTACGTTTGCTCTTAGGGTATTCAGCGGGAAGTGGGGAAGGGGTTCGTATTACGCTTGAAGATGGTGAGTACGACCCGACTTCAACAAACCCGAACGACTATATTGTGCATGATAGTCATATTTTTAAATTATTAAATGAATTAAAAATTGCAGGGGCAGAGGCCATTGCGATTAATGGACAGCGTTTAACGGCAAACTCCTATATTAGCTGCAACGGCCCGGTTATTACAATTGATGGCAAGCAGCATCCTGCACCGTTCATCATTGAAGCGGTAGGGAATCAAACAATTTTGACGAGCTCCTTGCAGCTTACCGGTGGTGTATTTGATCAGCTACTAAATGAGCGTGTGCAAGTGACGCTTGAAACGGTAGAAATGGTGACGATGCAGACAGCGAATGGGCAGTAGCGAGGAGTGAGCGAACGATGATGAAAAAAACACATTTTAGAAATATTACGCTCATTTCATTTGTGATTGGCTTTATGCTCGCCGTGCAATATAACACGGTCCAACAACCAACTGAGCGTGATACACGCGATATTTGGGAAATCCGTCAAGAATTAGCGAGTGAGCAAAAACGTCACTCGGAGATGCTCTCGATGATTAGTGAATCGAGTGAAACTGTTCGTAAATATGAGGATGAGGAATTTATAAATCCAGAGCAAATTATTCAAGAAACAGTTGAACAGTTGCAGCGTCAAGCAGGGGTCTTACCGATGACAGGCCCAGGATTGTCACTGATGATTGAGCCGTCACGCGAGATGCTGCAATTTGGCTATGAAATTCAGCCGATTTCACCACAGCTACTAATTCGTTTGCTTAATGATTTGTATCGTCATCATGCACAGGCTGTTGAAATTGACGGCCAACGTGTGACGCTACACTCAGCGATTCGAGATATTAACGGCAGAACGACGATTAATAGTATGCCGATTGATGAAACAAATATTGAGATTAAAATCATTACAGCCAACTATGACGATGCGGAAAAGCTGTCGAGCGTGCTGTTTGCGTCCACGTACCGCGATGAATTTTTTATTGACAATTTACAGTTGACGATTCAGCCAGCACAGCAGCAGACGCGTATTGACTCTACAGTTGATTTACCAGGATATGATTATTTGACCGAGATTAAAGGGGATTAGAATATGTGGTTACCACTATTAGGCTTAATATTAGGTGTAGCACTCGGTATTTTAACGGATATTCAAATCCCGGTGGTGTATGAGGATTATTTATCGATTGCGGTGTTAGCGGCACTTGATACGATGTTTGGTGGGATTCGTGCTCAATTACAGCAAGTATATGACGATAAAGTATTCATATCGGGTTTTTTCTTTAATATCATATTGGCAGCCGGACTGGCGTTTTTAGGCGTTCATATCGGTGTTGACCTCTATTTAGCCGCAATTTTTGCGTTTGGTGTACGTCTTTTCCAAAATATTGCGGTCATTCGTCGCATACTTTTAACGAAGCTTGAAGACCGGCGTATAAAAATGAATGAGAAATCATAAATGAACGTTAAAATTTGATGACAAACACGAATATTCTTAGACAATAACGGAAATTTACAATAGAATGGACTATAGGAGTAATTGAAGGAGGTGCAGCGAGTTGAATCATCAAGATATATATATTTCTTTAGATATAGGATCGTCTTCAGTTAAAGTACTAATTGGAGAAATGAATGGTGATCAGTTGCACGTAATCGGAGTCGGTCATGCGAAGTCAACCGGCATTCGTAAAGGTGCAATCGTTGATATTGATGCCACAGTACAATCGATTAAGAAGGCTGTCAGTCAGGCCGAACTGATGACAGGTATCGAGATTAAAGAGGTTGTGCTTGGTGTACCAGCAAATCAAACATTTTTACAACCTGTAAAAGGGGTTGTCGCTGTTAATAGTGAGAATCGTGAAATTACAGATGATGATTTAGAACGTGTAATTGAGTCTGCACAAGTGATGTCAATTCCACCTGAACGAGAGTTAGTAAACTTAATTCCAAAGCAATTTATCGTTGACAATCTAGACGAAATCAAAGATCCACGCGGGATGATTGGTATTCGGTTAGAAATGGACGCAACGATGATTACGACATCAAAAACACTTGTACACAACGTACTGCGCTGTGTAGAACGTGCAGGCTTGACGATACGCGAAATTTATTTGCAGCCGTTAGCAGCAGGATTCTTTGCCTTAACAGAGGACGAAAAGAATCAAGGGACTGCTTATATTGACCTTGGTGGAGGTTCAACAACTGTTGCGGTATTTGAAGATGGCTTATTAAAAAATACAGCCGTTATTCCAGTTGGTGGCGATCACATTACAAAAGATTTATCAATTGTATTAAAAACGCCGACGGAGCAAGCTGAAAAAATTAAAACTGAGTTTGGACATGCATTTTTTGAAGATGCATCAAATGAGGCACTATTTGATGTCCCTGTCGTTGGAACGGATTCAACTGACCAATATAGTCAGCGTTACATTGCCGAGATTATTGGTGTTCGCTTAGAAGAATTATTTGAACTTGTATTAGATGAAATCGCACGTTTAGGTGTACGTGATTTACCTGGAGGCATCGTTCTTACAGGCGGTGTTGCACAGCTTGAAGGGATTGCACAGCTTGCAAGACAAGTCATGTTATCACGTGTACGTATTTATACACCAGACTATATTGGTGTACGTGAGCCTTCATTTACTACAGCTGTTGGTTTAATTCGTTATGCACATGTAGAAGACCAGTTTTATAATCGTGAAGTTGCGCAAGGGTCGCCGTCATATCCATCATACCAAACGCCAACTCAGCATACTCCTTCTAAACCAGTAAATAATACATCAGAAAAAGTAGAATCTGAAAATAAAGTGCGTGTCATTGATCGCGCAAAAAACCTATTAAATAAATTTTTCGAGTAACCGCGAAAAAATCGGGAACGATAGATTAGGAGGAGAAATAATGTTAGAATTCGATACGAATATGGATCAATTGGCCGTTATTAAAGTAATTGGTGTAGGTGGCGGTGGTAACAATGCCGTCAACCGTATGATCGAGCACGGTGTACAAGGTGTAGATTTTATCGCCGTGAATACAGATGCGCAAGCATTAAATTTATCAAAAGCAGAGTATAAATTACAAATCGGTGGGAAGCTGACGCGTGGTCTTGGCGCGGGCGCAAACCCTGAGGTAGGTAAAAAGGCGGCAGAAGAAAGCCGTGAACAATTAGAAGAAGTACTACGTGGGGCGGATATGGTATTCGTCACAGCAGGTATGGGCGGTGGTACAGGTACAGGTGCTGCACCAGTAATTGCACAAATCGCGCGTGATTTAGGCGCATTAACAGTCGGTGTTGTGACACGTCCATTTACATTTGAAGGTCGTAAGCGTTCTACGCAGGCGATGGGCGGTATTAACACAATGAAGGAATCGGTTGATACATTAATCGTCATTCCAAATGATAAATTATTACAAATCGTTGATAAATCAACACCAATGATTGAAGCATTCCGTGAAGCGGATAATGTACTGCGTCAAGGTGTACAAGGGATCTCAGATTTAATCGCGACACCAGGTTTAATCAACTTAGACTTTGCCGACATTAAAACAATTATGTCTGACAAAGGTTCAGCTCTTATGGGTATTGGTATTGCAACAGGTGAAAACCGTGCCGTTGAAGCAGCGAAAAAGGCCATTTCATCTCCACTGCTTGAGACGTCAATCGACGGAGCAAAAGGTGTTATTATGAACATTACTGGTGGCTCAAATTTAAGTTTATTTGAAGTACAAGAGGCGGCAGATATTGTAGCGCTTGCATCAGATGAAGAAGTAAATATGATTTTCGGTTCGGTTATTAACGAAAATTTAAATGACGAAATTATTGTAACGGTTATCGCAACTGGCTTCTCTGATGAAATCCTGTCAGTATCTCGTCCACAAGCGCCAGCTCGTCCAGCAATCGGTGCACGTCAGCAAGCAGCTACGCAACAGCCGGCGCAACCAATTGGACAGCAACCACGCGTAGCACAAGAGCCTGTACAGCAAGAAATGCCACGTCAAACGCATCAATCACAAGAAGATGCACTAGATATTCCGACGTTTTTACGTAATCGTCGACGTTAATTACTGAAGGCTATGCTACAAATTTCATTTGTAGCATAGCCTTTTTTGGTAGAAAAATAGACAATCTGTATGTAGAGCAAAATAAATCGTGCTAAAAGAACCTAGTCAGAAATCATTCTGACTAGGTTCTTTTGTCGTTCATCAGCAATTTTTGTCGTACTAAAATTTGTTTTCATAGTCACTCTTTGACAATTTTTCTCTTGTGTCCATGCTACGTTATTAGTGGGAGGCGCGGCGTATCGTTGGGGAGCTACTTCTTTTGTTTAATACAATGATGAATGTACTTTTAGTGAAATTTACAGTGACCGTAACAGGTTTCCATGTGAAAGCGAGCAAATTGTGGCTGAGTGCATTTTGCAGTGCGCTTATTACAACGATTTTTCCGTTATCATTTTGGTCCATTAGTATCGGCTTTCTTTGTTTACTAGGCATCGCGTTTTCATGGCAACTATCTACGCTTTTTGTACAAGCTAGTTGGTTGATGATTGCTACGCTACTAGTCGGTGGCTTTTTGACGATGCTACAGCCGTTGTTTTTTCAGCAATCGTCGGTGCTTGCCTTCACTTGTTTTGTGTTGGTAGCGAGCTGTTTATTACTTGTTACGTCAAAGGGCTGGCAACAAAGGCTACTTTCGACGGTCCAGCAAGCGTATGTGACGACGTGTGAGCTAGCAATTGATGACATGAGGCTTACTGTCCAGGCTTACATTGACACAGGGAATGAATGCCGTGAGCCGCTTAGTAGGGCGCCCGTTCATTTTTTATCGCTACTGGATGTGGAGGAGCAACTACCTGCAAGTTTTTGTGTAGCCTTACAGCAGTGGCAATCAGCAGAGCCAACGAATTTGACGATGTTTTCAGAAACAATAAGGCCATTTATTCGCTTTGTACGCGTCGTAACCGTTCATAATGAGCCGCAGTTAGTACTTGGGTTTCGCGTGTCACAGCTCATGGTAGACAAGCGAGCGTACACAGGACATTATGTCGTCTTTACACAAAACGAAGCGCCATTCCCACAGCAGGCTGACATGATTTTACATGTATGTATTCTACTAACAAAATAAAGGGGGACCGTGATTGTTTAAAAAACTAATCGTATTTTTCCGTCGCTTCTTAAGAAAGTTTGGGGCGCGCGGCACATACTATATAGGAGGACATGATTCATTGCCAATACCATTAACGAGAGAAGAAGAGATTGTTGTTGTGGAAGCCTTTATGAATGGAGATATGCATGCACGCGATACATTGATTGAGCGCAATTTACGTCTTGTCGTTTATATTGCAAGGCGTTTTGATAATACAGCAACACCGATTGAAGACTTGATAAGTATTGGCTCAATTGGCTTAATCAAAGCGATTGAAACATTTAACTTAGAAAAAAATATTAAGCTCGCCACATATGCCTCGCGCTGCATTGAAAACGAAATTTTAATGCATTTGCGCAAAACAAGCCGTATGAAAAGTGAAGTGTCACTGGATGAGCCACTCAATTCTGATGCTGATGGCAATGAATTATTATTATCGGATATTTTAGGGACGGAGGAACATATTATTATCAATGATGTGGAGAAGAAACTGGAGCGCCAGCATATGTTTTCGGCCATTGACCGTCTAACGCCTCGTGAGAAATATATTATGGAATGCCGCTTTGGCCTGAACGGCAAAGAAGAAATGACGCAAAAGGAGGTCGCGGATCATTTAGGAATTTCACAATCGTATATATCACGCCTTGAGAAAAAAATTATTTTAGATTTACGTGAGCATTTGAACGCACCAACCGTATAGTAAAATTGGAATGATTTACAACGCATACTGCACTCTTTTCCGGACAAACTGATTAACAAGGAACGTACGGAGGAGAGAGATGAATGGTACGAACAAAAGTAGAGTTGTGCGGGGTAGATACTTCTAAATTACCCGTATTAAAACATGAAGAGATGAAGCAATTATTTATTCGAATGCAGGCAGGGGAGTCGGCTGTGCGTGAGGAGTTAGTCATGTGCAACCTACGACTTGTGCTGAGCATTGTGGGACGCTTTGCGTATCGCGGGGAACAGGCCGATGATTTGTTCCAGGTCGGCTGTATCGGTTTATTAAAGGCAATCGACCATTTTGACCTAAAGCATAATGTACGCTTCTCAACCTATGCAGTGCCGATGATTATCGGGGAGATTCGTAGGCACCTGCGCGATCATCATGCGCTACGTGTGTCGCGCTCACTTAGAGATATTGCCTACAAGGCGATGCAGGCGAAGGAGCAGTTTATTGCTGAGCATTTAGTCGAACCGACGATTGAGCAACTTGCCGAAGCGATTGACATGAAAAAAGAGGACGTGTTGTACGCGCTTGATGCGATTCAAGATCCGCTATCATTGCAGGAACCGATGTATTCGGATAATGGCGATGCCGTCTATATGATGGACCAATTGCAAGGGGACGTTAGTGAAGATCAATGGGTAGCGTATGTGTCTGTAAAGGAAAGCTTGCAAAAATTAGATGAGCGTCAGCAATTAATTGTCGCCAAGCGTTTTTATTACGGTGAAACGCAAACAGAAATCGCACAAAAGCTCGGCATTTCACAGGCGCAAATTTCGCGTCTTGAGAAAAGTGCAATTGAAATGATGCAACGAGACTATAAAATGAATTAACAAGAAAAAGGAAGACGTGTCTATCACTGCTATTAGACATGTCTTTTTTGATAGGAGGAAACCACATGAAATTTTCATCTGTCCAGCAAAAAGAAATTATTGAAGCATCAAGTGGTAAATTTATTGGCTATATTGTTGATGCGGAAGTGTGCGAAAAAAGCGGTGAAATTCAGGCGTTCCTTATTTCATCGCCAAAAAAGTTTTACCAATTCCTTCAAGGGGAAGAGAATGTTAGAAAAGTAGCAATTAGTCATATTCTCACAGTAGGAAAGGATGTGATTCTTGTAAAGGATGGCTACGAATAGTTCGGGCTATTCATTGAAAAATAGACGCCTACTTGTTACAATGAGAAAAACTATTGTTGTAAAGTTGGGGAAAATGTGGCGAAAATCATTAATAATTTAGTTAATATACAAGCAACTATTAATAAAGCAAAAGAAAGTTCAACAGATGGACAGGATGTTCACATTATTGCTGTCACAAAGCAAGTAGATGTAGAGCGTACGGTAGAAGCAATTGATGCAGGGCTTATGCACCTAGGGGAAAATCGCCCAGAAGGCTTACAAACAAAATTACAGGCGATTGCAGCGGATGTTCAGTGGCATTTTATCGGCTCGTTGCAAACACGTAAGGTGAAGCAAGTGATTGACCAGGTGGATTATTTACATTCACTAGATCGTCTAAGTTTGGCAGATGAGATTGAAAAGCGTGCAACGAAGGTAGTGAAATGCTTTGTGCAAGCAAATGTGTCAGGGGAAGAATCGAAGCACGGCTTAACACGCGCGGATGTCATTCCATTTATTCAGCAATTAGCAGGACATTCGAAAATCGAAGTCGTTGGGCTAATGACAATGGCACCGAATACAGAAGATGAGCGTGTGATTCGCCAAGTATTTCGTGAGCTAAAATTATTACAACAAGAGGTTGTACAGCTAGGCTTGTCGTATGCGCCTTGTACAGAGCTTTCAATGGGCATGTCGAATGATTACGAAATTGCCGTTGAAGAAGGTGCAACGTTTGTAAGAATTGGTACAGCGCTTGTTGGTTAACGAAAGAAGGGATTATAAATGAGTATTAAAAATATAATTGATAAATTCTTTTTCTTAGATGAAGATGCTGAGCAGGAGCAAGAGCAGCAGCAACAACAAGAAAAGCAGCCGGCACCTTCACGACCAGAGCAAGTACCACAGCAGCAACAAATTGCCACGCATAATCGTGTGAAAAAAGAGCGTAAAGGGCAGGTGCAGCAAATGCCACAACGAGTGGATTCTCAGGCAACCCCAAATAATGTCGTCAGTTTACAAACGGCGACATCCTTAAAAAACTCTAAAGTGATTTTAATGGAGCCGCGCGTTTATGCGGAGGCACAGGATATTGCCGAGCACCTGAAAAATAAACGTGCGACAATTGTCAATTTACAGCGCATTGACCGCGATCAAGGGATGCGTATTATTGATTTCTTAAGTGGGACTGTATATGCTTTAGGTGGCGACATTCAACGCGTAGGGAATGATATCTTTTTATGCACACCAGATAATGTGGAAGTTTCAGGTGAAATTTCAAACTACGTATTTGAATGATTTTATACTAGAGAGGTAGCAATATATGATTTATTCGGTAGTATCAACGGTGTTTTTAATTTATCGATTTATGCTGATCGGCTATATTTTAATGTCATGGATTCCGGCATTGCAAAGCTCTGCTGTTGGGGAATTTTTAAGCAAAGTATGCGAACCATACTTAGGATTTTTCCGAAAGTTCATTCCGCCAATCGGTATGATCGACTTTTCACCAATCGTCGGTTTATTCGTCCTTGTGTTCATTGAACAAGGTGTCTATATCGTACTGAGCTATATTCTTTAATTATTTAGGCTGTGCCGAGAAGTGAAAACTTTCCGGCGCAGCCTAAGTTTTTAGCGTTTGTTTACATTTTTCAAATAGTGGAATATTGAGTGAAAGTGAGGTTTTTTTGATGGAGCATGTGATTCAGCATTTTAGAAAAGACGAGCAGCCGTTTATTGAGCAGGTTGTTGGTTGGCTGCGTGAGGTTGAGGACCGCTATGCCCCGAGGCTAACGGATTTTTTAGATCCGCGCCAGCGTTTTATAGTGGAGGCAATTGTTGGACAAACGGATGAACTCGTACTTGAAGCGTCGGGTATGTTCAGTAATGCGGAGCGAGAACGCATCGTTATTGCGCCGTCGTATTATGTGCCAGAAGTAGCAGATTTTCAAATTACGATTTTTACGGTCAATTACCCGTCGAAATTTGTACAGCTGAAGCATCCGGATGTGTTAGGTGCTTTGCTTTCTGTAGGACTCGAGCGCGGAAAATTTGGCGATATTCGTGTTGCGGAAAATACAGTACAGTTCGCCGTCGCGCATGAGGTAGCGGATTATGTGCGTGCGAATTTGACGAGCATTGGGAAGGTAAAAGTACATGTGGAGGAGTTCGCTGCAAATGAAGTGCTGATTGAGCAGGATGAGCAGTGGCTAGAGCAGTCCTATACAGTCGCTTCAATGCGTCTTGATGTCGTGCTCGCTACGATCACAAATATTTCGCGTCAAAAGGCACAAAGTTTAGTGACAGCAGGTCGTGTGAAAGTCAACTGGACAGTACGTGAGGCAGTGGCATTTGAATTACAGGAAGGCGATATACTTTCTGCACGCGGCTTTGGTCGCTTTAAAGTAATTGAGACGGCAGGCCGAACAAAAAAGGATAAAATTCGCTTAATGGTAGGACAATTAGAGCAAAAATCGTAAAAATCGGATGCTTTATACGGAAATTTGATGCTAAAGCTAGTAATAATAGCTATAATAGAACTTAAAGATTATTTCAGTAAAGGAGAGTTGGAGAATATGCCATTATCACCTCTAGATATACATAATAAAGAGTTTACGCGAGGCTTTCGCGGCTATGTGGAAGATGAGGTTAATGAGTTTTTAGATCAAATTATTAAAGATTACGAAATTCTCCTGCGCGAAAAGAAGGATTTAGAAGATAGAGTAAGAACAATGACGGAGCAAATGAATCATTTCAGTACGATGGAGGATACATTGCAAAAGTCGATTGTTGTAGCACAAGAGGCGGCAGACGAATTGCGCCGAAATTCGCAAAAAGAGTCGAAGTTAATCTTGAAGGAAGCGGAGAAAAATGCGGATCGTATTGTCAATGAAGCGCTAACAAAGGCGCGCAAAGTGACGATTGAAATTGATGAATTAAAAAAGCAGTCAAAAGTATTCCGCAACCGCTTCAAAATGCTTGTTGAGGCGCAGTTGGACCTTCTGAGCACAGACGACTGGGAGCATTTGCTTGAATATGGTGTCGACTTGACTGATATTCAAGGACCTTCTCGCGTAGATGAGCAAATTGAATCGTTCGACAATAACGAAAAAAATTATTAATCACATGAGGCGTCGATTTATGCTTGACAGGCGCGCGCGACATTTCATATACTGAATAGCATATGAAATTCATAGTACAGGCAATGATGGAGACAGTAAGTATAGAGAACAGCCAAAGCGATTCGAGGACGGTGCAAGCTCGAACACGTGACCTATATTGAACATCACTCCGGAGCTAATGAGCTGAAATGAGTAAGTTCTATTCGTTTTACACGACGTTATAGTGTCTAAGAGGCAAAGGATTCCTTTGCAAATTAGGGTGGTACCACGAAATAATAGCCTTTCGTCCCTTTACCAGGGATGGGAGGCTTTTTTATTTGGCTAAAAAGCTTAATTACTTGTAATGAGTAAATCACCTTTAAATAATTGGTAGATTTTTTAATGAAGGGCTGATTTCCGTTCCGTGTAGCGGAAATCAACTCCCGCATAAAAAGCTACCCAAATATTTGAAAGATTTTTGTTCAATGTAAATTAGTTACTCAAATTTTAGGAGGAATTACACAATGGTAGAGTATAAAGAAACATTATTAATGCCGAAAACAGATTTCCCAATGCGCGGCGGCTTACCGACAAAGGAGCCACAAATTCAAGCGGTTTGGGATGAAATGGACATCAATAAATTAGTACTAGAGCGCACGAAAGACCGTCCGCACTATGTATTACATGATGGCCCTCCGTACGCAAACGGGGATATTCATATCGGTCACGCACTGAACAAAGTCATTAAAGATATGATTAACCGTCACCGTTCGATGACTGGTTTCCATGTACCCTATATTCCAGGTTGGGATACACACGGTTTACCAATCGAGCAAGCACTGACAAACAAAGGTGTAAAGCGTAAAGAAATGTCTGTAGCGGAATTCCGTCAGCTTTGTGAGGCATATGCTTACGAACAAGTGGAAAACCAAAAAGGTCAATTCCGTCGTTTAGGTGTGCGCGGTGATTGGGAAAACCCATACATCACATTACAACCAGCATTCGAAGCACGTCAAATTGAAGTATTCGGTAAAATGGCGGAAAAGGGCTATATTTATAAAGGCTTAAAGCCAGTCTACTGGTCTCCGTCTTCTGAATCGGCACTTGCAGAAGCAGAAATTGAATATCAAGATGTCGAATCGTATTCTATCTACGTAGCATTCGGTATTAAGGATACAAAAGACGTTGTACCTGCAGATGCGAAATTCATCATCTGGACAACGACACCTTGGACAATTCCAGCGAACTTAGGGATTTCGGTGAACCCTGAATTTACGTATGTTGTGGTAGAAGCTGCGGGTGCGAAATACATTGTAGCAAAAGACTTACTTGCAAAATTAACTGAAACATTTGGCTGGGAAGACGTGCAAATTGTACAAGAAGTACAAGGGCAAGCGCTTGACCGCATTGTTGCAGAACACCCAATTTATGGGCGTGATTCATTAGTAATGGTAGGCGACCACGTAACAGCTGAAGCTGGTACTGGTTGTGTTCACACAGCACCAGGTCACGGTGAGGACGATTACCAGGTTGGGAAACGTTACGGCTTAGAAATTTTATCACCAGTTGATAACACAGGCTGTTATACAGATGAAGCACCAGGCTTTGAAGGCTTATTCTATGAAAAAGCAAACCCAGTTGTCATCGAAAAATTAAAAGAGCAAGGCGCATTACTAAACGTGTCGAAATTCAAGCACTCATACCCACATGACTGGCGTACAAAAAAACCAGTTATTTACCGTGCAACACCACAATGGTTTGCATCTGTGGCAATGTTCCGTGATGAGTTACTTAAAGCTGTAACAGATACAGCATTCACACCGGCATGGGGTGAAACACGTCTGTACAACATGATTCGCGACCGCGGCGACTGGGTAATTTCTCGTCAACGTGCATGGGGTGTGCCAATTCCGATTTTCTACGCAGAAAATGGCGAGCCAATCATCACACCAGAAACAATCGCACATATTTCAGCATTATTCCGTGAACACGGTTCAAATATTTGGTTCCAACGTGAAGCAAAAGAGTTATTACCAGAAGGCTTTACACACGAAGGTAGCCCGAACGGCCACTTCACAAAAGAAAACGATATTATGGATGTATGGTTTGACTCAGGCTCATCTCACCAAGGTGTACTTGTGGAGCGCGGCATGAAATACCCTGCTGATCTTTACTTAGAAGGCTCTGACCAACACCGTGGCTGGTTCAACTCATCATTAATTACGTCTGTAGCTATTAATGGCTATGCACCGTACAAAGGCTTACTAACACACGGTTTCGTACTTGACGGCGAAGGACGCAAAATGTCGAAGTCTTTAGGGAACGTCATTATCCCGCAAAAGGTAATGGACCAATATGGTGCCGATATCCTGCGTATGTGGGTAGCGTCAGTTGACTATACAGGCGACGTGCGTATTTCAATGGATATGTTAAAGCAAGTATCTGAAGCCTACCGTAAAGTGCGTAACACATTACGCTTCTTGCATGGTAACGTAACAGACTTCAATCCGGCGACTGACCGCGTAGCATACGAAGACCTGCGCGAAATGGATCAATATATGTACATGCGCCTGCAAGACGTAATTAAAACAGTGCGCGCGGCATATGACCGTTACGACTTCTCAACAGTATATACAACAGTAAACAACTTTGTAGCAGTTGAACTATCTTCATTCTATTTAGATATTGCAAAAGATGTTGTATATATCGAAGGCACAGACAACAAAGACCGTCGTGCAATGCAAACGGTAATGTATGATACGTTAATGGCACTACTGACAACATTAACGCCAATCATTCCGCATACAACAGAAGAGCTATGGGGCTTTGTTGAGTTTGAAGGGAAAGCACAATCTATTCAATTAACAGACTTCCCAGAAGCGGTTGAGCAAGCGAATTTCGCGGAGCTACGTGCAAAATGGACAAATATCATTGCCGTGCGTAACGAAGTGTTAAAAGCATTAGAGGAGGCGCGTAACGCAAAAGTAATCGGTAAATCATTAGAAGCAAAATTAACGATTTATGCGGATGCAGACGTTGCAGCGGTTCTTACAGAAGAAAGCTTAAACTTCGCACAATTATCAATCGTTTCTGCACTTGAAGTAGCAGGCGAAAAAGCGACAGCTCCGACTGAAGCATTAGTACAAGAAAAAACAGCAATCGTTGTCACAAAAGCAGAAGGCGAAAAATGTGAGCGTTGCTGGACAATTTCTGAAACAGTTGGCACGAATGACAAGCACGAAACATTATGTGCGCGCTGTGCGGATGTTGTAGAAAAATATTACGTATAAGTAAATGTAAAAAGACGCTATTTCTTTACTTAGAAATAGCGTTCTTTTCTATCTCTTCATGACGGAATAATCAGAAAAAGAAGGTGGGAGTATGGCTAGTTCAGTAGAGGAACGTGTAAAAAGTTTTACAGAAGATACATTTATACAGGGAGTACGTGACTGTATTCCGACACTACTTGGTTATATTAGTATTGGCGTAGCATTTGGCGTTGTAGGGATTGCGTCTGGTATTTCGGTATTTGAAATCTTTTTATTATCGGTGCTTGTCTATGCAGGCTCGGCACAGTTTATTTTTTGCGGACTGTATTTAGCGGGGGCCCCGATGTCGGCGATTATTGTGACGGTATTCATCGTTAATTTGCGCCATTTACTCATGTCGCTCTCAGTAGCGCCACATTTTACGAAATACTCAACGCTGCGTAATATCGGCTTTGGCACACTATTGACAGACGAAACATTCGGTGTAGCGATGACGACGCTTGGTAAGGAAGGGCGTCTTGGCGGGCGCTGGATGGACGGGCTAAATATTACCGCCTATGCGGTATGGATTGCGTCTTGTACAATTGGTGGTGTTATTGGTGGGTATTTGCCGAATCCAGAAAGCTGGGGACTTGATTATGCACTTGTGGCGATGTTTGTCGCACTACTCGTACTGACGCTGGCGAACTTGCCACGCACAAGGCTCATGCATTACATAAAGTGTATCGGTGTTATGGCTATTTGCATGTATAGCTTTTCTTATCTGATGCCAGGGCATTTAGCGGTGCTTGTGTCTACGGTAGTTGTGGCGACGATTGGTGTGGTGATGGAAAAATGACGACGTGGACGATGGTATTACTTATTTTAGGCTGTGCACTTGTCACATGGGTGCCGCGAATTTTGCCATTCGCGCTCGTAAAAAATATAACGATGCCCGGTGTTGTATTGCGCTGGCTGGCATATATTCCAGTTTGTATTTTAAGCGCGCTCGTTATTGAATCGTTACTTGATGCAGAGGGAAGCTTTGTAACGTTAGACTGGCTACATGTCGCAGCATTTATTCCTACACTGCTTGTTGCGGTATGGACGAAAAGCTTGTCAAAAACGGTGGTCGTTGGCGTGCTGACAATGGCTGCTTTACGCTACTTTTTTACATAACTAAAAAGACCCATTTAGAATTTATTCTATACGGGTCTTTTAGTTTATTTTATTTTCTTGAGATAATATTTATTAGGTTGAAAGTACTTGTCTGACATTAATTTTGTAGAATTGTGAGGATAATTTTGCTGTAATTACATTATATTATCAAACTGTGATATAATTTTTGTCGCGCTAAAGTATATAAATATAACGATTTTTAGGGAGAATTCATATAATGAGCTTTATTCAATCGGCACAAACTGCTGTTAAGCAAACGGAACGAGCAGTAGAAGACATTGTGCGTCAATTACACAAAGAGCCAGCACTTATTTTATTTTTTTCAAGTACGATCCATTCATTTGAGTTACTAACACAATTATTTCAACTAAAATATCCGTCTGCACAAATTGTCGGTGTAACGACGACGGGAGAAATTGGGCCAGATGGGTTTAGTGAGGCGAGTTTAACTGCACAAAGTTATGGAAAAGGCTTTGGTCGCCTGCAGGCTGTATTAATGGATGATATTTCGAAGTATCCAATTTTTTACCGAGCGGATTTAATACAAGCTGCAAAGTCGATTGGGATTCAATTAACGAAAAAACCAGCAAAAAAAGACGGGCTTGCCATTGTATTCCCTGTGGGCTTAAAGGCTGGCGAAGAAAAGATGCTGTCTGTTGTTAATTCGATTTTCGCTTACGACGGTTTTTCGATTTTTGGCGGTACGGCTGGAGATGATGCAAAATTTGAAGCAACAACTGTCAGTGTAAATGGTCGAATGACAACGACGGGGTGCGCTGTTGTCTTTATGAATCCATCCATGGACTTTTTTATAAAGAAGGAGAATATTTTCCAAGGCACAGGCAAAAAGATGAAAATTACGAAGGCGGATGCAGAAAAGCGGATTGTGTATGAAATTGATGGCAAGCCTGCTACGAAAGTGTATGCGAACTTAATCGCTGTGGCAGAACGTGATTTAACGAAGCACTGGGCACGTTATCCGCTAGGACGTCAATTTAATCATGACTTTTTAATCGCCTCGCCGTTCCAAGTGAGGGAGGCAGGCGCAATCGAATTTTACTGCCAGGTGTATGAAGGCGCCGTGATTGAAGTATTAGAGCCGAAAAATCCGCTGCTTGAAATGCAGAAAACGATTACGGAGTTTACGAATACATTTTCAGAGCTCTATGGTGTGCTTGGGTGTAACTGTATTTTACGTAAGCTACAATTCCAGCAAGAGAACGTGGTGCAATCGTTAAATAAAGAATTAAAGGCGTTGCCAAATTTATGTGGTTTTTCAAGCTACGGAGAGCAATTAAATAAATCACAATTAAATCAAACAATGCTATTATTAGGTTTTGGGAAATTACGAGCGGAGTGAACGATATGTTAAAGCAGTTGTTTTTAAAAAAGGTAGCGCCAGCGGAGATTGAGCAGGAAATCGAAACGCTCTCTCCTACAGAGCGTGATCAGATCATCGCAGGTGTCGAGCAATTATTGGAGCTACTCAATACGGCAAATAATAAAAACACAGAGGGCGATAGTCTATTTATAGAGCACATTAATGTGATTTCACAGTCGCTTCAACAGGACCAGCAGCTCATCCAAGCTTCCAACGAACGCGCACATGCGATTGTACAGGAAACAGAAGAGGTACAGCAAATTACAGCTGAGGTGGAAGAGCAGGTGGAGCATAATCGCCAGCTGATTCTTGAAGGTAGCGAGCAAATGAATCAGCTTTATGCGCAAATGGAGCATGTACGTGATATTTTTGAGCGTGTGAGCCAGTCGATTAGCGGCGTGCAGCAGGAGACGAAGGAAATTTTGGATTTTGCCAAGTTGATCGGTGCGATTGCGGATCAAACAAATTTACTCGCACTGAATGCTTCAATTGAAGCGGCACGAGCAGGCGAGCACGGCAAAGGCTTTGCCGTCGTTGCAGCAGAAGTACGGAAGTTAGCAGAGCAAAGTAAACAGGCGCTTGTTCAAATTAACGAAAAGGTAACGGACATTGTGACACATATGGGGCAAGTGGCGAGTGGTGTCATGCGTGAGCAACAAACAGTCGAGAAGACACAACAAATGTCGGCTGAAACGAAACAATATTTTGGCCGCATTGAGCAGTCCGAGCAGCAGCTAGCTGAAAATATGCAAGTCATTTACGGAGCGACTGGCCAAACGCTTGAGCAAGTCATGTCCTTGCAGCACTTACTCGAGCAAATTGTCGCTTCTTCAAATAATTCGCTCCATCAAATTGAAGACTTGTACGGGTTTTCTGAAAGCAAGTCTTACAATGCGCAAGATATGATCTCATTTATTATTCAAATCAAGCATTTAGTAGACGCAATCAAACATAATCAGCTCTAAAAATCAGTGGTGAATGTTTGTAAATTTATGACGTAAAATTATAGTTCCAACCTAGAAGTATGATAAGATAGAAAAGATATATCGTAAACGGGGGACTTGCAGTGTACAAATTTTATGGAATTGCATTGTTTGCAGTACTACTAGACCAATGGACAAAGTGGCTAGTCGTTAAAAATATGGAATTAGGTGAACGTATTAGCGTATGGGATCCTTGGCTTGGTATTTTATCGCATCGTAACCGCGGCGCAGCGTGGGGGATGCTTGAAGGGAAAATGTGGCTTTTTACAATCGTCACAATCGTCGTGATCGTAGGAATCATTTATTTTTATCATACAGAGGCAAAAGGAAAACCATTATTCCAAATTAGCTTAATGCTTCTATTAGGTGGTGCGGTAGGGAACTTTATTGATCGTCTATCACGCGGAGAAGTAGTGGATTTTGTGGATGTATTAATTCCTGTCGTAAATTATCATTTCCCAATATTTAATATTGCAGACGCAGCATTAACAATTGCCGTTGTCATGCTCTTTATTACGATTATGTTAGAGGAACGACAAGAAAAGAAAAAGGTGAAAAAATGACAGTAACAACAATTACAATCGAAGTAGAACAAGCAGGAGAGCGTATTGATAAGGCACTTGCGGGCATTCAAACAGAGTGGTCTCGCTCTCAAGTAGGGAACTGGCTAGATGCTGGTCATATTTTAGTGAATGACGAGTCAGTAAAAGCAAAGTATAAAGTGAAGGCCGGCGACGTCATTACAGTTGACGTGCCAGCAGTGGAAGATTTGGAAATCATTCCTGAAGCATTAGATTTAGAAATCGTTTATGAAGATGCGGATGTACTTGTAGTGAACAAGCCGCGCGGGATGGTTGTCCACCCAGCGCCAGGTCATGCAAGTGGAACGCTTGTAAATGGATTAATGCATCATTGTAAGGATCTATCAGGGATTAACGGTGTCGCACGTCCAGGTATTGTCCACCGTATTGATAAAGATACATCAGGCTTATTAATGGTTGCCAAAAATGACCATGCACATACATCTCTTGTCAATCAATTAGTCGAAAAAACAGTAACACGTAAATATACAGCGCTAGTGCACGGACATATTGCGCATGATAAAGGGACAATTGATGCCCCAATCGGCCGCGACCAAAAAGACCGTCAAAAGCAAGCAGTTGTCGATAACGGCAAGCACGCGGTAACACACTTCCAAGTAATCGAGCGCTTCGGACACTTTACATTAGTAGAATGCCGCCTTGAAACAGGTCGTACACACCAAATTCGTGTACACATGAACTATATCGGCTATCCACTTGCAGGCGATCCGAAATACGGACCGAAGAAAACAATTGACTTCGACGGACAAGTATTACATGCAGGTGTACTTGGCTTTGTGCACCCGGTATCAGGTGAATACTTAGAGTTCAGCTCACCATTACCAGCAGATTTTGAAGCGGTATTAGCAGAAATGCGTACAACAAAATAATGAATTAGCTAACGAACGGATTTGAGGGAAGAACTCAAATCCGTTCTTTTTTATTTGTTAAAAAATTGCTGTCGGTAGAGGTTTCCAATAAATACGTAATTTGAAACATTATAATTATTCATATACAATTATATTTATAAAACGGACGCAAGAAGCAATCAACTTTTGGAAGAAGTGTTCAAATGAGTTTGTATTTAGGTTATGTCTTAATAGGGCTCGCCATTGCCATGCCTGTCGGCGCAATTACTGTTGAAATGACGAAACAAGGTTTGAAAAATGGTTTTTTACATGGATGGGCGGTCGGAATAGGTGGGATGACCATAGATGTGCTGTTAATCGCTGCGCTGTATTTAGGGTTGGCGAAATTTCTAGCGCTCCCTTATATTCAAATGCCACTGTGGATTGTTGGGGCGATTTTTTTGTTTATATTGGCCTATGACTCGATTAAAAACGCAGATCAGGACATTACGCTAGTTGGTGAAAAGGTGAAAAAATCATTTTTTGTAACGTATCGTAACGGTTTATTCGTTGCTGTTTCACCTGGGAACTTAGTATTCTGGATTTCTGTTTTCGGTGCAGTACTAGCAGATTCATATGCGGTGAATGGCACGAGTCAATTTATCATTGTGGCGCTCGGAATTTTATCAGGAATTTTGCTACATGACCTCGGCTTGTTAACGATTGTTTCGCTGACGAGAAAAGTAATGAACCGTCAAATGATTAAATGGGCTTCGATTATTGCTGGGATATTGTTATTTGGCTTTGGTTGTTATTTTATTTATGAGTTTGTAATGGACTTGAAAAATATATTGTAGTGTATAAAAGCCGGCTAATTTGCTCTTAAACTCAAATTAGCCGGCTTTTTGATTAGAAAAAATCAAATGATTTAATAAAAAGAATAAATGGCCACGTGAGGGGAATGATATATGTAAGCCGCAATATTGACTAATGACGAGTAATTTTTATTTGTCTGAAAATTCATATTAGATTTACTTTTTCGTTTAGTTGTCTGACCTCTCAAGGCGTTGTTGACTTCATTGTATGACAGGACTATACTAAGTTCAGTGAGTCATAAGGGATTCGTCAGAGAGCGAAACAAGACCACTTACAATTAAAGATTAACCTTTAATGGCGGTCCAGAGAGGCTGAGAAGGTACTGGTGAAGCGAACGCTATTTTTGTGCTACAAAAATATTCGAGCGCATTATTTCAACGTGCAAACTTTCAACTCCTCTACTTGCTAGGGGAGTTTTTTCGTTTTGAGCAAAATTGAAAACTTCACAGTACGAAAAAACGACAGGAAGGAGCAGAATCATGGCGCAAATTACGGAACTATTAGACGGCCCAACAGTAAATCGTGCGATTACACGCATTTCCCACGAAATCATTGAACGCAATAAAGGGATTGACGATTGTATTTTAGTCGGAATTAAAACGCGTGGTGCATACCTTGCGCAGCGTATCGCAGAGCGTATTGAGCAAATTGAAGGCAAGCCGATTCGCATTGGTGAGCTAGACATTACATTGTACCGCGATGATCTATCAACAAAGTCGGTAAATGACGAAGCACAAGTCCAGCAGGTGAGCGTGGATTATGAGATGAAGGACCAAAAAGTCGTGCTTGTTGATGATGTCCTGTACACAGGTCGAACAGTACGCGCAGCACTTGATGCGATCATGGACTTAGGTCGTCCAGCGCAAATTCAGCTAGCGGTCCTCATCGATAGAGGACACCGCGAGCTACCGATTCGAGCGGATTATGTTGGGAAAAACGTGCCAACATCCGGACAAGAGCGAATCGTTGTTAATTTAATAGAAGTGGATGAAAAAGATGGTGTAACCATTCATAAAGAAGACTAGTTAAAGTGGGGATTTCAGCATGACAGCAGCAAAACCAGTTCTTGATATTCAGGATAAACCGGGTGCAGGACAGTTAATGATACTAAGTTTTCAACATTTATTTGCCATGTTCGGTTCAACAATTTTAGTTCCACAGTTAGTCGGGCTAGACCCAGGAATTGCACTACTGACGAGTGGTATCGCAACAATTATTTTCTTACTTATTACGCAGTTTAAAGTACCGGCTTACTTAGGTTCATCATTCGCCTTTATCGCACCGATTATTACGGTAGCCGGGCTTGATGCATCAGGTGTAGCGATCAATCCAGGAAATGCGATGCTCGGTGCGATGGCCGTCGGTATTGTGTACGCAATCGTCGCACTGCTCATTCGTTTGACCGGCTATAAATGGTTAATGGCGATGTTGCCACCAATCGTTGTAGCACCAGTGATTATCGTCATCGGTCTTGGGTTAGCGGGCACAGCGGTAAACATGGCGATGAACATTACAGTTGAGCAGTTAAATGAGACAACAGGTCTTATGGAAAAAGTATCGGTTTACAGTGGGCTGCATTTCTCAGCAGCAATGGTGACACTATTTGCCGCGATTATCTTTAACGTATACTTCAAAAATATTTTAAGCGCAATGCCGATTTTACTTGGTTTAGTGATTGGTTATCTTTACTCATTAACAATTGGTATTGTTGACTTCACACCGGTGAAAGACGCCGCGTGGTTTGCATTACCAAACTTCTTAATTCCAGGTGTGGATTATGAATTCAAAATGACAGCAACAATTTTACTGGCGATGGTGCCAGTTGTCATCGTAACGATCTCAGAGCATATCGGGCATCAGCTCGTACTTGGAAAAGTTGTAAATCGGGATTACATTCGCGACCCAGGCCTTGACCGCTCATTACTTGGTGACGGCTTAGGGACGCTTGCAAGTGCATTAATTGGTGGACCACCAAAAACAACATACGGTGAAAATATCGGTGTACTAGCGATTACACGTGTGTACTCTGTGTACGTTATTTTCGGTGCAGCAATTGCGGCAATCTTTGTGTCATTCTTCGGGAAAGTTATGGCGATTATTGCAACAATCCCAACAGCTGTACTAGGTGGTATCTCGATTCTGTTATTCGGGATTATCGCGTCAAGCGGTCTACGCATGTTCGTAGATAGCCGCGTCGATTTTGGGAACAACCGTAACATGGTCATTGCGTCGGTTATCTTAGTGATCGGGATCGGTAATGCGAAAGTTGCAATTGATACACTGAGTTTAGAAATTGGTGGTATGGCATTAGCAGCAATCGTTGGCGTCGCGCTGAACTTAATCTTACCGGGCCGTGATAAGGGTGTAACAGATGTTCATGATAACTAAATAAATTCCTTTTAAGAATTGTCCAGAGAGGCAAAGAAGGGATTAGCAAGGTAAGTATTCCGCATAGGGATACTCTAGCTTGCTATACCCTTCAAAAGCCTCACAGTGAAAATGATGTGAGGCTTTTTCTTTATAAAAATACATTTAAACTGAAAAAATACATCATATATAGCATTTATATTCACTTTGATGTATAGTTAAACAAGTTTAAGGTGAAAAGCTTCAAAAATTAAATACGAGAAATTGAAACGAGTTATGAGCGAATAAAATCGGAGGCGCAAATCAATGAAAAACTTACTTTCAATGGAGCATTTATCGAACGAAGAAATTTTATTAATCTTAGACCGAGCGAAAGATTTTGAAAATGGCGAACAGCCGAAATTATCGCGCTCTTATCATGTGGCAAATCTTTTCTTTGAACCAAGTACACGTACGAAAACGAGCTTTGAAATGGCCGAGCGCCGTGTTGGCTGCACAGTGATTCCGTTTGACGCAGGGTTTTCAAGTGCGGTGAAGGGCGAGACGATGTATGACACGGTGAAGACGCTCGAGATGATCGGCCTTGATGCGGTTGTTATTCGTGCAAAAGAAGATGAATATTACAACGAATTATTAGAAGGCATTAACGTAGCCGTCATTAACGCTGGAGACGGAGCGGGCCAGCACCCATCACAATCATTGTTGGATTTATATACAATTCGTAAAGAATTTGGCGAATTTGACGGTTTAAATATTACGATTGTGGGCGATGTATCACATAGCCGTGTGGCAAAATCGAATGCATCAGCACTCACGAAACTTGGAGCCAATGTGCGCTTCTTGTGCCCAGAAGCTTGGGCTGGCGACTTTGAAGCGGCCCACTCATGGGATGAAGTGCTTGAAGATTCTGACGTCATTATGTTACTACGTATCCAACACGAGCGTCACTCGGTAAGCAAAAACTTCTCGAAAGACAGCTACCATGATGAATACGGCTTAACGGCAGAACGTGAGCAGCGTATGAAGCCAGGCGCGATTATTATGCACCCAGCACCAGTCAATCGTGATGTTGAAATTGCAGATGAGCTCGTTGAATGCGCGCGCTCACGTATTTTTGCACAAGTGCGCAACGGTGTGTTCACACGTATGGCCATTGTTGAAACGATTTTAAAGGGGAGAGAATAAACGATGACAACAGTATTTGAAAATATTCAGCTTTTAAATGAACAAGGCGAGCTAGTAAAGTCTTCTATTACAGTAGTGGACGGCAAAATCGCAGCAATCGGCGGCCAAACACCAGCAGGAGCAGCAGTAGTAGATGGCAAAGGTCATTTCGTATCTCCAGGCTTTGTCGATGTACATACACATTTACGTGAGCCAGGCTTTGAGCATAAAGAAACAATCGCAACAGGCTCAGCATCAGCAGCAAAGGGCGGCTTTACAACAATTTGCGCAATGCCAAATACAAAGCCCGTGCCTGACTCAGTAGAAAACATGCAGTTAATTAATGGCTTGATTAAAGACAGTGCAGTCATTCGCGTCTTACCATATGGCTCATTAACAAAGGACATTTCAGGTGAGGTACGCACGAATATGGCCGAGCTAAAAGAGCACGGTGCAGTCGCATTCTCGGATGACGGCATCGGCATCCAGCTAGCAGCAACGATGTATGAACAAATGCAACAAGCAGCAAAGCTTGATGCGGTAGTCGTAGCGCACTGCGAGGATAACTCCCTTATTTATGACGGGGTGATGCACGAGGGAACACGCAACAAGGAGCTTGGCTTACCGGGGATTCCGTCCATTTGTGAGTCGGTGCAAATTGCACGTGACGTGTTATTAGCAGAAGCAGCAGGTGCACGCTACCATGTGTGTCACGTATCAACAAAAGAGTCTGTTCGTGCAGTACGTGACGCAAAAGCGGCAGGAATCAAGGTGACGGCTGAAGTTTGCCCACACCATTTATTACTAGAAGAGATGGACATCCCGTCAGATGATGCAAACTGGAAAATGAACCCGCCACTACGTGCACTAGATGACAAAGATTCATTACACGCGGCACTGCTTGATGGCACAATTGACTGCATCGCAACAGACCACGCACCACATACAGTAGAGGAAAAATGCTGCGGTATGGTCGGCGCACCGTTCGGCATCGTCGGCTTTGAAACAGCATTCCCATTACTGTATACAAGCTTTGTAGAAACAGGCAAATGGACATTAAAGCAATTAGTAGACTGGATGAGCGTTAAGGCGGCACAAATTTTTGACTTGCCATACGGGACATTGAATGTAGGTGCATCAGCGGACTTCGTATTAATCGACCTAGCCAAAGAGCAGACGGTTGACGCAGAAGGTTTCGTGTCAAAAGGTCGCAACACACCATTTAACGGCTGGGCGGCAAAAGGTTGGCCAGTAGTGACGGTATTTGAAGGCAACATCGTATATCAGGAGGCGGAATAATGAAAAAGCGTTTATTAATTTTAGAGGACGGCACAGTATTTTCAGGTACAGCATTCGGTAGTGAAGCAGCATCTCAAGGTGAAGTTGTTTTCACAACAGGGATGACAGGCTACCAAGAAACATTATCAGATCCATCATTTTACGGTCAAATTGTTACGTTAACATATCCATTAATCGGCAACTACGGCATTAACCGTGATGATTTTGAGTCGATCACACCAGCAATCCGCGGCTTCGTTGTACGCGAGCTTGCAGACTACCCATCAAACTGGCGCTCAGATATGTCACTTGGTGCATACTTAGCCTCACAAAACATTCCAGGCATCGAAGGCATTGATACACGTAAATTAACACGTATCATTCGTGCAAAAGGTGCGGTTCGTGCGATTTTAACGGAGGCAGATGCTGAAGTAAACGTAGACGAAATCGTTGCGCAGCTACAAGCAACACCACTTCTGACACACCACGTAAAAGAAGTATCGCCAAAAGCAGCATACCCATCACCAGGCCGCGGCAAGCGCGTTGTTGTCATCGACTTCGGTATGAAGCACGGCATCCTGCGCGAGCTAAACAAGCGTGACTGTGACGTACTGGTTGTGCCTTATAACACACCAGCTGAGCAAATTTTAGCATGGCATCCAGATGGCATTATGCTATCAAACGGTCCGGGGAACCCTGAGGACGTAGTAGAAGGAATCGAAACGGTTAAAAATTTAATCGGAAAAGTGCCAATGTTCGGTATTTGCTTAGGTCACCAAATCTTCTCATTAGCAGCAGGCGCGAAATCATTTAAATTACCATT
Organism: Solibacillus sp.; assembly: GCA_040274725.1. Classification (GTDB taxonomy): domain Bacteria; phylum Bacillota; class Bacilli; order Bacillales_A; family Planococcaceae; genus Solibacillus. Next base: position 525,314 of record JBEMAQ010000001.1, on the reverse strand, counting down.
CGGTCACCGCGGTGGGAATCACCCAGTAAAGGATTTGCGCACAGGTCGTACGGATTTAACTTCTCAAAACCATGGCTATGCGGTTGATATTGAGTCATTAAAAGATACAGACTTAGAGTTGACGCACGTGGCACTGAACGACGGCACATGTGAAGGTGTACGCCACAAGAAATACCCAATCTTCACGGTACAATACCACCCAGAAGCTTCACCGGGTCCAGAAGATTCAAACCACTTATTTGATGAATTCATCGAAATGATGGAACAAGTAGCAAAGGAGAAACAACATGCCTAAACGTACAGATATAGAAACAATTTTAGTAATCGGATCAGGTCCAATCGTCATCGGTCAAGCAGCAGAGTTTGACTATGCAGGTACACAAGCTTGTCTTTCATTAAGAGAAGAGGGCTACAAAGTAATTTTAATCAACTCAAACCCAGCGACAATTATGACGGATACAGAAATCGCGGACAAAGTATATATCGAGCCAATTACATTAGAGTTCGTCTCACGTATTTTACGTAAAGAGCGTCCAGATGCCATTCTACCAACACTTGGTGGTCAAACAGGCTTAAACATGGCGATTGAATTAGACGAGTCAGGTATTCTTGATGAGCTAAATATCGAAATTCTTGGAACAAAGCTAGACGCGATTCATAAAGCAGAGGACCGCGACTTATTCCGTAACTTAATGTATGAGCTAAATGCGCCAGTACCAGAGTCAGATATTATTCACAATATGGAAGAGGCACATGCACTCGTTGCGCGTATCGGCTATCCAGTTATCGTACGTCCTGCTTTCACGCTTGGCGGAACAGGCGGCGGTATTTGCCATAATGACCAAGAGCTTGAAGAAATCGTGACATCAGGTTTGAAATATTCACCTGTAACACAATGCTTACTTGAGAAATCAATCGCAGGCATGAAGGAAATTGAATACGAGGTAATGCGTGACGCAGCAGACAATGCCATCGTTGTATGTAACATGGAAAACTTCGACCCAGTAGGGATTCATACAGGGGACTCAATCGTAGTCGCACCAACACAAACATTATCAGACCGTGAAAATCAAATGCTACGTAATATCTCACTTGATATTATCCGTGCACTGAAAATCGAAGGTGGCTGTAATGTACAGTTAGCGCTAGACCCGAACTCATTCCAGTACTATGTAATCGAAGTAAACCCACGTGTATCGCGTTCATCTGCACTTGCTTCAAAAGCAACGGGTTACCCAATTGCAAAATTAGCGGCGAAAATCGCAGTCGGTCTTACACTGGACGAAATTAAAAACCCAGTAACAGGTTCAACATTTGCTTGCTTCGAGCCAGCACTTGACTACATCGTAGCGAAAATCCCACGCTGGCCGTTCGATAAATTTGAATCAGCAAAACGTAACTTAGGTACGCAAATGAAGGCAACAGGTGAAGTAATGGCACTTGGTCGTACATTTGAAGAAGCATTATTAAAAGCAGTTCGTTCACTTGAAACAGGCCATGTCCATATTGAAATGAAGCATCCAGAGCAGCTAACAGATACGTGGATTGAAAAGCGTATTAAAAAAGCAGGCGATGAGCGTCTATTCTTCATCGGTGAAGCACTGCGTCGCGGCGTAACAGTCGAGCAAATCCACGAGTGGTCAGCAATCGACTTATGGTTCTTAACGAAATTAAAGAAAATTGTCGATATGGAAACAACGCTTGCACAGAACGTCAACGACAAAGACGTATTACGTACAGCAAAACGCCTAGGCTTTGCAGATAAAAAAGTAGCAGAGCTTTGGAATACAAAGGAAAGCGACATCTACGCATTCCGTAAAGAAGCAGGCATCGTGCCAGTATACAAAATGGTTGATACATGTGCAGCCGAGTTCGAGTCAAACACACCATACTTCTACGGCACATACGAAGAAGAGAACGAATCAATTCGCTCTGAAAAAGAGTCAGTAATCGTACTTGGTTCAGGTCCAATCCGTATCGGGCAAGGGGTAGAGTTCGACTACGCAACAGTGCACTCTGTATGGGCGATTCAAGAAGCGGGCTACGAGGCGATCATTATCAACTCAAACCCAGAGACAGTTTCTACAGACTTCTCAATTTCGGATAAGTTATACTTCGAGCCACTAACAATCGAGGATGTTATGCACATCGTAGATTTAGAGCAGCCAATGGGTGTTGTTGTGCAGTTCGGTGGTCAAACAGCGATCAACTTAGCAGATAAGCTAGAAGCAAACGGCGTGAAAATTTTAGGTACGTCTTTAGAAGATATTGACCGTGCAGAAAACCGTAACAAGTTCGAGGCGGCACTGCAAGAGCTTAAAATTCCGCAGCCACAAGGTGAAACAGCAGTATCAAAAGAAGAAGCATTAGTAATCGGTGAAAAGCTTGGCTTCCCAGTATTAGTTCGTCCTTCTTACGTACTTGGTGGACGTGCAATGGAAATCGTTTATAACTTAGACGAGCTAGCGCATTATATGGAAAATGCGGTAGAGGCATCTCCGGATCACCCAGTATTAGTTGACCGTTATTTAACAGGTCAAGAAATTGAAGTAGACGCAATTTGTGACGGTGAGAACGTATTAATCCCAGGTATTATGGAGCATATTGAGCGCGCGGGTGTCCACTCAGGTGACTCAATCAGCGTGTACCCACCACAAAAATTAACAGATGCACAAAAAGCGACGCTAGTAGACTACACAACACGCTTAGCAAAAGGCTTAGGCATCATCGGGTTAATGAACATTCAGTATGTTATGAGTGAAGGTGAAATTTACGTAATCGAAGTAAATCCACGCTCAAGCCGTACGGTACCGTTCTTAAGTAAAATTACGAACATCCCGATGGCAAACATCGCAACAAAAGCGATTCTTGGTCAGTCAATTATTGAACAAGGCTACCCAACAGGCTTAGCTGAAGAGAAGCAAGGCGTGTACGTAAAAGTACCAGTATTCTCATTCGCAAAACTACGCCGCGTAGACATTACATTAGGGCCTGAGATGAAATCAACAGGTGAGGTAATGGGGAAAGATGCAACGTTCGAAAAAGCATTATACAAAGGCTTTGTTGCAGCAGGTATGGAAATTAAAACACACGGTGCTGTATTATTCACGGTATCGGATAAAGATAAAGATGAAGCAATTGCACTTGCAAAACGCTTCTCAACAGTAGGCTACCGCATTATGGCGACAGAAGGTACAGCGAACGTATTTGAAGCAAACGGTGTACGTACAGATGTTGTTGGAAAAATCGGTGCAAAAGGTAAAACATTACTAGATGTCATCCAAAGCGGTGAAGCACAAATTATCGTCAACACATTAACAAAAGGCAAGCAGCCTGCACGTGACGGATTCCGTATCCGCCGTGAATCTGTAGAAAATGGTGTACCATGCTTAACGTCACTTGATACAGCAGAAGCAATGCTACGTGTCATTGAGTCGATGACATTTACAGCGGAGATCATGCCAAAAGCGGAGGTTGTACATTAATTATGATTCGTCAAGAGAAAATGAAAGTCGTTAAGCAAGTAAGCATTGCGACAAATATTTTCGAATTGACACTTCACGGGGAACTGGTTCAGGAGATGACTCCTGGCCAGTTTGTCCATGTAAAGGTGTCCGATTCGTTTGAGCCGCTACTGCGTCGTCCAATTAGTATTGCGAACGTCGATAAAGAAAACAATGAATTTACAATGATTTACCGTGCGGAAGGCCGCGGGACACAAGTTTTAGCAACTCGCTTAGAAGGCGAGCTTGTTGATGTGCTTGGTCCAATCGGTAACGGCTTCCCAGTTGAAGCAGCACAGCCTGGCCAAACAGCACTTTTAGTTGGCGGCGGGATCGGTGTACCACCACTGCACGAATTATCAAAGCAGCTAAATGCGCGCGGCGTGAAAACAATTCACGTACTCGGCTTCCAATCAGAGGATGTATGCTTCTACGAGGAGGAGTTCGGCGCTTTAGGTGACACATATTACGCAACAGTGGACGGTACAAAAGGGACAAAGGGCTTTGTCACAACAGTATTCGACGAAGTGAAGCCGGAGTTTGATGTGTATTATTCTTGCGGACCACTGCCGATGTTAAAGGCATTAGAGGGCTATTACGACGATAAGCCCGGCTACTTATCATTTGAGGAGCGCATGGCGTGCGGAATTGGCGCGTGCTTCGCTTGTGTATGTAATACAACAGAAACGCAAGAAAAAGCTTATGTAAAAGTGTGCTCAGACGGGCCTGTATTCCCGAAAGGAGTTGTGGCATTATGAGCCGACTAACGATTGAATTACCAGGACTGGATTTAAAAAACCCAATTATGCCAGCGTCAGGTTGCTTCGGCTTTGGCCGCGAGTACGCACAGCTGTATGATCTCTCAAAGCTTGGCGCGATTATGATTAAAGCGACAACAGTAGAAACACGCGCAGGGAACCCAACACCACGCGTAGCCGAAACAGCGGCAGGCATGCTAAATGCAATCGGCCTACAAAACCCAGGGATCGACAAGGTAATGGCGGAAGAACTAAAGTTTTTAGAAGGCTATGATGTGCCAATTATCGCCAATGTTGCGGGGACAGAAACAGAGGACTACGTAGAGGTAGCGCGTCGTATTTCAGCAGCGCCAAATGTCAAGGCGCTTGAGCTCAACATTTCATGTCCAAACGTAAAATGCGGCGGCATTCAGTTCGGTACAGACCCTGAAACAGCGCGTCAGCTAGTGGCGGCAGTGAAGGCTGTATCCGAGGTACCAGTCTACGTAAAATTATCACCAAACGTAACGAGCATTGTCGATATCGCGAAGGCAGTTGAAGCAGGCGGCGCGGACGGTATTACAATGATTAACACACTTGTTGGCATGCGTTTGCATGAAAAAACAGGGAAGCCGGTTATCGCAAACGGTACAGGCGGTTTGTCAGGTCCAGCAGTAAAACCAGTTGCCATCCGTATGGTATACGAGGTGTATAAGGCTGTAAATATTCCGATAATTGGCATGGGCGGCGTCACATGTGCGCAAGACGTGATTGACTTTATGAGCGTCGGTGCCTCTGCGGTTGCGGTTGGTACAGCAAATTTTGTCGACCATTTCGTTTGTCCAAATATTATTGAGGAATTACCAGCGAAGCTAGATGAGCTAGGTGTAAATCATATTTCAGAGCTAATCGGAAGGAGCCACCGCTAATGAACACAAAACCAATTATTGCGCTGGATTTCCCGGGCGAGGCGGAAGTATTTCAGTTTCTAAACCATTTTGACGAGCCACTATTTGTGAAAATCGGGATGGAGCTTTACATGCAGGAAGGGCCAGATATTGTGCGCAAAGTAAAAGAGCAGGGCCACGATATTTTCCTCGACTTAAAGCTTCATGACATTCCAAATACAGTGAAGTCGGCAATGAAAGGTTTAGCACGACTTGGTGTAGACCTTGTCAATGTGCATGCAGCAGGTGGACGTCCAATGATGGAAGCGGCACTTGAAGGGCTTGAGGCAGGAACAGCGGCAGGTCGCGAACGTGCGAAATTAATCGCCGTTACACAGCTAACGTCAACAACAGAAGAGCAAATGCAAGCCGAGCAAAAAATTGCGTTATCCCTGAAGGATTCGGTTTTACATTATGCAAGCCTAACGAAGCAAGCAGGTCTTGATGGTGTTGTGTGCTCAGTACACGAAGCACGCGCAATTGCTGACGTATGCGGTGAGGAATTCCTGCGCGTCACACCAGGCATTCGTATGCTAGGTGGCGAGGCACATGACCAAAAGCGTATCGCCACACCAGACGGCGCAAAAAAAGACGGCTCATCATTAATCGTTGTTGGTCGTGCGATTACAGGCGCGGCGGACAAGCCAGCGGCATATAAAGAAGTTTGTCAATTATGGGAGGGTAACTAATATGTCATTACAAAACGAAATCGCACACGCAATGTTAAAGGTCGGTGCAGTCGAATTAAATCCAACAGAGCTATTCACATGGGCGTCAGGCATTAAATCACCAATTTACTGCGATACACGCTTAACAATTTCTGATCCAGTGATTCGTAAGCAATTAGCAAACGGTTTAGCATCACTGATTAAAGAAAACTTTGCACAGTGTGAAGTGGTAGCCGGTACAGCAACAGCGGGTATCCCGCATGCTGCATGGGTATCTGATATTTTAGAGCAACCAATGGTATACGTGCGTTCAAAAGCAAAAGAGCACGGCCGTGGTAACCAAATCGAAGGTAAATATTCTGCTGGTCAAAAGGTCGTTGTCGTAGAAGATATCGTATCCACAGGTGGTTCTTCAATCACAGCGGTAGAAGCCTTACGCGCAGCGGGTTGCGAAGTACTAGGTGTTGTTTGTGTCTATACATACAACTTACCAAAAGCAGAAGACGCATTTGCAGCGGCAGGCGTGAAATATGTATCGTTAACAAACTTCGATTACTTAATCGAAGCGGCAAACGAATCAGGTGCGATTCAAGAGGATCAAATTCCGTTCTTAAAAAATTGGCATGCTGAATTAAAAGCAGGCACACTGCAAAAGTAGAAAGTAATGCAACAAAAAAGGATTGGCTCGAGGCAAAATTTTGCCTCGGTCAATCCTTTTTTAGTAGTAAACTTTAAAACCTGCTGAGACGGTCAAATAGTCTGCATGTACTTTGGCGTTAGCTGAAATAAGAAGGCTAAAGCAAGCTTACCGATTTTATCAGAAGATGCGTGTGTAATATCTTCATCTGTTAAGTCACCATGTGCGATTTTTTCCGCAGCGTGCATAACATGTTGGAGCGGTGTAGTAATCGAACGGCGAATGATGACACTCATCACAATGACAACGCCAACTGTAATGAAAATAGCGAGTGCAGAAATAATCGTTGAAATCGACACAGTCTCACCAGCTTCCCGAAAAAAACTACTGAAACGCAAAGGCGCATTTTCAGTAGTTTAGAAGTGGTTATGAAATTAACAACGAAATAAGTGAAGTCTAAGGTTATAATCTACCTAGTTATTTTAATAATTTTACTTCTTTAATGATAAAATTTTACTTTCGTCTGGTGTCACATAAACCGTTTTTTGCTCAAAGTAAATAACGAAGCCGGGCTTTGATCCATTTGGCTTTTTCACATGACGAATTTCTGTATAGTCAACAGGCACCGATGCAGACTCACGCGCCTTACTAAAGTAGGCGCTCAGCATCGCCGCTTCTAAAATAGTTGTCTCATCTGGATTGTCATCGTGAATGACAACATGTGAACCCGGAATATCCTTCGTGTGTAACCATGTATCAAAGCGGTTCGCAAGCTTAAACGTTAAATAATCATTTTGCTTATTGTTTTTGCCGACGGAAATCGCAATGCCAGTAGAGGATACAAACTTCTCTGGTAGTGGCTTTGTCGGCTTTTTCTTTTTCTTTGAAGCGCGCATACGAAGATAGCCCTGCTCTGCTAGCTCCTCGCGAATTTCTTCAATATCAGCAGGAGAGGCTTGCTGCACTTGCTGGGCAAGCATTTCAAAATACGCGATGTCCTCGAGCGTCTTCTCTTTTTGCTCCTCCACCATAATAAGCGCTGTTTTGGCTTTATTATACTTTGTATAGTAGCTTTGCGCGTTTTCGATTGGCGATTTGCGCGGGCTCAGTGGGATGCGCACGGTGTCACCCGTTTCACTGTAATAGTTGACCACATCTACAAAGTCTTTTCCTTTTGTAAAATTGTACAGATTTGCCATTAATAGCTCCCCGTACAGCTGAAACTCATCAAGCTTTGCTGCACGGTCATAATCGGCCGTTAACTTTTTCATTTTTAAATGTAATTTACCGATTTCATTTGATAGCCAGCGTTCTAAATCACCAGCTTGCTGCTTCACGCGGTCACGCTCAGAACGTGCAAAAAATACGCGGTCGAGTAGCTCACTTAAATTCGGGTAAGATGTCGCTTTGCCTTCCACATGTGTTAGCGTGGCAGGCGAGAAGTGTACTTTATCGCCCTCTACATAAGTTGGTGCAGCGGCTGTTGATACTTCTGTAATAAACTGGCGGAAAACCTCCGCTGTTACATGCCCGTTTGCACGGTATAATAGCTCTGCCGCTTGCAGTGGTGAGAAGCCGGCAAAATGCCCAACAACTTCTTTCGCATCACGTGGTAGGCTAAAGAAATGCGTGATGTCTGCATCACTTGCCGTATATGGATTTGTTTTATCCTGTGCGGGCGGTGCGATATAAGCTTGACCCGGTAAAATCGTACGGTAGCTATTCATCGCAGGTGGCAAATGCTTTAAGCTATCTAAAATTTTGCCACTTGCTGCGTCAAGTAGCAGTAGATTACTATGGCGGCCCATAATTTCCATCGTGAGCTTGCGTTTAATATCGTCGCCGATTTCGTTTTTACTTTCAATTAAAAATTCAATGATACGCTCGGTGCCGTTTTGTGTGACAGCGTGAATAAATCCGCCCTCAATATGCTTGCGTAGTAGCATACAAAACATGGGCGGCTCGGACGGGTTGTCGATTGCTTGCTCTGTAAAATGTAAGCGCGCATACGACGGATGGATTGAAAATAGTAATTTATGATTTGAGCCGTTCGCGCGGATCTGCAAGACAACCTCGAGCGCATTCGGTTGATAAATTTTTGTAATACGCCCAGAAACGAGCTGCTGTAATTCGTGCGTCATTGCACGTGTAAATAAACCATCAAATGCCATGTGAAATTCCTCTTTCATGCGTTGTGTGTAACGATGTTTAATATTCCTCTATCATATCATTTTTAGTGCGCGGGAAGTAGTTGTTCGATTTTATTAATTTCATAAGACAGCATGAAAAAACTTGTGCTATAATTGATTCAGTATGCAAAGAAGGATGTGACGAACCTTGGTGCGTAGTATGACCGGCTTTGGCAGGGGTGTCACAACGACGAAAAATGTTCAACTCACAGTTGAAATTCGTTCTGTGAATCATCGTTTTTTAGAGATGAATACAAAGTTTCCGAAAGAATGGATGGAAGCGGAAGTGCTAGCCAAAAAAATGCTAGCACAGGCTATCTCGCGCGGGAAGCTAGATGTACATATTTATATGAAGGAATTACAATTAGCTAAACCCCAAGTAACGATTAACTGGCCGCTGTTAAATGCGTATTGCGAGGCGAAATTGGCGCTTGCGCAAAATGTGTTAATAGAAGAAAAATGGACGATGCAAGAAATTGCGATGCTCGATGGCGTACTTGCTGTTGAGGAAGAGCAACTAGAGCAAGCTGAGATTTTACAGGCGATTGCGTCAGCAGTGCAGCAGGCAACAGACGATTTACTTCAAATGCGTGAGCGTGAAGGGAAAGAGTTGAAGCTTGTTATGCTACAATATAAAAATCAATTGCAAGAGCAAGTCGCAAGTATTCGCGTAGCTGCACCAGAGGCGACGCTTAAATATAAAGAGCGTTTATTACAACGTTTGCAGGAAATTGCTTCTGGGCAAATGATAGATGAGCGCGTTTTAATGGAAGTAGCTGTGTTTGCAGAGCGCGTAGATATTGCAGAAGAACTAGACCGTCTAGAAAGTCATTTTTTACAACTAGAAGAAACACTCAACGAAACGGTAGCAGTTGGTCGGAAATTAGATTTTCTTATGCAGGAAATGCATCGTGAGATTAATACGATTGGTTCAAAAAATCAATCCGCACAAGGATCGGTAGCGGTTGTACAGGCAAAGGCCATTTTGGAGAAAATGCGTGAGCAAGTACAAAATATAGAATAACGTCGACTATTTGATTGAAAAAGGGAGAATACTACAGACGATGAACAAACAACGTGGCTTATTAATCGTATTATCAGGTCCGTCTGGTGTCGGTAAAGGGACAGTTCGTAAAGAGCTTTTCTCGCAGCCAAATACAAATTATGAATATTCGATTTCGATGACAACGCGTAATCCTCGCGAAGGAGAAATAGATGGTGTAGACTATTTCTTTAAGACACGTGAGGAATTTGAAGGCTTAATCGAAACAGGTGGCTTACTAGAGCATGCAGAGTTCGTAGGGAATTACTACGGCACACCACTTGCCTATGTGAACGAAACACTTGATGCAGGACGCGACGTATTTTTAGAAATTGAAGTACAGGGCGCTGCACAAATTCGTGAAAAAGCACCAGATGCATTATTTATCTTTTTAGCACCACCAAGTCTTTCTGAGCTGGAGCAACGTTTAGTTGGTCGCGGCACAGAGACAGAAGACGTAATTGCGAAACGCATTGCAACAGCACGCGAGGAGCTAGAGATGATGTCTCTTTACGATTATGTTGTAGAAAATGATGAAGTATCGCATGCATGTGATAAAATTAATGCTATTATTAAAGCAGAGCATTGTCGTCGTGAACGCGTCGAAAAAAGATATTTGCTAATGTTGAGAGGAGAATAAACCTATGTTATACCCATCAGTTGATGAATTAAAGAAACAAATCGATTCAAAATATTCTTTAGTGAGCCTTGCGTCTAAGCGCGCTCGCCAAATGCAAGAAGAGGGCGGAGAAATGTTAGACAAATACGTTTCTTACAAGCCAGTTGGCCGCGCACTTGAAGAAGTAGCAGCAGGCAAGCTTAGCAAAGAAGCACAAGATGCTTCAGCAATTTACGAAGACGAAATCTAAAATTTACGAAAAAAGTATGTCAACAAAAGCTCCCGGAGATTCTTCTTTGGGGGCTTGTCGTTTGTTTACTAAGAAAATGTAAAAAGCTAAAGGAGTCGAAATAGATGCAACAACGAAATATTTTACTTTGTGTAACAGGTGGCATTGCCGTCTATAAAGCGGTCGCCTTAACGAGCAAGCTGTCGCAGGCGGGCTTTCATGTGAAAGTAATGATGACGGAATCTGCACGAAAATTCGTCAATCCTTTAAGCTTTCAAGTCATGTCAAAAAATGATGTTTTTCACGATACATTTGATGAAAGAGATTCGAATGTGATCGCACATATTGATTTAGCCGACTGGGCAGACCTTGTCATTGTCGCACCAGCCACAGCGAATGCGATTGGCAAATTCGCGAATGGTATTGCCGACGATATGATTACGACAACGTACTTAGCAACGACAGCGCCTGTTTGGATTGCACCAGCGATGAATGTCCATATGTACGACCACCCGGCGGTTATTCGCAATTTAAATACGCTTGCAGGTGATGGCTGCAAATTTATCGAGCCGTCAGAGGGCTTTTTGGCATGTGGCTATGTTGGGAAAGGTCGTCTTGAGGAACCAGAAAAAATTACAGAGCTTGTCATCAAACATTTTTATGAAGGCGATGAGGCAAAATGACGTATGTAGCACAGGTGATTGTGGATGTGTCAGCTTATCCAGTTGACCGTCCATTTGATTATTTAGTACCAGATGAGTGGCGCGATGTCATTGATAAAGGTAGCCGTGTAAAGGTGCCGTTCGGGCCACGCAATGTGCTTGGCTTTGTTGTCGATTTGAAGCATGAAACGGACGTGCCGCTTGAAAAATTAAAGGCAGTTGCACAGGTGCTAGATATTGAAGCAGTATTAACAGAGGAAATGCTCCACTTAGCGAAATGGCTTAAAAAGCAAACCATTTGCTATGAAATCGATGCGTTACAAGTGATGCTACCAGGTGCTTTGCGTGCAAAATATGAGAAGCATGTGTATTTACAGGTCGACGTGGAACAGCTAGAAAGTAGCTTACAACAGTATTTTGCAAAAACAACGAAGGTCAATATGAATGTCTTTGACAAGGCAGGCTTACTTCGTCAAATAAAGCAGGCCGCTACGCGAGGTCACATCGTCATTGAAAATAGTGTCAAGCAGCAGGGCGCGGTCAAGCATGTGCGTAAAGTGAAAATCGGCGACCGCCAAGCACTACTCTTTGCACAGGAAAATATTTCGACGCGTGCGAAAAAACAGCATGAGTTACTCGCGTGGATGGTGCAGCATTGCGAAGAAGTATGGGTACCCGATGCACTTTGTAAAGAAGCGGGTGTCTCAGATTTAGTGTTAAAATCGGTCGCGGAGCAAGGCGCGGCGGTCTTTTTCCAAGAGGAAGTGTACCGCGACCCGTTTAAAAAAGATGTGGCACGGGTGGACTTTTTACAGCTAACGGATGAGCAAGAAGTGGTGTTAAACCATGTCACATCTGCACTACGGGAAGAACGGGCGGAAACGTTTTTACTACAAGGTGTGACGGGAAGTGGAAAGACTGAGGTCTATTTACAGGCAATCCAAGCGACACTTGCAAAAGGCAAAGAGGCCATCATGCTTGTACCCGAAATTTCACTAACGCCGCAAATGACCGAGCGCTTCCGTTCACGTTTTGGTGATCAGGTCGCAGTTATGCATAGTGGGCTGTCACTCGGTGAAAAATATGATGAGTGGCGTAAAATTCAAAAGGGTGAAGTAAAAGTTGTGGTTGGTGCGCGCTCAGCGATTTTTGCGCCGTTTACGAACGTCGGCATCATCATTTTAGATGAGGAGCACGAAGCGACGTATAAGCAGGATGATTCGCCGCGCTACCATGCGAGAGATGTTGCGATTTGGCGGAGCGAGTATTACAAGTGTCCGGTTATTTTAGGGAGTGCGACACCTGCTCTAGAATCATTTGCGCGGGCGAAAAAAGGTGTGTATACGCTTTTAACATTGTCGCAGCGTGCGCTAAAGCAAGCGTTGCCAACTGTGCATGTAGTGGATATGCGCGCAGAGCTGCAAAACGGCAATCGCTCGGCGTTTTCAATTGAACTTGCGGACGCCATTCGCCTGCGTTTAGAACGTAAGGAGCAAATGGTCTTATTCCTTAACCGCCGAGGCTACTCGTCGTTTGTCATGTGCCGTGATTGCGGGACGGTTGTTGAATGTCCGAACTGTGATATTTCACTAACCTATCACCGCGCAAATGAAAAGATTAAATGCCATTACTGTGGTCATGATGAATATGTGCCGCACACATGCCCACAATGTGAGAGCGAGCATATTCGCTTTTTCGGTACAGGGACGCAGAAAATTGAGGAAGAAATATATAAGCTGTTTCCGGAAGCGCGCGTCTTACGGATGGACGTCGATACGACGAGACAAAAGGGTGCGCACGAGGAAATACTTGATCTGTTCGGACAAGGCAAGGCCGATATTTTACTCGGCACGCAAATGATTGCAAAGGGGCTTGATTTTCCGAATATTACGCTTGTTGGTGTGCTCAGTGCAGATACGAGTCTACACTTACCAGATTACCGCGCCGCAGAAAAAACGTTCCAACTCATGACGCAGGTGAGTGGGCGCGCAGGCAGGCATGAAAAGCTTGGTGAGGTATTTATTCAAACGTATACACCGGAGCATTATGCAATTGAATTGTCGAAGGCGCAGCATTACTTACCGTTTTACGAGCGTGAAATGCATATGCGCCGTCAAGCAGGATATCCGCCTTATTATTATTTAGCACTCATTCAATTGTCGCATGAGGACGTGATGCAGGCGGCGGAATTTGCGGAGCGCGCGGCAGACTGGTTGCGCCAGCAATTACCGAAAGCAGCGATTATCGGACCAACAACGGCGAGCATTAGCCGCCTTCAAAATAGATATCGTTATCAATGTTTGATAAAATATAAAGTAGAGCCAAATTTAATACCTGTGCTGCTCGAGCTGATTAAAATGTACCGAACAGATTGGATTAAAAAGGGCATCGTGCTGACGATTGATTTAGATCCATCAATGATTTGAAAAATGAAAGAGGTAAAACACAATGGCAATTAAAGAAGTAGTAAAAAACCCAGCAAAAATTTTAACTACAAAAACAAAAGAAGTCGAAGTAATTAACGAGGACATCATCGCGCTTCTTGATGATTTATATGACACAATGGTGGAGCATGACGGCGTAGGCATTGCGGCACCACAAATTAATGTTGGTCTGCGTGTAGCGATTGTCGAGCTTGGCGAAGATATTTTAGAAATGATTAATCCGGTAGTTATTGAAACGCGCGGTGAAGAAGAAGATGTAGAAGGCTGTTTAAGCTTCCCTGACCTGTTCGGTATGGTCAAACGCCCAACATACGTAAAACTTGAAGCAGCTGACCGTGAAGGTCGCATTTACGAGCTAGAAGCAGAGGACTTCGAGGCGCGTGCGATTTTACATGAAATCGATCATTTAGATGGTGTGTTATTTGATTCAAAAATTACACGTGTACTAACGGAAGCAGAGCTAGAAGAATTATACGCAGACGCTGAGGAGGAATAATCCATGACAAAAATCGTTTTCATGGGGACTCCTGCGTTCTCAGCACCAATTTTACGTATGCTACACGAGGAAGGCTATGACGTATTGGCCGTTGTGACACAGCCAGACCGTCCAGTAGGCCGTAAAAAAGTATTAACGCCGCCACCAGTGAAAGAGGAGGCAGTCGCACTTGGTTTACCCGTTATTCAGCCGGAAAAACTACGTGGTTCAGCAGAGCTAGAAGAGATTTTGGCACTAAACCCTGATTTAGTCGTGACAGCGGCGTTTGGTCAAATTTTGCCGAAAGAATTGCTGGATGCACCACGATTAGGCTGCATTAATGTGCATGCCTCACTTTTACCAAAATACCGTGGTGGTGCGCCAATTCACCAATCGATTATTGATGGGGAAAAGGAAACAGGCGTGACAATTATGTATATGGCGGAAAAATTAGATGCTGGGGATATTATTTCGCAGCGTGCGATTGCCATTGAAGAGGACGATCACACAGGTGGTATGTTCGAGAAATTGAGTGCTGTTGGTCGTGAGTTATTAAAAGATACACTACCTGCAATTATTGCTGGTACGAACGCGCGTATTGTGCAGGACGAATCGAAGGTAACGTACGCGCGCAACATTAGCCGTGAGCAGGAGCGTATTGATTGGAACAGTGATGCACGTACGATTTATAATCAAGTGCGCGGCTTACATCCTTGGCCAGTAGCCTACACAAATTTTGAAGAGGCAAGCTTCAAAATTTGGTGGGCACAAGAGGGCACTACGAAACATAACGCGGCACCAGGTGAGGTTGTTGCAATTCATAAAGACAGCTTTGAAATCGCAACAGGCTCAGGCACACTACAGGTAGTAGATTGCCAGCCAGCAGGCAAGAAGCGCATGACAGCACAGGACTTCCTGCACGGCACGGGCTCGAAATTACAGATTGGGGACCGTTTTGAATGAGTAAAAAAAAGCAAGTGATTTGGGATGGTAATGTACGCGATGCGGCATTAACGATTTTATTAACCGTGGATAAAAGTCAGGCGTACAGTAACTTACTACTGCACCAAACGATTGAAAAATATAAATTGCAGGCACAGGACCGCGGACTACTGACAGAGCTAACATACGGCACATTGCAGCATAAATATACACTGGATTATTATTTAGAGCCGTTTATTCGCGGGAAAGTGGATATTTGGGTGCGCTGGTTACTGCGCTTATCACTGTACCAAATGCACTATTTAACACGTATTCCAGCACATGCCGCGGTAAACGAGGCGGTAGAAATCGCCAAACGTCGCGGACATCAAGGGATTGCGTCAATGGTGAACGGAATTTTACGCTCTGTATTACGTGAGGGTGTGCGTTCATTAGAAGAAATTGAAAATGTAAATGAGCGCTTAGCGATTGAGACAAGTCACCCACAGTGGTTAGTAGACCGCTGGGTGGAGAGCTACGGCTATGACATGACTGCTGACATGCTGCGTGAAAACAATATTGCACCTCCACAAACAGTGCGCGTCAATACAACAAAGGCGACAGTGGAAGAAGTATTAACAACTTTAGAGCGCGAAGGTGTGAAGGCGCGTCGCAGTGACGTGATGCCAGAGTGTATTTATTTGCTTTCAGGTCAAGCAGCGCGTACAGCCGCATTTAAGCACGGGTTAATGACGATTCAGGACGAAAGCTCGATGATTCCTGCAACGGTACTTGCGCCCAAGCCAGGTATGAAAGTACTGGATATGTGCGCGGCACCAGGTGGTAAGACAACGCACTTAGCAGAGAAGATGAACAATGAGGGCTCGCTACTTGCAACGGATTTACACCCGAAAAAGCTTGATTTAATTGATGAAAATACCGCACGCTTAGGTTTAGATATTGTTGAGACCGCGCCACTTGATGGACGGAAGGCAGCAGAAATTTTACAGCACGCTGGCTATGATGCGATTCTTGTCGATGCACCGTGCTCAGGGCTTGGTGTGATGCGCCGTAAGCCAGATATTAAATATACGAAGCGTGAAGAGGATCTACAAAGTCTACAAACAATCCAACTAGCGATTTTAGACAATGCAGTGCAACTTTTAAAAGAGGACGGTCGTCTTGTTTATTCAACATGTACAGTGGACCGTCGCGAAAATGAAGGTACGGTACAAGCCTTCTTAAGCGCGCACCCAGAAATGGAAGCGGTACGCCTAGAAAATTTACCACCACAACTAGATGCGAAACAGCAGGACGGGATGCTACAAGTATTCCCACAAGACTTCGGAAGTGACGGTTTCTTCGTTGCTGCCTTCGTGAAAAAAGGAGTTTCTAATTAAATAATGGAAAAAGAACAATTACAACAATTTGATGAACGTATTAATGACTTGGTGGAAGAAGTAGCAGACAAGCCAGTCCGTCGCGAGAAAAAAGAAAAGGCACAGTTAAAGGAATCGATTTATTCACTGCGCCCAGATGAGTTAAAAGAATGGTTAGTCGCAAACGGAGAGAAAGCATTCCGTGCAGGCCAAATTTATGAGTGGTTATATGAAAAACGCGTGAAAACATATGATGAAATGTCAAACCTGTCAAAAGGCTTACGCGAAAAATTAGAAGCGAACTTTTTATTAACGACATTGTCAACAATCGTCAAGCAGGAATCAAAAGATGGAACGATTAAATTTTTATTCCAGTTGCAAGACGGCTATTCGATTGAAACGGTATTAATGCGTCATGAGTATGGGAATTCAATTTGTGTGACAACGCAAGTAGGCTGCCGTATCGGTTGCACGTTCTGTGCGTCAACGCTTGGTGGCTTGAAGCGTCATTTACTTGCGGGTGAGATTGTCGAGCAGGTTGTCAAAGTACAGCAACAGCTTGATGAAACAGAAGAGCGCGTATCAAGTGTTGTCATTATGGGAATCGGTGAGCCGTTTGATAACTATGATGCGATGATGAACTTCCTGAAGATTATCAACAACGAAAAAGGCTTAAACATCGGAGCACGTCACATTACTGTATCAACTTCTGGGATTGTGCCGAAAATTTATCAATTTGCAGATGAAGGCATGCAAATTAACTTTGCGGTTTCACTGCATGCACCAAACCAAGAGGCACGTCAAAAATTAATGCCAATTGCCAAAGCCTATAAATTAGAAGAATTATTAGACGCCGTACGCTACTATACGGATAAAACAGGTCGCCGCGTGAGCTTTGAATACGGGCTGATGTCGGGTGAAAATGACTCAGTGGAAGTAGCGAATGAGCTAGCGACGTTAATTAAAGGAATGAAATGTCACGTCAACTTAATTCCGATTAACTACGTGCCAGAGCGCGATTATGTGCGTACGTCACGTTCAAGTATCTTTGCGTTTGAAAAGGCGTTAAAGGCACGCGGGATTAATGTAACAATTCGTCGTGAACAAGGTGCAGATATTGCCGCGGCTTGTGGACAACTTCGTGCGCAGGAGCGAGCTGAAGAAACAAAGTAGGTGGACAATGTGAACTTTACAGTTGAAAGTGATATTGGATTAAAACGTACAATTAATGAGGATCGGGCGGCTTTTTTTGAGCGTCCCGATCATTTGAAAATGGCCATTTTAGCTGATGGGATGGGCGGGCATAATGCCGGCGACGTTGCAAGTGAAATGGCGGTTAGTGGAATGCAGTCTTTATTTTTACATGCCGATGCAGGGGAATTTGCAACGAAAGAATCACAGCAGCAATGGCTACGTGATGCAGTGTCTCATTTAAATTATGAGATTTATCAATATTCTTTATCACATGAAGGCTGTCAAGGAATGGGCACAACGCTTATTGCTGTGCTATTTGACGAGGAATATGCGTACATTAGCCATGTTGGTGATAGCCGCGTGTATCATTTTACACCACAAACCGTGCAGCTTATTACACGTGATCATTCGTACGTTAATATTTTAGTGGAGAACGGGGAAATTAGTGAGGAAGAGGCGCAGCATCATCCGAAGAAAAACTTTATTTTAAAGGCGCTCGGAACGGATGCCGCGATTGAGCCGGATTTTTATGAGGTCGGGCTCACACCTCCTTCACATGTACTCATTTGTTCGGACGGTTTAAGTAATAAAGTAACAGTGGACGAAATGGCGACGATTTTAACGTTGCCAATTTCTCTTGCTGACAAAGGAAAAAGACTCGTACAGCTCGCGAATGAACGCGGCGGCGAGGATAATATTTCACTCGTGCTTGTTACGACATATGAGGAGGTGTAAACATGCTCGTAGGAAAAAGAATAAGTGATCGCTATAAAATCGAAAAGCTGATTGGCGGCGGTGGGATGTCGAATGTGTATTTAGCACATGACATGATTTTAAACCGCGATGTGGCGATTAAAATTTTGCGTTATGATTTTACAAATGAAGAAGAATTACATCGTCGTTTCCAGCGGGAGGCGCTTTCTGCGACAAGCCTTACACATCCGAGTATTGTGAGCATTTACGATGTGGGTGAAGACGGCGATACACATTACATCGTCATGGAGTACATTAAAGGGAAAACGTTAAAACAATACATACAGGAGTTTTCACCTTTAGCTCCTGCGCGCGCCGTGCATATTATGAAGCAACTGACGGGCGCGATGGCACATGCACATGAGCACGGGATTATTCATCGTGATATTAAACCGCAAAATATTTTGATGGATGAGCAGGGCAATGTGAAAATTACTGATTTCGGTATCGCGACAACGCTTAGCGCGACGTCTTATACGCAAACCAATTCGGTCATTGGCACGGTACACTACCTATCACCAGAACAGGCACGTGGTGGCTCGGCGTCGAAAAAGTCCGATGTATATGCGCTTGGCATTGTTCTATATGAACTCTTAACTGGACAGCTTCCATTTTCAGGTGAGTCCGCAGTATCGATTGCACTGAAGCATTTGCAGACCGAAACGCCGTCTGTTCGTGCGTTTGATGCGACCATCCCACAAAGTGTGGAAAATATCATTTTGAAGGCAACGGCAAAAGATGCAAATCATCGCTACGACAGCATGGAGGATATGGAGGCTGATTTAGCCACATCACTTTCTGCCAGTCGTCTAAACGAGCCGAAATTTACGCTACCAGTAGATGATGAGGCGACGAAGGTCATGCCGATTATTAAAGAGCCAGCAAAGCTAATCGCACCGGTAGAGAAGCCTGTAGAAAAACAGGAACCCGTACCAGCGCCTCTAAAAAAGCCAGCGAAGAAAAAATGGCCGATACTTTTAGGGATGCTACCTGTCCTAGCGATTTTAGCAATCGTTGCGATGAATTTACTTACACCAAATAAGGTAGATGTACCTGATGTGAAAAATTTACCTGTACAGGAAGCGATTACACAATTACAGGCAGCCGGCTTTGTTGTAGGTGAGCAGGAAGAGCTAAACTCCGAGGAAATTGCGGCAGGCAACATTATTAATACCGAGCCAAAAGCAGGCGTAGAGCGTGTGAAAAAGACGGAAATTAAGTTACTTGTGAGCATTGGACGGGAAACGGTAACACTTGATGATTATACAGGCAAGCAGGTGGAGCAGATTGCCACGATGTTAGTGAATCGCTTTGCGCATATAGAAAAGACCGAGGTGTATTCAGATGAGCCGACTGGTCAAATTATTAAGCAGGAGCCTGAAGCGGGTAGTGAGATTGTCGAAAGTGATACGACGCTTCGATTTGAGGTAAGTAAAGGCAAAGAGCTCGTGACGGTAGCGAGTTTGAAGAGCTTTACAGCAGAGCAGCGTCATGACTATGAGCGTACTTCGGGTCTGAGGGTGAGCGTATCGAGCGAGGTATATTCAGCAAGCATACCAGTAGGCAGTGTTGTGACACAGAAGCCAGCAGCTGGTGCAGATGTTGAGCCTGGTACATTGATTTCTGTTACGATTTCAAAGGGACCAGAACCAGAGCCAGAGCCAGAACCAGAACCAGCACATGTGAAGTTTTCTGTGAGAAAAGTAGAAATTCCATATGAGCCGTTAGAGGAAGGTATGGAGCAGCATGTCGTGATTTACATTCAAGATAAAACACATTCAATGGCAGATGTTTATAAGGAAATGACGATTGTGGAATCAGAAATCGTTCAATTACAGTTTGAAATTGAAGAAGGCAGCAAAGCCGCGTATCAAATTGTGCGTGATAATAACGTCATTGCCAGCGATACGATTTTATATGAAGATTTAGAGTAACAAAAGGGAGGAATTAGATGGCGAAAGGCCAAATTCGAAAGGCATTAAGTGGCTTTTATTATGTAGAGCAGGACGGCAAGCTGATTCAATGCCGCGCGCGCGGAATTTTCCGCAACCGCGGGGAGTCACCGCTTGTTGGTGATATTGTAGATTTTTCAAAAGAAGGGCATTCAGACGGCTCGGTGGAAAAAATTTATCCACGCCAAAATGAACTTGTGCGCCCACCAATTGCCAATGTCGATCAAGCAATTTTAGTATTTTCAGCAAAGGAGCCGGATTTTAATACGATTTTACTTGACCGTTTTTTAGTCGTGCTCGAATCATTCCACGTCCAGCCGATTATCGTTGTGACGAAACTTGATTTAGTAACAGATGCAGAAAAAACAGAATTGCAAAACTATATTGAACATTACGAGGCGATTGGCTATAGTGTTATACAGACGTTTAAAGGCGACGAAACGCTGATGCAGACACTTGAAGGCTATTTAAAGGATAAGACGACCGTACTAGCGGGACAGTCTGGTGTTGGGAAATCAACGCTACTGAATACGTTACTACCAGCGCTTGACCTAAAGACGGGCATTATTTCAAAAAGCTTAGGGCGCGGGAAGCATACGACGCGTCACGTGGAGCTCATTGAAGTAGCAGGTGGTCTGCTTGCAGATACACCAGGCTTTAGCTCGTTTGATTTTGACACGATTGAAAAGGAAGAACTCACACAATGCTTCCCGGAAATCGCGCGCATTAGCGAGGACTGCAAATTCCGTGGCTGCCTCCATACGAAGGAGCCGAAATGTGCGGTGAAGGCTGCTGTAGAAGCGGGTGACATCAACGATTATCGCTTTACGCATTATGAACAATTTTTACAAGAAATTATGGATCGAAAGCCGAGGTACTAAAGATGATTAAAATTGCTCCATCGATTTTAGCTGCGAATTTCGCGAAGCTAGGGGAAGAAGTAAAAGAAGTAGAAGCTGCTGGTGCAGAGCTAATTCATATTGATGTAATGGATGGCCATTTTGTGCCAAACATTTCATTTGGAGCGATTGCGCTTGAAGCGATTCGTCCGTTATCAACATTGCCAATGGACGTTCATTTAATGATTGAAAATCCAGACCAGTATATCGAGCAATTCGCAAAAGCGGGTGCTGATTATATTACGGTACATGTGGAAGCGTGCCGTCATTTGCACCGTACCATTCAATTAATTCGTTCATTTGGCGTGAGACCTGGTGTTGTACTGAACCCACATACGCCGATTGAAACGATTCAGCATGTATTAGAAGATATTGATATGGTGTTATTTATGACCGTGAATCCAGGCTTTGGCGGTCAAAAGTTCATTGAGTCGGTTGTGCCGAAAGTGGCAGCATTATCAAACATTATTAAAGAGCGCGGCCTTGATATCGAAATTGAAATTGACGGTGGCATTAACGCTGAAACAATCGTACCTTGTGCAAAGGCAGGTGCGACAATTTTCGTAGCAGGCTCAGCGATTTACAATAAAGATGACCGCGGCGCAGCTCTGCAAGAAATTAAAGCAGCAGGTCTAGCAGCAATTCAATGATTACGGTTATTTGTTCAGGCGGCCCGGCGAGCGAGCTGATTGATTTTTCGGATTATGTAGCTTGTAGTGCCGTGTTTATTGGCGCAGATCGTGGTGCGTATCATTTGCTTGAGCGCGGCATTGTCCCAAAGCATATTGTTGGTGATTTTGATTCGGTGACAGAGGAAGAGTGGCAATTTGTAAAGAGTCGCGTGCAGCGAATTGAGCGTGTACAGGCGGAGAAGGACGAGACAGATACCGATTTAGCGCTTTATAAGGCGTTAGAGCTTGCGCCAACAGAAATTGTGCTAACAGGCGTCACAGGTGGGCGTCTCGACCACTACGAGGCCGCTCTACGCTCTATGAAGCGATTGCAAATTAACTATCCGCATATCTCCTTTAAAATGTGTAACGCGCAAAATGAGCTACGTTATTTGACGCCAGGTCAGCATAGCTTAGTAAAAGACACGCGTTATCCATATGTATCATTTTTCGCGCAGCATACAACCGTTCGTGATGTGACATTGCGTGGTGTGAAATACGAGACAACTACGGAGCAAATTGACATCGAATCAAGTCGGTTTACAAGTAATGAAATAATCACAAGTAGTGCGTATATCGAGTTTCGTACGGGCATATGTTTAATGATAAGAAGTGTAGATTAAGGAGGCTTTCATTTGAAAGTATACACATTCCAACTACCAAAATTCATTAGTAGCATGACGCGGGCTTGCTTGAAGCTATTTAAAAAAGAAGCGAAAAAATGACCGATGAGCAATTGCTCATCGGTCATTTTTTTGTGCAAACATAAAAAAACACCGAATTCATAAAGAATCGGTGCTTTTTATTCGCGCGATTAAACGCGTTCGATTTTACCTGATTTTAATGCACGAGCAGAAACCCATACACGCTTTGGTTTACCGTCAACTAAGATACGAACTTTTTGTAAGTTTGCACCCCAAGTACGTTTTGAAGAGTTCATAGCGTGAGAACGGTTGTTTCCTGTACGAGCTTTACGGCCAGTAATAACACATTGTTTTGGCATGTAAATTCCCTCCTTACAGATGAATCTGAAAGCTAATATTTCAGTTCGATATTTCACATACCATAATAATTTATCATAACTGCTCGGCTGTTGCAAGACATTTTACACAACCTTTCAAGAAAAAAACCTTTACACCCTTTTTTAAGAGATAAGAAAGTATAAGTTTTTGGCGTTAAGGCAGTGTCTAGGCTAAAGCACCAGCTGCTCGAGGTCGCGGTCTGCTCCCTCGGGTGAAAGTAAAGAGCGTACTTTCACCCGAGGGCTTTCCAGCGCTTGAGGCTTACACGACGTGAGTCATTGTGAGCGTGCCACATTGATTTGAACGCATTACAGAAGAGGTAGACCCATTAGATGGACTGATTCACTGTTTTATTATCAAAAATGGTTCGTTAGTTGATTTGGCGAAGTTAGCCAAAAATTTACTAACGGGAGATTATGAAACAGATGAAAATATACTGGCGTTTGATGCCACAAATATTACGGTGCACACTTCTAAGGAAATCGAATTAAATGTGGATGGTGATTTAATGAGCCAGACACCTGCGAACATTTCGATTTTGCCGAATCATTTAGCTTTTTTTGTTCAATAACGAATTTTAAAGCATGAATGCGCGAATGGGCATTCATGTTTTTTGAGTACCGTATCACTGAAACTAGACGAATGCGAACGTTTTCTTTTATAATTGCTTTTTGTGTAGTACAATATAGATTAGTCAAATAGAGCCAAGGGGGCATTACGTATGTCAGTAGAACTTAACAATGAATTCGGCCATATTGATATTTCAAATGATGTCATTGCACAAATTGCCGGTGGAGCAGCGATTGAATGCTACGGAATTGTTGGCATGGCAAGTAAGCATCAAGTACGTGACGGATTAACAGATATTTTACGTAAAGAAAATTTCGCTAAAGGTGTACTTGTACGCCAAGAAGGTGACGATTTACATATCGATATGTACATTATCGTAAGCTACGGTACAAAAATTTCAGAAATCGCGTATCAGGTACAATCAAAAGTAAAATATACAGTAAATAAAACATTAGGTATGAGCGTTCAGTCGGTTAACATTTTTGTTCAAGGCGTTCGTGTAGCGAATGTGTAAGAGGAGGAACTGGATCGGATGAAGTCTTTAGACGGAATTAAATTTGCAGAAATGGTACAAATGGGTGCACACAACCTATACCAAAATGCAGGTTATGTAGATTCACTAAACGTATTCCCAGTGCCAGACGGGGATACAGGGACAAATATGAATTTGTCTATGACATCTGGCGCAAAAGAAACAGAATTACAAGCAAGTGCACATATTGGGAAGACAGCACAAGGCTTATCAAAAGGTTTACTTATGGGCGCGCGCGGCAACTCGGGCGTTATTTTATCGCAGTTATTCCGTGGTTTCGGAAAAGCGATTGAAAAAGAAGAGACAATTGACGCACGTAGGTTAGCAGGTGCCTTCCAAGCCGGTGTAGAAACAGCTTATAAAGCCGTGATGAAGCCAGTTGAAGGGACAATTTTAACGGTTGCACGCGAGGCTGCGGCTAAAGGTGTAGAAGCAGCGGAAACGACAGACGACTTAATCGAATTGATGGAAGCGTTTATTGCAGAAGCAAAGGCATCACTAGACCGTACACCAGATTTATTGCCGGTACTAAAAGAAGTAGGCGTAGTCGATAGTGGTGGTCAAGGGTTATTATTCGTATACGAAGGATTCCTTGCGTCATTAAAGGGTGAGCCATTACCAGCGAAAAACGAGTCATCTTTAGATGATTTAATTAACGCAGAGCATCACCGTGTACAAGATTTTATGGACACAGCGGATATCGAATTCGGTTACTGTACAGAAATCATGGTACGTCTTGAAGCAGATAAAGTACCGTTTGATGAAGAAGTGTTCCGTCAAGAGTTAAATCCGATGGGCGACTCACTGCTTGTCATTTCAGATGACGAGATTGCGAAAGTACATATTCACTCAGAAACGCCGGGTGCAGTACTTGCAGCAGGTCAAAAATATGGTAGCTTAATTAAAATTAAAGTCGATAACATGCGTGAGCAGCACTCTGCCATCGTAGACGCACCAACAGCGCCTGCGAAAAGACAGGAAAAAATTCCATATGCGATTGTCACAATTGCAATGGGCTCAGGTGTAGCGAACTTACTACGCTCAATCGGTGCTTCTTATGTGATTGAGGGCGGTCAAACAATGAACCCGTCAACAGAAGATATCGTCAAAGCGGTACAAGAAATCGGTGCAGAGCGTGTGCTTATTTTACCGAATAACAAAAATATTATTATGGCAGCAGAGCAAGCGGTTGAGTTACTCGACATCGAAGCAGCTGTTGTTCCAACAAAAACAATCCCACAAGGTATGGCCGCGATTTTAGCTTATAGCCCAGATGTGTCTGTTGCCGATAATACAGCAAACATGACAGCAGGCTTTGAGCATGTGAAAACAGGTCAAGTAACATTTGCGGTACGCGATACGTCAATTGACGGTGTAGAAATTCGTAAAGACGAATTTATGGGTCTTGCGGAAGGTAAGATTTTACTATCAACACCAGCGATGATGGATGCGGCGAAGCAAGTGATTACGAAGTTAATGGACGAGGATTCTGAAATCGTGACAGTGATTTACGGTGAAGACGCAACTGCTGAGCAAGCAGATGAATTAGCAGGCTTTATCGAAGAGAACTACTCAGATGCAGAAGTAGAAATCGTTGAGGGTAAGCAATCTTTATATCCATTCATTCTTTCAGTTGAGTAATTCGATTATTCATAGAGAAAGCAGTGCGTACAAATTGTGCGCACTGTTTTTGTCTTTTAAAAGGGAGAAAGTAAGTTATAGAAAAATAGTTAGTAGCAGGTAAATGGTTAATTTATTGGTAACTATCGGATGGAATAGTCTGATTATTCGCTAGTGAGAGAAGAAATTTGTTAATGCTGAAAAAAATCAGTAGACTACAAGTAATAACATAAACAAAAGGAGCGGTTACGATGAAATTTACATCGGTGTTTGATATTATCGGTCCTGTCATGATTGGACCTTCGTCGTCACATACAGCAGGTGCGGCACGAATAGGCCGTGTGGCACGTGATTTATTTGGGCGTCAACCAAAATGGGTGAAAATCTATTTGTATGGCTCGTTTGCTGAAACATTCCGTGGCCATGGGACAGATATTGCGATTGTTGGTGGCTTGCTTGATTATGATACGGACGATGAACGTATTAAGACGTCATTTGCTGAAGCGGAGAAAGCGGGCTTACAGTTTGAGTTTATTCCAGAAACAGCAAACCGTGAGCATCCGAACACAGCACGCCTTGTGATGGGTGACGAAAAGAATGAAATGAGTGTTGAAGGTATTTCAATCGGCGGCGGTAAAATTGAAATTAGTGAAGTAAACGGCTTTAAGCTGCGATTAACAGGCGGCATGCCAGCGATTTTAGTTGTTCATGATGACCGTGCAGGCTGTATCGCGAACGTTGCGAATTGTTTAGCTATGCACAATGTGAATATCGGGCATATGGAAGTATCGCGTATTGAGCGCGGGCTGACAGCACTCATGGTCATTGAAGTAGACCAAAATATTGATGAGCGTATTTTAGAGCAAATTTCATATATTCCACATATTACGAAAGTATCGAAAATTAATAACTAAGGAGGTAAGATCATGGACGTGTTATTCCAAAATGTACGTGAACTTGTTGAACGTGCAGAACGTGAGAATAAATTAATTTCAGAAATTATGATTGAGCAGGAAATGCTCATTAGCGGCCGCACGCGCGAGGAAATTTTTGCGCAAATGGACCGCAATTTAACCGTCATGGAAGAGGCAGTTGAGCGTGGATTAAAAGGTGTACAGTCTGTAACAGGTTTAACAGGTGGTGATGCGGTACTCATTCAAAATTATATCGCAACAGGGAAGTCGTTATCCGGTGATTTATTACTAGATGCGGTAAGCAAAGCAGTTGCAACGAATGAAGTAAACGCGGCAATGGGTACGATTTGTGCGACACCAACAGCGGGTTCAGCAGGCGTTGTACCAGGTACATTATTTGCGGTGAAAAACAAATTAAACCCGACGCGCGAGCAAATGATCAACTTTTTATTCACATCAGGGGCATTTGGTTTCGTTGTAGCAAATAATGCATCCATCTCAGGTGCGGCAGGTGGCTGTCAGGCAGAGGTTGGGAGTGCAGCGGGAATGGCGGCAGCAGCGATTGTGGAGATGGCAGGCGGTACACCACAGCAGTGTGCAGAAGGTTTTGCGATTACACTAAAAAACATGCTTGGATTAGTTTGTGACCCAGTTGCGGGCTTAGTAGAAGTACCATGTGTAAAACGTAACGCAATGGGTGCGGCAAATTCACTTGTCGCGGCAGATATGGCGCTTGCGGGTGTGACAAGTCGTATTCCGTGTGATGAGGTCATTGGCGCGATGTACCGCATTGGCCAATCAATGAGTCCAAACTTAAAGGAAACAGCGCGCGGAGGCTTAGCGACAACGCCGACAGGATTAGCAATCGCAGCGAAAATTTTCGGCAGTGCAATGAATGCGTAATATTTTTTTAGGAGATGCTTCGTTTTTTGACGAAGCATCTTTTTTCGTGAACATATGTGCGCCTCTATGCTATTCTAGTAGTAATAAGACTGAGTAAAAGGAGATGTCAAGTATGCTAGAGCAAGCTGTTTCCACATTAAAGGGGATTGGTAAAGAGACGGCAGAGCAGCTGCAAACCATGGGGATTGACACGATTCATGATTTAATTTGGACATTTCCATATCGCCATGAGGATTTTCGTCTGAAGGATTTAACAGAAACACCGCATAATGAGCGTGTGACGATTGAAGCGCGTGTAGAAAGTATGCCAGCTGTGTTGTTTTTAGGGAAAAATAAATCACGTCTGCAGTTTACTGTACTAGCAGGCAGACATTTAGTGAAGGTTGTCTTTTTCAATCAAACGTATTTACGCAATAAATTAACTGTTGGTGAAATCATTACGGTAACGGGTAAATGGGACCGTGGACGGCAGGTGATTGTCGGCTCATCGGTTAATTTTGGGCCTAAAACCGAGCAGGTTGATTTTGAGCCAGTTTATAGCGTGAAAAGTGGGATGCAGCAAAAGCGTTTTCGTAAATATATGCGTTTAGCACTGGATACGGTAGTGGGTGATATGCTGGAAACATTACCGGAAAGCCTGCGCACATCCTACAAATTATTACCGTTAGCAGACGCACTAGAGGGGGTGCATTTCCCTAAAGATGCCGAGCACGCAAAACAGGCGCGCCGCCGCTTTGTGTATGAGGAGTTACTGGAGTTCCAGTTGCGCATTCAAGCATTGCGCAAGGCAAATAAAGAGCAAGAGCAGGGGCTTTCTGTTGCGTATGATGTGAATAAATTGCGTGATTTTATTGCCACATTACCATATGAACTGACGGGCGCACAAAAGCGTGTCGTCAACGAGATTTGCAAGGATTTAAAAACGCCACAACGCATGAATCGCCTGCTACAAGGGGATGTAGGATCGGGGAAAACGGTTGTTGCAGCAATTGGCCTTTATGCAGCAGTAACGGCAGGCTATCAAGGTGCATTAATGGCGCCAACGGAAATTTTAGCTGAGCAGCATGCGGAAAACTTGTACGGATGGTTTGAAAAAATCGGTGTTCGTGTGGCGTTATTGTCTGGATCAACGAAAGCAAAGGCACGTCGTGAGTTATTAGAACGTCTCGTAAATGGCGACATTGACATTTTAATCGGCACGCATGCACTGATTCAGCCCGACGTTATTTTTAAAAATTTAGGCTTCGTTATTACAGATGAGCAGCATCGCTTTGGTGTTGAGCAGCGCCGTGTGTTGCGTGACAAGGGCGAAAATCCGGATGTACTGTTTATGACCGCTACACCGATTCCGCGTACACTCGCCATTACGGCATTTGGTGAGATGGATGTATCGATTATTGATGAACTACCTGCAGGACGTAAAGAGATTGAAACGCACTGGATGAAAAAGGAACAATTGTCGAGTGTGCTACAAAGAATGGCACAGGAGCTTGAAGCGGGCAGACAGGCGTATGTCATTTGTCCACTCATTGAGGAGTCGGACAAGCTTGATGTGCAAAATGCGGTTGAGGCGTATGAGCAGCTCGCGACGTATTTTGGTGGGCGCTTTCAGGTCGGCTTAATGCACGGTCGCCTACCTGCTGATGAGAAGGATCGTATTATGCGCGAATTTAGTGAGGGACAAATTCATGTGCTCGTTTCGACAACGGTTGTTGAGGTGGGGGTAAATGTACCGAATGCGACGTTTATGACGATTTATGATGCCGAACGTTTCGGTCTTGCACAGCTTCACCAATTGCGTGGGCGTGTTGGGCGCGGTGAGCATCAGTCGTATTGTGTGCTCATTGCCGATCCGAAATCGGACGAAGGAAAAGAGCGCATGACGAGCATGACGGAAACGAATGACGGCTTCCGTTTAGCCGAGAAGGATTTAGAGTTGCGCGGCTCGGGGGATTTCTTCGGGAAGCGTCAAAGTGGCTTACCAGAATTTAAAATGGCTGACCTTGTCCATGATTACCGCGCGCTAGAAACAGCACGTCAGGACGCAGCACGCATGCTTTATGAGGAAGTATTTTGGGTAGAGGATGACTATGCACCGCTTAGAAAAATGCTTGAGGCATCAGGGGTACTCGAAGGGGAACGAATTGATTAAAGCTTAAGAGAAGAAAAAATACTTCAAGTTTTCCAGATATTTTACGTGATTAACTTCAATGAACCACCTTGAGGCTTTAAAATAAAAGAATCCGCGCTAAACTATTTTCTGCAATTTAGTGGAATCTATCATTCTCAACGTATCTTATTTTGTATTAATATAAAACAAATAACAAAAAGGTGGGGTGTGTACGCACAAATTGTTTTTCGGGTTATTTCTTGGTGCAGGGGTACTATTTTTGACGGGCTGCATTGCAGGTGGTGGTGAGCCATACGATGATAGCGAGTCTGTTTACGAGCCGACGATTACACTGAATGAAACGGTTGTTGATGACGAGCGTTACGAGCTGATCTTAGTTGATATTAAACGAAAATCGCATCCAGACGTTGGCGAGATGGTTGATGTGAATTTCAGATGCAAAAATAAAACCGACGAAAATGTCTTTATTACAACGGATGTGGTGAAGTTTGACGGAGAAGATATGTCAGTGCGTGTTATGGCGTTTTTTAATGAGCTGACAGCGAATTCAGATGGCACAACAACGGCCATCTTCCAAGAAATAAAAGAGCAAAATTGGGCGCTAGATCCGCTAAAGAAGTCGCTTGAAATGGAATTGGAAATCGTCAACGAGGACTCCGAAACAATTGCGACATACCCAATAGCTGTATCGTTTTAAATTACAACTAGGAGCTGTCCAAAAAGTCATAAAGCGACTTTTTGGACAGCTCCTGGTGTTATTTTATGCGAATGACTCATTTTGTTGGTAGGTACCAGATAAAAAATACCTGTAGCATAAACATTTTTCACGTGTAGCAACGACAAATAGAAAATTATAGTTGCGTTCTTTTTTCTTTGAATGTATACTGCTATTAGTACCAAGTGCTAATACTAACAAAAGATAAAAAAGAGGTGACGGATACGGATGAGACGTTCAAAAAAAGAGCGACAACAATTATTAATTGAAACGATACAAGACAATCCATTCGTCACAGATGAACAATTAGCAGCGGAATTTCAAGTAAGTGTGCAAACAATTCGACTGGACCGAATGGAATTATCGATTCCGGAATTACGTGAGCGCATTAAAACAGTAGCGGCGAAGCAATACGATGAAGTCAAATCACTGCCGCTTGATGAAGTGATCGGGGAAATTATCGATATTGAGCTTGATAATTATGCATTATCGATTTTGGATGTAACGGACGAGCATGTGTTCCAGCGTAACGGCATTGCACGTGGGCATCATTTATTTGCCCAGGCAAACTCGCTTGCAGTCGCAGTTATTAACGACGAGCTTGCACTAACGGTGAAATCAACCTTAACATTTATGAAGCCGGTAAAAGCAGGGGACCGTGTTGTAACGAAGGCAGTAGTGAAGGGTCGACATGAAGAAAAAAATCGCACATATGTCGAAGTAACATCCAAAGTGGAGAACGAAATTGTATTCAAAAGTGAGTTTGAGATGTATCGCACGAAAGGTGTAGAGGAATCATGATGAAATTAGCAATCGATGGAATGGGTGGCGACAACGCACCACAAGCGGTCATTGAAGGGGCATTGCTTGCATTAGAAGAATTTCCAGAAATCGAAATTCAACTGTACGGGCAGCAGGAGGCAATGGCGCCGTTTCTAAAAGCGCACAGCCGTCTTGAGGTCATTCACTGTGAAGAGGTTGTCACAGGCGATGATGAGCCGGCACGTGCGGTACGTCGCAAAAAGGATTCTTCAATGGCGCGTATGCTAGAGGCGGTCGTTGAAGGACGCGCAGATGCCTGCCTGTCAGCTGGTAATACCGGGGCACTTATGGCGGGTGGTTTATTTAAAGTAGGGCGCATTGACGGCGTAGCGCGTCCAGCACTTGCGACGACACTACCAACAATTGATGGTAACGGCTTTTTAATGCTTGATTTAGGCGCAAATGCCGATGCGAAGCCAGAGCATTTATTACAATATGCGATTATGGGTGACATTTATGTGAAGCAGGTGCGCGGGCTTGCCGTACCGCGCGTTGGTTTACTCAATATCGGAACAGAAGAGAAAAAAGGCAATGAAGTAACAAAAGAGGCCTTTGAGTTATTAAAGACAGCGAATTTCAATTTTGCAGGGAATGTAGAATCACGCGAATTGTTTAATCATGTGGCGGATGTCGTTGTCACAGACGGTTTTACAGGGAACATGGTGCTAAAAACAATTGAAGGAACAGCAGGCACATTGTTTGCGATGCTAAAAGAAGAATTTTTCGCTTCGATGAAAACGAAAATTGCTGCAGCAATGATGAAGCCTGGCTTAAAGGCGATTAAAACGAAAATGGACTATACGGAATACGGCGGCGCGGCATTGTTTGGCTTGAAGGCACCGGTGATTAAAGCGCACGGTTCTTCAAACGCAAAGGCCATTTTCAGTGCGATTCGTCAGGCGAACGTGATGGTCGAGCATAATGTGTGCGAGACGATTGCGCAAACAATCGCAACGCTACCGGCAGAATAAGGACACAAAGGGGATGAGAAAATGGGCAAAATAGCATTTATTTTTCCTGGGCAAGGCTCGCAATCAGTAGGGATGGGCGCGGAGCTAGCGATGAACGATACAGAGGGGTTTTATAAAAAGGCGGACGCAGCGCTCGGGCAGGGGCTTTCTCGCATCATGCTTGAAGGGCCGCAAGAGGAGCTGACGCTTACATACAATGCGCAGCCAGCACTATTAACAACAGGCGTGATGGTGGGGGAGCGTTTAAAAGAACAAGGCATTACACCACATTTTGTAGCGGGGCATTCGCTCGGTGAGTTTAGTGCATTAACATTTGCGGGCGCAATTCGCTTTGAGGATGCGGTAAAAACGGTGAATAAGCGTGGCTTATTTATGGAAGAGGCCGTACCAGCTGGTGAGGGAGCGATGGCGGCGATTTTGTCGCTTGATGCCGACAAACTGCAAGCAGTGTGCGAAAAGGTGAGTGCTACGGGTACTTCCGTGCAAATCGCGAACTATAATTGTCCAGGACAAATCGTAATTTCAGGTACAAAAGCGGGTGTTGACGCAGCATGCGTGGCAGCAAAAGAAGCAGGTGCAAAGCGTGCATTGCCGCTTGTTGTGAGCGGACCGTTTCATTCGGAACTAATGGCACCAGCGGCAGATAAGCTTGCGGCGGAGCTTGAAACAATCCACTTACAGGCACCAATGATTCCGGTAGTCAGCAATGTGACGTCAACACTGTTAACGGATGTAGCATCTATTAAAGAAGAGTTAGTCGCGCAAGTAACAAGCTCAGTACAGTGGCAACAAAACATTGAAAAGCTGATTGTTGAAGGGGTTACCGTATTTATTGAATGCGGTCCTGGTAAAGTGTTATCCGGTTTAGTGAAAAAAATCGATCGTTCTGTTCACACGTATTGTGTGTATGACGAGGCGTCTCTCGCACAAGTCGTAGAAGCGTCAAAGGAGTGGGCACAATGGGTTTAGAAAATAAAGTAGCGGTCGTAACAGGTGCATCGCGTGGTATTGGCCGTGCGATTGCGCTAGAGCTTGCCGCGCAAGGTGCAAAAGTTGTCGTGAACTATAGTGGCAGTGTGGCGAAGGCGGAGGAAGTCGTACAAGAGATTAAGCAAATAGGCGGCGAGGCAATCGCGGTGCAAGCAAATGTAGCGGATGCTGATTCGGTACAGACGCTTATGAAAACAGCGATTGACACATTTGGCTCACTTGATATTTTAGTAAACAATGCGGGGATTACGCGCGATAATTTACTCATGCGTATGAAGGAAGAGGAGTGGGATGATGTACTGAACACGAATCTAAAGGGTGTATTCCTTTGTACAAAGGCAGTGACGCGCCAAATGATGAAGCAGCGCGCAGGGCGCATTATTAATATTTCGTCGATTGTTGGAGTGGCAGGGAACTCAGGTCAAGCAAACTATGTCGCAGCAAAAGCGGGTGTGATTGGCTTGACGAAAACGTGCGCGCAAGAATTAGCAAGCCGTAATATTTTAGTAAACGCGATTGCGCCGGGCTTTATTACGACAGAAATGACCGACGCGTTGCCAGAAGAGTTAAAGGAAGCGATGTTAAAGCAAATTCCGCTTGCACGACTTGGGCAGCCGGAAGATATCGCAAAAGCCGTTGCGTTTTTCGCATCGGATGCGGCAAATTATATTACCGGTCAAACACTGCAAATTGATGGTGGTATGGTCATGGCATAACGAGTATAATCCTTTGAGGGGAGGTGACTGATTTGACAACAGTATTAGAGCGCGTAACAAAAGTAATCGTTGACCGTTTAGGTGTTGAGGAGAGCGAGGTAAAACCAGAAGCTTCTTTCCGTGACGACCTAGGTGCAGATTCATTAGACGTAGTAGAGCTAGTAATGGAGCTTGAAGACGAGTTTGACATGGAAATTTCTGACGAGGACGCTGAGAAAATTGCAACTGTAGGTGATGCAATCAGCTACATCGAAGTAAAAATCAGCTAATTCGCTTTAGGGGCCTGTTTTGTACAATTTCGATTGTACAAGACAGGGCTCTTTTCGTTTGTCTGACACATTTCCTTATAATCCTTTGCAATCCCTTATATTCCGATGTAAACTAAACGATAGAAACTAGAAGGAAGGCAGAATAATTCATGACGCTTAGAAAAAAAGAAAATTCACAGAAATCGGGTGTACTCCCTGAAAAGGTACGTGTCCAATTTCAAACATTACAAGAGGAATTAACTATTGAATTCCAAAATAAATCCCTGCTATATCAAGCATTTACCCATTCATCTTATGTGAATGAGCATCGCCGCAAATTATTTACGGACAATGAGCGCTTAGAGTTTTTAGGAGACGCAGTACTTGAACTATCAGTGTCTAAGTATTTATTCGAGAAATTCCCACACATGAGTGAAGGTGAGCTAACGAAGTTACGCGCATCGATCGTTTGTGAGCCGTCTTTAGTGGTTTTTGCAAACGAGCTAAACTTTGGCCGATTTGTTTTGCTAGGAAAAGGCGAGGAATTAACAGGTGGTCGTGAACGTCCAGCACTTCTTGCAGACGTATTCGAATCATTTGTTGGAGCGCTTTATTTAGATCAGGGGCTAGAGGTTGTCGTTGCGTTTTTAGAGCGTATCGTATTCCCGAAAGTCGAAGTCGGTGCTTTTTCGCATGTGATGGATTTCAAAAGTCAATTACAGGAAATGGTTCAGCAATCGAATAACGGTATGCTTACGTATGAGATTGTCGATGAAAAAGGACCAGCGCATAACCGTACATTCGTGTCACGCGTGTTATTGAATGACCACGAACTCGGTA
Organism: Solibacillus sp.; assembly: GCA_040274725.1. Lineage (GTDB taxonomy): Bacteria > Bacillota > Bacilli > Bacillales_A > Planococcaceae > Solibacillus. Next base: position 490,399 of record JBEMAQ010000001.1, on the reverse strand, counting down.
TAGGGCGCGGCAAGTCGAAAAAAGAGGCAGAACAGCAAGCAGCGCAAAGTGCGATGCAGACGTTGAAGAAAGAGCAAGAGGAGGAATAATATGTTCCTTAAAAGACTTGAGGTCGTAGGGTTTAAATCATTTGCTGAGCGTATCGGCATTGATTTTGTACCAGGGGTGACGGCAGTAGTTGGGCCAAATGGTAGTGGGAAAAGTAACGTCACAGACGCCATTCGCTGGGTACTAGGAGAGCAATCTGCTAAATCTTTACGCGGAGCCAAAATGGAAGATGTTATTTTTGCCGGCAGTGAATCACGTAAGCCGCTGAATTTTGCAGAAGTGTCGCTTGTTTTAGATAATGAAGACGAGCGAATGGCAGTCCCGTACACGGAAATTAGTGTAACAAGACGTGTGTATCGTTCAGGTGATAGTGAATATTTGCTAAATAATCAGCAATGTCGCCTGAAGGATATTACGGACTTGTTTATGGACTCCGGACTTGGAAAAGAAGCATTCTCGATTATTTCACAGGGGCGCGTTGATGAAATTTTAAATAGCCGCCCTGATGACCGCCGCAGCATATTTGAAGAGGCGGCCGGTGTTTTAAAATATAAGCTCCGTAAGAAAAAGGCGGAGCATAAGCTTGTCGAAACAGATGATAACTTGAACCGCGTACTCGATATTTTACACGAAATCGAGACGCGCTTAGAGCCACTGAAAATACAGGCATCTGCAGCGAATGACTATGTGCGCATGACAACGGAGTTAAAGGACTTTGACATTGCGCTCATGGTGTATGATTTGCGCGAATTTGCAGGCAAATTGCAGGCGTTAAACGCACGTCACGCAGAGCTTTCAATAACAGAAAAGCAGCACGCGACCAAGATTGCGGATATTGAGCAGCTAGTGCGTACAATTCGTGATGAATTAAAGACACTTGATGATGTATTAGACGTCTCACAGGAGCAGCTTGTTGAGGCTTCTTCTGAGGTCGAGCGCTGGGAAGGTCGTAAAGCGCTTGTCAATGAAAAGCGTTCAAATGCTGAAAAGCAATTGCAACAATCAAAGCTGAATTTAAAAGACGCAGAGCTTGTCATGCAAACGTTCGTGGCAAATGAAGCGGAAAAGCGTGTGCAGTTTACCGAAAAACAGCAGGAAGTACAAGCGGTGCGCCAAGCGGTTAAACAGCTTGAGCAGGCATTAACACGTACAGCATCTGAGATTGAGCAAGAAATCGAACAAAAGAAAAATGAATACATTAACTTATTAAACGAAGAAGCGACGATTAAAAATGAACTAAAAAATATTGCGCAGCAGTATGAGCTTGAAGAAGCGACTGTTGAGCGTATGTCGGGTCGTTCTGCCGAGATGTTAAAGGACCTGCACGAGGCTGAGGCGATGCAACAGGTGACAAAGCAACGTTTACATAAAGCCGAACAAGCGGTAAAAGATCAGCTAGCGCGGGCAAATGTCGAGCAAACGCAACTAAAGAGCGCTTCTGATGAGCTTGAGGAAAAGCAGAGCCTGCTATACAAAGCGTACCAACATCAAAATCAACTGAAAGCACGCAAAGAGACATTAGCGGAGCTTGAAGCGGATTTTTCTGGTTTCTTCCAAGGGGTAAAAGAAGTACTACTTGCACGTGATCGCGGTGAATTGTCTGGTATTGAAGGGGCGGTAGCTGAACTCATTCAAGTGGAGGCAAAATATTCACAGGCGATTGAAACAGCACTTGGTGCGGCATCGCAGCATATTGTGACAGCAACCGAGCAACATGCCCAGCGCGCGATTGGTTGGTTAAAGCAAAAGCGTGCCGGTCGTGCGACGTTTTTACCAAAAAATGTGATGCGTTCGCGTAAACTGATGCCCGCGCAAATCGCAGCAGCAGTAGAGCATCCAGCGTTCGTGAGCATTGCGTATGAGACGGTGCAGTTTGCTGAGGAAAACCGTACAATTGTCGAGAACTTACTTGGCAATGTGCTCGTTGCAGCAAATTTAGAAGGCGCAAGTCAAATTGCCCGTCTTTGCGGCTTTAAATACCGCGTTGTGACACTTGAAGGCGATATCGTTAATGCAGGTGGTTCATTGACAGGTGGTGCGACGAAACAACAGTCGTCACTCTTCTCACGTAAAGCAGAGCTTGATAAATTAACGCTGACGCTTGAAGGAATGGAAGCAACGATTGTCCAAGCGGAAAGAGCGGTTGCTAGCTTAAAAGAGCGTGTAACAGTAGCTCGCCATAAGTTAGAGGAAATAAAGCTTGTCGGGGAGCAGCTACGTCTTGAAGAGCAGCAGCACCGTGCAAAGCTGCTTGAGCTTGATATGACGGTGAAAAGCTTGCAGTCTACGGTGTCAATGACGACATCAGAGCAAACGACGTTAACATCGCGCAAACAGACGTTAGCAGAGCAAAAGGCGATGTTTGAGGTACGCTTTAAAGACTTGCAACAGGAGCTCACGACGATTCAGCAAACGATTGATGAATTAACAGTGGCAAAAGAGCAAAGCGAGCAGCAAAAGGATTTACTGCGTGAACAACTCGGCGAAAAGCGTGCAGCGCTTGCCGTTGTGCAGGAGCAGCAAACACAAATTCAAGTATCCATTGCTGAAATTGAGCTGAATTTATCGAAATCACGCGTCGTTGTCGAAAAAATTTCCCAGGAAATTGAATGGATTGAATCAGAGGATGGGTTAAATGGGCCATCTGTTGAAGAGATTGAGGCGACGGTAGCCAAATGGGTGACGAAACGTGAAGCATTAACGAAATTGATCGCTGAAAAGCGTGAAACGCGTGCTTTGCAACAGCAGCAAATTGAAAAAGAAGAAATTACGTTAAAAGAATTGCAACGCGTCCATAAAGGGTATGTGGAATCACTGCGTACGCTCGAACTTGAGCAAAGCCGTGCGACGTTTGCGATTAATAACTTAGAACAGCAGCTAGATGAAAACTATGATTTAGATATCGAATCGGCCGTTGAGGTAGCGATTGATATTGAAGATGAGCAGCAAGTGCGTCGTAAAGTAAAGTTACTAAAGCAATCGATTGAGGATTTAGGTCCAGTCAACTTAGCGGCTATCGAGGAATATGAACGTGTACAAGAGCGTTTCGTGTTTTTAGCGGAGCAGCGTGAGGATTTAGTGGCGGCGCAAAATACGCTACATCAGGCCATTTCAGAGATGGATGTGGAAATGACCGAGCGCTTTAGTGAAACCTTTACGGCAATTCGTGGGCATTTCGCTGAAACATTCCGTGAGCTGTTCGGTGGTGGTCAAGCGGATTTAGTGTTATTAAATCCAGAAAATCTGCTCGAAACAGGGATTGAAATTGTCGCGCAACCACCAGGTAAAAAATTGCAAAACTTAAGTCTATTATCGGGCGGGGAGCGTGCGCTGACGGCCATTGCGCTACTGTTTGCCATTTTAAAAACGCGCCCTGTACCGTTCTGTATACTAGATGAGGTAGAGGCAGCGCTTGATGAATCAAATGTAACGCGCTATAGCGATTATTTACGTAAGTTTAGTAGCGAAACGCAATTTATCGTCATTACACACCGTAAAGGAACGATGGAAGGCGCGGACGTACTTTATGGCATTACGATGCAGGAATCAGGCGTTTCGAAGCTTGTATCTGTAAAGCTAGAAGAGGAAGCTGAACTTGTAGGACAAGGGAGAGATCAATAATGAGCTTTTTTAAACGTTTGAAGGAAAAGTTAGTTGGAAGTTCAGAAGAAAAAGAACTTGAAAAAGTAGAGACGACCGAGGTGCCAAATGCTGAGCCTGACAAGGTTACAGAAGAGGCACCTGCACTACCTGCTATTGAAGAGATAAAAGAAGAAATTCAGGCTGTAGAAGTCCCTGTATTGGAAGAAACTAAAGAAGAGACACCCACTATAGAGGAAGTAACTACACCAGCGGTAATGGAAGAAGCGCAAGAAGAGAAAAAACCTTCTGCTTGGTCAATTACGCAAAAATTCAAGGCCGGCTTAGCAAAAACACGTAACTCATTTACATCAAAAGTGAATGATTTAGTTGCGCGTTACCGTAAAGTGGATGAGGATTTCTTTGAGGAGCTTGAAGATTTATTATTACAAGCAGATGTTGGCTTTGAAACGGTAATGGAGCTCATGGATAAACTTCGCTTTGAAGTACAACGCCAAAACATTAAAGATACAGAAGGCATCCAAGCAATTATTTCAGAGAAGCTTGTCGAAATTTATGAGGCAGGCGAAGATGATTTAACGGAGCTTCACCTACAACCACAGGGCGAATTAACGGTCATTTTATTCGTTGGTGTCAATGGTGTTGGGAAGACGACGACAATCGGGAAGCTTGCGCACCGTCTAAAATCACAGGGCAAAACGGTGATGCTTGCAGCGGGTGATACGTTCCGCGCTGGTGCGATTGATCAATTGCAAGTATGGGGTGACCGTGTTGGCTGTGAGGTTGTGAAGCAGTCAGAGGGCTCGGACCCAGCGGCAGTGATGTACGATGCGATTCACGCGGCGAAAAACCGTGGTGTCGACGTGCTAATTTGTGATACAGCAGGACGCCTGCAAAATAAAGTCAACTTAATGAATGAGCTTGAAAAGGTGCACCGTGTGATTTCACGTGAGGTGCCAGATGCGCCGCATGAGGTGTTATTAGCACTTGACGCGACGACGGGGCAAAATGCGCTTGTACAAGCACAAATGTTTAAAGAAGCAACAAATGTAACAGGTATCGTGTTAACGAAGCTAGATGGAACGGCAAAAGGTGGTATCGTACTTGCGATTCGCAACAAATTAAACATCCCAGTAAAATTTGTTGGTCTTGGTGAGAAAATGGACGACCTGCAGCCATTCGATGCAGAACGTTATGTATATGGTCTGTTTGCAGAAGGTTTAGAAAAAGAGTTAGAAAAAGCAGAAGATTAAACAGAGCGCACAGTGCGAAAATTCGTACTGTGCTTTTTGCAATTTAACCAATTGAAGCTTTTGTTTAGTAGAGTCCAAAAACACTGGAATCAACTAAAATTTTCCTTTGAATAGTCAAAAGACAAGGTAATTACCTTGACAGCAGTTGTAAATGGCTATATGATACAGTAGACTAAATACGATTGGAGAGATTTAAGTGCTACTTGAAAAAACAACACGCATGAACTTTCTCTTCGACTTTTATCAAGCATTATTAACAGACAAACAACGCAGCTATATGGAATTGTATTATTTAGATGATCACTCACTAGGAGAGATTGCGGAATCATACGGTATTTCACGTCAAGCTGTCTATGATAATATTCGCCGTACTGAGGCGATGCTTGAAGAATATGAAGATAAATTACAACTTTTTATAAAGTTTCAACAGCGCCAGCAAGTGATGGAGCAGCTTACAAAAGCAATTAAGGAAAGGTCTTCGGAAGAAGGTATTCTTGCTTTAGTTGAGCAGTTGAAGGAATCGGATTAGGGGGAGACAAACGTGGCATTTGAAGGATTGGCAGACCGCCTCCAGGGAACTATCCAAAAGATTAAAGGAAAAGGGAAGGTTTCTGAAGCAGACGTTAAAGAAATGATGCGCGAAGTCCGCTTTGCGTTAATTGAAGCGGATGTTAACTTAAAAGTCGTAAAAGAATTCGTCAAAAAAGTTAGCGAGCGCGCAGTTGGCGTCGATGTAATGAAATCATTAACACCTGGCCAGCAGGTTATTAAAATTGTTCAAGAAGAATTAACAACGCTTATGGGCGGCGAGCAAAGCTTGATTAAGTTTAGCAATCGTCCACCGACTGTGATTATGATGGTCGGCTTACAAGGTGCTGGTAAAACAACAACTACGGGTAAATTAGCGAACGTTCTTCGTAAAAAATACAATAAAAAACCGTTACTAGTCGCAGCAGATATTTATCGCCCTGCTGCCGTGCAACAATTAGAGACGTTAGGGAAGCAACTATCGATTCCTGTGTTCTCACTTGGAACGGACATTTCACCAGTGGAAATTGCACGTCAAGCGATTGAACACGCAAAAGAAGAGCATCACGATGTAGTCATCATCGATACAGCGGGCCGTCTTCATATTGACGAGACATTAATGCAAGAGTTAAAAGATATTCGTGCATTAAAAGAGCCAGACGAGGTATTCCTTGTTGTGGACGCAATGACAGGTCAAGATGCTGTAAACGTTGCACAAAGCTTTAATGAAACAGTCGGTATTACAGGCGTTGTTTTAACAAAGCTTGATGGTGATACGCGCGGTGGTGCGGCATTATCAATCCGTTCTGTAACGGAAAAGCCGATTAAATTTGTCGGTATGGGCGAAAAAATGGACGCACTTGAGCCATTCCACCCAGATCGCATGGCAAACCGTATTTTAGGGATGGGTGACGTCCTTTCGCTGATTGAAAAGGCACAGGAAAACGTGGATATGGAGAAGGCGAAAGAGCTTGAAGAAAAGTTCATGACGCAAAGCTTCACATTCGACGATTTTATTGAGCAATTGCAAGCGGTGAAAAAAATGGGCCCACTTGAGGACATTTTAAAAATGATTCCAGGTGCCAACAAAATGAAGGGCTTAGACAATGTCAAAGTCGACGAAAAGCAAATGGGGCGCATTGAGGCAATCATTTATGCGATGACACCTGCTGAAAAGACAAATCCTGAAATTATGAATGCAAGTCGTAAAAAACGCATTGCATTAGGTTCAGGCACGTCGATTCAAGAGGTCAACCGTTTACTGAAACAATTTGAAGAAATGAAGAAAATGATGAAGCAAATGACAGGAATGGCGTCTGGAAAAGGCAAGAAAAAGATGAAATTACCGGGTCTTGACTCATTATTTAAATAAAAATTTAACTTGTAAAGAAAAAACACTTTACAAACTAACAAGACATTGCTAATATAATATCTTGTGTGAAACTTATTCGGAGGTGCTTATAAAATGGCAGTTAAAATTCGCTTAAAACGTATGGGAGCTAAGAAAACTCCTTTCTATCGTATCGTAGTAGCAGACGCTCGTTCACCACGTGATGGTCGTCAAATCGAGACAGTTGGTACTTACAACCCACTTACTCAACCAGCTACAATCAAGATCGATGAAGAGTTAGCTCTTAAATGGTTATCAAATGGTGCAAAACCATCTGATACAGTACGTAACCTGTTCTCAGAACAAGGTATCATGGAAAAATTCCATAACCAAAAATTCGCTAAGTAATCGGAGGAATCGCTAATGAAGCAGCTGATTGAAGCAATTGTGAAACCATTAGTTGATTATCCTGATGACGTTCGTATTGAGACGGACGAGCATGATAATCGAATTGTTTATAAGCTTTTTGTACATCCAGAGGATCGAGGAAAAGTCATAGGCAAGCAAGGGCGCGTTGCAAAAGCAATTCGTACAATTGTGTACTCAGCAGCAGGCGGTCACCGAAAAAAGACTTACGTCGATATATTGGATTAACAAAAGAGGAGGGAGCTTTGTGGCTTACCTTCTTTTTTTATGTGTCAGAAAGTATAAAATTTGGTGTTTTATATGTCTAGGCTAAACGGGCGCTTTAGCGCTTTTCTTATGTGTAAAAGAACAATCTCGTGCTATTTTGTACGAGATGTGTTTTGATAACTAAAAATGCATTTTGAGGTGAAGATAAATGGAATGGTTTAACGTAGGGCGTATTGTTAATACGCACGGTGTACGCGGGGAGCTGCGTATTTTATCAACAACAGATTTTGAAGAGGAACGCTTTGCAGTTGGCAATAAGCTAGCGGCATTTGGCCCAGATGACAAAAAGCCGACGTGGGTGACACTAAGCTCGATGCGCCGTCATAAAAACTTTATTTTAGTGATGTTTGAAGGGTTAGAAAGCATGAGCCTTGCTGAGAAGTTCAAGGGGGGGATGCTGAAGGTTTCGATGGATCAGCTTGCTGAGGATGAACTTGCTGAAAATGAATATTACCACTTCGAAATTAAAGAGTGCGAAGTTTATTCAGAAGAAGGCGAACTGATTGGTGTTGTAACAGACATTTTAGAAACCGGCGCAAACGACGTGTGGGAAGTGAAAACGTCAGCTGGTAAAAAGCATTACATCCCGTATATTGAAGACGTTGTAAAAGAAATTGATGTGGACGAGAAAAAAATTATTATCCACGTAATGGAAGGCTTACTGTAATGAAAATCCATGTACTTAGCTTATTCCCGCCGATGTTTGAAGGTGTCTTTGGTGCGTCGATTTTAAAGAAGGCACAGGAAAAGGGAGCTGTGGAGCTTGCTGTAACCGATATTCGTGACTATACCGAAAACAAGCATAAACAGGTTGATGATTATCCTTACGGTGGTGGTGCCGGGATGGTGCTGAAGCCTGAGCCAATGTTTAACGCCGTAGAAGCGATTACAGAGGGCCGTAAACCGCGTGTGATCCTGATGTGCCCACAAGGCGAGCGCTTCACGCAAAAGAAGGCTGAGGAGCTTGCAAAAGAGGAAGATTTAGTGTTCCTGTGTGGTCATTATGAGGGCTATGACGAGCGTATTCGTCAGCATCTTGTAACGGATGAGATTTCGATTGGGGACTTCGTATTAACGGGTGGTGAGCTACCTGCGATGACGGTCATTGATGCGGTTGTGCGCTTACTTCCTGGTGTACTCGGTCAAGCGGACTCACATATCCAAGACTCGTTTTCAACAGGACTACTTGAGCATCCCCATTATACACGTCCAGCGGATTTCCGTGGCATGAAGGTGCCGGATATCCTGTTATCAGGCAATCACGCGAAAATTGATGAATGGCGCGAGGAGCAGTCGTTTAAGCGTACGCTTGAGCGTCGTCCGGATTTACTTGATGTGCTCGAACTGACGCCAAAACAGCAAAAAGTGCTGAAGAAAATAAAAGCGGAAATGTAAAAGCACTTAAGCCTTGGCGTAAGTGCGTCCAGATTTTTTTCGAGTTTACTCGAAAAATGTCCTTAAAAAAATCTGTGACATCCGCCGGGGCTTACTTTCGTTAAATGTATGTTAAAACATGCATTTAATGAAAGTAAAACTACTTGCGTGCCTCATTTCTTTATGATAAGATACATTTTGTACTTCTAATGGGAGTACTGAATTACGGTGTTCCGCTGGCATAACAAAATGTGGATGAGCATCTGTCTAAGGAGAGAAAATAATGTCAATTATTATTACAGAAATTACTAAAGAACAACTTCGTTCTGATTTACCTTCATTCCGTCCTGGTGACACTGTTAAGGTACACGTTAAAGTTGTTGAGGGTACTCGTGAGCGTATCCAATTATTCGAAGGTGTAGTTATTAAACGTCGTGGTGGCGGTATTAGCGAAACTTTCACAGTTCGTAAAATTTCTTACGGCGTTGGTGTTGAGCGTACTTTCCCAGTACACACTCCAAAAATCGCTAAATTAGAAGTAGTACGTAAAGGTAAAGTACGTCGTGCTAAACTTTACTACCTACGCAACTTACGCGGTAAAGCTGCTCGTATTAAAGAAATTCGATAAGAGCGATTTAAGTAGGGGGGCTTGTGTATGCAAGTCCTCTTTCTTTATGTTTACTACACGAACGATTTTTTTGCTTGTCTTACATATTTCGTTTACAATAAAGTAACTGTTATCAGTATGTAGCGATTCGTTACTGCGAAATAGCGAGCGCCTCATAGTAGGCCGTATGAAGAACATTTGTATGATCAATGGTGATTTACAAGGGGGACAATTGCGTGGAAAAAGTTGAAAAAGAAAAAAATGAACTATGGGAATGGACGAAGGCATTACTTATTGCATTTGCAATCGCGGCCTTTATTCGTTACTTTTTATTTACACCGATTGTCGTGGACGGCGAATCAATGATGCCGACACTCGAGGATGGCGATCGTATGGTTGTTAATAAAATTGGGTATACAATTGGTAGTCCAGACCGTTTTGATATTGTCGTTTTCCATGCACCAGAGCAAAAGGATTATATTAAGCGCATTATTGGCCTGCCAGGTGATTATGTTGAATATATTAATGATCAACTATATATTAACGGGGAAGCAATTGCTGAGCCGTACTTAGATGAGTACCGAGCGGAAATTGTTGAGGGAACGCTAACGGGCGATTTCTCATTAAAAGACATCGATCCGTCGCTTGATGCAATTCCAAAAGGCTACGTATTGGTGCTTGGTGACAACCGTCGATTTAGTAAAGATAGCCGTCATATCGGCTTAGTGGACCAAAAGGAAATTATCGGTAATACGAATTTGATTTTCTGGCCGCTTAGTGAAATTGAAATTGTAAAATAGTGAAATGTACTGAATGAGGAGATTCATGTAATCTCCTTATTTTTGTTAGAGGAGGAAAATGTAATGACGATTCAATGGTTCCCAGGGCATATGGCAAAGGCACGTCGCAAGGTGTCGGAAAATTTAAAGCTTGTCGATATCGTGTTTGAGCTAGTGGATGCACGCTTACCACTATCATCACGTAACCCAATGATTGACGAGGTAATCAACCAAAAACCGCGCCTGCTTATTTTAAATAAATTTGATATGGCGGATGAGGTTCAGACACGTCGCTGGATCGCGTATTTTGAAGAGCGCGGTCACAAGGCAGTAGCAATCAATTCATTTGAAGGAAAAGGCTTACAGGCGGTCACAAAGGCTGCTCAGGACGTGTTAGCGGAGAAATGGGCGCGTATGAAATCAAGAGGGATGAAGCCGCGTGCAATTCGTGCAATGATTGTTGGGATTCCGAATGTCGGAAAATCAACATTAATTAACCGTTTAGCGAAGAAAAACCTTGCGAAAACAGGAAACATGCCAGGTGTGACAAAAGCACAGCAATGGATTAAAGTGGGCAAAGAAATCGAGCTACTGGATACACCCGGTATTTTATGGCCAAAATTTGAGGATCAAGAAATTGGGTACAAATTAGCGTTAACGGGTGCGATTAAAGATACCATTATGAATATGGAAGACTTAGCTGTATACGGACTAAAGTTTTTAGCGCTACACTATCCGACACGCCTGGAAGAACGTTACGGGATTACAATGGTTTCGGAGCAATTAGTTGAAACATTTGACCATATCGGTAAACTGCGTCGTGTGTACGAACAGGGCGGCCAAGTAGATTATGATCGAGTAGCACTGCTGATTGTGCGCGATATTCGTGATCAGCATTTAGGCAAATTAACGTTCGATTTTGTTGAAGAGCAGGTGGAAAAAGAGCAATTAGCGGAGGCAATCGAAAAAGAAAACGAAGAGCGCCGTCGTCTAAATGCAGAAGCACGCCGTCAAAAGCAGCAAGAGCAGCAAAATTTATAAAATGATGAAACCTTTTTCACATACATGTGGAGAAGGTTTTTTTCGATTCAGTTACTTACAGGTAAGTAAAATGATCGCAACATGCCTTATAATTTTAAAAATAAACCGATATAACTACTACAAAAAAGATTCGAGGAAATCATCATGAAAACGATTAAAGATATTACACAAAGTTTAAAAGAAGCGACACAAATGGAGTCGTGGATGGAAGAGATTAGGCAGGATGAGCGCGCAGGTGTTGTACGGGCGTGGGCGCAGTTTCAGAAGCGTTTAGAAAAGAGAGAGGCACTTCAGGCGTCACATACGGAAAAGCTCGCGTTTGATGCGTCGTATCTACCACACGAGGATGCGTGGATTGCAGGGACAGACGAGGCGGGGCGCGGTCCACTTGCAGGGCCTGTCGTGACAGCAGCCGTCATTTTACCGAATTATTGCGAGGAATTGCTTGGTGTGAATGATTCAAAGCAGTTATCAAAAGACAAGCGCAATGACTTTGCGAAGCGTATTAAGGAGCATGCATTGTACTACGCGGTACATTTTCAAAGTGCGGATGAAATTGACCGCTTAAATATTTACGAGGCAACGCGTCAGTCCATGTTAAAAAGTATCGAAGCGCTTGAGGTGACACCGCATTTTATTTTAGCGGATGCGATGACGCTTCACACAGATATCCCGCAGGCGTCCATTATTAAAGGTGATGCGAAGAGCCTAGCAATAGCTGCGGCGTCGATTTTAGCGAAAACGGCGCGTGATGATTATATGGACGAGTTAGATCAGGCGTTTCCGCAGTACGGCTTTAGGCAGCATGCAGGCTACGGCACGAAGCAGCATTTAGAGGCGCTAGCAATGTACGGGCCGACTGTGCATCACCGCAAAACATTTGAACCGATTAAATCTATGATTGCACAAAAGGAGTGATTGTATGAATTTATCATCATTTAACGCCATACAAGGACAAAATACGACTGTTCAACCGTCCAATCAGCCAATGACACTACGTCATGGTCAAATCTTTCATGGGACAATTAATAAAATTTTTCCTGACCAAACAGCAGAATTACAAGTCGGGCAGCAAAAGCTCGTTGCGAAGCTAGAAGTACCGCTCAAGGTTGGGGATGCGCAGTTTTTCCAAGTAACCAATACAGGCGCAACACCTGAATTAAAGGTCGTGACAGGTCCAATGTCACCGCAAGTACCACTCGCACAGCAAATGACACAGCTGCTTGATGCGATGAATTTACCGAAAACGACAGAGATGCAGCAGGTGCTCGGTAGCTTTATAAAAATGCAGCTACCGATTTCAAAGGAACAATTGTTGCAGGCAGAGCAATGGTTAAAAAACTTACCTGCCAATGTGACGAAGCTCGATGCGTTGCACGCAATGCATAAAATGGTTGAACTGAAAATGCCCTTTACAAATGATGTCTTTCAAGCGATGACACAAGGTGCAAAGACGTCTGGTATGACAACGAGTATGGCCAATTTAGCGCAGATGCTCGCGCAGCCTGGTGGGAATGATGCGTTAAAGGCGAACATCGGCGCGCAAATGGAGACGCTCGCGAAACCGTTTAATGCGGAAACAGGTGGGGTGTTGCTCGCACGCGCGGTGCAAACATTAACAGACGTGAATGCGGCAGTTGGGACAAAATTGCAGGCGCTTGCCGCATTGAAGGAGGCGGGTATTGTACCAGCAAACGCCACGCTTCAAAATTGGCAAGCAGCAGGTACGGCGCAAAATCAGCCGGCTAGCTTGCAGCAGCCAATTCAAGCAGGACAATTAATTCAACAGTTAGCGAATAGTCAGCCAGAAAATAGCGCAAAATTACTAGACCAGGTGCGTCAATTTATCGCGAGTGAGCCACTACTGACGACGCAGCAAAAGGAGCAAATGACACAGCTAATGCAGCGTTTTTCACAGCTACCGCAAACGAAGCAAACATTTGAAATTTTTACGCAGCAATTGCAACAGCAAATGACGAAAGCCTTTAGTGAAAATGCACAAAATCGTATATTTACGCAAAATGAGCAAGGACTGACCGTAAAGGATCATTTATTGTCATTAATTAAGCCAGATGGCAATCCTACGCTTTTCAATAATTTAGTGAAGGTGATTTCGGACTCACCGCAGCCACAAATGCAGATAGCCCTCACGCAAGTGGAGGCGCAGGTGCAAAATGCGGTGGACGGCAAGGCGATGGAGCAGGCGATGAAGTCGGTACTAAAGGGACTTGGTGTCAGCTATGAGGCCGCACTTGCAAGTAAGGCGGGCGATGTTAGTGCACTTGCACAGCAACTCAAGCCGCAGCTACTTGCGCTCATGCAGGATGTGCAAACACCACTGCCGCTGCGTGACGCGGCAGAAACCGTGCTTGCGCGTATGAATGGTATGCAGCTATTATCAACGGAAAATGGTCATCAGCACCAGCTTGTGATGCAAGTGCCGCTTGAGTTTTTCGGGAAACGAATGGATGCAACATTGCAATGGAATGGACGCATGAAGGAAGACGGCAAAATTGATGCGAATTTTGCACGGATTTTATTTTATTTGCAAATGGAGTCCATTGAAGAGACGATGATTGACATGCAGGTGCAAAACCGTGTGGTGACGATCAATGTATTCAATGACCACCCGCATTTAGAGCTACTTGCTGAGCCACTAAAGCAAGCGTTAAAGGCGGGATTAGAAGAGAAAGAATACCGTTTATCGGGCGTGTTTATTAAGCCGTTTGAACAGGAGCAAGTGACTGTTTCGCCGCCTAAGCCAGATGAGCGTGAGGGCGGGGTGGATATTCGCGTATGAGTGAGAAAAAATTTGTTCGAAAAGAAGCCATTGCCTTATCCTACGATCCGACGAAAACATCTGGCCCGACCGTTGTCGCAAAAGGTAAGGGGAAAATTGCGGAAAATATTTTAGAACAGGCTGCCTTGCATGATGTACCCGTTTACGCGGATCAAAATTTAGTGCAATTACTTGGCCAGCTTGATTTGAATACATCTATACCGGAAGAGCTGTATCAAGCCGTTGCAGAAGTATTTGCGTTTATTTACCGTTTGGATAAAGAGCATGAATCGTTACAAAAAAGGTAAAGTTAATAACAATCTCATTATTCAGAAAAGTATAAAACATACATTTTGTATAATAAATCGACATAAAAGCGTAGTAAAGTGTAATTTTATAGGAATATAGACTTTGATTGAAAATTTAGTTAAAATAGATTGTGTTAGCAAAATAATTTCCAAGTGTCCGATGGGAGGATGTATCATGAATATTCATGAATATCAAGGCAAAGAAATTTTGAGAAAATATGGCGTAGCTGTTCCGAATGGGAAGGTTGCCTTTTCTCCAGACGAAGCGGTAAAGGTAGCAAAAGAGATTGGTGCCAATGTAACAGTTGTTAAGGCCCAAATTCATGCGGGGGGCCGTGGTAAAGCAGGCGGTGTAAAAATCGCAAAAAATTTAGATGAAGTGCGTACATACGCGAAAGAGCTACTAGGTAAAATTTTAGTAACGCATCAAACAGGTCCAGACGGTAAAGAGGTAAAACGTCTGTACATCGAGGAAGGCTCTGATATTCGCAAAGAGTATTATTTAAGCCTAGTGCTTGATCGCGCAACATCACGTGTTGTGATGATGGGGTCTGAAGAAGGCGGTATGGATATTGAAGAAGTAGCCGAGGAGCACCCTGAAAAAATCTTTAAAGAAGTAATCGACCCAGTTACAGGTTTACAAGCATTCCAAGCACGTCGTATGGCGTTCAACATGAATATTCCAAGTAAAGTAGTAAACAAAGCGGTAAAGTTAATGCTCGGTATTTACCAAGCGTTTATCGATAAAGATGCATCAACAGTGGAAATTAACCCGCTTGTTATTACGGGTAATGACGAGGTTGTTGCGCTTGATGCGAAATTCAACTTTGATTCAAATGCCCTATATCGTCATAAAGATATCGTAGAATTACGTGATTTTGATGAGGAGGATCCAAAGGAAATTGAAGCGTCGAAATATGACTTAAGCTACATTTCATTAGACGGCAATATCGGCTGTATGGTCAATGGTGCGGGTCTTGCGATGGCGACGATGGATACGATTAGTTACTACGGCGGCACACCCGCAAACTTCCTGGACGTTGGGGGCGGCGCGACAGCAGAAAAAGTAACAGAAGCATTCAAAATTATTTTATCAGACCAAAATGTTAAGGGGATTTTTGTTAACATTTTCGGAGGCATTATGAAGTGCGATATTATTGCTGAAGGGGTTATTATTGCAGCGAAAGAAGTCGGCTTACAAGTGCCGCTTGTCGTTCGTTTAGAAGGGACGAATGTCGAGCTTGGTAAGGCGTTACTAAATGCTTCAGGCCTGAATATTATAGCGGCCGATTCAATGGCAGACGGCGCACAAAAAATCGTGAAATTAGTAAATGCTGAAGGCGGGGTAATGGCATGAGCGTGTTCATTAACAAAGATACAAAAGTAATTGTACAAGGGATTACTGGAGAGACAGCCCTTTTTCATACAAAACAAATGCTTGAATACGGGACAAAAATCGTTGCGGGTGTGACACCAGGTAAAGGTGGCCTTGAAATTGAAGGTGTACCTGTATTTAACACTGTACAAGCGGCGGTAGATGCAACAGGTGCGAACGTATCGGTTATTTATGTACCAGCACCATTTGCAGCAGATGCGATTATGGAAGCGGTAGATGCAGGGTTAGATATGGCAATTTGTATTACAGAGCATATTCCAGTACTTGATATGGTGAAAGTAAAACGCTATATGGAAGGCAAATCGACGCGTTTAGTCGGACCAAACTGCCCAGGCGTCATTACAGCGGATGAGTGCAAAATTGGTATTATGCCAGGCTATATTCATACAAAAGGGCATGTTGGCGTTGTATCACGCTCTGGTACGTTAACGTATGAGGCGGTGCACCAATTAACACAAGAAGGCATCGGCCAAACGACAGCGGTTGGTATCGGTGGTGACCCTGTCAACGGTACGAACTTTATCGACTGCTTAAAGGCATTCAATGAAGACCCAGAAACGTATGCAGTTGTCATGATTGGTGAAATCGGCGGTACGGCTGAGGAAGAGGCGGCTGAGTGGATTCAGGCGAACATGACAAAGCCAGTAGTCGGCTTTATCGGTGGTCAAACAGCACCTCCAGGCAAGCGTATGGGCCATGCAGGTGCGATCATTTCAGGTGGTAAAGGAACAGCAGCTGAAAAAATCAAGGCCATGAATGCAGCAGGCATTGAAGTTGCACCAACACCATCTGTAATTGGCGAAACATTAATTAAAGTAATTAAAGAAAAAGGTCTATACGAAGCGTGTAAGACACATTAATATAAAAGGTGTAGCCAAGTGCTACACCTTTTTTGCGTAGAAAGAATACGCCCTTTCTACAAACTGTGCGGTCATTTACTTTATTTTCTTCTATTTAAAATAAAGGAGTGAGTAATATGACAAAACCATTTACAACTGAGCAACTGCTTAAGTTGCATTATATTTACCCTTTACCTATGATAAAACTACAAAAATTACTTCAGTATATTAAATTGTTAGAGCGTATACCGTGTTTTCCATCTGTAGAGCTTTCCAAATTACTAAATATAAAGCGAGAAAAAATCGAGCTACTTCAACGGCAATTTGTGCAATTAGCGGATATTTCACTAATGTCTCATTATGAGCAACAGGGAATTTTATCGATTCCATTTACAGACGAATATTATCCTAAAAAATTATTGCAATTACCTGATGCGCCTGTTGTCCTTTATACTAAAGGCAATGTGAAGTTACTAACACATGCGAAAAAAATTGCAGTTATTGGTTCCCGTAATGTGACACCCTATTCTCAACAGGCGTTAGAATGCCTCATACCGCCGCTAATTGAGGACGACTATGTGATTGTAAGTGGACTTGCTAAGGGAGCGGATACGCTTGCACATAAGGCGACAATGTATTATGGTGGAAAAACAATCGCGGTGCTCGGTCACGGTCTGCAGCATATTTATCCAAAGGAAAATGCGCAGCTTGCAACCAAAATAGCAAGCGAGCATTTACTTGTAACAGAGTATCCGCCGTATGTCGGTATAGAAAAATGGCATTTCCCGATGCGCAACCGAATTATTAGTGGCCTGAGTGATGCGCTCGTTGTCACAGAGGCAGCGATGCGAAGTGGAACGCTCATTACGACGGAGCATGCACTTGAGCAAGGGAAGGATGTTTTTGTTGTGCCAGGACCGATTACATCGGAGCAGTCCAAGGGCACAAATTATTTATTAAAAGAGGGCGCAATTCCAGTGTGGAATGGTTATCAAATACTAGAGGAATTGCAAATGTTTTCAAGTTTTCATTGAAAAAAAGTTGCAATCTCGCGAAATCTGTTATACATTTTGCAACAGGTATTGCTTTGAGTAATTACTTCACTGTATATAAAAAAATAAGTTACCTCGCTAAGGGGGAAGAATAGATGGCGGATTATTTAGTAATTGTAGAATCACCTGCAAAGGCGAAAACAATTGAACGATATTTAGGGAAAAAGTATAAAGTAAAGGCATCAATTGGACATGTGCGTGACTTACCGCGCAGTCAAACAGGGATTGATGTTGATAATAACTACGAGCCGAAGTATATTACGATTCGTGGTAAGGGCCCAGTGTTGCAGGATTTAAAAACAGCGGCGAAAAAAGCGAAAAAAATCTATCTCGCGGCCGATCCAGACCGTGAAGGAGAAGCAATTGCTTGGCATTTAGCAACTGCGCTAAACATCGATATTCATTCGGATTGCCGCGTTGTCTTCAATGAAATTACGAAGGATGCAATTTTAGAGTCTTTTAAGCATCCGCGTCCAATCGATATGGATTTAGTCGATGCACAGCAGGCACGACGCATTCTAGACCGTCTTGTAGGGTACAATATTAGCCCGATTTTATGGAAAAAGGTGAAAAAGGGCTTATCAGCAGGCCGTGTACAATCGGTTGCACTACGCTTAATTATTGACCGCGAAACGGAAATTAAAAGCTTCTTACCAGAAGAATACTGGACAGTTGAAGCGCAGTTTGAAAAAGGGAAGAAAGCATTTGACGCGCTGTACTACGGTAATGGCACAGAAAAGGTAAAACTTACGAATGAAGCGCAAGTGCAAGAAATCTTAAAAACAATTAAAGGCGACGAGTTTGAAGTAACAAACGTTGTTAAAAAAGAACGTAAGCGTAATGCCGCACCAGCGTTCACAACGTCTTCACTTCAGCAAGAAGCTGCACGTAAACTGAACTTCCGCGCGAAAAAGACGATGATGCTTGCCCAGCAGTTATATGAGGGGATAGAGCTGAGTAAAAAGGAAGGCGCGGTCGGCTTAATTACGTATATGCGTACCGATTCGACGCGTATTTCTGAGACAGCAAAGACTGAAGCGAATAGCTATATTGAAACAAAGTACGGTAAAGAATTTATCGCAACGGAAACGAAGCAGCCAAAAAATAAAGCAAAGGCTCAGGATGCGCATGAGGCGATTCGTCCGACATCAGCTTTACGTACGCCAGATGAGCTAAAGGCGATTCTTAGCCGCGACCAATTGCGCCTGTATCGACTGATTTGGGAGCGCTTTATCGCGAGCCAAATGGCATCAGCCGTACTTGATACCGTAACAGTTGATTTGCAAAATACAGACGTACAGTTCCGTGCAAACGGTTCACAAGTGAAATTTGCGGGCTTTATGAAGCTTTATATTGAAGGAACAGATGATCAAGCAGAAGAAACAACAAAGCTACTACCTGAAATGGAAATCGGCGATAAGGTGAAATCCCTTGAGATTGAGCCAAAGCAACATTTCACACAGCCACCACCACGCTACTCAGAAGCACGTTTAGTAAAAACGCTTGAAGAGTTAGGGATAGGGCGTCCGTCAACATACGCGCCAACGCTCGACACGATTCAAAAGCGCGGTTATGTACAACTAGATAATAAACGCTTTGTGCCAACAGAGCTGGGTGAAATTGTGCATATGGCAGTGCTTGAGTTTTTCCCAGAAATCATCAACATTGAGTTTACTGCGCAAATGGAGCAAAATTTAGACGGTATCGAGGAAGGCATGACAAAGTGGGTCGAAATTATCGATGCGTTTTATAAAGATTTTGAGCCGCGCGTAAAATACGCGGATGAAGTGATGGAGAAGATTGAGATTAAGGACGAGCCAGCTGGCGAGGATTGCGAAAAATGTGGTCATCCAATGGTTTATAAACTCGGTCGCTATGGCAAATTCATCGCCTGCTCAAATTTCCCAGATTGTCGCAATACAAAAGCAATTATGAAGTTAATCGACGTCAAATGCCCGACATGTAAGGAAGGCGAAATTGTTGAGCGTAAGTCAAAAACAAAGCGCGTGTTCTACGGCTGTAACAGGTATCCAGAATGCGATTTCGTATCGTGGGATAAGCCAATTAGTAGACCTTGTCCGAAATGTAGTGCATTATTAGTAGAGAAGAAATTGAAAAAAGGCGTGCAAATTCAGTGTACGAATTCTGAATGTGATTATGAGGAAACACCGTCACAATAAGCACGTTTCGTGTTAATAAAATATAACAAATAAGCATCTCCCGCCGGTAACGACGGGAGATGCTTATTGAATAAAGACAAACGAGGTATTTAAACATGACACAACCAGTAGTAAATGTAATCGGTGCCGGTTTAGCTGGCTCAGAAGCTGCGTGGCAAATTGCACAGCGTGGTGTAAAGGTTCGCCTATA
Source organism: Solibacillus sp. (assembly GCA_040274725.1). Lineage (GTDB taxonomy): Bacteria > Bacillota > Bacilli > Bacillales_A > Planococcaceae > Solibacillus. The sequence goes on along the minus strand of JBEMAQ010000001.1, from coordinate 470,402 downwards.
TGAAATGCGCCCAGTAAAGCAAACACCAGCGCATCATACAGATAAATTCGCAGAGCTTGTATGCTCAAACTCATTACGTGCAAATGGCTTAACAAATGCTGTGGGCGTCATTAAAGAAGAAATGCGCCAGCTAAATTCTGTTATTATGAAAGCAGCAGACCACTGTGCTGTACCAGCAGGTGGTGCATTAGCAGTAGACCGTCATGAGTTTGCAGGGTATGTAACAGAAGCGGTGAAAAATCATCCATTAGTTGAAGTCATTCATGAGGAAGTAACGGAAATTCCAGAGGGGATTACGGTTATTTCAACAGGTCCATTAACATCTCAAGCATTAGCAGAGAAAATTAAAGGGCTAACAGGCGAGGAGTATTTATACTTCTACGACGCGGCAGCACCAATTATTGAAAAAGATTCAATTGACATGGACAAAGTATACTTAAAATCGCGCTATGACAAAGGTGAGGCAGCTTATTTAAATTGTCCAATGAATAAAGAGGAATTCAATGCGTTCCGTCAAGCATTAATCGAGGCAGAGTGTGCGCCACTAAAAGAATTCGAAAAAGAAAAGTATTTCGAAGGCTGTATGCCAATCGAAGTTATGGCTGTACGCGGTGAGAAGACGATGACATTTGGTCCGATGAAGCCGGTTGGTTTGGAGGATCCGAAAACAGATAAGCGCCCGTATGCGGTTGTTCAGCTTCGTCAAGACGATGCAGCAGGTACGCTTTATAACTTAGTAGGCTTCCAAACACACTTAAAATGGCCAGAACAAAAGCGCGTATTCTCCATGATTCCAGGGTTAGAAAACTTAGAAATCGTGCGCTACGGCGTGATGCACCGCAACACATTTATTAACTCACCGAAAGTGTTAGCACCGACGTATCAATTACGTGCAAACCCGCAGTTATTCTTCGCTGGTCAAATGACGGGTGTTGAAGGCTACGTGGAGTCAGCAGGCAGCGGTTTAATCGCAGGGATGAACGCAGCACGTCTTGCTTTGGGAGAAGAGTTACTTTACTTCCCGCACGAAACAGCACTAGGCGCAATGGCACGTTATATTACAGAGGCGGATGCGAAAAGCTTCCAGCCAATGAATGTCAATTTCGGCATTTTCCCGGATTTTGGCGAGCGTCTTAAGTCAAAATCAGAGCGTGCAGAGCGTCATGCAAACCGCGCGTTAGATTCACTAAGTTCGTATAAGCAAGAAAAGGGTTTATAATTTAGCAGCTTAAAATGAGAAAAGGATTACTGATCTCTGTAGAGAGAAGTAATCCTTTCTTTTGTGCCTGGAAATAGGTTATTTGAAAGTAGCAAAATTCGGTTGATTACGTAAATAATTAACTAATTATGCGAGAAATTTTCAAAAAAGCTATGTAAATACTTGCAATATTCGCTTGATAGGTATAGTGTCAATATGTATGTTTTTTAGTGGATTGCACGGTTTAAAGGAAATCCATCTGAGAAAGGACTGCATTTCAAGCGGAAGTAAGAAATGTGTTTTTTTAATAAACGGTTTTGCCGTTTACATATAGTTTTATTTATTTAGCCAAAGATGGCGAAATAAAATGCAAGCCTCGTGTGTTTTAGTTAAAAATAAGACGAGGTCAGTATGTCCTAATTGATTGTACCATTTTGAATCGAGGAGGTTTGTATGTATGAATTGTTCATCGACTAAAGCATTACAACAGTTTATTCGTTATGTGCAGTTAGAGAGAAACTTTTCCGTACACACTGTTCGTGAGTATGAGTCGGATCTATTGGGCTTTTTGGAGTTTTTGCAAGTAGAAGGCGTTAATGCGCTTTCTGATGTAGACTACGTGCATGCTAGGTTGTATATAACAAAATTGTATGATACGGGGCAGGCAAGAACGACCATTTCACGAAAAATTTCATCGATTCGCTCATTTTTTCGCTTTTTAAATCGAGAATATAGCATAGATGATGCTCCGTTACGCTCACTTTACCATCCGAAAAAAGAAGAGCGTTTACCGAGCTTTTTTTATGAACAGGAGCTGAGCGAACTGTTCGAAAAAAATGCAGGCACCGATTTTAAGGCGCTGCGCAATATGGCGCTGCTTGAGCTGTTATACGCAACAGGCATTCGCGTCAGTGAGTGCGTTACAATGGACCTGGATCAAATTGATTTTCAGTTTTCGATTGTTCGTGTGATGGGTAAAGGGCGTAAGGAACGCATTATCCCTTTTGGTCACTATGCACATGATGCATTACTGGCTTATATAGAGCAGGCTAGACCGCTGTTAATGAAGGAAAAAAACCATAAAAAAGTATTTGTTAATTTACGTGGCGGTGAACTTACTGCCCGTGGTGTACGTTATATATTAAACGAGATGGTTGAGACGGCAAGTATGCATACGAAAATTTATCCGCATATGCTACGTCATACATTTGCGACCCATTTACTAAATAACGGGGCGGATATGCGTACGGTGCAGGAACTTCTTGGGCACGTGCATTTGTCATCAACTCAGGTGTATACACATGTAACGAAAGAAGCGCTTCGGAATACGTATATGAACACACATCCGAGGGCATAACGAGGGAGAGAATACAATGGGACAAATTCATGCAACAACGATTTTTGCGGTTCATCATAATGGTGAATGTGCGATGGCAGGTGACGGCCAAGTAACGCTCGGGAATGCGGTAGTCATGAAGCATACGGCAAGAAAGGTCAGACGTCTATTCGGTGGCAATGTCATCGCAGGTTTTGCTGGTTCGGTAGCCGATGCCTTTACATTATTTGAAATGTTTGAGGCGAAATTAAATGAGTACAATGGCAATTTGCAGCGTGCAGCTGTAGAGGTAGCAAAGCAGTGGCGCGGGGATAAAATGCTGCGTCAATTGGAGGCAATGCTCCTTGTCATGGACAAAACAACGATTCTCCTTGTATCTGGTACAGGTGAAGTGATTGAGCCAGATGATGGTATTTTAGCAATCGGCTCTGGTGGTAACTATGCCTTGTCAGCAGGACGCGCACTGAAAATGCATGCAGGCGAGCATTTAACAGCGAAGGAAATTGCAGAAGCAGCACTAAAAACAGCTGCAGATATTTGTGTATTTACAAACCATAACATTATCGTGGAGGCACTGTAATGACAACAATTAACTTAACGCCAAGACAAATTACCGAAAAATTAGATCGTCATATTGTAGGACAAAAGGAAGCGAAGCGTGCTGTAGCTGTTGCCTTGCGCAATCGTTACCGTCGTTCATTACTTGCAGAGGATTTAAAAAATGAAGTCATTCCGAAAAATATTTTAATGATTGGGCCAACAGGTGTTGGTAAGACAGAAATCGCGCGTCGTATCGCGAAATTAACGAATGCGCCATTCATTAAAGTAGAGGCGACAAAGTTTACTGAGGTAGGCTATGTGGGTCGTGATGTGGAATCGATGGTACGTGATTTAGTAGAAGCGTCGCGTCGTCTTGTAAAAGAAGAAATGACTGCTGCTGTTCAAGAGCAGGCAGAGCAAAATGCAAACGCGCAACTTGTAAAGTTATTAGTGCCGTCAAAAGTAAAAGAAAAACTACAACAAAATCCGTTTGATATGTTATTTGGCGGGAAGCAGGCTGAGCCTGAAGTCCAAACAGATGACACGGAAGTTCGTTCACGTCGTGCACAAATTGCCCATGATTTACAAGAAGGCAAGCTTGAAGAGCAATGGGTAACAATTGAGGTGACAGAACAAACGCCGTCTATGCTTGATATGATGCCAGGTATGGATATGAATCAAATGAGCGGTATGCAGGATATGCTGTCGCAGTTTATGCCGAAAAAAATGAAAAAGCGTAAAGTGCAAGTGAAGGATGCGCGTCGCATTTTAACGATTGAAGAGGCGAATAAATTAATTGACACAGATACATTAGCAACGGAGGCAATCACGCGCGCGGAGCAATCCGGGATTATTTTTATCGATGAAATCGATAAAATCGCAAGCAAGGGCTCATCGTCTGCTGAAGTATCTCGTGAGGGCGTGCAGCGCGATATCCTGCCGATTGTTGAAGGCTCTACTGTGACGACAAAGTACGGTCCTGTGAAAACAGACTTTATGCTCTTTATCGCAGCAGGTGCGTTCCATATTTCAAAGCCTAGCGACTTAATTCCGGAACTTCAAGGACGATTTCCAATTCGCGTCGAGCTAGAAAAGTTGACGAAAGAAGATTTTGTGCGTATTTTAAATGAGCCGGACCAATCGCTCATTACGCAATATAAGGCACTTCTTGCAACAGAAGGGGTGACAATCGACTTTACTGGAGAAGCGATTGAACGTATTGCAGAAATTGCGACAGAGGTGAATCAGGAGACCGATAATATCGGTGCACGTCGTTTGCACACGATTTTAGAGCGTTTACTCGAGGAATTGTCGTATGAGGCATCTGAAATTGCGCCAGCGCATATCGACATTACGCCAGCATATGTTGATCAAAAATTAGGTAGCATCGTAAAAAACAAAGATTTGTCACAATTTATACTGTGACCTAAGTCGAATTAGTATCTTTAAATTGTAAAAACCTTTAGAATATTAAGTGAATTAACGGTCCCGTAGGAGGAAATATAAATGAATTTATTAGCAAAAACACGTAAAATTAATGCAATGCTACAAGCATCTGCAGGTAAACCAGTCAACTTTAAGGAAATGGCAGATACATTAGGTGATACAATCGATGCAAACGTATTTATTGTTAGTCGCAAAGGGAAGCTACTTGGTTTATCAATTCACCAACAAATCGAAAATGATCGTATGAAGAAGATGTTTGAAGAGCGTCAATTCCCAGAAGAATATACGCAAAACTTATTTAATGTTACAGAAACATCTCCAAACTTAGGTATCGACAATGAGCATACAGCGTTCCCAATCGAAAACAAAGATTTATTCGCTGCTGGCTTAACAACAATCGTACCAATCGTTGGTGGTGGTGAGCGTTTAGGTACATTAGTATTAGCACGCATTAACGATGCATTCGAAGACGACGATTTAATTCTAGCTGAATACGGTGCAACTGTAGTAGGTATGGAAATTTTACGTGAAAAATCAGAAGAGATTGAAGAGGAAGCACGTTCAAAAGCGATTGTACAAATGGCGATTAATTCATTATCTTACTCAGAGCTTGAAGCAATCGAGCATATTTTCGAAGAGTTAGATGGTCACGAAGGTTTATTAGTAGCTTCAAAAATTGCAGACCGTGTCGGTATTACACGTTCAGTAATCGTGAACGCATTACGTAAATTAGAGTCGGCTGGTGTGATTGAGTCACGTTCATTAGGGATGAAAGGTACTTACATTAAAGTCCTAAACGATAAATTCCTAAACGCATTAGCTGAAATTAAAATGAAATAAATTTACTAAAACGAAGAAGCTTATCTTTTAGGTAAGCTTCTTTTTCTTGTAATAACATGTATTCACTAAAAAAATATATGAAAAAAGGTATGATATAATTTTGCTATTAACTTTGAAGTAAGTAGAAAAAAACACGCGTATCGTGTCGATAAATGTCGAAAATTGATAGAAGTTTTCAAAAAATGAAATATCCTAGGGAATAATGGATAAAAATAGTCCCTAAAGACTATTAAAAAGCGACAAAAGACGATAGACACTAGGAATTATCTTATTTACAATTATAGTATCAGTGATGTTATTGAATTATATAAGTACATAAAATTGAGGTGAAAGATTTGAATCTATTTGGAGGGACAATAAGTAACCTTGAAAAAGGGCTTTCATATGCTACATTAAAAAATAAAGCTATAGCGCAAAATATAGCGAATGTTGACACACCGAACTACAAAGCAAAAGAAGTCAGTTTTAAGGATGTCTTTAGTGAAGTAAAGCAGGCTAATGTTGCGTCAAATAAGACAGATGTACGACACTATGATTTTAAAGTAAGCACATCGACACCTGGTGTATATAGCTATGAGAATTTTCGAACAAGACCAAATGGCAATGCAGTGAATATGGATGCAGAGCAAGCGAGTTTAGCAGAAAATACGATTTACTATAATGCATTGATTGATCGTGTGAGTGGTAAGTTGAGTACGTTGAATACAGTGATTAAGGGAGGTAAATAATAAATGTCTATTTTCCACAGTATGAACACAACTGCATCGGCTTTAACAGGGCAGCGTTTAAGAATGGATGTTATTTCCTCAAATATAGCGAATATTGATACGACACGTGCAAAGCAAGTAGACGGAGAATGGGTTCCGTATCGTAAAAAATCAGTTACGTTTAAAGAAGAACCAGGGAATTTTTCAAACTTTTTAAATGTTGCAATGGGCAAGCCAGTAAAAGCGAATGTTGGAAATGGAGTGCGCGTATCAGGGATTAAAGAAGATACCGAAACACCTTTTAAGCTTGTTTATGACCCAACACATCCAGATGCAAATGCAGATGGCTATGTGCAACACTCGAATGTTGATTTATTAAAAGAAATGACAGATTTAATTTCTGCTACCCGTTCGTATGAAGCAAATATTACTGTTTTTAATGCTAATAAATCTATGTTAACAAAAGCATTAGAAATTGGGAAAGGATGATGAACGATGATTAATTCAGTATCGTTTATGGCACCGGCGCAAGTAGTTAATGAGCCAGCGAAAGTAAATATCACGTCTGCAGAAGCACAGCAAAATTTTGCTACAACATTAAAACAAGCAATAGCTAGTGTAAATGAACAGCAAATTCAATCAGACACAATGACAAACAAATTGATAAATGGTGGAGACGTTGATTTACATGAAGTAATGATTGCTTCTCAAAAGGCGAGCGTTACTTTAAGCGCAACAATGGAAGTTCGTAACAAGGCAGTAGAAGCCTATCAAGAAATTATGCGTATGTCTGTATAATTATTTGAAGTTATGAATGATTAATTGTTGGGGCATTCACTATAAGCGGAGGATTCCTAATGAATGAACGACTGACAAAAATAAAAAGCGATTCATCGAACTTTTGGTCGAGTCGCACGAAAAATCAAAAGGGTGCTTTAATCGGCACGCTTGTTGCGATTATCGCAATTGCAGCAGCGATTACATATTTTTCTACAAGAACGACGATGGTACCACTGTTTACAGAAATTTCACCAACTGAGGTTGGACAAATTGCAGAGGTATTAACGGCGCAAGGTACTACATATGAAATTGCCTCAGGTGGAACGAATATTTTAGTACCTGAGGGACAAAAGGATGCACTAACGGTTTCGCTTGCATCACAAGGCTATCCTGAAACAGGCGAGATTAATAATTCATTCTTTACAGAGAATGCTGGCTTTGGTATGACAGATAACGAGTTTAACGTTATTAAAGAAGCGGCAATTCAAACAGATATCGCGAATTTAATCCGTAAAATTGAGGGTGTAAACGATGCGAAAGTGCGCATTACGCTCCCGGAAGAAGGCGTATTTTTACAAAATTCGAGTGGCGAGTCTACAGCAGCGATTGTACTTGATACAGCGCCAGGACATAAGTTCACGGATGAGCAAATTAAAGGGTTATTCAATCTTGTTTCAAAAAGTCTTCCAAATTTGACGACAGACAATATCGTCATTACAAATCAGCATGGTGAGTATTACGACTTGAATGCTGCTGCAAATGGTGGGACTGGTATCGGCTCTGTTACAGGTCAAATGGAAGTGAAGAAAACGATTGAGCGCGACTTACAGCGTCAAGTACAAAATATGCTAGCGACGTTAATGGGTGAAGACAAAGTTGTGGTATCGGTTACAACAGACATTGACTTTAAACAAGAAAATCGCGAAGAAAATTTAGTGAAGCCTGTTGATGAAGAAAACATGACAGGTATTGAAATTAGTGCACAGCGTATTACCGAAACGTATACAGGTGGCGCAGGAGCTGAGGGCTCACCAGAGGCTGAAAATCCTACAGATAACTTCATTGATTATGTGGAAGGGAGTACGGGAAATGGAGATTACGAGCGTGTTGAAGAAACAATCAACAACGACGTCAACCGTATTCGCCGTGAAATTCAAGAAAGCCCGTATAAAATTCGTAATTTAGGCATTCAAGTAATGGTAGAGCCACCTACTGCAGATGATGCGGCTTCATTACCAGAGGATGTTCGAGCGGATATCGAACAAATTTTAGCGACGATTGTACGTACATCAATTGATGGCGAGACAGTTGCAAACTTAACAGACGAAGATATTCAAAGCCGAATTGTTGTTTCTGTACAGCCATTCTATGGGAACGAAACAGAGGTTGCACCAGAATCGATAATCCCTTGGTGGGTATGGGTAGTCGGTGGTATTTTAGTTGTTGCGATTATTTTATTAGTAGTATTTATGTTACGAGCACGTAAACGTAAGCAAGAACAGGAAGAGCTAGAAATTATCGAAAGACAGCAAGAGTTAATTGATGTTGAGGATATTTCTGAAGAAAAAGAAACTGAAGCGACAGTACGCCGTAAGCAATTAGAAAAAATGGCAAAAGAAAAGCCAGAAGATTTTGCGAAGCTATTGCGTAGTTGGATTGCTGAAGACTAATAGGAGGTTCAGCTATGTCCAAAAAAGACAAGGAACTATCAGGAAAGCAAAAGGCTGCTTTACTATTAATTTCTTTAGGACCAGAAGTTTCGGCTTCTGTTTATAAACATTTAAGTGAAGAAGAAATCGAACGTTTAACACTTGAAATTTCAGGCGTGAAAAAAGTCGAAGCGCAAGTAAAGGAAGACATTATTGAAGAATTCCACCAAATTGCGTTAGCACAAGACTATATTACGCAAGGTGGTATAGGTTATGCGAAGACGATTTTAGAGAAGGCGCTAGGTGCAGATCAAGCACAAGCAATCTTGAATCGTTTAACATCTTCATTACAAGTGCGTCCATTTGATTTTGCACGTAAAGCAGACCCAGCACAAATTTTGAACTTTATTCAAAATGAACATCCACAAACAATTGCCCTTATTCTTTCATATTTAGAGGCGGGACAAGCGGGTGTTATTCTTTCATCATTACCACAGGAAGTACAAGCGGATATTGCCAAACGTATCGCGATGATGGAATCGACTTCACCAGAGGTTATTAGTGAAATTGAGTCAGTACTTGAGCGTAAGCTTTCATCTACTGTGACACAGGATTACACAGAAACAGGTGGCGTAGATGCAGTCGTGGAAGTACTGAACGGGGTAGACCGTCAAACAGAAAAAACAATTCTCGATGCGCTCGAGATTCAAGATCCAGAGTTGGCAGAAGAAATCAAAAAGCGTATGTTCGTATTCGAGGACATCGTTACACTCGACAACCGTTCGATTCAACGTGTTATTCGCGATTGCGAAAACGAGGACTTGCTACTGTCAATGAAGGTTTCTTCAGACGAAGTAAAAGATATTATTTTCCGCAATATGTCACAGCGTATGGCAGAGACTTTCAGAGAAGAAATGGAAATTATGGGGCCTGTACGTCTGCGTGATGTAGAGGATGCACAATCTCGTATTGTAGCGGTTATTCGTCGCCTTGAAGATGCTGGTGAAATCATCATTGCACGTGGCGGAGGAGATGACGTAATTGTCTAGAATCATCCGTTCAACAGGCATGCAGCCGATAGACGATTTGAATAAAAAAGAAATTAAACTTCATAATTTGTTTCAACCAATTCACAATGAGGAAGAGGTTGGAATGACGGATCATACGCCACAGCTTACGCTTGACGAGGTACTTCAAGAACGTGACTACATACTTGCACAAGCAGAAAAGCAAATTGCTGCTGAAAAAGAACAGCTAGCTGCACTACGCGAAGAACAGCTAGCGGCGCTTGAAGCATTAAAGGAAGCATGGCAGGAAGAAAAGGTCGAATTGCAACAGCAAGCGTATGAAGAAGGTTTTGCACAAGGTTATGAAGAAGGTGTCCAAAAAGCAACTGCTGAGATGACACAATCTGTAGCAATAGCAAATGCGACAATGGAGCAGGCAAGTGAAAATGCAAAAGCTTATATCGAATCGCAAGAAAGTGTTGTTTTGGAGTTAGGCTTAACAGCAGCGGAGCGTATAATCAATGCCACGCTTGATCGTGATGATGAATTATTTGTTTCCATTGTGAAACGAGGATTAAAAGAAGCACGTGAGATGAAGGAAATTAAAGTATATGTTTCATCAGATTATCACGGTGTTGTCACAAAAAATCGTGATGAGTTAGTTGAAATGTTCCCAGTAGATGTGCCGTTTATGATTTTTGTCAACGAAGACTTAGCAGGAACGGAAAGCTATATCGAAACAAATCATGGGCGAATTGTTGTGTCAATTGATGAGCAGTTAACAGAGCTTCGCCTAAAGCTAAATGAAATTTTAGATAGTAAGGAATGATGCAGATGAAAACGGCTCAATTAATTGAACACATACCGAATGTCGATACATTTAAACGTTACGGGCGAGTAACACGCGTCGTTGGTTTGATGATTGAGTCTCAAGGACCTGCTGATAGTTCCATAGGTGATGTATGTAAAATTCACGTACCATCGAAAAACGGTGATCAAATTATTTTATCGGAAGTAGTAGGTTTTAAAGATGAAATTGTTGTCTTAATGCCTTTTTCTTCATTACGTGAAATTGCAAGCGGCTGTCTTGTTGAAGGAACGGGGCACCCACTTGAGGTGAAGGTAGGCCCGGAGTTGATTGGGAAAGTACTGGATGCGATGGGCAATCCGTATGACGGTAATCCGCTTCCACGCGGGTTAGCGACCGTACCGACAGAGCAGGAGCCACCAAATCCACTACGAAGACCACCGATTAACGAGCGGTTAGAAGTGGGCGTAAAAGCGATTGACGGGATGTTAACAGTTGGTAGCGGTCAGCGTGTCGGTATTTTTGCCGGCTCTGGGGTTGGTAAAAGTACATTACTTGGTATGATTGCCCGTAATACAAAGGCGGATATTAATGTGATTGCACTTGTCGGTGAGCGTGGACGTGAGGTACGCGAATTTATTGAGCGTGACCTTGGTCCAGAAGGTTTAAGTCGTTCGATTGTTGTCGCGGCAACAAGTGACCAGCCAGCACTCATGCGTATTAAAGCGGCATTTACGGCAACAGCAATTGCGGAGTATTTCCGTGACCGTGGACACAATGTTATGCTCATGATGGACTCGGTCACACGTGTTGCAATGGCACAGCGTGAAATTGGTCTAGCGGTAGGGGAGCCCCCAGCAACACGCGGCTACACACCATCTGTATTTGCCATTTTACCGACGCTGCTTGAGCGCTCGGGAACAAATGTCAACGGCACGATTACGGCATTCTATACCGTACTCGTAGACGGGGATGATATGAATGAGCCGATTGCCGATGCGGTGCGAGGGATCTTAGATGGACATATTGTTTTAGATCGTAACTTGGCGAATAAAGGGCAATACCCTGCTATTAACGTATTAAAAAGCGTCAGTCGTTTAATGAACCATATTGCAGAACCTGCACATGTTACGGCTGCGTCAAGACTTCGAGAGTTGTACTATACGTATTCAAAGTCAGAAGACTTGATTAATATTGGTGCATATAAGCGTGGGACATCGAGAGAAATTGATGAGGCCATTCAATATGAGCCACTCATTACAAACTTCTTGAAACAAGGCTTCAAAGATAAAGTGTCACTGGAACAAACATCAAATGAACTCATTTCATTAGCAAATGGCGGTGTATAATCATGCAATATACGTATCGATTTGAAAAGATTTTAGTCGTTCGCGAGCAAGAAAAGAATGAAACAGAAATCGCCTTTAAAGAATCTATTCGTGTTTTTGAAGAAGCCGCAACAAAGCTGTATGATTTACTGAAGAAAAAAGAAGACTTAATTGAGTTTCAGCAAGAACGGCTTCGTGTCGGTTCGTCGATTGATGAAGTGAGTCATTATGCACGATTTTTAGATAGCATGGAAAAAACGATTGCTGACGTCCAGCAAAAGGTTGTACAGGCGCGTGCAAAGATGAATTGGCATGAACAAAAATTATTAGAAAAAAACTTGGAAGTACGTAAATTTGAAAAAATGCGTGAGCGTGATTTCGAAAGTTTTCGAGAAGAGCAAGAGCGTATCGAAGCAAGTCGTTTAGATGAGCTTTCTACGATTGCGTACAACAAGAGGGAAATCAGGTGATTTCGTGGCAAAAAAAAATAAAGAGATAATTGAAAATGATGTAGATGTAACGGTTGGCGAAGAAAAATCGCCAGGGTTTTTCAAAAAGATGTTCTTTTTAGTAGTAATTCCGCTACTATTTGCGATTGCAATTTTGTTAATTGTTGCACAGTTAACGAATGTGAATGTATTTAAAGTAGCAGATGAAGCAATTGAAAAAATTCCGTTTATTTCAAAGAATGAGGATGTTGTCGAGAATAGCTCATTAAATGAAGAAAAGGTTGTTGAGCTTCAAGCAGAAATTCAAGAAAAAGAAATGGAAATCACACAGCTTCAAACAAAAATTGATTCGGCTGCAACGGAAAAAGATACATTATTAGTCGAGCAAGAGCGCTTACTATTTGAAATTGAGAAATTAAAGCGTAATCAACAAGAGACCCAAAAAGAATTCAATGAGATTTTAACAACATTTAACAAAATGTCAGCAAAAACTGCTGCACCAATTTTAATTCAAATGAGTGATACAGAGGCGTTACGTATCATGTCGCAAATGAAACCGGATAAGCTTTCAGAAATCTTTACGAAGATGACACCGGCTGAGGCAGCACGTTATACAGAGCTACTTGCACAGCAGTAATGATTAAAAGGAGGTGAAACGAATGAATATCGCAATGTTACAAGCAATGAGTGTGAAGCCAGCACAGGTAAGTGCACCAAAATCTACAGAAACTGCAACGAAAATGAGTGAATCAAATTCAAATGAGTTTGGCGCTGTATTTAGTTCGGTCATGTCTTCATCAACAGAAAAAACACAACAAGCTACTATGGACACATCAACGTCAGTACCTGCTGAAGAAGTAGAAGCAACACTTATGACGGATTCAATGAAAGATTTGTTTGCAGAGTTAGGTATCGAAATCGATGAGGCGGAATTATTTGCTTTTATCGGTGAAGAGGGCGAGATGGTTGCACTAGATCAACTATTAAACCTAGAAGATTTAACAGCAATGCTTGATATTTCAGAAGAAGAGCTAACAGAAATCGTCGCGCAGTTACTTGGTGAGGAAATGGAAGAGATTACGGATGTTTGGTCATTAATCGAACAAGCGCCAGCTATTTTATCACAAGTGGCAGCTATGCTACAAAGCAATGAGCAAGTACCGAAAGAAACACATAAAATTGTACAGCTACTGAAGGCGATTGAATTTGTTGGTCAAAAGACAGATACAGTGTACCAGCAGGAATTTAAGCTAACACAACTCACAGAAGCATTAAAGGCGACTGTCGTACAAGTGCAGCAGGAAGCACCAAAAGTAACATTCCAGCAAGCAGTACAACAAGCAACACAAACAACAAAAGTAGAAACAGAAACAGCGCAACCAGTGCAACATCAGCAGCAAGTCACGCAAACAAAAACAGTGACCGTTACATTGCCAGCTGAAAAGCCAGCACAATCAGAGGCGCTGTTAAAAGAAATTCAAAACTTAATGAATCGTAGTCAATTATCAGGTCAACCAGGTAACATGAAGCTACTTTTAAAATTGTTCCCTGAAAATCTTGGTCAAATCCGTATTGAGCTTGTACAGCAAAATGGTGTGTTAACAGCACGTTTACTTGCTTCAACAGCAATCGGGAAAGAATTACTTGATACAAACCTAAATCAGTTAAAAGCTTCATTTGCCGCACAAAACATTCAAATGGATCGCGTTGATGTCGCGCAGTCATTGCAAGAGACTGATCGTGGTGGCCGTGATCAAAACTTCTTCAATAATTTCTTCCGTCAGCAACCTGAGGACAAGGATGAAGAAGACGATGAGCAAGAAGACGGTGTATCCTTCAAAGACTTATTAAATGAACAGCAAGAGGAGGTGGAATAGATGACAACGATCGATAGCAGTTATTATTTAAAAGCGCCAGGCATAAAGACGACAACTGAGACGGATAATGGTGCATTAGGGAAGGATGCGTTTTTAAAAATTTTAATTACGCAGCTTCAAAACCAGGATCCAACAAGCCCAATGGACGATAAAGAGTTTATCGCTCAAATGGCGCAGTTCTCTTCTCTAGAGCAAATGCAAAATATGACAACAGCGATGGAAAATCTATTATCATCACAGCAGCAAACACAAATGATGTCTTATACAAACTTCATTGGTAAAGAAGTGAAATGGCATGAGGTTACAGATAAAGTAGATGCAGATGACAAGCCAATCACGACTGAAGGTACAGGCGTTATTACGGAGCTTAAATTCGTTAATGGCGATCCAATCTTCAAGCTGTCAGATGGCAAAGAAATTTCACCAGGAAATGTTTCTTCCGTATTAGGTAGCACGTCATCATCTAGTTCAGTGCCAGTAGATCCGTTTGCAGCAGCAGGTGAATATATTGGCCAAACCGTAAAATATTATAGTGGTGAAACATTAATCGAACAAGTTGTAGAGGCGATTGCGAAAAACAATGGTGTCATTCAATATGTATTAGGTAACGGAGAGCGTATTACAAAAAACGATTTCGTTACTGATTCAGCAAAAACGGATACTTTATAGGCGGTGACTAATGGTGAATCGCGTTCATATTCAACATATTCCGTATCATCCGCCTATTCAAGCTACTGTAACAAAGCAGTCGCAGATTTCGACATCGTTTGTTACGCATTTACAACAAGCGACAACACAGGAACTAAAAATTAGTAAGCATGCAACAGAGCGCCTAGTAGAACGCAATATTTCAATTTCAGCGTCAGAATGGCAGCATGTTACAGAAAAAGTGTTTGAAGCGCGTGAGAAAGGTGTACAACAACCATTAGTATTAATGGAGCAAGCTGCACTCATCATCAGCGCCAAAAATGCCACTGTAATCACAGCACTAGATCGTGCTGAGGCAAAACAACAAGTATTCACAAATATTGACGGAACCATTGTTTTATAGGCTGGACCTTCTGATGTAAGGAAGCCTCAACTGCGGAATGAATGAAGCGGTTTTAGTATGACAGCATGAATTTGAAAATCGAAGGGAGAACGACATTTTATGTTACGTTCAATGTATTCAGGTGTTTCAGGTCTTAAAAACTTCCAAACGAAATTAGACGTAATCGGGAACAACATCGCAAACGTAAATACATACGGCTTCAAAAAGGAACGTACTGTATTTAAAGATTTAATCTCGCAAACAACAGCGGGAGCGTCTGGTCCATCTCAAATCCGTGGTGGTGTGAACTCAATCCAAATCGGTCTAGGTGCACAATTAGCAGCCATCGATACAATCCACAATGGTGGTACGCTACAAACGACGGCTCGTACGCTTGACTTAGGGATTTCTGGTGAAGGTTTCTTCATGGTAGCTGATTCATTAGAATTTGAAGAGGGTGATGCAGATGCAGCATCCGTTGCAACAGGCTTTGATAAAATGCAGTACACGCGCGCGGGGAACTTCTACATGGATCGGAACGGTTATTTAGTTAACGGTGACGGTAAATATTTAGTCGGCTTTGCCAATGAAAACGTTGCTGAGTATGATGCAATTGACGATCCAGAAGGCTGGGTATCAAACTTCGACGAAGAAATGGATGCAACGGTGGGAGATATTGAAGCAGGTACAAACATTTTTGAAGAAGGTGCATTACCAGATGGTGCACAGCCAATTCGTATTCCTGTGACAGCACAAGAAATGAACATTTCAGCTAATGGTACCATTTCATTTGTTGACTCAACAGGTAAATTACAATATGCTGGTACAATTGTTGTGTCGAAATTCCCAAATGCGAGTGGTTTAACAAAGCAAGGTGGTAACTACTTCGCACCAACACAAAACTCAGGTGAGCCATATGCACAATTTGCGACATTTGATGGTATTGGTACGATTAACTCTGGTTATTTAGAGATGTCGAATGTTGACTTATCAGAAGAATTCACAGAAATGATCGTTGCACAGCGTGGTTTCCAAGCGAACTCTCGTATTATTACAACATCAGATGAAATTCTACAAGAGCTTGTTAATTTAAAACGTTAATATCGTAATATAATATAATTTCATTGCAAGGGAGGGTCGGGCCGGCTCTCTTATGGTCCGGCCCCATTTCAATGATCGAACTCACTCGCCTTAATGGCAAAGCGTTTACACTAAACGCTTTATACATAGAAACAGTCGAAGCATTTCCGGACACGACGATTACGCTGACGACTGGGCGTAAATTCATTGTTTTAGAAACTGAAGAACAGGTGCGACAAAAGGTAAAAACCTTTTATCAACATATACAAGTACTATCAAACCCGCATCTACGAGGTGAAGAAAATGAAGAATAATAAACTGCTAACCCTAATGCTCATTATTTTAGTGTCAATTACGCTAATAGGTGTTATTGTTGTTGTGTTAATGACACAATTGAATAAAGAGCCGGCATCAACTGAACAAACGATTGAACAAATTGTTTTATCATCGGTGGATGTACCAGAAATCACAACAAACTTAGCTGATGGCCGTTTTGTACGTATTCAATTTAAAATTCAAACGACAAGCGAAGAATCTGCTGCGGAGTTACTGCAACGTGAATTCCAAACAAAAAATCTTATTATTCAAGAGCTTTCTGAAATGAATGAGTCTAATTTAAAAGGCAAAGAAGGTAAAGTTGCTTTCCAAAATACGATTAAAGCACAATTAAACGAATTGATGCAAAATGGCGAGGTACAGCAAGTATATATCACTTCGTATATCATTCAGTAAGCGTGTAAAAGAAACACATCATGAAATGGAGGTGGGCAAATGGCAGGAGATGTAATGTCCCAATCCGAAATTGATGCGCTCTTATCAGCGATATCAACCGGTGAAATGTCAGCAGCTGACATGAAAAAAGAAGATGAAGGGCGCAAAGTTAAAGTATATGACTTTAAACGTGCACTACGCTTCTCAAAGGACCAAATCCGAAGTTTGACCCGAATACATGAAAATTTTGCACGGTTATTGACGACATTCTTCTCGGCTCAGCTTAGAAGTTATGTACAAATTACTGTTGCATCTGTAGACCAAATTCCTTTCGAGGAGTTTGTTCGCTCAATTCCTAATATGACGTTAATTAACGTCTTTGAGGTACCGCCGTTAGATGGTAATATTCTAATGGAAATTAATCCGAATATCGCCTATTCAATGCTTGATCGTTTAATGGGCGGTAGCGGGTCAAGTCATAGTAATGTGGATAATTTAACAGAGATTGAAACGAAGATTATGACGAATTTATTTGAACGTTCGTTTGATAATTTACGTGAAGCATGGGAAAATATTGCTGAAATTGATCCGATGCTTGTCGAACTTGAAGTAAATCCACAATTCTTACAAATGATTTCACCGAATGAAACGGTTGTTGTTATTTCACTTAATACAATTATTGGTGAAACAACAGGAATGATTAATATTTGTATTCCGCATGTCGTACTTGAGCCAATCGTACCAAATTTATCGGTTCGCTACTGGATGCAAACAAATACAAAGGAAATCTCCCCTGAGCAAACGAAGATGCTAGAAACACGTGTGAAGCAAGCGCAGCTGCCGGTCATTGCCGAGCTCGGAACATCGGATATTACGATTGAAGATTTCTTAACAATGGCGATTGGTGATGTTATTGAACTTGACCAAAAAATTGCAGACCCACTTGTTTTAAAAGTAGGGACATTACCGAAATTTACAGTACAGCCGGGTAAATTAAACAAAAAAATGGCTATCCAAATTATCGACCCTTTGAAAGGAGGAGACGAACATGAGTGATGAAATGCTCTCTCAAGAAGAAATTGAGGCTCTATTAAGGGGCGAGACGTTGGAGGATAAAACCGACAACAATGCACAAACAACAAGTGAAGAAATTATTGTAGATGATCATTTAACAGCGATGGAACAAGATGCATTAGGTGAGGTAGGAAATATTTCATTTGGTAGCTCAGCTACTGCATTATCGGCGTTATTAGGACAAAAGGTGGATATTACGACACCGAGTATTTCGATGATTAATCGTAACAGACTTGAAGAGGAATTCCCGCATCCATATGTGGCGGTTCAAGTAGAATATACAGTTGGTTTATCAGGAATGAACTTGCTTGTCATTAAGCAGTCAGATGCAGCAATTATTGCTGACTTAATGCTAGGTGGAGATGGTTTAAATCCAAAGCCAGAGCTATCTGAAATTCAATTAAGTGCTGTTCAAGAAGCGATGAATCAAATGATGGGCTCAGCGGCAACGTCGATGTCAACCATCTTTAATAAAAAGGTAGATATCTCACCACCATCCATCGATTTAATGAATATTGCACAAAATGAAGGTCGCGATAACATCCCTGATGATGATATGCTTGTCAAAATTTCATTCCGTTTAAAAATTGGCGAATTAATTGATTCAAATTTAATGCAATTACTACCTTTAAACTTTAGTAAAAAAGTAGTAAAGTCATTAATGGGGGAAGTTGATGAAACGGCAGCTACTACACCAGCACCAGCTCCGACATCAGCATCTGTTCAAGCACCACCTGTACAAGCACCGGTTCAACAACCGGCAGCGCAGCAGCCAGTTTATCAAGAACCTGTATATCAGCAACAAGCACAACCAATGTACCAACAACCAGCACAGCCGATGTATCAGCAACCTGTGTATCAACAACCACCGGCGAATGTGCAGCAAGCCCAGTTTGCAAGCTTTGAATCAGCAAATATTTCACAATCAGAAGCACGTAATTTGAATATGTTACTTGATATTCCGTTACAAGTAACAGTAGAGCTTGGTCGTACGAAACGTTCTGTAAAAGAAATTTTAGAATTATCAAGTGGTTCCATTATCGAACTCGATAAGCTTGCCGGAGAGCCAGTAGATATTTTAGTAAACAGTCGTTTAATCGCAAAAGGTGAAGTTGTTGTAATTGATGAGAACTTTGGTGTTCGAATTACTGATATTTTAAGCCAAGCAGATCGCTTGAATAATTTACGATAAGTTTTTTAAATGGAGGAATTTAATTTATGTCTAAAAAGATTTTAATTGTTGATGATGCAGCGTTCATGCGTATGATGATCAAAGATATTTTAACGAAAAATGGTTTTGAAGTTGTAGGGGAAGCAGCAGATGGTTTACAAGCTGTAGAGAAATACAACGAATTACGTCCAGACCTAGTAACGATGGATATTACAATGCCAGAGATGGACGGTATTGCGGCACTAAAAGCAATTAAAGGTGCTGACCCAAGTGCCGTTGTTATTATGTGCTCAGCAATGGGTCAACAAGCAATGGTAATCGATGCAATTCAAGCTGGTGCAAAAGATTTCATCGTAAAACCATTCCAAGCGGACCGCGTAATCGAAGCGATTCAAAAAGCACTAGGATGATTTATATGCTAGCAAAAAATAAAGTTCGTATATGGACGTTTTTTGCAGCACTTGTACTATTGTTATTCATGTCAATTCCATCCACTGCACTGGCTGTGTCAGGCAGTGGGATGGTGAATGAATGCTTTAGTGACCCGAATTTATGTCAAGATCAGACGAATACTACAGATGCCGAAGCAGACTCTACTGAATCGGCATCTCTTAGTATGGGGCCATGGGAATACATAAAAATATTATTTTCACTTATTTTTGTCATCACGTTACTCGTAATGCTCTTGCGTTTTTTAAATAAGCGAAATGTAAATTACCAACAAAATGCCCTTGTGCGTAATATTGGTGGTTTATCAGTCGGGCCACAAAAATCTGTACAGCTACTACAAATTGGCGGTAGCGTATATGTTGTAGGTGTAGGAGACGAAGTACAGCTATTAAAAGAAGTGACAGATCCAGAAGAGATTCAGCAGCTTTTAGCTTACTACAATGACAAACAAGGTGCTGCTTCAACAAAGCCATATATTTCAGAGTTATTAGGGAAATTTAACACACGTAAAGAAAGCCATGACGTTTCAGATCGTTCAAATTTTAATACGCTATTTAATGATCGCATTAAAGAAATCAAAAAAGAGCGTAGTGAGGAATTGGAACGGTGGAAAGAACAGGAGAACGATAAGCGATGACAGATTTTATCTCAATCTTTTCTGACAGTGATCCGTCAGATGTTTCGACATCGATTAAGCTATTATTAGTTTTAACTGTACTTTCATTAGCACCGAGTATTTTAATTTTAATGACGTCATTTGCCCGTATTGTGATTGTGTTGTCGTTTACGCGTACCGCGCTTGCGACAAATCAAATGCCGCCAAACCAAGTGATTGTTGGCTTGGCACTATTTCTAACATTTTTCATTATGGCACCGACGTTTGAACAGGTGAATGAACAGGCCTTGCAACCATTATTTGATGAAGAAATTGGTCTTGAGGAAGCATATGACCGTGCTTCGATTCCGTTTAAAGAGTTTATGGCACAGCATACAAGACAAAAGGATTTAGAATTATTTTTGACGTATAACCAAGCTGAACGTCCAGCATCAATTGAAGAGATTCCATTGACAATGCTTGTACCAGCATTTGCGCTAAGTGAAATCAAAACCGCGTTCCAAATGGGCTTCATGATTTTCATTCCATTTTTAGTCATTGACATGATTGTCGCAAGTACGTTGATGTCGATGGGGATGATGATGTTACCGCCTGTTATGATTTCCTTACCGTTTAAAATCTTATTATTTATTTTAGTAGATGGCTGGTATTTAGTCATGAAATCTTTACTTCAAAGTTTTTAGGGGATGATAAACAATGAACCAAGAAATGGTCATTTCAGTTGCCGAAACGGCAGTTTATACAGTGCTCATTGTATCAGGGCCGTTACTACTAGTAGCATTAATATCGGGGCTTGCCGTTAGTATTTTCCAAGCGACAACATCTATTCAAGAGCAGACGCTTGCCTTCGTACCGAAAATTGTGGCGGTATTAGTTGCACTTATTTTCTTTGGTCCGTTTATGTTATCAATGACGATCAGTTATTTCCATGATATTTTAAATAACTTAGTTAGATACATCGGGTGAACAGATGACGGAACTATTACCGAACATTTCAATTTTATTGTTAATTTTAGTACGTGTCTCGACATTTTTTATCGCACTTCCTCTTTTTTCATACCGAACAATTCCGCAGCAGGTCAAAATTGTTCTTGCTGTGGCACTTGCTTGGATGATGTATTATACGTTCAATGTTGAACCTTTCGATATGAATGGTCAGTACATACTGCTTATCTTAAAAGAAGCAATTGTTGGGTTAATGCTTGGGCTAACTGCTTATATTATTTTATCGGCTGTCCAAATTGCTGGCGGTTTTATCGATTTCCAAATGGGGTTCGCGATGGCGAATATTATCGATCCACAAACAGGTGCGCAATCACCATTAATGGGGCAATTTTTAAACTTCTTAGCATTAATGCTACTACTTGCAATTAATGGTCACCATTTATTATTAGATGGGATTTTTTATAGCTATCAGTTTATACCAATTGACCAGTTATTCCCTAATTTCAGTAGTGAAAATACAGTTGAGTTTATCATGAGGTTATTCGGCTCCGTTTTTGTAGTAGCGTTTCAATTGTCAGCTCCAATAGTTGCAACCTTATTTTTAGTAACACTTGCCCTTGGAATTACCGGGAAAACGGTTCCGCAAATGAGTATATTCGTTATTGGATTTCCAATCAAAATTGCAGTAGGTTTTTTTGTATTAATTATTACAATGGGTGTCATGATTGAAGTGATGCGTGATTTGATTGAATTTATGATTGTTTCATTGCGTGATTTGATGGTGATTTTAGGTGGTGCATAACATGGAGCTTTTTGTACAACTAGACTTGCAATTTTTCGCAGGTGAAAAAACTGAAAAAGCGACGCCTAAAAAACGTCAGGATTCAAGGAAAAAGGGGCAAGTTTTAAAAAGCCAAGACGTAACAGCGGCAGCGTTGTTATTACTTACATTTTCTTTTTTAATCATCATTGCACCTTCGATGTATACCGGGATGAAAGGTTTTTTATTACAAACATTACATCGTAATATTTTCATTGAGACGTTGACGATTGATTCGGTTATGGATTTATATTTTGAATCATTAAAAGAAATGGCTTTCATCGTTCTACCGATTATGCTTGTAGCGGTGGTTGCAGGTATTGGAGCTAACTATTTTCAGTTCGGTTTTCTCTTTACTACAGAGACATTAAAGATAGATTTAAAAAAGATGGACCCGATTAAGGGCATCAAAAAAATTGTTTCAGTTCGTGCCATTGTGAACTTAGTGAAATCTTTATTGAAGGTTAGCTTTATAGGAGCTGTCACAACGGCTGTTATCATCATTTATTTTGAAGATGTTATTTCGCTTGCTCTACATAGTCCAGCACAGTCACTCGCGACTGTTGCCTATTTGAGCGCCATTATGGGCATTGCCGCCTCGCTTATGCTTGTTGTGCTTGCGTTGCTTGATTATTTATATGAAAAATATGAGTATGAGAAGCAGTTGAAAATGTCGAAGCATGACGTGAAGCAAGAGTATAAAAACGCGGAGGGTGACCCATTAATTAAATCAAAAATTAAACAGCGGCAACGAGAGATGGCGATGCGTCGTATGATGCAGGAAATCCCGTCAGCAGACGTTGTCATTACAAACCCGACCCACTACGCAATTGCACTAAAATACGATGAAGATAGTATGGAGGCACCGCGTGTTGTGGCGAAGGGGACAGATTTTGTTGCACAAAAAATTAAATTGATTGCCAAAGAGCATGACATCATCATGGTAGAAAACCGACCACTTGCCCGAGCAATGTATGATCAGGCGGAGATTGGTGATGCGGTGCCGGAGGAATTCTTTAAAGCGGTCGCAGAAATTCTTGCGTATGTGTACCGTATTAAACGTAAAATTTAACGTAGGAAAGCAGGAGGGACAACCATGCAAATTCGCGATATAGGGGTTTTAGCTGCGGTAATTATGATCGTGGCCATGCTCATTATCCCTCTACCAACTTGGTTACTTAGCTTTTTAATTGTTGTGAATATTACACTGTCACTACTTGTATTATTAACAGCAATGAACATGAAAGAAGCGCTGGAATTCTCTATTTTCCCGACGATTATCCTGCTATTAACATTATTTCGTTTAGCTTTATCTGTATCAACGACGCGTTCGATTTTAGCGTTTGGTGATGCGGGGGATGTTGTAGAAACATTTGGTAATTTCGTAACAGGTGGTAATATTTTAGTCGGTTTAGTAATCTTCTTATTACTTGTTGTTATTCAGTTTATCGTTATTACGAAAGGTTCGGAGCGTGTTGCTGAAGTAGCAGCTCGTTTCACACTTGATGCGATGCCTGGTAAACAAATGAGTATTGATGCAGATTTAAATGCAGGCGTTATTTCAGACAAAGAAGCACGTGAGCGCCGTGAAAAGGTTTCAGGCGAGGCAGACTTCTACGGAGCGATGGACGGGGCGACAAAGTTCGTAAAAGGGGACGCTATTGCCTCAATCATCATGGTATTTATCAACCTATTATTCGGTATGATTATCGGGATTGTGCAAATGGGCTTAGAGTTTGGTGAAGCCGCACAGCGCTATTCTGTACTAACAGTCGGTGATGGTCTTGTATCACAAATACCAGCATTACTTATTTCAACAGCAACAGGTATCGTTGTAACACGTGCAGCGTCTAAAGGCAATCTTGGTTCGGATATTACGAACCAATTATTTGCACAGTCGAAACTGTTATATGTTGCAGCAGGTACAATTTTCTTACTTGGCTTATTTACACCAATTCCACTTTGGATTACATTGCCGATTGCGGCTACTTTAGCGGTAGGTGCATTCTTAATGGATCGTAAAAAGGACGAGACACCAGAGGATATACTAGAGCTCGAGGAAGAAGTGGCAACAGATACGATGAAGAGTCCAGAAAATGTTATCAATTTACTCAGTGTCGACCCGATTGAATTTGAGTTTGGCTACGGACTTATTCCGCTCGTAGATGCTGCACAGGGCGGAGATTTACTTGACCGCGTTGTCATGATTCGTCGTCAATTAGCACTGGAACTTGGGATTGTTATTCCAGTTGTGCGTATTCGTGATAATATTCAATTGCAGCCAAATGAGTACCGCATTAAAGTTAAGGGTAATGAAATGGCACGAGGTGAGCTACTGCTTGATCACTTCCTAGCGATGAGTCCAGGTGATGACGATTCAATTGACGGTATTGATACGATTGAGCCATCATTCGGCTTACCTGCGAAGTGGATTACAGAGCAGGTAAAAGAAGATGCAGAAATGCTTGGCTATACAGTTGTAGACCCACCAAGTGTTGTTTCAACGCATCTGACAGAAATGATTCGCGCAAATGCACACGAACTACTTGGTCGTCAGGAGACGAAGCAACTGGTCGATCACCTGCGCGAAACACATGCGATTTTGGTGGACGAGCTGATTCCGAACCCATTATCGATTGGTGAAATTCAAAAAGTGTTAGCGAAATTGTTAAAAGAAAATGTATCGGTACGTAACTTACCAATTATTTTTGAAACATTAGCAGACTACGCGAAGCTGACGAGTGATACTGATATTTTAAACGAGTATGTACGCCAAGCATTAGCGCGTCAAATTACGTCACAATATGCAAATGGCCAATCCACGTTAAAAGTTATTACAGTATCGGGGAAAGTAGAAAAATTAATTGCTGACAGTGTGCAACAAACAGAGCATGGAAATTATTTGGCAATGGACCCACAAGCATCACAACAAGTGCTTGAAGCAATTGCTAGAGAAGTGGAACGTGTATCGTTTATGGAACAATCACCGCTCGTTTTATGTTCACCAGGTGTGCGTATGTATTTACGTCAATTAACAGAACGTTACTTCCCACAAATTCCAATTTTATCTTATAATGAACTGGATGCTGCGATCGAAATACAAAGTGTAGGGGTGGTGAATGTGGAATGAAAATGAAAAAATATAATGCGCCTTCATTAGCAGAAGCGATGAAACTAGTTAGCGCCGACTTAGGCGAGGATGCGATTATTTTAAGTTCAAAGGTCGTTGTGAAAAAGAAGTTTTTAGGACTTGTGAAGCAAAAGAGCTTTGAGGTGACAGCAGGACTCGATCCAGTGACGCGCCCAAGCAGGCCAAAAATTCCAACATTCGAGCCGCCTGTTAAACAAGTAAAACCAGCTGTAGAACCGAAATCGGTTCTACAGTCTGATGATACAATGATTTCATCGGAGCTTAAGAAGGAAATTGCGGATTTAAAATTAATTATGCAAACGATGCACCGTCAAAGTGCACAGTCGCACTATCCGGATCATATAGTTCAATTTGTTGAGTATTTACGCCAGCAAGAGCTAAATGAGGAGCTTATCACAGCAATTGGTGATGAGCTTTTTGTTCATTATAAAAATAATCATGGCGAGTTATCTGCGCGCTTTATGCAAAAGCTGGGGACGCAGTATTTGGCACAGAAAATGAGTCACTTACCGATTGAAGGGCTGTCATATGAAAAAAAATATATCAATATTTTAGGTCCGACCGGCGTAGGGAAAACGACAACAATCGCCAAAATGGCTGCGCGTGCCGTGCTTGAGCAGAAGAAGAAAGTTGGTTTTATTACAACGGATACTTACCGGATTGCAGCGATTGAGCAGTTGAAGACGTATGCAGGATTATTACAGGCGCCTGTTGAAATAGTTTATAATGCAACGGATTACGAGGCAGCGATTCGAAAGCTTGCACACTTGGATATGATTTTTATCGACACGGCAGGGCGTAATTACAAAGAGGCAAAATATGTCGATGATTTACGTAATTTGATTAAGTTTGACCATCATGTTGAATCGTACTTAGTGCTATCATTAACAGCGAAGGAACGTGATTTAGAAACGATTATTGAACAATTCGAAGGACTTTCTATTGATAAGTTTATTTTTACAAAGCTTGATGAAACAAATTCTATTGGAACTATGTTTAATTTAATGATTAAATATAATAAGGGACTTGCTTACTATACGAATGGGCAAGAAGTACCGGAAGATATTGAACAACCTAGTTTAGAAGGATTATTTGAACTGTTTTTTCAAGGAGAATAATAGATGAGAGATCAAGCTGAAAAATTACGCATGCAAATGCTGGCAAGTCAAGGTGGATTAGGCCGTTCGATTGCGGTTGTTAGTGGTAAAGGCGGTGTTGGGAAAAGTAATTTCTCAACAAACTTCGCGACGCAGTTGGCCAAACGAGGAAAAAAAGTCATTGTCATTGATATGGATATCGGTATGGGCAATATTCATATTTTAGTTGGGAAAAGTGCAAAGTATAGTTTAACAGATTATTTAAACGGTAATATTGCGCTAGAGGATGTTGTTTACGAGGGGCCATATGGTTTGCAATATATTTCTGGTGGGACAGGCATGATGTCGCTTATTGAGTGGACAGCGCCAATGTTCGAGCGATTAATTGCAGTCTTTGAACAATTCCAAAAGTCGTTTGATTATATTTTGTTCGATATGGGGGCAGGTGCGACGAATTGGTCGCTCGATTTACTGACATCTGTTGATGAGATTATCGTCATTACAACGGCCGAACCAACGTCTATTACAGATGCTTATTCCATGATGAAATATATTCATTTAAAAGACGCGAATAAATCATTTTATTTATTATGTAATCGTGTGTATACACAGGAAGAGGGAAGAGATACGCTAGGGCGATTAAAGATGGTGATGGAGCGCTTTTTATCGAAAGAAGTCGTTGTACTCGGCTCGTTACCGGAGGACCCAGTTGTACGCAAAGCAGTACGTGAGCAAGTGCCATTTTCAATTTTATATCCGGATGCACCGATTACAAAAATGATTGAGCGCATTGTTGAACGTTTTGTACAACATCAAACAGAAGAAATTCATGCGTATGATAAATCACCAAAATTTTTATCCAAATTAAAAAGTATTTTTTCGAGGGGACGTGATTAAATGAGCATCCAAGCAAAAAATAAGCTGTTAGTTGTAGATGACTCTGCTTTTATGCGAAAGCTAATTACTGACTTTTTTGCAAACCATCCAACAATTGAAGTTGTTGGAACGGCACGTAACGGGAAAGATGCTATTCAAAAAATTAAGCAGCTCCTACCAAATGTTGTCACAATGGATGTTGAAATGCCGGAGATGAATGGACTGGATGCGCTAAAGGAAATTATGCAAGCGACACCGGTTCCAGTTATTATGCTTTCAAGTACAACACAGCGCGGAGCAGAAAATACATTAACGGCGATGGAATACGGGGCGGTTGATTTTGTCGCAAAGCCAAGTGGTACAATTTCTCTTGACTTACATAAAATACAATATGAATTAATTGGAAAAGTGGAACAGGCTGTCCAAATTCCGATAATAAAGTTGAAGCAGCCATTAACGGCTCGTAAGCTAGTGCAAGCGGATCTGCCGATTGCACAGGTAAAGCCTGCTAGCATTTCTGAACAACGTAAAAAGGAAGTGCCGCGATTTACACCACCTGCTAAAAAAACAGAGTGGAATAAAACATCTAGAAAAATTATTTTAATTGGTACATCGACAGGGGGGCCACGCGCCTTACAGGAAGTGATTACAAAAATACCTGCAAATGTTGATGCACCGATTTTAATCGTACAACATATGCCAGCAGGTTTTACAAAGTCACTTGCAACGCGTCTCAATCAATTAAGTAAGATTCATGTGAAAGAAGCAGAGCAGGGTGACGTGCTTCAAAAGGGGACAGCCTATATTGCACCAGGAGGCTATCATATGAAGCTGCGTAAAGTAGGTGCGACTTATGGTATTGTACTCGACCAAACAGAACCACCTCGTTCAGGTCATCGTCCATCCGTTGATGTGATGTTTGAGGATGTAAGTAAAATCCCTGAAATGGATAAAATTGCTGTTATTATGACAGGTATGGGCTATGATGGTTCAAAAGGGTTAAAATTGTTAAAACAATCAGGTAATGTAATTGCGATAGCGGAATCAGCAGAAACATGTATCGTATATGGAATGCCAAAAGCTGCTGTGGAAACGCAGCTTGTTGATGAAGTGGCAGATGTTGATGATATTGCACAAATAATAATGAAATATATGCCTTAAAAAGGGGTGCCTTACTTATGGAAGTAAATCAATATTTAGAAATGTTCATCGAAGAAAGTAAAGAACATTTACAAGCTTGTAGCGAACACTTATTAGAACTAGAAAAAAATCCAGAAGATTTAGCGATTGTTGGTGAAATCTTCCGCTCAGCGCATACCCTTAAAGGGATGTCTGCCACAATGGGCTTTGAGGATTTAGCCGATTTAACACATAAAATGGAAAACGTTTTAGATGCGATTCGTAATGCAAAAATTAATGTAACACCAGAAATTTTAGATGTTGTATTTGAATCAGTGGACCATTTAGAAGAGATGGTGTATGACATTGCAGACGGTGGTGACGGAAAGCGTGACGTGCAAGAAACCGTTGCACGTTTGAAGTTAATTGAATCAGGTGAAGAAGCACCGGTGAAATTTGCAAAAACAGCGGCGGTAGCAGAAACGGCTGCAACGTCTGTAGCAGGAGATTTAAAATTAACATACGATGATTTCGAAAAAACGGTATTAGTGCAATCAACTGAGCAAGGCTTTCTCCCGTACGAAATTGCGGTTTCACTGCGCGATGATTGTTTATTAAAGGCCGCGCGTGTCTTTATGGTATTTGAAATTTTAGAGAAAAACGGTGAAGTGATTAAAGCATCACCGACAGTAGATAAGCTTGAAGAAGAGCAGTTTGATCAGTACTTCCATGTAGCCTATATTTCAAAAGAAAGTGCTGCGGATTTACAAGCGATGCTGTTAAAAGTGTCAGAAGTAGATCATGTGGAAGTGTTACCAATTAGTAAAGAAGCTTTTGTTACACAGGAGGTAGCTTCTTCGGAGCAGCCACAAGTTGTAGAGGTAGCGAAGGTGGAAGAGCCTGCTACACAAGAGAAGAAGGCACCTGCACAAACGAATGCTTCAAAAGCGGGCGCACATGTATCAAGCAAAATGATTCGTGTAAATATCGAGCGTCTTGATGTTTTAATGAACTTATTCGAAGAGCTTGTCATTGACCGCGGTCGTTTAATTTCGATTGCTTCTGAAGTCAATCATGGTGAATTAAACGAAACGGTAGAACGTATGAGCCGTACAATGGGCGATTTACAAACAATTGTCTTAACAATGCGAATGGTACCAATCGAGACAGTATTCAATCGCTTCCCAAAAATGGTACGTCAATTATCACGCGACTTAAACAAAAAAATTACGCTAAACATCGTTGGTGCAGAAACAGAGCTTGACCGTACAGTAATCGACGAAATCGGCGACCCACTTGTCCATTTAATTCGTAACTCGGTAGACCACGGAATTGAATCACCGGAAGTGCGCCGTGCAAAAGGTAAGCCAGAAGAGGGTACAGTAGAATTACGCGCATACCATAGCGGGAACTACGTATTCATCGAAATTGAGGACGACGGTGCAGGCATTAACCGCGATAAAGTATTAGCAAAAGCGTTATCAAAAGGTGTCGTAACACAAGAGCAGGCAAACGGCATGACGGATAAGCAAATTAATGAGCTTATTTTAGCATCGGGCTTCTCGACAGCAGATGTCATTTCAGACGTATCGGGCCGTGGTGTAGGTCTGGATGTTGTAAAAACAACAATTGAGTCACTAGGTGGTAACATTTCAATCGAATCAACGCAAGGTGCTGGTTCGGTATTCTCGATTCAATTACCGTTAACATTATCGATTATTTCAGTCATGCTAGTCGAAATCGAAAAAGAAATTTACGCGATTCCATTATCATCGATTATTGAAACATCGATTATCCGCAAAGCTGATATTTTAAATGCACATAACCAAAAAGTAATTGATTTCCGTGGTAAAGTTGTACCGCTTGTGTTCTTAGATGAAATTTTCGAAGTGCCACGCCCGGAAGTGCAAGATGACGGTTTCCACTCAGTTGTAATCGTGCGTAAAGGCGACAAATTAGCAGGTCTTGTTGTCGATTCATTCATCGGTCAGCAAGAAATCGTATTAAAATCATTAGGGAACTACTTAACGAATATTTTCGCGATTTCTGGTGCGACAATTTTAGGGAATGGTAAAGTAGCATTAATCGTTGACTGTAACGCATTATTGAAGTAAAGGATAAGAGGTGGAAAAAATGACAAACGCGGTTGAGCAAGATTATATTAAAGTAATTGTCTTTCAATTAGCAGATAAAGAATATGCGATTCCAGTATCGTATGTACAGGGAATTGAAAAATTAATGCACATTACACGTGTGCCAAAAACAACGCATTATGTAAAAGGTGTTATTAATTTACGTGGGGTTGTCACGCCAATTATTGATTTACGTGAACGCTTCTATTTACCAGTATCACCAAATGAGGAAACAACGCGCATTATTATTATTAATATTGCGGATATGGAAGTAGGCTTTGTTGTAGATTCAGCGAATGACGTACTTGATATTCCTTCAGCATCAATTGAGCCGCAGCCAGAAGTTGTTGGTTCTTTAGAGGAAGAGTTTATTTCAGGTGTTGCAAAATTAGATAAACGCTTATTAATTTTATTGCATTTAGACAAAGTATTAAATCCACTCGATTAACAAGTAATTTGCAAGGGGGAATCCCCCCTTGCATCTATATAAAGTAGGGATTCAAAATGACGTTTAATCAAAAAATAACCTCATTGCATTTAGATGTTTTTAAAGAAATTGGTAATATTGGCGCTGCCCATGCGGCAACAGCATTATCAGATTTACTCGATAAAAAAATCGATATGCGCGTACCGAAAGTAGAAATGGTCTCATTTAGTGAGATGATGGAGCTTGCAGGTGGCTCAGAAACGGTTGTTGTTGGCATTTTCCTGCGCATCGAGGGTGATGCAGAAGGCAGTATGTTTTTTATTTTACCGATTGGACAAGCGAATCGTTTTATTCAGCGTCTGATTCGTGATGATACATTTGATTTCCATAATCCTCCTGTATCGGAATTAGGGTTATCAGCGATGCAAGAAATGGGAAATATTTTATCAGGTTCATACCTTTCAGCGTTGTCGGATTTTACAGGATTAAAAATTTATCCGACTGTACCTGGACTGAGTGTGGATATGTTTGGTGCAATTATTAGTATTGGGTTAATTGAATTATCACAAGTAAGTGATACAGTTATTGTTATTAATACATCCATTTTTGAAGAAGAATACACGGAAGAGGAAGCCGTGCGCGGTCATTTCTTTTTATTACCAGATCCAGATTCCTTTGAATCAATATTTAAGGCACTTGGAGTTCAGACGTAATGTTTTTATCGGGTACAGATTCAGTCGTTAAAGTTGGAATAGCTCAAATGGATGTAGTAACAGTACCGAATACAATTAGAACATCAGGTTTAGGCTCTTGTGTGGGTGTCGTACTTTATGATGAATCGAAAAAAGTGGCAGGGCTTGTCCATGTGATGCTACCAGATTCAAGTTTAGGGCGCACGCAGCAAATTAATGAGGCGAAGTTTGCGGATACAGGTGTAACAGCGCTAATTGATTTACTGAAAAAGCAGGGCGCACAATCATTCAAGTTAAAAGCAAAAATTGCGGGCGGCGCCCAAATGTTTCAATTTTCGTCGGATAAAGATTCAATGCGCATTGGTCCGCGCAATGTTGAAGCCGTGAAAATGCAGCTTCGCAAGCATAACATTCCGATTGTTGGAGAGGATACGGGTGGCAATAGCGGCCGTACGATAGAGTTCAATCCAGCAACGAGCATTTTAAATATACGGACAGTCAACCAAGGAGTGAGTGAATTATAATGTTTGGTTCGATTTTCTATAATTTCTGGGGCGCGTTAGGCTCGTTTACTATTTATTTCATCTGGGCATTACAGCAACCGTTGCCATTACCGATTTTGGTAATTTTACAATCCTTTGCGGCAGCAATTGTTGGCTTTATCCTGATGTTTGCTGTGCGCTATTTTATGAGTTATGTGATGTATACACCAGAGCAACCAGCATACAATGAAACACCAACTGAAGAACGTACAGAGAGTGAATCCTCTGATTTTGATTTACTTATGAAAACGAAGGACGATTCCGTTTCAGAATTTCATGATGAAGATTCTGAGGAAATCGCAAAGGTTGTGCGCACAATGTTGCACGGCCAAACAGAAGCCCCAGCAAACTAACAAAAAGAGTCGAGAAATCGGCTCTTTTTTCTTTTTTAAAACAGGATAAAAGAACTAGAGAAATAAAGAAAAACAAATTGAAAAGAGAGGATAGTTATTGTTGCTTATTTTTTATTGTTTTTCTGTGAAACCTCACTGAAATAACGCATGAACATTTCTATGAGAAAGTGTAATTCATACTAAATTTTGCTATAATGATAGGTAAGTATGCTTTGTCTTCGAAGAGAGGTGGATATAGATGGCACAATCAAATCTAAATGATGAACAAAAAATTTGGATGAGCTGGATTGATGAGCGTGATCCGCAGGCAGGCGATTATTTAATTCGAAAATACAAGCCACTCGTATCGTATCATGTACAGCGAATTGGAGCAGGTCTGCCCAAAAATGTATCAAGAGATGATTTAGTAAGTTTAGGGATGATGGGTCTCTTTGATGCACTGAATAAATTTGATATTAATCGTGATTTAAAATTTGATACGTATGCATCGTTTCGTGTACGCGGGGCGATTATTGACGGTTTGCGTAAAGAGGATTGGTTACCACGATCGGCACGTGAAAAGGCAAAAAAGCTGGATGCCCAAATTGAAGGTTTAGAGCAAAAGCTTATGCGTCATGCAACGCCAGAAGAATTGGCGGAACATATGAATCTACCAGTAGATGAAATTTATCAAACGTATCATGAACATTTTTTCTCGAATGTGTTGTCGATTAATGAACAGCAGCAGGATTCAGAGGATGGCGAAGCAAAGTCTTTTGTCATTCGTGACGATCACACGCGTACACCTGAGCAAGAAATGGTTCACTCAGAGTTATTGGCAGATTTGGTACATAATATCGAGAAGCTCAACGAAAAAGAACAACTTGTGATTAGCTTGTTTTATACAGAAGAAATGACATTAACGGAAATCGGTGAGCTGTTGGATTTGTCTACATCCCGTATTTCACAAATTCATTCAAAGGCACTATTTAAATTACGTAAATTATTATCATCAGAAATGATTAATGTGTAAGGAGGGCTTGCTATGAGTTTAAAGGGTGTAGAATTGCAAATTGCAATTCCAAAAACATTTGACGCAGGCAAAATAGCAGATCAGCATCATCAAAATACAATTAATCAGCAGCTCCATGCAAATGAGGCCCTGAAGCGTGACATTCAGCGGAAGCAATTTTCAGTGTTAGAATCAGAGGATTTAGATGGTATTTCGGAGGAAGACCAGCGTCATCAGGAGCACGAGCAACAACAAAATAAAAAAAAGCAAGCGTCTAAGAAAGAGAAAGCCCAGCATCCGTTCAAAGGCAATTTCTTTGATTTTAGCGGTTAGGAGAAGTCATGGTAATTTTTGCGCTTGTTAGTTTATTTACGATTCAACTAATTAGCATTTTTGTCATTGTCATTTTATACAGTAAAGTGGCGAAATTTAAAGAGTTAGAGGTGCGTCAGGATCGTCTTGTGCGTGAGATGGATGATGCGATTGGGGCCTATTTGCTAGAAATGCGTGAGGAAAATGATCGTCTTATTCAGGAGTTGCGAGCAGCTAGTGCGCAGCCAGCCTTTGCCACGCAGTTTGTATATATACCACCAACTGAGCCGGTGCAGCCAGAAGTGAATCAGCAAACGGTGGAGGCATTACTAACTGAAGCACGTACAGTCGTCCCAAAAACGTTAGTGACGAGTGTTTATAATAAGCATAAAGAGCATCAGCAACAAGCGGAACAGGCGCTTGTTTCAAAGGTAGAGCGACAAGAAGAGACGCCAAAAGAACTGCCAACATTTGAGCAACAGGTACTGGCCTATCATACGTCAGGCTTATCAATCGAAGACATCGCTAAGAAAACCCAGCGCGGTAAAACGGAAATTGAGCTCCTTATAAAGTTTCATGCGTAAAGTAGTTGCACATTACACCCTGTTGTGATACAGTAATAAGCGGTGTTAAACAATACACACGTATTTTGATGTAGTAAGTGGTGCTCGTGACTCACGGGTAGCTTGTTGCAGATGAAAAATACGGAGGAAAAAAACCAAACATATTTAGGAGGAAACACTCATGTCAGTAATTTCAATGAAACAATTACTTGAAGCTGGTGTACATTTCGGTCACCAAACTCGCCGTTGGAACCCAAAAATGAAGAAATATATCTTCGTTGAGCGTAACGGTATCTACATTATCGATTTACAAAAAACGGTTAAAAAATTAGAAGAAGCTTACGGTTTCATGCGTCAAGTTGGTCAAGACGGTGGTAAAGTTTTATTCGTTGGTACGAAAAAACAAGCACAAGAAGCGATCAAAGAAGAAGCAGAACGTTCTGGTAACTACTACATCAACCAACGTTGGTTAGGTGGTACATTAACTAACTTCGGTACTATTCAAAAGCGTGTACAACGCATGAAAAACATCGAAAAAATGGAAGAAGATGGCACTTTCGCTGTACTTCCTAAGAAAGAAGTTATCCAACTTAAAAAAGAACACGAGCGCTTAGTTAAATTCTTAGGCGGTATCCGTGATATGAAAGCTATTCCGGACGTAATGTTCGTAGTAGACCCTCGTAAAGAGCGTATCGCAGTTGCAGAAGCAATCAAATTAAACATCCCTCTAGTTGGTATCGTAGACACTAACTGTGATCCAGATGAAATCGATTACGTAATCCCTGCAAACGACGATGCTATCCGCGCGGTTAAATTATTAACTGCGAAAATGGCTGACGCTTTATTAGAAGCTAAACAAGGTGAAGAAGAAGCTCCAGCAGAACAATCTGCAGAGTAATTCGCCACTACGAAAGGTGATAAGTGGATGAAACCTCTTATCACCTTTTTTTGAGAAAAGCATTTAAGTATTCTTACCTACTTTATGTAGTGTAGAATATCTTTAATAAACGTATGCTTTGCATACATTCTATTTCATGACGTAGCAGCTGCTACAAACATTCTAAGGAGGAAACTCACAATGGCAACAATTACTGCTCAAATGGTAAAAGAATTACGTGAAAAAACAGGCGCAGGTATGATGGACTGCAAAAAAGCATTAGTACAAACTGAAGGTAACATGGAAGCGGCAATCGACTTCTTACGTGAAAAAGGTTTAGCTGCTGCAGGTAAAAAAGCGGACCGTATCGCTGCTGAAGGTACTACTTACATTTTAGAAAACGGTAACGAAGCAATCTTAGTTGAAATCAATGCTGAAACAGACTTCGTTTCTAAAAACGATAAATTCGTAGCATTAGTTGAAGAGTTAGCTGCACATCTTTTAGCTGCTAAACCAGCATCAGTTGAAGCTGCTTTAGAAACTACAATCGGTGATGTAAAAGTTGCTGACTACATTTCTACTGCAATCGCGACAATTGGTGAAAAAATCAACTTACGTCGTTTCGAAATCAAAACAAAAACAGATGCAGATGCATTTGGTGCATACTTACACATGGGCGGACGTATTGGTGTATTAGTAGTTCTTGAAGGTACTACTGACGCTGCTGCTGCAAAAGATATCGCAATGCACATCGCTGCAATCAACCCAACTTACGTTTCTCGTGACGAAGTTTCTGCTGAAGAAGTAGAACACGAGCGCAAAGTATTAACTGAGCAAGCGTTAAATGAAGGTAAACCAGAAAACATCGTAGCGAAAATGGTAGAAGGCCGTCTTGGTAAATACTTCGAAGACATCTGTCTTTTAGACCAAACTTTCGTTAAAAACTCTGACCAAAAAGTACGTACTTTCGTAGAGTCTACTGGCGGTACAGTAACTGGCTTTACTCGTTATGCTGTAGGTGAAGGTATCGAGAAAAAAGAAGATAACTTCGCTGAAGAAGTAATGAGCCAAGTTAAAGGTAACTAATTTCACATTTAACGCATAGGCGTTTTACAAGTAGGGAGCACATTTTTCGTGTTCCCTATTTTTCAAGGATTAGTGATTGTAATTGGGATAAATTGTCTATTTATAAACATGGAGAATTTTTGACCCAAAAGCAAGAAACTGCTTTTGAACCACAAAAAACAGGTTAAATATACAAGTAGCGGAGGTTTACTATGAGTGTTGCACATTATAAACGAGTAGTCATTAAATTAAGCGGTGAAGCGTTGGCTGGAGAAGCAGGCTTCGGTTTTTCACCAGAAATTATTAAATCAGTTGCAGCTGAAATTGCAGACGTTGTAAACTTAGGTGTAGAAGTTGCACTTGTTGTTGGTGGCGGTAATATTTGGCGCGGAAAAATCGGTGCTGAAATGGGTATGGAGCGCGCAAATGCGGATTATATGGGCATGTTAGGTACAGTGATGAATGCATTAGCACTACAAGATTCACTTGAAAACTTAGATATCCCTACGCGCGTCCAATCATCAATCGTGATGACACAAGTAGCAGAGCCTTACATTCGTCGTAAAGCAGTGCGTCATTTAGAAAAAGGACGCGTTGTGATCTTTGCGGCAGGTACAGGGAACCCTTACTTCTCAACAGATACAACAGCAGCGTTACGTGCAGCGGAAATTAATGCAGACGCAATTTTAATGGCGAAAAATAACGTTGATGGTGTATACTCAGCGGATCCAAAACTTGATGCAACAGCAGTTAAATATGAGACACTAACGTATTTAGATGTGATTCAGCAAGGTTTACAAGTAATGGACTCAACGGCCTCAACATTATGTATGGACAACGATATTCCGTTAGTTGTATTTAATTTATCTGATAACGGCAACATTAAACGTGCCGTAATGGGTGAAAAAATCGGAACAGTAGTTAGGAGAGATTTTTAATGACGAAACAAGTATTAGACCAAGCGCAAGATAAAATGAATAAATCAATCGCTGCTTTTTCTCGTGAATTAGCATCGATTCGTGCAGGTGTAGCAAATGCTTCACTTTTAGACCGTATTAATGTAGATTACTACGGTGCACCAACACCGATTAACCAAATTGCGGGTGTATCAGTACCTGAAGCACGCCTATTAGTAATTTCACCATATGATCGTTCAGCGTTAGGTGATATCGAAAAAGCAATTATGAAATCAGATATCGGCATTACACCAACAAACGATGGTAATGTAATCCGCTTAATGGTTCCTGCACTTACAGAAGAGCGTCGTAAAGAGCTTGCTAAGCAAGTGAAAAAAGAGGCTGAAGAAGCAAAAGTTGCTGTACGTAATGTACGTCGTGATGCAAATGATGATCTGAAAAAGCTTGAGAAAAGCGGCGAAATTACAGAAGATCAATTACGTGGTTTTGGTGAAGATATTCAAAAATTAACGGATAAATTCATTGCAAAAGTGGATGAGTTAGCAAAAGAAAAAGAGCAAGAAATTTTATTCGTATAATAACACAAAATTTCTTCATTTTTTGAACTTTAAATGGATTAAGGCGTCCTAATTGAAAGGGCGTCTTTTTCTTAGTTAAGGAAATGATAATATTTCGGTTTGATGGATAACGTCTAGTTATGTGTGCTAGCTACTGTCGTGATCTCTACTCGCGTGTAAAGTTCCTTTAGCGCTTGTAGCAATTGAACAAGCGCTTTAGTGCATTTGTTTGTCACATTCATTTTCAGAAAGACACATGTAGCCGTTTTTGATATGATAAGAATGATAAGTCCGATTTTGCAAGTGGTTGGGGGAATAACGATGTTAAAAAAACTTTTTAAAAAAGATACAGCAGTAGGGCAGACGAAAGTTAAAGATGTGAATACGGTGGATTGCGAGGCTGTTCCTTCCCATATTGCGATAATTATGGACGGAAATGGCCGTTGGGCAAAAAAACGCGCCATGCCACGTATAGCAGGACATCATGAAGGCATGAAAACCGTGCGTAAAATTACGCGCTGTGCCGATGATTTAGGCGTAAACGTATTAACGCTTTACGCATTTTCAACAGAAAACTGGAAGCGACCGAAGCCAGAAGTCGAATTTTTAATGAATTTACCAGGGCAATTTTTGACATCATTTATGCCAGAAATTATAGAGCGTAATATTCGTATTGAAATGATTGGTGTGATGGAATCATTGCCTAATCATACGCAGAAGGTATTAAAAAAAGCGATGGAACAAACAGCAAATAATACAGGGCTTGTTTTAAATTTTGCGATGAATTACGGTGGACGTGCGGAAATCGTCATGGCGATGCAAACGTTAATGCGCGAAGTAGAAGCTGGAGAGCTGTCAATTGACGAGGTGACAGAGGCACATATTTCTGCGCGTGTTATGACGGCGCATTTACCAGAGCCAGATTTACTTATTCGTACGAGTGGAGAGGTGCGCCTAAGTAACTTTATGCTATGGCAGCTAGCGTATACAGAATTTTGGTTTGCAGATGTTCATTGGCCGGATTTTGACGAAGCATGTTTAAAAGAAGCAATTTCAGTGTACCAAAGTCGTAATAGACGATATGGTGGCCTGAAGGGAGAAGAAACAACTTGAAACAACGAATTATAACTGGAGTGATTGCAGCGGCATTATTTATTCCGTTCGTCATTTATGGGAATATGCCATTTTCAGTATTGGTTTGCATGATTGCGGCATTCGGCTTTTATGAAATACTCCGAATGAAGGATATTGCGATTTTTTCGGTGCCAGGCATTTTAGGTTTACTTGCGATGCTAATGCTTGTGATTCCAGATGCATGGGCAGATGCGGTACTTGGGCTAATTGGCTATGACTCAAGATTAACCGTACTGTACGGCTTAGCAACACTATTACTAATCTATACAGTGCTTGTAAAAAATAAAATGACCTTTGATGAGGTTGGCTTTATTATTTTAGGCGCGCTATATGTCGGACTTGGCTTCCACTATTTAATCGAAACGCGCGCGGCGGGGCTTGTATTTGTTGTGTACTGCCTACTTGTTGTATGGACAACGGACTCAGGTGCTTACTTTGTCGGACGTAAACTCGGTAAAAATAAATTATGGCCAGAAATTTCACCGAAGAAAACGGTGGAAGGCTTTGTTGGCGGGATTGTGATTGCGGTTGTATTTGCCGTAGCGATGCAACTTATTACGCCATTTATGTCGAGCATGCTTACACTGATCATCGTCACGATTGTTGCATCAATCGTGGGTCAAATGGGTGATTTAGTAGAATCGGCGATTAAGCGTCATTATAATGTGAAAGATTCGGGCACAATTTTACCTGGTCACGGTGGGATTTTGGACCGCTTTGATAGTTTATTATTTGTTTTACCATTACTGCATTTTTTACACTTATTTGGGTAATGATAGAGGGGACGTATTGTTGTGAAAAAAATTAGTTTACTTGGGGCAACAGGCTCAATCGGCTGGCAAACATATGACATCTTAGTCGAGAATCCAGAGCAGTTTCAGCTTGTTGCGTTTTCAGCAGGTCAAAATATTGAAAAATCACGTGAAATGATTGCGCGTCTAAAGCCAGAGCTTGTTTCGATGCAAACAGAGGAAGCGGCGCGCACACTGCAGGCGGAGTTTCCACATGTGCAGTTTACATATGGGGCGCAGGGGCTAGTCGAGGTAGCGACGCACCCTGATTCAACAGTGCTTGTCAACGCGGTGCTAGGCAGTGTTGGATTAGAGTCAACACTCGCTGCGATTCGCATGGGCAAAACGATTGCAATTGCCAATAAAGAAACACTTGTTACAGCAGGTCACTTAGTGATGGCAGAGGCGAAAAAATATAATGCGCCAATTCTACCTGTTGATAGTGAGCACTCAGCATTATTCCAATCAATGAACGGTGAAAATACGAAGCGTATTGAGCGTTTAATATTAACTGCGTCAGGTGGCTCATTCCGTGATAAAACACGCGCGGAACTTGAAGGGGTAACCGTGAAAGATGCACTCAATCACCCGAACTGGTCAATGGGTGCAAAAATTACGATTGACTCAGCGACAATGATGAATAAAGGGTTAGAAGTCATTGAGGCACAAGTATTATTTGATATGCCGTATGACAATATTGATGTTGTACTGCACCGTGAAAGCATTATTCACTCAATGGTTGAATATGCTGATACGAGTGTCATGGCACAGCTTGGGACACCGGATATGCGCGTGCCGATTCAGTATGCACTAACATATCCAGACCGTTTGCCACTTGCGAATGGAAAGCGCCTTAATTTAGCACAAATTGGTCAGCTTCATTTTAAAGAGGTTGATTTTGACCGTTATCGTGCACTGAAGCTTGCGTATGATGCGGGGCGAATGGGTGGTACGGTACTGACGGCAATGAACGCGGCAAATGAGGCAGCGGTTGCGCTATTTTTACAGGAGAAAATTACATTCCTACAAATTGAAGAAGTGATTGAGCGTGTCATGAATTCGCACAACAATATTTTATTACCAGATTTACAAACAATTTTACATGTAGATAGCGAAACAAGAAAAACAGTTGCGAACATGATAAAATAGTGAAGTATTGGAGTGAAAGTTACAGATTTTTAAAGGAATTTTTCGGGTAAACTCGAAAAAATCTGGAGCAGTTATACGAAAGTGTAATTGATCCATGAAGGTGGGATTTTATGCAAACAGTAATTGCATTCATCGTGATTTTCGGTTCGCTTGTATTTTTCCATGAGCTAGGGCATTTTATTTTTGCGAAGCGTGCGGGCATTATGGTGCGCGAGTTTGCGATTGGGATGGGGCCGAAAATTTTCGGAATGACAAAGGGTGAAACAATTTATACGCTACGCCTGCTACCGATTGGTGGTTACGTGCGTATGGCTGGTGAAGATTTAGACAACGTTGAACTGCAGCCAGGCTACCGTGTTGCTCTGGTAACAAACGAGGACAACATCGTTGAAAAAATTGTCTTAAATCAAAACACACAGTATCAAAATGTTGTGTTCTTAGAGGTTGAGCGTGCAGATTTAGTGAAGGATTTATGGATTGAAGGCTATGATGAGGACGAAAAGCTTATCCGCTTTAATGTATCACGTACAGCGATGGTTGTTGAAAATGGACAGGAGCAAATGATTGCACCGCTTGACCGTCAGTTCAACTCGAAAACAGTTGGTCAACGTGCAATGGCGATTTTTGCGGGACCATTATTTAACTTTATTTTAGCGTTCTTTATTTTCATGGCGCTTGCGCTACTTCAAGGCGTTCCGTCTGATGAGGCACGCATTGACTCGGTTGTTGAAGAAGGTGCGGCAGCTGTTGCAGGTTTGCAAGATGGGGATGTCGTGACGGCAATTAACGACACGCCGATTGCAGAATGGAATGATTTATCCGCGTTCATTCAACAAAATCCAGGACAAGCACTAAACTTTGATGTCGATCGTGACGGGCAATCCGTGGCGTTAACGATTACACCAACTGCTGTGGAGCAGCCGGATGGTTCGCAAATGGGGCAAGTCGGCATTTATCGCCCGATGGAATTTAACCCATTGAAATCTGTCACATACGGCGCACAGCAAACGTATGACGGCATCGTGCTAATTGTAACGCTTGTTGGTAAGCTCGTAACAGGTGAGTTTTCAATTGATGACTTGTCAGGTCCAGTGGGCATTTATAAAGCAACAGAAACGGTCGTCACATACGGCGTGTACAACTTAATGTACTGGGCAGCAATGCTAAGTATTAATCTTGGGATTATGAACTTACTGCCATTACCAGCACTTGACGGTGGACGTCTACTGTTCTTCGCGTTTGAAGCAGTGCGCGGCAAGCCGATTGATAGTCAAAAAGAGGGCATGGTACACTTTGTTGGGATCGTGCTACTCATGGTACTCATGGTCGTTGTCACATGGAACGACATTCAAAAGTTCTTCTTCTAAGTATACAGAATCTATTTTCTTTTAAAGCTTTGAATGTTTTGTGTCATTTACACTAGCATTCAAAGCTAAATTTTATTATGCTAAAACTATTACGAATTAAAAGGTGGCACACTTTATGAAACAAAGTTTAACGTTTATTCCAACATTACGTGAAGTACCGTCTGATGCGGAAGTAAAATCGCATCAAGTACTATTACGTGCTGGATTTATCCGACAAAATGCGTCAGGTATTTATTCTTATTTACCATTAGCACGCAAAGTATTATCAAAAATCGAGCAAGTAATCCGTGAAGAATTAGATGCGGTGAATGCACAAGAGCTACTTATGCCTGCGATGCAATCAGCAGAATTATGGCAAGAGTCTGGTCGCTGGGAAAAATACGGTGCAGAACTTATGCGCTTTAAAGACCGTAACAACCGCGATTTCGCATTAGGGCCAACACATGAAGAGGTAATTACAACTTTAGTGCGTGATGAAATTAAGTCATATAAAAAATTACCGTTAAACTTATACCAAATCCAAACAAAATTCCGTGACGAAAAACGTCCACGCTTCGGCTTACTACGTGGTCGTGAGTTCATCATGAAGGATGCCTATTCATTCCACGCGACACGTGAATCTTTAGATGCAACGTATGACGATATGTACCGTGCATACTCAAACATCTTCACTCGCCTTGGACTAAACTTCCGCGCAGTAATCGCGGATGCGGGTTCAATCGGTGGTAAAGGCACACATGAATTCATGGTGCTATCTGAAATCGGTGAAGATACAATTGCTTACTCGGATTCTTCAGATTACGCAGCAAACATCGAAATGGCAGAAGTTGTAGTAGATTACAAAGCTTCTGAAGAGTCAACTCAGGCAATTGAAAAGGTTGCGACACCAGATGTGAAAACAATCGAAGAAGTATCAGCATTCTTAAATGTACCGGCTGAAAACTGCATTAAATCATTAGTATTCAAAATCGACGAGGAGCTAGTGGTTGTACTTGCTCGTGGCGATCACGAAATTAATGATATTAAATTAAAAAATGCATTAGGTGCAGATTCAGTGGAACTTGCCGAAGAAGCTGAAATTAAAGAATTACTTGGTTGTGGCGTTGGTTCAATTGGCCCAGTGAAATTACCTGTAAGCGTGAAAGTCATTGCAGATAAC
Source organism: Solibacillus sp. (assembly GCA_040274725.1). Taxonomy (GTDB): domain Bacteria; phylum Bacillota; class Bacilli; order Bacillales_A; family Planococcaceae; genus Solibacillus. The sequence continues at coordinate 427,269 of JBEMAQ010000001.1, read as the reverse complement.
GCAATTAAATCAATCCGTAACGGTGTTGCTGGTGCAAATGAAGACGGCTTCCATTATGTAAACGTCAACCCAGAGAGCGATTTCGCAATCAACTCGTACGAAGATATTCGCTTTATCCAAGTGGGCGACCCTTCTCCAGATGGACAAGGAATCATTAAGTTCGCTGAAGGGATTGAAGTTGGTCACATCTTCAAGCTTGGCACAACATATTCAGCGAAAATGAACGCGACATTCCTAGATGAGCAAGGCAAAGCACAGCCGTTTATCATGGGCTGCTACGGCATCGGGGTTTCTCGAATTTTAGCTGCAGTTGCCGAGCACTTTCAAGATGAAAAAGGCTTTGTATGGCCAAAACAACTTGCACCATACGATGTGCATGTTGTAACAGTAAACGTAAAAGACGCGGAAGCAGTTCAGCTTGCTGAAGACTTATATGGGTTACTTAAATCATACCGCTACGATGTTTTATATGATGACCGCCCAGAGCGCGCGGGTGTGAAATTCGCAGACTCTGATTTAATCGGCTTACCAGTACGTGTCACAGTTGGTAAAAAAGCGGCTGAGGGTATTGTAGAAGTGAAATTCCGTGCAACAGGTGAATCTGTTGAGTGGGCAAAAGAAGAATTAGTGGACCGCTTAAACGAGTATTTCCGCACAAACTAATTAAATAGATTTCAATTCAGTCTGTGCCAGTCTTGGCACAGACTGTTTTAATTCGTACGAATATACGTTTCTTTTTAGGAACTTAAAGGACGAAATCTGTCTATATTTAACGTATAATAAAGGGTGAAGGAAGGTGAATGTGTTGAATCAAGAGGCACATCAAAAGTTTTTACTATTACTACAGCAGCTAGAGCTGACCGACGATGTGTATATGTCGTTTTTTGAATACGGTGAGCTAGAGCGTGTGACGGTGCATCAAAAGCGCCGTGTATGGCATTTTGGCTTGAAGCTGAAGGATATTTTGCCGTTTCAAGTGTACCAGCTACTTATGACGCGTATGGCAGAGAAGTTTTCGCCGATTGCACAGGTCTCGCTATCGCTTGAAGCAAGAGAGCCCGTTGTCACAGAGCAAAACGTCATCGAATATTGGCAAACGATCATCGCGAATATTCCGGAGATGAATCCACTGCTACGTGAAAATTTAACGACGCAAATGCCGCGCTGGACGGGGAATAAACTTGTCGTGACATCGATGCAGGAAGTTGAATTCTTAGCACTGAAGGCCAATTATACAGAGCGTTTTGTCGACGCCTATAAAAGCTTTGGTTTTCCGCAAATCCAAATTGAGTTTCAGCTAGTTGATGAATCCGCAGAATGGCTTGCGGCACAGCAGGCGTTTTATGAGGAGCGTCAGCAGGAGGAGGCACGTCTTTCACAGCAGGCATTATCAGACTTTGTTGCGCGTGAGAAAGACAAGGCGGCAAATCCGGATGCGGTACTTGGTGACCGTCCATTCCAACTAGGTGGCATTATTAAAAATGCAGAACCAGTAGAAATTCGTACGATTTATGAAGAAGAGAACTCCATTGTGATTGAAGGCTTTATTTTCGCAGTAGAAACGAAGGAGCTGCGTAGTAAACGGACAATTTTAGAGATGAAAATTTCAGACTATACCGATTCTATGCTTATTAAAAAGTTCTCAAACTCTGATGAGGACGTAGCAATGATGAATCAACTGAAAAAAGGCATGTGGGTACGCATCCGCGGCTCGGTGCAAATGGATACGTTTGCACGTGATTTAGTCATGATGGCGCGCGATATTAATGAAGTCAAGCATGAATCACGTAAAGACTTAGCACCTGAAGGCGAAAAGCGTGTAGAACTTCATATGCATACGCCAATGAGTCAGATGGATGCGGTAACACCTGTTGATAAGCTTGTCGCGCAAGCTGCCAAATGGGGGCATCCCGCGATTGCCATTACAGATCACGCGGTTGTCCAGTCGTTTCCAGATGCCTATGCAGCAGGGAAGAAAAATGGCATTAAGGTTATTTACGGTCTTGAGGCGAACTTAGTCGATGATGGCAAGCCAATTACCTATGATCCGAAAGACGTTTCGCTTGAAGATGCAACCTATGTTGTATTTGACGTCGAGACGACCGGCTTCTCGAATGTGTATGACACGATTATTGAGCTTGCCGCAGTGAAGATTCATAATGGGCAAGTCCTTGAAACGTTTGAACGATTCTCCAATCCGCATCGCAAATTAACGGCGAAAATTATTGAGCTGACACATATTACCGATGACATGCTCGTGAATGCACCAGAAATTGAAGATGTGATTCGTGAGTTCCATGATTTTATTGGTGATTCGGTAATCGTTGCGCATAATGCGGCGTTTGACTTAGGGTTTTTATATGTTGCCTACGACAAGGCGGGTATTCGTGATCGCCACCCTGCGATGGATACCGTCGAGCTCTCGAGACTCGTGAACCCAGGTCAAAAAACGCATAACTTAAAAACGTTAACGAAAAAATACGGCATTGAACTAACACAGCATCACCGTGCGATTTATGATACTGAGGCGACAGCCGAGTTAATGCTTCATTTATTAAAGCAGACCGATGATTTAGGCATTAAAAATTTAATCGAGCTAAACGACCATGTCGGCGGGGCGGAGGGCTATAAGCAGGCACGCCCAATGCATTGTACGATTTTAGCGGTGAATAATGATGGGCTGAAAAACTTATTTAAGCTGGTGTCGATTGCGCATACACAAACATACTACCGTGTACCGCGTATTAGACGCTCAGATTTGAATAAACTACGAGATGGTTTAATTATCGGCTCGGGCTGCTCAAATGGTGAACTTTTCGAAACAATGATGAATAAAACGCCAGAGGAAGCTGAGCGTATTGCGAAATATTACGATTATATCGAAGTGATGCCACCCGCTGTCTATGCGCAGCTAGTAGAGGGCGGCACGGTGCATGATGAGTGGGCGCTTGAGGATATTATTCGCCGTATGGTTAAGATGGGCAAAAAATTAAATATCCCGGTTGCTGCAACAGGCAATGTACATTATTTAGACGAGCATGACGGCAAGTTCCGTCAAATTTTAATCGGCTCAATGGGTGGGGCAAATCCGCTTAACCGTTATACATTGCCAAAGGTGCATTTTAGAACGACGGATGAAATGCTAAAGGCGTTTGAATTTTTAGGACCAGATTTAGCAAAAGAAATCGTTGTGACAAATACACAACTCATCGCGGATCGTATTGATGATGTGAAGCCGATTAAGGACGATTTATACACGCCAAAAATCGAGGGCTCGGATGATGAGGTAACGAATTTAACGTACGAAATGGCACATAGTATTTATGGTGAGAATTTGCCTGAAATTGTGCAGGCACGTATTGATAAAGAGTTAAAGTCCATTTTAGGGCACGGCTTCGGGGTAATTTATTTAATCTCGGCGAAGCTTGTAAAAAAATCGCTGGCAGACGGTTACTTAGTAGGTTCGCGTGGCTCGGTTGGCTCGTCACTTGTTGCGACGTTTATGGAAATTACCGAGGTAAATCCACTGCCACCGCATTACATTTGTCCGAAATGTAAGCACTCGGAGTTTATTGCGGATGGTTCTGTGGCGTCTGGCTATGACTTGCCGAATAAAGACTGCACGGAATGTGGGACACCGTATAAAAAGGACGGACAGGATATTCCGTTTGAAACGTTCCTTGGATTCAAGGGAGATAAGGTACCAGATATTGATTTGAACTTCTCCGGTGAATACCAGCCACAAGCCCACAACTATACAAAAGAATTATTCGGTGAGGATTATGTATTCCGCGCGGGTACGATTGGTACAGTTGCGGAGAAAACAGCATATGGTTATGTAAAAGGCTACGCAAATGATCACGGACTTACGTATCGGAATGCGGAAGTGGACCGTTTAGTACAAGGATGTACGGGCGTTAAACGAACAACCGGGCAGCACCCAGGTGGGATTATCGTTGTGCCAGATTATATGGACATCTATGACTTCTCACCTGTGCAGTTCCCAGCGGATGCGCAGGACTCTGATTGGAAAACGACACACTTTGACTTCCACTCGATTCACGATAATATTTTGAAGCTTGATATACTCGGACACGATGATCCGACCGTTATTCGTATGCTCCAGGATTTATCGGGGATTGATCCGAAAACGATTCCGGTAGATGACCCGCTTGTGATGGGGATTTTCGCGTCACCAGAGCCACTTGGTGTGACATCAGCACAGATTGGCTGTAATACTGGGACACTTGGTGTACCAGAGATGGGGACAAAATTTGTTCGTCAAATGCTAGAAAGTACAAAGCCATCAACATTTAGTGAACTTGTACAAATTTCAGGTCTGTCTCATGGCACAGACGTATGGCTTGGCAATGCGGCTGATTTGATTACGAATGGCACATGTGTGTTATCAGAAGTGATTGGCTGTCGTGATGATATTATGGTGTATTTAATATACCAGGATTTAGAGCCATCATTTGCGTTTAAAATTATGGAATCGGTGCGTAAAGGAAAGGGCTTAACCGAGGACATGGAAGTGGAAATGCGCGCGAAAAAGGTGCCGGAATGGTATATTGATTCGTGCAAAAAGATAAAATACATGTTCCCGAAGGCCCATGCTGCAGCCTACATTTTAATGGCGGTACGCATTGCCTGGTTTAAAGTACATTATCCTGTTCTTTATTACGCAGCCTACTTCACTGTGCGTGCATCTGACTTTGATTTGGTTTCAATGGTGCAAGGCTCTGTCATGATTCGTAAGCGCATTGATGAAATTAATATGAAGGGGCTAGATGCAGCGCCGAAAGAGAAAAGTTTACTAACGGTGATGGAGATCGCGCTTGAAATGTGTGAGCGTGGGCTAAGTTTCCAAAAGGTAGATTTGTACCGCTCACAGGCGAGTGAGTTTGTGATTGATGGCAATTCGCTTATTCCGCCATTTGATGCGATTCCGGGTCTTGGAACGAACGTAGCGAAGCAAATTGTCGAGGCACGTAAAGAAGGGGAATTCTTATCAAAAGAAGACTTGCAAAAGCGTGGTCGTGTATCAAAAACGCTCATTGAATATATGGATGAGCTTGGCTGTTTAGAAGGCATGCCAGATGCGAACCAGCTATCACTGTTTTAATTGTAGAGAGCGCGCAGTAGGGTGTATTTGCATTTCCCTATTGTTTATGCTATTCTAATGGTAATTAATTTGTTGATAGTTCGCCAGCAAAAGAGTGGGATTTCCCGCTCTTTTCTGTTGTTTAGCTATAGACACGCAAATTTTCATCGCAATGTTTGCGATTGTTTCACGCAATTACGTTAGCCGTTTGTGGCAATTGTAATAAGTGTCGACTATGAGCCGATATGAGAACCGACTGCCACTCGTACGAATTGTTTAGTAAGTCTTTTTGATTTACTCAATGTAGGAGTGGCGTCTTTCTAATGTGAAATAAATGACGTAAGGAGGAGACTATGAGCAAAGTAGTTTCAATTATTGAAGAGCTTGTGACACCGATTGTGGAAGAGCTGAATCTTGAACTTGTTGAAATTGAGTATGTAAAAGAAGGCCGCGACTGGTTCCTTCGTGTTTACGTGGATATTCCAGGTGGCGGCATTGATATTTTACAATGTGCACAAGTGAGTGAGCGTTTAAGCGAGGTACTGGATGAAAACGACCCGATTGAGGAAAACTATTATTTAGAAGTTTCTTCACCAGGTGCGGAGCGTCCATTAAAAAAACCACAAGATTTTGAAAATGCGATGGGCAAATTTATTTTTGTGAAAACGTATGAGCCGGTAAAGGATTTAAAAGAATTCCTAGGCTACTTGCGTGCATATAATGAACAATATTTAGAAATTGAAATTCGTATTAAAACACGTAAATTAACGGTACAAATTGAATTGGAAAAAATTGCGCAAGCACGTCTTGCGATTGATTTTTCAGATAAGCAAATTTAGGAGTGAAAAAAATGAGTAGTGAATTACTAGATGCCCTAGTTGCCTTAGAAGAGCAAAAAGGGATTTCAAGAGAAGTATTAATTGAGGCAATTGAAGCGGCGTTAGTGACAGCGTATAAGCGTAACTTTAACCAAGCACAAAATGTGCGTGTTGACTTAAACCTGACAACAGGCACAATGGTTGTATACTCACGTAAAGATGTTGTAGAAGAAGTAGAGGATGACCGTCTACAAGTTGCATTAGAAGATGCAAAATTAGTCAATGCCGCTTATGAAATTGGTGATATTTTAGAGGAAGAAGTAACACCTCGTAACTTCGGACGTATTGCTGCTCAAACGGCGAAACAAGTTGTCACACAGCGCGTGCGCGAGGCGGAGCGCGGTCTAATCTACGAAGAATATGTAGACCGTGAAGATGATATCGTAACAGGTTTAATCGAGCGTCAAGACGCACGTAACATTTACGTATCAATCGGTAAAGTAGAGGCTGCCCTACCAGTAAATGAGCAAATTCAAGGTGAGGTATATAAGCCACAATCACGTCTACGTGTGTATATCACAAAAGTAGAGCGCACAACACGTGGTCCACAAGTAATCGTTTCTCGTACACACCCAGGTTTACTTCGTCGCTTATTTGAAATGGAAGTACCAGAAATCTTTGATGGTACAGTTGAAATTAAATCAATCGCACGTGAAGCAGGGGATCGTTCAAAAATCTCTGTATTCGCGGCAAATGAAGAAGTGGATCCAGTTGGTTCTTGTGTAGGACCGAAAGGAACGCGCGTACAAAATATCGTCAACGAATTAAACGGTGAAAAAATTGACATCGTGGAATGGTCAGAAGATCCAGTCGTATTCGTAGCGAACGCACTGAGCCCATCAAAAGTATTAGATGTACAAGTAAATGAAGAAGAAAAATCAACAACAGTCGTTGTACCAGATTACCAATTATCACTTGCGATTGGTAAGCGCGGTCAAAACGCACGTCTAGCTGCAAAATTAACGGGCTGGAAAATCGATATTAAGAGCGAAACAGATGCACGTGAATTAGGCATTTATCCTTCTGAAACAAGCATGTTCGTTCCACAAGAAGATGAAGAAGTGGCGTTTGATTTATACGAGGACGACGAGGAATAATCGTCTGTTGTCGAAAGATATTTTGTAGGGAAGGTGAATACAAATGTCGATGAATAGAAAAGTGCCATTACGCAAATGTGTTGCGACAAATGAGATGCTACCGAAAAAGGACATGATTCGCGTCGTTCGTTCGAAAGAAGGCGAAGTGAGCGTGGACCCAACAGGTAAAAAATCAGGCCGCGGTGCCTATGTTTCAAAATCTGAGACAGCGGTAGAGCTTGCGCGTAAAAAAAATATTTTAGATCGTCAGCTAGAGGCAAAGGTGCCAGATACGGTATACGAGGAACTTTTGACGTTAATTCGTAGGGAGTCAATCGTATGACAAATCAAGCAGTGCTTCAGTTATTAGGCTTAGCGGCTCGTGCACGTAAAGTTATTTCTGGAGAAGAGCTTGTAGTGAAGGATATCCGAAATGGGAATGCAAAGCTTGTGTTACTCGCTTCGGACGCTGCACACAATTCAAGCAAAAAGATTCAAGATAAATGTACGTATTACAACGTTGAGTATCACGTTTTTGGAGATCGTTATGATCTAGGACATGCTACTGGGAAAGAAGCTCGTGTAGCAATTGCTATAACGGACAATGGATTTGCGAAAAAAATGTCTAGTCTACTCAACGAAAAATAGTCGGGGGTGAGCAGATGAGCAAGGTAAGCGTTCATGAATATGCGAAAAAGGTGAATAAAACAAGTAAAGAGGTTATGGAACAGCTCGCTAAATTTGATACGCCAGTGAAAAATCACCTGGCTATTTTAGAAAGTGGAATTGTTTCAAAGCTTGACGCTGTCTTTCAGCAAGCAACTAAACCTAAAAAAAGTACGGTTTCTAAATCTCCCGCAAAGATGGCTGACCAAAAGTCTGCCTCGGCGCAACAACCGAGAAAAGAAGTACGTCCGCAATCTGCGACTGACATGAAAAAGCAACCAATGAAACAGGCAAATGCCGATGTGAAAAATCATTCGTCTCGTGACGAAAATATTAAGAATGAAAAAGGTAACCAAAATCGAATGACACAAAATACTAATAATAACCGCGGCGCTAGCGGTTCTAACAATACGAATAATCGTAGCAATAACAATGCGGGTAACCGTAATGGCAATAATAAGGGTGGTTTCCAGCAGCGCAAGAAACCAGGTATTAACGGTGGTAAACGCCGTCAAAACCGTCCAAACCCAGTTCAACAAGTACAAAAAGAATTACCGGAAAAAATTACATTCTATGAAAGCTTATCAGTAGCGGAGCTTGCGAAAAAATTACACCGTGAGCCATCTGAAATTATCAAAAAATTATTCATGCTGGGTGTAATGGCAACAATTAACCAAGAGCTTGATAAGGATGCAATTGAGTTAATCTGTGCAGACTACGGTGTAGAAGTGGAAGAAGAAATCCGCATCGACAAAACAGATTTAGATACGTACTTCGATGAGACAATCGTAGAAGTAGACGAAAACGCACTTGAAGAGCGTCCAGCAGTTGTAACAATCATGGGTCACGTTGACCACGGTAAAACAACATTACTTGACTCAATCCGTAACACAAAAGTAACAGCAGGCGAGGCTGGCGGTATCACACAGCATATCGGTGCCTACCAAGTATCGTTAGACGAGAAAAAAATCACGTTTTTAGATACACCTGGTCACGCAGCCTTCACAACAATGCGTGCGCGCGGTGCATCTGTAACAGATATCGCGATTATCGTTGTAGCAGCGGATGACGGTGTAATGCCTCAAACTGTAGAAGCCATCAACCATGCGAAAGCGGCAGAAGTGCCAATTATCGTTGCGGTAAACAAAATGGATAAACCATCAGCAAACCCAGATCGTGTACAGCAAGAATTAACAGAGCACGGCTTAGTGCCTGAAGCTTGGGGCGGCGAAACAATCTTCGTACCAATTTCAGCATTAAAAGGTGAAGGAATCGACGAGTTACTAGAAATGATTCTTTTAACTGCTGAAGTGGGCGAATTAAAAGCGAACCCAACACGTACGGCAATTGGTTCAGTAATTGAAGCACAACTTGATAAAGGTCGTGGTGCGGTTGCAACATTACTAGTTCAAGACGGTACATTACGCGTAGGTGACCCAATCGTAGTTGGTCACGCATACGGTCGTGTACGTGCAATGGTCAATGATTTAGGTCGTCGTATTAAATCGGCTGGCCCATCAACACCAATCGAAATTACAGGTCTGAACGAAGTACCACAAGCGGGCGACCGTTTCGTTGTATTCGGAGATGAGAAAACAGCGCGTCAAGTAGGTGAGTCTCGCTCAATGACAGCAATTCAAGCGCAACGTTCTGAAAAACAACGTATTACACTTGATAACTTATTCGAGCAAATGAGCCAAGGTGAAGTGAAAGAGCTTAACTTAATCGTGAAAGCTGACGTACAAGGTACTGTAGAAGCAATGGCTTCATCATTAATGAAAATTGATGTAGAAGGCGTTAACGTGAAAATCATCCATACAGGTGCAGGTGCAATCACTGAATCTGATATCTCTCTTGCAGCAGCTTCAAATGCCATCGTAATCGGCTTCAACGTTCGTCCAGATGTGAACGCGAAACGTGCAGCAGACGAAGAAGGCGTAGATATTCGTCTACACCGTATCATCTACAAAGTAATCGAAGAAATTGAGCAAGCGATGAAAGGGATGCTTGACCCAGAGTACGAAGAAAAAATCGTTGGTCAAGCGGAAGTTCGTCAAACAATTAAAGTATCAAAAGTTGGTACAATTGCCGGTTCTTACGTAATCGAAGGTAAAATGGTTCGTGATGCAGGCGTGCGTATTATTCGTGAAAACGTTGTTGTATTTGAAGGCGAGTTAGATACATTAAAACGCTTTAAAGATGATGCAAAAGAAGTAGCAAAAGGGTATGAATGTGGTATCACAATCAAAAACTACAACGACATCCAAGAAGGCGACATTATCGAAGCATTCGTAATGGAAGAAATCGTTCGTAAATAATGATTGTGTACGCAGAAGTTGAATTTATGATTCCTACTGCCCATTCATTAAAAGAAAAGCGCGCTGTCCTGCAACGCATGACAATGCGCACAAAGCAAAAATTCAATGTTTCTGTCGCCGAGATTGATCACCAAAATGTATGGCAGCGCACACGGCTCGCACTTGTGACGGTCGCTTCCTCGAAAGAGGCGGCCGAACGCGAGCTGATGCATGCACTGCGTTACTTGGAGTCGAATCCGGAGTGGGAGCGTCTTGAATTTTATAAAGAATATTTATAAGTAAATAGCAATATTTACACATTTAAGCTAGTAAAGAGGTGACATTCATGTCTCTACGTTCAAATCGTGTTGGCGAGCAAATGAAAAAGGAAATTACCGATATCATTAGCCGCAAAATTAAAGACCCGCGCGTAGGTTTTATTACAGTAACAGATGTTGCAGTAACAGGTGACCTACAGCAGGCAACGGTGTATATTACGTCACTTGGGAACGAGCGCGAACGTGCGGAATCACTACAAGCCTTAGAGAAGGCTTCTGGTTTCATGCGTTCAGAAATCGGTTCACGCATCCGTCTACGTCGTACACCAGAGTTAATGTTCGAGTTTGATACAGCAATCGAATATGGTAACAAAATTGATGCATTACTTCGTGGATTGCACGAGGACAAGTAACAGAGGAGCCTGCACTGCATATTTTATGCAGGCAGGTTTTTTTGTTTAGTGGATAAGAAAGCATACGTTTTCAAGGAAATCCACATAAGAAAAGGAGCTAAAAATATGAACGGAATTCTTCCATTATGGAAAGAACGCGGGATGACAAGTCATGATTGCGTGTTTAAACTACGTAAAATTTTACGTACAAAAAAGGTTGGTCATACAGGTACGCTTGACCCAGGTGTTGAAGGGGTATTACCAATTTGTATCGGGCAGGCAACACGTATTGCTGAGTATTTAACAGATGCCGGGAAAACGTATGAAGCCGTTATATCAATCGGTCGTACAACAACCACGGAGGATGCAGAAGGTGAAACAGTAGAAGAAAACTTAGCACCAAAAACATTCACACGCGATGAAATTTTAGCAGCGCTTACGTCTCTTACAGGAGAAATTGAGCAAACACCCCCAATGTTCTCAGCGGTAAAAGTAAACGGCAAAAAATTATACGAATATGCACGTGCAGGGCAAACAGTAGAGCGTCCGACACGTAAAATTACGATTTATGATTTAGAATTATTAGATGATGCGGACGATTTTTCGGGTGAGGAAGTACGTTTCTCTATTCGCATTAAATGTAGCAAAGGCACATACATCCGAACGCTTGCGGTGCAAATTGGTGAGGCGCTCGGCTTCCCAGCGCACATGCATGAGCTTGTACGTACAGCATCGGGTACATTTACACAGGAAAATTGCTTTACACTTGCTGAGATTGCGGACATGATGGAAGCGGGTGAACAGGAGAGATTCTTGTTACCAGTCGAGCATGCACTGTCAGATTATCCTTATATCGAAATAACATCAGATATTGAAAAACAAATTTTCAATGGACAAGTTTTACCACAACATGCATTATTAAAAGAACATGGTAAAATAGTTTTTGGTACAGGCGGACGAGCATTTGCGGTCTATGTTGTCCATCCGACAAAGGAAGGGCAAATGAAGCCAGAGAAAATGTTCCCTGCGATTTAGTAGGAGGCGTACATGTATGGAAGTTATTCACTTAAAGTACCCACATCAACTACAAAAAGATGCGGATAGCACGGGCTATTCATTAGCGCTTGGCTTTTTTGATGGGGTACATAAAGGACATCAGGCAGTGATTCAAACAGCAATGAATCTAGCACAAAGTAAGCAACTGAAAAGTGCAGTAATGACGTTTGATCCACATCCGTCTATTGTTTTAGGAGCGCGTAAGGAAAAGGTTTTCTATATTACACCGCTCAAGCAAAAGCTTGAAACATTCGAGCGCCTTGGGGTAGATACGGTGTTTGTTGTGAACTTTACATCAGATTTTGCAAAGCTATCACCAGAGAATTTTGTACAATATTTTATTCGTGATTTACATGTTTTACACGTTACAGCAGGCTTTGATTATTCATTTGGTGCAATGGGCAAAGGAAAAATGTCGACCATGCAGCAATTAGCGGGAGATGATTTTGGCGTGACAATTGTAGAAAAACAAGCAGATACGGAAGAAAAAATTAGCTCAACACGTATTCGTCGTGCGCTTGAGGCAGGCGATATGGAACTTGTGCGGACATTACTCGGCCGTGCATTTGAAGTACCTGGTATTGTTGTACACGGAGATAAACGTGGCCGTACAATGGGCTTTCCTACAGCGAATGTGCAAGAGGTGGAGGGTAGTTTTACACCCGCAACAGGTGTCTATGCGGTGAAAATTTTAGTGCAAGACGAGTGGCATAACGGTGTATGTAACGTCGGTTATAAGCCAACCTTTAACAATCCAGATGACAAACGTCTCTCAATCGAAGTGCATATTTTAAATTATGATAAGAGTATTTATGGTGAAGAAGTGGTTGTTGGTTGGTATAAGCGTATTCGTAGTGAGCGCAAATTTAATGGTATTGAAGAATTGATTGCGCAAATTGAATTAGATAAACAGCAGGCGATTGCATATTTTGCGCAAATTGACGCATAATAAGAGAAAATATACTGAAGCGCTGCTCTTAATAGTTGCCTCATAGTTAAATTTATGATACGATTTATTAGTGCAAAAAGCACAAACCTTAGCTCGGCTTTCCGTTACTCCAACGACTCGCTGTGCTATCGGGGATATTTTATTTAGGAGGTCATTTACAATGGCAATTACACAACAACGTAAAAACGAAATCATCGCTGAGTACCGCGTACACGATACGGACACTGGTTCTCCAGAAGTACAAATCGCTGTATTAACTGCAGAAATCAATGCATTAAACGCTCACTTAGCAACACACAAAAAAGATTACCACTCACAACGTGGTCTTTTAAAAATGGTAGGTCGTCGTCGTCACTTACTTAAATACCTACGTAACAATGAGGTATCACGTTACCGTGAATTAATCCAACGTTTAGGATTACGTCGCTAATTCTTAACATTAAAAAGCGGGATTCGTCCCGCTTTTTATTTATGTAAAGAGAAGGTAGTAATCTGATTTTTCTTCTCCTAAATAAATGACATTAAATTAATTATAAATATTTGAAAAAATTTAGCATAGAAAACGCTTTTTTGATACACTTACTAAGGATACATAAAAGATACGTACAGTGTTTCAAGCAAAAGAAAGGGGTTCAGTACATGAACGATAAAAAAGTCTATTCATTCGAATGGGCTGGCCGTCCTTTAGTTGTAGAAGTAGGACAGTTAGCAAAACAAGCAAATGGTGCTGCCATGATTCGCTACGGTGAAACAGCGGTACTTGCAACAGCAACAATGTCAAAACAAGCCAAACCACTAGATTTCTTCCCATTAACAGTAAACTACGAGGAACGTCTATACGCAGCAGGTAAAATTCCAGGTGGCTTCATTAAGCGTGAAGGTCGTCCATCAGAAACAGCCGTTTTAACTTCTCGTTTAATCGACCGTCCAATCCGCCCAATGTTCCCAGATGGCTTCCGTAACGAAGTACAATCTATTTTAATGGTTATGTCAAATGATCAAGATTGCCCAGCAGATGTAGCGGCAATGTTCGGTTCTTCATTATCATTAGCCATTTCAGATATCCCATTCGATGGACCAATCGCGGGTGTTCACGTTGGTTATATTAATGATGAGTTCATCGTTAACCCAACAGTGGAGCAAGCAGCACAGTCTACAATTCACTTAACAGTAGCAGGTAACAAAGATGCAATCAACATGGTAGAAGCAGGCGCATTAGAAGTTCCTGAAGAAATCATGCTTGAAGCTATTATGTTTGGTCATGAAGAGATTAAAAAATTAATCGCCTTCCAAGAGCAAATTATTGCTGAAGTAGGGAAAGAAAAAGTAGCAGTCGTGTTATATGAGTTAGATACAGAGCTTACGACAGCGATTAAAGCAGCATGTGAAGCAGATATGAACGTAGCAATCCAAACAGTGGATAAGCAAGAGCGTGAAGAAAACATCACAGCTGTAAAAACACGCATTATTGAAGCTTACACAGCTGAAGAAGCTGATGAAGAAACAATGAAGCAAGTGAAATCAATTTTAGATAAAATGGTAAAAGACGAAGTTCGTCGTTTAATTACAGAAGATAAAATTCGTCCAGATGGTCGTAAACAAGACGAAATTCGTCCATTATCTTCAGAAACAGACCTATTACCACGTGCACACGGTTCAGCAATGTTCACACGTGGTCAAACACAAGCATTATCAATTACTACGTTAGGCGCTTTAGGCGACGTACAAATTATTGATGGTATTGGTATTGAAGAATCTAAACGCTTCATGCACCATTACAACTTCCCAGCATTCTCAGTTGGTGAAACAGGTCGCTACGGAAGTCCTGGTCGTCGTGAAATCGGTCACGGTGCATTAGGTGAGCGTGCCATCTCAGCAGTATTACCATCTGAAGAGGAGTTCCCATATGCAATTCGTTGTGTAGCGGAAGTATTAGAATCAAATGGTTCGACTTCTCAAGCATCAATTTGTGCATCAATCATGTCTCTAATGGCTGCGGGTGTACCAATTAAAGCACCAGTTGCAGGTATTGCCATGGGTCTTGTGAAAAAAGGCGAGCACTATACAGTATTAACAGATATTCAAGGGATGGAAGATCACCTTGGCGATATGGACTTTAAAGTAGCAGGTACAGCTAAAGGTGTAACAGCACTTCAAATGGACATCAAAATCGACGGTCTTTCTCGCAACATTTTAGAAGAAGCATTAACACAAGCGAAAATTGGCCGTATGCAAATTTTAGAGCATATGCTTTCTACAATTGCAGAGCCACGCACGTCGTTATCAACATATGCACCAAAAATCGTGTCAATCAAAATCAATCCTGATAAAATCCGTGATGTCATCGGACCAGGTGGTAAAGTGATTAACAAAATCATTGATGAAACAGGCGTGAAGATTGATACAGAGCAAGACGGTACAATTTACATCGCATCTGCTGATGAAGCAATGATTAACCGTGCAAAAGAAATGATCGAGTCAATCGTACGTGAAGCAAAAGTGGGCGAGTACTATATGTCTACTGTAAAACGTATCGAGAAATTCGGTGCATTCTGTGAAATCTTCCCTGGTAAAGATGGTTTACTACACATCTCAGAAATCCAAGAAGAGCGCACAAAAGAAGTTGAAGACGTACTAAAACTTGGCGATGAGCTATTAGTAAAATGTATCGAAATCGACAAACAAGGCCGCGTAAACTTATCTCGTAAAATCGTGATTAAAGAAGAAAAAGAGCGCGCTGAACAAAAGTAATAATTGGCGCAGCCAATTATTACTTTCTGCACCGTTAGCGAAGCGTTAGGTGCAGAAATAAATTTTTTAGGGAGGTTGTACATTACGTACAGCCTCTTTTTGAATAAGGAGGACATTATGGTACAGGTAACAACATACAAAAACGGTGTACGCGTTGTGACGGAGCAAATTCCGCACGTGCGCTCACTATCAGTAGGCGTGTGGGTCAATGCAGGATCACGCTTTGAAACACTTGAGGAAAACGGTATGACCCATTTTATTGAGCATATGTTATTCAAAGGTACACATACACGTTCAGCTCGCCAAATTGCGGAGGAGTTTGACCGCATTGGTGGTGAGGTTAATGCCTTCACATCAAAGGAGCATACTTGCTATTTTGCGAAAGTGCTAGACCATCACGGTGAGTTGGCACTTGATATTTTGGCTGATATGTTTTTCAATTCGGCGTTTTTAGATGAGGAAATTGAGCGTGAGCGTGGCGTGATTCTTGAAGAAATTTATATGAGCGAGGACGATCCGGCTGATGATGTGCATGAGAAATTATGGGCGGTGATGTACCCGGATGATGCACTTGGTCGCCCGATTTTAGGAACAGAGGAGACACTTGCTACATTTACAGCGGACAAAATCCGTCATTATATGGCGAAGCATTACACGCCACAAAATGTTGTCATTTCAGTAGCGGGGAATATTACCGAGGAGTTACTGGCGAAAATTGAAAGTTTGTTTGGACAGTTTGAGGCGAGTGCGCATGCAGAGGAAGCGGTGCTGACATATCCAACATTCAAAGCAGGAGAGCTTGTGAAAACACGTGATACGGAGCAGGCACATATTGCGATTTCATTCCCAGCGATTAATGTAAAGCACAAGGATATGTTTAGCTTTGTTGCCCTGAATAATATTATTGGTGGCAATATGAGCTCGCGCTTGTTCCAAGAGGTACGCGAGGAGCGCGGATTGGCATATTCTGTATACAGCTACCAAACGAGTTATGAGGATGTCGGGGCATTTACGATTTATGCGAGCGCGTCGAAGCAAAATTTAGCGGACTTACAGCACCAAATTGATACGACATTATTCGAGATTGTTGCAAGTGGTGTGACGGAGGAAGAACTGCATAATGCGAAAGAGCAGCTAAAAGGTGGTTTTGTTCTCGGTTTAGAAGGTAGTGAGGCACATATGAACCGTAACGGTGTTAATGAGCTTGTACATCGTAACCACCGTTCTGTCGATGAGGTCCTTGCAAAAATTGATGCGATTTCAATGGAAGCGGTGAACAATTTAATTACCGATATTTTACTTCAGGAGCCAGCGATTGCGATTATTGGGCCGGAGTGATAAAAAGACGATGTCATATGGCATCGTCTTTTTTCGTACCTGCTTCAAACAGCGGGTAGTTAGGGGAGTCTAAGAATACTTGATAGCCTGGTGGAAACGCTTTGGCTAGATAAAGACAGAGAAATTCTTGTGTAAATGCACGTTAGATTAGCTCACGGTCTGCAAATTTTTTGATGCCTCTCTTTGCAAGGTATATATACAAGCCAACGCTAATTATTGGCATGATAAGGAGACGTAGCCAAAAGCTTGGCTCATGTGGGATGAAGCTAATGCCCATATGTGGAATGAGAATGAGCATAATGCCACCAATACTAGATAAAAATAATTCAGAGGTGCTAGTGTTCTTGATGTTTTTTAATTGAAAGGCTAGATGAAGGGCCGTGCCGATGATACAGCCACCATAAAAGCCTGCGAACGTTATTAAATACATATTCAACTCCTCACTTTTGACACCGCTATAAATTTGAGCAGGTAAAATGAGTGCAAAAATAATGGTGCAAAAAATAAAATTGACAATGTATAGATTTTTAATAATTGTTTGTCGCGCAATGGGCATGGAATAAATGGACAACTGCCCGTTATTGTCCGTGAGCATACGCTTTGTGATGTCGATACTATTTGCTGAAAAGACAAGGGCAAATGTAACTAGCGACATTTCAGTTCCAGCGTTGTGAAAAAAATAGGTGATGAGGCTAATGCCGATTAAGAAAAAGAGAAGTTTTGATTTATGCATCGACCATTGTAAGTGCAAAAGTGCGTTCATAAAGATGTCTCCTTTCACTTTTTATAATAACGGGCGGTTTGCAAACCTTTTTACACCGTTTTGCATGAGCAGGTAATAAATAATAAGTGCAATGAATGGTGTAATAAAAACAAGCAGCCATTTTACCGGGCCGTCTGTCGCAAAGCTCAAAATAGTATGCGGGATGAATGTGAAGCCGATGCTCGCTAGTAAGGTGAAAAACGCCACAAAGCCGTTATCTATTTTGGCATCATCTAAATAGATAATGAGCAAAAATAAGGTGCCAAGTAGACAGCCACAATAAAAGCCAATCCAGGCAAAAACATATGTAAACAGGCTGTTATTAAGGAAGCCATTATAAAATTGAGACGGTGCAACTAAAAGAAAAACGGCGGTACAAATGGAAAAATTAACGATGTATAAGCTTTTAATAATTGCGGTGCGCGGAATTGGCATCGTGTAAAGCAGTTGCTGGCTGTTATTTTGCTTCAAAATGGCAAGGCTATTTCTCGCGCTGCTGCCAGAGAAAATAATGGCCATTGTTAGAAGGCTAATTTCGGACGGTGCTGTAATAAAAAAGCCTAAAAATAGCGCGACAAATCCGAAGCAAAATAATAGTAGTGAATGATGCATCGACCAATGCAATTGTAAAATTGCTTTCATCAGTGTTCAACTCCTTAATAATGATTTTTGGTTTTTGCGAAATACAGGCAAAGCTGTTTATTTGCGAGTGTTAGTACGATAATGAGTAACATGAGCACGATACTATTTATGGATGTTATCATGGTGAAAAATAAAGATTCAATTTGCTGTAAGCCAAATAAAAGTGGCAAATAAAAAATGATCGCGAAGGTTGTTGTATTTTTTTGCTGACCTGTGTAAAAGTGATAAAGCAGTACAATATTCGTAGCAATCATGCAAATTGTGAAGGCAATCATGAGTAATGGTAACAATGTATCCATTGTGCGATTACTTAACAGGAGAGCAAAAAGAGCGAGCTGATAGCCGACAATAAGTATGCTAAATAAAAACTTCGCTAACAGGAGCTTGTTGGTAGGTAAGGGCATTGTACGCAGCATGGTCTGATAAGCAATCGTTTGCTCTAAAAACATGGAGAGCACAAATACAGTCGAAATAAGCAGTGGATATAAAAATACGGTGAAATCGTTTGAAAATAATAGGGAAGGAGCTACGAATAGCCCAGCTCCTAATGGGACTAAGAAAAACCAAACAGCCATTTTTTCAAAGTGATACAGGGTTAAAAATCGAATCATGAGCACTACACCCCTCTCACAACAAAAATCATGATATCCTCAATCGTCGGCTGTTCGAGCTCAAACACATGGCTTACTTTGTTTTTCTTTACTAATAGCTCGATGCCAAAAGAATTGCGACGCTTGCCGAGTATCGCGTCATCTGGAATCGCGAGTGCTTCTTCTGATTTTCCTTTCCAAATGCCGTATTCATAGAGCAATGTGTCCTTGTTCTCACTAAATAAAATTTCCCCTTGGTGAATGCATGTAATCGTATCGGCAATTTTCTCAAGATCGCTCGTAATATGCGACGAGAAGAAAATTGTATGTGTCTCGTCCTGCATAAATTCAAGTAGCTCGTCTAGTATTTCATCGCGCACGACTGGGTCAAGCCCACTTGTCGGTTCGTCTAACAAGAGAAGCTTTGGTTTGTGGGAGAGTGCTAAAACAAGAGCAAGCTTCATTTTTGTCCCACGTGACAATGTTTTGATTTTGGCGTATTTGTCAATGTTAAAGCGTGTGCAGTAAGCGAAAAATTGCTCTTTGTCCCATCGCGCGTATACTTTTGCGTAAAATTTTTCAATTTCGATTGGAGTTAGGCTATCGGGTAAATGTAGCTCGTCAAAGACAACACCAATATCCCCCTTAACAGCAACCTCATGCGCCACATGGTCAAGACCAAATAGCAAGACTTCACCGCGTGTTTTTTTCATGAAATTAAGCAATAACTTAATCGTTGTCGATTTACCCGCCCCGTTTTGTCCGATAAAGCCTGCAACGGTTCCTTGTTCGACGGAGAATGTTACATTGCGTAGCTCAAAATTTTTTATTTTTTTATACAGCCCATTTACTTCAATTGCGTTCATTGTTGTTCCTCCTCATACAGTAAGTCAAAAAGCTCCAGTAATTGCGTCCTTTCTAGATTGGCGGTCTTTGCTAAATGAATCGCCTTTAAAAAATGTCCCTCAATTTGCCCAACGAGCGCCTCACGTAAAAAGTCTTGATTGCGCGTAGCAACAAAGCTACCTTTTCCAGCAACGGTTTCAATAAAGCCGTCCCGTTCAAGGTCTGTATAGGCACGCTTTGTCGTCATGACGCTAATTTTTAATTCTTTCGCAAGCAGGCGAATAGACGGCAGCGCATCCCCTTGCATGAGCGCCCCACTTAAAATCGCTTGCTTGATTTGTTCGGTAATTTGTTCATAAATAGGTTTATTGCTAGCATTGCTTAATTTAATGAGCAATCGTCTCACCACCGTTCTAACTGTATATATACGTTATACACAGTTTATGTGATAACTGAATAATTTGTCAACTTAAATGTCACTAGCTTCAATCATTGCTCTATGAGGTATAAATGGCTGAACAAAGATAGAGCTAGGACATTTACACAATTGAACCGTCTTTGCATATAGTAAAGAGAAGCAAGATGAAGGAGGGAGAACATGCTGTTATCAGAGCTTGCGGAGAAGGAATTGATTGAAGTGGAAAATGGTGTTCGCTACGGTTTTTTAGCGGATACGGAGTGTATTTTTGATCCAAAGACAGGCAAGATTTTAGGCTTTGAGATGCCAAGTCATACGATGAAGCAATTGTTTCAAAAGAAAAAAACTACGACGACCTATATTCGGTGGGAGGAAATTGTGTTAATTGGCGAGGATCGGATTTTATTTAATAAAACAAATTCCACGCTGACACAGCCACCATTATGACGACGCGCTGGCTTGTACTAGGTACGGATGCGCGGATGAAGCAGCTCGCGAAATTTTTAACCGATGAGGAACGTACCGTTTATTATAAATGTACCGACAAGTGGACCGAAGAAATCAATCAGTTAACGGCGCGCTATGAGCCGCAGCGTATTATTTTGCCGATTCAGCCACTTTTTATTGAAGTGGAAAAATTACAGGGTATCGAAAAGGCAACATTTTTTGTCGGAAAATTAACAAAACAGTGGCAGGAGTTACTAGCAGGATGTGACGTGCAGCATTATTTACAGCAGGAGGCATTCATTTGGCAAAATGCCGCATTGACCGCCGAGGCGATGCTTGCTCATTTTTATCAGGGTGGGAAGTCGATACAATATAAGAAAGTGCTTATTACCGGCTTTGGGCGCGTAGCAAAAATGCTAGCGAACCTGCTTGTGCGGTTGCATGTAGACGTATTAATTGCCGTGCGCTCCGAGGTACAGCGAGCAGAGGCACAGGCGTATGGTTACGAGGCGTATATTTTGGATGAAACATTGCATGTAGACGCAGATTATTGCATTAATACGATTCCTGCCACTTGGTTTGACGAACGCTTTCAACAATCTTTGCGTATGCCGATTTTTGATTTGGCATCCGCACCAGGCTGCTTAAGAAATATCGAGCGCGCGGAGTATGAGCTCTTGCCAGCATTGCCAGGGAAATATTTTGCGTATGATGCAGCACGGCTATTGTACGAGACGATTTTGCAACTAGAAGGAGAGGGAAGATGCTTGAAGGCAAACGAATTGGTTTAGGTATTACGGCATCCCACTGTACGTACGAGGATGTCGTACCGAAAATTGTGGATTTGCGCGCGGCTGGAGCAACGGTTGTACCGATTATTACACCGTCTGTTTTGCATGCTGCGACGCGTTTTGGAACGGGAGAGGAATGGATTGAAAAAATTGAGGCACTGTCTGGCGAGAAGGTGATTACAAGCATTGTTGAGGCAGAGCCATTTGGTCCCAAAAACCCACTTGATTGTATGGTGATTGCCCCGATGACGGGTAACTCGATTAGTAAGTTCGCCAATGCGGCAACGGATTCTGCTGTGTTAATGGCAGCAAAAGCAACATTGCGTAACGGCTCACCAGTTGTGCTCGGTATTTCGACAAATGATGCGCTCGGTTTAAATGGCATGAACTTGATGAAGCTGCTCAATGCAAAAAATGTATATTTTATACCGTTTGGGCAAGATGATGCGATTAAAAAACCTACATCATTAATAGCCGATTTCACAAAAATGCTCGAAACGGTCCAGTTTGCGCTCGCTCATAAAAAACAAATACAGCCTATAATTATACAATTTTTTAAATAGTCAAATAATCGTACACAATTGCGAATATTTATGATACAATATCCAACATTATGTAACTAGTTTTAGTAGGAGAGATGACAAATGACAAAGCAACTAACAGTCGCAGTCGTGGGAGCGACAGGCGCAGTAGGATCAAAAATGATGGAAAAACTAATCGAGCGTAAATTCCCGATTAAACACATTAAATTTTTAGCATCTGCTCGTTCAGCAGGCAAGCCAATCGAATTTAATGGCCAAACATATACAATTGAAGAAGCAGTACCAGAAGCGTTTGAAGGTGTAGATGTAGCGTTATTCTCAGCGGGTGGCTCGGTTTCTGCAGCACTTGCACCAGAGGCAGCAGCGCGCGGCGCGGTTGTTATTGACAATACAAGCCACTTCCGTATGGACCCAGAAGTGCCACTCGTTGTACCTGAGGTGAACCGTCACGTATTAAAAACGATTCCAAAAGGCATTATCGCCAACCCGAACTGCTCAACAATTCAAATGATGGCGGCGCTTCAGCCAATCCGTGCACAATTTGGCTTAACGAAGATCGTTGTATCTACATATCAGGCAGTATCAGGCTCAGGTATTGCGGCAATTGACGAACTGCAAGCGCAATCTGCCCAGTGGGAAAAAGGGAAAGACGTAGAAGCAAACGTCCTACCGGCAAAATCAGATAAAAAGCACTACCCAATTGCACGTAACGTGATTCCGCAAATTGATACATTTACGGATAATGGCTACACATATGAAGAAATGAAAATGATTAACGAAACGAAAAAAATTATGGAAGCGCCAGACATGCACGTAGCGGCAACTTGTGTGCGCGTACCGGTCGTATCAGGGCACTCGGAGTCGGTGTATATCGAGCTTGAAAAAGAGGCGACGGTCGAAGAAATTTTTGCAGTACTAAAAGACGCACCAGGCATTGTATTGCAAGATGATATTACAACACAAACATACCCAATGCCAATTTTTGCAGAAAATGAGGATCCAACATTCGTTGGCCGTATTCGTCGTGATTTAGATAATCCAAAAGGCTTCCACTTATGGATCGTAGCAGACAACTTATTAAAGGGTGCTGCACTAAATTCAATTCAAATCGCAGAGGCAATGCTAGAGGATAACTTACTTTAATAAGGGAGTGTTTCATATGAATTTTGGTCGAATTGGTACAGCAATGATTACGCCGTTCAAAAAGGACGGCACGATTAACTATCCTGAGCTAGAGCGTATTATTAACCACTTAATTGACAATGGAACAGATTGCATCGTAGCATGCGGCACGACTTCTGAAAATCCAACAATGTCTACAGAGGAAAAAATTGAGGTTGTGCGTTTTACAGTAGAAAAGGTTGCAGGTCGCATACCAGTAATCGCAGGTACAGGGGACAATGAAACCGCGTACTCCATCGCAATGACGCATAAGGCAGAGGAAAACGGCGCGGATGGGATTATGCTTGTAACACCGTACTACAACAAGCCGAACCAGCGCGGGATGTATGCCCATTTTGAAACAATCGCGAAGGAAACAAAATTACCGGTCATGCTATACAATGTGCCAGGTCGTACAGGGGCAAACGTACAGGCAGAGACAACAATCGCGCTTTCTAAAGATGTAGATAATATCGTCTGCATTAAAGAGGCGAGTGGTAACTTAGACCAAATGGGCGATATTATTGAAAATGTTGAATCGGATTTCCTTGTGTACTCTGGTGATGACGGTTTAACATTACCACTTTACGCAGTAGGCGGGGCAGGGATTATTTCGGTTGCGTCACATGTAATCGGGAAAGATATGCAATTGATGCTTGATGCATTTGATGCAGGCAATCATCAATTAGCAGCGAAAATTCACCGTGCCCTGTTGCCACTTGTGCGCGCGCTATTTGCACAGCCAAACCCGTCACCAATTAAATACGCAATGACGAAGCTTGGCTTTGATACGTTAGATGTACGCATGCCGATGATGGAAATGCTGCCTGAAGAAAAAGCGACATTCGACCAAATTTGGGATACGTACCAAGCAAAAGCAGAGCAGTTCCGTACATTAGCGGTAAAATAAATTTCACGCCTCAAAGCTACGTCTTTGAGGCGTTTTTTATTGTACTGAATGAAATTCTTTACATGCAGTTAGAGCGTGTTATGAAGGAATGATTTCTGTTTTTTATAGCGGAAATCGACCTTCGTATAGAAAAGCTACATAATTATGTTAAGTGTGATTACTTGCTATAAGTTTGCTTTTTCAGTAGATGCGTGTCGAATTTTGTCAGCAATTGAATAATTGTCACAAAAAGGACTTTTTTTATTTGTGCTTATACGATTCTAACCGTATAATGAAAATTAAGTGGTTGCTGTTCGGAACATTTTTAGGAGGAAACAAAGTGACAAAAACGAAAAACGAATTAATCCGTGTCATCCCGCTAGGCGGCGTTGGTGAAATCGGAAAGTCAATGTATGCAATCGAAATCGATGAAGAGCTTTTCGTCGTAGATAGCGGGCTGATGTTCCCAGAAGACGAAATGCTTGGAATTGATATTGTTATTCCAGACATTACGTACTTAGAAGAAAATAAAGACCGTGTGAAGGGGATTTTCTTAACGCACGGACACGAGGATGCAATTGGTGCAATTGCTTATGTACTCAAGAAAATTAAAGCGCCAGTGTATGGATCGAAATTAACAATTGCACTAGCGAAGGAACATTTAAAGGAGATGCCTGCTCCGTATCAGGTGAAGTTCTTCGAGGTGACAAGCAATAGCCGTATGAACTTCAATTCAACGCACGTCACGTTCTTCCATACAACACATAGCATTCCAGATTCGTTAGGAATTGTGTTCCATACATCAGAAGGTGCCATTGTGCATACCGGTGAGTTCAAGTTTGACCAAGCGGCTACAGGTAAGTTCAAGCCAGACATCGCGAAAATGGCAAACTTAGGTGAAGAAGGCGTATTCATGCTGTTATCGGAATCGATGGAAGCAGAGCGTCCAGGCTATACGACAAGTGAAAAAGTAATCGCAGAAGAGCTAGCGAAAACATTCCACACGGCACCAGGTCGTATTATTGTGGCATTATATGCATCAAACTTCATTCGCATCCAGCAGGTATTCACACAAGCTGCTACGTCATACCGTAAAGTAGCGGTTGTCGGGAAGTCACTAGAGCGCATTGTTGATATCGGTGTGAACTTAGGTTACTTAGATGTAGAAGAAGATATTATTATTCCAGTAAATGAAATTCATAAATATCACGACGATGAAATTATCGTGATGGCAACGGGTAACAAAGGTGAACCACTTGATGCACTAGATAAGATTGTGCGTAAACACCACCGTGAAGTCAAAATCAAAAATACCGACACAGTTTTAATTACATTTACACCATCTCCAAGTATGGAAGTGCAAATGTTCAACACAATGAATCAATTAGCAAAAGCAGGGGCAAACGTGCTAACGTCGAATAAAAAAGTTCACGTATCAGGTCATGGTAGCCAAGAAGATTTAAAATTAATGATTAACTTGATGAAGCCGAAGTATTTTGTGCCAATTCAAGGAGAATATCGTATGCTGATTGCGCACTCAAAGCTAGCGCAGGAGTTGGGTATGCAAAAATCACAAATTTTTATCGCAGACAAAGGCGATATTATTGAATACAAAAACAACAAAGTGCGCATGACGGGTCGCGTACAAGCAGGTAACGTATTAATCGACGGTATCGGTATTGGTGACGTTGGAAATATCGTACTGCGTGACCGTAAGTTACTGTCGCAAGATGGTATTTTCATCGTTGTTGTGACACTGAACCGTGCGCAAAAGAAGATTGCATCAGGTCCAGAAATTTTATCGCGCGGCTTCGTGTATGTACGTGAATCAGAGCACCTGATGGTAGAAGCTTCTGACATCGCACGTAACGTCATCGAAAAGTATGTAGGTAAAGATACTTTTGAATGGACAAACATTAAGCAAGAAATTCGCGATACATTAAATCAATATTTATTCCAAAAAACGAAACGTCGTCCAATGATTATTCCAATTATTATGGAATATTAATTGATTGTTTAACGGAACAAAACAAGGGTTTTCAATGCCAGGTACTGGCGGCGAAAGCTCTTTTTTTCACTCTACTATTTTCCATGCAACAATGCTAACCGAAAGGATGAATCGTTCGTCTATAAAGAGGAAGAGCTTCAATGAAATGAAGAGAAAATTAATTAAAGTAGGTGAAACGTATGGCAGACCGCAAATCAAATCGACAGGCGAAAAAAAAGCAGCCAAAAATAAAGGAAAAGCAAGAGGGGTTACATCCGCTTGCTTATGAGATTATTGGACTTACGTTTATTGCAGTAGCAGCCATTGAGTTTTTTGAATTTGGCATTGTTGGGCGCGTCATGCACTCAGTTGCAATGTTTTTATTTGGTAATTTACATTTCTTTGTGCCACTCCTACTGCTACTTTGTGCGTTCATGCTTATGGTACGTAGAAAGGGTGTAGCATTTACAGGACGTGTTGTGTACGGTGTATTACTTGTCGGGGCGAGCTTGTCTATTTTTAGTCATCATATGCTCTTTGAAAATTTATACGCAGCAAATATGCTACTGAGCGATTCCGTGCTACGTGAAACATGGCGTTTATTAATTGGCGCAGAAGGGATTACACTACGTAGTAATACACTAGGCGGTGGCATGATTGGGGCACTCCTTTTTAGTATGCTGCATGTACTATTTGATTCGGCTGGTACGAAAGTGGCCGCATTTGTTCTTTTTATAAGTGGCATGATCTTAATTACGGGGAAAGCGTTTGTACCAGCAATCGTAGAAAAGTTACCAGCATTCAAAAATAAATTTCTAGGTAAAAAAACAACGACTCCTGTTAATTCAACGAAAAAGAAGCGTGCAAAAAAGGAGCAGCCTCATCCTGAAGAAGCTGCTGAAGAAGAACTGATTCATATTGTGGAAGCACATGAGGAGGAGCCCTTTATTTCGAAATTTACAGATGCACAACTTCAGGAAGAGAGGTTTGGAGAGCTACAAAATGTGGAACAAGAATCTAATGAAATAGAAGTGGACAACTTTGCGCAAGAGGAGTCACATGCGGCGTATCGTTTGCCAGCTATTTCATTACTGCAACCACCAGCAAATCATGATCAAAGTGGCGAATACAGCATCATTCAGACGAATGCGAAAAAGCTTGAGCAAACATTTGCAAGCTTTGGCGTGAAGGCAAGAGTAACACAGGTGCATTTAGGACCAGCTGTGACGAAATATGAGGTGCTGCCAGATATTGGTGTGAAGGTGAGTAAAATTGTTAGCTTACAAGATGACCTTGCACTCGCGCTTGCGGCAAAGGATATTCGGATTGAAGCACCAATCCCAGGTAAATCGGCAATCGGTATTGAAGTACCGAATAGTGAAATCGCTGTCGTGACGTTACGTGAAGTATTAGAAGCGAAGGAAAATAATGCGCCCGACGAAAAGTTGCTCGTTGGCCTCGGTCGGGATGTTGCGGGCCAATCCATCCTAGCAAGGCTAAATAAAATGCCACATTTACTCGTAGCAGGCTCGACGGGTAGCGGAAAAAGTGTCTGTATTAATGGCATCATTATCTCAATTTTAATGCGTGCGAAGCCGTCAGAGGTACGTTTAATGATGATTGATCCGAAAATGGTGGAATTAAGTGTATATAATGGCATCCCGCATCTGTTAGCACCCGTTGTGACAGATGCACGTAAAGCAGCACAAGCTTTGCAAAAAGTCGTCGCGGAAATGGAACGTAGATATGATTTATTTTCGTATACAGGCACGCGGAATATTGAAGGATACAATGAGCATATGAGTGAGGGAGACGCGCAAAAGCTACCGTACATTGTTGTTATTGTTGATGAGCTAGCTGATTTAATGATGGTGGCATCAAATGAAGTAGAGGAGGCGATTACACGACTTGCACAAATGGCAAGGGCGGCTGGCATTCATCTCATTTTAGCAACACAGCGTCCGTCTGTTGACGTCATTACCGGTATTATTAAGGCGAATATTCCATCTCGTATCGCATTTGCCGTATCGTCAGCTGTGGATTCACGAACAATTTTAGATATGGGGGGGGCGGAAAAGTTACTTGGACGTGGAGATATGCTGTATTTACCGGCAGGATCCTCGAAGCCTACACGTATTCAAGGTGCATTTGTGAGTGACAATGAGGTTGAATGTGTCATACTAAATGTCATTCGGCAGCAACAAGTACAATATGAGGAAGCGATGATTCCAAACGACGAAATTCCGCCGCAATATTCAGAAGAGCTTGATGATTTGTACGATGAGGCAGTGAAAATTGTTGTGGAGCTCCAAACGGCGTCTGTTTCATTATTGCAACGTAAGCTGAGAGTAGGCTACGCAAGGGCTGCGCGCATTGTTGATCAATTAGAGTCACATGGTGTTGTGAGCTCACCAGATGGGAGTCGAGCGAGGCAAGTCCTCAAGGATAAACATTAAATGGAAGTGGTCGTTTGTTTGTGAAATATTCAGATTTTCTATTTTTTTGTCGAAATTCAAACAAATTCGCTTGAAATTTATAATTATGATTAACAAATCGATAAATGTGTTTTCTTTTTGAATCAAAAGTGTTATATTATTCACGAATTAGTAGGAATGTTGTACATCAGATGTCTGATCTCTATAAATTGGTGGTGAGAAAATGTCCATTAAAACAGATCATCGTCATTTGTATTTGCAAGTAATTGATCGATTGAAATCAGATATTGATAAAGGGATTTATCAGGAAAATGAAAAATTACCGTCAGAGTTTGAGTTATCGAAAACACTTGGAGTAAGCCGCGCAACTCTTCGTGAGGCGTTGCGGTTACTGGAAGAAGAAAATGTCATCGTTCGTCGTCATGGTGTTGGTACGTTCGTAAATCCGAAGCCACTTTTCACTTCGGGTATTGAGCAGCTATCAAGTATCACTGCGATGATTGAGCAGGCTGGTATGGAGCCGGGAACGATTTTTATGCGTTCAACCGAGGAAGTACCAACTGAAGATGATGTGGAACGCTTCCAAATCGGCATTGATGACAATGTAGTCACAGTTGAACGTGTAAGAACGGCAGATGGGGAGCCGGTCGTTTATTGTATTGATAAAATGCCAGCGAACTATGTGTCGGAAGAATTTTTAAATAATCAAAATGTATCTATTTTTTCAGCGTTAGAGCAAACAGGAGCGATTCGTATTGCGTATGCGATTACGTATATTGATCCGGTAGGTTATCATGAGGAAGTGTCACCTATTTTAAAATGCGGACCTGAAACGGCATTACTTATTTTGAATCAAATTCATTATGATGAGTATGACCGCGCTGTTCTTTATTCAAAGAACTATTTTAGAGCTGATAAATTCAGCTTCCATGTAGTACGAAAACGGGTGTAGAACATCTACTTCCTGCTAATTACACATTACCTTTGAGGGGGATTCATTCATGAAAAAGCGTAAATTTGGTTTATTAATTTCATCGTTATTACTTTCGGGCTCTATTTTAGCAGCTTGTGGAGGTAATGAAGGCGGTAGCTCAACTGAAGGAGATAACTTCTCAGTAGCAATGGTTACAGACGTTGGTGGTGTAGATGACCGTTCATTCAACCAATCAACTTGGGAAGGTTTAAAAGAATTTGGTGCTGAACATGGGCTTGAGCAAGGTAACGGCGGTTTTGATTATAACCAATCTCAACAAGAAGCGGACTATGTAACAAACATTAACGATTTAGTTGAACGTAATTTTGATTTAGTATTCGCAGTAGGTTATGCATTACATGATGCAGTAGTAGAAGTTGCAGAACAACGTGAAAATGCACACATCGCAATCATCGATGAAACAATCGAGGGTATTGATAACGTAGCATCAATCATGTTCCGTGCAAACGAGGCATCATACTTAGCAGGTGCAGCAGCAGCTTTAGAATCTAAAAGCGGTAAAGTAGGTTTCATTGGTGGTGTTGAAGGTGAAATTATTGGCGGTTTTGAAGCAGGATTCACTGCAGGTGCAAAAGCTGTTAATCCTGACGTAGTAGTAGATGTTAAATATGCTGATAGCTTTGCTGACGCACCAAAAGGTCAACAAATTGCTAAAACAATGTATGATTCTGGTGTAGACATTATCTTCCATGCTGCAGGTGGTACTGGTGCAGGTTTATTCCAAGAAGCTGTTACTCGTAAACAAAAAGATCCAAATTCTAACGTTTGGACAATCGGTGTAGACCGTGACCAATATGATGAAGGTAAAGTAAATGATACAACTAATGTCATGTTAACTTCAGTATTAAAACGTGTTGACGTAGCAACGAAGCAAGTAGCTCAAGACTCAATGGATGGTAACTTCCCTGGTGGTAAAGTTATCACTTACGGTTTATCTGATGGCGGTGTTGATTTAGCTGATTCTCGTGGTGCTATTTCTGAAGAAACTTTAGCAAAAGTAGAAGAATTTAAACAACAAATCATTGATGGCACAATAGTTGTTCCAGCTCAACCAGAATAATCTGAATTCAGATTATAAATGAGCTGATTATGTTGTAGTAGACAAAGCCCTGTAGATGGGGTTTTGTCTACTCCTTTTTTCGAATAAAACATTGCTAGACGAAAGGATTTAAAATTCTATTTAGTAGGTTTTGAATCCTTTCTTGTATCAATGAATGCAAGGTGAAATAGATAAGACAAGGCAAAGGGAGTGAATAATTTGGAATATGTAATTGAAATGTTAGGAATTCGTAAACAATTTGGCGATTTCGTTGCTAATGACAACATTACCCTACAATTAAAAAAAGGTGAAATTCACGCACTTTTAGGGGAAAATGGCGCTGGTAAATCAACGCTAATGAATGTTTTGTTCGGATTATATCAGCCAGAAGCGGGCTCGATTCGTGTAAATGGCAAAGATGTAAAAATTACAAATCCAAATGTTGCAAATGATTTAGGAATCGGGATGGTGCATCAGCACTTTATGCTCGTTGAAAACTTCACTGTAACAGAAAATATTGTTTTAGGTAATGAACCAACAAAAGGTGGCGTTATTAATATTAAAGATGCGGCTAAGCGCATTCAACAATTATCTGAGCAATATGGGTTAAATGTTGACCCACATGCAAAAATTCAAGATATTTCTGTTGGTATGCAGCAACGTGTAGAAATTTTGAAAACATTGTATCGTGGCGCAGAAAATATTATTTTTGATGAGCCAACAGCATCGTTAACACCACAAGAAATTAATGAGCTTATGCAAATTATGAAGCGTTTAATTGCGGAAGGTAAATCAATTATTTTAATTACACACAAATTAAAAGAAATTATGGAAGTATCTGACCGCGTTACAATTATTCGTAAAGGTCAAGGGATTGGTACAGTTGTTACTGCGGAAACTAATCCAACAGAACTTGCCGAATTAATGGTCGGCCGTCAAGTTGTGTTCAAAACAGAAAAAGGCCCTGCGAATCCGACAACTACAGTATTAAAAGTAGAAAACTTAACTGTATTAGATAATCGTAACGTTGCAAAAGTAAAAGAATTAAACTTAGAAGTTCGTGCAGGTGAAATTTTAGGTATTGCGGGTATCGATGGCAATGGTCAATCAGAATTAATTGAAGCGATTACGGGGTTACGTAAAGTGAAAAGTGGTTCAATTACTTTAAACGGTAAGGTGATTACAGGATTGAAACCACGTAAAATTACGGAGCAAGGTGTTGGACATATCCCAGAGGATCGTCATAAACACGGATTAGTATTAGATTTCCCAATCGGGCACAATATTGCACTGCAAACATATTACAAAGAGCCACTTTCAAAAATGGGCTTTATTGATTATTCAAAAGTAAATAAACATGCAATAAAAATTATTGAAGAGTTTGATGTTCGTACACCAAATGAAATGACACCGGCTCGTGCACTTTCTGGTGGTAACCAACAAAAAGCAATTATCGGTCGTGAATTTGATCGTAATCCAGATTTATTAATCGCAGCATTACCGACTCGTGGTTTAGATGTTGGGGCGATTGAATATATTCACCGTCGCTTAATTGAGCAACGTGATAATGGAAAAGCGGTATTATTAATTTCATTCGAATTGGATGAAGTAATGAATGTATCAGATAAGATTGCGGTTATTTATGATGGTTCTATTATTGATACGGTAGACTCAAAAGCAACAACAGAAAAAGAGCTGGGCTTATTGATGGCTGGCCAACAGTTATCAGCAACACAACCGAAAGGCGGTGACGTATAGTGTCAAACCGTACGATCAACCTTTTAATCCCACTCATTTCAATCGTACTTGGTTTATTAGTTGGTGCGATTGTGATGATAGTAAGCGGATTCAATCCAGTAAATGGTTATACCGCATTATTTAATGGTATTTTTGGTACACCTTATAAAATGGGCGAAACGGTTCGTCAAATTGTTCCCTATGTATTCTCTGGTTTAGCAGTAGCCTTTGCATTCCGTACAGGGCTTTTCAATATCGGGGTTGAAGGACAATTGATTATGGGATGGTTTGCAGCAGCTTACGTAGGTTTTACATTCGATCTTCCAACAATCATTCATATCCCGTTAGCTATTTTAGCAGCCGCAGCCGCAGGTGCAATTTGGGCTTTCATTCCAGGTTTATTAAAAGCAAAATTACAGGTACATGAAGTTATCGTAACCATTATGATGAACTATATTGCACTTCGACTTGTAAATGTTTTTATTGATGTTGTAGCTGATGGTGCAGACCGTACGCCGAAAATTTTAGAATCAGCTTCACTACGTTCGGATTTCTTTGCATCCATTACGAACTCTTCACGTATGCACTGGGGAATTGTTATAGCAATTATTGCGGTAATGCTGATGTGGGTATTACTTGAAAGAACAACTCGTGGATACGAGTTAAAGTCAGTAGGATTCAATAAAAATGCATCACATTATGCAGGGATGAGTGTTTCGAAAAATATCATTTTAGCAATGGTTATTTCGGGTGCCTTTGCAGGTATTGGTGGTGCGATGGAAGCATTAGGTACGTATGGTAACATGCCTAAATTAACAGCTTCTACAGGTATTGGTTTCGACGGGATTGCCGTAGCCCTTTTAGGATATAACAATCCAATCGGTGTATTCTTTGCAGCGATTTTATTCGGTGCATTAAAATTCGGCGGAAATAACATGTGGTCTGAAGCACGTATCCCAGTTGAAATTGTATCGATTGTTATTTCATTAATTATTTTCTTCGTTGCTTCAGGTTATATTATTCGTGTCGTGCTTGAACGCATAGGCAAGAAAGAAAAGGGAGGGAAATAATATGAGCTTTTTAGAAGTATTATATTCACTAGTTCCTTCTGCTATTTTTTATGCGTCACCTTTAATTATTGCAGCGATTGGTGGGGTATTTGCTGAACGTTCAGGTGTTGTAAATATTGGTCTTGAAGGGATGCTAATTTTTGGTGCTGCAAGTGCAGTAATTTTCAACCTAGCATTTGCTGATGTTTTCGGTGATTTTACACCATGGGTTGCTTTAATTGTATCTATGATTTTTGGTGCTTTACTATCATTAATTCTTGCAATTGCAGCGGTTAGCTTACGTGCTGATCAAACCGTTACCGGGGTAGCGATTAATATGTTTGCATTAGCCGTCGCAGTATTCACTGTAAAAATGATTTATGGAAAAGGACAAACGGATTCAATAACAGAACGTTTTGGCCGGTATGATTTACCGGTATTAAGTGATATTCCTATTTTAGGGAAATTATTATTTACAGATGTTTATATTACATCAATTTTGGCATTTGTCATTGTTTTGGTTGCATGGTTCGTTATTTTCAAAATGCCATTTGGTTTACGTTTACGTGCTGTAGGGGAACACCCGATGGCTGCGGATACAATGGGTATTAATGTAAATAAATTACGCTATAAAGCCGTGTTAATCTCAGGTGCTTTAGGTGGTATTGCGGGTGCAGTATATGCACAGGCTATTGCAGGGAACTTCTCTGCATCAACAATTGCAGGACAAGGTTTCATGGCGATTGCAGCGATGATTTTTGGGAAATGGCATCCAATAGGTGCAATGGGAGCAGCACTATTCTTCGGTTTAGCGCAGGGCTTACAAGTAGTATCAGATAAAATTCCGGTATTACGTGATATTCCAGATGCATTTATTATGGTTTTACCATACGTACTAACAATTCTTGCACTTGCAGGATTTATTGGTAAAGCGGTAGCGCCAAAAGCATCAGGTCAGCCGTATATTAAAGGGAAACGATAAAATTGTTTATGCCTACTCACAAAATTGTGAGTAGGCTTTTACTTTTATATAAAAGGTACATCATTTTATGGGCAAGTATTGAATAATTATCATAAATTCTCGAGTATAAGGGAATGCTAGTGCTTAAAGGCGTATAATTATTTTGCACAATGCCCACATTCACATGTATAGTAAGGTAGAGTATAGGATTTAGGTAGTCAGGAGGAATTTTTTTGTTTTTAACGACACAATTAGCGGACGGGGTTTCGCTACATATACGACAAACAACACAGTTCAAAACAGTTAACTTTTCAGTGAAATGGCGTGCTCCGTTGACAGAGGAAACAGCAGCGGCGCGTACGGTTTTATCAAATGTTTTGCAACACAGTAATGAACGCTTCCCGACATCAGCTGCGTACCGTAGCTATTTGGATGACCTGTTTGGTACAGTACTTTATTTTGACACGACAAAGCGCGGGGCGGAGCATACACTGCTGTTAAATGTTGAAACAGTAAACGATCACTATTTAGCGAATAGCAACGTATTAAATGAAGTGTTATCCCTGTTGCATACGGCGATTTTCAAGCCAAATGTTGAAGGTGGTGCTTTTAAAGAAAATATCGTCGCTCGTGAAAAGGATATGGTCATTCAACGTATTCAATCGGTGTTTGATGATAAATCACGTCTAGCACAGCAACGTTTATTAAAAATTTTACGTCCAAATCATCCAGCATCGATTTCTGCAAATGGCACGACAAGCGCGGTTGAGGCGATTACAGCAAGCTCACTTGTGAAAACGTATGAAGACATGCTAAAAAACGACACGATTGATATTTATGTTGTTGGCGATGTCGACGTAGAAGAAATGACAGCGAAATTAAAAGAGGCGCTTCCATTTGCAGACCGTCAAAAATTAGCGAAACAACCATTAATTGAATCGGTAAAGCCTGCGGATCGTTATACAAAAGAAACACAGGATATGAAGCAAGGCAAGCTGCATATTGGCTATAGCACACCTGTCTATTTTGGCGATGCTGATTTCCCGAATATGCAAATTTTTAATGGGATTTTCGGTGGCTATGCGCACTCGAAATTATTTATGAATGTGCGTGAGCGTGAAAGCCTAGCTTATTATGCATCAAGCTCGTATGCATCCCATTACGGACTTGTATTTGTCACGTCGGGCATTGAACCGACAAATGAGGAAAAAGCGCGCGAGGTTATTGAAGAGCAGCTAGAAGCGATGCGCGGTGGTGACATTTCGGATTTAGAGCTAGCGCAAACAAAGGCGATGCTCATTAACCAATTAAAAGAAGCGCTTGATTCAGCACGCGGCCAAATCGAAATTTATGACCAGTACAAGGAGCTTGAAGAGCAGTTCAACCTTGAAACATGGACGGAACGTTGGCAGCAGGTGACGAAGGAAGATGTGCAATGTATGGCGCAGCAAGTGGAGCATGAGGCAACGTATTTCTTATGCGGCAAGGAGGACTAATGGTGAAAACAATTGAATTTAAACAACTAGATGAAACACTTTATTATAAAAAATTAGACAATGGCTTAGATGTCTATATTTTACCGAAAAAGGGCTTTTCAAAAACGTTTGTGACGTTTACGACAAAATACGGTTCGGTTGACCGTTCGTTTGTGCCGATTGGTGAGACGGAACAGGTTACCGTACCAGACGGCATCGCGCATTTTTTAGAGCATAAAATGTTTGAAAAAGAAGAGGGCGACGTGTTCCAAAAATTTAGTGAGGTCGGTGCGCAGGCCAATGCCTTTACGTCATTCACCCGTACAGCGTATTTATTTTCGGCTACAGACCACTTATATAAGAGCACAAAAACATTGCTTGATTTCGTGCAGGAACCGTATTTTACAGCGGAAACGGTAGAAAAGGAAAAAGGTATTATCGGTCAGGAAATTACGATGTATGACGATATGCCGGATTGGCGCTTGTATTTCGGTACGATTGAAAATATGTACCACAATCATCCAGTAAAAATTGATATCGCAGGGACAATTGAATCTATTGATGAGATTACAGCAGAGCACCTTTATACGTGCTATAACACGTTTTATCATCCGTCAAATATGCTGTTATTTGTCATTGGTGCAGTAGATCCAGCTGAGATGATGGCATTTATTGAGAATGACCAAAAGGGGAAAACCTTCCCGGAAGCAACCGATGTGGCGCGTTTATTTGAAACAGAGCCCGTAGCAGTTGCGGTAAAAGAGCGTACACTGAATATGGACGTACAAAAGCCGAAAGTATATGTTGGCTTAAAGGCAAAGGAAACATCGTTAAGTGGTCCTGCTATGCTGAAGCATGAGCTTGCTGTCCAAATCGGGATGGAATGCTTATTTGGCCGCGCATCAGCATTTTACACAGATATTTATGAGCGCGGATTAATTGATGAATCGTACGGCTTTGATTTCTCATTAGAAAAAGGGTACGGCTTCGCGATGGTTGGCTCTGATACAGTAGACCCAGAAGCGCTTGTGGCGGCGATTAAAGAAAAATTAGCACAAGCGGAAGCGGCGAATTTATTTACAGCAGAGGACGTAGAGCGTATTAAGCGCAAAAAAATCGGCTTCTTCTTACGTGCACTAAACTCGCTTGAATTTATCGCCAACCAGTTTACGCGCTACGAATTTAATGACATGAATTTATTCGATGTTGTACCAACGCTTGAAAAGCTGACAGTTGAAGACATTACGGCTGCGTTTACAACGATTCAAGGTGAAGAGCAGCAAACGGTATTTACAATACTACCGATTGACAAATAATCATGAAAAAGTTTGCTTTAGTATGCGGGGCAACGGGTGCAATTGGTTCGGCCATTGCAGAGCGCCTCGCATCAGACGGATGGTCATTGTATTTACAGTACTATGCAAATGAGCAGAAAGTGCAACAACTTGTCAGCATGTTTCAGGCACAGTACCCGGAGCAGGAATTTCTTGCTGTGCAGGTCGATTTTAGTGAGCAGCTAGCTGCTGAGCAGCTAGCCGCGCAACTGTTTTCGCTACAGGCGATTGTGTTTGCAGGAGGTCATGCACATTACGGCTTACTTGAAGATACAGCAGCAAGCGATATGCAAAGACTTTGGCAAGTACATGTCCAAACACCCATGCAGCTTTTAGCGCTTGTTGCACGTAAGCTGCGACAGCAACAGACGAGCTATGTATTATTTATTGGCTCCATTTGGGGTTCGGCAGGCGCAGCGGGTGAGGTAGCGTATTCTGCTGTCAAGGGAGCACAGCATAGCTTTGTCAAGGCGTATGCGCAAGAAGTGGCGTATAATGGCATTCGTGTGAATGTGATTGCACCAGGCTTTATTGATACATCGATGAACGGGCAGTTAAATGAGGAAGAGCGCGAAATGATTCAAGCAGAAATCCCGCTTCAGCGCTTCGGACAAGTAGCAGAGGTTGCGAATATGACAAGCTTTTATTTAAGTGGTCAGGCGGATTATGTCACAGGACAAATCCTACATTTAAATGGTGGCTGGTACATATAATGCTCCTGCTCGCACATACTAATTGTGCGAGAGGAGGGAAGTGCAATGGGCGTATTACAAAACTGGGAACGATGGACACAGTTTTTAGGTGATCGTGTTGTCGAGGCAAAAGATAGTGGAATGCCAAACAAGATTATCGAAAAAACAGCAGTGCAGCTCGGTGAATATTTAGCGAAAAATGTAGATCCTCAAAATGAGCAGGAACGCGTATTAGCGGATTTATGGTCAGTTGCCGAGCAGAATGAGAAAACGGCAATTGCAAGTTGCATCGTCAAGTTAGTACAAAATAAAACGACACATTAAGACGAAAAAAGATGCCTCTTTATTTTTAAGAGGGGCATCTTTTTCATGTGAAAAAGTTATGCGGACTAATTTTGGGTAAATTATCCTGCAATTTGGAAGGAATCACTATTGAAATAAAGATAAATTTAAAATTATGGCATAAAACCATACATTCTAACTTTTCAATACATGTAAAATCCGCTATGATGGAACTTATAAAGTTATTTTACGTTTCTATGATGAGGGGACGATTTTGGATGAACGAATGGTATTTTGAGTACGAAATTCAAGTAAACCGACTTGGATTATTAGGTGATATTGCCTCACTACTCGGGATGCTCCGTGTGAATATCGTATCAATAAACGGGGTAAATGAAGTAAGACGTGGGATGTTACTTCGTGCTGAAAATGAGGAGTCGATTTTACGTTTCGTTTCCATTATTTCAACAATGGAAAATATTAATGTAACAAAATTTCGTGAGCCCAAGTTACGTGATCGGTTGGCAATGCGCCATGGACGGTATATACCACGTGATGCAGATGAAAAAAATACGTTTCGTTTCGTACGTGATGAGTTAGGGATTTTAGTTGATTTTATGGCGGAATTATTTAAGAAGGACGGGCATAGACTGATTGGGATACGTGGGATGCCTCGTGTTGGCAAAACAGAATCGGTTGTCGCTGCAAGTGTTTGCGCAAATAAGCGCTGGTTATTTATTTCGTCTACAATGATTAAACAAACGGTTCGAAGCTCATTAATGAGGGAAGAATTTAATAGTAATAATATATTTATCTTAGATGGTGCTGTGACAAGACAATCAGCAGATGAGCGTCATCAGCAGCTTGTACGTGAAATTATGACGATGGATACGATTAAAGTCGTAGAGCATCCGGATATTTTCGTTCAGCATTCTGACTATAAGATAGAAGATTTTGACTACATTATTGAAATTCGCAATCATCCAGAGGAAGAAATCACATATGAAATTATTGAGAAAAATAACATGATGTCACAATCAAACTTCATGGGCGGATTTAATTTTTAATCAATTTGAATTAAAGGTAATTCATCTTCCGATAAAGGCATAATGTGTGAGTTATGCCAAAAAATATGTTTTTAGTTGAAATAGAATAAAAGTAGGTGTTTTTTTTGACAGAATTAGGAGCTCGCTTAAAGGAAGCGAGATTATCTAAAGGTTATAGTTTAGATGATTTACAGGAAATCACAAAAATTCAGAAGCGTTATTTAGTTGGAGTTGAGGAAGGCAATTATTCGATTATGCCAGGCTCATTTTATGTGCGTGCATTTATTAAGCAGTATGCAGAAGCGGTCGGCTTCAATCCTGAGGATATTTTAACAGAGTATCAAAAGGATATTCCAGGTGCGCAAAAAGAAGAAGTGGCACAATCGTATACGAAAAGTCCAAGTAGGCACAAAATGTCACGCTCATCATCGAATAAAACGATGGAAGCGATGCCGAAAGTGATTGTCGCATTATTTGCAATTATGTTGCTTGTTGTCATTTGGGTGTTGTGGATGCAACG
The DNA here is from genome assembly GCA_040274725.1 of Solibacillus sp. GTDB lineage: Bacteria > Bacillota > Bacilli > Bacillales_A > Planococcaceae > Solibacillus. The sequence goes on along the minus strand of JBEMAQ010000001.1, from coordinate 387,844 downwards.
TGCGAGCAATGCACCCGATGTGATTGAGGATAAAGAAACGCCGATTGAGTATGTACAAACACCAACATCAGAGCCGGTTACACCGGAAGTGCCAGCAGAAGAAGAGCCTACGGAGGCGGTGCCAGTAGTAGAGGAAGGGCCGACACAAGTTATTGGTGAAGGTGCTGCGCAAGGTGAAACGACAACGTATGAAGTATCAGGTACAGAAACGCTTACAATTCGTATTGAAGTAGCTGGTGATACGTGGGTAGGTATTCGTAATGAGCAGGCGGCTGAGCAAGTAGACGCGCGTGTTTATAAAGCAGGCGAGGTCATTGCGTATGATTCAACAGACAATGGTTATGCACGTATTCGTTTAGGGAATGCTAACGTAGCGAAGGTGTTCATCAATGACGAAGAGCTTACTTATGTACAGGATCGTACGACACAAAATCTTATTTTAAAATTAGTGAATGAAGAACAATAGTCATTGTATAGGTGACTATTTTCTTTCAAATGAAGGGTGTTAGCAAATGAATATTCCAAATAAAATTACAGTTTCACGAATTTGTTTAATTCCATTTTTCGTAATTGTAATGATGTTTGATTTTGGCTGGGGAACAATGACATTATTTGGTGCGGAAATGCCTGTCAACCATTTCGTTGGTGCGTTAATTTTTATTATCGCTTCTGTGACGGACTGGGTAGACGGCTATTATGCGCGTAAATATAATTTAGTCACAAACTTCGGGAAGTTTTTAGACCCATTAGCGGACAAATTACTTGTTTCAGCGGCATTTATTTTATTAGTAGAAATGCAAATGGCACCTGCTTGGATTGTTATTATTATTATTTCACGCGAATTTGCGGTGACGGGCTTACGTTTAATTTTAGCTGGTACAGGTGAGGTTGTCGCAGCGAACCAACTGGGCAAAATTAAAACATGGGCACAAATTGTTGCGATTTCTGCACTATTTTTACACAATACAATTTTCACATTAATCGGCATTCCGTTTGATATGATTATGTTATATATTGCACTAATCTTTACAATTTGGTCTGGATGGGATTATTTCTATTTAAACCGTCGTGTATTATTAGAGTCGAAGTAACAGCAAGCTAGGTGAGGAGACTTACCTAGCTATTTTTGATTTTCAACTAGGCATCGCATGCAAAATGGGGTGCCTAGGTGTAATGAATTATACATACTAAGGGGATGAATGAGATGAATGCAGAAATTATTGCGGTAGGGTCAGAGTTATTGTTAGGACAAATTGCGAATACGAATGCGAAGTTTATTTCAGGTCAGTTATCGGAGCTTGGGATTAATGTGTTTTATCATACGGTTGTTGGCGACAATGCACAGCGCCTGGAAGAGGCCATTACTGTTGCAGAGGCACGTGCAGATTTGATTATTTTCTCAGGTGGACTTGGACCGACGAAGGATGATTTAACGAAGGAAACGATTGCCACGCATCTTGAAACAGAGCTTGTGATGGATTCTGTCGCATTGACGTATATTGAAGAATTTTTTGCGAAGCGTGGACGAGCAATGACGGAAAATAATCGCAAACAAGCATTAGTACTAGCGGGCTGTGAAGTGTTAGCAAATCGTCACGGGATGGCGCCAGGAATGTTAGTGGAGAAGCATAGTCGTACGTATATACTACTCCCTGGCCCACCAAAGGAGCTTGAGCCAATGTTTCAGTTTGAAGCAAAGCCCCTTCTTGCAGGTCGCTTGCACGATGGAGCAATTATCCTGTCGCATGTCCTACGCTACTATGGCATTGGTGAGGCAGAGCTTGAGGTAGCCGTGCAGCATATTTTAGATGCGCAAACAAATCCAACTGTTGCTCCACTTGCCGCTGATGGTGAAGTGACGCTACGCATTACCGCAAAGGCCGAGAAGGAGGAGCAGGCGAAGCGATTAATCGATGAGAAGGCCGCTGAAATTTCAGCGATTGTTGGGGAATATCAATACGGCGTCAATGATGATTCACTTGCGTCGAAATTAGTAGAAATGTTATTAGATAATCAGTTAACAATCGCAGCGGCAGAGAGCTTGACGGCTGGGCTATTCCAATCGGAGTTAGCCGAAATATCGGGTGTGAGTGGCACGCTTGTTGGCGGTATGGTGACATATACAGAGCAGGCTAAAGTAGAGCAGCTAGGTATTTCACCGAAGCTGTTAGCAAATTATGGTGTCGTAAGTGCTGAGTGCGCGGCGGCAATGGCGTTTAACATTCGCGAAAAAATGGGTACACATATAGGGGTTGGTTTAACAGGTGCAGCTGGACCTGAGGCGCACGGTAATGAGCCGGCAGGTACTGTGTGGATTGGTATTAGCATTGGCCAAGCGGAGCCGATTACGTATCGATTACAGCTTTCTGGGAGCCGTAATACAAACCGTCTACGTGCAGTGAAATTTACGTATAGTTATTTAATGAAAGAACTTACGAAGCGCGGTTACCGAAAGTGTGTATAAAGTACTATAAAAAATAGGGCGAAAAGGTTTTTTGAAGAGAAACCGAAAATGTGTTCGCTTTTTTCTTGATGTTTGTCTCATAAGCAAGTATAATAGAGACATCAACTAAAAACGTTTCTTTTAAGGAGGAAATTTGAGTGAGCGATCGTAAAGCAGCATTAGATATGGCATTAAAACAAATAGAAAAGCAATTTGGTAAAGGTTCAGTTATGAAGCTAGGTGAACAGACTGACCGTAAAATGGAAACATCATCATCGGGTTCATTAGCACTTGATGTAGCACTTGGTGTTGGTGGTTACCCACGCGGACGTATCGTTGAAATTTATGGTCCGGAGTCTTCAGGTAAAACAACGGTAACATTACATGCGATTGCAGAAATTCAAGCAAATGGTGGTACAGCGGCATTTATCGACGCGGAGCATGCCCTTGACCCCGTGTATGCACAAAAATTAGGTGTAAATATTGACGAGTTATTATTATCTCAGCCAGATACAGGGGAGCAAGCACTTGAAATTGCTGAAGCATTAGTGCGCTCAGGTGCGATTGATATCATTGTTATTGACTCAGTTGCAGCATTAGTACCAAAAGCAGAGATTGAAGGCGAGATGGGTGACTCACATATGGGTCTGCAAGCACGTCTAATGTCTCAAGCGCTACGTAAGTTATCAGGTGTCATTAATAAATCAAACACATTAGCAATCTTCATTAACCAAATCCGTGAAAAAATCGGTGTTATGTTTGGTAACCCTGAAACGACAACGGGTGGACGTGCGCTTAAGTTCTATTCAACGATTCGCCTTGAAGTACGTAGAGGCGAAGCATTAAAGCAGGGTACGGAGATTATCGGTAACAAAACCAAAATTAAAGTTGTAAAAAACAAAGTAGCACCACCATTCCGTACAGCGGAAGTAGATATTATGTATGGTCAAGGGATTTCAAAAGAAGGTGAAATCGTTGACATTGGTGCAGAGTTTGACATTATTCAAAAAAGTGGTTCATGGTATTCATATAATAATGAACGCATCGGACAAGGACGAGAAAATGCCAAACAGTTCCTAAAAGAAAATCCTGCTATTCGTGAAGAAGTATCAGAAAAAATCCGTCAACAATACGGTATTGGCGCGAGCCCAGGTTATGAAATTGGTAAGCATGATGACAAAGAGATTCCTGAAGAAATTGACGAAGAGCTAGCTTTATTATTAGATGATGAAAAATAATTAATTAAAATCCAGATGATTACTAAGATCATCTGGATTTTTATCTATTGAGGGTTCATTAGTAAGAAAGCATTACAAACACCGCCAATCCTTGACATCCCTAAACTAGAACTATACAATAAACTTGTATTATTTCTAAAATTGAAATGAAATAGGCAGTATGTTGCTGTAAGCACATACAATAGGCCGACTGAACATCAAGCATATTTAAGCAAACGGGAGGGACTAAAATGATGGAAGCCATTATCCCTGCTTTGTTAGGATTCGCTGTCGGTGTCGCTGTTATCTATTTCTACATGAAAAACGTGAATGAATCAAAAGTGACTGGTGCAAAGTATCAAGCTGCCACAATTGTCGAAGAGGCAAAACGTGAAGCCGATGCATTGAAAAAAGAAGCACTGCTTGAAGCAAAGGATGAAACTCACAAATTTCGTACTGAGGCGGAGAACGACATTCGTGAACGTCGTGGAGAGCTTCAGAAACAAGAGAACCGTTTATTGCAACGAGAAGAAAATCTTGACCGCAAAGATGATGCTCTAAATAAGAGAGAGACAAGCTTGGAGCGTAAAGATGAAGCGCTAACGAGCAGACAACAGCATATTGAACAGATGGAAAGCAAAGTGGACGAATTAGTACGCGAGCAAAAAACAGAGCTTGAGCGTATCGCAGCATTAACGCGTGAAGAAGCGAAGGACATTATTTTGAAGGAAGTTGAAAATGAACTTTCAACAGATATTGCTGTTATGACGAAAGAGTCTGAAACACGCGCAAAGGAAGAGTCAGATAAAAAAGCACGCGAAATTTTATCACTAGCACTTCAACGCTTTGCCGCAGATCATGTTGCTGAAACAACAGTATCTGTTGTAACTTTACCGAATGATGAAATGAAGGGACGAATTATCGGTCGTGAAGGTCGAAATATTCGTACGCTTGAGACGCTTACTGGTATCGATTTAATTATTGACGATACACCGGAAGCAGTTATTTTATCAGGCTTTGATCCAATTCGTCGTGAAACGGCTCGTTTAACACTTGAAAAATTAGTGCAAGACGGTCGTATTCACCCAGCACGTATTGAAGAAATGGTCGAAAAATCTCGCCGTGAAGTGGATGAGCAAATCCGTGAAACAGGTGAGCAAACGACATTTGAGGTAGGTATTCATAATTTACACCCAGATTTAATGAAAATTTTAGGTCGTATGAAGTACCGTACAAGCTATGGACAAAACGTCTTAAAACACTCAATCGAGGTTGCACATTTAGCGGGTCTACTTGCTGCAGAGCTTGGCGAGGATGTGACACTTGCTCGTCGTGCGGGCTTACTACACGATATTGGGAAAGCAATTGACCATGAGGTAGAGGGTAGTCACGTTGAGATTGGTGTGGAGCTTGCGACGAAATACAAGGAGCATCCGGTCGTTATTAACTCGATTGCTTCTCATCATGGTGATACAGAGGCAACTTCTGTAATCGCGGTACTTGTTGCAGCAGCCGATGCCTTATCAGCAGCACGTCCAGGCGCACGTAGTGAAACGCTTGAAAACTATATTCGCCGTCTAGAAAAGCTAGAAGAGATTTCGGAAAGCTATGACGGCGTTGAAAAATCATTTGCAATTCAAGCAGGTCGCGAAATCCGCATTATCGTACACCCAGAAAAAATTGATGATCTTGCCTCGCACCGCCTCGCGCGCGATATTCGCAAGCGTATTGAGGAAGAGCTTGATTATCCAGGCCATATTAAAGTAACAGTGATTCGTGAAACACGCGCGGTTGAATACGCGAAATAAATGAAAACCTTTAAATTAAGTGAAAGCTTAATTTAAAGGTTTTTTTGTATTCAGCAGGAAATTTGTTTTGTCATTTTCGATTTTATAATATTTGTTGAAAAATATTTTTAAGTTTATTTGAAAAATTCGACATAATTAAACAGAAGGAGAATTAATTTTTTTAAAATTATAGTAATTTCATACAAATTATATTAAAATGTGAATGGTAGTATAGAAATTGGTAACTTCATTTTACGGATTTGACATGTTCTTTATTTTTTGTCTAAGGGATATGTGACTATTTTATAGTGAAAAAGGTAAAACATTGTAAAAAAATAGCCAAACTATTGAATGCTTATGCTATAATTACAAATATGGTTTTAAATTTAATAACTGGAGGTTTTAGGATGAAAAAACAAACGTACAAAAAATTGTTCACAGTTGCGACTGCATCAGCAATGGCAGCAGGAGCAGTTGTAGCAGTAGCACCAACACAAGCGGATGCAGCTTCACCGTTTAAAGATTTAAAGGAAACAAATACACACTATTCAAACATTGTGGAATTAACACAACGCGGTGTAATTACTGGTTATGAAGATGGTACATACCGTGCTGGTAATTCAATCAACCGTGCACAAGCGGCAAAAATTATTGCAGGTGTACTAGGTTTAGATACAACAAACGTTAAAAACCCAGGCTTCTCTGACGTATCAGAAAAAAATGCAAACTACGGTCCAATCGCTGCATTAGCAAACGCGGGCATCATTAATGGTTTCGAAGGCAAATTCAATCCAGGTGGCACATTAACTCGTGGTCAAATGGCAAAAATTATCGACAATGCATTTAACCTATCAGGTGGAGAAGAAATTACTTTCCCATTCACTGACGTAGCAAAATCTCAATATAAAGTACACATTGCGAACTTATTCGCTAACGAAGTAACAACAGGTGTAACAGCGACTAAGTTCGATGAGAAGTCTCCAGTAACGCGTGGTCAATTAGCATCATTCGTTGCACGTGCTGAAAAAGTAGCGGGCTCAGAAAAACCAGGTACTGAAACACCAGGCGCAACAACTTCAACAGTTGAAAAAGCAGTAACAGTATTAAATGTTACAAACAACTTAGTAACAATTAACGGCGAGCAATTCGAAGTTGCTCCTGAAGTAGCGAGCGTATTCAACACAGCAAACGCGGAAGCATTAAAAGATGCTGAAACAACATTAGTAATCGAGTACAAAGTAGAGCCAACTGCTTCACTTGCAAACGTAGCGAAAAAAGGTAAAATTGTTGGCGTGAAAACGTTAAAAATCACAAAATCTGGCGTAACATTTAACGCAAAAGGTTACACGATTCCATCATTATCAGTAACAGGTAACAATGTTACACTTGCAAACGTTGTAACACCAGCTTTAGAAGTAGCAGCTGGTAACACAGTAACATTAAACGGTGTAACTGCAACAACAATTACTGTTGGTAAAGGCGCGAAAATTACAATTGATGCGAATACAAAATTAACAACAATCAAATTAGCACCAGGCGAGAAGATTGAAAATGTTATTGCAAACTATGCGGCTGTAAAAGATCAATTAAAAGACGTTAAAGTAGAAGGTTCTACTAGTGGCGGCGGTGGCGGTGGTTCGTCATCAGGTGGTAATCGTCCAGTTACGAAAGCTGAGTTAGATAAGGCACTTGATCAAGCTACGGATACTATTAATAATCAATTAGCAGATAGCCAATTAACTATTGGTTCAGTTAATTTTGCTAATAACAAATTGACGATTGATCTTACTACTTTAGATACAGCATATACGGTAGCTGAAGCTAGAACAGATTTAGCAAAGTTAAAAGCAATCATTACAAATTCTGATATTTATAAATTAGCTGAGAAGGTAACTTTTGAGAATGGTAGTAAAGAGGGTTACACGAAATCACAATTAACAGGCTCAGGGGAATTAGTAGCAGGTGGCATTATTGCTACAGGATTATTTGGTGAAAAGAAATCAGAAGAGTTAATGGGTGCAGTGGCTAACAAACAAAATTTATTAAAGGTAATTGACAAAGAGACGTATACTGTAACACTTACATTTGTAACAAGTGATAAGAAAGTGCATACTAAAGAGTACAGTCTTGTAATTAAGTAATAAAATACCCACCCTAATTCCCCAGAGCGGATGTTCTGGGGAATTTATATGATAACGGATAGAAGGGAGTTTTTGGTATGAAGAAGGTAATAAAATACATACTCCTTGGCGTCCTTAGTTTAGGACTCATTGTCGGCGGTTATATCTTTTATGAGTTGAAAATAAAACAATATGATGTGGCGGATGAAGAGGTCGACAAAATCGTAAACGAAGTCATTGAACTGGAGCTACCTGATGGAAGTAAGCTGAAGTTAGATGCGCAGGGAAATGTAATTGAGGAAATACCAGCAGCTGAGGTTGAGTCGAAGCAGTACGAAGTTGAGGGCGAGGATGTCCTGGTCGAGGCTGTTGATGGACAAATTACGGCTGTTTACGATAAAAATCATGAAGCGGTTGAGCATGAGACGATTAAAGTAGGCACGTCTGTCAAAAGTGACGATGTAAAGGTAGTCGAGGTAGCGCCTCAAGTACAAAAAAAAGAGGAAAAGCCGACAGTTGCAAGCATAAAAGGCAAGTATGAGGGAAGCTTTGCTGCACTTGAGGGACAAGCACACGGTCGTTTAGGTGGATTAATTGGACAAGCTAAAGCTGAATATAGTGCAAAAGTAGCGAACGGGGAAACGATTAATTATAGTTATTTCTACCAGAAGTACTATGGTGCAGCGACTGGAATGGAAGCTACAATTGATGGAGCATTTGAGGCATTATATGCAAAACTGCAGCAGGATTTAACAGCAAATGGTTATGATGCATCACATGCGTCTAGTTTTAGAACACAGTATGAATCAGCCAAAAGTTCATTACGATCTCAATTGTTAAGTAACATTCAATAACTTGAGCTTAAAAGTATTATATTGAATTGCGTATATTAAAATATAAGGAAATTATATTTTTCTTTTTAATATCCCGCTAACTATTCTGTTTTATCATTTAAATAGTTGAAAAAGGGAGAGACATGCTTTGGAAGAAACAATTAGTTTACAAGAGATTATTAAAATATTAAAAAAGCATATGGGTCTTATATTGGCGACAACTATTGGTGCAGGTGTTATTGCCGTCATCATTAGTTTTTTCATCTTAACGCCGATTTATCAGGCCAATACACAAATATTAGTCAGTCAACAGTCCGATAATCAACAAAATTTAACAACGAATGAAATTCAATCAAATTTACAATTGATTAATACATACAATGTGATTATTAAAAGTCCAGCGATTTTATCAATTGTAATTGACGATCTTGACTTAGATACGACACCGGGTGGATTGACGAATAAAATTACGGTCTCGAATGCCAATAACTCACAAGTAGTAAACATTAGTGTACAAGATGAACAAGAATACATGGCGGTTGATATTGCCAACACAGTTGCAGAAGTATTCCAAAAAGAAATTCCGAAATTGATGAATGTCGATAACGTAAATGTTTTATCGGCAGCTGTTTACAGTGAAAATCCGTCTCCTGTTAAACCAAATAAAATGTTAAATATTGCGATTGCATTAATTGTTGGTTTAATGATTGGTGTTGGTATTGCCGTTTTACTAGAATTTTTAGATGTAACGGTGAAAACAGAAAGTGAAATTGAGGAACTTTTAGGTCTTCCGGTTCTTGGTATGATTAGTACGATTAAAGCAGAAGATCTAGGTGAGGCAAGTTCATCAGAAATTCGTAGTTTTAGAAATCGGGGGCAATCATAATGTTCAAAAGGAAAAAAAAGAAAGTTCAAACGGCTTTCGCCCGTCAATTAATTACTTCTGTTAACCCAAAATCTGTTATCGCAGAACAATTTAAAATTATTCGTACGAATTTAAATTTCTCGATGCCACAAGAAAATTTGCGCTCGATTGTTATTACTTCTACGCAAATGAGTGAAGGCAAATCGACTATTTCATCGAATTTAGGCGTGACGTATGCACAAGCTGGTAAAAAGGTAATTTTCGTTGATGCGGATATGCGTAAACCGACAGTACATCATACATTTGGGTTGAAAAATACAACGGGTTTATCGAATCTTTTAATTAAAGAGTTAAAAATGAATGATGTCATTCAACAGACAAACATTGAGAATCTCGATGTTGTCACAAGTGGACCGATTCCACCAAACCCAGCTGAGCTACTAACTTCTTCTGAATTAAAGGTATTATTAGAAGAACTAAAGCAAAGCTATGATTTAGTTATTTTTGATGCCCCGCCTGTATTACCTGTTACAGATGCACAAATCATTTCGAATATTATGGATGGTACGGTACTTGTTGTTAATTCAGGGGAAACAGAAAAAGAAGGCGTTTTAAAAGCGAAAGAGCTATTAGAAAAATCAAAAGCTAATTTACTAGGTGTTGTATTAAATAATGTAACACTTGAAGATAATAATTATTATTATCGTTATTACGGATAAAAAACAAGAGGAATTGGTGTGAGCCGATTACTCTTTTTATCATTTTCGGAGGTGCTCGGGTCATGTTTGATATACATAGTCATCTCTTATTCGGGGTAGATGACGGACCAGAAACAGTAGACGATTCACTTGAGATGCTTACACAAGCTGCAAAAGAAGGTATTACCCAAATTATTGCGACCTCACATGCGACTCATCCAATGTTTCATACCGCAGCGGAAGACATCCAACGACAAGTACCGTTATTACAGCAAAAATTGAATGAGCAAGGTATTCCCTTGCAAATCCATACGGGGCATGAGATTCGTGTTACAGATCAGACGATAACGCAGTTACAAACAGGGCATGTATTACCGTTAGCAAATTCACGCTACGTATTGTTAGAATTGCCATCTGCTACTGTACCACCTTTTGTGAAAAATTTAATTGTTGAGCTCGTGAAGGATGGCTATGTACCAATCATTGCTCACCCAGAACGTAATAAGGCCATTGCAGAAAAGCCGGAGCGATTAGAAGTATTGATTCGTGAAGGAGCCGTGGCACAAATTACAGCAGGAAGCTTGAGTGGCCATTTCGGTAAAGCGATTCAACAAGTTTCAGTGCAATTAGTAGAGGCAAACTTAGTGCATACGTATGGCTCAGATGCGCATAATTTAAAAACGAGACCATTTTTATTTAATGAGGGCTTAGATTTTTTAGATAAAAAGAAACTTGGAAAGACGGTTGATATTTTACTAGAAAATAACGCGCGTATACTAGATAACCGGGAATTATATTTACTAGAGCCGCAGCAAATCAAACGTAAAAAAATATTTGGCTTATTTTAAAACAGAGCGTACTCCTCATAAGACTGAGCAAAAGGGCTTAGTGCATGGGGAGTGTTTTTATTTGTGGGTGGGAAAGGATAAGTTTTCAAGGAAATCCACATAAGAAAAGACATCATGACGCGCTATTTGACGCGTCATGTGTTTTTCTAAGGAGTTATTTGCCCTAATGAAATTAAAAATGCTACAATAAACTGTACAAGATAGAAAGTGTGGTTAAAAAATGAAGGTTTTATTTATTGGCGACATTGTTGGGTCAATTGGTCGCGATGCGGTGGAGAAATACTTACCGCGCTTAAAGAAGAAATATGGTGTTGACGTAGTCATTGCTAACGGTGAAAATGCCGCGGCAGGTCGCGGAATTACACGCAGCATTTATACTGATTTACTGCAAATGGGCGTTGACGTTATTACGATGGGGAACCATACGTGGGATAACAAAGACATTTTTGACTTTATTGATGATGCAGATTATTTAATTCGTCCAGCAAACTTCTCTCAAGAGGCACCAGGTCGCGGGATGGTGCAAGTGTCGAAAAAGGGCGTGACGATTTCGGTAATTAACTTGCACGGCCGTGTATTCTTGCCACCGCATGACGATCCGTTTGCAATGGCTGAGGAGCTAATTGCGGAGGCACGCCAAACGTCACCGCTTGTGTTCGTTGATTTCCATGCGGAGGCAACGTCAGAGAAAATCGCGCTTGGCTGGTATTTAGACGGCAAGGCATCGGTTGTTGTTGGGACACATACGCATGTACAAACAGCGGATAACCGTATTTATCCGAACGGTACGGCATATATTACCGATGTAGGGATGACAGGCCCATATGATGAGATTTTAGGGATGAAAAAGGAAAGCGTGATTTACCGCTTCCAAACAAATATGCCGACACGCTTCGAGGTGCCAAAAGCAGGCCGTGAAGTGTTGAGCGCATTCTTTGTCGAAATCGATGACAAAACAGGGAAAGCGATTCGCCAAGAGCGCGTATTGATTAACGCGGACAATCCGTTCCAAGCATAACTTATGAAAAACACCTTGCAAAGATATTTTTGCGGGGTGTTTTTTGTTTTTGTTCAAAAATATTAGTATGCTTTTTTACTAGATATGAATAGAATGTGCTCTATTTGCGTATAAGAAACATGAGAGGATGGATGCTATTACAATTTTTAGCAAGAAGAGCCTGTGTATTTGGCTTATCCCTATTTTTTTCTGTAGTAGTGGTTTAGGTGGGTATCAAGTATTCACAATGTATAGTGAGGTGCAACAGACGATTGATGATATTTATATACCACTACGAACCAAAAATACCGTATCCACACAAATTCGTGAGCCATTTTCTATTTTATTATTAGGTGTAGATGAGCGTGGAACGGACGCAGGGAGGTCTGATGCGATTGTTGTATTAACAGTTAATCCGCAGTTAGAAACAACGCAAATGCTTAGCATCCCGCGCGATACGAGAGTAGAGATTGCGGGAAAAGGGATCAGGGATAAGATTAATCATGCCTATGCATTTGGTGGCACACAAATGGCTGTAGAAACGGTAGAGCAGTTTCTCGAAATTCCGATTCAGTATGTCGTGCGTGTCAATATGGAAAGCTTTACGGAGCTTATTGATATTGTAGGTGGCATCACGGTTGATAATGCTTTTGTGTTTGACTATGAAGGCGCGCATTTTTCGAAAGGGGAGTTGATACTAGATGGTGAGCGAGCGCTACAATATGTGCGGATGCGCTTTGATGACCCGAATGGTGATTTTGGTAGGCAAACGAGACAGCGCCAAGTGTTAAAAGGGCTTGTAGAGCAAGGGATGTCACTTGACACGCTCTTTCGATACGAAAAAATACTACAGGTTATTCATCAGCATGTAGAAATGAATCTCACAAAAGAAGATATAGAAAGAATACAAAAAAATTATTCTACTAGTTTGAAACATATAGAAACACTCTCTTTCCGTGAAGGATATAGTGAGAGAATCCGTGGCATTTATTATTATATGCCAGATGCAACTGAGCTAGAGGGGGTACAACAAGTACTTCAGACACATTTACAACTTCCATAGTCATAAACGACACACCATTTGAATAAAATGAGATTTAGTAGAGGCAATCTCGCCGACTACACTTCATACAACTACCACTCACTCCACTACTATTATTCCTACCACTATCCATTCCAAATGACATTAATTTTTCTAAAGAAAGGATGAATGCATGCAAAAAGTGAAAAAAGCAATTATTCCTGCTGCTGGTATGGGGACTCGATTTTTACCAGCTACAAAGGCAATGCCAAAGGAAATGTTGCCGATTATTGACCGTCCGACGATTGAGTATATCGTTGAGGAGGCAATTCAGTCGGGCATTGAGGACATTATAATCGTGACAGGTAAAGGTAAGCGCGCGATTGAGGATCATTTTGATCGCAATATTGAGCTTGAGCAGCATTTGCTAGAGAAGGGAAAGCTCGATATGCTAGCGCAGGTCAATAAGTCGTCAAATGTTCGTATTCATTACATTCGACAAAAGGAACCAAAGGGCTTAGGGCATGCGATTTGGTGTGCGCGTAAGTTTATCGGGGACGAGCCGTTTGCAGTGCTACTCGGCGATGACATTGTGCAGGCAAAAGAGCCTTGTACAAAGCAGTTGATGAACCAATTTGAGCGTTTTGGTAGCTCGGTTGTCGGCGTGCAGGAAGTAGCAAAAGAGCAAGTACATCGCTACGGCATTATTGATCCGATTGAATTAGAAAAAGATTTATACGCGGTGCAAACGTTTGTAGAGAAGCCACTGCCACAATTAGCACCATCGAATTTGGCCATTATGGGGCGCTATATATTAACGCCTGACATTTTCCCGATTTTAGAAGTTCAGCAGGCGGGTGCAGGCGGTGAGATTCAGTTAACCGATGCACTAGAGCAGCTGAATAAAGAGCAGGCGGTGTATGCACACAAATTTCATGGTACACGCTTTGATGTCGGTGAAAAGCTCGGCTTTATTTTGACGACAATCGCATTTGCGCTGGAGCATGAAGAATTGGCACCTGCAATTTTACAGGCCTTAAAGCAGGGGCAACTGGAGGGAATGGCGTGAAATTAGCAGTTGTTGGTGCAGGGTATGTTGGGCTAGTGACGGCTGTAACATTGGCGGAAATTGGGCACTGTGTTGTGTGTATTGATATAGATGAGCAAAAAATTAGTCGCTTGCGGCAAGGTCAAGTTCCGATTTTTGAGCCAGGATTAGCGGAGCTACTACAAAAAAATATACAGGCTGGGCGAATGACGTTCACAGCGAGTATAGAGGAAGGGATGCAGCAGGCGGATATTCTGTATATTGCAGTTGGCACCCCTGAACACGTGGACGGCTCGGCGGATTTACGGGCGGTGAAGGCGGTAGCGAAGGATGTTGCGGAATTTGCTGTAAGAGATATGCTCATTGTGGTAAAAAGTACTGTGCCGGTTGGAACGAATGATGAATTGCAGCAACTAGTGAATGATTATAAATTAGCGGGTGTGACACTTGAACTGGCATCCAATCCGGAATTTTTACGTGAGGGTTCGGCGCTTGAGGATGCGTTTGGTGGTGACCGCATTATTATTGGGACACAAAGTGAGTACGCTACGCATTTATTAACAGGGATTAATGCAGCGTTTCAAATTCCTATTTGGACAACAGATGTGCGTAGTGCTGAGATGATTAAGTATGCATCAAACGCTTTTTTAGCGACGAAAATTAGCTTTATAAATGAAATTGCGACGATTTGTGAGCGGTTGGATGTCGATGTGGAGCAAGTGGCGATTGGCATGGGGCTGGATGCGCGTATTGGGCCGGCATTTTTAAAAGCAGGCATTGGCTACGGCGGCTCGTGTTTCCCGAAAGATACGAAAGCACTGATGAAAATTGCCGGCAATGTTGCGTATAATTTTGAACTTTTGAATAGCGTGATTCATGTGAATAACAGACAGCAGGAGAAGCTTGTTTCGATTGTCTGCGAGCGCCTACATGATGTGCGCGGTAAAAAAATCGCAGTGCTTGGTGTTGCTTTTAAGCCAAACACCGATGATGTGCGCGAATCACCAGCAATTCCCATTGTCAATACGTTACTCGTACGCGGAGCAAACGTTACGCTATATGACCCAGTTGCAACAAGTCATGCGAAGACAATTTGGGGAGAGGCGATTCATTATACAAATCACTTACCAGAAGCGCTGATTGATGCACAGGCAGCAATCATTGTAACGGACTGGGATAGCATTAAATATATGGATCTTTCGCTGTTTGAGCTGATGCAAAATCCAATCATTGTAGACGGTAGAAATTGCTTTTTACTCGGTGACATAGAGGCATGGCCATATGAATATTATTCGATTGGTAGAAGAGTCGTAAAGCCCGCCTCTGTCACGCTAGAGAGTAGGTGATGAAGGTGCAACATATTACAAAGCTTCATGAAAAACGCGGCTATGAAATGCGGAAGCGGCTACTCGATGTCATCATGGCGCTCATTGCATTACTTATACTAAGCCCGCTCTTGTTGCTTATTGCGTGTGCAGTTAAAATCGAATGCTGGCGTAGTCCGGTTATTTTTCGCCAAACGCGCATCGGCTTAAATGGCAAGCCATTTGCGATGTATAAATTTCGTTCCATGGTCGATAATGCGGAACTTTTAAAGGCACAGCTGCTTATGCAAAATGAGGCGACAGGACCTGTATTCAAAATAAAACAAGACCCGCGTATTACACGAGTCGGGCGCTTTATTCGCCGCACGAGCCTGGATGAATTACCGCAGCTACTTAATGTCGTAAAGGGTGAGATGAGCTTTGTTGGCCCGCGTCCGGCCTTGCCTGAGGAAGTACAGCAATATTCTAGCTACGAACAGCGGCGATTAAGCGTCATTCCAGGACTGACGTGCTACTGGCAAATAAGTGGTCGTAACAAACTGAGTTTTTCGGAGTGGGTCGCGCTTGATTTGAAATATATCGAGGAACGATCGTTTTTCGTTGATATGAAATTAATTATCAAAACAACGCGTGTATTGTTTGGCTCAAACGATGCGTATTAGGGGGGCTTTTTATAAAAAAGGTACTACTACTATGCGAGGCATACGGCGGTGGTGTGAAAACGTATATTGATGCGATTTCGGCGACGCATTTTCAACGGGTTGAGCTCACAACGTATATTAGCTCTACCCGTACAGCGAATACTTGCCGAACATATATCGTGAATGACGATTTATCATTTGGCACATCGCCGCTAAAACTGATGCAATCTTTAAATAGGTTGCATCAGTTAATTAAGCAGCATGATATTGAGGTGCTCCATGCAAATAGCACGTTTTCTGGTGTGTTATTGCTGTTATATAAACAGTTCTATCGTCAAAATTTGCGCTATATTTATACACCGCATGGCTATTATTCATTTAAAAATATGGGGCGCATGAAACGAGTGCTTGTACGAACGGTAGAGCGGCTCATTAACGCAAGCTGTGACAAAATCATTCACGTGTCAACAAGCGAGGAGTTAGAGGCACTTCATCATAAGCTTGTAAAACGTGAAAAATCAGTTGTGATTTTCAATGGGGTTGAGGAGCCGAAGCCGCTGTCTACAAATTTGGGGCGCGCGTTTACGATTGTCAATGTAGCACGTGTGGACGAGCAAAAAAACCCGTATGGCTTTATCTTGCTTGCAGATTATTTACTCAATCATGATGCGAGCGTGCAGTTTATATGGGCGGGGGATGGTCGCTTGCTGGAGGAGGCACGACAGCAGGTGAAGCAGCTTGGACGTGAGCAGTCGATTCATTTCATCGGGCATGTAGAAAGCCCGCATGCGCTATTAGCAGCAGCAGATTTATACTGCTCGACGTCGTTTTATGAAGGGTTGCCGTTTTCTGTTGTCGAGGCGATGTCGCACAAATTGCCGCTGCTACTAAGTGATAATGTAGGGCACCGAGATTTAGTGATGGCGGGTAAAAACGGATTATTATTTCAGTTAGGTGATTACGAAGCGGCCCGCGCATTTGTTGAGGCGCAACAGGACAGAGATACAAGACGAATTGCAGGGCAGCAATCCTATTTACTTTTTAAAGAGCGATTTCACGTCAAGCCTATGCTTGAACAATTGGAAGCCATTTATATGACGTAAAAGGAGCACACGAATGGCCATTTATATCGGATTAGCATTCCTACTATTATATTTTATTTTTGTGCAGCGTTTGCTCGTTGTGCCGACACATCATGATCTTGAGCAATACGGGCGAAAGAGCAAATATCTTTTATTATTCGCTTTTTGTGGGTTACTTGCACTTGCCACGAATCGCGGAACAGCTGTCGGGACAGATACCGCGATGTATATGCGCTTTTTCTACGCACGTACGTATGAAGAGTTTGAGCTCGCTGTTCGGAGCTTATATGAGCTTGCTTATCAACTCTCCATGTACGAGCTTGTGCCGATTAGCTTAGCCGCGCTGTTTTTATATGGCATGCTGCGCGGCATTTATAAGCATTGCCCAAATGATGCAATCGGCTTACTATTATTTATTTTAACATTCGTCTATTTTACAAGCTTCAACCAAATGCGTCAGCTTGTTGCAGCAGCATTGTTGTTTGGTTTTGTCGGGTTGTTAATGAAGCGTGGCTTTGGCAAATTACAGTTCGCACTCGTCATAGCCATTGCAACATTATTTCATCAAAGCGCGATTTTTCTTGTTTTTTTACTCGCAGTACCACGGCGTCGTTTTCATCCAGCGCTTATTGCGGTTCTCTTTATCGGTGCGACACTTTGCTATTTTACGCCCGCTGTAAAGGACGGCATTGGGGGGATTCTGAGCACGACATCTAACTTTTATGAGGAAAAGTACGCTACTGAGACGAACGACTTTTTTCAGGTCAATAAAGAAAAAGGACTCGTCGAATTTTTGCCAGTCTTTATGCAAATGCTTTTTGTGTTTGCCTGTTGTTATTATCCGAAGCAACAACAACATTTTTTTCAACTTGTGACGAATTTATATGTACTGTATTTAACGTTTTACGCATTTAGCGGTATTGAAGCAATTGATCGTGTACAAGTGTACCTCGGTGTATTTACGATTTATTTTTATGCGTATTTTATTCACAATCTATTAAATGCACAAAATAAATACTTAGGAAAGCTGATGACGGCTATTGTACTACTGTTTTGGTGCGGCTATTATCTAATGCGTTTACTCAATAATAATCAAGGGATTGTGCCGTATACATTGTAAAGGAGGAGATCAGTTGCTTGTATCGGTTATTTGTACGGTGAAAAATGGCGAGCAGTTTATAGAAGAGACAGTGGAAAGTATTCGGAAACAGACATTACTGGACTGGGAAATGCTCGTTGTCAATGACGGCTCTACGGACAGTACAGCAAGCCTACTTGCAAAGCTATGTGAGCAGGATACACGTTTACGTATCATTGAAACGACAGGTGTTGGACGAGGGCGCGCGTTAAATCTGGCCATTGAAGAGGCACGTGGTATTTATATCGCCAATATTGATGCAGACGACCCCGCGCACCCTGAGCGTCTAGAGCGGCAATATAACTTACTTGAAAAGCGCAAGGATATCGCGTGCTTAGTGAGTGGGTCTGTGATGTTGCAAGGAACGAGCGAGGTGACGTGGCCAACTGTGGGCGATGCAGAGCTCACAAAAATTACTGCAGAAACATTATTTAAGCGCAATCCAATTAATCATAGCTCGCTGTTTATTCGAAAAAGCACCCTTCAAAAAATCGGTGGCTATGATGAGGCGAGAGAGGTGTTATTCGATTATGAGTTGTGGTTACGTCTCGTCACGCGCGGACATCTTATTTATGAAACGAGTGAGTGTCTTGCTACAAAGCGTCTACACGCAGGACAATCGTATGAAAAACGTAAGCGGCTCCGCTATTTAATGGCGACACGCAAATTAAAACGCAGCTTTATTCAGCAAACATCCCAGCGATTTAAATATTATATCTTTGCTAACGTCAGTGTGCTGTATGGCTTATTGCCACAAACGCTGCGCTATTACATTAAAAAAGCAACAATCAAAATTTAGAGGAGAATGCTATTGGTCATGATGAAAAAGATTAGGCGTCGTATTTTTACACGCATTGTGAAACTCTCTCCTGTACTCGCAAGTAAGATTATCTATTTAAAAGTATTTCGCAGACCGCTTAATTTAAGAGCACCGCGTACGTTTAATGAAAAGTTAATGTGGCTGAAGCTAAAGGAGGATGACGCATTAAAGATGCAGTGTACTGACAAATATTTAGTACGTGACTATGTCGCTCAGCAATGCTTTCCTGAGTTACTCATTGATTTGCACGGTATTTATGAACGTGCGGAGGATATTGATTTTGATCAATTACCGAATCGTTTCGTTCTTAAATGTACGCATGGCTCGGGCTTTAATATTGTGTGCACGAATAAGTTATTTTTAGATCAAGAATATGCACGTAAACAGCTAAATGATTGGCTGAAAACCGATTATTCACTATATTGCGGGGAGCCGTATTATGCAGGCATTAAGCCGCGCATCATTGTCGAGCGTTTTATAGGAAAGCGAGGGGGGCAGTTGCCAATCGATTACAATATTCATTGCTTTCACGGAGAGCCGCAATTTATTGAGGTGGTGCTAGACCGGGATACTGCGTTTAAAAAACACTTGTTTTATACATGTGACTGGGAGTTACTCCCTTATACAGAGGATGCGCTGCATTTTGACGGGGTGTGCGAGCGTCCGGTGAAGCTTGTGGACATGTTAGAGATTGCACGTCACTTAAGTCGAGCGTTTACGTATGTGCGGGTTGATTTATATGCACTGGGTGTGCGCATTTATTTTGGAGAGCTGACGTTTACACCAGCAGCTTGTCTAGATACGGATCTTTTAACAACTGCGGACGAGCTACTTGGCAGTTACATTCATTTAGAGCAGGCAACTGTGCCTGTATTGGCGAAATAGCGAGGTGACAATATGAAAAAGTACTTAAAATATGGCTTTCATCAGCTCGTAAAACGGTCGCCTATTACAGCGAGTCATCTGCTCTATATGTGGACATTTCATAGACGACTACGTTTACACAACCCGCAAACGATTAATGAAAAGCTAATGTGGCTCAAGCTTTACGAGCATCAGCCATTGAAAAGTAAATGTGCCGATAAACTTGCGGTACGAAATTATGTACGTGAATGCGGCTATCAGCATTTGTTAATTGAGCTACTCGACGTATATGATACGGCCGAGGAGATTAATTTTGCAACACTACCGGATCGCTTTGTTTTAAAATGCACGCATGGCTCGGGTTTTAACTTATTTTGCTTAGATCAAACAACATTTTCGCATGACGAGGCACGTGCTAAGCTTGCGAGTTGGCAGCAACAGCAGTACGGTCTACAGCTAGCAGAATTGCATTACTGCGCTATAAGGCCGCGCATCGTTGCAGAAAAGCTGCTTGAATATAACGGAGATGAACCACTTGATTATCATATCCACTGCTTTCACGGGAAGCCTCGATTAATTGAAGTGCAGCTAGGCGAGGATTATTTATTATTTGATGTGGACTGGAATCTACTGCCTTTTAATAAAGCGAGTATGCAGTTTTGTGGTGTACTTGCAAAGCCCGGGAAATTTGCGGACATGTTAGAAGCTGCGGAGGCACTTAGTGCACCGTTTACGTATGTGCGGGTTGATATATATAATGCACGCGACCGCATTTATTTTAGCGAGCTGACGTTTACGCCTGCTGCCTGTTTAGATACAGATTTTATAAACGACGCGGAATATAGAGTCGGTGAGATGCTTGATTTGACGAACGTAGCGGGTGAACATCTAGGGACCGCTAGTTACGAGCTAGCGATAAAACAAAAGTAAAGGATTGTTTCCTATCGTACAATTAACAGCTCTTAAACAAATCGCAACAACAAAATTTATGCGTAACACCGGCTGGCTCGTCGCAGAGCAAATCTTTAAAATGGCGCTGTCACTCGTCGTCTTGTCGCTTACAGCGCGGCATCTCGGCGCCGAGCAGTTTGGGTTACTTAATTATAGCCTTGCCTTTATTATGGTCGGTGTGACGATTACAAATTTAGGTATTGATAGCATTCTCGTCAATGAATTCATTAAAAATCGCGCGGAAACAGGGCTGCTTCTCGGGACAACGCTTGTGCTACGCTTTATCGCAGCGTTGTTATCTATTGGGAGTACACTCATTGTTATATATTTGTTAAATCCGAACGACACACTGCTTTTCGCGCTGACGGCCATTCATGCTGTCTCGCTGCTGTTTGTCATTTTTGATTCAATTGATTGCTGGTTTCAGTCCAATTTGCAATCAAAATATGCGGTGCTCGCAAAATCCATTGCCTTTTTTATCGTCTCTTGCTGGCGCCTCGTCTTTATTTTCATGGACGGCTCAGTGCATACTTTTGCGCTCGCAACGGTGCTTGAGGGACTATTTATCGGTCTATTTTTACTCTGGTTTTATCGTCGCCACTCAGGTCCGAAGCTATCGTTTTCGTTGCGCATTGCAGGTCAACTGCTGCGGCGTAGCGCATATTTTTTTATCGCAGGCTTGCTTATTATCGTCTACACGCAAATGGACAAAATATTGCTTGGCCATCTGACTACCCATGAAACAGTTGGTATTTATATGGCGGCACTCACGGTTTCGAGTATGTGGATGTTTATCGCCAATGCGTTAATCGAATCCGCACGCCCGATCATTATGACGGCAAAGCTTGAAAGTGAGCAGCGCTATATGCAAAAAAACAAACAATTATTTTGTGCGATTATTTGGATTGGTATTAGCGCTTCAATCATTATCACACTCCTATCTAAACCACTCATCCTATTCATTTACGGCACTGCATTTAGTGAAGCGGTCCATGTACTCGTCATTTTAATTTGGTCACGTATTTTCTCGTTACTCGGCACAGTTAGGGCAATTTGGCTGACGATGGAGGGGCTCGGGCAATATCAGGTGACGTTTGTTGGTATTGCTGCTGTTATTAATGTGACGCTCAATCTGGTGTTGATTCCAACATACGGTGCGATTGGTGCAGCAATTGCGACACTCCTCGCTGAAATCGTCTCTGCTTTTTTTGCCGTACTGTTGTTCCGAAAAACAAAGCCATTGTTTCGCTTAATAATAGAAGCATTTTTGTGTAAGGGAATACGTTAATTTACTTGTAAAGGGGCGTTATTGTGTCAGAACTTGTAACGATTCAAATGAATTATTCAGCGTTTACAAAAGAAGCGTGGCAACAATACAGTGCGAATGTTACAGCCATTCATCATCAACTGGAAACAGCAAAAACAGGGCTTGGTTGGTTACACTATCCACTTGAAAATCATACTGCGCTTTTTCAGCAAATTGAACAGCTGTCGAATGAAATTAAATCTTTTGCAGATGTATTAGTTGTGGTCGGAATTGGTGGCTCATATTTAGGTGCAAAGGCCGTTCAAACTGCGCTTAGCCCGTATTTTGAACAAGCACCGTGCTCTGTTGTCTATATCGGGCAAAATATGAGCGGGGCGTATATCGAGCGATTGCTACGTAGCCTTGACGGAAAAAGTGTATATGTAAATGTTGTCTCTAAATCCGGTACAACGTTTGAATCGGCAATTGCTTTTCGCCTAGTCAGACATTATATGGAACAGCAATACGGTGAGGAGGCGGCAAGAAGAGTGATTGTGACGACTGACGCAGAGGAAGGGCTGTTAAAACAGCTTGCCGATCTCAATGGCTATAGACAGTTAAGTATTCCTGCCAATATTGGCGGACGTTATTCCGTATTTACGCCTGTTGGACTGCTACCACTTGCCATAGCGGGAGTAAATATTAGCGAATTGATGCGCGGTACGATGGAGGCGGCTGTACAGCTAAAGGAACCATGCCTTGAATATAACGGGGCGTACCGCTATGCCGTAGCACGCCATCTGTTATATAAGCAAGGCTACAGGTTAGAATTGCTTGCTACCTTTGAACCGAGTTTAACATATGTACAACAGTGGTGGTCACAGTTATTTGCGGAAAGCGAGGGGAAAGGTCAGCAAGGGGTGTATCCATGTAGCGTACAATTTCCCACCGACTTACATTCTGTTGGTCAATTTATTCAACAAGGTAGCCCAATTTTATTTGAAACAATCCTTCATATAAAAGAAGTGGCTACTGATTTTATTGTACCGTTCGATCTGCAAAATGCAGACAAGCTAAATTATGTTGCCGGGAAAAGTATGCAGGAGCTAACAACAATTGCAAAGGACGGTGTAATCGCTGCCCACAAAGAAGCAAATGTGCCTATTATTGAACTGCAAATCGCAAAACTGGATGCGTATCATCTTGGCTACATGTTGTACTTTTTTATGAAAGCCTGTGCGATGAGTGCCTCATTACTGCAAGTCAATCCCTTTGACCAACCAGGGGTAGAAGCATATAAAGAAAAAATTCAAGAATTACTACGTGAAAACGTAAATCAAGAAAAGTTATTTAGCTAGGAGGCGGCAATGTGGAAAGAACTATGACAGTACCCCAACTATTAGCAATTTTAAAAAAGCGATTTTGGCTACTCTTTGGCATCCTAGTGCTTTTTGTCGGTGTAGCCGTAGCGCTTAGCTACTTTGTGTTGACACCGAAATACGAGGCGCAAACACAAATTTTAGTGAACCAAAAGGATGGTTATTCATGGGAGAAAACGCAGACAGATTTGCGGCTTATTAATACGTATAATGTCATCATTGCGAGCCCTGTCATTTTAACAGAAGTCATTAATCGTCTTGATTTAGCTGTGACACCTGCGCAATTAGCGAAGCAAATGACGGTTTCCAATGAAAATGATTCAAAGGTTGTTAATATTCGCTTAGTAGATGAAAGCGCGCAGCAGGCCGTTGCCATTTCTAATATGATTGCGGAAGTGTTTCAGCAAGAGGTGCCGAATATAATGGCTGTCGACAAT
The DNA here is from genome assembly GCA_040274725.1 of Solibacillus sp. Classification (GTDB taxonomy): domain Bacteria; phylum Bacillota; class Bacilli; order Bacillales_A; family Planococcaceae; genus Solibacillus. The sequence continues at coordinate 364,084 of JBEMAQ010000001.1, read as the reverse complement.
ATTAAGATTTTATCATACGCCAAGCAGAGTGAGTCATCACAGCCTGTGTCGCCAAATTTGCTACTTAATATATTACTTGCATTTTTAATCGGAAGTCTAGTAGGGATTGGGCTCGTGTTATTACTAGAAGCCCTTGATACGACGATTTCAAACGAATTTCAAGTAGAAGAAATTTTTGAATTGCCGGTTGTTGGGATGGTCGGCACGATGAAAAAGGGGAGATAGCACATGTTTGAACGGACACGGAAAATAAAACGGATGAGTATGGCGCGTGATTTAGTGACAGCAATTGATATGAAATCGCCTATTTCTGAGCAATTCCGCTCGATTCGCACGATGCTGTCGTTTATGATGCCCGCATCACTGAAGACGATTGCGGTGACATCAACAATCGCAGGGGAAGGTAAGTCGACAACGGCTGCGAATATGGGCATCGTCTTTGCACAGGAGGGGAAACGGGTACTATTAATTGACGCGGACCTGCGAAAGCCGACACTACATCATACATTTAAGCTTGAGAATGAGTGCGGACTTGCCGATGTATTAGCACAAAAGAGTACGTATACAGAAGCAGTTCAAGACACCTTTTTAGTCGGTTTATCCGTGATGACATGTGGGCAAGTGCCACTGCATCCTGCTGAATTATTTACATCGAGTACATTTTCCGCGTTTCTTGAGGAAGTAAAGGAACACTTTGATTTAGTTCTTTTTGATGCACCACCTTTGCTACTTGTGCCAGACGCGCAGCTACTTGTCAATAAATGCGATGCGACGATTTTTGTTGTACATGCAGGGCTCGTCAAACGCGGTATGGCACTACGCGCAAAGGCACTTCTTAAAGCTTCACAGGCAAATACGCTCGGCGTCGTGCTCAATCAGTATAAGACAGTGAATTATGAATACTATTAGTCTATTTACGAACATGTCGGCATACAATGACTTACGGACAACAACATTGGCCGTATGCACAAACTATTTTTAGGAGGAATTACAGTGGACTCATTAAAAGTATCATCTCGTTCTAATCCAAATTCTGTTGCAGGTGCGCTTGTCGCAGTCATTAGAGAGCAAGGATATGCAGAAATGCAAGCGGTCGGTGCAGGTGCCCTCAATCAGGCAGTCAAGGCAGTAGCAATCGCGCGAGGCTTTGTCGCACCGAGTGGAACAGATTTAATTTGTGCACCAGCGTTTGCTGATATTGTTATTGCAGGGGAAGATCGTACGGCACTTAAGTTACTCGTTGAAAAGCGTACACGTAATGGAAAGAGTGATTGAAATAAGCGGAAATTTTATATAAAAAACTGGAACAAAAACGCTAACATAACTTAGCGTTTTTGTTTTTTAGTTAAATGTCTATGTACTTTTGTCATAGTAACTTTAGGAATAAAAAGGGATAAAATGCATAATTTTTTTATAATTTAGTCTAAATTTAACCTCTCTGTTATAGATTAAAGTTGTAAAGAGGAAGATTGTAATTTATAATAGGGATATATTATTTGAATATTCAGAAAACTAGTCTTGGATATTTTAGTGCTTTTGGACTCTCTATAAATACATTAAATAGGAGGGGAATCGTATGCTAAAAAGGTGGATTGGCTCATTCAAAAAAAACATATACTTTTTTTATGATCAGGAAACAGGAGAGAGTACGGTTTTGGAATTAAAGGGCACGATTAAGAGCGGAATTATGCAAATTGAAAAGGATGGCCAGATAATCGATATTCAAATAAAAAATGTGTATAAATCGGATTATGAAACCCGTATAAATTATGTTCAATTAAATCGCGCTGCAAATGTGGAAAAAGTCTAACCTAAAATTATTTAATGAGAGCAGTTCAGTAATAAAATGAATCGTTCGTTTTAATTCAGTCAAATGGCTGAATTTTTTTTTATGGCCATTTTTCATTAGTACACACCATCTATTCATGTTAAACTAATTGAGGAAATTTATATTCATTTCGCTCTTGTAGAAGTAAGGGTTGAACTGAGTAGAACGACTCTGGATTTCGTTTAGCCAGAGCATAATGCAAAGTTACATAGCAAGGTCCTATTCACTTGAATAAAAACTTGTGCTAAAAAAGATACTTACAATAGAAAATCGTTTTTAAGGAGATGTTGAAATGTTACATCAGCTTTCGTGGAAAGTCGGTGGGCAACAAGGTGAAGGGATTGAATCAACAGGTGAAATTTTCGCAACAGCGATGAACCGTGTTGGGTATCATTTATACGGATACCGCCATTTCTCTTCTCGTATTAAGGGTGGCCATACGAATAATAAAGTGACAGTACGTCCGACAGAGGTTCGCTCAATTGCGGACGATTTAGATATTTTAGTGGCGTTCGACCAAGAAACAATCGACGTCAACTATAAAGAATTAACAGCAAGCTCAATCATTATGGCAGATGCAAAATTTAAACCGAAGCAGCCAGAAGATTGTGCGGCACCACTTTTTGCGGTGCCATTCACAGAAATTGCAGCAGAGCTCGGTACATCACTGATGAAAAACATGGTGGCGATCGGTGCGACAGCGGCACTACTGAACTTAGATGAGTCTGTGTTCCAAAGCGTAGTAGACGAAATCTTTGGCCGTAAAGGCGAAGAGGTTGTGGCGAAAAATATCGAGGCCATTCAAAAAGGCCGTGAAGCAATCTCTGAATTAGTCGGCGACCGTGTTGGCGAATGGGAACTTGCACCAGCAGACGGCAAGCGCCGCATGTTTATGATTGGGAATGACGCTGTAGCACTTGGCGCACTTGCGGCAGGCTCACGCTTTATGGCAGCATACCCAATTACACCTGCGTCTGAGATTATGGAATACATGATCAAAAAGCTACCACTAGTGGGTGGTGCGGTTATTCAAACCGAGGACGAGATTGCCGCAGCAACAATGGCAATCGGCGCAAACTTCGGTGGTGTCCGTGCATTTACCGCTTCAGCAGGTCCTGGTCTATCGCTAATGATGGAGGCAATTGGTCTTTCAGGTATGACCGAGCAGCCGCTTGTTATTATTGATACACAGCGCGGTGGCCCGTCAACAGGCTTACCGACAAAGCAAGAGCAGTCTGATCTGATGGCGATGATTTACGGTACGCACGGTGAAATTCCGAAAGTCGTGATTGCCCCTTCTACAATGGAAGAAGCATTTTATGACACAATTCAAGCGTTCAATATCGCGGAACAATTACAAGTACCAGTTATCATTATGACGGATTTACAATTATCACTTGGTAAGCAAACGGTTGAGCCATTTGATTACAAAAAAATCGAAATTAAACGCGGAAAAATCGTCGACGCTGTAGAAGATACAGAGTCAAAGGATTACTTCAAGCGTTTTGAAAATACAGAAGACGGCGTATCACCACGTGTCTTACCTGGTATGAAGGGTGGTATTCACCACGTAACAGGTGTTGAGCATGATGAGACAGGTCGCCCGTCTGAAGCAACAGGCAACCGCCGCACGCAAATGGATAAACGTTTCCGTAAGCTAGAGGCACTTGAATTTAACACGCCTGTATACACAAATGCTCCGCACGAGGAAGCAGACGTACTGCTTGTCGGCTTTAACTCAACGCGCGGCGCACTTGAAGAGGTGCAAGAGCAGTTAAATAAAGAAGGCATTAAAGCAAACCACGCGCATGTGCGTCTCCTGCACCCATTCCCAGCAGCGGAAATGGCGAAGCTAGTAGACGGCGCGAAAAAGGTCATTGTTGTTGAGAATAACGCGACTGCACAGCTAGCAAACATTATGAAAATGAGCATCGGTGGTCACGCGAAAATACGTAACGTCCTAAAATATGACGGGACGCCGTTCTTACCACGCGAGCTGACGAATCTTGTGAAGGAGGAAATGTAATCATGGCAACGTTTAAAGACTTTCGTAATGCAGTAAAACCAAACTGGTGCCCTGGTTGTGGTGACTTCTCCGTACAAGCAGCCATTCAACGCGCAGCGGCGAATGTAGGCTATGAGCCAGAGGAATTAGCCGTCATTTCTGGAATCGGCTGCTCAGGTCGTATTTCAGGTTACATTAACTCATATGGCTTCCACGGCATTCATGGTCGTGCCTTACCTATTGCACAAGGCCTTAAAATGGCGAATAAAGATTTAAAAGTAATCGCTTCAGGTGGTGACGGTGACGGCTTCGCGATTGGTATGGGTCACACAATCCACGCCATTCGTCGTAATATCGATATTACGTATGTTGTCATGGATAACCAAATTTACGGCTTAACAAAAGGGCAGACATCACCACGCTCGGCTGCTGGCTTTATCACAAAGTCAACACCAGGTGGGGCGATTGAGCCATCACTGAAGCCACTTGAGGTTGCATTAACTGCAGGCGCGACATTTGTGGCACAAGGCTTCTCAACAGATATTAAAGAATTAACCGCTTTAATCGAAGCAGGCTTAAATCATAAAGGCTTCTCATTTATTAACGTCTTCTCACCATGTGTGACGTACAATAAAGTGAACACATATGATTGGTTTAAGGAAAACTTAACAAAGCTTGCGGATATTGAAGGCTATGATAGCTCAGACCGTGGTTTAGCGATGCAAACGGTGATGGAGAAGGAAGGGCTTGTGACGGGGATTATTTATCACGACCAAGAAACGACTTCTTACCAGGAAAAAATTATTGGCTACTCGGAGCTGCCACTGACGGATATTGATATTTCATTATCGGAAGAGCAGTTTGATGGGTTATTGAAAGAGTTTATGTAAAATGAAAACTTGCGCTAAAGGGTGTGATCACGCTTTAGCGCAAGTTTTTTTATTTACGTAAAATTGTGTGGTACGCATGAAAGCGGTTCTAATCTTGCAGTGAAATCATAGATAACATTATAGGGAAGAATGATTATTCAAACGGTAACTGAATAAAGCGGTCAATAATAAAGGCTGCTGCACCGAGCACAATCGAGTGCTGCTTTAAAGACGAATAGTCAATGGAAAGCGCGTCTAGATGAAATGGCATCGTATTCGAACGAATCGCCTCCTCGATTGACGGTGCAATAAATTTTTGTGCGAGTGTCATGCGGTTTCCGATTATAATTTTTTCTGGATTAAAGGTATGAATCAGATTCGTCATGCCAAGCCCGATATGGTAGCCGATATCAGCGAATAATTGCAACACATCCGCGTGACCATTTTCGGCTAAATTAATTAATCTTTCGAGGGATAAATCATGTTCTTTTAGCAGATAGGTTGCCTCTCGAATGAGCGCGTATTCTGATGCATAGGCCTCCCAACAACCCTTTCGACCACATTTACAAAGACGTCCATTCATTTGGATGATCATATGACCGCTCTCACCAGAAAAGCCTTGTGCGCCCAAATAAATCGTATGGTCAATAACAATCCCTACACCAAGACCAACGCCAATACTCACATAAAGTAAATTCGGGATTTCTTTATGATATTCCACGACATATCCAGCATAAGCGCCCGCATTTGCTTCGTTTGAAATATAAAATGGATAGTCAATATGCTGCTGGAGAAAGTGATGGAAATCGAAATTTTCCCAGTGGAGATTTGGTGCGTTCATAATCGTCCCGTCTTGATAAATCGATCCGGGAACGGCCACACCGAGCCCGATAATCGCGTACGGACTTATCGGTACATTTTTTTGTAAGACGTCAATTAGAGACAAGACGTTTTGTAAATAATTTTCGCGTTGGATCGTGTAAACCGGCTGTAATTGCTCAAAAATGATTTCTCCCTTTAGATTGACGACGACGCCGTGTAGATAGTTGACACCGATATCAATGCCAAGTGCGAATCCAGCGTTTTGATGAAAGCGTAGCAATTGTGACCTTCTTCCACCGGTTGACTGGTCTTTGCCATCTTCTAAGATGAGTTGCTCCTCTAAAAGCTCAGTAACTAAGTTCGCAACGGTTGCTTTTTTTAATCCAGTTTCTTCAATAATTTCACTTCTCGAAACGACGTCTTTCGAAAAAATATAGTTCATGATTTGTTGCTTGTTGAATTTCTTTCCAACTTGTTGATTCCATGACACAGTAACAGCTCCTCTTTCAATGATTGAATAATCCAAAGTATAACAAAAAAACTTTGTCTATCCAATAGACAAACAAATATTAACATGGTATTCTCTTTTTAAGTAAGAATATTCTAAAAAATAAAGGGGTGTGTTTTTAGTGAAATGTAAGGGCTTTCTTATTGGTATTTTACTAGTTTTATCTGTTTTTCTAGTGGCATGTGGTCAAGATTCAGGTGGTTCGAGTACAACCGGTACTGTTGACAATGACAATGGTAGTGATGTAGCGGGTGAGAGCTTAAAAATTGGTTTATCCGTTTCAGACCTAACATTGGAGCGTTGGCAGCATGACCGTGATTTCTTTGTGGCTAAGGCAGAGGAATTAGGGGCAGAGGTCATTGTACAATCTGCCAATGGGGATGAAGCAAAACAATTATCACAAATTCAAAATATGCTTTCTCAAGGGCTAGATGCATTAGTTATTATTGCGATTAACTCGGATTCCTTATCAACAGTTGTTGAGCAAGCAAAAGCAGAGGGCGTTCCTGTGCTCGCGTATGACCGTTTAATTAACGGTGCAGAAATTGACGCTTACGTATCATTCGATAACGTGCGTGTTGGTGAAATGCAGGCGGAATATTTAGTAAACCTAAAACCATCTGGCAATTATTTTTTAATGGGCGGTTCACCAACAGATAACAACGCTAAAATGTTCCGTGAGGGCCAAATGAACATTATTCAGCCATTAGTTGATCAAGGGGATATTACGATTGTTGGCGATCAATGGGCAAAGGATTGGGATGCCAATGAAGCACTAAAAATTATGGAAAATGCATTAACAGCAAATAAAAATAATATCGATGTTGTCGTTGCCTCAAATGACAATACAGCGGGTGGTGCTATCCAAGCGTTAGATGCGCAGGGCTTAGCAGGTAACGTATTAATTTCAGGTCAAGATGCTGATTTAGCTGGGATTCAGCGTATTGCAGAAGGCTTACAAACGATGACAGTTTATAAGCCGATTCAAGCGATTGCTGAAAAGAGCGCAGAAGTAGCGCTTCAATTAGCAAAGGGTGAACAGGTTTCTGCATCGGATTCAGTCAATAATGGTCAAATGGATGTACCGTTTATTAAGCTCGACCCAATTTCAGTTGGTAAAGAAGACATTATGACAACCGTCATTGAAGACAGCTTCCATAGCTATGATGCTGTGTATAAAAATGTACCAGAAGGCGAGCGTCCTTAAATTCAAAAATAAGGGGGAGATTCTCCTCCTTTTCTTTTCAATACCAATTTGTAACGAGTTGCAGCAAGAAATGTTTGGAATGGTGGTGGAAACATGACAACGTATGTGCTAGAAATGCAAGGCATAACAAAAGAATTCCCAGGTGTAAAGGCGCTTGATCAGGTGACCTTTTCTGTTAAAAAAGGTGAGATTCATGCACTGTGCGGTGAAAACGGGGCCGGCAAGTCTACACTCATGAAGGTGTTAAGTGGTGTCTACCCTGCTGGAACGTATGACGGGAAAATTTTCATTCAGGGGCAGGAAGCAAGTTTTAAAAGCATTAAAGAATCGCAGGATGCAGGGATTGCGATTATTTATCAGGAGTTGGCATTAGTTGGTGAAATGACTATCGCAGAAAATTTATTTTTAGGTCATGATTTAATGCGCGCACCGATTATTAATTGGAATGAGATTTATAAAAAATCGATGGTAGCCTTGCAAAAGGTCGGCTTAGATTTAGATCCACAAACAAAGGTTTCGGAATTAACTGTAGGTAAGCAGCAGCTCATAGAAATTGCAAAAGCGCTGACGAAGGAAACGGACATCTTAATCTTAGATGAGCCAACAGCGGCACTGACAGAAAGTGATGTGGCTCTGTTAGTGAAGCTTTTAAATGAACTTCGACAACAAGGTGTATCGTGCATTTATATTTCTCATAAGCTCGGAGAAGTGATGGAGTTAGCGGATTCTGTAACGATTTTACGCGACGGAAAAACAATTTCAACGAATCCAATTGCTGAGATGACAGAGGAAAAAATCATCACGAAAATGGTGGGGCGAGAGTTAACGGAGTTATTTCCGTACGAAGCGCATGAGGTTAGTGAAGAAAATGTGCTACATGTAGAGAATTACACGTCCTATAATAAATCCGGCAAAAAAGTCGTATCAGGCATTAATTTTCATGTGAAAAAGGGCGAAATTTTAGGCTTCTCAGGCTTAATGGGTGCAGGGCGTTCGGAATTATTTATTAGCTTATTTGGTGGGCTACCAGGTAAAAAGCAAGGCACCGTAAAAATAAGCAATCAGCTAGTAAATATCAAGACACCCGCACAGGCGATTAAAGAGGGTTTTGCGTATGTATCAGAGGACCGGAAACGCTACGGGCTAGTGCTCGGTATGGATATTACGAAAAATACGACGTTAATCGCGCTCAATAAAGTAATGAAGCTCAATGTCATTAATCAGGCGCTAGAAATTCAGGCAGCGGAAGAAATTACGAAGAAAATGAAATTAAAAGCGCCGAATTTAGACGTCGAGGTAGGAAAGCTGAGTGGTGGAAACCAGCAAAAGGTCGTACTGAGTAAATGGCTCATGAATAATCCCAAGCTACTGATTTTGGATGAGCCGACAAGAGGGATAGATGTTGGAGCCAAATACGAAATTTATAAAATTATTAACGAGCTTGTCAAGCAAGGGGTAGGCATTGTATTAATTTCCTCGGAGCTACCAGAAGTACTCGGCATGTCAGACCGCATTTTGGTTATGTGCGAAGGCGAGATTACAGGAGAATTTTCAAGAGCTGAGGCAACACAGGAAAAAATAATGGTATGTGCGACGGGAGGGAAGAAGCATGACCGATAATCAAACTGTAAAAAAAGAAAGTAAATTATCCTTCAAGTTCGATTTGCAATCATACACGTTAATTTTAGCGTTAATTTTTATTGCCATTATTTTTACGATTTTTACAGAAGGAGAGTTTTTATCTTCGCGTAACCTTTCCAACCTCTTTACACAAATGTCCGTGATTGCTGTTTTAGCCGTTGGGATGACACTCATTATTGTCGCGGGACATATCGATTTATCGGTTGGGTCGATTGTCGGGGTGACAGGTGGCATTGCGGCTATGCTACAAGTTTGGCATGACTGGAGCACACCAGTAGTCGTAGTAACAGCGCTCGTAACGGGGGCATTAATCGGTCTGTGGCAAGGCTGGTGGGTCGCCTACCGTGCAGTACCGGCCTTTATTGTCACACTGGGGGGGATGTTAATTTTCCGAGGTGTACTCATTGGCTTATCAAATGGTCAAACGATTTCTTCGTTAAATCCAAGCTTCAAATTAATCGGAAATAGTTATTTACCTTATATACCAGGCTATCTACTTGCGGTGATTGCCGTAATCTTAATGGTATTTTTCACAATCAATGCGCGCAAAAAAAGAAAGGATATGGGTTTACTGCTATTGCCGGCTGTAATTGATTACGGAAAAGTCGCGAGTTATTCGATTATTTTACTCGTCATTACGTATATGCTCAATCGCTATTTAGGTATCCCTGTTCCGTTTTTAATTGTTGCCATTGTCGCGCTTATCTTTATGTTTATTACGAATAAAACAGCGTTTGGTCGTCGCATTTATGCAATTGGCGGCAACCATGAGGCAGCGGCACTATCAGGCATTAATATTAAGCGAAATACATTATATGTCTTTGTCATTATGGGAGCATTAGCTGGTTTGGCAGGTGTTTTATTAACAGCGCGTTTAAATGCGGCTACCGTATCAGCGGGCAATAGCTATGAGCTTGATGCGATTGCAGCTTGTGTAATTGGCGGCACGTCATTAATGGGTGGTAAAGGGAAAATTGTCGGGGCCATTATTGGTGCGCTTATTATGGCGAGTATTGATAACGGGATGTCGATGATGAACATCGGCGCTTACTGGCAATATATTGTAAAAGGATTAATTTTAATTTTGGCTGTTTGGGTAGATATCGTTTCGAAAAACAAATAAAAGGGGGAACAACACATGGCATACTTTAACGACATTTCAGCAATTCAATATGAGGGCGCAAAATCAACAAATCATTTAGCGTTTAAATACTACAACCCAGAGGAAGTAGTGGGCGGCAAGACGATGGAGGAAATTTTACGTTTCGGTGTCGCATACTGGCATACATTTACATATGACGGTGGCGATCCGTTTGGTGCAGGCAATATGCAGCGCACATGGGACAAGTATTCAGGAATGGATTTAGCAAAGGCGCGTGTAGAGGCTTCTTTTGAATTTTTCGAAAAGTTAAATGTACCATTTTTCTGCTTCCATGATGTAGACGTAGCGCCAGAAGGTCATACATTAGCAGAGTCAAATAAAAATGTGGATGAAATCGTCGGTCTGATTGAACAATATATGGCGACGTCAAAAACAAAGCTACTTTGGAATACCGCGAATATGTTTTCAAATCCACGCTTTGTACACGGCGCAGCTACGTCACCAAATGCAGATGTGTTCGCCTACGCAGCGGCGAAAGTGAAAAAGGGCTTAGAAGTAGCGAAGCGTCTCGGTGCGGAAAACTATGTATTTTGGGGCGGACGCGAAGGCTACGAAACACTACTGAATACTAATATGAAGCTGGAACAAGATCATCTTGGGAAGTTTTTGCACATGGCGGTAGACTATGCGAAAGAAATTGGCTATGATGGACAGTTTTTAATTGAGCCAAAGCCAAAAGAGCCAACGAAGCATCAGTATGACTTTGATGTAGCAACGGGCATCGGCTTCTTACGTACGTATGGCTTAGAGGATCATTTCAAATTTAATATTGAAGCGAACCATGCCACATTAGCGGGGCATACGTTTGAGCATGAGCTGCATACAGCACGTATTAACGGGATGCTTGGCTCGGTCGATGCGAATCAAGGGGATACATTACTTGGCTGGGATACAGATGAGTTCCCGACAGACCTGTACACAAATACATTAGCGATGTATGAAATTTTGAAAAACGGTGGACTTGGCAAAGGTGGCTTAAACTTTGATGCAAAAGTTCGACGTGGGTCATTTGAGCAGGACGATTTATTTTACGCACATATTGCCGGAATGGATGCGTTTGCGGTTGGCTTAAAGGTGGCGCATAAATTGCTTGAAGACGGTGTGCTAGAAAACTTTGTAGATGAGCGCTATAGCAGTTATCAAACGGGAATTGGTAAACAGATCGCTGACGGAACAGTTGGATTGAAAGAGCTAGAGATGTACGCGTTAGGGCTGGGTGCAATTCAAAATAGCTCGGGACGTACAGAAAAACTAAAAATGATTATTAACCAATATATGTTACATGCTTTAGCTGAATAATTGGTAAAGCGGTGAGGGCGATGCCACAAGTGAAAACTTTCGGCATCGCCTTTTTTCTTATATGAAAAACGGAAAACGAATAAAGGTGGGGTAAATGGATGCGTTATGTAATGGGTGTTGACTTAGGAACGAGTGCTGTAAAGGTGTTATTGATGAATGAAGAGGGCGTCGTAGTGGACGAGGCAACAAAGAGCTATCCACTTCTCCATGAAAAGCCAGGGTATTCCGAGCAAAATCCGGCTGACTGGGTGAACGGGACAACAACAGCGATTGCAGAAATTATTCGTCGTTTTGACGGAGATGTGGCTTCCATTGTTGGGCTGAGCTATTCGGGGCAAATGCATGGACTTGTGCTGCTCGGTGCCGAGCAGCAAGTGATTCGACCTGCGATTTTATGGAATGATACGCGAACGACAGCACAGTGTGCAACGATTGTTGAAGTGCTTGGACAACAAACATTATTACAAATCACGAAAAATCATGCGCTAGAGGGTTTCACATTGCCGAAATTATTGTGGGTGAAAGAGCATGAACCGGAGAATTACCGGGCAGCGAAAACGATGTTACTGCCAAAGGATTACGTGCGCTACGCGATGACAGGCGCACTGCATATGGATTTTTCTGATGCGGCAGGGACGTTGTTGTTGGACGTTGAAAAAAATGACTGGAGTTACGACATAGCTGACGCCTTTGGGATTGAACCTTCGCTATTGCCGCCGCTTGTTTCTTCTACGACGGAGGTTGGGCAGATTACCGAGGATTTTGCTGCGGCAACGGGTCTGTCCGTATCAACAAAAGTTTATGCTGGCGGTGCAGACAATGCTTGTGGTGCAGTTGGTGCAGGCATTGTCACGACAGGAAAAACAATGGTCAGTATTGGCACGTCAGGTGTGCTGCTTTCTTATGAACAGTCTGGTGAGAAAAATTTTGATGGGCAAGTGCATTATTTTAATCATGCAGTAGCAGAAGCGTATTATACAATGGGCGTGACGCTGTCGGCGGGCCATTCACTAAGCTGGTTTAAGGAGAATTTTGTAGCAGACGCCTCGTATGACGAATTACTCGAAAACATCGCGACAGTAGAAGCGGGTAGCAATGGCTTGTTGTTTACGCCGTATTTAGTTGGTGAGCGCACGCCTTATGCAGATGCACACATTCGCGCAAGCTTTATTGGCGTTGATACGGCACATAAGAAATACCATTTTGCGAGAGCTGTAATGGAGGGCATTGTGTTTTCATTACGCGATTCACTAGAAATTTTCCGCGCGTCAGGAAAAGCGATTACCGAAATGATTTCGATTGGCGGCGGGGCCAAAAATCCATTATGGCTGCAAATGCAAGCGGATATTTTCAATACGACCGTTTATAAACTAAAAAATGAACAAGGACCAAGCATCGGTGCATGCATGATTGCAGCGGTGGGCGCAAAGATGTACCCTGATTTTTCACAGGCCGTCGAGGTATGCGTGCAGCTAGATGAAAAGTTTGAGCCAAACATGGAAAATGTGAAACGATATGACGGGTTATATAAAATTTATAAACAAGTTTATGCGCAAACAAAACAGCTAAATGACCAATTAGCTGCTTTTCGTTAAGGATGAGTGAAGAAGGAGGGATGCAGATGAAACAAGTTAAATGGGGTGTGATGAGTACCGCGAATATCGCGCAAACGCAATTTGTGCCGGCACTGAAGCGCGCGGAAAAGGCTGAGGTCGTGGCGATTGCAAGTAGAGGCGCGAAAGTATATGCTGTTGCCGAAAATTTAGGCATTGCTAAAGCATATGACAGCTATGAGGCACTGCTAAACGACGAGGAAATAGAGGCTGTTTATATTCCGCTACCAAATGATTTGCATAAACAATGGGTGATGAAAGCGGCTCAAGCAGGCAAGCATGTGTTATGTGAAAAACCCGCTGCGATTCATGCGGCAGATTTAGAGGAAATGATAACCGTTTGTCAGCAGCAGGGCGTGCAATTTATGGAGGCCTTTATGTATCAATTTCATCTGCAACATATGCGTGTAAAACAACTCATAGAGGCGGGGGAGATTGGTGAGGTAAAGCTGTATAAATCAAGCCATTCCTTTTACTTTGAGCAGCGCGACGGGAATATTCGAATGGATGCAACAAAGGGCGGCGGTGCGATTTGGGATGTGGGCTGTTATTCAATCCACGCGATGCAAGTTATTTTAGGGAAAAAGGTGAAGGCAGTAACGTTTAACACTGTAGTGGATCCGGCAACGACTGTAGACGTCTCGGCATTTGGCCTCGTAGAGCTAGACGGAGGAATTCATGCCATGATTGATTGTAGCTTTGATATGACGAACCGAAATGAATATGAAATCATTGGCACAAAAGGGACGATCAAAGTAAAGCATGCCTTTCGTCCAGATGTTGTGAGTGGCAATGGACAAATTGTTATCACAAACGGTACAACCGAGCGCCTAGAGCAAATTCATGGGGATATTTATCAATTGGAGGTTGACTATTTTTCACAGGCTGTTCGTTCGAAGGAGCCACTGACAGCCCAGCATCACTTGTCCCGCGAAAATGTGAACATATTAACGGCTATTCATGCATCCGCTACTACAAAGAAACGCATTCAATTAGGAGAGGACTAGTACATGATAACAATTCGACCATTTGGTGTGATCGATGGACAGCCTGTTGAGGAGATAACACTGACAAATGATAACGGGATGTCTGTCAGTAGCTGTCCGTTTGGCTGCACGATTACAGGGATTACTACCCCTGATGCACACGGCGTAATGGAAAATGTCGTGTGCGCTTTTGATACGGTAGAAAAATATGTGCAGCACCCGCATTTTTACGGTGCGGCAATTGGGCGTTTCGCAGGGAGGCTTGAGGATGCCGTCATAGAAGTGGACGGTTTTTTCTCTCAGGCGAAGCCAAATGAAGGCGCACATTTATTACACGGCGGGGCTGACGGGTTTCATCAGCGACTCTGGTCATATGAAGTAGGGGAAACGGCACACGGTCAAGCCGTCACCTATCGTCTGTTATTGCCCACACAGTATTTCCCAGGGAATTTGCAAATGTCCATTACGTACACATTAACGAATGAACAGGAGCTTATTGTGACGTATGAGGGTATCAGTGACGCGGATACATTACTTAGCTGCACGAATCATAGTTATTTTAATTTAAGTGGCAATTTAAAACGGACGATTGAACAGCATACGTTACAATTTTCAAGTAAAGATATGCTGTATATTAATGAGTATGGTCTGCCTTTAGGGACGCTAGAACAGGTCGAAGGGACATTGTTTGATTTCTCGAAAAGGAAAAAATTAGCGCATGTTATTGGTCACGATCACGAACAAATCAAGCTTGCGGATGGTGGACTAGACCACCCGTTTTTATTAGCGGATGCTGTGATTGAGCTTGCAGATGAACAAAGTGGCAGGAAGCTAACGATTTCAACAGATGAGCAGGCTTTAGTCGTCTATACAGGAAATAAAATCGGGAAGGGCTATCATTTCAAAGAGGCAGCGGCGCGCGATTTTTTAGGTGTCTGTTTAGAAGTGCAGCACGTTCCAAATAGTGTGAAATACAAACAGCTGCCGTCCGCTATTTTAAGGAAAGGTCAATTATATAAGAAGGAAACCGTTTATAAGTTTTCAATAGACTGGGTGCTTTAGAGCAATAATTGCTTCTAAATTTTACGTGCTGTTAACAATTTCCCTGTATGAATTTTACAGTATTTTTGTATGCTGAACAAAAAGCTAACAAGAATAGGGGTAACAGACGTTGCGATTTGCGCGATTTATAAAGGTCAAGGATCGACTCATAGTGTTATTGTTTGTTTGTATTCTGTCAAATGTCATTTTGACGGTTTTTAGTATGGATTATATGCGGAAAATGGAATGGCAAACGGCGAAAATGTATGAGGAAAAGCTGTTAGCTATTAGTACGATTGCGACAATTGAAGGGCAGGGACAAGTGACAGCTGCCGATTTAGCCGCCTTAAAGGGCTTTACATTTGATGGCAAGATGGAGCATTATTACAAGCAGCTTGCGGTAGGTCCTGTTGAAGCAGTGCAGCTCGCAGAAATGAAACATTATGTTTTAGAGCGCGCGGAGGCACAATTGACAAATCACGAGGCAGATGTTGCCTTTGGCTATAAAATGATGCTCGGTGTGTCCTGCTTAATGATCGTTGTTGTGCTGTATTTTAGTCTAACCGCAGCCATCTCAATTCGTAAACCGACAAAGGAGCTGCGGAAGCTATTTAAACTCGCACAGCAAGGCGATTTGACGCATTTGGCGACCTATAGCGGGCAGGACGAGCTTGGGGAGACGACGAATTATTATAATTTGATGATGACAGATTTAAAGGAATTATTAAAAACGGTGCGTCGTAGTACAGGTGAGGTGACGGTAGCCAATCAGTCGCTTGAGGATAATTCGGCCAAGCTATCAAAAGTTGCAGTTGGCATTGCACAAGATGCGCAGGCGATGTCCTTTTCTGCGAAAAAATCTGCCGCGCAGCTGCATGAAAACGCCGCCTCCATTGAAGAGGTATCGGACGGGATTACGCAAATTACAACGCGTATGGAGGAAACGGAGGCGCATGTCCGGGATGCGACTTTACTAGCAGTGGAAGGAAAATCAAGCATGACAACAAACTATGCCCACATGCAAAAAATTGATGTATCGATTCATCAGGCAAATGTAGCAATGGCACTACTCAATCAACGCGCCACTGACATTACAAAAGTTGTCGATATGATTGAAGCAGTCGCCTCGCAAACAAATTTACTCGCACTGAACGCCGCGATTGAAGCAGCACGGGCAGGCGAGCACGGGCGCGGCTTTGCGGTTGTGGCAGGAGAGGTGAAGAAGCTAGCAGAGCAGTCGATTGGCTTTGCGAAGACGATTCACACGATTGTGGAGTCGATTCAGCAGGAGGCGAAGGAAGCGACCATCGTCATGGCAGATACTGTACATACCGTAGAGGAAGGGTTGACGATTACAGAACAAACCGCCACGAAATTCGATACAATCACACAGGAAATTGAACAAATTGGCCCACAAATTGAGGAAGTATCCGCAGTTTTAGAGCGCATTGCCCTGCATGCAAAGGAAGTGACAGAAAGCTCGCTTGAACTGAGCGTTATTTCCGAGGACAATGCGATTCATATTGCACAAATCGCGGTGCAGGTCGCCGAGCAGAAAAATGCGACGACCGCGATGCACGATGAAGTGCGCACGATTTCAAAAAATATGCGCACGCTTAAGTCTACAGTGGAGCGGTTTGTGGTGGAATAGGGTGAGACACTCTTTGCGATTACGTGAAGAGTTTTTTTACTACTCCAACATTTAGTATAGAACTATTTTTTAAGCCTCTTAATTATGCATATCAATTACAGATTCAAAGCTATAGTTACAATAACGACAAAATTTGGCTTTCGCCTTTACTGTTTCTGCACATTGTGGACATTCTTTTGTATTAATTTAATTTAATGGCTTGGTCGGCTATTTGTTCAGCGAGTTCCGTATAACCTATTTCAATCCCACGCATAATACGGTGTAATATCTGTAAGTGGATGGCCTAGCTGAAAGTCGTATTCCTTCACAAAAATCTTCTTGATTGTACCTGCCCTAAAGTGATGAATATCGAAAGGCGCACCTTCTTTTAGTAATGCCTAAAAAAGCATGGCATTTTCATAAAGCTAGTTAAAAAGAGAGGTATCTTGCTTAGGAAACTGGTTGAAATTAATCTGTGAAAGCTGTTTAGAGGGCTGTCGAATTTGTCTCTTCATTTCCTTGAGCGTCTCCTCGGTAATTTCATATAGGATAGCTTGTTTCGAACCAAAATGAATGTAAAAGGTACCACGTTTACACTACGCTTTCACATTAATAGCTTTTATTTTTATGTCTTCAAAAGCTTGATGAAACAGGCATTGAGTGAAGGTTTGTTTAAATTTTTTTCGTACGACCTCTTAGTTTTTGAACGGAATTATAACATATGTTCAAAAACTTTTCTTATCGATTGTTTATAAATGGGAAGTATATTTTAATGAAAGAGAAAATACGGAAAAAGGTGGCGTTTTGGCATGAAAGGTTGGCAATTTAATAACACAAATGAGCCGTTAGAGCTTGTTGAAAAGCAAGATCCAAAAGCAATTCCAGGGACAGTCATTATTGATGTAAAAGCATCAGGCTTATGTCACTCAGACGTAGCAACATTACGTGATCCAGGCTGGTTAAACATTTTAGCAAAGGTACCAATCGTTCTTGGACACGAGATTGCAGGTGTGATTTCAGAGGTAGGCGAAGGTGTAACGGATTATCAGGTAGGCGATCAAGTAGGGGTTTGCCCAGTGGGTAAGGATGGTTTAGGTCCTGGTAATGGCCGTGATGGGGGTTATGCAAACAAAGTTCTTGTACCAGCATGTGATTTAGTAAAAATGCCTAAAGGTGTAACCTATGCACAAGCTGCGGCAGGTACAGATGCTGGGATGACTTCATACCATGCGATGTTCAATAAAGGTGGCGCAAAAGCGGGCATGAAGGTTGGGGTTATCGGTGTTGGCGGCTTAGGTCAAATGGCAACACGTGCCGCCATCGTTAAGGGCTGTGAAGTGTACGCCGTTGATACAAACCCAGCCGCTCGCGAATTAGCTAAAGAAATTGGTTGTGCAGGTGTATTTGAAAACGTAGCAGATTTAGCCGCAGTTGCACCAGCATTAATTGTAGACTATGCAGGTTTTGGCACAACGACAGCAGATGCTATTGATGCAGTAGCAGTTGGAGGGACAGTTGTTTTAGTAGGAATGGGCAAATTAGAAACAACGATTAATACAACAAATTTAATTTTAAAATCCGTGCAATTAAAGGGCTCTGTAGGTGGAACAATAGAAGACGTAGCCGCAGTATATGAGCTAATGGCTGAAGGTCACTTAGATCCCGTTATTTCTGAGATTACGTTTGATGAAATCCCAGAAGGTTTAGCACGTTTAGAACGTCACGAAGTAACAGGACGTTTAGTAGCGAACTTAGAAAGATAAGAACTCCTAGCATTTCACCAAAAGAAATAAGGAAACACGCAAACTAAAAGCCATACCTTACTTTTAGTTCGTTGATTAGAGTGCAGGGTGAGCTTTTCCTTGGCGAAAGAGCGTGCGCGGAAAATCCAATGTTTCCGGCTGGTGCCGGGAATGGGCAAATGCTACGAGCGCTACGCCAGAGAAGGAAATCAGCCCTCATTGAAAATATACGAATTATTTCTAGGTAATTTCCTCATTATAAGTTCAGTATATATTTTTCAGTACAATCTATAGAAGAAGTGATAGAGCGACTAACTCGTTGTGAAGGACGAGTTAGTCGCTCTTTTGATGGATAATAAGGTATAAGTTTTTAATAGGATTTACAGAAGAAATACGATAAGTTTCACTTCTAACCGATGAAAACGCCACATTTTATTTTTGAGGCGGTTTTTCTATTGGAGCTATTGGTTCGTTATAAAAAACCGCTATTTAGCAATATTGACATACAACATATTCATAAATAAGTTCCAACCATTATAATTCTCATTTTTCCCTCACTTTGAGCCTACGAAGAACAAAAATATACAAGTAATCATTTCTTTTTTACTAGAAAAAGGAAATGAAAATAATGAGAAAAAAGCGTGTTTTTGCAATGAAAAGTGCTGATTTTAGCTAAATTCATTCTAAAAGTATGCAAAGCTTTGTTTTTGGGATTTTTTCAATAAAACGGCTCTTTTTTATCAAAAAAAGTGTGTTTTATGCATAAAAGTAATGTTCTTTTTGTAGTGAAAATGTATTGTTTTGTGTGCTGTACTCACTAAGAATCTTTGATGATGAAAGCCATAATAACATATAAGCGCAGTAAATTACATGCTGGCACTTATTATCTGATAAGTTGTATATCGATTTCGGAAAATCACCTTTTTTGCATTTCAATTTTCACGTAGGCATTAAATGGCTGCTAAATTTTTGTACGTTAAAATCTAGCTATTGTAATTTCCCGTATAATAAAAAAACGTAGAAAAAGTTAAATAAAATTACATAAGAGGAAAAGGTGATAGCGTGAGGAAAGGAATGATTATTGCTGTATGAGGCGGGAGTCATTAGCGGGTTTGCAAACGACGGTAGCTTTAAGCCAGGTGCACAAATTACAAGAAAGCATGTCGCGGCGATATTTAGTCGGATAGATGTAGAGCTCGTGCCGGCGCGCGGGGCTGCGACTTTTAGTGATGTAAGCATGCAAAATCCTTATTATGATGCCATTCAAACGCTGTACATGGCAGGGACTATTGATGAGGCAAACGGCAATTTCCACCCAGATGGACTGCCGATACGTGCGCAGCTGGCGAAAGTTTTTGTCAATGTATTTGATTTGCAGCTAGTAGCGGGCAAGGAAAAACCGTTTACGGATGTGAAGGCGAGTGATTGGTATGCACCGTATGTTGCAATTTTAGCATCAAATGCAAAAACGCCATTTTGAAAAAAAGATAAATCAAAATGGCATTTTTCGTTTTAGCTAAGTATGAGAACTTTATAAAAGTGTTTGATCATTTCCTGATAGTGTTGCTACAAATTATTATTTTAAAGCAATATAAATTTCAATGTCACCTGTTAGTGTATATTTTTCAAAATCTACTGTATAAGCACGCTGCAATTCTCCGGCTTCTTCAAGCCCCCATATTGTTTGCCACATTTTATATACACCTTGCTCGATTTCTTTATCTACAGAGAATACACGATATTGTTGTTCATCTTGTATTCTAATAGTTTCGCCACTGCTAGAAGATTCTACTGCAACTGACAATCGATAATCACCTTTATAGTTAGACATATATGTATCATACACACCATATACCGTACCTTCATAGCCCTGTAACATTGCTGTTGCACGTTGCCAAAGCTCTCCTATAACGATTGCCATATTAGGGTCTTCAAAATTATTTGTCTTAATGCTATCTACTACATTTAACTCCATATCTACCGCCTCCTTATAACTATAATACAAACATTTGTTCCTTTTGTAAAATTAATTTGGAATATAATTATAAATAAAGAAAAAATCGACAATGAATATAACTTTATTTAGGGGGATCGTCATAAAAATGCGGATTTACAACGTTAAGCAAATAAAGTTATCAAACGAGGGTTTGGGAAGGTTATACTTTAATTAACAAAATAACTGATTAAAAAAAGGGAGGTATTCCTTGCATCCAATAGAACTTATTCAATTAATGATAGCCAGTGGAATTTTAGTTTTTATTTTATTCATTTCTTTTATTTTTAAAGGAAAATCGAGAAAGAGGATTCAGGGGTTGGCTCTTTTATTTTTAGTGTCTTTTGGCATCATTTATTTCGTACGTCCCTATTGGATAGATATGCAAATTGAAAAGAAAGTTCGAGAACCGTAGCGGCTGAAATAGGCATTTCACATCGCTACTTATTAACTTGGGTGAAACAATATGAACATAATGGTGTAGAGGCCTTTGTAAAACCATATACAAATTACACGAAGCAATTTAAACTAGACGTACTTAATTACATGGCTGAACACGGTACATCCACATATGAAACGGCTGCTCTTTTTTATTTTCATAATATGTCGGAAAGAGATACAAGAACAATAAGTTCATGGTTGAAAGAACTAGAAAAAGAGGCATTAATTGAGAGAATAAAAATTAAATTTAATGGGCCTCACATACATTTATCAAACCCTATAGTGATTCAATAAAAAAGACATAGATGATGAGTTGCCCTTTAATTCAATCCGCTTTGGGAACTATTAAAGGAATCTACTGACCTCTTCTAGAAATATTAATCTATAAACGTTGGAGGTATCGATTATGAAAAATAAAAATAAGCAAGCTCTTATGTGGGCATTAATTGCGATTGTATTATTTACGATTGGAATTATACGCATAGTCTAAATAAACCTATATACAACACCATACTTAAAAACGTTCCCAAATGAAAGTTGAACTGCACCCCATTTGTTAGACACACACTAACAAGGAGGTGCGATTTTTCTATGGGGAAAATGAGCACAGAAGATAAATTAGCAGCGGTTGAACGCTATCTAAATGGCAAGGAAAGCTCCAGAACAGTCGCTGCGGATTTTGGTATTTCACATCGTTATTTACTCACGTTGACGAACCAATATCAAAAGAATGGTGTAGAAGCGTTCGTCAGACGATATACAAATTACACAAAAGCGTTTAAACTAGACGTACTTAACTACATGACTGAACACGGTACGTCCTTACACGAAACGGCAGCGATTTTCAATATTGCAGCTAGTACGTCGATACGAAATTGGCAAAAACAATTCGAAACTTTAGGAGAGGATGCCCTTCAGCCAAAGAAAAAGGGGCGTCTATCCATGAAAAAAGAATCGACTAAACAACCTAAAAAGATACTAGCAGAAGGCTCTACAGAAGCACTTCAAGCACGTATTCAGCAGTTAGAAATGGAAAATGCGTATTTAAAAAAGTTGAATGCCTTAGTTCAAGCCAAGGAAGCATCACCACGAAAGACAAAGTAAAAGTCATTTGTGAATTAAGGGGGATTTATTCGGTGAAAGCACTTATAGCGTACGCAGAAATTCCACGTAGTACGTTTTATCATATCGCAAAAAAATTAGCGTTACCTGATCCAGACGCTGATTTAAAAACGGATATTCAAGCGATTTACGACGAACACGAGGGCCGTTATGGCTACCGTCGTATTCGTGATGAGCTGGCGAATCGTGGGCAAAAAGTGAATCACAAGAAGGTGCAGCGCCTCATGAAAGAGCTTGGCTTAAAGTGTTTAGTGCGTATGAAAAAATATAAATCCTATAAAGGCTCAGTGGGCGAAATTGCCCCAAATATTTTAGACCGCCAATTTACAGCAGAAGCACCAAATGAGAAATGGACAACGGATATTTCGGAGTTTAAATTATTCGGTGAGAAACTGTATTTATCGCCTGTTTTAGATATGTTTAACGGTGAAATCATCACCTATACAATTGGCTCTAGACCTACTTTCTCTCTGGTTTCAGACATGTTAGAAAAGGCCTTAGAACGCCTACCAGAAGAACATCAGCTCCTCATGCATTCCGATCAAGGCTGGCATTATCAAATGAAGCAATATCGCCATGCGCTCCAATCGAGAGGCATTGTGCAAAGCATGTCACGTAAAGGCAACTGTTACGACAACTCGGTGATGGAGAATTTCTTTGGCATCATGAAATCTGAATTCCTTTACTTAAAAGAATTTGAAAGCATTGAGCACTTTAAAGAAGAGCTTGAAAAATATATCCATTATTACAACACGAAACGTCTAAAGGCAAAATTAAAATTGAGTCCGGTGCAATACCGAACTCAATTTACTCAAGCTGCCTAAGCAAAATATTCGTGTCTAACTTTTAGGGGTCACTTCAAGTTAGGGAATCAAAGCCCCCCATTCAATTGAATGAGGGGCTTTGACTGCTTATGATCAGAATGTCCCAAACAGCGCTTTGGTAGCATTTTTCAAATAGAGCTAAAGTATAGCGACAAAGGAAATTATGCCTTTATGATAAAATAAATATATTATTTTAGTATGGAGGGGAAGAATAATGAAATTCTTCAGAAAGATGTCTACCCTTGAGTCTAGTAATTGGAAAAAAGGAGCAATCCTCGGTTTTTTCACTTATCTGCTGCTATTATTTATAAATTATATTTATTTTTTAATATCTGAAAGTGAACCTTTTACTTCGGGTTTGATTTTTTGGGCTGGATTAATAATCGCTTTTGGATACGAGTTTATACTAAATTTAACGACTAAAATAAAATCAGATGACGTTCCCAAATGAAACTTTGGTAACCAATACCTTTATTGAATTAAATAAAGGTATTTAAACTATGCTTTGAGAACTCGTCGAAACGATTTACATATTATTCTTTTTTTCGAAACTTTCAATCAATTTTATTCGTCTAAAAGAAATAATAGTATTTATAGAGGCAATACTATTGGTTTAGTTCATTGGGATTCTTGAAGTAGAAAAGAGGAAATTTCTTATGGATTTAAAAGTAAATAAGAATTATATTTGGAAATACTTCATAATATTTTTTGCCCTATGGTGTATTAGAGAATTATGGCTAGTTCAATATTTAGATTTGATGGATTCTGTTCCGAGAGCTATATCATCAGCCGTTATTAAAATAGTTGTTTGGATAATTCCAGTTTTAATTTTAGTTAAATTTATGGAAAAAGCGGATCCATTTTCATATTTAGGGTTACGTCATAACTTTAGAAATGGTTTAAAATGGACATTTTATGTATCGTTAGTTTTCATATCTTACTTCATAATATTAAATTTCACTATTTTACATACTAATATTGATTTTCGAATAGGGTTTAACGAATTGCTAAATACCATACTATTAGTCGGTATTACTGAAGAAATTGTCTTTAGAGGTTTTTTATTAAAAAAACTGATGAATTCTTTTAAATTTTGGATAGCTAATGCGATTACATCTTTACTTTTTGTATCCATTCATTTTCCTATTTGGTTTTATAAAGGGCTTTTCGAATTTCCTTATATTTTATCTGCTTCATTAACAGCTTTTATATTGAGCGTTATATTCGGTTATGTGTATAAGAAAAGCGGTTCTCTTTGGTCGGTAATTGTTATCCACTCTTTATATAACTTGTTAGTATCGCTCTTCTACTAACTTAAAATATTATTAAATTTATGGTAACTCAAGGAGTGATGTTTTTGGAAAATGCTAAGATAAAAGAATTTTTAGAGTGGATTAAGTCTACTGTCATAACGTGTATAATTACGATTGTCGTTATAACGTTTATAGTGTCACCTGTAGTAGTAAACGGTGCTTCGATGATGCCAACGTATGAAGATGGCGATATCGTTTTAGTAAATAAAATCGGTAAGAAAATTTCTGGTATTGAAAGATTTGATGTAATCGTATTCGAAGCTCCTAATGGAGAGACATATATTAAACGCGTTATAGGATTGCCAAGAGACCATATTTCATATGAAAACGACACACTTTATATTAACGATGAAGCGAATGAAGAGGCATATTTAGACGCATATAAAAAACAACTGTTAGACAATAGTCCACTAACAGAAGATTTTACATTACAGTCTGCAACGGATTACTCAACGATTCCAGAGGGCTATTTATTTGTTTTAGGTGATAATCGCCGAAATAGTCTTGATAGTAGATATGCTAGTGTGGGATTGGTACCAATGGAAAAGATATTTGGAAAAACCAATATTAGATTTTATCCATTTGATAGTATCGGTATTGTTAAATAACCT
The DNA here is from genome assembly GCA_040274725.1 of Solibacillus sp. Taxonomy (GTDB): domain Bacteria; phylum Bacillota; class Bacilli; order Bacillales_A; family Planococcaceae; genus Solibacillus. Next base: position 339,427 of record JBEMAQ010000001.1, on the reverse strand, counting down.
CATTTCCGAATCCGATAAGTTAGATGCTTAGTATTACAAGGGTTAATGAAATATACAAAACAAAATCAAATAACGTTCCCAAATCAAAGCTTGAGAACGTTTCAAACAGCGACAACCACTGATTTGACAGTGGTTGTCGCTGTTTTTTTATAGAAAATAAAGCACTGAGACGCTGTGAAAATTTAATTTAAAGGGGACTGTTCGATTCAATTGCTCTGAAGGGATGCAGCACATACATTGGCTCTGAATGAAAGGTTACTAAACACCGCTTTGGGTGCTTTTTTTGCTTACCTTTTAATATTAGTTTATATTAAATACGTTAAAGTATTTAATTTGAAAAGGAAAAGATTATGAAAAGTTGGCAACAAATACTACTGAATATTTTATTGTATTCAGTTTTTGCATTTTATTTAGTAATACTATTTGGGTTACTCTTTATGAAGACACATTCGTTTAGTTCAATAAATCTTGTGCCATTTCACAGTATAGGCAGTTATCTGTTTAGTGACGATAAACTTTTGCGCGCATTTGCGTTTTCTAATGTAGTAGGTAACATTGTTTTATTTGTTCCTTTAGGAGTTTATTTACCCCTATTCATTCGAGAAAAAAGCATATTAAAAAATGTTCTATGGATAATTTTAATTAGTGCATTAGTTGAAATCCTACAATTCGTATTTAGAGTTGGCGCTAGCGACATTGATGATGTAATTTTGAATGGATTAGGTGGCTTTATAGGAATAATAGCTTATAGAATTTTATTAAAGATGTTTGTGGATTTTAGTAAAGTTAAGTTTGCTGTGACACTAGTTGCACCAATAGCAGCAATACTAAGCGTTTTAGGTCTGGTTATTTATAATGCCTAAAATAGAGAATTCTTGATATAGCTTTTAAAGCACCGAAGATTCATAAAGCATACAGAATAAGCTTAAATAACGTTGCCAAATGAAGGCTTGAGAACATTTCAACCAGCGACAAACACTGATTTAACAGTGTTTGTCGCTGGTTTTATTAGAAGATAATGCTCTGAGACACTGTGAAATATAGGTTTATGGGGGATTTGAGCGTTTCGATTTGTCTGAGTTTTAGGGGTCACTTCAACACCGCTTTGGGTGCATTTTCGTTATTCAACAATCGGGCCAGATTGTTGAATAACGCTTGTGGAATAAAGTGAAGAAGTATAATTAAACTAAAATCCATTTACTTCAATAAATTATGAGGATTAACAATAAGAATAATGTTAAAAAACGGACATACCCTCTTATTAGGAGGGGGTATTTTGAAAAAAGTACTAATTGGTCTTGTTGTGTTATTACTCATAATTACGGCATCTTTTATGTTACTTAAAAAAAATTCAAATAAATCAGCATCTCTAAATACGGAAGAAATAGAAAAAACTTTACTTATAAGTATGGAAGAAACTAAAACGGAAAAAAAGAAAATAGAACAGTTTTTAACAAAGAGTTCAGAGGAACTAAAAGATAATAGATATCAAGTTGGTTTAAGTTTTTCCCCTGAAGAACGAAACTTAACTGTGCAAGTTCAGGATAAGGCGTTTTTAGAAGCCAATAAAGTAAACATTGAAAAGATTATTCATAACACTGCAAAAAAGATTGGATTTCAAGATTTTAAAGTAGATTTTCTCACTCTCGATAGCTATCCTACATTAAGTGAAGAAGATGAAAAGTTAAGGAAATCTATGATTAAAGTTTTTGAAGAGATTTCGGCGTTATTAAAGGAAAAGAGATACCATTCTAACTCAATCTCAACTAATCCGAATAATGAAATCATTATTGAAATACAAGGAACGAAGGAAGATTTAGAGAAAAGTAATGAATTTGAAGAACTCGAAAAAATCATCGTTCAAACGATTCTCTCAAAAACGAACTTAGATTTTACGGTTAAGTTACGGAAAAAAAACGAAAGTGCAATACGAGATCAAGAATGGCAACCAATCTTTGATGCGATAATAGAAGAAACGAACAAGAAGTTTGAGGAATATCGGGGGTTTGCCTATTCATTCCACCCTGAACCATTACAAATTATTATTAAAACTAACATCGATTCATCTAAATGGTTCGGGAATTCTAATAAAAAGATAAATCAAATTACAGAGTATGTAGATAAAATCATAGAGTTGAAAAGAGAAGAGTTTTTGATTGAGGAAATTCCATACGAAATTATTATTAGGGATAAAAATGATAAAGAAGTAAATTAGTTAGATTAGGGCAATCTAAAGCTCTTTTAAATATTTTTGTTATTCAACAATCGAGCGCTTTCCTTGAATAAGGAAAGGGTCTTTTTCCGTTAAAGGGCCATATTATTGAATATCTTTCTATACTTTAGTCTTATAAAGTTTTCAAAAAAAAATTAAATAAACGTGAAACTAATTTCTATTTTTTCCGTCAGTACAGCACACTACTGATTGGAGGATTTTTTTTGAAGTAGCTATTTATAATGCTTATGCTACTATTTATCGTGCTAGTAGGTGTTTAGCACAGCGTTGAAGCGAGTGAAACCCAAAAATATGGGGACGACGATTACAAAATTGTGAAGCTTCCTAAAGGAAAAATTGAACAAGTTTTTCCGATACAATGGAATCTATTAAAGGAAAAGAGAGGAAGCTAGAGAATGAAGAAGAGACTATTTGCAGTATTTAGTGTACTAGTGCTGGCGTGTAGCCTGCCCTTATCTAATACGTTTGCTGTAAGCAAAAAACAATTTTCAGATGTACCATCATCAAAGTACTTTGCCGAAGCAGTTTATGATTTGGCAGAACGTAATATTATCGGAGGCTATCCGGACGGTACATTCAAACCAGGAAACTCTATCACGAGAGGACAGGCAGCTGCAATGATTGCCAAACTGATTAAATTGGATACGGACAATGTGAAGAGTCCAGCATTTAAGGATGTATCGAGGGGGAACGGTTATTACAAAGCCATTGCAGCTATGGCGGGAAAAGGCATCATTAGAGGCTACGAGGATGGTCGTTTCGGTCCGAATGATCCTATTACCCGAGCACAGATGGCTTCGATTCTTGTCAAAGCGTTCGATCTGCCACGCTATTACTTTTACTCGAATAAAAGTCCATTTGAAGATGTGAAAAGGGGGACAGGTCATGATCCAAACATTCTGAACATTTACCGACTTGGTATAACGGGAGGAACGTCTCCTGATCGATTCAGCCCGAATGTTTCCATAACAAGAGGACAAGCGGCCAAAATGATGAAAGCTACTGAGGAAGCGAAATCACAGATTGTTACATTGCGGGCAAGCGACTACAACTGGGAGCAGTTTAAAATGTATGATTCCTATCAGGAGGATACGGATGTGTTCAATTCGGTTGCTGGGAGCAATGAACTAAATGGCAACACATCGGATAAAATTCACTTAGTCCCGCTCAAAGAAGGGACGGGAACATTACAGGTCGCTTTGGTGTATTCAGGGAATCCAGATAAGAAATACTATCGGAAATACTATGTCCACGTCAAAGAAGTGAACGGCAAACTAAAGTTGACACTAGAGGAGACGCAAGACTTTCTCACTACGTCCGCTATACTGGATGTAAGGGATAAAAAAGACGTCCAAAACGTTTCCCTTTCCACAATGGAGGGAGAAAAGTTATCTGACAGTATGGCATTCAAAAAATGTGCGACATTCAGTCCTTCTAATTGCTACGAGATCGATCGTGGAGATACGTATAATACTGTTCAATTCGGAATTGATAAGCCAGGTCAATATATTGCCACTGTCCGCTTCGTTGATGGAGAAGAAGTCCGGTACGGGATTGAAGCGGTAAGTCTCACGCCAAGTTTTCATTATAGCATGCGGACACTAGAGGAAAAGTCAACTGCGACATGGGATCCGGGAGCAGAATACACGATGGGGAAGCATATCATAGCAGAAGATATTGAAAATATTGCCACAGTTACACGAGAAGAGGGAACCGACCTAATTCAGGTTGTAGGAAAGAAATATGGGCACTTTTATATTAAGTTTCCGGACCATAACAAGAAATATCTTATAGACGTTGGCGTAAAAATTGGACAGATAGGCTCTATTATTAATGTCAATATTTATGAAAATACGGTTGAGGTCGACTAACAGAGAAAGTCATCTATTCATCTCGCTACAAAATAACGTTCCCAAATGCAAGCTTGAGAACATTTCAACCAGCGACAAACACTGATTTAACAGTGTTTGTCGCTGGTTTTATTAGAAGATAATGCTCTGAGACACTGTGAAATATAGGTTTATGGGGGATTTGAGCGTTTCGATTTGTCTGAGTTTTAGGGGTCACTTCAACAACGGTTTGGGAACTTGTTGTGGAAATTATCGTTTGCATATTTAAGTGTTCTAGTAAATACGTATTGGGGGCTATTTATTGAAGCGTAGTTTATGGATTTTAGGCGTATGTATAATTTTGGGGGCAGTAATATTCACTACTATTATTGTTAAATATAATGTTCATACGGATTTATCAGGTGAAAACATTGATAACCTGTATTTATTAAGTGATGTAACAGCATATATTGAATCTAAAAAATTGCAGCCTTCTGAGGATGTAATGCACCCAGGATATACTATTTATGAGTTTGAAAATGTGTTTGCGAAGCGGTTAACTATTAAAGAAGAGAATGGTCAAAATAAAATATACCGTATTGGAACATCCAATCTCGAGTCAAAAACTTCAAAAAATATTTCAATCGGGAGCACAGTAGAAGAATTAATTAGTATTTATGGCGAAGAATATACGGAACATTGGAGCGATCAAGTGGATAAATTGATTAAGTATAAGGATAAAGAAAATGATATTACGTTGACCTTCTATATCTATCAAAACAAAGTAGACCATATCAATTTAGAAATTACAGATTTCTATAAATAATACAAACTATTTATTTGAATTAAAATGTGCCAAACATCGCTTTGGGAATATTCTTTGTGTAAAAAAATGGTATATTGTTTCTGAAGGGAGTGTTTATGTATGATAGTATTTGCGTTTATAAGTGTATACGTAATGCCAATTTTAGCTATTATATTTTGTATCAACCTTGTAGAAATAATTAAAAAAATAAAAAAAGAACAGCCTACTTCCACTAATACGTTCTGGTTAACAGCATCTTTTGTTTTAATTGTCTGGAGTATCGCTTTAGCACCTTTTAGTTGAATGATAAATTCAATAAACGTTCCCAAATGACACTTTGGGTATATTATTGTTTTATCTAACGAATATGTTATCGGAATTTTATGTTAATTAGACCTAACCATTTTTGGTAATTAAGGAGTGAGTTATGGAGGCGAAAAAAAACGGTGGTTCTATATTAAGCTCAATTGGTTGGATGTCTGTGGCGTTCTTATTTATTACTTTAATGCCGCCATTGTTTATGTTTATCCCTATATGTATAGGGATAGTGTTAAGACGAGATTATCAAGAGCAGAAACAAGGATTAGCAATGATTATTTTAGGGGTTATTGGCGCACTTGTAGGTTTCCTTTTAGCAATGTACGTTCATTTAAAGGTACTTTAATGGGATTATTATTTATGAATGGTATTTGCATAATAACATACACACCAAAAACGAATAACGATTTCTTTAGATTTTGAATTATACAAGTACATACAAAATAACGTTCCCAAATGTAAGTTAGGGAATCCACCAAAAAGCACAAAACGTTGATTTGAAGGCGTTAAGTGCTTTTTATTGTGGACATTGTTTATACATTAATTTATGCATAGTTGTTAAAAGTCAGCTTTAGCAATGCTTTAAGCGTATTTTGTGGCTTACTGCATTATTTTCTTTGATGAATAAAATCATGAATAGATGACGAATAATCAACCTCTTTGAACAGTTAAATAAATACGTGAGAACGATTATTCTCAAGCGTTTAAAATAGGCCAAACGTTATGTTATCAATAAAAAATAGCCTACCAAATCAATGTCGATTAGTAGACTACTTCATTTGCTATTTCATAAATTGTGGTTCTAATGAGAATTCGTAACCATGTTGGACAGCCCTCTGTTTATTCTGCTACAGTTTTGCCTTTAGCTTCTCTAAATGGCGCATTGTCGGTGTTAAATTGGCAAAGAAATAAGCTTCGCGTAGCTTTCTTGAAGGTGCACTGCCCGCAACGTAGCCCGCCGCGCCGTTATGTAACATGTTGGCCTGCACAGCTGCAAGTGTTGCATGGACGCTTTGGAGACGAATGTCCACAACTTCTTTCAAGGAAAGTGATGCGGCAAGCTGGTCAAGGGCTTGTGTAAGCGAGCTAGATTGCTCCTCTAATGTACTCGCTTGGATGTGTAAATAGTCATTTGAGCCATTTTGCTTTGCCTTTACCTTTTCAATACCCTCGGCCGCGGCCTCAATAACACCAATGCCAAGCGGTACTTGATAATAAATAAACGTTGGGCGAATGGTATCACAGAAGTCTTTTGCCTGTTCGGCAATAATAAAATCGCGCGGTACAACTACTTGATTAAATTCACAAGAATACGTTGCGCTCCCGTTGACACCGATAAAGCCGATCTTTTCTTTTAATGTTAACCCCGCGGCATTTGTTGGGACGAGCAGCATTACTTCGCGGTCCTCTACTGAGGCAATAATGCCGAAATAATGACGGCTTCCTATATTAGAAACGGCAGGTAACACGCCGTTTACAACATAGCCATCTGCTGTTTGCTCCGCGCGTAAATGTAGCGGCTCTAAGCCAGAGTAATACTTCATTGGATTCGAGAGGCCTGTAGCACCTAGATATTCTCCATTTTCTAGCTTCGGTAAAATCGTTTGTTTCAAGTAGTCATTTGACGTCGTACGTAAATATGTCAGGGCAGCTAAATGGCACCAAACACAAAAGGCGGTTGTCATACAAACCTTCGCCGTTTCTCGAACGATTTTTGCCTCATCTTGCAAGCGTGAAGCAATACTTTTAGCTGAAGAGTCGAAAAACCCAGCCGCGCCTAATGCGAGAATATATTCTTCTGCGTAAAAAGCTTGCTCATCGACCTTTTTTACAACAGGCTGTAATTTTTCTTCAATAATTTGTTGTAATTGTACTGTTTGGACTGCCATTTATCTCACTACCTTTCTTATTTATCTGCTAATTCTGTTAGCGAAGTGATCGGTGTTTCAACTGCTTCACGTGCACGCTTTACTGCTGCTTCGTCTGGTGCATCATAGAAGCATAAGCATTTTGTCATGTCTTCGCATACATATGTGCGTGAGAATTTTACATCTGGCACTTCTTCGTATTTTACCGAGTTTTTCTTTTTACGTGCTAAATATTTGTCCATCGTAATCTCTGCTGGAATTTCCCATTCGACTAAGTAGTTTACTTGCTCGCCGCCCGCTTTTACTTCTGCTAAATCTTTCCCGATTAAACGAACTTCCTTCACTAAATCAGTTGTTACGTTTTGCGCTTCAAGTGCCGCTACTGCTTGCTTTTCTTCCGCTGCTTCGATGATGAAGTAACCACGTGAGAAGTCTTTTGCTACTTGCACTTCAATCACTTCAGCGCCTTCTGTTGTGTGAATTTGTTCTACTAATGCTGAGAACGCCTCTTTTGATGAAACTTCGTTAATTGTTGATTCTACTAAAAATAATGACATTGTGTTTTCCTCCTAAATTTTGATTGGTTAAAAAAATTAACTCGTATTGTATAAAATTAATGCTTATACTATTGGCAAGGAGGCGATTCGATGAAAACGCGTTATGATTTACCTTGCAATATTGCACAAACATTGAATTTACTTGGGGATCGGTGGACGTTACTGATCATCCACGAACTACTGATTGGTGAAACAAATTTTAATGATATTAAGCTGAAGCTTCCTGGTCTTTCAGCAAATATTCTTTCAAGCCGACTAAGGGAGCTTGAGGAAGCAGGTATTTTGCAGGCAGAGCTGTATGTGAAGCATCCGCCGCGCTTTCGCTATACCCTTACTGAAAAGGGGATTGCATTAGAGCACGTCTTTAATAGCATGATTCTTTGGGGAACCGAGCATTTAGACCGCTGCTACAAAGAAATTGTGACAGAGGCGGGTGACCGCGTTGAAATCGGTTATTTTTCCTCGAAAACAGGGGAGCGTGTTGACAAGATGACGATTCGCCCCGTGAATAAGGAAGTCTGAGACGGCTTCCTTATTGCACACCGCCCCAAATACGATTGACCCAGCCTTCGAAATAATGGATCGCTTTGTCGAGCACTAAGCCGGTCACCCCAATCACAATAATACAAGCCATTACTAAATCTAGGCTAAGTGCGTTACGTGCATCGACAATCAAAAAGCCAAGTCCTGATTGTGCGCCGACCATTTCTCCTGCGACTAAGAAAATCCATGCCGAGCCGAGTGCCATATGTAAGCCATTCGCAATCATCGGAAATGAAGCAGGTAGCACCACTTTTTGGAGTGTTTCAAATGCGCTCATTTCAAAATTGGCCGCGATACGTAAATACGTTTTGTCGACCTTTTTGACCGCCGATACCGTTGAGAGTAGCACAGGGAAGAATGCGGCGATAAAAATGATGACAATCGCCGGCATGTTGCCGATGCCAAACCATAAAACAATAAATGGTGACCAAGCAATCGGCGAAACCGGTCGCAGTACTTGAACAACCGGATCAATCACTTGCCAAACGCGTGGCGAACGCCCGAGCAGTAAGCCGAGGACAATCGCCGTCACAACCGCAAGCAGGTAGCCCATGAAAAAGCGAAATAAACTAATTTGGATATGACCAAAAATCGAGCCGTCTGAAATAATTGACAGCAATGCTTGTCCTACTTTGAGTGGCGGAGGGAACAGTGCTGCTTGGTGTCCGCCAATTACACTAGCCAGTTGCCAGGCTGCAATGAGTAGGATAAAGCCGATTGCAATAGGGGATAATTTTTTTAGAATAAACATAGAACCCTCCGACCAAAATTATTGGATAAAGCTTGCGTCTACAAAGTCTGCATAAGCAGGTGGGTTTTCAGATAAGCCCATTTCAATTAGCGCATCACGTAAAATTGTGTAGCTATCTTCTTCAATCTTCAGGTTGTCATAAGAAATCCACTCAAGTGATAAATCTAAAACATCCTTTTCCACTGTTAAAAACTCACTCACAACCGCATGTGTATGATCATCCTTATGCTCCGCAAGCTCACCGCCCGCTACATAATCATCGATAAAGCTTTGTACAAGCGCTGTATTGTCTTCAATGAATGCACCACGCAGTACTAAGCCGCAGTCAATCGAATCTTGCCAAATTTCTTCTGATTGGTATAACACTTTGCCGTTTTCAAGCGCAACGGAAATCGCACCAAAAGGCTCAGCTACCACATAGCCTGCAATACGACCTTCTGCTAACGCAGCGGGCATTTCAGCAGGTGGTAATTCAATGACATCCACTTCGTCATACGCAATGCCGTGCTTTTGAAGCATTTCGTACAGTAAAATGTTGTGCGTAGAGAAACGGCTCGGGATGGCGAATGCTTTTCCTTTTAAATCCTCTACAGATGCAATGTCATTCCCGCCAACTAATACGTTGCCATCACGATGACCAAGTGCGACAGCTTTTAGGTCAATGCCCTTTTCCTTCGCGTTCATCGCAAGCTGGATGAGCATCGAAGCGCCGTCAATCGCACCTGTATTCAGGGCATCGACAAGTTCAGGCCATGAGCCGAATTTCACAAGCTCTAAATTGTAACCTTCATATGCTGTATCGCTTTGCATATACAGTGGCACCGCGTGCGTAATTGGTAAGTAGCCAATTTTAATCGTTGGCTTCTCGCCATTGGCTGTTTTTGCTGGATCTGCCCCGCAGCCCGTTAAAATCAGGGTGAACACTAAAAATAATGCTGCTAAACGTGTTTTCATTCATTCGCCTCCTAAATGTTAAATTCAATGGTTGGTTTGTTTGTAAATTGGAATTCATTAAAAATTAACTCACGGTAATGCTGAAAATCTGAATCAGAACGGTCGCGCGGCTTGGCCATATGAATGCGCACCTCTTTACTAATTTCGCCTGGATTTGGTTTCATAATAAAGATGCGGTCTGATAAATAAATGGCCTCGTCAATATCATGCGTTACTAAAATAATCGTCATTTTCTCGCGCTGCTGAATTTGTAGGAGTTCATCCTGCAAATAATAGCGCGTAAACGTATCCAGTGCACCGAACGGCTCATCCATTAAAATGACCTCTGGCTGCATTGCCAGTGCGCGGGCAATTGCCACACGCTGCTGCATCCCGCCAGATAACTCGCTCGGCAGTGCACTCGCGCGGTCCGCTAGCCCAACCATGTCTAAATAATGCGCCACACGCGCGTTCCGTTCCGTTTTTGTGAGCGGCGTATTTTCAAGCCCAAGCTCAATATTTTTGCGAACCGAGCGCCATGGCAGTAGCCCGTAATTTTGCATGAGCATAATACAGCGCTTACTCGGCTTCTCGACAGGCGCGGCATCTAACAAAATCCTACCGTCATTCACACCTTCAAAGCCGCCGATACAATTCAGCAACGTACTTTTCCCACAGCCACTTTTGCCTAGAATTGAAATGACCTCCCCCTGCTCAACCGCGAGAGAAACATTATTTAAAACGAGTGGACCGTGCACACTATATTGTTTTGACACATTCTCAACGCTCACGATAGGTGCAGTCATCTACAATCCTCCTTTAAAGTATATTGATTTACTTGGTTTTTAGTTCATGTAAGTTAGTTTAGTTTAGTTGGTTAAAAAAAACAACCTTGTTACTGATAGGAAAAGTTTATCAGGTAGACGTATATAAAATTATATTTGTATTAAATTAACAATTTATTTTGCATAAGAATGCAGATTTATTACTATCGCTAAACAAAATAGCTACATACTAATTACAGAAAATTACTTGGAGATGGAAAACAAAGGAGTAGAAATATACCTTTAAATACGAGGATAATCTAGAATGGTTTTATTTTACTTATTTTGTTATAATAAGGTAAAAGGTGGTTATAAAATGGCTGATGTACAAAAATATTTTTTGGACTTTCATGATTCAATTAAGATAGTAATGGATGATAATAAGGAACTTAAAGAAAAACGAGATGAAATAATTGAATTAATAAAAGCAAATTTGAAAAATGAAACATCTACAAATTTTGAGACATTTAATCAGGGAAGCTATGCTATGAAAACAGGTATTAAAGCATTCGATGAAGGCGACTATGATATTGATGTTGGTATAATTTTTTCTTTAAATAAAGAACAAGAAAAGCCAGTTGCATTAAAACAAGTTGTTTCCAATGCATTAAATGAAGAATTTGAAGATGTAAAAATTAAGACACCTTGTGTAACTGTAAAATTTGAAAACGAAGTAGAAGAAAATAGGAATTATCATGTAGATTTTGCAGTTTATATTAAGGATGAAAATGATAATATGTATCTAGCAAAAGGGAAACTAGGTTCAAAAGAAGAAAACAAATTTTGGGAAGATAGCGATCCAAAAGAATTATTAAAAAAAGTTCAAGATGCATATAGTGTAGAGTGTGAAAGAAAGCAATTTAGAAGAGTAATTAGGTATTTAAAACGCTGGAAAGATTTGAAGTTTAAGCATCAAGTTAATCGTCCTACGGGAATAGGATTAACGGTAGCAGCACTTGATAAATTTGAACTGAATTATACTCTGGATTTAGTTTCATTTAATAGAAAATATAACGATTTAGGAGCCTTGAAAAGCTTTGTAACTAATATGATAAATGGATTTAACTACGTTTATGAAAATGATGAATACGGATATAGATTGAAAGTAAATTTGCCTACTAAACCATTTACTGATGTATATCAAAATGTAAGTTTAAAACAAATGGGTGATTTTAAAAGTAAGTTAGAAAATTTAAAAGCAGTAATTATTGAAGCAGAAAACTGTGTGGATCCTAAAGAAGCTTGTGAATTATTAGCAAAAGAGTTCGGAGAAGATTTTCCTATTCCTGATGAAGAAGAAACAGCTCAGTCTAAGAATAAAGCAATACTAACAAATACATCTTCAGCGATTGAATGAAATGATTTCTTATGATGAGTATAAACAAGAGTTAGAAAGTTCTTTTTCTGATGCTGGATTTAAATTTATTGAGGATGGAATAGATAATATAAAAAGTTATAGAGCACGATGGTTTAAAACTTACATTTTAGAATGTTTATTAGATGGAAAACATCTCATAATACGGCTGGCATTATCAGTGAATTTTCCAATAGAAAAACCTTACTATTTTTTTGGAAATGTAATGGATTTTCAATTTATGCCCCATGTGGAGAAATCAGATAATATGATTTGTTATGCATTCGATGATGGTCTGATATTAGATTATAATTCTCCAGTTCAAATTATATTAGAGTCTTTAAACCTGGTTATAGGAACAGTACGGAATGGAATAGATAAATCACGTTTTGAAGAGTTTAAAAGAGAATATGAAATAAATTGGAGTAGATTAGATAATTTAATTAAGGTACATTCATTTCTTGATGACAGAGATATAAAGGTAAAGGAAGTCGAAGTCTTAAAATCTAAAACTAGTTTAGACAATGAGTTAAATATATTAGTAGATCCATTAAATTCGAATTTAAAAGAAATTAGTTATATATATGAATTAGATTTAGAACAATTTGACAGTTACCAAGGTGTTTTTATAACTTTAAAAAACACCTCAAGCATGCCATTTCCTAATAGATATAAGATGTGGAATTTCAAACAGTTAAGGAGATTAATATTAGCTAATTGTAGCGCGGCTACTAAAAGATTTCTAAACAATATTGGATTTAAAAATAATGGATTTTATTTGATTTTAAGTATACCGTTCGATAATCAAAGAATAACTATTGGGGTGTGTATATATCCTAATAATAGAAATGAAAAGGATATAAGGTTTTCTAATATTTCTAACGACTCTAGAGTGCTACCAGTTTCGTATATTCGCCTTAATACAGATTACTTAGTTAAAAGAACTCAAGGTAGTAATAGTTTTGAAAGTTATAGAGTATTATTATTAGGATTAGGCTCAATAGGAAGTAATACACTAGCAAACTTGGCTAAAATGGGAATTAAAAATTTCGCTTTAGTGGATAATGATATTCTTCTTCCGGAAAATTCAATGAGACATTTTTTAGGTCTTAATCATATTTTAATGGGGGGGCTTTATAAATATAAAACAGATGCCTTAGGTATGTATTTAAAGAGCAATTATGCTGATATTAAAGTTAAAAGATTCAATAAAAATGTTAAATCTTTTATAGATGAAAACTTAAATCAGATACACAAAGAGTATGATTTGATTTTATCAACTCTTGGTTCCCCAACATATGAATTATATTTAAATGAATTTATATACAAAGAAAGGTTAGGTATACCTGTAGTTTATTCTTGGATTGAACCATTAGGTATAGGTAGTCATATTCTTATAACAAATAATTCAGAGAAACAAGGATGTTTTAGATGTTTATATACTAATCAAGATGAACCTAATTATTTGGTACAAAACAGAGCGAGTTTTGTAAATGCTGAAGATAATTATTTAAGAAAAATGCAAGGGTGTCATAGTGAATTTACGCCGTACAGCTTTTTAGATTCTCAAGAAATTAGTATTAACTTATCAAAGGTAATTTTAGAAGTTTTAAACAACAAATTTAGAGGAAATAAACTAATCTCATTTCTTGGAGATTCAGAAAGTGTATTGGAGTTGGGTTTTGAACCATCAATTAGGTATAAAAATATTTCTTTAACGGGTTCAAAAGCAGTTGAAATAAGTGTTACACAAAATAACTGTCTTATTTGCGGTGGGAATTATGAGATTTGAATTTGGAAATTGCAAGTTAGAGATTAAGCAGAGAGTAATGGATGAATTTAATAATTATGTACAAACAGGTCGGAGAAGGAACGAATCCGGTGGTATTTTAATCGGGAGATATATTCAAGATTCTCAAAATGCTGTTATTGATGTTTGTACAACTCCACAACCTGAAGATCTGCAAAAAAGATTTTTCTTTCAAAGAAACAAGAAGTATCATCAAAAAATCCTTAATCAAATATGGAATAAATCTAGTTCAACTCAAAATTACTTAGGAGAGTGGCATACGCATCCAGAAATAAAACCTACGCCGTCTAGCCATGATTTAAGAGAGTGGAAAAAGCTTTTAAATAAACAAAACGATGATATAAAATACATATTTTTTATTATTGTTGGTATAGAAGAGATAGGTGTTTGGAAAGGTTGTACAACTTGTGAAAAAATTGTAGAAATGAAGGGACAATAATGTTGTGTCAAACAAACTAGTTTGGTTTCTTTTCTCAAAAATTATATTACCAATCATAATTGTGTTAATTTCTTTTATTTTACCGTATATTTTTTATAATATAGCACTGATATTTATTACTGCTTTACAAGTAGATGTTTCTGTAATAACGGAAAATTTAGATAAATTAACGGATGAAAGGGATATTTCTAAGGCAGTTATTGGATTAGTTTTAGCATATTTAGTGCTAATAATAATTCGTAATAATAATAAAGAACGTGTTTTTAATAATGGCAATATTTACTATGACATGAGCTATGTATATTATTGGATAGCTGCGAAATTATTAGGATATAGTAAAGTTACTTTAATGAATGTTCCGATATATCTACATTATATTATATGTTTTAAAGGGGATTTCCAAGATATTGAATATGTAAAGGCTGATGAAATAGATAAACCCGTGCAAGTGAAAATAATTAATGATAATAGACTAGGAAATACAATTAATATTCTTATTAAAGACACCTATGATATAGAAGAATGGATGCTACCTAGAGAAATATTGAATGCACCCATGATAATAATTGATAATTATATTAATACACAAAATCAAAGGCTATTTAATAAAAATATAGAAAAAGAGTTGAAGAAACAAATAGATCAGTATTCTATAATCTATACAGATGTAAATATATTTGCTACTACAAATACTGAGACATCTAAGTCTCTAATAAATTATTGCTTTAAGACTGCAGGAAGAACAGGGTTTAAAAAAGTATATGTTTATAAACAAGAACGGGATTATAAGTTTATAGAAAAGAAAAAGGTTTATTAGAAGTATAAGAGCTAAATAAAGTTTATATAAAGTGTTTAATCATTATATTAATATCTAAATCATACTCACTATGTCTCTTTAAAACATCATGTACTCTATTAAAAGGGTATCTGATGTTTTTATTTTAATTGAACGCATTAAAATCATCCTAAAGGGAGAACGTCTATGAATAACTTCCAACGAATCAATTCCATCAGTAATGCACATGTCGGGCGGGACTTTGAAAAAATTGCATTAAAGCATTTTTCACAGCAAAATATAGAGCTAGTGAAGGATGTGTCCATTTTAGTTGGTGTTCGTGAGACAAAAAAGGGGCATCGCTTTGATTTAGGGACGCCAGATGAGGCAATGGAGAAGGTTATTGTGGAATGTAAATCGCATCGTTGGACAACGGGTGGCAATACGCCGAGTGCGAAGATGACGGTGTGGAATGAAGCAATGTATTATTTTTATTTGGCGCCGAACGAGTATCGGAAGGTTTTCTTTATCTTGAAAGATGTTAACATAAAGCGGAACGAAACATTAGGCGAATATTATATTCGTATTTATCAACATTTGATTCCTGAAAATGTGGAGATATTGGAATATGATGAAGAGAATGGGGTGGTGAGAAGATTAATTTAACTACCCATTCAAGTAAGGAGCAACCCATGCAACTAATTAACTTCCTCCAACAAAAACAACAAAAAGAAACCGAGCAACTGGAGCAGCTATTTAAAAAAGCACATTCTTTCAGCGAAAAGCTAGATATGTTGCTTTCAAATAAGCAGCTACAAGTAGATGATCACAAGCTATTTCTCGCCTTTCTTGCCTATTTAGACGAGCAGCAGATTCAGTCGGAGCAGATTTTCCGCGACATCATTTCGTTGCCGAAGCATCATTTTGAGGCACAATACAATATGAACTGGGCGCAGGTCGTGAAGCTTGCGTGCACATTTTTAGTTATTTTAAAGGAGCATAACCGAGAAGCTTACGATGCATTCACCGCAACGTAAGCTTTTTTCATGAGAATGACACACGTATGTTGTCCAAACGTCTTATTATTCGCTATAATGTGGGAATAGGAAATATAAAGGAGTTTTACCCCAATGAATGAAGAGCAACGACTAGCGAGTCAGCAGGTCAATCAACCGAAGCAAGAGAAGGATTACAGTCAATATTTTGAGAAGGTGTTTACAGCACCGTCGTTAAAAGATGCGAAAAAGCGTGGGAAAGAGGATATTAAGTACCACAAAGATTTTGAGATTGATGAGAAGTTTTTACATATGGGTGAGGGGCGCAAGTTTTACATTCGTACGTACGGCTGTCAAATGAACGAGCATGATACAGAAGTAATGGCCGGCATTTTCATGCAGCTTGGCTATACGTCGACAGAGATTATTGAAGAGGCGGATGTGGTACTACTAAACACATGCGCGATTCGTGAAAATGCGGAGAACAAAGTATTTGGCGAGCTTGGTTTCCTGCTGAAGTATAAGCGTAAAAATCCAGAAATGCTGATTGGTGTTTGTGGCTGTATGTCGCAGGAGGAATCTGTCGTAAATAAAATTTTGAAGCAGTACCAGCATGTTGATATGGTATTTGGTACGCACAATATTCACCGTCTGCCACATATTTTACATGAGGCGTACATGTCTAAAGAGATGGTCGTTGAAGTGTGGTCAAAAGAGGGCGACGTCATTGAAAGCCTGCCGAAAAAACGACTTGGCTCGATTAAAGCATGGGTGAATATTATGTACGGCTGCGATAAGTTCTGTACGTATTGTATCGTACCGTATACGCGCGGTAAGGAGCGTTCTCGTCGTCCTGAGGAGATTATCCAAGAAGTGCGCGAGCTAGCGGCGCAAGGCTATAAGGAAATTATGCTACTTGGTCAAAACGTAAATGCGTACGGCAAAGATTTTGATGATCTCGAGTATCGTCTTGGCGATTTAATGGACGAGCTGCGCACAATTGATATTCCGCGTATTCGTTTCACAACGAGCCATCCGCGCGACTTTGACGATCACTTAATTGAGGTTTTAGCTAAGGGCGGCAATTTAGTGGAGCATATTCACTTACCGGTGCAATCCGGCTCAAATGATGTGTTAAAAATTATGGCACGAAAATATACACGCGAGCATTTTTTACAATTAGTTGGTAAAATAAAGGCAGCGATTCCAGATGTGACGTTGACAACGGATATTATTGTTGGGTATCCGAACGAAACAGAGGCGCAATTCCAGGAGACGCTTGATTTATATCGCGAGGTTGGCTTTGATATGGCGTTCACGTACATTTACTCACCGCGCGAGGGGACACCAGCTGCGAAGATGGTGGATGACGTGCCAGAAGAAGTGAAAAAGGAGCGTCTGCATCGCCTGAATGCCGTTGTCGGTGAATATTCGGCGAAGGCCTTGAAGAAGCTTGAAGGACAAGTGGTTGAGGTGCTTGTAGAAGGTAGCAGTAAGCGTCGCGAGGACGTGTTAGCTGGCTATACACGCAAAAACCGTTTAGTAAACTTTGAGGGACCAGCCGAGCTTGCAGGTCAGCTTGTACAAGTGAAAGTGCTAGAAGCAACATCGTATTCATTAAAGGGCGAATTAATTCAATCATAATGTGAAGGTGGAGAAATGAGCATGACAAAGGTTTACACGAAGGATGAAATTGTAGCAAAAGCAAAAGAAGTGGCACTTATGATTGCCAATACGGAAGAAGTAGAATTTTTCAAAAAGGCTGAAGAGCAAATTAACGAAAACCAATTCGTGCGTGAAAAAATTGCTTCTTTAAAAACGTTACAAAAGCAAGCGGTCAATTTCCAACACTTAGGCAAAGAAAAGGCACTAAAAATGATTGAAGGCAAAATTGAAGGAATTGAGACGGAAATCGACGAGTTACCAGTTGTGCAACAATTCAAGCAATCACAAGTGGACGTAAACGAGCTATTGCAGCTTGTGTCAAACGCGATTGCCAACACCGTAACAAATGAAATTATTGAATCAACAGGCGGTGACGTGCTGCAAGGAGAAACAGGCTCAAAGGTGCGCAATTCGGTGCCAGGTAGCTGTTCATAACATTTAGTAGGAGGCCTATCATATTATATGGTAGGTCTTTCTTTATAAGGGAGAGAATCAAATGGAGCCATTACAGCCATTTATTGATGCGTATTTAACAGGTGATTCACTGTTTCGCTTTGTGTATAAGCCAGTGACAGATGAATTGTTTTTAGAGGAAGAATTAGACGAGGCGGATAACGGGAAATTTTATTATGTACCGTTTAAAGATTCGCGTGAATTATATAGTGAAATGTCATATTTTGCAGATGAGCAGGATGAGTGGCAAAATGTGCTGCTGGATGCGCTCTCAAGTCCGAGCCCGATTTCAAAGTTTGAGCAGGTTGTGGTGGAGACAGCACTTGCAGATGCGTGGCGGGCGCGCAAAATGAGCTATGCGAAAAAACATCTACTTAATTGGTTTGCTGATCATGGAATTAAGAAGTATATGGAAGAATAATCGACTTATTTCCTTTTAATTGAAAATGCGGTATTTTACAAAGGATGAAGGGGGTGAACTTTATGACGATAAAGTTTGATCATCATGTATGTTTTTGCTGCGACCAGTCTTTTAAGTTCAAGTACTCGATTAAAAAGGATCGTCTAGAACATAATACATTTTTAGTGGATGGTGCAAAGGCTGAGTGCACGTTTGTTGCAAAAAATAAACTGCGTTTTCGCGCGACCTGTTTGCATTGCGGGAATGATAATACGTTTGAAAAAGCGCTATAATTTTCGAGAGACTGTGAGGATGTGGATTCCTTGCAGTCTTTCTTTTTGTGAAAATGCACGTTGTTTTCGAATACACCGAATAGGCACGTGCCGCATACACTAGTTTGACATGAGGGAAAGGAGAAATGGTATGAAGCGTTTGCGGCAAATCGTGACAAAGGCGGTTATTGCGAAAGGAAAAAAGCGTACGGAATGTAGTGAAACACTGCGTCCGCCAAATACACCAACAAGTATTTTAGGATGCTGGGTCATTAATCATCAGTACCAAGCAAAAAAGAATGGCAAGTTTGTCGATATAGTCGGCAAATTTGATATAAATGTTTGGTATGCGCATAATAATCATTCGAAAACAGCGGTGTTCACCGAAACAATTAGCTATAAGGACCGGATTAAATTAAAATATCGCGACGGGGATACGACGGACAGCAATGAAGTAAAAGTACGCGTATTGCAGCAGCCAAACTGTATTGAGGCGGTCATTAGCGAGAGTGGCGATCAATTTAATGTGACGATTGAACGCGAATTT
Source organism: Solibacillus sp. (assembly GCA_040274725.1). Taxonomy (GTDB): domain Bacteria; phylum Bacillota; class Bacilli; order Bacillales_A; family Planococcaceae; genus Solibacillus. The sequence goes on along the minus strand of JBEMAQ010000001.1, from coordinate 320,056 downwards.
TTAGTCGAGGTCATTGGTGAAACGTCTGTAGTAATTAATGTGCATCCGCTTGATTTTGAAGAGGAATGGTCATTTGAAGAGAGCAGTGTGCAGCAATCTAGCTCGTCTTCGTCGTCCTCATCATCGTCAAGTAGCTCACAACAGGATTCATCATCCTTCTCATAAGGCATTTATTATGCGTCAGGTATTCCAATTCCAAAGTTTTTCGAGTTTACTCGAAAAACTTCTTTTACATGAAGAGAAAAGAATTGTTCGCGTAAAACAAGAACGCGAACAATTCTTTTGTTATAATACTTGTATATTTATTTAGTAAAAGGATGCTGGATAAACAGAAGCTTCTAGCACATGTTACAAATGTTTTTTGAGTACGTTTCAAAACATTTGGACGATGGCAAAGGCGTATTCGAGTAGATAGACAAGCGAGGGAATTTTCATGACGATAACATATACACCGATGATGCAACAATATTTAGAGGTGAAAAAGGATTATAAGGACGCATTTTTATTTTATCGCCTCGGCGATTTTTATGAGATGTTCTTTGACGATGCGATTAATGCATCGCAAATTTTAGAAATTACATTAACAGCGCGTGCGGGGAATACGGACAACCCGATTCCGATGTGCGGCGTGCCACATCATGCGGCAAAGGGCTATATTGAAACGCTTGTAGGAAAAGGCTATAAGGTCGCGGTTTGTGAGCAAACGGAGGACCCGAAACATGCGAAGGGCGTTGTAAAACGTGAGGTTGTACAGCTCATTACACCAGGGACGATTATGGAAGGAAAGGGCATTGACGGCAAGACGAACCACTTTTTAGCGGCGGCGGCAAAGCGAAGCGACGAGATTATTTTTACGTATCTCGACGTGTCAACGGGTGAGGCTAATGCGACGGTTTTTGAAGGGGGTACGCGGGAGCTAATCCAGCAGCTACAAAGCTTAAATATTCGTGAGGTTGTAGTGGCAGAAAGCTTGTTTGAAGACATACGCGAGCTAGCGGAGACGGCAGGGATTGTGCTGTCGATTGAAGAGCAGCAAATGGATATGGTGCAGGCAGGGATGTATATCGCGCACCTACCCGCACATGTGCAAGGCGTGGCGGCGAAGCTTCTTTATTATATTGAACGCACGCAAATGCGCTCACTTTCTCATATTCAGCCGTTCGCTTATACAGAGGCGAAAAATTATCTGCATATTGATACGAACTCAAAGCGTAATTTAGAGCTCATTCAATCAATTCGCGGTGGCGATGCGAAAGGCACACTTCTTTGGCTGCTAGATGAAACTGTGACCGCAATGGGCGGCCGTAAATTAAAACAGTGGCTCCACCAGCCGCTTGCGACACTCGGTGCAATTGAAGCAAGACAAGCCGTTGTGACGGAATTACTCGAAGAATTTTTCGTACGTAGTGAGCTACAAGAACTGTTAAAACAAGTATATGATTTGGAGCGTTTAGCAGGGCGCGTGGCCTTTGGTTCAGTTGGTGGGCGCGATTTAGCACAGCTACGTGAATCACTGCGACAAGTGCCGGCGATTCAGGAAAAAATGCTTGAAAGCCGTCGTCCACATGTGACGCGCCTCGCGAATGCGTTTGATTTATGCGCGGATATTGAGGCAATGCTCGCTACGGCGATTACAGATAATCCACCGATTTCGATTAAAGAGGGCGACGTGATTCGTGATGGCTATAACGCACAGCTTGATGAGTACCGTGACGCTTCACGTAACGGTAAGGACTGGATTGCGCAATTAGAGCAAAAAGAGCGTGAGTTAACAGGCATTAAAAATTTAAAAATCGGCTACAATCGCGTGTTTGGCTATTACATTGAAATAACAAAATCACATCTTGGCAATGCCGACCTGTCTCGCTATGAGCGCAAGCAAACATTGGCAAATGCAGAGCGCTATATTACAGAGGAATTAAAAGAAAAAGAAGCGCTTATTTTAAATGCCGAGGAGCAAAGCTTAGCGCTTGAGTACGAGCTTTTTGTGGCGCTTCGTGAGGAGTTAAAAGGCTTTATCCCGCGCGTACAAGCACTCGCTGCGCAAATTAGTGAGATGGATGTGTATGTCAGCTTTGCGCAAGTGACAGATAAATATCGTTTTACAAAGCCGACGTTCCATAGTAGACGCGCGCTAAAAATTATCAATGGCCGACACCCAGTTGTAGAAAAAATGCTCAATAAGCAAAGCTATGTGCCAAATGACTGTGTGCTAACAGATGCCGATAATATGATGCTGATTACAGGGCCAAACATGTCCGGTAAAAGTACGTATATGCGCCAAGTGGCACTGATTGTTGTACTCGCACAAATGGGCTGCTACGTGCCGGCAGACGAGGCGAACTTACCGATTACCGATCAAATTTTCACACGTATTGGGGCAGCCGATGATTTAGCGGCAGGGCAGTCGACGTTTATGGTCGAGATGCTCGAGTCACAGCACGCGATTACGCATGCGACGAAAAATAGCTTACTGTTATTTGATGAGATTGGGCGCGGGACGTCGACCTATGATGGTATGAGTTTAGCGCAGGCGATGATGGAGTACATCCATACGGAAATCGGCGCAAATACGCTGTTTTCTACGCATTACCATGAGCTAACAGCGCTTGAGGAGAAGCTAGACCGTCTACAAAATGTGCATGTGAGTGCGACGGAAAAAGACGGCAAGGTGGTCTTCTTGCATAAAGTGAAACCGGGCGCGGCAGATAAAAGCTACGGCGTGCATGTCGCGGAGCTTGCGAATATGCCAGAGCCGATTTTAGCACGTGCAAGAGTGTTACTGGCACAGTTTGAAGCACAAAAAGTGAAAACGTCGCAAGTAAATAATGAAACAGCGGTGCGAGAGCCGGAGCCTATTACGGAACAAGAGCCGGTTGTTGTGCCAGAGCCTGTTGTTGTAAAAGAAGTTGCAGGAGTGAAAGAGGACGAGCAACAATTATCATTGTTCTCATTAACGGAAGAGCCGGCGATGACAAAGACCGAGCAGGAAGTGTTAGAGGCACTGCGCAAGCTAAATGTCATGGGGACAACACCAATGCAGGCGATGACGTCGCTGTATGAATTACAACAAAAATTATTAAGCGAAAACTAGAAAAGAAGGTGTACCAATGGGCAGTATTCAAATTATGGACGAATGGCTCTCCAATAAAATTGCGGCCGGTGAAGTAGTTGAGCGCCCGGCATCGGTTGTGAAAGAGCTTGTGGAGAATGCCATTGATGCAAATAGTACGTCGATTGAGATTTTTTTAGAGGAAGCAGGGCTTGCGTCGATTCAAGTCATCGATAACGGGGACGGGATGGACGAGGATGACGCGATGAAGTCCTTTTACCGTCATGCAACGTCGAAAATCGTCAAAGAACAAGATTTGTTCCGCATTCGTACGCTCGGCTTCCGCGGGGAGGCACTGGCGTCGATTGCGTCTGTGTCAAAATTAACACTGCGCACATCGGACGGTGAGGGCGGTGTGCACCTTTACTTAGAGGGCGGGCATATTAAAGAGCATACGCCCGCTGCTTTGCGTAAGGGCACCGATATTACGGTCGCACAGTTATTTTTCAATACACCGGCGCGGCTAAAATATTTAAAAACGATTCAAACCGAGCTAGGCCATTCGATTGACCTGATTAACCGCATTGCGCTTGGCTATCCGGAAGTGGCAATCAAGCTTGTGCACAACGGACAAACACTCTTGCAAACAAACGGGCGCGGTCATGTCCAGCAGGTGCTCGCCGCGATTTACGGCGCACATAATGCGAAAAAGATGCTTGCGTTTGAGGCGGAAAATAATGACTATAAAATTCACGGTTATGCGACATTCCCAGAGGTGACACGCGCGTCGAAAAATTATATGTCACTGTTTGTCAATGGCCGCTGGGTGAAGCATTATTTAGTGCAAAAGGCGATTGTGGATGCGTATCATACGTATTTGCCGATTGAGCGCTATCCGATTGTCTTGCTCTATATTGAGGCAGACCCGCAGCTAACGGACGTCAATGTCCACCCGGCAAAGCATCAGGTACGTCTGAGTAAGGAGCCAGAGCTACTCGCGCTCATTGAGGAAACGATTCGCAACGCCATTCGCGACGTCATTCGCGTGCCGCTTGCGGAGAAAAAGGAAAAGCCAGTACGCGTGCCGAGTGAGCAGATGAATTTATGGAAGTCTAGTTACGGCGGGCAGCCAAATTTCAATGAATCGAAAATGACCGAGCTTGTGGAAAAACTGTCTGCAGAGACGCCGATTGTGCGTGAAGAAAGGTTTATACCCGAGCCTAGTCCTGCTGAAACTGTCTCTGACTATATCGAAGAGACACCTCATGTAGAGCCAGAATGGGTTCCACAAAGCACGGTCGAACATCCTGTAGCGCCGCAGCCTTTAGTAGAAAGCATAGCGGTGGAGCCTTTTGAGTCACAGCCAGTTGTAGAAGAAAAAAAACAGCATTTCCCGCATGTCGAAATTGTCGGCCAAATTCACGGCACGTATATTGTCGCGCAAATGGAGGACGGCTTTTATTTAATCGACCAGCACGCCGCACAGGAGCGCATTAAATATGAGTACTACCGCGAGAAAGTGGGGCAAGTGGATCATAATGAGCGCCAGGCACTGTTAATGCCGCTGACATTCCACTATGCAGCGGATGAGGCATTGATCTTGAAGGAATACGGTCATGCGCTCGAGCAGGTTGGTGTGTTTTTAGAGGAGTTTGGTCACGCCTCATTTGTCGTGCGTGAATACCCGACATGGTTCCCAAAAGGCGAGGAGCAAAAAATTATTGAAGATTTAATTGAGCAGGTGCTGACGACACGAAAAGCCGATGTGAAAAAATTGCGTGAGGATGCGGCGATTATGATGAGCTGTAAAAAATCCATTAAAGCAAATCACTATTTAAGCCGGGAGCAAATGGAGCGCTTAATTGACGATCTTCGAAATGCAGACAATCCATTTACCTGTCCGCATGGTCGCCCGGTGCTAATCCATTTTACAACGTATGAAGTAGAGAAGATGTTTAAACGTGTGATGTAGGGGAGGAGCTGTCTAAAAAGGTCGAGTTTATCGATTCTTCTTAGGGCAGCTTTCTTCTTTCTACTCTTTGCTACGTGTAAAATGTAAGGAAAAAGGGAACAGTGCGAGTACAGTGTATTTTGTACACATCTTCACTTTCTTTCACATCATTTAGTATAATAAAGGCAAGAAGTAGTAATCGGGGGGCATGTGATGGGGCAATTTATTGAAGCGAAGGATGGTCATTTATTGTTTACGCGTATGCTACAGCCAGAAGGACCTTCAAAAGGGCATATTCATTTATTGCACGGGATGGCGGAGCATAGTGGGCGCTACGTGGCATTTGCACAAAGCTTAGTCGAGGACGGGTATTGTGTGTCTATGCACGATCACCGTGGGCATGGTCAGACCGCGGAGAAAAATGGTGCACCGTTTGGCTTTTTTGCGGAGCGTGATGGTTTTGCACAAGCTGTAGAAGATGTTGAGACGGTGACAAGGGAACTGACGAATGCGCCATTTCTATTATTTGGCCATAGTATGGGGTCATTTGTTGCACGGCGTTATGCGCAACTGTACCCGCAGCGTATAGAGAAGCTGATTCTTTGCGGAACAGGTGCGGCATCTCCGCTTCATGTGGCAGGGCAAATCGTCGCGCGTGTAGTCGCGAAACAGGGTGGGGACAAGGCGCCGAGCCCATTATTAAATGAACTAACCTCTAAAAGCTTCAATCGTCAATTTGCACCAAATCGCACAGACTTTGATTGGCTTGCGCAAAACGCAGAGGCAGTGGATGTGTTTATGGCAGACCCATATTGCGGCTTCGTTTCAACAGCGCGCTTTTATGCAGATCTTTCAGACGGAATGCTGCTGTTGTCGAGAATGGAAGAAATGCGCAAAATGCCAAATATCCCGATTCTTCTAATTAGCGGGGAGAGAGACCCTGTTGGACAAAATGGTACAGGTGTTTTTCACGTAGCCAAGCAGCTAACAAAGGCTAGTAAAGACGATGTTCAAGTGTATTTAGTTGAGCAAATGCGCCATGAAATTTTAAATGAAAAAAATCGTGCACATACAATCGCACATATTAAACGGTGGTTAAGAAAATGAAACAGGAAGTAGAAGTAATTGCGATTGTCGGGCCGACAGCGTCAGGCAAAACAGCGTATAGTATCCAGCTAGCAAAAGAGCTAGACGGAGAAATTATTAACGGTGACTCGATGCAAATTTATAAAGGAATGGACATCGGGACGGCGAAAATTACCGAGCAAGAAATGGACGGCATCCCGCACCATTTATTAAGTATTAAAGAGCCGACAGAGGGCTTTTCGGTGGCAGAATATCAAACGTTAGTCCGTGCAAAAATCGACGAGGTACGTGCGCGTGGCAAGATGCCGATTTTAGTGGGCGGTACAGGGCTGTATGTGCAGGCAGTGCTGTTTGATTTCCAGTTTACGGATGAGGAAGTGGATGATGCGGCACGTAAGGCGTATTATGCGGAACTCGCGAAAATTGGTCCAGACGCAATGCATGCACGTCTCGCAGCACTTGATCCGAAAACAGCGGCGGACATTCACCCAAACAATACGCGCCGTGTCATTCGAGCGCTCGAGATGGTGGAACTTGCGGGCACACAAAAGTCTGAGGAGCAGTATAATCGCGGAAGTCAGCCACTTTACAAGCATGTCGTGTACGGGATGGATGTCGAGAGAGAAGTGCTTTATGCACGCATTAATTACCGTGTTGACAAAATGATTGAGCAAGGCTTAATTGCGGAAGTACGCGCACTCTATGATGCAGGCATTCGTGATACGCAGGCGATTAAGGCGATTGGCTATAAGGAATTGTATGCCTATTTTGATGATTTACTTACTTTAGAAGAGGCAATTGATCAAATTAAGCAAAATTCTCGTCGTTACGCGAAACGTCAATTGACATACTTTAGGAATAAAATGGATATAGAGTGGAAAAAAGTTCTTTAAATTTAAAAAAATTCTATCTTTTTCAAAAAGTTGCAGGAAAAAACATACTAATAGCGAATAACTGTAGATGGCTGTAAAAAAGAGAATATTTTAGGAGGGGCTATTATGAAATCCATTAATTTACAAGATACCTTTTTAAATCAATTACGCAAGCAAAGTATTTTTGTTACGGTATTTCTTACGAATGGTTTTCAATTAAAGGGAATCGTGAAATCATACGATAGTTTTACAATTCTTTTAGAATCAGAAGGTAAGCAGCAGCTTATTTATAAACATGCCATCTCGACATTTGCTCCTGCAAAGCAAGTGAGCTTAACGGAAGAAGAGTAAACTTTTTCATCTAGTACGACTAAATCATAATAATTTCCTATAGGAACTAGTAGTTTTCCCCTCAGTCACTTATAATAAAGTGAACTAATGTTTTGGAGGGCTTTACAGTGAAAACGATGACGACAGAAGAATTATTAAACTTATTAGATGCGAACGAAGATTTAAACGTAATTGATGTACGTGAAGATTTTGAAGTGGAGCAAGGGACAATTCCTGGTGCAGTACATATTCCACTTGGTCAAATTCCGGATCGAACAGCTGAACTTGATGCGTCTAAATCATATATTATGGTATGTAAAGGCGGCGTACGTAGCGCAAATGCTTGTGAATATTTAGCGGCACAAGGGTTTGATGTAACGAACCTAGAAGGCGGCATGCTAGCCTATGATGGCGAGTTAGAATTCAAATAACAGTTACCTCATGTGGATTAGCCCACATGAGGTTTTTTTGTGTGTAGCGTACGGACAGGTAAGTGCCATTTTTTCGTATAAGAAAGGACACGTAGCGCCGTCACGACGACAAATAATACGTATAAAAAGTAACTGCCGGTAAAAATCTGTAGGCCAATAATGAGCCCAGCCCCAGCTGCCCACATCGCATAAATTTCGTCACGTAGTACGAGCGGCTTACGTCCAGCAAGTAGGTCGCGAATAATGCCACCACCAGCGCCTGTTAAAACGGCTGCGACAATCGTTGCACTAAGCGGCATGCCGAGTGACACCGCGTATGTAGCACCGCTAATCGCAAATGCCGCTAGTCCAATGGCATCGGTGAAGTTCCCCCAGCGGTTCCAATGTTTGATTAAGTGATGTGGCATAATGAAGAAAAGTGTAATGACTGCCAGCGCAATTTGAAACATCATTTCCTGACTCCACAAGGTTGACACGGGTAAGCCGATGAGCAAGTTCCGAATTGCTCCCCCACCAAATGCCGTAACAACCCCGAGTAAATACACCCCGAATAAATCATATTCTTCCTCCATCGCAACAATCGCGCCGCTAATCGCAAAAGCAATCGTGCCAATGACGCTAAAAAACTCCCAAGCCAAAAGAAAACGCCTCCCTTATATATTTGTAACTTAACATTACCGAGGAAAATGCACTTCGTCAAAACAATTGTACCTAGATGGTATATAATAGAGCGGAATGATATATATAGAATGGAGTTTTGAGTAGTGGCTTTTCAATCAATTTTAACAGAAGAAACGAATGCATTAGCAGCGCGTGTCGAGGAAAAGGTGCGTAGCTATCACGCGCAAGTAGACGAACGTGCTTTTTATAATCAACAAAAGGTATTAGCGGCATTTCGCAAGCATCAGGTGAGTGATTATCACCTACAGTCGTCAAATGGCTACGGCTATGATGACGAGGGACGCGATAATTTAGAGCGCGTTTACGCAGAAGTATTCGGCGCTGAGGCGGCGATTGTTCGCCCGCAAATTATTTCAGGCACGCACGCAATTACACTGAGCCTATTTGGCGTACTGCGCCCAGGCGATGAGCTTGTCTATATTACAGGAAAGCCGTATGATACGCTGCAATCTATTGTGGACGGCGGCGAAAAGGATACAGGCTCATTAAAGGATTTTGGCATTAAGTATGCGCATGTGGATTTAATCGATAATAAAGACATTGACTGGGACGGCGTAATGGCGGCAGTGAATGACAACACAAAAATGATTGCGATTCAACGTTCAAAAGGGTATGCGACACGTCCTTCGTTTACAATCGAGGCAATTGCAGGCATGATTAAAAAAATCCGTACAATCGCACCACAAGCAGTCATTTTCGTTGATAACTGCTACGGCGAATTTGTAGAACTAATGGAGCCGACAGAAGTAGGTGCGGATTTAATGGCTGGTTCACTCATTAAAAACCCAGGTGGCGGCTTAGCGAAAATCGGTGGCTATATTGCAGGACGCGCGGATTTAGTAGAGAAATGTGCCTACCGCATGACGTCACCAGGAATCGGTGCAGAGGCCGGTGCGACACTGAATACGCTTGCAGACTTTTATCAAGGCTTCTTTCTAGCACCACACGTTGTGGCACAAAGCTTGAAGGGTGCGATTTTCACGTCAGCTATGCTTGAAGCGGTTGGTATGACAACGTCGCCGCATTATACAGATGTGCGTACGGATTTAATTCAGTCGGTATCGTTCCAAACAGCGGAGCAAATGGTGGCATTTTGTCGTGAGATTCAAGCAGCATCGCCGATTAATGCGCATTTCGCACCAGAACCGGCTTACATGCCAGGCTATGAGGATGATGTCATTATGGCAGCGGGAACATTTGTGCAAGGCTCAAGCATTGAGTTAACAGCGGATGGTCCAATTCGTCCACCGTTTACAGCATTTATTCAAGGTGGTTTAACTTACGAGCATGTGAAATTTGCGATTTGTAGTGCGGTGCAAACCTTAACAAAATAAGTCATTCAAAAGCAGTAGGTTACTTCAATTTGTGACCTGCTGTTTTTGTTTTGGTTGTATCAAAAATCAGAGTATTCGCTAGTTTTTGATTAATTTTTCTATTCCGACACATAATATGTTAGTATTTCTAACGTAACCTTGACACTGTATATTACGGAGATGTAAACTACCATAAAGGGAGGTGGATCACATGAGTAGTGAAATTCGACGTACGATGCCACTTTTACCGATTAGTATTGTTATGCAGTTAACGGACTTAACAGCTCGCCAAATCCGCTATTATGAGGAGCATGAGCTCATTACACCGCACCGTACAGAAGGTAATCGTCGCATGTTTTCGTTAAACGATGTAGATACATTATTGGAAATTAAAGATATGCTCGAGCAAGGGGTCAATATGGCGGGCATTAAAAAAGTGTTCGACATGAAAAACGATCCAGCGCAAGTGCAGCAACAAGAAATTTCAGATACAGAGCTGCGTAAAATTTTGCGCGAAGAGATGCGCCAGGCACAGCGTATGCAAAAATCGTCACTTAGACAAGGGGATTTATCACGCTTTTATCAATAAGCGTGTGAATTATATAACCGGACAAACCCGGACTGAACAAATTTAGGAGTGTGGAATGCTGTGGGTAAATACACAAAAGACGATATTAAACGTCTAGTACAAGAAGAAGAAGTTAAATTTATTCGTTTACAATTTACAGACATTTTAGGAACAATCAAAAATGTTGAGATTCCAGTAAGTCAATTAGAAAAAGCGTTAGATAACAAAATGATGTTTGATGGCTCTTCAATCGAAGGTTTCGTACGTATTGAAGAATCAGATATGTACTTATTCCCAGATTACGATTCGTTCATGGTATTCCCTTGGACAGCGGAAAAGGGTAAAGTAGCACGTTTCATCTGTGATATCGCACGTCCAGACGGCCAACCATTTGCGGGTGACCCACGTTCAAACTTAAAGCGCGTATTAAAAGAGATGGAAGAGTTAGGCTTCACAAACTTCAACTTAGGGCCTGAGCCAGAGTTCTTCTTATTCAAATTAGATGAAAAGGGCGAGCCGACACTTGAAGTAAACGACAATGGTGGTTACTTCGACTTAGCACCAACAGACCTTGGTGAAAACTGCCGCCGCGATATCGTGCTAGAGCTTGAAGAGATGGGATTTGAAGTTGAAGCGTCTCACCATGAGGTAGCGCCTGGTCAACACGAAATTGACTTCAAATATGCAGATGCAATCACAGCATGTGACAACATCCAAACATTCAAATTAGTTGTTAAAACAATTGCTCGTAAGCACGGCTTACACGCAACATTCATGCCAAAACCATTATTCGGTGAAGCCGGTTCAGGGATGCACTTTAACGTGTCTTTATTCAAAGGCAAAGAAAATGCATTCTACGACGAATCAACAGAGCTTGGCTTATCAGAAACAGCAATGCAGTTTATGGCAGGTGTGTTAGCGCACGTACAAGGCTTCACAGCAATTACAAATCCAACAGTAAACTCTTACAAACGTTTAGTTCCAGGTTACGAAGCACCTTGTTACGTAGCATGGTCAGCACAAAACCGTTCTCCACTAATCCGTATCCCATCTTCACGTGGCGTATCAACGCGTGTAGAAGTACGCTCAGTGGACCCATCGGCAAACCCATACCTTGCAATGGCTGTTATTTTAGAAGCAGGTCTTGAGGGTATTCGCAAAAAAATGACGCCACCACCAGCGATTAACCGCAACATCTATGTGATGAGCGAAGAAGAGCGCGAATCAAATGGTATTACAAACTTACCAGCTGCACTTGATGATGCATTAGCATTACTTGCAAAAGATGAGGTTGTACAAGCTGCACTTGGTGAGCACATTTACGCAAACTTCAAAGAAGCAAAAGAAATCGAGTTCGACATGTACCGCTCTACAGTACACCAATGGGAACGCGATCAATACATGAAAATGTATTAATTAGGAAGCGCCGAGGCTATTATGCCTCGGCGTTTTTTCTTTTTTTCAACAGAAGCATTTACTTGTTTAGCTTTGAAAAAGGTCATTAATTTACACTATTTGTTCCTGAATGGAGTCGCTGGCTTTTTTATTTAGTTCAATCGACCTTCAATGCTTCTAGTTAGTTGTAAAGAGTTACCGGCTAGCATACGTACTTCCTCTGTCGCTACACCGAATCCTTCCCTCTAGTTACCCACTTCAATCAACTGCATAGAAAAATAGTGCCTTTCTATTTTCTGTGAAATAAAATGAAACCTTTTCTAAAAGAGCTAGTCCGCCGAGAAAAATGTATTTTGTGTAGGTGGTAGAGAGTGTTCCATTGGGAGTTTTAATGCAAAAAATGTAATTAAATGACTAAAATGGTTTATAATAAAGTGGAACTTTTTCGATTGTTACGACAAAAGAGGGAGGCCCTTGTGATGTTGAATTTAAAGAAAAAATCCCAACTGAATTTAGAAGTACAAGATTATGTAGTAAGGGCAATTGTAAAAAGGGCGCATCCGTATCGGAGTGGCGAGCGATTGAACTACCGCTGACAGACGGGGTCGTAGAAGAAACGATTGTAGTCGACGAGCTTGCGTTTTATGGATTACTGCAAAATAATTTGGCAGCGCTCGGTGGAAAAAATCAACAGGCCAATATCTTTGCACCAGACAATGCGGTCGATTAATGGGGTATCGATTTGTATTTATTCACTTAGACAAGTGGAATTTTTACGTTATCAAACGATTGAAACCGACTTAACCAAATGGGAAGTAACGATTCAATCGGATCAGGAGCTGGCCTATGCGTATACAGAGGACGAAACCGATTATAAACAGCTGATTGAGAGCCAAGTAGTAGAAATTGACCGGATGATAAACTTCTTTAAGTTTTCCTTGCATAAAGGAGAGCGAGCGGTGGATGAAGTGATGGTGCTAGGTGATAATCCGCTAATTGAGGAAATTTATCAAACCGTCCAGCAAAATTTTTCGATGACAGTGAGCCATTTAACCGATGAAGTCGTGCAAAAAAATTTCCACAATTTAAAGCAAAGCATGCGACCTTACTAGGATTAGCATTGAAGGAGGGACCAGGATGATTCCAGATATAAATCTACTTCCACCTATTACTAAGAAAAGTAATCGTTCTTTAGTCGTTGGTTGGTTAATAGGTTTGGTAACGCTGCTACTTCTTGCTCTTTTTATTTGGATGTATTTCGATGCACGAAATCAGGTAATCGAGCTACAAGTACAAGAGGAGATGCTGATGACGCAGCAAGATCAGCTACAGCAGGAATATGATACACTCATTTCGCAAAATAAAGGATCGCTTGAAGATTCCATCGCATTTGTTGAACGTGTTTCTTACAACGTGTCGCCATTAATTGACGCGACACAAAACCTACTCCAAGAGCATACATACTTAAGAAGCTATGCATTTAGTGACACGTCTCTTCAGGTGACCGTTGATTTCGAAACCATGACGGCGGTTTCTAGCTATGTTGAGGCGTTAGAAAACAGCCCATATTTTACAGATGTTCAAGTTGGGGCAATTTCAAATTTTGAAGTAGCACCTAGCGAGTTACAAAAGGAAGAAAATCGTTTTGGAGAGGTACCGCGTTATTCGGTTAATTTAACGATTGCCATTGATATGCTCTATATTGCGCTAGGGGGTGTAGAGGAATGAAAAAATTAAATTGCTCTAGCACCCTTTTACTTATTATTGTCATCCTGCTGTTATTATTTGCACTTTATTATTATGTGATTTTACCAAAGAAACAGGAAGAGGAGCGCTTACAGCAAAGCGTCAATCAAGTGCAATCAGACGTAACAGCACTGCAAGAAAATATTCGGATTTTAGTCGAGGAACAAGAATATGTCGAAGAAAATACGTACGCAATGCGTAAAAAGCTGCCACCTAATCGCATGATGCAGCAGCTTCTACTCGATATTGAGGAAATTGAATACTTATCCGAATCTAAAGTGCTCGCCGTGAATTTCAACAATTATGATTCGGTCGTAAACGCCTCAACACTACAGGACCCGAATGTACAGCAAGTGCCAGCGGAGGCAGATGTGGTAGCTGACGGTACCGCCGAAGAAAATACGGATAATGTAGAATCACAGGAACAAACGGATGTAACAGAAGAAGTGCCTGTGTCCACTGTTACACACGAGACCTTACCGGCAGAGCTTAAAATGGTCACATTTAATATGAATGTCGAAGCGCCAGACCGCAAAAATATCGAGGCTTTTGTGAAAGAATTAGAAAATTTGGAGCGCGTGATGCGCATTGATTCTATTAGCTATAATTTACTCGGTGAAAGTGATTTATTAGAAGAGCAGTTGTACGATTTAACAACGGCTGTTGTCCAAGTCACAACCTTCTTTTATGAAGGGGAATAAAAAACAAAGCTTGTCACAAAGGAGTCCATCTTTTGCTGGCAAGCTTATTTAGTAGAAAGAGAACGTGTTTAGGGGGAATTGAATGGACATTGCATATGCATGCCTTTTTTTCGTGTTAGGTGCCGTTTTGGGCTCATTTTATAATGTAGTCGGGTTACGTATTCCCGAGAAGCAATCGATTGTTCTACCGCCTTCTCATTGCCCACAATGTAAAAGACGTCTAACAGCGCTCGATTTAGTGCCGATTTTTTCCTATATCTTGTTAAAGGGAAAATGTCGCGGCTGTCAAAAAAGAATTTCGCCGCTTTATATGGTCATGGAGCTTGTGACAGCACTATTATTTTCATTGGCCTATGTGCAGCTAGGTTTAACAGCTGAATTGGTTGTCGCTTTGCTATTTATTTCACTACTTGTTATCATCAATATTTCAGATATCTCGTATATGCTCATCCCGAATAAAATTTTGCTATTTTTCTTGCCGCTACTTGTCATGGCACGGATTTTTTCACCGCTTGAGCCGTGGTGGGACAGCATTGTCGGTGCGGTCGTTGGGTTTGGACTATTACTCGTCATTGCCGTAGTGTCAAAAGGCGGCATGGGCGGCGGGGATATCAAGCTGTTTTTATTAATTGGGCTTGTGCTCGGGACGGCCAAAACGTTATTAACGCTGTTCCTCGCTTCGATTATTGGCCTGGTGATTGGTATTGTTGTATTAAGGCTGCGAGGGCAAGGACGAAAAACGCCCATTCCATTTGGTCCATCCATTGCCATAGCGGCAGTTATTAGTTATTTTTACGGGGATATGCTTATTCAGCTTTATAGTGGATTATGGGGATGAAAGATAAAGGATGTCGTGAAGCAACCAGTTGGTGATTGCTTCACGACATCCTTTTATTGTAGTTGAACGATTTTTAGTTTGTTTTCAAGTAATGTATCAACGATTGTTGGCAGTGCATCAATTGTTTCCTGGGATTCAGTCATCGAAATAATCGCACCGGATAATTCGTTTGCTTGTAGGTAGTTATCGATCGTTGTCGTCTTGGATTCTAATGGATCTAAGCTCCATGTTACGAGGTGGAAGTCATAGTCATTCGCAACGGCGAGTGTGTTTTTATTAAAAAGGCCATAGGGGGGGCGAAAGAGCTCGACCCGCTTCCCTGTAATGGCTTCAATTCTTTGTGATGTATAGAGCCATTCTGATTCAATTTTGTCGTAAGGCATATCGGTTAACAAGGAATAGTTTGCCGTTGCATGACCAATCGCATAACCTTCTTCATGCATTCGTTCAACTGTTAAAGGAAAAGTATTTACATTACTGCCTAATATAAAAAAAGTGGCACCAACTTCATAATTCTTTAAAATATCCATAATTTCTTGCGTATAAATAGAAGGCCCTTTATCGAATGTTAGTGCGACATGATTCGCAGGTAATTTGAAAATAAAGGGCTCTTCTATTTCATAGGCTTCATATGTAGATTGTTTATTTGCTAATAGTTTTTCCATCGGTGTAAAGCGCTCAGCTAGAAAATACGTGCCAATTACAACAATGGCTAAAATAGAAAATAAGGCTAACAATTTTTTGAGTAGTAGTCTTAGAGGAGACATCTTTGTTCGCGCATTTTCTTCTTGAATGTTTACTAACGCTTTTGTCTCCGAGTTTTGCTGGACTTTTTCTGCTGGAATTGTAGCAACTAGTGTATCTTCTATTAAAGGCCCTTTTAATATGACCAACTCTTCTTTTGTGATGACAATCGTTTCGGGTGGGTTTACATTAGGAACTGTAAAAGTTATATCATCAAATGAGTGTTCTTCGTCAATAGTGAATAAGTCATTAGTTGCACGTTCTTTTAACTCGATTAATTCTTCAGGCGTAAATAAAAAGGGAAGCTGCTGAAGTCTAGCGGCACTTCCGTTTTGGCGAATTAACTCAACTTGCTGTCTATAAGCTTCTGTTGTGAAAAAGTCAGTGCGAGCACTTTGGTTTAAATACGTTTTCGTAATATGACTTGTAATTTTCGGGTTGCTAGATGAATCATTTATGGCGGCTTTGAGTGATAAGCGATATTTATGATTGCCATTAAACTCACATAAGCGCTGTAAATTTTCGGCAGTTTCTAAATCAACTTCCCAATAACTTTCGAATGCTTTATCTGCATAGACAACAATGTGGAGGAATTTTTTATCCTGTACCTGATCAATCGATAAAAGCTCGATCAATTTGACAAAATGAATGGACATAATAGCCTCCTAATGAAAAGAATGATTAAGCGTCATGGTCTTTATTTTTTTGAATAAATGAGAATGACATTTTTTCAGTGAAATCATTAATGCTTTTAAGTAAGTCAGCTTTTTCACCTGAGATTTTGTCGTATTGCTCAGCAAACTTCTGATTTTCGATTTCTAAGTTACGAATACGATCCTCAAGCTCCGTGATCGAAGAAAGCAATTGCTTTTTCGTCCGACTTGCTTCTTCATAAAGCATTTCATACTTTGTTTTTTCTGTTTCTAATTGATTTGAGATTTTGTCAAAGTCTAAGTTCGAATTCAACTGATATTCCTTGTAATCTTCAAGTAATTGATCGTAACCCATTTGACTGCTCGTTAAATTACTTTCTAATTCACGAATTTCTTTAACTTTTTCTTGTAATTGTTGGTCTTTTTTAATCGATTCACGCTTAATACGTTGAATCGTTTCGTTACTTGTGTTGATTTGTTCATTCAATGCTTGATTTTTTAACGCAATCAATTGGCGTTCTTTTAATAAATTCTCGAGTGAAGTAATAACGTCCAAAGCCGTTTTATCTTGTGCTTCACGAGAAAAAATAATTTGATCAGCTGCCATATCTAAAATAACGTCCTCCTGTGTTGTTTCTGAGTCATCAACGTAGTTTTCGTCGCTGCCATCGTCTGCTTTTCTTTCTGGTTGATTTGATAATGCGTTTTTAAACCATCCAGACCTTTTTTTTTCTAGTTCAGCAGTCAAAATATCATCTCCCATACCATTCGTACATCATTATTTATTCTGGATTCATTAAAGAATATCAACACATATCAATAATTTTATTATTACATTAATTCCTTTATTTTTACATATGTTTTGTGGATAAATTTCTAAATTATTTAATGAAAAATAGGTGTAAGAAAGAAATCCTTACATTTTAGTAAAATTATATTCATGAAATGTTGAAATCTGTTAATTGAAGGCAACTATTAGAGTAGTTGCCTTTATTAAGTGCGCCAAACTAAAATGAATGTAGTTCGTGCAACTTTTCTCTTCAATCATTTGCTAGAGGAAGAGAAAGCCCCGATGAATGTCGCAGATTTTTGAATAAAGTTTTCAAGTACCCTTGAAAAACCTGGACTCGGGTTTGCCGAGGCGTAATTGATTAAGTGAAATTTTGCATCTCTTCTATTGTCGCACAAAAAGAACAAAGACAACATACTTAGTTTTGGCTATTTCTATGTGTGTTCGCTAAAATCCTCATACTTTTTGAATGTGCTGTTTAATATTTCAAGAAAATGACCGCAAAGAATAGTATAATGCTTAAGTATAAAGGATGTGCGCCTAGTTGAGAAGCAATAGCTAGTTGCGAATCATTTAACAAGGGGGATATACGTATGAAAAAGAGTATCGCAATTGATATGGATCAAGTATTAGCTAATTTATTTAAAAAGTTAACGGTTGTGTGCAATGAACAATTTGGTACCAATTATACAGAAGAGCAGTTTTTGTTGACGTCACCGAACAATTTATCAGAAGCGGACAATAAAAAGTTTTTTGAGTTATTAAATGAACCTGATTTCTTCCGTGATTTAGAAGTGTTAGATGCGCATGCCATCGAGGTTGTAAAGGAGCTTCAAGAGCGTTTTGAGATTTATATTGCAACAGCCGCAATGGATGTGCCAGGCTCGTTTAATGCAAAATACGACTGGCTACGTGAGCATATGCCGTATTTAAAGACGGAAAATATCGTTTTTTGTGGCAATAAGGCGGTTATACATACCGATTATTTAATCGATGACAGTCCGCGTCAGCTAAGCGTCTTTTCGGGGACAGGCTTATTGTATGCAATGCCGTACAATGCGTCAGCGACTGAGTTTACACGTGTGGACAATTGGCTTGCGATTCGCGATTATTTTGCGAAGGTAGATGCATAAAAAGCAAGATAGAAAAAATCTGTGCTAAATTTCTTAGCGCAGATTTTTGATTTGTTACTTAAAAATTCTCTCTTAATAGTTGGTAGCTTTCTAATAAGGGCTGATTTCCTTTCCCGGTCGGAGCCGGGAATATTGGATTTTCCGCGCACGCTCTATCCCTAAGGAACCGCCCTACTGGAGATAAAATGCTTGTGATAGTTAGAATTTTTCAAAGAAGAGGACGAGGCGTAATGAAACCAATTATTGGACTGACGATGCATGCATCTGAACGTAAGCTTGAAGTGAATGCAAGCTATATTGACTCAATTGAACAAGCAGGTGGTATTCCAATCTGTTTGCCGTTTTTGACAAAAGAGGAGCAGGGCGAAGTGCTTGCCAAGCTAGACGGCCTGCTTGTCATCGGTGGACATGATGTGAATCCGCTTTTTTATGGACAGCAGCCACATGAAAAGCTAGGTGCGGTTGTGACAAAACGTGATGAAAGTGATTTAGCGTTAATAAAACATGCGCTTCAGTTGGACTTGCCGATGCTCGCAATTTGTCGGGGGCATCAATTGTTGAATGTAGCGCTTGGAGGCACACTTATTCAAGATATACCAGCGCAAATTCCAGGTGCGGTGCTACATACACAGCGCTCGGCACGGCATGAGATGATACATACAGTGGAACTTAAGACGACAACGTTTCAACAAATTTTTGGCGAAACGGAAATCGTGACGAACTCGTTTCACCACCAGGCAGTGGATAACGTTGGGGAAGGGCTAGTTGTAGCCGCTGTTGCAAAGGATGGTGTAATAGAAGGGCTAGAGTATCCGCTAGCAAGCTATTGCATATCTGTTCAGTGGCATCCTGAAGAATTAGCCATGACGAATCATCATGCAAAGCAGTTATTTTTGAGCTTTATTGAGGCTGCGAATAAGAAAAGTGCATTCGCACCCGCTTGCACGCAAGGGTGAGACCGCGACCTCGAGCGTGAGGCGCGAATATCTAGACATAAAAACGAGCAGCATCATCTTTGATAGATGGCGCTGCTCGTTTTTTATTATTGAATCGTACGATATAAGCCTACTACTTTACCTAAAATCGTTACTTGGTTTACGTAGATTGGATCCATCGAGCTATTTTCCGGTTGAAGACGGAAATGTGTTTTTTCCTTGTAAAAGCGTTTGACAGTTGCTTCGTCGTCTTCTGTCATTGCGACAACAATTTCTCCATTTTCAGCTGAAGCGGTCTTTTTAACGATGACGTAATCTCCATTTAAAATCCCTGCTTCAATCATTGACTCGCCCATAATTTCTAACATGAATAAGTCATCCGCACTCGTTCCATATGTGTTCGGCAGTGGAAAATATTCTTGAATGTCTTGAATAGCCGAAATGGGTACACCAGCTGTCACTTTGCCAATGAGTGGGACATGAATGACCTCCTGCTTTAAAATAGCACGGTCATCCTGGTTTAAAATTTCGATGGCACGTGGCTTTGTCGGATCGCGACGAATGAATCCTTTACTTTCTAAACGAGCTAAATGCCCGTGGACAGTTGAACTTGAGGCAAGACCAACCGCTTCACCAATTTCACGAACAGATGGTGGATAACCTTTTGTGCGAACTTCCTCTTTTATAAAAGCCAGGATAGCCTCTTGTCGCTTCGATACCTTTGTCAACTAAATCACCTCTCTACTATAAGACTTTATATTTATTGGTAGTATAGCAGGGTACGAACAGAAATGCAAACGTAAGTTCTGAAAAGGAGTTGACAAAAACGTTTGTTCGGTTTAAATTGAGAACATATATTCCGAACGTGTATTCTTGGGGGTTAAGGAAAAGATGAGTTTATTGAAGAAAAACAGCTATATTCCAATGATTCTAGCATTTTCAGTTATTTTTATATTGTATATTTTATTGACAGACGATGATATCGCCACATACGAACAAATCAATATTGAATATGGTGATACATTGTGGGTGTTAGCAGACAGTTATAGTGGTAAAATGGATAAGATGGAATGGATAGCGCTTGTGAAAAAAATGAATTATTTGCATACAGATGATTTAATGGCAGGGCAGCAGCTTGTCGTACCTGTCGTGTCGGGTTCACATTATTTTGCTTCACAAACAGCAACACATCAATCAATTACAGTAGCGAGTGATAATCAATGGAAAATGCAATAATATATTGTCGTGTCAGCACAGAAAAAGAGACGCAGCAGTCGTCCTTAAAAAGGCAAGAAGAGGAGCTTACAGCGTACGCACAGCAGCAAGGCTATCAGGTATTCGGTGTTTACTGCGATCAGCATAGCGGTTATGATGTCGAGCGAGAGGGGCTACTTGAAATGCTTGACGTGATGAAGGAGGCGCGCATCACAACGCTTTTTGTACAGGATGAGACAAGGATTGGGCGCGGGAATGCACGCGTGGCAGTCCTCCACTTACTACAAAAGCAAGGTGTGGATGTGTATTCTTTAAACGATGCAGGGCCACTTGCGCTTAATGAAATGGATACGATGCTACTTGAAATTTTAGCAATCGTCGAGGAGTACCAGCGCAAGTTGCATAACGCAAAAATTAAGCGCGGCATGCGACGTGCGGTAGAGAACGGCTATAAGCCTGAAAATAATTTAAAAAACCGTGGTAACTTAGAGGGGCGTGAGCGCATTGAGGTGCCGATTGAGGAAATTGTTAAACTGCGTCAAAAGGGTTTAACGTTTATTGAGATTGCGAGCACATTAAATGGGCTTGGCTACCAGGTGAGTAAGGCGACTGTGCATCGCAGATATAGTGAATATTTAGCGGAGTTTAAAGCGTAAAGACTTGCGTTTTAAGCTCTTTTTGCATACCTTAGTAGTATTGTATAAATGAAAGGTGAGAACAATTATGTTATCAAAAGAAAAAATCGCGCGTATTAACGCGTTATCGAAATTAGCAAAAGAGGGCAAATTAACAGAGGAACAAGCGAAGGAGCGTACAGCGCTACGCAAAGAATACTTAGATGTTTTTCGTTCAACAATGCGCGATACAATCGAGCACGTGAAGGTAGTCGACGAGGAAGGTAATGACGTGACGCCAGAGAAATTAAAACAAATCAAGGCGCAGAAAAAGAATTTATTGAATTAATATGACATAATTCGCTATAAGTATGACCTATTTCTAAAAACGTTAACGGAAAGCATTGTTTTCTGACACGTTTTTGACTACACTAGAACATGAATGAAAACTCGGACGAGAAAGGATGTCACTTCATATGACACAACACGTGGATCAAGTAGCTATTAATGCTATCCGCACATTATCAATCGATGCAATCGAGAAAGCAAATTCAGGTCATCCAGGCTTGCCAATGGGCGCCGCACCAATGGCTTATACATTATGGACAAAGCAATTACGTCACAACCCACAAAACCCAAACTGGTACAACCGCGACCGCTTTGTTTTATCGGCAGGACATGGTTCAATGCTGCTATATAGCTTATTACATTTAGGTGGCTACGGCTTAGAGATGGAAGAGATTAAAAACTTCCGTCAATGGGGTTCAAAAACACCAGGACATCCTGAGTATGGTCATACAGCTGGTGTAGAAGCGACAACAGGTCCACTTGGCCAGGGGATTGCGATGACAGTTGGTATGGCGATGGCAGAGCGTCATTTAGCCGCGACATACAACAAACCAGGTCACGAAATCGTTGACCACTATACATTCGCACTTTGCGGCGACGGCGATTTAATGGAAGGCGTTGCAGCAGAAGCAATTTCTTTAGCAGGTCACTTACAGTTAGAAAAGCTAATTGTGTTATACGATTCAAATGATATTTCGTTAGACGGTGATTTAGAAAAATCATTCTCTGAAAACGTACAAAAACGCTTTGATTCATATGGCTGGAGCTATTTAAAAGTAGCAGACGGTAATGATGTAGACGCATTAAATGTGGCAATCGAAGAAGCAAAAACACTTGATACACCAACAATCATTGAAGTAAAAACAGTCATCGGCTTCGGTTCACCTAACAAGTCAGGTAAAGCGGATTCTCATGGTGCACCACTTGGTACAGATGAAGTGACATTAACAAAAGCAGCTTACGGCTGGGCGCACGAAGCGTTCCATGTACCTGCCGATGTGTATGACACATTTAAAGCAGCAGCAGACGTACAAGGTGTGCAGGCAGAAGCAACTTGGAATGCAAAATTTGATGCATACAAAGCGGAATTCCCAGAGCTTGCAGCACAATTTGTTGCGGCAATGGAAAACAACTTACCAGAAAACTTTGCCGAAGCACTACCAGTATACGAAGCAGGTAAATCAGTAGCGACACGCTCATCTTCAGGTGATGCAATTAATGCAATCGCGAAAAACACACCATCATTCTTCGGTGGTTCTGCCGACTTAGCAGGTTCAAATAAAACAACGATCAAAGGCGCAGGCGACTTCTTCAAAGAAACACCAGAAGGCCGCAATATTTGGTTCGGTGTACGTGAATTCGCAATGGGTGCTGCACTGAACGGTATGGCACTGCACGGTGGTGTCAACGTATTCGGTGGTACATTCTTCGTATTCTCTGACTATGTTCGTCCAGCAATTCGTCTATCAGCGCTTATGGGCTTACCTGTAACGTATGTATTCACACATGATTCAATTGCAGTTGGTGAAGATGGTCCAACGCATGAGCCAGTTGAGCACTTAGCTTCACTGCGTGCAATGCCAAATCTTTCTGTTGTTCGTCCTGCCGATGCAAACGAATCAGCAGCAGCATGGAAGCTAGCAGTAGCAAGCGAGTCAACACCAACAATTCTTGTTCTTTCTCGTCAAAACTTACCAGTGCTTGATGCACCAGTAGAAGCAGTGTATGCAGGCGTTGAGCGTGGTGCTTACGTGGTTTCACCAGCTACAAAAGAAGTGGCAGATGCCATCTTAATCGCAACAGGTTCAGAAGTATCTTTAGCTGTAGAAGCACAAAAAGCATTACTAGCTGAAGGAATTGACGTACAAGTTGTATCAATGCCATCAATGGACCGCTTTGAAAAGCAAACAGCAGAATACAAACAATCTGTATTACCAAAAGCTGTAACAAAACGTTTAGCAATCGAGATGGGTTCTACATTCGGCTGGCATAAATATGTTGGTTTCGAAGGTGATGTACTTGGTATCGACACATTCGGCGCGTCTGCACCAGGCGAGCTTGTAATGGAAAAATACGGCTTCACTGTAGAAAACGTAGTCGCGAAAGTAAAAGCACTATAAGAAACGAATGAAAGCCTTTATTGACGGGTATCTGACCTGTCAATAAAGGCTTTTTTCTTTTGTTCAATTCAAATGTAAAACCTCCTGAATTTTTAAGTGAGTATCAACTTATTCACTAGTTTAGTAAGTGAAAGTAGTGACATCGTATCAAAGATAGATTAGTATAATGGTAAAAAATGCTTGTTTATTTGGCCGGGGAGGAACGACTGCTAGTGAAAAATATACTTTTAATTTTACTGATTGTTTTGCTAATTAGCTCGCCAAGAATCGTATGGCAATTTAAAGAAGCGACGGAAATAGATCTATTAATTATTGATAAAACGGTTCCAACTACAACATACCGTGAGCATAATGGCTTGTTTTGGTTTTTAACAAATGAAAAAATCGTGAAGCCGAGTGGTGAGTTGTATGAAAGAGATGTGGATTATTACGGCTATGACCCGTATGAAAAGCAGCCGATGACACCGTATCAGGCAAACGGGGAGAAGAATTTTATTTATATTGCAGATACATATGGTGTTTATTCAGATGACCTAGAGGATTTTTCAGAAGGGGAACGTTCTGAAAAAATCTATGGTGGGATGGAGCGTAGCGAATGGGAGACGATTATGCGCGCGAAGGGACCTAACACGACGTTAGTTGCGGAGTATAATTCATTTGCGACACCAACTGATGAGGCGACACGCACGGTGATGGAAAAGGATTTAAATATTACATGGACAGGTTGGGTGGGCCGCTATTTTGATGATTTCACGAATACAGAAGTTCCGTTATGGCTGATTCAAAATTACGAAGCACAGTCTGGTGAACAATGGCTGTTTAAAAATGGGGGCTTAGCATTTGTTCATCTGTCTGGTGAGGTCGTTGTATTAGATGAAAGAGATGCCCCACACGAAGTGAAATTTAAAATGACAACAGAGGGCAAGCAGCAGTTGCCAAATGTGAATAATTCAACATACCATTATTGGTTTGATATCGTCGAGCCTGCTGAAGCTAGTACTGTTTTGGCACAATATCATATCGGCGTATCTGAAAATGGGATGAAGCAGCTAGAAGAATATGGAATTCCGACTGTTTTCCCTGCCGTGACGTATCATCAAGCACAACAGACGTATTATTTTTCCGGGGATTTTGCAGATTATACAAAAGATAACTTGCAGCGCTGGCAATACGGAGATGTGTTAATGCGTA
The DNA here is from genome assembly GCA_040274725.1 of Solibacillus sp. GTDB lineage: Bacteria > Bacillota > Bacilli > Bacillales_A > Planococcaceae > Solibacillus. The sequence goes on along the minus strand of JBEMAQ010000001.1, from coordinate 295,349 downwards.
TGTTTTCAAATGATGAAGCGATTTTCTTTTGGACAACATATATTCCACTGATGCGCGGAATTTTTGAGCAGCTGGAGTAAAATGAACTGTTTGAGACAGGAATATTGAAGTCAGTGTATGTGCAAGGGTATGATGGTATCAGAGATAGACTAGAAGATTGAGAGATAATCATAATGGAGTTGAGGTAGATGACGAAAGAGGTAATTGATTTTAGGGAAATCGTGGAAGATTATGAGCAGCTAAGAAATTTATATGAGCTCCAACGAGCATATGTCATGCGTAAAAAAATTAATTTCTCCATTGTTGCTTTAAAATACGTTGGTCAGCAACAAGGCTCCTATGAAGCATATTATGCGGTCGTTAAGCGACAGCTGCGCACGTCTGATTTTGTATATAAGCATGTAGAAAAGCACTGTGTTATTTTACTTTTATCGATTACACGTGTCGTAGAAGTCAAATCCTTTTTGACGCGACTGAAGAAAACATTAGGTAAGGAGATTGAACCGGTTATTGCGAGCGTTGCAGAAGTAGCGAATGCGAAACATGAGCTAGCTACGGTATTGGAGTGCGCGATTGATGGTCTAAAGCATGCAACAGCGGAGCAACCGTATTTTATGCCTTATTTTTTAGATCGAGAAAAAGAAACGGTGAAGGTGAGCATTTTAGAAAATGATATCGTCACGTTATCGATTTTCAAAAATATGATTCAAAATCTTGAAGTGAAAAATATCGAACTACAGGTCGAAGTTTTTCAAGACGGCTTGCAGTTTATGCAATCAGACAGGTATGTGAGTGGTCATCATCATATTTTACTTGTGAATGATATTTTGCCAAAGAAAAATGGATTAGAAGTCTTACAATTTTTACGTGCACAGCCGAACGAACGGAAGTATTATGTGCTATTTATTTCGAATCGTTTATCGGAGGAATCGTTACTAAATGCGATGGAAAATGGCGCAGATGCCTACTTTGTCCGTCCGTTTAATTTGCATGTGTTAGAAACGCAAATTAAAAATTATTTGAGAAGGTTACATTAATATGATAACGAATGCAATTTTATTCGGTGCCGTAGTAATAATAGCGTTTTTGCTTTTAGTGATTGGCTTGATTTTTAGTTACTTGGTCTTTAAAAGAAACAAGGAAATGCACTTTCAGCGGAAAGTAAATGCCTATATAGAAACATATGAGCAAGAGTGGTACCGCTATTTACTGCACGGTGAATCAATTGAAGAGGCACTAAAACACACATCGTTTGACTATGATGTACGGGAAGCAATTGATAAAATTTTTATTACGTATGTAACGACGATTAACAATGCAGAAGTACGCAAAAACATTTCACGTTTTGCGACGCTGAATATGCAAAAGCACTATGGGAAATTGCTTGAAAGTCCGGAGTGGGCCGACCGTTTAAATGTGCTGCGTAGAACGATGTTATTTGATTTGCAATTTTTAGTGCCGATTATCGAGGGAAAACTAAAGCAAAATGAAATCGAGCAGATGGAAGAATATTTAGTCGTGCTCCAAGTAATTTCAACGTATAATCCAAACTTATTTTTAGCGCATTTGTATGCACCTCGTATGAAAATGTCCGAATATGATTATAAGGTCATTTTGGCGCATATTGATGAATCGTATATAAAACGGTTTATTCGTCATTTTGATGAATTGCCGATTCGTTTGCAGCTATCCTTATTAGATTATTTAAGCTTGCATACAACGATGGACTCAGAATACTTGTACTTCTATGAAAAATTGTTAGACTCGATTCATGTGGAGATTCGAATTCGGGTATTAAAAGCGATTAGCACATTTGGCATGGTGGCGGATTTAGCGGCTTATGAGCAATTTTTAACGTCGTCTGAATGGCAGGAGCGTTTAATGTTTGCTAAGGTGCTGCGTCTCGTTGAAGGAAAGCAGGCGGTGAACATGCTGCAAGTGCTACTTTGCGATATGAACTGGCGAGTTCGAAAGCAGGCCGCACTTACATTGAAAACAAAAAAAAATGGTCTTAGACTGCTGCAAGAAATGGCGCACCAAACAGAGGACGCATTTGCTGCGGATATGGCAAAGGAAGTATTAGGGATTAGGTGATGACAATGGATATCGGTGCGTTACTTTACTGGATACATCAAACGTTTGGTGTGTTTATCTTTTTCTATATGATTGGTATTATTGTAGTCTATTCTTTAATGCTGCTGTTTGCATTTTTTCATTTGAAGCATGCGCTGAAGCTCGATAAATATTTAGAAAATGATGTGAATTTAAAAGAGGTCTATTCAAAGCCGGTGTCAATTATTGTACCGGCATACAATGAGGAACAAGGGATTATTGCGACCATTCACTCATTGTTAACAATTGAATATCCGCAGTATGAAATTGTCGTCGTGAATGACGGTTCAACAGATGAGACGCTAAAGTATGTGATCGAGGAATTTAAAATGGAAGAGGTATTTCAAACCATTCCGCGTCACCTCCAAACCGAGCGCGTGCGCGGCATGTATCGGTCAACGGTGCATGCAAATATTATCGTAATTGATAAGGACAATGGGGGGAAGGCGGATGCGCTAAATGTTGGGATAAATGTATCAAAGTATCCGTATTTTTGCTCGATTGATGGGGATTCACTACTCGAAAGTAAAGCGCTTTTGCAAGTCATGAAGCCCATTATCGCGTCAAATGGACGTGTAGTTGCCGCAGGGGGCAGTGTGCGGATCGCAAATGGTGCAGATATTCAATTTGGTAAAGTACTTCAAACCGTTGTCCCGCGAAATCCGATTGTTATTATGCAAATTATTGAATATTTACGCGCATTTTATATGGGACGGATTGCGCTAAGTAAATTTAACTTAGTATTAATTATTTCCGGTGCATTCAGTGTGTTCTCAAAGGATTTTGTCATTAAAGTGGGAGGCTATTCACGTAAAACAATTGGCGAGGATATGGAGCTGGTTGTGCGTTTGCATCGCTACTTACTAAAAAATAAAATAAAGCGAACGATTGAATTCATCCCAGATCCGATTTGCTGGACTGAGGCACCTGAGTCATTGAAAGACCTACGCACACAAAGGCGGCGCTGGCATCAAGGGTTGATTGGCAGCCTTATGATGAACCGTACTATGTTTTTAAATCCGCAATATCGTCAAATTGGCATGATTTCGTTTCCGTACTTCGTTTTTGTTGAATTATTCGGGCCAATCGTGGAATTTCTCGGTTACATATATGTTTTCTTGTCGTTTTTAGTTGGCAATATTTATATGGAATCTGCGATTATTTTAACGCTGCTGTTCCTTATTTACGGAACGATGTTGTCGATGTTTGCGGTGCTGCTAGAGGCATGGAGTTTAAAAACGTATCCGCGTATCCGCGACACGTTAAAATTAATGGGCTATGCCTTTACGGAAAACTTGTGGTTCCGTCCGCTTATGACGCTGTACCGACTCGAAGGCATCTGGTATTACTTTAGAGGGAAAAATGATTGGGGTAAATTGAAGCGCACAGGCTTTGGGAAGCAACAAGATAAATGAGAAAAGCATTTGAGGGATCAAATGCTTTTCTTTTAAGAGTTAAGAAAGTATAAAATTTTTTGTGTTGCTGTCCAATTGCGGTTAAACAGACGATTAAGCCCTTTTCTTGTAGAAAGCTAAAATAATGGCTGCTATTTGCAGGGCAACAGTTGCACCGAATAAAATCGTCGTTTTTGTCGCACCATTTAAATTGAGCTCGTCGACAACGATGCCGTTAATCAGCAGTAACTGTGTCGCTAAAATAATCGTAAAGGCACTGACGATTAAAATAACCTTTGCTGGTGGTGCGAGTAAGTAGATGGTCAGAAGTAAAAGGACGGAAAAGACGGCCATTATCGTGAAAAGTGGGTCAAATAATGTCAGTACGCCGCCTTTTGCAAAGTTTTCATACGTAAATGTCATGGTAGATGCTCCTTTAAAGGGTATAGATTCAGTATACTAGAAGTGATTTTAATAAACTATTTTAAAATACATCTAGGCCAGGATTCAAGCGAATTTAGTACATGGGTTATCGTTATTATTTTCATTTTATATAACGAGACTGAATATTTCTTTAAGCAGGCGCAAATGGTATTTTTAGTGAGGTCTCGAGATGTAGATGAAGTCCACCCTTTATAAAAATTAAAAGATAGAAAAGGGATATTGTTTAGTGTATAATAATTTTTGGAGAATTTTTCTCGGAACATCGGCAATGGAGGAGGTTGGATACAATGCAATTATGGTTAGCTATTACACTTATCATCGTAGCTTTAATCGGGGGCGTAGCAATCGGCTTTTACGCAGCTCGTCAATATATGATGAAGTATTTAAAAGAAAATCCACCAATTAACGAACAAATGATTCGCGTAATGATGGCGCAAATGGGGCGTAAACCATCTGAAAAACAAGTGCGTCAAATGATGTCACAAATGAACAAATTCCAAGATAAATAATGGTTGTCAGGCAATTCGCATATAAGGCGAGTTGCCTTTTTTGATTGAATCTTACAGCAATAGACCAAATAAAAACTTTTGTTCAGAATATTCAGTTGATAAATCACCCTCATTGTACTACGATAGGTGGGAACGTATACATAGGAGGTTTCATCATGACAACAGAGAAAACAAATGTAGAAAGCTTTGATTTAGACCATACGAAGGTCATTGCACCGTATGTTCGTTTAGCGGGCACGAAGGAAGGCGCGAAGGGGGATATTGTAACGAAGTATGATATTCGCCTGAAGCAACCAAATAACGGGCATATGGAAATGCCAGCGCTCCATTCATTAGAGCATTTAATGGCCGACCGCATCCGTAATCACTCGGACGCGGTAGTAGACCTGTCACCAATGGGCTGCCAAACTGGCTTTTATGTATCATTCATAAACTATGATGATTACGAAGGCATTTTAAATATTTTAGAAAAAACAGTGAATGACGTGTTAGCAGCGACTTCTGTACCAGCGTGCAACGAAGTACAGTGCGGCTGGGCAGCAAGCCATAGCTTAGAGGGTGCTCAAAAATTAGCACAAGCATTTTTGGAAAAACGTGCAGAGTGGCATATTGTGTTTAGCGAAGAAAATTAATATAAAAGGCATCCGCGAAACATTTGCGGATGCCTTTTATTTAGTGCAGTAGTGCAGATTCATTTGTGTAACGTGGCACATAGGTTTTTAAAAACTGCGCAACCGTTTGCTCATATTCATAAGGGGATTCATTGAAGGATTGTGCGTGCTCACCAACGTCAAAGAGCTTGAGCATTTTTTTGTCTTTTTTTGCATCGAATAATTGTTCGGACATGGCCGCGGGGATGAAGCTATCGGGTACGCTATGAATGAAGAGCACTGGTTCCTCAATATGTGTGACGGCATCTAGTGGACTAATTTCACGAATAGAGTAGCCATCGCGCATCCGAATGAAAAACGTTGCAAAAGGGACTGTATATTTTGGGTTGACTGGAATTGTTGCTTTCGACAACAGTGAAAGCAGCTCAGAGAAGTTAGAAAAGGCGCAGTCTGAAATATAAAAGTTTGCTAAAGAATCGATTGTACCTGCATAAAGCAAAGTCGTCGCAGCACCCATCGATTCACCGTGAATACCGAGGATAGCATCATCACCAATTTTTGTTCGCATATTTTTGGCGAGTGCGTGTAAATCCATTTTTTCATAATAGCCATAGCTCGTTGTTTTGCCGCCGGATTCACCGTGTCTACGGTGATCATAAATAACCGAATTAAAGCCGAGTCGCTCAAACATACGCGCAAATTTAACAGAATTTATTTTGTTTTCTGTGACACCGTGGCAAATGATGACCGTATTATTTGTCGCAAGCGGCCGCAGGAATATACCTGAAATACTATAGCCATGCGGTGATTCAATGGATAAGAGCTGCTTGTCACAACCGTCATACCAGACTTGATCGAAGCGCTCGGCTAAGCGTTCACGTTCGATAATTGTTTCGGTATCTTTCGGTTTAATATACATAATACGGTTCGTTAGCTGAATGCCCGATAAAATAGAGGCCGCAGCGAGTAGCGAGGTCGCGCTTAAAAGAGTTTTTACCGTTTTTCTCATAGAAGTCACCTCTGTGTATGTCTTATCATTAATGTAACCAAATGCCAACATTCAAAAACCTCACTACAAAAGGAAGGGAAATTTTGTTACACTGACAAGTGGAATTAATGTTAAATTATTCTGAAAAAAGGATTGGGGATGGAGAAATGGTGAAAGAGGTTGTCATTGTAAGTGCAGTAAGAACAGCGATTGGGGCATTTCAAGGTTCATTAAAAGATGTAGCAGCACCGACGCTTGGTAGTATTGTCATTAAAGAGGCGTTAGAGCGCGCAGGGATTGCGAGCGATATCGTGGACGAGGTCATTATGGGCAATGTATTAGCAGCGGGTCTTGGGCAAAATCCAGCGCGCCAAGCAGCATTACAAGCGGGTTTACCACATGCAGTGCCAGCACTAACGATTAATAAAGTATGTGGCTCAGGACTAAAGACAGTGCATTTAGCAGCGCAAGCAATCGCAGCAGGGGATGCGGATGTAGTTGTTGCAGGGGGCTTTGAAAATATGAGCCAGGCACCCTATATTATGCGAAATGCGCGCGAAGGCTTCCGTATGGGCGACCAAAAATTAATTGATACGATGATTCAGGATGGTTTATGGTGTGCATTTAATGATTATCATATGGGCGTGACAGCCGAAAATTTATGTGACCAATATAATATTACACGTGAAGAGCAGGACGCTTTTTCAGCGCGTTCGCAAAAAAGAGCAGCAAGCGCGCAGCAGGCAGGGAAGTTTGAGGCAGAAATCGTGCCAGTAGAAATTCCGCAGCGTAAAGGCGAGCTCGTATTGTTTACGCAAGATGAGTATATTAAGGCAGGCACAACAGCCGAAACATTAGCGAAACTGCGCCCAGCATTTAAAAAGGACGGCTCAGTGACGGCGGGCAATGCGTCAGGCATTAATGACGGGGCGGCGGCGGTTGTTGTTATGTCGAAGGAGCGCGCGCATGAATTAGGCATCCCAGCACTTGCAACCATTGTAGCGAATGCAAGCTATGGTGTGGACCCAGCGATTATGGGCACAGGCCCTGTACAAGCGGTAACAAAGGCGTTGGCCAAGGCAAATATCGCGCTTAGTGACATTGATTTAATTGAGGCAAATGAAGCATTTGCGGCACAATCGATTGCTGTTGATCGCGAACTTGCCTTCGATCATGATAAACTAAATGTGAACGGCGGAGCGATTGCGCTTGGACATCCAATTGGAGCAAGTGGTGCGCGCGTATTAGTAACGCTACTACATGAGATGGCGCGAAGAGACGCGAAAACAGGACTTGCAACATTATGCATTGGCGGTGGTCAAGGTGTTGCGACAATCGTTCAGCGTTAAATTATTAAAGAGCTTAGGGTGAAGAACAGATGGCGAAAAAGAAAAAACAGCATCAACCACAGGAATCGAATTTTGCAGATAAAGAGGCGATGACACTGCAAGACCAACTTGGCGGTGACGTGTTAGCGAAATTAAAGGCCGCCAAGCAATCGCTTGTGGCAGACGTGGAAGCAAAGCAGCAAGAGGAGCATGCGCGCAAAGCATTTGAGCGCAAGCAAAAAGAGAAAAATATGAGCTTTGAGGAACTATTAGGTCAGTACGGCGATCAAGGCTCGAAATATTAAGGGAAAGGCTCTGTGGGCGATGAAGTGCACAGAGCCTTATTATTTTCCTGGAAAATAATAAGGCTCTGTTCATTTATGCACAACGTTTACGGAAATAATTTAGGAGCTTGGCGATACTAATTAATGTAATCGCTCCGCATATATCAATGACAACATCCTCAACTGCACCAGTGCGGTCTGGGATAAATGTTTGGCGGTATTCATCTAAGCTAGCAATGATGGCAATAGAGCCAATTGCGAGGAGACTTGGAAACCGCCATTGGAGCTTACGGTAAAAGATCCATAAAATAACGCCTATCAGACCGTAGCCTAAAAAATGCGTGGCTTTACGAATAAGTAATTCGACAAATTCATAATAGCCCCACGTTTCTACGGAAACAACAGAACCCCAAAAGGTAAGCTCAAATTGACTTAAAAAACCTTTGAACGGCTCGTTTTTTAATAAATAGCGGAGCTCTGGCGTGATGGATTGCTGCTCATATGTAGTGTTTGACATAAGAATCACCGCACAAAGAGCCAAAACTAAAATAATGATAATTTTTTTCATCGGTGCTCCGTGTAACGATCTTGTCGCGTGAACGTTAACATCTCGTCTACATTGCTCAGTTGCTGTGCTTTTTCATAAGCGCGCAGGTTTTGCTGTAGCTGCTCTTTCGTTCGTGCGCCGATGACCGTCGAGGCAACCGTAGGATAATGTAAGTTAAACGCAAGAGCAGCGGCATGAACATCGCCGCATGTTTCTTCGAGTTGAGTCAATACGTCTACTAGCTGCTGTTTTGGATAGCTCATATAATCTTGCAGACGTGTACGCCACTCGTTTGTTAGTAAGCCTTTCGCAATGGAGCCGCGCGTCACAACGGACAGTCCCTGCGACTCAAGCATGTCAAACCACTCTCCCGCACGCTGGTCAAGAAGATTAAACTGCATCATATTGCTAATAGCCTGACTTTTTTCGGCAAAGGGAATGAAAACATTCGGACGAATCGACGAAATGCCGTATTCGCGAATGACACCATCACGCTTTAGTTCTTCAAATGTTTCGATAATTTCTGGCCAGTGATCAGCTTGTGTGCCGCCGTGGAGCTGATAAACATCGATATAATCTGTTTGTAAGCGGCGAAGACTGTTCTTTACCGCTTGTTTTATGTAGCTTGGTGATGCGTCCCATGTCCAGCCGTCCTGTCCGTCAACCCAGCGATTGCCTACTTTTGTGGCGATGAGGAGATTTTGTCGGTGAGATTTTAACAACTCACCTACAATTTCTTCATTGACACCAAGATGATAAAGATCTGCTGTATCAAAATAATTGATGCCTGCGTCAAGCGCGGCTTCTATTACATAGGCAGCTTCTTTTTTTTCTGAAGGCAGTGACATGCAGCCTAAGCTTAATTGTGAAATTTTCAAGTTGCTTTTTCCGAGGTTACGTTTTTTCAACATATTCCCCTCCTTTATTATTTCGAAAAATCATAGTCTAATGGTACAATGAAAGTATTCCAAACGACAAGCGAGGGCATCGTTCATGAAAAAATTTGAAGAGACAACGATTACATCACAGCCGATTTTTAAAGGGCGCGTTATTTCATTAAAGGTAGATGAGGTCACATTACCAAATGGCGAGACTGCAAAGCGTGAAATTATTAATCATCCAGGTGCAGTAGCGGTCATTGCGATTACCGATGATGGAAAAATTTTATTAGTCGAGCAATACCGCAAAGCATTAGAACGCTCAATTATTGAAATTCCAGCGGGTAAGCTAGAGCCAGGCGAAAAGCCTGAGGTGACAGCACGCCGCGAATTAGAGGAAGAAACAGGCTATGCATGTGGTGAACTTACATATATTCAGACGTTTGCGACGTCACCGGGTTTCGCAGATGAGGTAATTCATCTTTATGTGGCACGTAATTTAACCTTGCTAGAGGAGGCGGCCGAACTCGACGAGGATGAATTTGTCGAGCTCATGGCGGTTACTGTAGAAGAGGCAGAGCAAATGGTGGCGGATGGGCGCATTTATGATGCGAAAACAGCATTCGCAGTATTATGGATGAAACTACAAAAATAGTAGCGCATATCTAGTAGCGATTCGCATAAGTTGTAGCAACGGAAAGGAGCTACGTATGCGGAAACTATTTTTTATTCAATATGCCACAATGCTCGTGCTTGCCTTTGTCAGTGGTGTAGCATGCTATCAATTGTTTGATTTAGCACAAATTACACAAGTCATTACATGGGGAGACCGGCGCCTGCTGCTACTCGAACATGCAAAATCCCCATTATGGAGCGTACTGCCATTAGCGATTGCGATCTTTTTTGTGTTATTTTTTTCAACACATCGTTATTTGACACTGATTGCACCTGTTTTTATTGCATTAAAAATCACGTTTTTTGGCTTTAGCTCTGTATTTTTGCTTGTCCAGCATGAATCGGTTAAGCTATATGGGTTATGGTGGTTTCCTTTTCAGCTATTTTATAGTATTTTACTAATAGTGCTCTATCATGTAAGTGTTAGATCAGCACCGCAAAAACTTGGACAAAAAATGCTTTCTAAAAAACGAATTACAGTTGTTTTAGTATTATTTAGTATTTTAGTGAGCATCGAATATATTGTCGTATCAATGATGATAAAATAAATCATTAACTTGTAAACAGATTTACTCATTTGTTATAATAGAATGAGTTTAGGAGGGCGTCGCATGGAGAGCCGTATTGATCGAATTAAAAAGCAACTGCATAGTGCTAGCTATAAACTGACGCCTCAGCGTGAAGCAACAGTGGCCGTACTACTAGAGCATGAAGAAGACCATTTAAGTGCCGAGGATGTCTATCTTCTTGTAAAAGAGAAGGCACCAGAAATTGGTCTTGCAACAGTATATCGTACACTTGAGCTTTTAACAGAGCTGAAAATTGTCGATAAAATTAACTTTGGTGACGGCGTATCGCGCTATGATTTACGTCAAGAGGGTGCAAAGCATTTCCATCATCATTTAGTTTGTATCGAATGTGGCGCAGTCGATGAAATTCAAGAAGACTTACTAGAAGATGTTGAAGTAATTGTAGAAAAGCGATGGAATTTCATGATTAAAGACCATAGACTGACATTCCACGGAATTTGCTGGCGTTGTCATGATAATGATAGCGATGGAGACAGCAACTAGTCTATTTAGAAAAGAGCAGCGAGGGGGCTGCTCTTTTTTATTTTGCCTAACAAGTGCTAAAATGATGCTAATAGAGAGAAGGAGCGAATAGTTATGAAAAACTTTACAGATCCAATTGAAGATTATTTGCATTTTATTCGTGTCGAGCGGCAGTTGGCGGATAATACGCTACAATCGTATAAACGTGATTTACTTAGTTATGCGCGGCATTTGGCTGGCGAGCAGCAGCTAGAAGGTTTTAACGTAGTGACGCGTCCGCACATTTTGTTGTATTTAGAGTCTTTGCAGCGCGTTGGCAAGTCGCCGCGTACGATTTCGCGTCACATTTCATCGATTCGCTCACTACATCAGTTTATGCTACGTGAAAAAATTACCGAGCAGGATCCGACTGTCCATTTAGAATTGCCAAAGCTTGAACAAAAGTTACCGAAAGTGCTGTCGATTGACGAAATTGACGCGCTTATTTCCGCGCCAAATGTAGAAAAACCTCAAGGTGTGCGCGATGTGGCGTTACTTGAGCTACTGTACGGCTCGGGGATGCGGATTAGCGAGCTCATTATGCTCGATTTAGAGGACGTGCATATTACGATGGGCTTTGTGCGCGTTTTTGGTAAGGGCGGCAAAGAGCGTATTATTCCGCTCGGTCGCAGTGCACTCGAGGCATGCGTGCGTTATTTAAATGAAGCAAGACCTGTACTACTCGGTGCTGCACCGAAAAATGATGCGTTTTTTATTAATCAAAGAGGGAAACGTTTTACTAGACAAGGCTGCTGGAAGCTACTTCGTGAACATGCAGTGGTGGCAGGGATTGAAAAGGTCATTACACCGCACGTGCTGCGTCACTCGTTTGCGACGCATTTAATTGAAAACGGCGCAGATCTTCGTTCCGTGCAGGAGCTACTCGGACACGCCGATATTTCAACGACACAAATTTATACGCATATTAGTAAAACGAGGCTTTCAGAGGTATATAAACAGTTCCATCCGCGCGCGTAAAGGTTTTTTCGTATAAAGAAGCGAGAAGGTGCAACATTAAGTGTGGTAAGTCAGATGTCTGACCTTTATTTATTTAAAATTTTTGGTAAAATAGTAGTTGAAGAAGAGGAGTGACAGAACGTTATGAAACCATTTAAAAAAATTCACGTTATTGTGATGGACTCAGTAGGAATTGGCGAAGCGCCAGACGCAGCAGATTTCGGTGATGTGGGCTCACATACATTAGGACATATTGCAGAAGCGATGAACGGGCTAACGATGCCGACAATGGCAAGCCTTGGCCTGTCGAATATCCGTGAACTACAAGGTATTGAGAAAGCGGTTGCACCAAAAGCCTATTACGGCATGATGCAAGAAGCTTCTGTCGGCAAGGATACAATGACAGGGCACTGGGAAATTATGGGCCTAAATATTGATAAGCCGTTTAAAGTATATCCAGAAGGCTTCCCACAAGAATTAATTGCAAAGCTTGAACAAGCAACGGGTCGTAAAGTACTTTGTAACCTGCCATACAGTGGGACAGCCGTTATTGATGATTACGCAAAAGAGCATATGGAAACAGGTGCAATCATTGTTTATACATCAGCTGACCCAGTACTACAAATTGCAGCACATGAAGACATTATTCCAGTAGCTGAGCTATACAAAATTTGTGAAATCGCACGTGAATTAACGCTTGATCCTGAATATTTAGTAGGACGTATTATTGCACGTCCATTTATCGGCGAGCCGGGCAACTTCACGCGTACAGCCAATCGTCATGACTATGCACTGACACCATTTGGCCGTACAACAATGGCAGAAATGAAGGATGCAGGCTTAGATGTCATTGCAATCGGTAAAATTTCGGACATTTTCAACAATGATGGGGTAACAGAATCGATTCGTACGAAAAACAATACAGACGGCATGGACAAAATGAATGAGGTTGCACGTCGCGATTTCCACGGGATGAGCTTCTTAAACTTAGTAGACTTTGACGCTAACTTCGGTCACCGCCGTGATCCAATTGGTTACGGTGAGGCATTAGAAGAGTTTGACCGTCGCTTACCAGAAGTATTAGAGGCACTTGGGGAAGATGATTTATTAATGATTACAGCGGACCATGGTAATGATCCAACATTCCCTGGTACAGACCATACGCGTGAATATGTACCGCTACTTGTGTACTCACCACGCTTTGCAGCAGGTAAGGAATTACCACTGCGCCAAACATTTGCAGATATCGCGGCAACCGTTGCAGAAAACTTTGATGTGAAAGCACCACAGTTTGGCACGAGTTTCTTAGGCGACTTAAAATAAGGGGGACGAGGACTTGAACATTTTACAAGTAATCGAAAAAAAGAAAAACAGTATTGAATTAACAGAGCAAGATATTAACTTTTTCATTGAAAACTACACGAACGGCTCGATTCCAGATTACCAAATTAGCTCGCTTTTAATGGCGATTCGTATTAACGGGATGACAGATGATGAAACGTTTTACTTAACAAAAGCAATGATTGAATCAGGTGACGTCATCGACCTATCTTCAATCGAAGGCTTCAAAATCGATAAGCACTCAACAGGCGGTGTTGGCGATAAAGTGACATTAATCGTGACGCCAATTATCGCAGCGCTAGGCATTCCTGTAGCGAAATTCTCTGGAAAAGGGCTTGGTATTACAGGCGGTACAATTGATAAGCTAGAATCAATTAAAGGCTTACGCACAGAGTTAACATCAGAAGAGTTCATTAAAAATGTCAACGAACACAAAATCGCCGTGGCAGGTCAAACAGCGAACCTTGTACCAGCAGACAAAAAATTATATGCACTGCGCGACGTAACAGGTACGGTTGATTCGATTCCGTTAATCGCGGCATCAATTATTAGTAAAAAAATCGCGAGTGGTGCAGACGGTATCGTACTTGACGTGAAATGCGGCTCTGGTGCCTTCATGAAAACAGAGGAATCTGCACAAGTGCTAGCGGATACAATGACAGCAATCGGTGAAAAGCTAGGCCGTAAAGTCATCGCACACATCAGTGACATGGATAACCCACTTGGTCGTATGATTGGGAATAAGTTAGAAGTGCTTGAAGCGATTGATTTACTTGCAGGCAACATGGAAAAAACACATGCGGATCTTTATGATGAGTGTGTGACAGTTGCGTCATTTATGTACCAAGTATCTACAGGTAAATCAGAAGAGGAAGCAACAGCTGCGGTTAAGGGCACAATTACAGACGGCACAGCGCTTGCGAAGCTATATGATTTAATCAAAATCCAAGGCGGTGACGTAGAGGATTTATACCAAAAAGAAACGAAGTACACAGTAGAAGTAACAGCAACTGCTTCAGGGGAAGTGGCGAAAGTGACAGCACTACTAATTGGTGAAGTATCTGTGGCACTTGGGGCGGGTCGTTTAACAAAAGAATCTGCACTAGACTATGATGCAGGGGTAGAGCTTGTCGCAAAAGCAGGCGATACAGTTAAAGCCGGTGATGTTATCGCAAAATTATATTCAAATTCAGAAATTACAGCAGCGGAAATTGAAAAAGTGCAAGCTGCTTATGAAATGAACTAATACATGATAACTGGTGGGCATTGCGTCCATCAGTTTTTTTGTGGACAAATAGAAAATAGAGCGTATCGATTTACGCTATTATGGTACAATATGTATGTGAATATGTCGAAAAAGTTAATTTTCTCTAAACTTTTAGTGAATCTGGATGGCAGGTTCACATGTCTTCAAAAAATAGAGGCGAAGAAGGGATTGCATGGGGAAATTTTGGACAGGGCGTTTTGAGGGTTATTCAGTTGAACATTTTAAAAAGGATTTATTATCGGGCACAATTGTCGGGATTATTGCAGTACCGCTCGCCATGTCTTTCGCGATTGCGTCTGGGGTCAAGCCGGAGTACGGCATTTATACGGCGATTATTGCGGGGATTTTAATCGCGCTACTAGGCGGCTCGAAATATCAAATCGGCGGGCCGACGGGGGCATTTGTGCCAGTGCTACTCGGTATCGTGCTTGTTTATGGCTACGAAAATTTACTCATTGCAGGATTAATGGCAGGTATCATACTTGTATTGATGGGGGTTTTTAAGCTTGGTACGCTCATTAAATTTATCCCGCGTCCCGTGACGGTTGGCTTTACCGCGGGGATTGCGGTTATTATATTTACAGGACAAATTGGCAATTTTTTAGGGCTAACGGGGATGGAGCAGCATGAGAAATTTCATGCAAATATCATCGAAATTACGACGCATCTTTATACGGTGAATACGTGGAGTATTGTCGTAGCCGTGATTAGTTTAGCGATGATTTTATTAACGCCGCGCGTGTTAACAAAAGTGCCAGGTGCACTCGTTGGGATTATTGTGTCAGCAGTTGTGACGGCGCTATTTTTACCAGGGCAAGTGGCGACAATTGGCTCGGTATACGGTGCCATTCCGAATACACTGCCGGAGTTCCGCATACCGGAAATCACATTTGAGCGTCTTTATTTACTGCTTGGCCCTGCGTTTGTGATTGCGATGCTTGGCGGCATTGAGTCACTGCTGTCTGCGGTTGTAGCGGACGGTATGACGAATAGTAAGCATAATAGTAACCGTGAGTTAATTGGGCAAGGAGTTGCTAATATTGTGACACCGTTTTTTGGCGGCATTCCGGCAACTGGGGCGATTGCACGAACGGCGACCAATATTAAAACTGGGGCAACCTCACCGATGTCAGGCGTTATTCACGGTGTGTTTGTCCTCTTGACATTGCTCGTACTCTCACCATTTGCGGTTCATATTCCGCTTGCAAGTCTTGCGCCCGTCTTGATGATGGTCGCCTGGAATATGAGTGAGCGCCACCATTTTGCCCATATTTTAAAATTAAAGTCCGGAGACTCGCTTGTGCTGGTCATTACATTTTTACTGACCGTTTTTACGAGTTTGACGTTGGCGGTAGAGGTTGGTTTACTGCTGGCCGTTGTTTTATTTGCGAAGCGTATGAGTGAAATGATGGTTGTGACGAAGGTATTACCAGATCCATCGTCAAAAGAAGGCAAGTTGCTCGCAGATGCGGTTTCTGATACGCATGATTGCCCGCAAATTAGTGTCTACACGATTGAAGGCCCGCTATTTTTCGGCGCGGCACAAACGTTTGAGCAATCTATTTTAAATACGATTCACTATAAGCCGCTTGTGCTCATTTTGCGTATGGGCAAAGTGCCGTTTATTGATTCAACTGCAGAAGAATATTTCCGCAATATCGTCAAAAGCTTCCGCGAGAACGGTGGTGATGTGCTTGTAAGCGGCGTGGAGCCAAGTTTGCAGCACATGCTTGATGCAACTGGACTGACAGCAGAAATTGGTGAGGGGAATTTTTATCTGCATACAGGTGATGCCATTACTGCGGCACTCGCGCAAATTAATGTGCAAAAGTGTCTTGGCTGTAAGCATTTTGCGTTTAGAGAATGTAGCAAGTTAGCGAGTAGTGAAGTGAAGGAAAAGCTACGTGAGACGACGAAAATTTGAATTCGGTCCCATTAGATTTTAAATCTAATGGGATTTTTGTATGAGATAAGAAAGTATAAAGTTTGGCGTTTTAATGTCTAGGCTAAAGCGCCAGCCCCTCGAGGTCGCTTCAATCCCTCCAGTGAAAGTAAAGTGCCCACTTTCACTCCGGGCTCGAAAGCAGCTGAGGCTCACACGATGTGAGTCATTGTGGACATGCCACATGGATGTGGCGTTTATGTCCACTCGGGGCTAAATGGGCGCTTTAGCATTTTTCTTATCGTGAATGGTTTAAATAGTCCACAATCACCCAATACTACCAATACCCCTCTGTCACTTGCGCACTACTTATGGTAACTTTCTTCTAATTTTGTCGACACGAAAGGATATTGCATCCTCTTGAACGAAATTGCCGTACAAAAGGGGGCAAAAGATTGAAATACAACTTGCAATTACATCGCGACACGATTTTAGTCGTGAGGCTGTTTGGTGAGCTAGGTCATCATGAAATCGAAAAGGTGCGCGCGAATATTTCACAAACGATACTAAGCGGACAAGTAAGGTTTGTTATTTGGAATATGGAATATGTGCAGTTTATGGATAGCTCAGGTATAGGGCTTATTTTAGGAAGAATGCGCGAACTACGTGCAATCAATGGGCAAATGCTCATCCTGAATCCGTCCGAAACCGTACAGAAAATTTTTCAATTTGCAGGGCTTACGTCGTTTGTACGTTATATTTCAGAAGGTGAAGCCATTATGCAGGCAGGAGGGATTGTGAATGGATAATGAAATGACATTAACGTTTTTAGCGCGCAGTGAAAATGAATCGCTCGCAAGGCTTGCCATGACTTGCTTTATCGCACCGCTTGATCCGACGATTAACGAGCTAGCGGAATGTAAAACAATTGTTTCAGAGGCCGTGTCAAATGCGATTATTCATGGCTATGCAAACGGAACAGGTGTTATTACGATGCATGCGGTTCGAAATGGGGACGTAATTAGTGTCGCTATTAAAGATTCGGGCTGCGGGATTACGGATGTCGAACAGGCAAAGGAGCCACTCTTTACAACAAAACCAGAGCTTGAGCGCTCAGGGATGGGCTTTACGATTATGGAAAGCTTCGCGGATTCGCTTCATATTGAATCGGTTGTTGGCGAAGGTACAGTAATTACATTTACGAAGCAAATTTCTTCTGTCGGCGCACTTGTCACATAATTAATGAAGGGATGGAGGCAATCGAACAATCAGTTGACACATTATTGACGCAAGCCGAAATGCGCAAGCTTATTGCACAGTCTCAGGCCGGCGATCGTGAGGCAAGAAAGAGGATGATTGAGGGTAATACACGGCTTGTGTGGTCGATTGTCCAGCGTTTTAGCTCGCGCGGTGTTGAGCTTGAGGATTTATTTCAAATCGGCTGTATTGGGCTCATGAAATCGGTTGATAAATTCAATTTAGCGTATGAGGTGAAATTTTCAACGTATGCGGTGCCAATGATTATCGGAGAAATTCAGCGTTTTCTTCGTGATGACGGGATGGTCAAGGTAAGCCGCTCGATTCGTGAATTAAATTTTAAAATTCGTCATGCGACAGACGAATATTTAAAAACGAATGAATCCCCACCGTCAATTCGTGAGCTCGCAGTTATGCTTGATGTGACGGAGGATGAAGTGATGATGGCACATGATGCGATGCGCGATCCAGCATCTCTTCATGAGCAAATCTTCGAAAATGAAGGGGATTCGGTGACGCTCATGGATCAAATGCGTGATGATAAATCCGAGCTACCATTTGATTATGTGCCACTAAAAGAAATGATTGCGAAGCTCGGTAAGCGCGAGCAATCGATTATTTATTTTCGCTATTTTTTAGATTTAACACAAACAGAAATTGCAGAGCGACTTGGCATTTCACAGGTGCAGGTGTCGCGGCTTGAGAAGAAAATTTTAGCACAGCTCAAAGTATGGATGGATGCGAAAACAACAACAAATGGGTGAAGACATGACGAATCGGCATTTTAGTTCCATAGAGGAAGCACAGCAGTTTTTTGAAAAAAAGTTTGGAGACGGTGCGTCATTTGATGTTTGTATAAAAAATATTTATATCAAGCATATGGACGCACTTGTTGTTTATATTAGCGGGCTTGTACAGGGTTCAGAGCTCACAGAAATTTTAATTAATTTGCAGTTTGAGGATTCCGAGCTCGAGGTGAATGACCCGGCCTATTTTAAAGCAAATTTTAATTTTCAGGGGGTCGATCAGGCAAAATCAGTCGACGATTTTCTACTTGGCGTACTGAGCGGGCGTGTTGGGCTCATTACCGAGCACGGGTTTTGCTATTTAGCCGAGCTACGTAACTATCCTGGTCGTAACCCCGAGGAGCCAGACAATGAAAAAGTAATCCGCGGCTCGCGTGACGGCTTTGCGGAAAATATCATTCAAAATACGGCGCTCATCCGGCGCCGTATTCGCAGTACTGAGTTACATTTTTCCATGCATCAAGTATCGTCACTTGGACAAACGGATGTTGTCGTTGCATATATGAATCAGCTTGTGAATGACGAGCATTTGCAGTGGATTTTACAGCGACTCACACAAATTAATCATGACGGCTTGACGATGTCAGATAAGTCGCTTGAGGAATGGCTCTTTAAGCAGCGTTTTCATCCGCTGCCCTTTGTCCGTTATTCTGAGCGTCCTGATATTGTGGCGGCACACCTGCTGGAGGGGCATATTGCCATTCTAGTCGATACATCGCCGTCTGTGATGCTTGTACCGGTGACGATGTTTCATCTGTTGCAGCATGCAGAAGAGTATAGGCAAGCACCACTCATCGGCACAACGATGCGTATTTTACGTTATGCGGCAGTGTTATTTAGCTTTCTGTTGCTGCCACTCTGGTACTTATTTGCAACGCATGAGCACCTGCTCCCCGAAAAGCTCGCATTTTTAGGGGTGGAGGAGGCGAGTAAAATTCCGCTCTATTTACAGCTCATTTTAGCAGATTTAGGTATTGAATATTTGCGCATTGCCGCCATTCACACACCGACGCCGCTATCAACGGCAATGGGCTTAATTGCGGGGATTATTATTGGGCAAATTGCCATTGATGTTGGCTTATTTTCGAGTGAAGTCGTCCTTTATACTGCACTCGCTGCAATATTTACATTTGCCATTCCAAACTACGAGCTCAGTATTTCGGTGAAAGTGTTCCGTATTTTATTGTTAACGGCTGTTGCGTTGTTCGGCGTGAATGGCTTCTTTATCGGCATTCTTATCTTATTCATGTATTTCTGCTCGCTACGTCCGATGAATATCCCGTACATGTGGCCGCTCGTACCGTTCTTTCCAAAAGCATTCCTGCGCGTGTTTATTCGCTTTCCGATGTCGGATGATGCACCGAGACCTTTTATCTTAAACGCAAAACAGCGAAAACGTTCATGAACGCACGTTGCGCATGGCTCTTTCCTATGTTAAAGTTCTCATATGATATTTTTGACTTTTGAGAAAATTTTATGAATTAGGGGAGAGAGATTATGCATTTATACGGAACACAGCAAGTAAATGAGCAGGGACACTTAACAATTGGTGGCGTCGATACGACAGAATTAGCAAAACAGTACGGTACACCACTATTTGTTTATGATACAGCGCTAATCCGTAAGCGTGCGCGCGGCTTTATTGATACATTTGAAAAATTAGGCGTAACAGCGCAAGTTGCCTATGCATCAAAAGCATTTGCTTGTGTAGCAGTTTACCAATTAGCACAGCAAGAAAACCTGTCACTTGATGTTGTATCAGGCGGCGAATTATTTACAGCAATCAAATCGGGCTTCCCAGCAGAGCGCATTCACTTCCACGGTAATAATAAATCTGTGGCAGAGCTTGAGCTTGCATTCGATACAAAAATTGGTTGTATCGTCGTCGATAACTTCTACGAAATCGAACTGTTAAAAGAAATTTCAGCAGCACGCACACAAACGATGAATATTTTACTGCGCGTTACACCAGGCGTTGAGGCACATACACATGACTTCATCACAACAGGTCAGGCAGATTCAAAGTTTGGCTTTGACTTAAATAATGGCCAAGCAGATGCAGCGTTTGCAGCTGTAGTTGGTCAACAATACTTAAATTTACTCGGCTTACATTGCCATATCGGCTCGCAAATTTTCGAAACAGACGGCTTCGCACTTGCAGCAGGCAAGGTGATGGCGAAAATGGGGGCTTGGAAGGCAGAGCACGGCTTTGAAGCGCGCGTATTGAACCTTGGCGGCGGCTTTGGTATTCGCTATACAGAAGAGGACGCACCACTTGAGCCACATGTTTATGTGGAAGAGATGATTAAATCAGTAAAAGTAGAAGCGGAAAAAGTAAACTTATCGATGCCAGAAATTTGGATCGAGCCAGGTCGTTCACTTGTTGGGGATGCGGGGACAAGCCTGTACACAGTTGGTTCTTCAAAAACAGTACCAGGCGTGCGTGAGTACATCGCGATTGACGGTGGGATGAGCGACAACATTCGTCCAGCACTTTATGATGCTAAATACGAGGCAGTTATTGCGAATAAAGCGAATGCGGCTAAAGATGCAACATATACTGTAGCAGGGAAGCTTTGTGAGTCGGGCGATAAATTAATGATTGATGCAGCACTACAAACGGCTGAGTCAGGTGATATTTTAGCGATGTTCTGTACAGGTGCATACGGCTACTCAATGGCTTCCAATTATAACCGTGTACCACGTCCAGCTGTCGTGTTCGTAGAAAATGGCGAACACCAACTAGCAATTCGCCGCGAAAGTTATGAAGATATCGTCGTAAATGACTTACCGCTAACACTAAATAAGGGTGAATAAGCTGTGAAATATTCGAAGCAGACAAAGTGGGCGATTGGGCTCGCGAGTTGTTGTATTATCTGGGCACTGTTGTTTATTTATATTTTTAGTCCGATGATTGCAAAGTTTAATGGCGAATAAGATGCTTCCCGCAAGAAATTAGTCTTGGAAAATTGTGTTATTGCATTTTTTGAAATGATTTGGTAGGATGTGCAATGATAGAATTGAGGGAATGTGAACATGTTAGTACGTTATAAAAAAGCTCTTGAGAAAATTGCAATGGGATTACTTTCATTCATGCCACAAGAAAAAGATATTAAGCGTTTAATGGAAACCATTCAACAATACGACCAAGAGGAAAATTGGACACTTTATTTATGGAAAAAAGATGAGGAATATGTTGGAATTGTTGGGATTAGAACGGAAGATGAGGTTGCCACAATTCAGCATATTACTGTAGTACCATCTTATCGTGGTGAAGGCGTAGCAATTGATATGCTACAAGAGCTGAAAGAACTTGGCTTTGAACAAATCAAACCAAACGAAGAAACGGAACCATTTATCGAAAAATGTATGCCGATTTTAAAAGAAGCAGATTAATTTCTGCTTCTTTTCATTTTTTCTGCACGCGCAAGAAGAATATCCGAGCGGTCACGTAGCATATGCTTGTTGTGAACATAGTGCTTTTCCTGCACAGGCAAGCTTGCGGCACGCGCGTTTACTAATTGCTGTAATGTAGGATTTGTCAGCTCGATTGTAAACGGCTGGAACGGTTCATCAGCAGCGATGCGTGCGAGTGCTTGCTCTGTATCTTTTAGTAGCTGTGCTAGATGAATATAGTCAACAAACGGCGAGTCGCTATTTAGTTGTAAATTTGCTTTTGCTTTTGCTAGAATGCGCGCGGCCCCGACCGTATTGCCGCGGCGATAATGATACAGTCCAGTTGCAAGTTGCACGTAGCCAACAAGCGGATGCAGACGCGCGCCGGGTGCAATGTCCTTCCAATACTCCTCTAATACTTCATGGCATTCAAAATAATCCTCATGCGTATTAAAATACGCGCAAAATTCGACAAACAGTGGATGAAACAAAGGATGCAATCAAATCACCTTTCCTCTATACTTATTTTTATACTTATAACTTGCAGTGAACAAAAATCCTTCAAATATTTGGTTAGCTTTATTATACGGGAGTTGATTTCCGCTATGGGGGACGTTTTCCGCGGGCACGGCTCCAGGAAAGCGCTCGGAACGGAAATCAGCCCCTTAATTAAAAAGTTAAAAATTTTTAAGTATTTATACAACGACAGGTGGTACCGAAATATGTCCTACGAAGTAAAATTAGATGCCTTTTCTGGGCCGCTGGATTTATTACTCCATTTAATCCACCGCTTAGAAATCGATATTTATGATATTCCAATGGCTGAATTAACCGAGCAATATATTAATCATATTCATGCGATGCAAACGCTTGAGCTAAATGAGGCGAGTGAATATTTAGTCATGGCAGCGACACTCTTGGCGATTAAAAGCCGTATGCTACTGCCGATTCACGAGGGCGAAATGGATGATGCGGCGCTTGATATAGATGAGCCCGATCCACGTGAAGAGCTTGTGGCACGACTGATTGAATATAAAAAATATAAAGAAGCGGCTCAGCAATTGCAACAGTTAGAGACCGAGCGTGCGCAAGTATATACGAAGCCGCCGATGGATCTCTCACCCTACATGCCGGAGGAGCAGCTGGCGTTATTTGACACAGGCGTCAACATGTATGACTTGCTAGGTGCATTCCAAAAGCTGATGCGCCGTAAGCAATTAAAAAAACCGCTGAGGACGCGTATCGCACGTCAGGAAATTTCCGTGAAGCAGCATATGTTTGTTGTCATTGATCTTTTGAAAACGCGCGGCGGTAAGGCAAAGTTTTCGGAGCTGTTCCCGTATAAGGATAAGTCGACCCTTATTTTAACATTTATTACGTTACTTGAAATGATGAAACGCCAAGTTGTTTTTGTGGAACAGGAAAATAACTTTGATGATTTATCTGTATTGTTACAGAAGGAGGAGTTTGAAGATGAACTCGAACCAATTGATGAGCCAAATTGAGGCATTACTTTTCGTTGTAGGAGACGAGGGAATGACGATTAAGCAGCTTGCACAGTATTTAGAGGTGGAGCCGATGGATATTGAGGCAGGGCTGAGTGAACTGCGCTCGCGTTATGAGGAATCAGAGGCAAGTGGCGTGACGATTAAGCAATTAGCCGGTACATATCAGCTGACGACGAAGCCAACTGTCGCGGATGCAATCAAGAAGCTTGTCGACAACCCAACCAATCAAGTATTAACAGCTGCATCACTTGAGGTGCTAGCTATTATTGCTTACAAGCAACCGATTGCGCGTGCAGAGGTGGAAGATTTACGCGGTGTGAAAAGTGAGCGTCCAATTGCGACGCTTGTATCGCGTGCACTTGTACAGGAAGTCGGACGTGTTGAGGGAACGGGGCGTGCGATTTTGTACGGAACAACGAAAGAGTTTTTAAATTACTTTGGCTTGAAAAACATTTCCGAGCTGCCACCACTGCCAGATGCGGTAGCGGACGATGAGGAAGAGGAAACAGATTTATTTTTAACGAAATTCCAGGAATCCTTTCAGCAATAAGGAGTGAATGATTGGCGAACCGACTTGTCATCTGTCTGATGCTTTTCATGTGTTTACAGCTAGACGAGGTAAAGGCCGCGACAAGTAGCTATGCGGTCATTGATGGGCAAACAGGACGGCTTTTGCTTGGCACGGCACCGCACGTGCAATTGCCGATTGCGAGCCTGACAAAAATGTGGACAGCTTTTGTTGTGGTAACATATAGCAATCTCGCTGATGAAGTGACGATTTCTGACGCGGCTGTTCGCAGTGAAGGCTCGTCGATTTATTTAGAGGCGGGTGACGTCTGGACGGTGGAAGAGCTGCTGCACGGACTGATGCTGCGTTCAGGTAATGACGCAGCACATGCACTCGCGGAGCATACAGGAGGCTCGGTTGACGGGTTTGTTTATTTAATGAATGACTTAGCGAACAAATACGGCTTAGCGAATACAATGTTCACCAATCCGTCTGGTCTTCATGATGACCAGCATATGTCCACTGCCTATGACACCGCTAAAATGCTACAAATTGCCATGCAAAACGAGGATTTTAGGCGCATTGCAAGCACACCACTTTATAAAGGACGTGTTGCTTGGCAAAATAAGCATCGTCTTATTCATGAGGAAATCGGTATGATTGCTGGTAAGACGGGCTTTACAAAAAAAGCAGGTCGCACGCTGGCGAGTTTTTTTGAGCGTGAGCAGAAGCAGATGATTGTAGTGACATTAAATGAGCCGGATGATTGGAATAAGCACCGTTATTTGTCGAATCAAATTGCGGAGAAGTACAAACTTGTGGAAGTTGCGAAAAAGGGGACTTATCAAATAAGCGATGTGAAGCTCATACTACATGAGCCGATTTCATTATTATTAACGCAAGAGGAGGAAGCGAACATTCAGCACACCGCTCTCATCTCGCGCATCCCGGCATCAACAAGAGCTGTTTGGCACGTACTACTAAATGGTGAGCGCATCGCGACAAAACAAGTAGAAAAACAGTAAAACGGCTCATTCGTGGGTCGTTTTTTTGTTTTTGTAGGGGGCTAACGGCGTAATGGATTAAAAGCGCAAAGTAGGCTACCATTTCAACAGTCCATAGCTTCTATTGAATGTAGCAATTGTATGGGGGGAGAGAAATTTAGCGTTTAAGGTACAGTCTTTGAATCGTTTTTTCTAGTATTTGATTACTCGTCTGAAAAATCCTTTGGACGGCCTCTTGAACTTGACCTGTATTTGAAAAGAAGACATTAGGAATTTTTGTCCACCTGCTACTAGTTGTTATTTATTTAGATTTACACCGTTACGTACGGAACTGTAAGAGGCGCATGAATTTAATTCATGCGCCTACTCGATTTAAGGATAATTTCCGTTATTATTGATCCTCAATAATAATATACGTCGCCTTTACAGGTCCATGTACGCCTACAATCAATACCATTTCAATATCAGCTGAGTTACTCGGACCCGTCATAAATAAAATACAGGACGGAACGCTCTCACCGCGTTCAACTTGCTGATGCAATTGGCGTGCAGCCTGTGTAATACGTGGTACAATTGTGCTTTTTGGAATAAGAACCACCGATTTTTCAGGCAAAAAGTTCATCGTGCGCCCGCGGTGCTTATCGCTATATAACACCGCAGTCGCGGATTCGGCTAATGTCATCTCACTAATTGTAATACCGATGTTAGCTTTTTCTGCTTGGCGAATATTTTCTGCGTGCTGCTGCGCGTCCCATTCGTAAAATTCGATGTTTTGCTCTGGCAAGCTTGTTAAAAAGGACGATAAGCCAAATGTTTCAAAGCGAGCATCCTTCCACGTAATAACCGATTGTCCGCCGCCGTCATCAATCACATTTTTCAAAACAGTTGGTAGCTCTTTTGTTGTTGCGGTTAAGCACGTCGTGTGAATGTTTTGGCATTGCTTTTTTAGTACGTCCACTAATTCATCTGCTGTCGCATCTTTTAACAGCTCATGCTGTGGCTGGAATGCCCAGTTAGGACGCTCGGCTTTTGTACGAACAGGGCGTCCGAGCTGCTGTGCAATTGTTTGCAAAAAGTCATCTCGTTGTTGAATCATCACTTTTTATCCTCCTTTTGTCTCTTTTTTAACCAGTCGCGGAAGCTTTCACTATTCGGTGCGGGGAAATCGCGCTCCTCAGTCCATGCCTTGAGTGGCCCTGGTCCGCTTGAAATTTTTCCGTCTTTGACGAACGGCGACATGATTGGTGAAGCGACCTTTGTTGCCAGATTAAATAATGAGGAGGTTGAGGCACCAAAGCCAAATGCCTTCATAATAAATTGTTCAGAAACAGGTGCCTTTCCTTCAATTTCGACAATTTTTTGTCGGTGCTTATGCAGCAGCTCATGCAGTGGAATTTTGACAGGACAGACATCTGTACAAGCCCCGCACAGCGTAGAAGCATACGGTAATTCCTTAAAATCATCATAACCACCAAGCAGCGGCGAAAGCACCGCGCCAATTGGACCGGAATAAATCGAGCCGTAGCTATGACCGCCGACATGTCGGTATATAGGACATACGTTGACGCAGGCCGCACAGCGAATGCATTGTAAAACAGACTGGAATTCTGTTCCGAGAATCGAAGAGCGCCCATTATCGACAATCACTAAATGGAATTCTTCGGGTCCATCCGTATCGCCTTCCTCTTTAATGCCTGTAAGCGTCGTGACATAGCTCGTTAATTTTTGCCCGACCGCGCTTCTCGTCAGTAGACTCACGAGTACTTCCATTTCCTCAAAGGTCGGCACAATGCGCTCCATTCCCATAACAGCAATTTGCGTTTTCGGCAGTGCCGTTACTAAATCCGCATTCCCTTCATTCGTTACAAGCGTTACAGAACCGCTTTCAGCAATGGCGAAATTACAGCCAGTAATACCGATATCTGCTGTTAAATACTCCTTGCGCAATTTTTCCCGTACGTAAAGTGCCATTTCTTCCGGCTTTTCGGACTTGTCATAGCCAATTTTATTCGCAAAAATTTCCCGAATTTGCTGGCGATTTTTATGCAGCGGCGGCACGATAATATGCGAGGGCGGCTCGTGATCATTTAATTGCAAAATGTATTCCCCTAAATCCGTTTCAATGACCTCACAGCCAGCCGATTCAAGCGCGGCATTTAAATGAATTTCCTCCGTCACCATCGATTTCGCCTTGACGATTTTTTTCGCCTGCTTATTAATGGCGATTTGCTTAATATATTCCGACGCCTCGGCTGCCGTTTTGGCGAAATAAACATGCCCGCCGCGCTTCTGAACATTTTCACTGAGCTCATATAAATACGCGTCTAAATTGGCAAGAACATGCTGTCGAATTTCCTCACCGTGAGCGCGCCAATCTTCCCAATTGCTCAGCTCATCCACCTGTAATTGACGACGCGTTTGGAAACGCTGCTGGGCGCTTGATACTGCTCCGCGCATAAAACTATTATTCAAATTTTGTGATACGCGCTGTTTAAATTGCTCATCTGTTGTTTTCATTGCCATCGAAAAATCCCCCTTAGCGACTATTTAATACTTCTGCAATGTGCATGACGCGAATCGGCTTTCCAGTTCGTCCAATTCGACCGCCAATATTAATGAGACAGCCAGCATCCGCGCCGATTAAAATAGAGGCGCCGGTTTCCTCCACATCGCAAACTTTTTCATCGACCATTTGTCCTGAAATATTGCCCATTTTGACGGCAAATGTCCCACCAAATCCACAGCAACGCTCTTTTCCTGGTAGCTCAACAAATTGCAGACCCTCTACATTTTTCAGCAATGTAATGGGTGCCTCCTTCACTCCAAGTAGGCGCGTCATATGGCATGACGTATGGTACGTTGCGGTGCCTTGTAAACGCGCACCGACATTTTCAATTTTTAACACGTTGACAATAAATTCAGTGAGCTCGTACGTTTTGTCCGCGAGCGCTTGTGCACGCGGTCCCCAAATCGGATCGTCTTGAAAAACATGCGGATATTCTTTAAACATGTATGCACAGGAGCCTGAAGGTGTAACAACAATTTCAGCAGATTCAAATGCGGAAATCATATTTTTCATCGTTGCTTTTGATTTTTCTACGTAACCACTGTTGTAGGAAGGCTGCCCGCAGCAAACCTGACTTGTAGGAAATTCGATTTCACAGCCCAGTTTCTCCAGTACCTCAACGGTTGCTTTTCCAACATTTCCTTGAAACATATCAACTAAACAGGTAGCAAATAATGTAACTTTCATAAAATCCCATCATTAAACGAAAAATCGACTAAATGACGGTTCCCCCCTTATCTTTTGGTCTAGTTGATGACACTATTCAACAGGTCATCAGATGACTATATATTATCATGGAACATTTTAGTGTGCTATACTTTTTTGAATTTTCTATTTCCTGAATAAAAAAGAGAAATAGCAGCGCTATTTCTCTCATGTTGTTATTCTGTTTCATCTACCGTATTGAAATATTGCATTAAAATCTTTTCAACGTTGTTTAAATGGGAGGCCATTGTAATTTCTGCTAGGCTAACATTTTGCTGTTTAATCGCAAAAAAGATTTGCATATGCTCTTCGTAAAGCTGTTCGCGTGCAGATTGCTCAGAAAACAGCCAAATTCGACGTGTTTCACGCATCGTTTCCATCATGAGTCCTGACACTTGAGTTAATAAATTTGTTAGTAATGGATTTTGAGATGCGGTTGCAATCGCTAAGTGGAAGTTAAAATCAGCCTCATCGCCAATTTCCGCGTCACCCTGTACATCCTGCATAATAAGTAAGAGTTCCTCTAATCGTTTCAAATCCTGCTGTGTGCGGTTTTTTGCTGCACTCGCGGCGGTACCGACTTCGATAATTTTACGTAGCTCAAGTAAATGAGGGATGCTATGGCGATTTGTAATGATAGAAGTGGATAAAGGAAGCTTTAATTTTTGCTCAGATAATTGTTTGACGAATGTGCCAGAGCCCTGTTTAATTTCGATTAATCCCATAGCCTTTAATGCAGCCAATGCCTCACGTATAGCAGACCTACTGACCTCTATTTGCTCAGCTAAATGCTCTACAGAATCTAAACGATCCCCGGGTTTTAGTTCCCCATTCCGAATTTTTTCATGAAGTAATTCACATACTTCTTCATACTTTTTTTTGGTTGTTACTTTTTTATATTGCACAATACACACCTCGTTTGCTTAGAAAAATGTATGAATATAGAAAGCTATTTATATTATACACATACAATCAAGAAAACTCCTTTGAATAATTAAAATTTCGTGTGCATGCATTGTTGTATAACAGATTTTCGTTGTTTTATAGAAAATATACAGTAGAAACGAAAGTACGTGGCTTTATTCTATTAATTTATATATTTACCTTAAAAATCCACAAAATTTTTAAAAAATATATTGAATTTTTAAACAATGAATTTTATAATCATTCCATAAGTCATCAGATGACCTAATCTTTGTTGGCTTTACAAATTATTGGGAAAATAGGATGCGGGGGGAAATGAGGATGTTTACACAAAACTACACGGCAGTCGCAGATAGTTTGGCATTAACGGCGATTGTTGCAACGATTCCAATTTTGTATTTCTTTTGGGCGTTAGCAATTAAAAAAATGAAAGGCTATATTGCAGGATTTACGACACTTCTATTAGCAATTGTCATTGCAGTATTTGCATTTAAGGTGCCAGTTGTCACAGCGCTTGCTTCAGCTTCACAGGGGGCCGTATACGGAATTATTCCAATTGGTTGGATTATTGTTACATCGGTATTTTTATATAACTTAACGGTGAAAACAGGGCATTTTAATGTCATTCGTTCGTCTGTACTTTCTATTACAGAGGACAGACGTATTCAAGCACTTTTGATAGCGTTTTCATTTGGGGCGTTTTTAGAAGGGGCTGCGGGGTTTGGTGCACCAGTTGCCATTTCTGCTGCGTTACTTGTAGGGTTGGGCTTCAATCCATTACTTGCTGCGGGTTTATGTTTAATCGCTAATACAGCGCCAGTAGCTTTCGGTGCAATTGGTGTACCCGTTACAGTGTTAGAAGGGATTACGGGCATTTCGGCGTTAGAAATTTCAAAAATGATTGGACGTCAATTACCATTCATCGCGGTATTTATTCCATTTATGCTTGTCTTTATTATGGTTGGCTTCAAAAAGACAAAAGAAGTACTACCAGCGATTTTAGTATCGGGCATCACGTTTTCGGTTACACAATTTCTAAGCTCAAACTTTTTAGGACCTGAGCTACCAGATATTTTATCTTCACTTGTATCATTATTTGCATTAGCTATTTTTATGCGCTTCTGGAAGCCAAAGCAAATTTATCGCTTTAAAGATGATCCAGATGTTTCTACGAGTAAGGGGAGCGAATCTTATAGTGCAGGGCAAATTTTTACAGCATGGTCGCCATTTATCGTATTAACTATATTTATTTCTGCATGGGGTATTCCAACAATTAAAAAAGCACTTGTTGGTAAGTATGAGGGGGATAACGCGATTTTATCGATTGTCAACAATATCGGGGAAGCGCTTACTTTTATGCCAGAAGTGCCGTTTTTACATAATGCTGTCATTGATGGTACGACAAGTATGGAGATTGCAGCGGTTTACAAATTGGAGTTTTTAGCAGCAGCGGGTACCGCGATTTTATTGTCAGCGATTGTTTCAAAATTCATTTTGAAAATTTCATGGGGCAACTGGGTAAAAACATTCTTTGAAACAGTAAACGAAATTAAATATCCACTCATTACAATTTGCTGTGTAGTTGGCTATGCATATGTGGCGAATACAGCAGGTATGATGGCAACACTTGGCTTAGTGTTAGCAAAAACAGGTGCACTGTTCCCATTCTTCTCACCAGTACTTGGCTGGATTGGGGTAGTTGTAACAGGCTCTGATACATCATCTAACGTTTTATTTGGTAAATTACAGCAAATTACAGCTGAATCTGTAGGTATGGATCCAGTACTAGCATTAGCAGCGAATACAGGTGGCGGTGTAACAGGTAAAATGATTTCACCTCAAACATTAGCAGTAGCAGCGGCAGCGGTAGGGTTAGCTGGAAGAGAGTCGGAATTATTAAAATTCGCATTCAAATATAGCATCATTCTATTACTTGCAATCTGTATTCTTACATTTTTACAAAGTACAGTTCTTACGTGGATGATTCCGTAAGGCGCTAGTAAAGGACTTTTAACTAGCTTGTAGTGTGTAGCCTTGGACTGTTCCAAATTAGGTGCAGTCCGTTCTTTGCAATCACTTTAATGGAGGGGAAAAATAATGGGTAAAATCGAAAAAATTTTAGTAGCAAACCGTGGAGAAATTGCCATCCGAATTTTCCGTGCATGTACAGAGTTAAATTTACAAACAGTGGCAATTTATTCGCAGGAGGACAACGGAGCGTTTCACCGCTTTAAGGCGGACGAGGCGTATTTAGTTGGGGAAGGTAAAAAGCCGATTGATGCGTATTTAGATATTGAAGGGATTTTAGCAATTGCCAAAGATGCGCGTGTCGAGGCGATTCACCCAGGCTACGGATTTTTATCTGAAAATGTAGAGTTTGCGCGTCGCTGCGAAGAAGAAGGAATTATTTTTATCGGCCCAACATCGGAGCATTTACACATGTTTGGCGACAAGGTCAAGGCACGTGAGCAGGCGATTGCTTCACAAATTCCTGTTATTCCAGGAACAGATGGCCCAGTTGAAAGCTTAGAGGAGGTTGAGCAGTTCGCTACGACGCACGGCTATCCAGTGATGATTAAGGCGGCATTAGGCGGTGGTGGTCGTGGTATGCGTTTAGTTGAGGACGAGGCGCAGCTTGCTTCTGCGTACGAGCGAGCAAAGTCGGAGGCAAAGGCTGCCTTCGGGTCAGATGAAGTATATGTAGAGAAGGCGATTATTAAGCCGAAGCATATTGAAGTGCAAATTTTAGGTGATACGCAGGGCAATATTGTGCATCTTTATGAACGTGATTGCTCAATTCAGCGACGTCACCAAAAGGTTGTAGAAATTGCACCATCGAATTCCATTTCGGAGGATTTACGCAATCGCATTTGCGAGGCGGCTGTTCAGTTAATGACAAATGTTAACTATATTAATGCGGGAACAGTGGAGTTTTTAGTAACAAATGATGACTTTTATTTCATTGAAGTCAACCCACGCATTCAAGTAGAGCATACGATTACGGAGATGATTACAGGTGTGGATATTGTGCATACGCAAATTAAAATTGCACAGGGCTACGCGCTACACGGCGAGGAAATTGCGATTCCACAGCAGCAGGACGTGCCGCTATTTGGCTATGCAATTCAGTCACGTATTACAACAGAGGATCCAAAAAATAATTTCATGCCAGACACAGGGAAAATTATGGTGTACCGTTCAAGTGGCGGCTTTGGTGTGCGTCTTGATGCGGGGAATGGTTTCCAGGGCGCTGTTGTAACACCGTACTATGATTCGCTACTCGTGAAGCTATCTACGTGGGGAAGAACGTTTGAGGAAGCGGCACAAAAAATGGATCGTAACCTGCGCGAGTTCCGTATTCGTGGGGTGAAAACGAATATTCCGTTTTTAGAAAATGTCGTAGTGCACGACAAATTTACAACAGGGCAGTTTGACACGAGCTTTATTGATACAACACCGGAGCTATTTTGTTTCCCAGAGCGTAAAGACCGCGGGACGAAGCTACTGAGCTATATTGGCAATGTCACATTAAACGGTTTCCCAGGTGTGGAGAAGCGTACGAAGCCAATTTTCGTGAAGCCAGCCATTCCTACGATTGCGCCTACTACCTTATCGGGTACGAAGCAGCTGCTAGATACAGCAGGTGCGGACGGCGTTGTGTCGTGGATTAAGGAGCAGCAGCACGTACTATTAACCGATACGACATTCCGTGATGCCCATCAATCACTGCTTGCAACGCGTGTTCGTTCGAAAGATTTATTTGAAATTGCACCAGCGACAAGCGCGTACATGCAGGATTTCTTCTCACTTGAAATGTGGGGCGGGGCAACGTTTGACGTAGCCTACCGTTTCTTAAAGGAAGATCCCTGGGCACGATTAGAAAAGCTACGTCAGCAAATTCCGAATATCCTGTTCCAAATGCTATTCCGCGGCAGTAATGCGGTAGGCTATACTAATTATCCAGATAATGTTGTACGTGCGTTTATTCAGCAGGCAGCAAGCTCAGGTATTGACGTATTCCGAATTTTTGATGCGCTCAATTGGGTGAAATCAATGGAAGTAGCGATTGATGAAGTACGAAGCGTAGGAAAAATTGCAGAGGCAGCCATTTGCTATACAGGTGATATTTTAGACGATTCGCGTGCGAAATACACGGTGCAATATTACAAAGACATGGCGCGTGATTTAGAGCGTGCGGGGGCGCATATTTTAGCGATTAAGGATATGGCGGGGCTATTAAAGCCAGCTGCGGCGTATCGTTTAATTTCTGAGCTAAAAGAGGTGACGGATTTACCGATTCATCTTCATTCACATGATACGAGCGGTAATGGCATTTTTGTCTACGCAAAGGCGATTGAAGCAGGCGTCGATATTATTGATACAGCGCTAGGCTCGATGTCTGGTCTGACGTCACAGCCAAGTGTGAATTCACTTTACTATGCAATGAAGGACGAGCCACGTAACATGCAGGCAAATATTGACGGGCTTGAAAAATTGTCAACGTATTGGGGCGATGTGCGTAAATACTATGTTGACTTTGAATCAGGTATGAACGCACCGCATTCGGAAATTTACGTACACGAAATGCCAGGTGGTCAATATAGTAACTTGCAGCAGCAGGCAAAGGCGGTAGGACTAGGTGACCGCTGGGAGCTAGTAAAGGATATGTATGCGCGCGTCAACCTATTGTTCGGGGATATTGTCAAAGTAACACCATCATCAAAGGTTGTTGGAGATATGGCATTATTTATGGTGCAAAATGATGTGACAGAGGAAACGATTTATACAAAGGGGCACACGCTTGATTTCCCCGACTCTGTTGTGGAGTTTTTCCAAGGCTATTTAGGGCAGCCACATGGCGGATTTAATGAGGAGCTGCAACGCGTCATTTTAAAGGACCGCGAAGCGATTACAGTACGCCCTGGCGAACTATTAGCGCCTGTTAATTTTGAGCAGGTAGCAGAGGAGTTAGCAGAAAAAATCGGTCGTAAGCCGTCAAATCAAGATGTATTAGCGTATGCGTTATATCCAAAGGTGTTTGAAGAATATGCGAAAACGACAGCGCAATTTAGCGACGTATCGGTATTAGATACAGCAACGTTTTTATACGGTCTGCGTTTAGGGGAAGAAATTGAGGTTGAAATCGAAAAAGGCAAAACACTTATTATTAAGCTTGTATCAATCGGTGAGCCGCAGCATGACGGGACGCGCGTGTTGTATTTTGAAATCAACGGTCAATCACGCGAGCTGCTTATTCAGGACATGACGGTGGAGGTCGATGCGAAGCTAGCACCAAAGGCAGACACATCGAACCCAAATCAAATTGGTGCGACAATGCCAGGGACGGTGTTAAAAATCGTCGTATCAAAGGGCAGCGCGGTCAAGCGCGGCGAGCATTTAATGATTACAGAGGCAATGAAAATGGAAACGACGGTGCAGGCGACAAAGGACGGCATTGTGAAGGACATTTATGTCGCTGCTGGTGATGCGATTTCAACAGGCGATTTATTAATTGAATTACAATAATTAATTGAAAATTGATGGTGGTTGAGAAAACCACCATCAATTTGTCTATAAAAAAGAGTAGAAAAGCATGCTTCCTGGGGGGAACATTTATGGAACAAAAAATTATTGAGCAAATTAAAGCAATTGTTGGCGCGGAGTATGTAAAGCATTCTACAGCGCATCTTGTTGCCTATTCCTACGACGCAACAGCGAATTTTCAGCGCTTACCAGATTTAGTTGTATCACCGAAAAATAGTGAGGAAATTTCGGCGATTTTACATATTTGCAATGAGCACCGGATTCCGATCATTCCACGAGGCTCTGGTACAAATTTAGCAGCAGGAACCGTTCCGCATGATGGCGGTATTGTTTTTTTATTTAATCGAATGAACCAAATACTTGATTTTGATAAGGAAAATTTAACGATTACGGTACAGCCAGGCATGATTTCACAGCATATTTGTGAATTTGTTGAAGCGCACGGGTTATTTTATCCACCAGATCCAAGCTCGATGAAAATTTCGACAATCGGCGGTAATGTAAGCGAAAATTCGGGTGGCTTACGCGGGTTGAAATACGGTGTAACAAAAGATTATGTAAAGGGCTTAAAGGTTGTTTTAGCAAATGGAGAAATGTTAACGACTGGTGGGAAGCTTGCAAAAGATGTAGCAGGTTATGATTTAACGTCGCTTTTTATCGGTGCAGAGGGGACGCTAGGTATTATTACAGAAATTACGCTGAAATTGATTCCAATGCCGCAAAGTAAAATGACGGGTATTGCGTATTTCAACTCATTAGAGGATGCGGCACGAACAGTCTCAGCGATTATCGCGAACAAAATTATCCCAGTTACGCTTGAATTTTTAGACAAAAAAACGATTGTTGCGATTGAGCAGTTTATGCATATTGGCCTCTCAACTGAGGTTGAGGCGATGCTGCTGTTAGAGCAGGATGGCCATCCGGCAGAGGTCGAGCAGGACGTGCATCGAATGGTCCAAATTGCGAATGAAAATGGGGCTATTTTCTCGCAGGTCGCAGCGGATGACGTGGAGGCAGAGCAGTTAAAAACAGCGCGCCGTGTTGCGTTATCGGCACTCGCGAAATTAATGCCAACCGTTATTTTAGAGGATGCCACAGTGCCGCGCTCGAATTTAGCAGAGATGGTGACGAAAATCAATGAAATTTCCATTCGCTACAATGTCAATATTGCGACGTTCGGGCATGCAGGGGACGGGAATTTACATCCGACGTGTTTAACGGATGTGCGCGACGAGGAGGAAATGTACCGCGTAGAGGCAGCATTTGCTGAAATTTTCGAGGAGGCGATTGCACTAGGTGGGACGATTACAGGTGAGCACGGTGTAGGCGAGATGAAGGCACCGTATTTAGAATGGAAAATCGGTGCTGTTGGCATTGACGTCATGAAGCAAATTAAGAATGCATTTGATCCAAATCATATTTTAAATCCAGGCAAAATTTTTGCGAAAGAAACGAAAAAAAGGCTGGTGATTGGTCATGACTAATATGCAGCAATCGTTTCAACTACATGTTGATGAAGAACTTATTTTAGATTGTATGCGCTGTGGCTTCTGTTTACCAAGCTGTCCGACGTATGTGCATTTAGGAAACGATGAGGCACTATCACCACGCGGACGCATTGCGACGATGAAAGCGATACGAGACGGCTTTGTGACATATGATGACTCTATTAAAGCAACGTTTGATACATGTCTTGGCTGTCGTGCATGTGAGCCAGCATGTCCAGCAGGTGTACAATACGGGGCGCTTATTGAGCAAACACGAGAGGCTGTGCAACATGCAAATGCCCCAGGACTTGCTGAAAAAGCTGTGCGTCAGGTTGTGTTCAATCACTTATTTGCGAAGCAGTCAACGATGACCGTAGCAGTCAACTTAGTGACGGCGTATCAAAAAACAGGTCTACAAAAGGTTGTGCGAAAAGTGGGCTTTATGAATTTATTCCCAAAACAGCTACAGGCGATGGAGAAGGCCTTACCACCAGCACGTAAAAAGGTCGCTCCACTGAAAATGATGAGGAAATCAACATTGAAGGTGGCGTTTTTCACAGGCTGTTTAATGGATACTTTATATAAGGAAATTAATGATAAAACAATTGCTTTGCTAACGCTACTCGGTGTAGAAGTTGTGATTCCAGACAATCAAAGCTGCTGCGGGGCACTGCACGGACATAGCGGGGAGCTTGAAAAAGGGAAAAACAATTTAGTACGTAACGTTGAGGCGTTTGATAGTGATGACTTTGACTATATTGTCAATAATGCAGGAGGCTGTGGTGCCTTTTTAAAGGAATATGAGCTTCATCTGAAAAGTGATGCGCGCCACGCAGAAAAAGCAAAACGCTTTTCAGCGCGAACAATTGATATTTCAAGCTTACTTGTGAAGGCAGGCATGATTAATTATTTACAAACGCTTACATCAAAAACAGCAAAGGTGCTTGTAACGTACCAGGATTCCTGTCATTTACGAAATGTCAATAAAGTAATTGATGAGCCGCGTGCTTTATTAAAGGCACTTCCAAATGTAGAATATCATGAACTACAAAACGCCGATACATGCTGTGGTTCAGCTGGTATCTACAATATTTTACAGCCGGTTATTTCGGGGCATATTTTGCAGGAAAAAATGAAGCATGTAAAAAATATTGAGCCAGCAATTGTTGTAACATCTAATCCAGGTTGTCTTATTCAAATGCAAGTGGGGATTAATAACGAGCAGATGAATGCCACAACAAGAGCGGCACATATTGTGGAAGTATTGTATGATTTTGTTCATGCCAAAAGGTAATAAATCATTTCTATAACGATGTTCAGTGAAAGCGTGTTTCGGAATACTTGACCGAAACACGCTTGTTTCATTGCTTAAAGGGACAAAATATGCCATAATTTCAACAGTCCAGTGCTTCTGTCGAATGCAGCGATTGTATGCGTAGAAGCGGTCAAAAATTCAATGAGGTGAACTTATGGAAAGATTACAAAAGGTGATTGCATACGCAGGTGTAGCATCACGCAGAAAAGCAGAGCAATTAATCGTCGAAGGGAAAGTACGAGTGAACGGTAAAATTGTGAAGGAGCTAGGTACAAAGGTAGCAGCTTCAGATGACATCGAAGTAGAAGGCGTTAAATTAGAAAAAGAAGATAAAGTGTATTTCTTACTATATAAACCACGCGGCTATATTTCAGCAGTAACAGATGACAAAGGTCGTAAAACGGTAACGGACATTTTCAAAAAGCAAGTCCACCAACGTATTTTCCCAGTAGGTCGACTAGACTATGATACGTCAGGCTTATTACTTTTAACAAATGATGGTGAGTTTACAAACTTAATGACGCACCCGAAATTTAAAATCGACAAAACGTATATTGCGCGTGTGAAGGGCGTACCGACAATTGACGGCCTAAAAAAATTACAGCGCGGAATTAAGCTTGAAGACGGTAAAACAGCGCCAGCAGCTGTAAGCATGACATCATTTGATGAACAAGCTGGTAAGGCGATTTGTGAGATTACAATCCACGAAGGCCGTAACCGCCAAGTGCGCCGTATGTTTGAAGCCATTGGTACACCAGTTGTGAAGCTAAAGCGTGAGCGTTTTGCATTTTTAGATTTAGGTAACTTAGGCACAGGTGAGTACCGTGAATTAACGAAGCACGAAGTAAAATTACTGCGCGTATTAGCAGAAACTGGTTCAATCGATTAACACTAAACATCTAGTGTTAACGTTCATAAATCATTCATAATAACAGACGAGTTAAATGGTTTTTTTTGCTATAATAGACAAGAATTATTGTGCTGTACTGGGGGAGATTTTTGAATGGAGAAAAAAAAGCAACGTTCAGTAACGCGCGGACTTATTTTAGCTGTGCTTGCTGTAGCAATTGCTTATACAGTCTATGCGGCTGCTACGAAGGATCAGGTAGATATTGTGAAGGTCGGCATGGCAGCACCCGATTTTGAGCTCGTTGATGTAACGGGTAATAAGCATCACTTAAAGGACTACGAAGGACAAGGAGTTGTCCTGAATTTTTGGGGCACATGGTGTGAGCCCTGTGAGCGTGAGTTCCCTGCGATGACGAGACAGTATGAATCGATGAAGCATGATGGTGTGCAAATACTTGCGGTCAATCGTGCGCAGTCGGATTTTGAAGTGAATAAGTATGTAAAAAATATGGGGATGACATTCCCTGTCGCAATTGATAAAACGACAAGTGTCTTTACAGCATATAGTATAGGTCCATTACCAACATCGATTTTTATTGATCCACAAGGAAATGTGGAACGAATTGTTACGGGCGAAATGACGGAGGCGCAAATTGCTTCTTTCATGAAGTCTATCATGCCTAAATAGGAGTATTGCATATGAATAAAATACTTTGTGAATGTGGTCACGAAAATCCAGTCGGCACAAAGCTATGCGCGCTATGCGGTCGCCCGCTCACGGTAGAGGAGCAGGACAGCAAAATTGCGGATATGCGCTATGACGGGGCGGCCATTCGTTCGAAAACGCATAACAAATCAATCATCGACAAAGTATGGAATTTCTTCTCCAGTGTGAAGGTTGGCATCACGTTAATTATTATTAACTTGATTGCCGCCTCCATTGGGACGATTTTACCGCAGGAATTTTACGTCGGTGTCCAAACAGAAGCAGAAAAAGAAATTTATTACACAGAAACATATGGCACATTTGGAACACTTTATTATAATTTAGGGCTTTCCGATATTTATTCATCTTGGTGGTTCCAGATACTTGTGCTCATGCTCGGTGTGTCGATTATTATCGCCAGTATCGACCGAGGCATTCCATTACATAAATCACTGAAAAATCAGCGCGTGAAGCGCCACGCGAGCTTTATGAAGCGTCAGCGTGTTATGGCAGAAGGCGTGCCGACAGCTACAGGCGACACGCTCGCACTCGCTGAAGAAAAATTAAAGCAGCTAAAGTACAATGTACGTCGTGAGGATAATGCATTGTTTGCAGAAAAAGGACGTTTCGCACGTTACGGCCCGTACGTCAATCATGTTGGCTTAATTGTGTTTTTAATCGGGGTGATGCTACACCTTGTACCAGGCTTCCATGTAGACGAATCGATGTGGCTTCGCGAGGGTGAAACGCGTGCCATTCCGGGGATGGATGGATATTTTTTGAAAAATGATAAATTTATTCTAGAAACGTATGATAATGTCGCGCAAGGTGAGCAACTGAAGCAGGGGGTCAATGTTGTCGCGAAAAACTTCCAAACCGATGTCACCCTTTATCAGCAAGGTGAGGGTGCGGTTGCCGGACAGGCGGACCAGTTACAGGAAGTGCAGCAGTACGCCATTCGTGTCAACCATCCACTCAAGCATGATGGCTACGCGATTTATCAAATGGACTATCGTCTAAATGAGTTAAAGGGCATGCATTTTGAACTAACGAATAAGGAAACCGGCCACTCTTTAGGCGAGGTGCAAATTGATTTGACGAACCCGCGCGAGGAATATGTACTGGCAGACGGTGCCAAGGTGCAGTTGATGTCGTACTACCCAGATTTCTCTGGATTTGAGGGTGGCGTGCCGCAAACAGCGAGCGCTACACCGAATAACCCGGCGTTTATTTTCCGCATGTTTACACCAGAGACACCAGACGGCGAGACAAGCTTTGTGGCCATTCAGCAGACGCTCGAGCCTAACGGTGAAAATGTCTATAAAATGAGCTTTAAAAATGTGGAGATGCGGCATTTAACTGGGCTAACTATCCGTAAAGATAGCACGATTCCGGTGCTGTTTGTCGGTGGCTTTATCTTTATGCTCGGTGTAGCAATCGGCTCGTATTGGAATCACCGCCGCATTTGGTTAGAAACGCTTCCGGACGGCACGGTGCGCATGGCGAGTCACGTGAATAAAAACTGGTTCAGCATGAAAAAGGATTTAGATGCACTCACGCTACATGCGCATTTGCCGCAGTATGTAGACCAACAGGCTTCAACCATTGATGATGAAGAGAAGGAAGGAAACTTATGAGTTTAATCGATTTAAGTGGTAACTTACTTTTTATTGCATTCATTTGTTATTTAGTCGGGACGTTTTTATTTGGTGGCTCGATTAAAGAAAAAAATGACACAGCAGCAAATCGCGCAAATAAGTGGGGCAAGCTCGCTATCATCGTGACAATTATCGGCTTTGTCGCACAGCTTGGCTATTTCATTACACGCTGGATGTATACGGGACATGCGCCTGTCAGTAATATGTTTGAGTTTACAACAGCGTTTGGGATGTTTATCGTCCTGTCCTTTATCGTCATTTACTTTATGTATAAAGTAACGGCGCTTGGACTTGTTGCGCTACCGATTGCGCTACTGATTATCGGCTATGCGGCGATGTTCCCGACAGAGGTCAGCCCACTCGTACCGTCACTGCAAAGTAGCTGGCTCACAATCCACGTCATTACAGCGGCACTTGGGCAGTCGATTTTATCCATAAGTGCGGTTGCGGGACTGATTTATTTATTAAAAAATACAAACGTTCATGTGCCATCAAAAGAGCGCTTTTGGCTAGAGACGGTTATTTATAGCTGTGTGCTTGTGATTGGTTTTGTTGCCGCATCGTCTACTTTTAATGTGATAGGCTATGAGGCGAAATTTGAATATGTAGACCGTGAGATGGGCCCTAGTGAGAAGACGTATACAATGCCTGCAATTTTTGGTATGAATGAATATACAGTGCTTGATGCAGATAAAATGACGCCATTATTTGAAATGCCTGCACTGATTGATGGACGTAAATTAACAACGGTCTTTTGGTCTGTCTTATTCGGAACCATTTTATATGTACTCATTCGCTTAATCGGTCGTCGCCCAATTGCCGCGATGCTGCAGCCGCTTGTAAAGCGTGTGAACTCGCAGCTCATGGACGAGATTGGCTACCGAGCTGTATTAATCGGCTTCCCAGTATTCACGCTGGGCGCGCTTATTTTTGCGATGATTTGGGCGCAAAAAGCATGGGGCCGCTTCTGGGGCTGGGACCCGAAAGAAGTATGGGCGCTTATTACATTTCTGTTTTATGCCGCATTCCTTCACCTGCGTTTATCAAAGGGCTGGGAAGGCAAAAAATCGGCTTGGCTTACAGTCGTTGGCCTACTCATTATGATATTTAACTTAGTTGTCGTAAACCTTGTAATTGCTGGTTTACACTCCTATGCATAAAACGAACAATACTGCCTACTAAAAAAAGAAAGTTCTGTCCTTTTTTGGACAGAGCTTTTCTTTTCATTTAGTCAACTTCACGGTACAATAGAGGTGGAGCAATAGTGAACTTGAAAGGGGCTACACCAGTGTCTGAAAATATTTCTGTACTAATCGTAGATGATGAGGACCGCATTCGCCGTCTTTTAAAAATGTATTTAGAGCGTGAGGGCTATGCAGTAGAAGAAGCTGAAAATGGTCAAGAGGCAGTAGATAAAGCATTCGAAAAGGACTATCACTGCATTCTTTTAGATATTATGATGCCTGAGAAAGACGGGCTTGAGGTGTGCGCAGAAATTCGTGAGAAAAAGGCAACGCCGATTATTTTATTGACAGCTAAAGGGGAAGAGGCCAATCGTGTGCAAGGCTTTGAGCTTGGTGCCGATGATTATATCGTCAAACCGTTCAGCCCGCGTGAGGTTGTACTGCGCGTCAAAGCAATTTTACGTCGCTCGGCAGCATTCTCACCGGTGACAAGCACAACATCTTCAAAGGATTTAGTTGTGTTCCCACATTTGACGATTGATCATGATGCGCACCGCGTGACAGCAGACGGCACAGAGGTCAACTTAACACCAAAGGAATATGAGCTACTGTACTTTTTAGCGAAATCACCGGATAAAGTATTTGACCGTGAGCAGCTATTAAAAGAAGTATGGCATTATGATTTCTTTGGCGATTTGCGAACAGTTGATACGCATGTCAAACGTTTACGCGAAAAACTGAACCGTGTATCAGAAAATGCGGCCAAAATGATCGTGACGGTTTGGGGCGTAGGCTACAAATTTGAGGTCGTCAATGAATAGAATATGGAATAGTATTGTCGGGAAGCTATGGGTAACCATATTGCTTCTCGTTTCATTTGTGCTCTTTGTCTTTACGCTGATGATGCTTGAATTTTTAGAGGACTATCATAAAGAGCAGGCAGAGAGCTCATTGCGTCAAACGGCCGTAGTGATTGCAAAGTTAGTGGAGCATTCTGAGGAGCATGATGAAGCGATTGAGCTTGTCAGTGAAGTGTTACATGATAATACAAATGCACTTATCGCCAAAAATGCGACTGAGCTACTGTATGCACAGCAACAAGGTGTTAATGCGCAGAAAATCCAGCAGGAAATTATGGCAAGTGAAGCCTTTAGTCGTGTGTATACGACACAGGAGCCCATTGTGAGAGAGCTGAATTTACCCTCGAATACAGAGCAGGATGAAATTGATTCATACATGGTATTAGGTTTTCCATTAAAGGGTGAAGAAGAGCTACACGGAGCCATTTTCATTTATCAAAATCCAGATTTTATGCATAAAACAACACGTGATTCAACACGCATCGTATTACTTGCGGCAGCGGTCGGCTTTATTTTGACAACGATTTTTGCATTTTTCTTATCGAGTCGTATTACGTACCCGCTGCGCAAAATGCGTGAGCTGGCGTTTGAGCTTGCGAAGGGGCGCTTTGATTCGAAGCTACCGACGAAGCAAAATGATGAGATTGGTCAGCTATCTGTGGCCTTTAACCAAATGGGGCGTCAGCTAAAACACCATTTAGAGGTGATTAACCAGGAAAAAGAGCAACTGTCGAGTGTATTGACATCCATGACGGATGCGGTCATTACGTTTAACCGCGATCGCACGATTTTATTAAGTAACCCGCAGGCAGAAAAGCTACTGCAAAAATGGTTTGTGAAAAACGGTTTAGAAAGCACAAAGCCAATTCCACCTGAAATTTATCATATGCTGGATCATGTGTTAGATTTTGAAGATAAGGTGGAGGAGGAGCTTGAAATTAGTGGCGCCTACTACGGGATTACGATTAGTCCGCTTTATAGTGGAGAGGCCATCCGCGGTGCACTCGCGGTCATTCGAGATAAAACAGAGGAAGCAAAACTAGAAAAGCTGAAAT
Source organism: Solibacillus sp. (assembly GCA_040274725.1). Taxonomy (GTDB): domain Bacteria; phylum Bacillota; class Bacilli; order Bacillales_A; family Planococcaceae; genus Solibacillus. The sequence goes on along the minus strand of JBEMAQ010000001.1, from coordinate 251,709 downwards.
CTGATTTTATCGCGAACGTTTCACATGAGCTGCGCACACCGATTGCCATGCTGCAGGGTTATTCTGAGGCCATTTTAGACGGGATGGTGGATTCGGAGGAAGAGCGCAACGAGATGATTCGTATTATTTATGATGAATCACAGCGTATGGGCCGCCTTGTGACGGACTTACTTGATCTTGCACGTATGGAATCAGGCTATATGACGCTGTATCAGGATTATGTACCACTTGTGCCGGTCATTGAGCGAATGACACATAAATTTGTGCAGGCTGCGAGGGAAAAGCAGGTCGAGGTATTATTTGAAACGTCGCTCGCGGATGATGCACTTATTTCGATAGATGAGGACCGCATTGAGCAAGTGCTAACGAATTTAATTGATAATGCGATTCGTCATACCGGTGAGGACGGGACAGTTACAGTACGTGTCACAGAGGAAAATCAATTTGCAAAAATTGAGGTACAGGATAGTGGTGTTGGTATCCCGCAAGATGATCTGCCGTATGTTTTTGAGCGTTTTTACAAAGCGGATAAGGCGCGCACACGTTCAAAAGGTGGCACAGGTCTGGGTCTTGCCATTACAAAAAATATTGTACAGGCGCATAAAGGCAATGTATCGGTTGCGAGTACTGAGCAGCAAGGCACAACCTTTACGATTTACTTGCCACTATAGTAATGAATGAATAAGGAAAAGGGTGCTACATGAAATTTTGTGCAGCACCTTTTCTATGCAGTGTAACTTTTTCTTGTTTAGTACGACAAACTAAGTAGGAACGGAGGTGGAATGGGTGCAACAATCCATTTTCCATCGGCTATATGATGAATATCATCAGGATGTCTTTAATTTTTTGATTTATTTAGTAAAAAATCGTTCCGTTGCGGAGGATTTAGCGCATGAGGTATATGTTCGTGTACTGAAAGCGTATGACCGTTTTGAAGGGAAAAGTAGTGAAAAAACATGGCTGTTTTCCATTGCGAAAAATGTGGCCATTGATCATTTTAGAAAAAATAATGTACGTGAGCGTCATGCGTTTACGGCATTTGATTGGGAAGCCGAGCAGCTCGTTTCACCAATGCAAACACCGGAACAGTTTACGGAACTCAGCGACCAAATGCGTGAGCTACTCGAAGCGCTTGAATGCTGTACAGGGGATCAGAAGATGGTCATTGTGATGCGCTATTTTCAGGAGCTGTCGATTGGGGAAACGGCAGAAATTTTGGGCTGGAATGAAGCCAAAGTAAAAACGACGCAGCATCGGGCGATTAAGCAATTGCGGAAATTATTAGCCGACAATGCAGGAAAGGAGGCGAATACTTTATGAAGCAAGAGCACTGGGATGACGAGCAAATAGAGTCGTTGCTAAAGCAGGCACCAAAAGTACAGGATACACGCCAAAAAGAGGAAGTTTTCAAACGCTTGCAGGAAGAAGGCGCGTTTTCAGCTAGACAAAAGCAAGCGGTACTACCGCAAAAGAAATTTCACTGGAAACCACTGCTCGTATCAATTGCCTCAATTTTTGTACTCGTATTAATTGCGTCCAAATTTATCGGGACAACGCCAGATTTGACGATGAATGAAGTGTCAGTAGAGCGCACGGACTCCGCGATAAATGAGGACGGATTCTCTAGTGAAATGTCTGATACAAATATGGCACGCACATTTATGCTACCGCAGCGAACAGCGCTTTATCCTGAGCAGGTTGGAGAGAGTACACCGTTTACAATTGGTTTAACGGGAGATGATGCAGAAAGTGTACCGGTAAGTATTTTGATTCCCGCAGAGAAAATTGCACAAGATTTTGAGGGTACGCCAACGAAAATGGAACTTTATACGAAGTATGCAGCTGAAATCAATGAAGAAGCAATGGGCTTTCATGAATATCATCCGTTCGTTGGGGAACTAACGGAAGAGGCACGTACGCTTACGCATCATTTGCCAAAAGAGCAGCCATATGATCAAGCATCTGCGTCCATGTCCAATTATATTGGCGTGTTAGTCGATACGTTTGCGGATAGCTATGAGGAGGTTGCTTTTGTTGATCTGGCTGGTGAACCGTATGAATTTAGTCAAGCAGGTACACGTGCTACGCCACTTGAATTAAACGGGGAGCAGACACACTATAATTATTTTCTTTATACGATGCGTGATGGTAGTCAATATATTAGTCCAAATTTCCGCATGAGCTATGAGGATGTAGAGGCAGCATTGTTAAATATGACGAGCGAGGCCAATGATATTTATCAAACACTTATTTTGCCGAATGTCGCATTTACGCCAACTGTGAAGGGTGATGTCGTAACCGTTACCTTTACGGAACCGCTTGATTTGGAGCAGCAGGATGCACAGGCAGCGATGCGAATGCTTGAAGGCATGATGCTGACGGCAGCCAATTTTGACAAAAAGGTGAAATTTAAAAATATTTCTCCTGAGCAATGGTACGATTTTGATTTTACAAAGCCAATGCCGATGCCAATTGCACCTAATTTATTAGATTTTTCTGTTATTTTTAAATAACCTATATATTTACTTGGAATTGTAAGCGAAAGGGCTTTACAATTCCTTTTTTTATATTATAATTATTTGTGTAAGACAATTTCATATTGATTCATCTTCGGGGCAGGGTGTAATTCCCGACCGGCGGTAATAAAAGCGAGCAGCCTCCGACCATTTACTTGGAGGACGTTGTAGATGCTTCTTGAGCCCGCGAGCCACGTTAATGTGTGCAGGATTTGGTGCGATTCCAAAGCCGACAGTATAGTCTGGATGGGAGAAGGTGAAGGTACGGTCGTCATTTTATGAAAAAATGTCGGGCTTCTTTTACATACCGTTTTATCGTTTGATAAGGCTTGTTTAAGTATACCTATTTCTCCCTTACGCAGATTCGTGTAAGGGATTTTTTCGTAAATGGCAGCATCGTCCTTTCTTCTTGCGAGATGCAATCAGCAAAGAGGAGAGATTTTATGCGCAACACTAATGTTAAGCTACGCACGTTCGTCACAATCGCGATGTTAAGCAGTATTTCATTCGTTTTAATGCTACTTAATTTCCCACTACCAGGTTTTCCAGTGTTTTTAAAAATCGATTTTAGTGATGTACCTGCATTAATTGCCGCAATCACAATGGGCCCACTTGCAGGGATCGCCGTAGAACTCATTAAAAACATTTTGGACTGGCTGTTCTCAGGCGCACCAGAAGGTTTACCAGTAGGACATGCAGCGAACTTTATGACAGGTGTATTATTTATTTTACCAACTTACTATATTTACAAAAAGTTCTCGACAATTAAAGGGTTAGTTGTAGGGCTTGTGGTCGGTACAGTTGTGATGTCTGTCGGCATGGCGGCTTTAAACTACGTAGCGTTCCTACCAGCATACACATATTTACTAGGCTGGGGCTCGTTTGATATGTACGAAACAATTGTATTAGGTATTTTACCATTTAACATTTTAAAAGGTGTGATGCTACTTGTTGTCGTGATGTTATTATTCCGCACGATGAAAACATGGATTGACAATCAGCGCACACAGTATTTATCATAAATTAGTTTAAGAGTATTCTGTGGTGGAAAATTACTTCAGAATACTCTTTTTTGCATGAATTGCACTTCAAATATTGTACAATTGATTATTCATTGCTATTATTAGAAAGTTGCGATGAATAATCAGTGAATTTTGGGAATTCATTATTATTAAATATTTAGTCATCTTAGAGAGGATTTTTATGTGATGGAAAAGAAAATACCATTTTCGACGTATGCCATTATTGGAACGATGCTATTCGGTATGTTCTTTGGTGCAGGGAATTTAATTTTCCCGATTCAGCTTGGCCAATTAGCAGGCACAAACTTTTGGCTAGCATTACTCGGTTTTTTAGTAACGGCGATTGGTTTACCGTTTTTAGGGATTTTAGCCATTGGTTTATCAGGCAGTAACGGGCTACGTGATTTAGCGAGCCGTGTGCATCCAATGTTTGGGCTTGTGTTCTCAGTTGCGCTATATTTAACAATTGGACCGTTCTTTGCGATTCCGCGTACAGCAACGGTACCGTTTGCTGTAGGATTTGAGCCGTTTATTGCAGCAGATCAGATTACGTTATATTTAGCGTTATTTAGCTTCGTATTTTTTGCGATTGTTTATTATTTCTCGTTAAATCCAGCGAAAATTATGGATTACATCGGCAAATATTTAACACCGATTTTCTTATTGTTTTTATTTGTACTCATCATTATTGCGGTTATAAAGCCGATGGGTACATTCCAAGGGCCAACAGGTGCTTACATTAGCGAAGCGTTTATGACGGGCTTTAAAGAGGGCTACAATACGATGGATGCGCTTGCGTCACTCGCGTTCGGGATTGTCGTGATTAATGCGATTAAGCGCTCGGGTATTACAGAGAAGGCGGATATTGCGAAAGCAACATGGAAATCAGGGATTTTCGCGATGGCGCTGATGATGGTCATTTACGCGCTTATTACATATATGGGCGCATCAAGTATTACAGCGGTTGGTACATTTGATAATGGCGGCTTAATTTTTGCGGCGGTTGCCAATCATTACTTTGGTGCATATGGTGCGATTTTACTGGCGATTATTATTGTCCTTGCCTGCCTAAAAACGAGCATTGGTCTGATTACATCTTGTAGTGAGTTTTTCAATGAAATCGTTCCGGCAGTTAGCTATAAATGGTTTGTGTTTATTTTATGTGCTGTATCATTTATCATTGCAAACTTTGGTTTAACGAATATTATTACCTACGCGATTCCTGTACTTATGTTCTTATATCCACTGGCGATTGTGTTGATTCTACTGGCATTAATAGGACCATTATTTAATGACAAGCAAAGTGTTTTTGCTGGTGCAATGCTGTTAACATTCTTTGTAAGTATCATTGATGGCTATAATGCACTAGTTGGTAGTGTACCTGCATTTGAAGTAGGATTTTTGACAGCAATGGCGGATGTATATGCACAGTACTTACCGCTTTATTCAATCGGTCTCGGCTGGATTGTGCCAGCGGTTGTTGGAGCAGTTATTGGTTATATTGTGTCATTAGTTAAATAAAAAAAAGCTTGGATTTTGTTATGACAAAATCCAAGCTTTTTTTATTGGCTTAGTGAACGTCGCGTTTTTGGAAGTTGCCGCCTTTTACCTCGACTACCTCATAAACTGTCACAAAGGCATTTGGATCAATCTCACGGATAATCGCCTTCATTTTGTTATCTTCCATACGGTTAATAACGCATGTGATTTCTTTAAATTCTTGATTTGAATAAGCGCCGTGTACGGTATTGAATGTTGCGCTACGGCCTAGACGATCGCGAATTGTTTCGACCATTTGAATCGGCTCGCTTGTAATAATTTTGAATGTTTTTGAGCCGCTAAAGCCCTCCTCTACGATATGAATCACTTTCGATGCGATATAGTAGGCGATTGCTGAAAGGAGTGCACCTTTGAAGCCGAATACTGTTGAAACGACGATGAAGACGAAGAAGTTTAAAAATAAAATCAAATCACTCGTACTAAATGGTAGCTTACGTGATAAGAGGACAGCTAGCATATCAATGCCGTCTAATGCGCCACCGTTACGTAGTGCAAGCCCCATACCGAGACCTATAATAATCCCTCCGACAACTGTGACAAGTAGTGCATCACCGGTAATAATTGTTGGGACATGGTGCATGAGTGATGTGCCGATTGATAAGGCGGCAATGCCAATCACGGAATTAATCGCGAATGTTTTCCCGATTTGCTTGTAGCCTAAATAAATGAATGGAATGTTCAGTATAGCAATTAGCATCCCGAGTGTAAGTGGCGTTAATTGTGATATTACGATACTAATTCCTGTAACGCCTCCATCAGATACGTTGTTTGGAATTAATACTGCTTCTAATCCGTAAGCCGCAATTAGACCCCCGATAATGATGATTAACTTTTGTCCAATTGATTTGGAAACACTTTGCTTAGCCATAAATCTCCTCCTATTTTCTGTTGTTAATAATTATACATGAATAATGAATAGAAAGCTTTTCCTCGCTCTAAAACAAACGAAATTAGCCCCAACAATTGAAAATATAGCATATTTTGAACGTATTACAATGTTATTCCCATAATTAGAGAAAATAATGTTTCTTCTATAAGTCTAAAAAAATAACATGGTGCGCACATACTTTGTGATACATTTGGGGAAAAGTGTTCGAAAAGTGAGATGAAAGTCATCTAAAAATGCTATGTTAGTTTTTATAACATTAAATTGACAACGTACTTTACGTTGCGTTAAAGTAAGAATCAAGAAAGGGAGGCGAGATGATGAGTCGAGAGTTTCGAAGAGCAATGCCGTTACTGCCAATTAGCATGGTGATGCAACTAACAGAATTAACGGCTAGACAAATTCGCTACTACGAGGAACATGAATTAATCGTACCTGCCCGGTCAGAAGGAAACAGACGTATGTTTTCTTTAGATGACATTGATGCGCTACTAGAAATTAGAGAATTACTAGATCAGGGCATTAATATGGCTGGTGTGAAAAAAGTGTTCGCGATGCGAAATGATGATGTCAGAAGTTCTGACAATATGCAAATGTCGGATTCAGAACTACGTGCAATATTACGAGAAGAAATGCAGCAGGCACAACGTATGCAGAAAACTTCGCTACGTCAAGGCGACTTATCGCGTTTCTTTCAATATAAAAATGAGTAGTACCCAAATAGAAGGAGAGTGTTGAAGTATGACGAATACAGTTGTAAACGGTGTAAGCAAATTAACAAAAGAAGACATTAAGCAAATCGTAGTGGACAAAAATGTTAAATTTATCCGTCTTCAGTTCACAGATATCTTAGGTACAATTAAAAACGTTGAAATCCCTGTAAGCCAATTAGAAAAAGCGCTTGATAACAAAATGATGTTTGATGGTTCTTCAATCGAAGGTTTCGTACGTATCGAAGAATCTGATATGTACTTACGCCCAGACTTAGATACGTTCATGATCTTCCCATGGACAGCTGAAAAAGGCAAAGTAGCGCGTTTAATCTGTGACATCGCTCGTCCAGACGGTACTCCATTTGAAGGCGACCCTCGTTCAAACTTAAAACGTATTTTAAAAGAAATGGAAGAGCTTGGTTTCACAGGCTTTAACTTAGGGCCAGAGCCAGAATTCTTCTTATTCAAATTAGATGAAAAAGGTCAACCAACATTAGAGCTAAATGATGACGGTGGTTACTTCGACTTAGCGCCAACAGACCTTGGTGAAAACTGCCGCCGCGATATCGTATTAGAGCTTGAGGAGATGGGCTTTGAAATCGAAGCATCTCACCACGAGGTAGCGCCTGGCCAGCACGAAATCGACTTCAAATATGCGAACGCAATCGAAGCGTGTGATAACATTCAAACGTTTAAATTAGTAGTAAAAACAATTGCACGTAAGCACGGCTTACACGCAACATTCATGCCAAAACCATTATTCGGTGTAAACGGTTCAGGTATGCACTTTAACTTATCTTTATTCAAAGGTGAGAATAACGCATTCTGGGATGAAGGTGCAGACTTACAATTATCTGAAACAGCAAAACAATTCATGGCGGGCGTACTGAAGCACGTACAAGGTTTCACAGCGGTAACAAACCCAACTGTCAACTCTTACAAGCGTTTAGTACCAGGTTATGAGGCGCCTTGCTACGTAGCGTGGTCAGCGCAAAACCGCTCACCGCTAATCCGTATCCCAGCATCACGCGGCTTATCAACTCGTATCGAATTACGTTCAGTTGATCCATCTGCCAACCCGTACCTTGCAATGGCGGTAATTTTAGCAGCTGGCTTAGACGGCGTGAAAAATGGCTTAACACCACCAGCGCCAGTAGACCGCAACATTTACCGCATGAACTTAGAAGAGCGTACTGAAAACGGTATCGATAGCTTACCAGGTTCATTAGATGCAGCACTAAAAACATTAGCTGAGGACCAAGTAGTAGTCGACGCTTTAGGTGAGCACATTTATGCGAACTTCAAAGAAGCAAAAGAAGTAGAGTTCGATATGTTCCGCACAACTGTAACGCAGTGGGAACGCGACCAATACTTGAAGATGTTTTAATAAGAAAAGCGCTAGGGCATTGGCTCTAGCGCTTTTTGATTTTCTATTGTCCACATTTTGCCCACAAACATCAAGCTTTATAATCCCGCATCATTTTCTTAATTTGCTTCAATTCCCGAATTAAATAATCAATTTGTTCATCTGGTTGTTGTGGAAGTGGGGTAGGGGGATCTGAACTGGATTGCTGTAATGATTGCAGGGCGAGGCTTGCTGCGAGTAAAGCAAGACTATCGCCTAACACGACAACAGCTGCACCAGCGACTGCTAATTTTGCTACATATATATCGAAAGAGTCCGCATTTTGTGCCTCAGCATTATTTTTACTCAAAAGCCCATCTCCTTTATTTATTTAAATTATGCAAATGACATAAAAAAGCGCACTAAAAAACCTACCGTGATCAAACGGTAGGCAAATCGTTAAATACGTTGTGCTAAATCATCAATTTTTTCGGCGACTTCAGTTAATTGTTGAATAGATGAGGAGATTTCAATAATGGCGGCAGTTTGATTTTCTGAAATATGTAATGTTTTATTGACCGTTTCAGAAACTTCCTCTACCTTTGCTTTCATCACGTCAAGTAGTTGGCGGATTTCATTAACGGATTCACCGCTTTGGTCGGCGAGCTTTGTAATTTCTTTCGCTACGACTGCAAAGCCGCGGCCATGCTCTCCAGAGCGTGCCGCCTCAATACCGGCATTGAAGCCTAAAATGCGTGTGTTTTTCGCTACGTTATTAATCATATCTAAAATTTTAGAGGAATTGGCCACCTGATGCGCTAAATCCTCCTGTGCTGTCGTAATTTGTGTCATATATTGTGATAAATTGGATGCAGAAACGGTTAATTCCTCTGTAGAAGCACCGATTTCCTCTGATGACGAGGCGAATTTATCGGCAATATCGATTAAATCGACACGATTATGAATGCTAGAGCTCACTCCTAAGCTTCCGACAACTTTACCTTGTTTATTTGTAATTGGAACGATGGCTACTTTCAGATCAACGCCGTAATATTCACGTGGGATTGTCATCATTTGTTCACGATTGCGGCGCATCACGTCAATCATTGGATCTTTTTCTGTTAATCTGTGACCAAGCATGTCCCCTACAGCGGATAATTCCTTTGAATGGAGCTGTAATACAACGGTTTCTAAATCCGAAATAGAGATGGCAACATCTGCTGTAAATAATTTTTTTACTGTTGGCGCAAAATGAATAAGGTATTGTAACGATTCATCTAGTTCAGAATAATTAATTGAAGCCATAACCAAGTCCCCCTACATTTTTGTTTTAATAATTTTAACATATAATTACAATTTTATGGGTAATAATTCTTTTTAGAATGTGACGTTTCTGTATAAGAAAAGCTGTGCCAAAAGTGGAGACTTTCAGCACAGCTAATAGTAGGCAGGGCCCCCGCGGAATAGCCCGTCCTTTTTGGATAATAAGTGCGTGGAAAGTTCCACAACATTTCATCGGATAGTGGTATGAAATGTATTTTTGTAAATATAATACCCCAAAATAGGGAAATGAAAAAATGATAGAAATTGCAGAAAAGTATAAAAAGAGGGCGCGTTATTATTTTTCATAATAACGAGCCTTCTTCATTACCCCATAATATTATAGCCAGAATCGACGTAAATCGTTTCGCCTGTGACCCCGCGTGATAAGCGAGAAAGCATCACGATGGTCATGTCCGCCACTTCGTCTTGGTTAGTATTGCGCTTTAGCGGTGCTGTTTCTTCAATTTTATGCAAAATTTGATTGAAGCTTGGTACACCTTTCGCGGCAAGTGTACGGATGGCGCCAGCGGAAATTGCGTTCACGCGTATGCCTTCTTTCCCAAGGTCAGCGGCTAAATAGCGCATGGCTGCTTCGAGTGCGGCCTTTGCGACACCCATGACATTGTAGCCGTCAAGTACACGCTCTGCACCAAGGTAGCTCATCGTCACAATGGATGCCTCATTTGTTAAGTATGGTTTGGCCGCATTTGCGACAGCAACAAGCGAATAGGCACTCGTATCTTGTGCAAACGCATAGCCCTCACGTGATGTTTCAACAAAACGATTTTTTAAATCTTCTGCATATGCAAAGGCAACAGAATGGACAATGCCGTCAATTTGTCCGTACGCTTCACCAATTTGCGCGAACGCTTGTTGGATGGATGCATCATGATTGACATCACATTCCACAATGGCTGTTTTTTTATCAGTATAATTTGCTAATAATTTTTCGATTTTTCCTTTTGAACGTTCTTTCCGGTAGGTGAACACCACGTTTGCATCCACTTCTAATAAGCGTTTTGCAACGCCCCATGCGATACTGCGCTCATTGGCTACACCCATCACGACCACTGTTTTATTTGCTAATTGTAATAAATCCATTTTTAAGACACCCCTATATAATCAGTTGTTAGTACCAACTACTAAAATAACTATAACAGGTCATGGTGGTGTGTGCAACAGCGGATTTGAAATTTCGTTTGGCTTAAGTGAGGTGGAAAATAGGAAATGCTAAAGCATCTGTTTTGTCTACACAGGTACTTTAGCGATTTTTATACGTTTCAAGTGCTAAAAAAAGCAACCCCGCTGCTGCGAGGTTGCTTTTAACTTTTATTCGAATTTTAATGAATCGCCGTCGAATGTTTCGTCTGCTACTTTGATTGAATCTGTTGGGCAGCCTTCGAATGCGTCTTGCATGTCTTCTAATAGGTCCTCTGGTACTTCAGTAGTCCCCATGTTATCATCTAAAATAACGAAGGCAATTCCTTCATCATCATAGTCATAAATATCTGGTGCTGCTGCGCCACAAGCGCCGCAAGCGATACAAGTATCTTTATCTACAATTGTATATTTTGGCATCTGTATTCTCTCCTTTTATGCGTTGCTCTGTTAAAGCTCTTATTTATTCTAAATGTGTTTACTTTACTTTTCAACAGGCAAAACCTTAATTTCATACATTTGTCTGAGATAGTAATGGATTGAAAATTCATCCTTTTGACAATTTTAACGTGCAAGTTATTAATATTGTAACACATTTAACGAAATACATTATATTGGGGGGATTTGAATTGGTATTTCAACAAATTCTTTTGACTGTATTAGCTACCTTCCATAATGAACGGACGATTTCAGCGGCATATCATTTACTGCGAGGCAAGCGCTCAGGGCAAACGATTCAGGATGTCGGGATTTTTAAAATTCATGCATATTTTGGTGTGTTGCCTAAATTATCACGAAAAAAATTTGATGCGGAAATCGATTTATTAGTCTCGAAAAATTATATTGAACGAACGGAAAATGGGTATTACCGATTGCTTGAGGCGGGATTTGAGCAGGCGAATGAGGGGGTGCCGATAGCGTTTGACGGTTGGCATTACCGCGGGAATGAGCATAACTATTTTGCGCGGCTCTCGCTTATTGTGCAGAGCCTGTCACATCAATTATCAGGTATAAAGGCATTTATTCCGATTGAAAAAAATGACAGTGTGCAGCGCTGGGTACGCGAATTTTTAGTGGCAAATCATTATAATAAAGGAATATTACAACAGCAGTTACTGGAGCAAATGACCGAAAGCTTACAAGCAACAACGCTTACGGATGTGCAACGTGAATGTTTGATTTACCGATTATCTGGCTATCAAATGGCAGGGCTTACTTGGCAGCAGCTGGCGTTTCGTAAACATATGAGTGAGTTTGATATGCAGCTTTATTATATTAGTGCACTGCATCAATGGTTAAATGAGCTCTACTTAAACGGGGCGCATTATCCACTACTCGCGCAATTAATCCAGCAAATTCGTGTTGAGGTGCCGTTAACGGATTCGGCAGCGCAAACAGCACGGCTATATAAAGAAGGGCATTCGATTGAAGCCATTAGTCAAATACGCCGTTTAAAAACGAGTACAATTGAGGATCATTTAGTCGAAATTGCGATGAATGATCGTTATTTTGCGTTAGAGGAGTTTGTCACACAATCGGAGCGTGTGCAAGTGTTTGATGCAATTGATGCATATGATACGCGAAAGCTGAAGGTGCTACGAGAACTTTTGCCACATTTAAGCTATTTTCAGCTACGTCTCGTGCTGGCAAGGGGGCAGGAAGTATGAAGCTAGAGCAATATTTACAACAGCATTTTGGTTATGAAGGTTTTCGAGCGGGGCAAAGGGAAGTCATTGAACAGCTTGTTGCAGGGCATGATGTTGTGGCACTCCTGCCGACTGGAATGGGGAAATCGCTTTGCTATCAGTTGCCTGGGTATTTGTTTCAAAAGCCCGTATTAATTGTGTCGCCGCTGCTCTCGCTTATGCAGGACCAAGTAGACCAACTGAAGCAATTTGGCGAGAAGCGTGTCGTGGCGCTCAATTCGTTTTTAACACAGGAGGAAAAGCAGTATGCGCTGCATTTTTTGCATGAGTACCGCTTCATTTTTACGTCACCTGAAATGCTGACGCAGCCGCAAGTACGTGAGCGACTGCGTGGCATGGAGCTGTCACTTATTGTTGCAGACGAGGCACATTGTATTTCGCAGTGGGGCTTTGATTTTAGACCGGATTATTTACGTATTGCCGAGTTGATTGATACGCCAAATCGCCCGCCAATTTTGGCGCTATCGGCAACGGCTACACAGTCGGTGCTGCGTGATATTGAGCATTATTTGACGATGAACAGCCCCTATTGTTACATCCATTCGGTTGACCGTGCGAATATTGCGCTAGTGAAAAAAAGTTTTGCACAAAAGGAACAAAAGCTGACATGGATTTATGAGCATGTGCAGCGTACTGCAGGACCAGGCATTATTTATACGCAGTCGCGTGCGAGAGCCGAGGCAATTAGCTTGTATTTAGTACAGCAGCAAATCGCCGCGGCTGCGTATCATGCGGGAAAGGATTTACATGACCGTCAATTTATTCAGCAGCAATTTTTAGCAGGAGAGCTGGAATGGATTGTGGCGACGAATGCGTTTGGGATGGGCGTGCATAAAGGGAATATCAGGCAAGTCATTCATGAGTCGATGCCTGGCAATATGGCGAATTATATGCAGGAAATTGGCCGCGCGGGCCGTGACGGTGAGCCGGCGATTGCGTATTTACTTTATGCGGATACGGACGAGCAGCTAGCGAAATTTATCGTGGCCGAGGATTTACCACGCACAGTGCATATAGAGCGCTATGCCTATTTACGAGGTCACAATGAGCCGCCACAAGCAATGCTACGCAACGGTGAAATTTCAGAAACCCAGTTTCGTGTCTTACATTACTGGATGCAACGTGAATCTGCCGAGGAAGTGAAGAGTAGATTTGCACAAATCGAGATGAAAAAATACGCGGCAGTGCAGGAAATGCTCGCATTAATCGAGTCGGAGGAATGCATACGTAAGCAGGTACTCTATTATTTTGGTCAGCAATTAACAGAAACGATAGAAAACTGCTGCTCAAATTGTGGATTTGAGGAACAAGCGATTACTCAAAAGCGTCAACTAAAAGAAAAGCAGCAGCTATTTTCATCGTGGCAAAATCGCCTGCAGCAGCTATTAATAAAGGAAAAGTAAACTAACGTTGAATCGTTTACTTTTTTGTGGAATTTCGTCATAATATATGTAGAGAAAGTGAAAGTAGAGGGCAGTTGACATGACAAAAGAAGATTATAAAGAAAAAGTAGAAGAGCTTCGTCAAGAAATTGAATTAGAAGATGATCTCCTGAAACGTTCAAGAGCGAGCCGCCATGGCAAAACAAAAAATAAAAAACAAAAAAATCCAATCATGACATTGCTCGTGTTTGTCTTTATTCTAATTCCTCTAGGTATTTTATTTTATGTCTGGTTTTTATTTGAGCCAGAAGTACCAGCAGAGGTAACGACAGAGGCAGATGATAAAGGGATTGTAGTAGAAATCCAAAATCAAGAGCCAAAAAATCAAGACGCGGCAATTGTAGCAGATGATAACAAAGAAGCACCAGCAAATGACGAGGCAACAAAACAGGCAGCAGCGGCAGCAGAGGCAAAGAAAGTGGAAGAGGCTGAAATTAAAAAAGCAGAGGAAGCCCAGAAAGTAGCTGCAGCGAAGCTAGAGGAGCAAAAAAGATTAGCGGCAGAGCAAGCAAGAGCGGCTGAAGAAAAGCGTAAAGCACAGCAAACACAGGCAACAACATCTTCATCGTCAAACTCACATACCGTTCAATCAACGGACAATTTATACCGCATTGCACTGAAATATTACGGCAATGGTAGTGCTGAATATGTGAACAAAATTAAACAAGCAAATGGTTTATCTTCAGATAGCATTTCGGCGGGACAAGTATTACTCATTCCGTAATAAATGAATAACAATAGATTAGTAACAGCAATTTTTCGCCATAATCTATTCCAGTAAAAAGACGACCAGTAATGGCCTCGTCTTTTTCTATTGAACGGGAGGGAAACGACGTGATCGTGTTAATAGGTAGTGCGGCGATGATCGTCATCGCGTGTATAGCGATACTCGTCATGTATAGAGAGGCACATGAAAATAATGTGAAAACGCATGTAGTACATGTGAGTGGTCTAGAGCAATCTGTACGCTTATTTTTTATTTCGGATACGCACACAAGAGCAATTGACCACGCGATGATTGCGGCGATCCAGCCGGTAGATGCAGTCATTATTGGTGGTGATTTTGTCGATAGACGTACGTCAACGGAGACGCTTCTAAAAAACTTGCAAATATTAAAAACATTAGGACCGATTTATTTTGTTTGGGGCAATAACGATCGTGAGCTACCTGAGGAGGAGCTACTCTCGATTTTTCGAGAAGCGCATGTAACGGTCATTGAAAATGAAGCGATATTACTTACGCAGCTAAAGCACCCATTGTGGTTAAGTGCCATTGATTATGTTGCCGAGCCGAGGCCAGACAATATTGAAAAGGCATTTGCAAAATGTGAGATGGCACGCACGATTTTTGTTGCGCATAATCCACAAGTATTTCCGAAGGTACGTGCCTATTATCGTCCGCTCCTGATGATGGGGGGGCATTTGCATGGTGGGCAAATTCGATTTGGACCATTTGGTATGCATACACCAGGAAGTTTTAAGGAGCGCGGCGGGATTCCGACGCTTATTAGTAATGGCTACGGGACATCGCTTTTACCGCTACGCTTCGGGGCAAAGCCGGAATGCCATGTTATTACGATGAATTTTGCGGATGATTCGTCCAAAAATGAATGAGATAGGCGTATACTAAATTTAGAGACAGAAGTTAAAGGAGATGTAGTCATGCTAACGGTCGATGTCGTAATCGTTGGCGGTGGTCCATGTGGGCTATCTGCAGCAATTGAATGTCAAAATATCGGGCTCACGCCTGTAGTAATTGAAAAAGGGAATATTGTCAATGCGATTTACAATTACCCAACACACCAAACATTTTTTAGTACGAGTGAGCGCTTGGCGATTGGGGATGTGCCCTTTATTATTGAAGAGCGCAAGCCGCGCCGCAATCAGGCACTTGTGTATTATCGCGAGGTAGTCAAGGCAAAAAAAATTCAAGTGAACCGTTTTGAAAAGGTAATGAAGGTGGAGAATAAAGGGGACGACTTTACTGTTACGACAGATAAAGAAGTATATAAGACACCGTACGTCATTTTAGCGACAGGTTATTATGACCAGCCAAATTATATGAATATCCCAGGGGAGTCGCTTAAAAAGGTGCAGCATTATTTCAAAGAAGCACATGAATGCTTTGATTTAGATGTGCTTGTTATTGGGGGCAAAAATTCTGCGATTGACGCAGCACTTGAACTTCATAAAGCGGGTGCACGCGTGACGGTCGCGTACCGAGGTAGTGAGTATTCGCAGAGCATTAAGCCGTGGGTGCTACCTGAATTTTTAGGGCTTGTACGTGAAGGTGAAATTACGATGCATTTTAAGACAAATGTGGCGGAAATTCGTGAACATGAGGTCGTGCTAGAAGTTGACGGTGAGATGCAGACAATCTCGAATGACCGCGTGTTTGCCATGACAGGGTATCACCCAGATCATGCGTTTATTCGTGCGATGGGTGTAGGAATTGATGCCGAAACAGGACGCCCGCAGTTTGACGCGGAAACGATGGAAACGAATGTCGACAATTTATTTATTGCGGGTGTGCTTGCTGCTGGGAATAATGCGAATGAAATTTTCATTGAAAATGGCCGCTTCCACGGTGGAATGATTGCAGCTAAAATTGCTGCAAATCGAATGAAGTAAAGAGAGGGCATAAGATGAAGAAAAAAGTAGTGCTCATTACAACGGGTGGCACAATCGCCAGTCAGCGCAATGAAAATAATAAGCTCGAATCAGGCAAGCTAGACGGTAAGGCGATTTTGTCGATGTGTCAGCTAGAGGATGAGCTGACAATTGAGTTGATTGATTTATTTCAAGTACCGTCGATGCATATGACGTTTGAGCAGCTAAATTTGCTCAATAAAACAGTGCGCGATGCGTTTTTAGATGAGACAGTGAGTGGTGTCGTCATTACGCATGGTACGGATAGCTTAGAAGAAACGGCATACTTTCTAGAGCTAACAGTGAATGATACGCGTCCGATTATTGTCACAGGCTCACAAAAATCACCTGCTGATATTGGGACGGATGTCTATTCGAACTTGCGTAACTCACTCTTAGTCGCATCAGACGATAAAGCAACGAATATTGGTGTATGCGTTGTCTTTAATGAAAAGATTTTGCATTCAAAATACGTTAAAAAAGTCCATTCCTCAAGCATTAACGGTTTTGGTGCAATCGGCTACGGCATGCTTGGCTATATCGATAATGATGAGGTGGTCATTTATCAAAAGCCGACAAAGCGTGAGCATTATGATATTCAGGAAAGCTACCCGATTGTTGAAATGATTTACGCGTATTTAGGAGCGACCTCAACATTGCTTGATGCACTAGCAAAGGCGGATGTGGCGGGCGTTGTATTAATCGGTGCTGGGCGCGGTCAGGTGACACCTGAGATGACCGGCGCGATTGAACGTTTGCGCGAGGCTGGGATGCAATTTGTTCTGACGTCGTCGACAGAGGAAGGCCGTGTGTTCCCGACGTATGATTATTATAGCAGTGCCAATAATTTAAAAAATATCGGCGTCATTATGGGCGGCGACTTTGATCCGAAAAAGGCACGTATTAAGCTGATGCTAATGCTGGCGAATGATGCGGTAGAGCAGGAATCGTTTATGCATTAGATGATTAGTGAATATAAAAATTTTGAGAGTAGTGAACAGCTAGGAAATTAGCGTTCCTACTCTTTTTCTTTTGTGAAATATGTAGGGAAATAGTTGCCTTTATAGTGGTTTAAAAGACCTTACTAGACAAAAGAAATAAAGGTAGAATACAGAAATTACTTCTAACTAATAAAAAAATATTATTTTTAGAAAAATAATAATTATTCAGATAGTCTTATAGGTATAACATTCAAGGCGTAAAGAGAGAAATGTATTGTTTTATATATTGTTATATATTGGTATATTTAGAGTGGACGCATAAAAGACGATGCGATTCACATGATTTTTTACGAGTTAAAGGAGAGGGAAACATGAGAAAGTGGTTCGTAACAGGAGCATTAAGTGTAGGAGTAGCAGTTTCGAGTTTCGGTTTACAAGCGCAGGCAGCCGAGCAGGTTGTGGCATCAAATGTTTTATCAGCTGAGGCGTTTGCGGCAAATGAAGTACATAATTTAACGTATCAAGATTTGTACAAGCTGTTCAAAGTTTCAGAGCTAGGGCTTCCGGGTGTAAAAACGACGATGAATGATAAGAAAACGGAGTTCATTGCGGATTTACCAGTTGATAGCTTAATTGAAGCAGAATATGGAACGGCTGACTATAATGCAGAATATAAAGAATATCAAGCGCTTTTTGGTAAGACAATGCAAATAAAAATTACGCAAAGTGGTAAATCATTTAATGTGACGGTGAAGACAGTAGAAGGTTGGGAGAAGCTAGAAGGTGAAGATAAGGCTGAATTTCTTTCAGGCTTTATTGATACAGAGCTCGAGTTGAAATCGGGTGGTTTCTTTACCGATACGATTGGGCACTGGGCAGAAAGCTATATCCAAGTATTGTATCAGGCGGACATCGTGAACGGTACATCAGATACAACGTTCAATCCAAATGGTCAAGTAACGCGTGGTCAGCTTGTAGCGATGATTTTCCGTGCGTCAAGCTTAGATGTCAAAGAGGATTACGAGGGGCCTGCAACGTACACAGACTTAGCTAACTTCTGGGGTGCGAAAGAGGTAGCAATTCTTGAGGAGTACGGCTTACTAGACATTTTCGCTGGTAGTAAATTCGAGCCGAACAAACCTGTAACACGTGAGGAAATGGCATATGTGACGACGTACTTCCTAGGGATAGAAGGGATTGATTTAGAGGCGTTAGATGCATCAAATGCATTTAAAGATACGACGAAAATGAACGAAGAGGCAGTTGGACCGATTGGTGTACTGCAAAACCTTGACATCGTCGGCGGAGAAAATGGTAACTTCAATCCAAAGGGCAATTTAACACGTGCGCAATTTGCGAAGATTTTAACATTGTCGTTATATTTATTCGATGAAGAGTAAATTTTGAATGAGGGGAAACGGTGGAAATCATCGTTTCCTTTTTTTTATTAAGCCGTAACGCGCTAAAAAATAGTGCTATAATAATTGTATTCATGTCTTGAAAGGAGCCGACTTTATGTTCCTTATTGTATCCGCAGCGATTGCGCCGGGACTTGCGCTGTTAAGTTATTTTTATATGCGAAACGAAATGTCGACTGAGCCAAGACGTACACTCGTTCATGCCTTCATATACGGAGCAATTGTGACGTTCCCGATTTTATTCGTGCAGTTTGTGTTAGAGGAGGAGGGCGCATTTTCGAGTGTGTTCGTATCCGATGTGTTATTTACAAGCTTCATTGAAGAAATTTTTAAATGGTTGATTATTTTTATGTTAATATTGCGCCATATTGAATTTGATGACCCGTATGATGGGATTTTGTATGGGGCGGCTGTATCACTTGGCTTTGCGACGGTTGAAAATGTCGTTTATATTTTATCATTCGGCTTAGAAACAGCCTTTATGCGTGCGCTTCTTCCGGTGTCGAGTCATGCATTATTTGGTGTTGTGATGGGCTATTATTTTGGGAAGGGGAAATTTTCAGAAAGTAATCATCAAAAGCAATATATTGCACTCGCGCTACTCGCACCAGCAGGCTTGCATATTATGTATAACTCGATTGTAATGCTAGAAGAGTATTTTTTATATGTGATGCTGCCTTTTATGTTTTTCCTTTGGTGGTTTGCACTGCGAAAAGTAAAGCTTGCCCATGAGCATTTAGTCGAACATTTAGCTAAAAATAAACCGTTTTAAAAAGTAGTTTGTCAAAATAGACGAGCTACTTTTTTGTTTGTCTAAAAACGTATAAATTTGCTAACGCATTCCATCCTAACAAAAAGGAGTGAAGAGAATGAAAAAATATGTGCTAAGCATTATGTTAATCGCTTGTTTCCTCTATGCCCCCTTTACACAGGCATTTAGTAATCAAGATGTCACGCGCGGCGCATTCGGTGATGATGTGATTGAGTTGCAGGCGCGCTTGCAATATTTGAGTTATTATCATGGCAAAATTGATGGCAAATTTGGCTACGGCACATATTGGGCGCTACGGAATTTCCAAGAGGCATATGGTTTGCCGATTGACGGTATTGCAGGCGAGGCAACAAAGAAAAAGCTTGCCGGTAACTCCGACTACGATGCAGATTATGTGCAAACGCAAATACGTAAAGGCAACCGTTTTACGTATTATGGTGGGACGCCTTTAGACCAACAGGTGAAAAAAGGGAACGGTAAATCGGTGTCAGAGGAAATGCAGCTTCCGGCAGGCTACTCGGAGCAAGATTTACAAATTATTGCGAA
Organism: Solibacillus sp.; assembly: GCA_040274725.1. GTDB lineage: Bacteria > Bacillota > Bacilli > Bacillales_A > Planococcaceae > Solibacillus. Next base: position 231,712 of record JBEMAQ010000001.1, on the reverse strand, counting down.
TGCGGTATATGGTGAGTCGCGCGGAGAGCCCTACGAGGGACAGGTCGCTGTGGCAGCCGTGATTTTGAATCGTTTAGAATCACCCGATTTTCCAGATAGTATTTCAGGCATTATTTTTCAGCCGGGCGCTTTTACCGCGGTAGATGACGGGCAAATTTGGTTGACGCCAAACGTGCGTGCAAAGGAAGCGGTGCTCGATGCGATTAATGGCTGGGATCCTTCTGAAAATGCGTTGTATTACTTTAATCCCGTGACAGCGACAAGTGAATGGATTTGGACACGGCCGCAAATTAAACAAATTGGTGAGCACATTTTTTGTATGTAGGAGGTGGAGTAGTTGAAAAATGCAGTCTATTTACTAGGGTTACTCGTAATTATTTTAACGGTCTATTCATATGACGCAAAAACGAAGCAGGCACAGTTGGAGAAAAATGTGTATGCATTGCATATGAATAGTATGTCAGAGGCTTCTGAAAAGCTGGCGCAGCTCAATCGTAGCGTATCACAATCATTACTGTATAAGGACGAATCAGCCCGTAACGGAGAGTTGCAAGATGTTTGGCGCATGAGCAGTGATTTGCGCAGTGATATTGCCAAGCTACCGATTCAGGATGAGGTACGCGTATCATGGATGAAATATTTAGGGAAAATAGGCGATACGGCGAAGAAATCGGTCGGTACAGATCACCAACAGTGGACGCAACAAATGACGAATGTGTCGAATAATTTACGTACATTAACGGAGGAATGGAATGTTGCGACGACCAATTTTTATGAGCATCAGGGCAATTTCTCAGGCTGGAAAGAGCAGGGCCAGCTAGCGATTGCAGATTCTTCGTTTAACTCACTGTCAAAGCAACTAACAAGCTATCAGGAAACGGATTTCCCGTTAACAGCGAGTGAATCGGATTTTGAGAAAAAGCGTGATCTTGCGCACTTAATGGGCAAGCAAATAACGAAAAGTGAAGCGATTGCACGCTTTAAAATATTATTCCCACGCATTGACGAGGCGACGCTTACTGTGACGAAAAGTAAAGACGATGCGCCGTATCCGTTTTATCATATTCAGTTTATCCACGGATCACGTATTGGCTATGCGGATATTACGGAAAATGGTGGAGAGGTCATTTCTTTTTTACTAGAGCGCCCCATACGCAAAGAAGTACGTTCGCATGAGGAAATCGTCAAAGCGGGCGAGCAATTTATGGAGAAAGCGGGCTATAAAGATGTTGTATTAGCCGAAGCGCGAGAAAACCATGAGGCGTGGCATTTTGTTTTCACAAGAAAGGCAAATGATGCGCTCGTCTACCCGGATAGTATTCAACTAAAAGTAGCGAAGGATAACGGCGAGGTTTTAGGGATGAATGCGATGGAATATGTTCAAAAAGAGACATTACCTGTGCAGCAGGTGAGTGAGCCGGACTGGGCACAATTTTTTGCGGAGGATGTAGCGGTAGAGGAAATAAAAGAAATTTATACAACAAATGATGCACTAGAGTTGCGCCACTGCTTTGAAGTATTAGTGCGTAAAAAGGATGCCCGCGGCGAGACATACCGGGCGGTTATAGACGCGGAGACACATGAGGTTGTGAAAATAGAGCAGCTTCAATAGTCAGAGTGATTAGTAAGTACTAAATAAAAGGTGCAGGAATATATAGAAAATTTAGCCAACCCGTGCGATAATAGAACTATTCAATATTAGAGGCACGAGGAGATCAGCATGGAACTAAAAATCGGCACTTTACTTACACTAGAACCTACTTATACTGAGCGCGTAGAAAAATTTCGTTGTCGCGTTGTTGAACTGAAAGATAATTTTGTTTATATTGACTATCCCATTAATGTTGAGACAAACAAAACCGCTTTTTTAGTGGATGGTGCACAATTCCGTGCGTCGTTTACAAATGAGGCAAAGCAAAGTTATATCTTTAATACAGAGGTTGTCGGACGAAGAGGCGGGAATGTTCCGATGATGTTACTGGCATGTCCACCCGCGGATGAGTTTATTAAAGTTCAGCGCCGTGAATATGTGCGTGTAGAAACACCGGTTGATATTGCAGTAGAGCACGACGGACAGTTTTATCAATTTGTTGCAGAGGATATTAGCGCAGGAGGGACCGCGATTATATTAAAATCGACGGTTGATTTTGCAGACGACACAAATGTGAAGCTAACAGTTGTGCTACCATTTAGTAATGGCGAAATTCGCTATGTGCAAACAGATGCACGAATTGTCCGTGTTTTCGAGCGTGATGAAATTCGCGTTGCGACGGTACAATTTACTGATACGGATGATATCGATAAGCAGCATATTGTCCGCTTCTGCTTCGAACGCCAATTAATGATTCGTAAAAAAGAAATGAATGATTTTTAAACGTAGCCGCCTTGAAAGGAAACTTTTGAGGTGGTTTTCTTTTTCCTTTATATACACCCCTTCTTACTAATCAAATCACTACGTTCTATGCTATAATATGAGCGGAAAGTAGGGATTAACTATGACAAAAAAAATTCAAATCGCCATTGATGGACCAGCAGGCGCTGGCAAAAGTACAATCGCGAAAATCGTAGCAGAGGCACTTACATTTACGTATATCGACACAGGTGCAATGTATCGTGCTGTGACGTATAAAGCAATGCAACAAAACATACAATTACATGACGCAGCAAGTATTGAACAGATGCTGCGCAATACAACAATCGAACTACAGCCTTCAGCAGCGGGACAACTTATTTTTGTAGATGGTGAGGATGTATCCGAGGCTGTACGTACAAATGAAGTAACGGCAAATGTATCAGAGGTAGCAGCGCATGCAAACATCCGCAAAATTTTAGTAGCGATGCAGCAACAGCTAGCGGCAGCGGGCGGCGTTGTGATGGACGGGCGTGATATTGCGACGCATGTACTAAAAGAGGCGGAGTTAAAAATTTTCATGTCGGCAACGGTGGAGGAACGTGCACGTCGCCGTTACCTTGACAACGAGCGTCGCGGTATTCCGTCGTCAATTGAAAAATTACAAGAAGAAATCGCTCTGCGTGATAAATTAGATAGTGAGCGCGAGGCATCTCCGCTTATTCAAGCGGAAGACGCACTGTTTTTAGATACAACAAACCTGTCAATTGATGAGGCCGCAGCCGAAATTTTAAAGCTAGCAGAGCAAAAAATGCAAATATTGTGATTTTTTTCTTAAAATAAAGGGGAATTTTTTGTTTTTATAGAACTTTTAGAATAGAATAAGAAATGGAACATGCGAAGGAGGGTTACATATGTCTGAAGAAATGAATTCTGGTTTTGACCAACAGTTCAACGAAGGAGATATTGTGAAAGGGGTTGCGGTAACAGTCGAGGATAAATCGGTAACAGTCTCGATTGACAACGCACCTTTTGATGGGATTATACCAATCAGCGAACTTTCAAGTTTACACATTGAAAAAGCATCTGATCTTGTAGCTATAGGTGATGAATTAGAGCTTATGGTGACAAAGGTAGAAGAAGAAAATTTTGTATTATCAAAGCGCAAAGTAGATGCACTAAAGGCATGGGATTCTTTAGAGGCGAAATTTGCTTCTGGTGAAATTTTCGAAGCGGAAGTAAAGGATGTTGTAAAAGGTGGTTTAGTCGTTGATTTAGGTGTACGCGGCTTTGTCCCTGCTTCACTTGTAGAAGATTATTTTGTAGAAGAGTTTAATGGCTACAAAGGCAAAACATTAACATTTAAAATTACCGAGTTAGATAAAGAAAAAGGTCGTCTTATTTTATCGCATCGCGCTGTTTTGGAGGAAGAGAAAGCGTCTCAAAAGCAAGCAACAATCGGTACGATTAAAGCAGGCGATATTATTGAAGGAAAAGTGCAACGTCTAGCAAGCTTTGGCGCATTTGTAGACATTGGTGGTGTGGACGGTTTAGTACACATTTCACAAGTCGCACATGAGCACGTGGATGATGTGACAAACGTACTTTCAGAAGGACAAACAGTCAAAGTAAAAGTACTTTCTGTTGACCTTGAAAACGAGCGTATTTCACTGTCGATTAAAGATACATTACCTGGACCATGGACGGACATCGAAAGCCGCGCAGCAAAAGGCACTGTGCTGACAGGTGTTGTCAAACGCTTAGTGACATTTGGCGCATTTGTTGAAGTGTTTCCAGGTGTAGAAGGCTTAGTACACATTTCTCAAATCGCACACAAGCACATTAATACCCCGCATGAAGCACTTCGTGAGGGCCAAGAGGTGCAGGTAAAGGTTTTAGAAGTAAACGTGGCTGAAAAGCGCCTCGCACTCAATATTAAAGATTTACTTGATAAACCAGAGGCTGAGGAAGATTTCGATTACGAACTACCAGAAGAGAACACAGGCTTCTCATTCGGTGACGTCATTGGGGATCAGCTAAAAGGATTTAAGAAGGATTAATAAATTGAAGCCACCAGTCTAGATTTTTTAGGCTGGTGGTTTTGCTTTTTTTAGGGGATAATCACAACTTCGCATTTCGAATGTTGTGAAAAAATGATATAATAGTGGAATTCGTGTATAATACAGAAAGATTAGAGTTTGGAAGGATGAAGTACAGATGACAAAACCAGTAATCGCCATCGTAGGTCGTCCGAACGTAGGTAAATCGACAATTTTCAACCGTATCGTTGGAGAGCGCGTATCAATCGTGGAAGATATTCCAGGAGTAACACGCGACCGTATTTACAGTTCGGCTGATTGGCTAGCACATGAGTTTAATATTATTGACACAGGCGGGATTGAAATTGGAGACGAGCCGTTCTTAGAGCAAATTCGTCAACAAGCAGAAATCGCGATTGATGAGGCGGACGTAATTATCTTTATGACGAATGGTCGTGAAGGTGTTACAACAGCGGATGAGCAAGTAGCAAAAATTTTATACAGAACGAAAAAACCAGTCGTGTTAGCGGTTAACAAAGTGGATAACCCGGACATGCGCGAAATGATTTATGATTTCTATTCATTAGGTTTCGGTGAGCCTTGGCCAATTTCGGGTTCACATGGTTTAGGTCTTGGTGACTTACTAGATGAGTGCGCGAAGCATTTCCCAGAACCAGGCGAGGAGCAATACGATGAGGATACAATCAAGTTCTCATTAATTGGTCGTCCAAATGTAGGTAAATCTTCATTAGTCAATGCATTCTTAGGGGAAGACCGCGTAATCGTATCTGATATTTCTGGTACAACACGTGACGCGATTGACTCACCTTATTCATATGATGGTCAAGATTATGTCATTATTGATACAGCCGGTATGCGTAAAAAAGGAAAGGTGTATGAATCAACAGAGAAATATTCTGTACTTCGTGCATTACGTGCCATTGAACGCTCAGACGTTGTTTTAGTTGTGTTCAACGCAGAAGAAGGCATTCAAGAGCAGGACAAAAAAATCGCAGGCTACGCACACGAGGCGGGCAAAGCGGTTATTATCGTTGTCAACAAATGGGATGCCCTTGTAAAAGACGACAAAACAATGAAAAACTACGAAACACAAATTCGTGAGCATTTCTTATTCTTAGATTATGCGCCAATCATCTTCGTATCAGCGAAAACGAAGCAACGTGTACTGAATATCTTACCGATTATTCAGCGCGTAAGTGAAAACCATGCAATGCGTATCCAATCTTCAGTACTGAATGAACTCATTGAGGATGCGGTAGCACGTAACCCGGCGCCAACAGATAAAGGGCGTCGTCTGCGTCTTTACTACGCAACGCAAGTGGCCATTAAACCACCAACATTCGTTGTGTTCGTAAACGAACCAGAATTAATGCACTTCTCATACGAGCGTTTTTTAGAAAACCGTATTCGTGAAACATTTGACTTCGAAGGAACGCCAATTCGTTTAATTACGCGTGCACGTGACTAGTTGTTCAAAATAACACGGAATAAATTTTAGGCTTGTTATATTATTTAGGCATTTGCGCCAGTTGCTTGAGGTCGCTTTCCCTGTTCCTTGGGGTGGCGCTAGATTGCAGCTGAATCAGCGTGAATGCCTTTTCTTAAAAAGGGGCGATTTGAATGGAAAATGTAACGATTTTAGGAGCTGGCTCTTGGGGAACAGCGCTTGCGATTGTACTTGCTGAAAACGGGCATAATACGCTTCTGTGGACGCACCGCGCGGACCAAGCAGCTGAAATTAACGGGCAGCAGACGAATAAAAAGTATTTACCGAATACCGTGTTGCCAGCAAATTTAGTGGCAACATCGAGTTTAGCGGAAGCGGCACGTCATGCAAAAACAATCGTTGTAGCCGTGCCGACAAAGGCGATTCGTGAAGTGTGTGGTAATTTAAATGCCTTAATGAGCGAGCAGGCACTATTTGTTCACGTATCAAAAGGAATTGAGCCCGATTCACTGTTGCGCATTTCTGAATTGATGAAAGAGAGCATGCGAGCGGATTTAATCGAGGAAATCGTTGTGTTATCAGGTCCGAGTCATGCGGAGGAAGTGGTCTTGCAGCATCCAACGACGGTAACAGCGGCGTGCGCGAATTTAGCAGCGGCAGAACGTGTGCAGGACTTATTTATGAGCCAGTATTTCCGTGTGTACACGAATGACGACATTGTAGGCGTTGAAATCGGTGGAGCACTGAAAAATGTCATCGCACTAGCGGCCGGTATTACAGACGGTTTAAACTACGGGGATAACGCAAAAGCGGCACTGATTACGCGTGGTCTTGCTGAAATTACACGCCTCGGTGTGAAAATGGGTGGCAATCCGTTTACATTTGCAGGTCTTACAGGTATGGGCGATTTAATCGTTACCTGTACAAGTGTGCATTCTCGTAATTGGCGTGCGGGTAATTTACTTGGTAAGGGCATGAACCTTGAGCAAGTATTAGACGAGATGGGCATGGTCGTAGAAGGTGTTCGCACGACGAAGGCCGCATACCAGCTTGCACAAAAATACGATGTCGCAATGCCGATTACGTCGGCGCTGTACGAGGTGCTATTTACGGATAAAGAGCCGAAGCAGGCAGTTGATCAGCTGATGATTCGTATGAAAAAGAGCGAAATTGACGAGCTCGCATAAGTGAATTTTTAATAAGTTGTCACAAAAAGGGTGTTCTGAAGTAAATTCAGCGCATCCTTTTTTCTGTTTTTTCAATGAGATTTTGATGTGTAGTGAATGAATGGATGACTTTAAATAGAAAAGTAATAACGAATTTCAATGTTGCGTCAAAAATCCTTACTTTTGTCATATCACCTATTTTTTTACTTTATAACACGCTATAATAATGAACGAAAGAGCATGTTGATAAAGGAAGGGCGGTAAATACATAATGAATGTTTTGCAACAGTTCAACACATTGTCATTACTAAGTGCGCGCGGACCGTTAGCGACAATGCATGCACTCGATGTCATGTGGGTGTCCTTTTATTCGATTGGTTTGTTAATTGCTGCTGTTGTGGTCATTACAGTGGTACGCAAGTGGGTAAATAATGCAGCCTTGTCGTTTCTTTTTAAGTTAGTTGCGTACGGTATGTTTTTTGTTGGCTCGTTTTTAATGGTACTCGTTGTTGCGACTTGGCCAAATTAATGATGGTGGTGGAATGATGAAAAGGTATTGGGGATTTTTTATTTTTTTAGCTATGACAGTACTTGCGTTAACAGGCTGTGCCTATCCGCAAGAATCACGTGCACAAAATCAAATACCGGATGTGGACCAGTTAGCGGCGGTTCAGCGTGCAGTAAATGACTTTCAGGCAGAGACCGGCGTGCTGCCGATTAAAGATAGCGAACCCGACACAGATATTTTTATTAAATATAAAATTGACTTTAACAAGCTTGTGCCGAAATATATAGCCGCGCCACCTGCCAATTCCTACGAAAAGGGTGGTCTGTTCCAATATGTACTTTGGAATGCGGAGAACGATCCAACAGTGAAGCTTGTTGATTTACGTGTACCGGAGCGTATGCGGGAAGTCAATATGCGCTTTATGGCAACAGCCTACCCGCAATATAAGGATAAAATTGTGGAACATATTTATACGATTAACTTTGAAAATATTGGCTATAAAGAGGAAGTTATGGTACAAAGTCCGTACTCGGCGAATTTATTGCCAATCATCGTAACGGCTGAGGGTGATTTATATGTCGATTACGCCATGGACTTGTATCAGTTTATGAAGGACAACGAAATACTCGCGACACCTGGTCAGGATATTCGCGCAATGTTGGCGGATGCGTACCCAGTAGTGCCTGCGTATTCACTTCCTTATACAGTTGATGACAACAATGAGCCAATTTTTATGTATGATCCATTAGCAAAATAAACAAGCAGAGGGTAGATGCCTTCTTTCAAGGAATGGGGAACAGTAAATGACGATGTATCGTAAAACAATTGTCATCGGACTTATTGCAGCATTGGCCGTTATTTCGCTACTCGTCTTTGTACCCGCAAAGTTAGCGGACGGCAAAGAACAAAAGGCTGTACTTATGCTTGAGGCGGCATTTGCGGAGACATTTGCTGTGACAAAATCAAATGCCTTGCAAAAGCTATTTAGTGATGTGTTTGCTATTAGTGTACAGTCGGAAAATTCCTCGATTGTGTATGATTTTACGATGCAAGGACAACAGTTTGCCGGTGATTATTATACAGAGCAGCTGTATGTAGAAGTAGCTCGACTCGTTGAAAGTCAGGTAGATGGTCTTGTATTAGCGAAGACAGATGTATCAGGGTTAACAGAGCTTACTGCTTTAGCAGATGCCCAGGTGATGTCTGTGCAGCTCATGCTACTAGTAGAGGAACCGCTAATAGAAAGCGAAGCACAGCAAGTAGCGAATACGGTAAAGGCCTCGCTCGGTGATGTAAACGTGCAATTAGATATAATCGTGATAGACGATAAGGAAGCATTTGCTGGTGTGACTTATGAGAGTGAGCATTTCTTCCAGCAAAGCACGATTACGAAGGAAAGTTTTGACGGTATAGAATTCGAGGAGCAGCAATTTCAATTTTAAGAGGCACCCTTTCTTTGTAAAAAGAAGGGGTGTTTTTTCATATTCATTTCACGCGTGTCATACAGTAGAAAGTGAGAAGGGGGCGCGTATGAGCGAGCAAATTTTTCAACAGTTAGCCGAGCGAACGGACGGGGATGTGTATATTGGCGTTGTTGGACCGGTGCGTGTCGGGAAATCGACGTTTGTCAAAAAGGTAATGGAGGCGGTTGTACTACCAAATATTCAATCGGAGGAGGACCGTAAGCGCGCACAGGACGAGCTACCACAAAGCTCACCGGGACCAGTTATTATGACGGCTGAGCCGAAGTTTGTTCCCGCGCAAGGGACGACTGTAACAATCGGGGAGAGCGCGATTCCATTTCGTATTCGACTCGCGGATTGTGTTGGCTATATTATTGACGGGGTGCGCGGCTATGAGGATGAGAACGGCCCGAAATATGTCCATACACCGTGGCATAATGAGCCGATTGCATTTGAGGAAGCGGCGAAAATTGGTACTGATAAAGTGATTCGTGATCATGCGAATATCGGTGTTGTAATCACGACAGATGGTACGGTAAACGGCATTGCCCGCGCAGCGGCACAAGTAGCAGAGGAGCAAATTATCGATGAGCTAAAAAAAATCGGTAAACCGTTTGTTATTGTGTTAAATAGTACGATGCCTGCAAGTGAGGAAACGACTCGTTTGCGTAATGAGTTAATGGAGCGCTACGAGGTGCCCGTTATTGCGATTTCTGTCGATACAATGCGCAGTAGTGATATTGCGTATATTTTGCAGGAGGCGCTGTATGAGTTTGAGGTTGATCAAATTGAAGTAGAAAAGCCGGATTGGCTCGATGTATTAGAACCACAACATCCACTAAATAGCATGCTGAGTGAGACGATTAGCGCGCTTCAGGACACATCGATGAAAATTCGTGACGTTGAGCATGCAAAGGAACAATTGCAGGCACTTGATTTTGTCGAGTCTAGTGATGTGGAGCGTGTGGATGCAGGACTCGGTGTCGCAACAATTCGTGTGACGGTGCGCCCAGAAATTTATAAGGATGTGTGTCAGCAGTGGCTTGAAACACCGATTGATACGAAAAAGGATTGGCTTGTCTTCGTGAAGGAGGCGTATGAGGCGAAGGATGCGCATAAACGCTTTCGAGAGGCGATTTTGCAGGCGGAAAGTGAAGGTTATGGACTCACGCTGCCAACAATGGACGAGTTTGAGCCGAGCGAGCCGGAACTCATTCAGCAAAATAATTTTTACGGGGTGCGTATGAAGGCAAAGGCGCCGTCGTATCACATTATTCGTATTGATATGGACTCGGAATTTGCACCGCTTATTGGCTCGGAATTTCATAGTCAGCAGTTACTAAAGGATTTACAACATGCTTATAATTTTGACCGTACGGCATTGTGGCAAACGCAATTATTTGGTACGCCACTTCACGAGGTGTTAAAGGAGAGTATTCGTTATAAAATGCAGGCCGTGCCCGAAACCGCAAAGAAAAGAATGCGTCAAACGATTGAACGAATGGTCAATGAGGGTGACCGCGGGCTCATTACATTTATTATTTGAAATAGGTTTAAAAAGGAAGCGAATAGGATATAAAATACAGGACAGCTCAATTTTTGAGCGAAATGTCCTGTATTTTTGTTAAAATCATAAAAAAAGGCAAAAATATATGCAAAACATAGGTGAATTCAGTTGCGCCGCGGTTTTGTGTGTGTTAATCTTTTTACAGGATTTAGATTCATGACCCTTTGAGAGGAGGTGGATAGTGTGAACAAAACAGAATTAGTAAACGCTGTTGCTGAAGCTGCAGACCTTTCAAAGAAAGACGCTTCTAAAGCAGTTGAGGCTGTATTTGAAACAATTCAAGAAGCTCTTGCAAAGGGTGACAAAGTACAATTAATCGGTTTTGGTAACTTCGAAGTGCGTGAACGTGCGGCTCGTAAAGGTCGTAACCCACAAACAGGTAAAGAAATCGAGATCGCTGCAAGCAAAGTACCTGCATTCAAACCAGGTAAAGCGCTTAAAGATGCTGTAAAATAATACGGATCTTGAGTTACATAGAGCAACCTTCAGCTTTGTCTGAAGGCTGCTCTTTTTTCGTATATTTGTATATAAAATACATTGGAATAGTTGTTATATCATAAAATTTTTAAAAAATATACAAAGGTTTTTGAACTTCTTGCATAGATATGCTACGATTCAAATTGTGAAGAAAACTAGGAACTCGTGAAGTGGATGCGTTTTCAAAAAAGTAAGAAATAATGTACATAGTAGAAAACACGCATGGTCGCTTGCTAAACGAGATCGAGTAGACAGCAAACAGATAGACTGTTGCTGTAAGAATACAAATTCAAAACATGTTGCATATAAAAGAGGCGACTATAACAAAATTGAAATAGACTGCCTTTTTTTGAATATAGGAGGATTTCCATGACGAATGTCGATTTAAAAAAGATTGAAGAAGCAGTAAAAATGATTTTAGAGGCTGTTGGTGAGGATACGACGCGTGAGGGGCTACTGGACACACCAAAGCGCGTATCGAAAATGTATGCGGAAATGTTTAATGGACTTACGCAGGATCCGCGTGAATTTTTTGAAACGGTTTTTCATGAGGATCACGAGGAACTGGTGCTGGTGAAGGATATTCAGTTCCACTCAATGTGTGAGCATCACTTAGTACCGTTTTACGGCAAAGCACATGTCGCGTATATCCCGAAGGACGGAAAAGTAGCGGGCTTAAGTAAGCTTGGTCGCTGTGTGGAATCAGTAGCGCGCCGTCCGCAATTACAAGAGCGTATTACGTCAACAGTAGCGGATACAATTATGGAAATGCTTGATCCAAAGGGTGTGTACGTTGTTGTAGAAGCAGAGCATATGTGTATGACGATGCGCGGATTAAAGAAGCCTGGCGCAAAAACCGTAACATCTGTCGCGCGTGGTGTGTATGAAACAGACGAGGTAAAACGTCGCGAGGTAATATCGTTCATTCAAATGTCGTAAGTTGTCTATTTTATGATATGATAAACGAAGAAAATGTTTAGCGTAGGGAGATAAGATAATGACACAACCAGATTATATTATTATCGAAGCACTTGAAGATGGTGTCCATGTAATTGGTTTAACGCGAGGAACAGATACAAAATTCCATCACTCAGAGAAACTAGATACAGGTGAAGTCATGATTGCACAATTTACAGAGCATACATCTGCAATGAAAATTCGTGGCAAGGCAAAAGTTCATTCTGCGCATGGCACAATCGAGAGCAACTCAAAAAAATAAGCATTAACATGATGGAATGGAGTAATTTCTATGAATGCAACATACATTTCTGAAGCAATCGAAGCGTTACAAACATCTATACTTATGCATGTTCGTCATAGAACATTACAACACTATTTAGGCGAGCCAACACTAAGAGCGCCGCAATTATTTTTTATTCGGCTCCCTTTTTTACTGAATATGCAGCAGATAAATGAAATTGATGCCGTAACAGTAGGGATTGTCCATGCTTCTTTAGAAGAGCATGATCAAATTAAAGAAATCGAAGCAACAACGAAAGAGCAACAGCTACGCGTACTATCAGGGGACTATTATAGTGGACGATACTATCAATTACTGGCGCAAACGGGGAATATTTTATTAATACAAAAGTTATCACAGGCGATTGTTACACGCTGTGAACATCAAATTACGGTGTATGAATTTAATGAGCGTTCCATTGCGGAGTGGATTGACAGTTTAAAGGTTATTCAAACAGAGCTCATTACACAATATTATGTAGCGAATGGTTTAGAAAATTTTGTACCGCTTATGCAGGAAACACTGACGATTGTCCGTTTGCAAGAAGAGCTTTCGTGTATTAAAGACGGAGCGGCTTCTCGTTTTGGCAAATCACTCGTTGCAAATAGTAGTGTGCATGAAGACATTACAGCGGTCTTACAGAAAGAAATAACAAAGCGTCAACAGGCGTTACAACAACTACTGGAAAATGCGGAGCTAGATGATGCATTAGCGCAGTATGTAACAAACTTAGGTGGCTGTCAGAAATGACGTAGAAAGGTTTTGAAAACATGACAAAATCGAAAGAACAACATGTACATGAAGTATTTGAAAATATTTCTGAAAGCTATGACAAAATGAACTCTGTAATTAGCTTTCAGCAGCATATCAAATGGCGTAATGATACGATGAAGCGCATGAATGTACAACCGGGCGCAAAATGCTTGGATGTATGTTGCGGGACAGCGGACTGGACAATTGCATTAGCCGAAGCAACTGGAGAAAAAGGCATGGTGCGCGGCTTAGACTTTAGTAAAAATATGCTGAAGGTCGGCGAGGAGAAGGTCAAGCCTTATCCGCAAATCGAGCTACTTCACGGGAATGCGATGGAGTTACCATTTGAAGACAATACATTTGATTATGTAACAATTGGCTTTGGTTTACGTAATGTACCTGATTATCTGCAAGTACTACGTGAGATGAACCGAGTACTGAAGCCAGGTGGGATTGCGGTCTGCTTAGAAACATCGCAATCAGAAATTCCAGGTTATCGTCAATTATTCCGCTTCTACTTTAAATATGTGATGCCGGTATTTGGTAAGTTATTTGCCAAAAGCTACAAAGAATATTCATGGTTACAAGAGTCTGCAAATGACTTCCCAGGTATGAAAAAGCTAGCGGCAATGTTTGGAGAAGCTGGATTTGAAAAGGTAACGTACAAAGGCTATAGCGGTGGTGCGGCTGCCATGCATATGGGCTTTAAAAAAGAAATTTAGTGGGAGAAGGTTTTAACGCGTGGAAAAGATGAAGCTAACACTACTCTATGCTGATATAAAAAAAGACATAGACATCATCGAAAACGAACTAGAAAAAGCGTTAAACTCATCTTCACACTTACTGAATGATGCTTCACTTCATCTCCTGCAGGCAGGTGGGAAGCGTATTCGTCCAATCTTTGCACTATTAGCAGCTAAATTTGGTGATTACAACATTGAGCGCATGAAAAACATTGCGGTACCACTTGAGCTCATTCATATGGCATCACTCGTTCATGATGATGTGATCGATGATTCAGATTTGCGTCGGGGCAGACGGACGGTGAAGGCAGAGTGGAATAACCGCGTCGCAATGTATACGGGCGACTTTATTTTTGCACGTGCACTTGAGTACGTCACAGTGATAGAGAATCCGAGAGCGCACCAAATTTTAGCGCGCACGATGGTAGAGATTTGTAACGGTGAAGTCATTCAAATTGAAGATAAGTTTCGTTTAGATCAAAATTTAAAAGACTATTTCCGCCGAATTAAGCGTAAAACGGCGCTATTAATCGAATCGAGCTGTGAGCTTGGCGCAGTTGTCAGTGGTGCAGATGACAAAATGATTCGCCATTTGAAGCGTTACGGCTATTTTGTCGGTATGAGCTTCCAAATTATTGATGATATTCTCGACTTCACCGCAACGGATAAGCAGCTAGGCAAGCCAGCTGGGAGCGACCTTTTGCAAGGCAATGTGACGTTACCTATTTTACTGATGAAGGATGATCCAACGCTCGCACCGTACCTACAAAAGGTTATAGCGGAGCAACTAACAGAGATTGAGCGTATGGAGATGCTGGATATTGTACGTCAATCCGATGCGATTAATGAAGCAACAAAACTAAGTGAATTGTACTTGAAAAAGGCATTAGCCGAGGTAGATGCATTGCCGAAGCATCCAATGAAGAAAAAACTGCGCGATATCGCGTTATTTATTGGAAAGCGTAAATATTAGCTAGTACTTGCATCCACTGCATTATTCTGCTAATATTTATCGGTAGGTGTAAAATCCTTTATTGAAATTTAAGGAGTGTTTAAATGATGGCAATCGAAAAAACTTTTTTAATGGTTAAACCAGACGGCGTAGAACGCCAAGTAATCGGTGATATCGTTGACCGCTTTGAGCGTCGCGGTTTCACAATGCGCGGAGCTAAATTAGTAAACGTTTCTCGCGAATTAGCAGAAAAACACTATGCAGAGCACGCTGAGCGTCCATTCTTCGGTGAATTAGTAGACTTCATCACTTCTGGTCCAGTATTTGCTATGGTATGGGAAGGCGAGTCTGTAATTTCTTTAGCTCGTATCATGATTGGTGCTACTAAGCCAGCTGATTCTCAACCAGGTACTATCCGTGGTGACTACGCTGTAACAATTTCTCACAACGTAATTCACGGTTCTGACTCTGTAGCTTCAGCTGAACGTGAAATTTCACTTTGGTTCGATGGCGAGTTAGTTTAATTTAAACCGAACAAAAACCACTTTGAGCTTTTGCTTAAGGTGGTTTTTTTAATTTAAACCCCATTTTATTCAGAAAAATAAATCAATTCCGTACTTCTCATTGTATAATGGAAGCTATTGAGATGTGATTTCATAAAATAAAGTATTCACATAGGATTTTTGCAATATCTTTACTTTTTACGGAAAATTTATACCTGTGTTCGCAATTTTCCGTTATAATAAGTGATACGTTGGATGAGGGGATCGATGAGACTATGTCAGATTATGAACAATTTATTGAAGGCATAAAGAGAAAGACTGGCATCGACTTAGCGCTTTACAAGGAAGCGCAAATGAAGCGTCGGTTAACATCACTTTATGAAAAAAAAGGCTATCGCAATTTCGTAGATTTTTTAGCAGCACTTGAGCGTGACCGCGATTTAATGAATGAGTTTTTAGACCGCATGACGATTAATGTATCGGAATTTTATCGTAATGGTAAGCGCTGGGAAGTACTGCAAAATAAAATTTTCCCAAAGCTTTTGCAAACAAATAAACGTCCGAAAATTTGGAGTGCCGCATGCTCTACAGGTGAAGAACCGTATAGCTTAGCGATGGTACTGTCACATCATATACCGCTGTCACAAATAAGTATTCAGGCAACGGATTTAGATGAAAATGTTATTCAAAAGGCGAAGCTTGGGCTGTATCCAGAGCGTTCGCTTGCCGAGGTGCCAAAAGATATACAGGCGAAGTATTTTGAGCGTGAGGGCGTCTTTTACAAGGTAAAGGACGAGGTAAAGCGCACGGTTACATTTAAAAAGCATAATTTATTGAAAGATTCATATGAGTCGAACTTTGATTTAATCGTGTGCCGTAATGTGATGATTTACTTTACGGAAGAGGCGAAGGATCAGATTTATGAAAACTTTAGCAAGTCGCTACGTCCGGGCGGGATTTTATTCGTTGGTTCAACGGAGCAAATTTTCAATCCAGCGCGCTACGGCTTTGAAGTAGAGGATACATTCTTCTACCGAAAAAAATAATCGTACAATAAAAGCAATGTGTGTAAAGGTTAAGGAGTAGCAATTTCTAATTTTGGAAATACTGAACGAGAAAAGCTTACTCGTTCGCAAGCTTTTCTTACATGAACAAAACGACGCTTTTCGTACAATTTGGCGAAAAGCGTATTTTTGTACCATAATACATCGATTGCGTTCATTTTTACTTAAAACGTTCAGAATATTCGAAAACCACGTGCAGGGACCTGGATGTGTACTGTACAATAGTAGAAAATATGTTATAGTGAAAAATACATACTTTAGCGAGTTGAAGGGAGAAAGTGTTTTATGCGTTATTTAACAGCAGGTGAGTCACACGGACCACAATTGACGACAATTATTGAGGGGTTACCGTCATTACTAACTGTAACAGCAGAGCAAATTAACCATGATTTAAAGCGCCGTCAAGGAGGGCATGGTCGTGGTCGTCGTATGCAAATTGAAACAGATACAGTGGAAATCGTGTCAGGTGTACGTCACGGGAAAACGTTAGGTTCACCGGTTGCGTTAGTCGTAACAAATGATGATTGGAAGCATTGGACAAAGATTATGGGAGCAGATGAGCTGTCAGAAGATATTGACCCATCAGAAATTAAGCGTCAAATTACGCGCCCACGTCCAGGACACGCGGATTTAGTCGGCGGGATGAAATATGGTCACCGCGACCTGCGCAACGTATTAGAGCGTTCAAGCGCACGTGAGACGACAGTGCGTGTAGCAGTTGGTTCTGTTGCAAAGGCGCTACTTAATGAGCTAGGCATTTCAATTATTGCCCACGTAACAGAAATCGCGGGGATTAAGGCCGATACATCACTTGTTGCAGGTAAATCAGCAGATGAGATTCGCGCAATTGTCGAAGCGGATGCGTGCTACTGTGTAGACGCAGAGGCATCAGCGAAAATGGTGGAGATGATTGACGAGACGAAAAAAGCGGGCGATTCAATCGGTGGTGTTGTAGAGGTCATCGTAGAAGGCTTACCAGCAGGCATTGGTTCATATGTACATTATGACCGCAAGCTTGATGCAAAGCTTGCCGCAGCAATGTTAAGTATTAATGCTTTCAAAGGTGTCGAATTTGGGATCGGCTTTGAAATGGCACGTAAAAAAGGCTCTGAAGTGCATGATGAGATTTTATGGAGTGAGGAACAAGGTTATACACGCGCGACAAACCGCTTAGGTGGTCTTGAGGGTGGTATGACAACAGGGATGCCAATCGTTGTACGCGGTGTGATGAAGCCAATTCCAACTTTATATAAACCATTACAATCAGTAGATATTGAAACAAAAGAGCCATTTAAAGCAAGTGTGGAGCGTTCAGATAGCTGTGCAGTTCCGGCGGCATCGGTTGTAGCAGAGCATGTTATTGCTTGGGAAATTGCAAGTGCGATACTTGATCAGTTCCACGGCGATCAAATTCCGCAATTAAAAGCTCAACTTGATGAAATGCGCCGCATGACAAAGGAGTTTTAATATGAACATTCCAGTTCGTGCAGCGTCACATCATTATTTTGTAACGATTGGTGAGGGAATTTTACAGCAGGCTGTCATTGATTATGCAAAGCTATTTGACGCAGCTGATAAAATAATCGTCTTAACCGATCAGCACGTTTGGCAGGCACAAAAGGACTATTTCACACAGTGTGTAACATATCCGTTTGAAGTGCTTGTTATGCCAGCGGGTGAGGCGTGTAAGACGTTTGAAAATTTCAATACTGCACAAACATTTTTACTCGAGCATAAATGTACACGTAAATCGCTTGTCATTGCCTTTGGTGGCGGTGCGGTTGGCGATTTAGCCGGCTTTGTGGCAGCGACGTATATGCGTGGTATTCCGTTTATCCAAGTGCCGACGACGATTTTAGCACATGATTCCGCGGTTGGTGGCAAAACAGCCATTAATCACGCGCTCGGGAAAAATATGATTGGTGCGTTCTATCAGCCACAAGCGGTGCTCTATGATACGAAGTTTTTATCGTCACTTAGTGAAAAAGAAGTGCGTTCAGGTATGGCGGAAGTCGTGAAGCATGCACTGATTTCAAATCCATTCTGGGTCAATGATTTAATGAATGGTGACAAAGTAACGGAGCTATCATCGCAGCTACTCGGTGAATACTTAGCAGACGGTGTCAAGGTAAAGGCGAAAATTGTTGAAGAGGATGAGACGGAGCAGTCGGTTCGCAAATATTTAAATCTAGGTCATACATATGGTCATGCGATTGAGGCAGCAGCAGGCTACGGCGGTGTTGCGCACGGCGAGGCGGTTATGATTGGTCTTGTATATTGCTTACTTATGAGCGAGCGCTACGGTCAAGTAAAGCGTCCATTTACAATGAAGTTTTTACAATTTGCACTACGTAACGGCTATCCATTTGAGGCGGTAGGTCAGTTTACATTTGATGAGTTGCAAGAATATTTACTCAAGGATAAAAAAGCAGATTATGGAATAATGCAATTTGTGTTACTTGAAGAGGTAGGAAAGCCATTCGTACAAAAAATTGAGTTAGCGGAGTGCAAAGAAGTCGATGCAGAGCTTCGTCAATTATTACAGGAGGTGCGTGTATGATTCGAGGGATTCGAGGGGCAATTACAATTGAGCAGGACAAACCAGAGTTAATTTGGCAAGAGACAGCAAAGCTTGTGTTAGAGGTCGCGAAGGCAAATGAGATCGCACCAGAAGATATTGCGTCGATTACGATTTCGACAACACCAGATATTAAATCAGCTTTTCCGGCGCGCTCGGTACGTGAAATGGACGGCTGGCAGTTTGTACCGATTATGTGTATGCATGAAATGGACGTGCCGGGTGCGCTGCCACTTTGCATCCGTGTGTTAATTCATGCGAATACAGACATCCCGCAACAAGCCATTCATCATATCTATTTAAATGACGCAGTAAAGCTACGTCCAGATTTAGTGAAATAACAGAAGCTACATAAAAGAGGAGACGACAGTGTTATGAAATGGAAACAACAAATTCACGGCATGAAAGCATATCAGCCAGGAAAACCAATGGAGGAAGTAAAGCGCCAGTACGGCTTAGATGAAGTCGTAAAATTAGCGTCGAACGAAAACCCATTTGGTAGCTCACCAAAAGTGAAGGAATTTTTACAAGCAGATGTATCAAACTTTGCGATTTATCCAGATGGCTACGCACAAAACTTACGTACAACAGTGGCGAATCATTACGGTGTAGAAGAGTCAGAATTAATTTTTGGTAATGGCTCGGACGATTTAATTGCGATTGTGACACGTGCGCTGTTGTATCCAGGTGTCAACACAGTTATGGCGGATTTATCATTCTCTCAATACTGGCATAACGCTGATATTGAAGGGGCGGAAGTACGTAAAGTACCGTTAAAAGACGGCGTGCATGATTTAGACGCGATGCTTGCAGCGATTGATGACAATACGTCGGTTATCTGGGTATGTAACCCGAACAACCCAACTGGCACAATTGTTGGCGACGACGAGCTAGCGTCGTTCCTTGCAAAAGTTCCAGCGCATGTACTTGTCGTATTAGATGAGGCATATGTGGAGTACATTACAGATGAGCGCTACAAGGATACACTGCACTACTACCGCGACTATGCGAATGTCATTTTAATGCGTACATTCTCAAAAGCATACGGCCTTGCAGCATTCCGTGTAGGCTACGGTATTGCCAATAAAGACATTATCGCAAAGCTTGACCCAGTGCGTGCACCATTCAATAACACGGTGCTTAGTCAGGCAGTGGCTGAAGTGGCGATTAAAGACCAAGACTTCATCAACAAGTGCCGTGAAGCAAATGAAAAAGGCAAAGCTCAATATGTGGCGTTCTGTGACAAGCACAACCTACACTACTTCCCGTCACAAACAAACTTCATTATGTTTGAGGTGAAGGCGAGCAGCCATGTAGTATTTGAGGAAATGATGAAGCGCGGCTTTATTATTCGTAGCGGTGCGGCGCTTGGTTTAGATGGTTATATTCGTGTAACAATCGGCACTGAGGAGCAAAATGCGAAATTCCTACAATTACTAGAAGCATTTTTAGTTGAGCAAGGAGTTTTTGCATGACACGTACCGTTTTCGTTATCGGGCTTGGATTAATAGGCGGCTCTGTTGCCTTATCGCTACAAAAAGCACCGAATACGAAAGTTGTGGGTTATGATTTTCAAGGAAAAACGCGCGAGCTTGCGATGACGCTTGGTGTTGTCGATGAGGTAGTGGATGACCCGGCTGCCTTTGCGTGTCACGCGGATGTCATTGTATTCGGCACTCCGGTCAATATTACGCTCGAATTTATGGAGCAGCTAAAAAGCTGGACATTAAAACGTAGCGTGATTGTGACCGATACGGGTAGTACAAAGGCGCGCATTATGGAAAAAGCGTTAGAATTACGTGAGCTAGGCATTACGTTTATCGGTGGGCATCCGATGGCCGGCTCGCATAAAAGTGGCATTACCGCAGCGAAGCCGTATTTACTTGAAAATGCGTACTATATGCTAACACCGCTTGAAGGCGAAGAGGTGGAAAAAATCGCTGCGCTTGATAGCTTACTCAAATATACGCTCGGCCGTACTGTTATCGTCGATGCAAAGGCGCATGATCATATGACAGCTGTTGTCAGTCACTTCCCACATATTATCGCGGCATCTCTTGTGCATCAGCTAAATTTCGAAAAATCACATTATCCGATGACGCCATCGCTTGCAGCAGGTGGTTTCCGTGATGTGACGCGTATCGCCTCATCTAGCCCGACTCTATGGCGCGATATCACACTACAAAATCGTCAGGAGCTTGTCGGTCAACTCGATACGTGGTTAACGGAAATGAGCCGAGTACGCGAGCTTTTAGAAGTCGGTAGTGAGCAGGAGATTGAAGATTATTTTGCCGTTGCGCGTGATGTGCGTGATAAATTACCAATTGCGAATGGTGCTCTATTTATGCCGTATGATCTGTATGTCGACATTCCAGACTATCCGGGTGTCATTTCTGAGATTACAGGGTACTTAGCAGATGATAATATTAGCATTACGAATATTCGCATCGTCGAAACTCGTGAGGATGTGTTCGGTATTTTAGTGATTAGCTTCCAAACGAACGACGACCGCGAACGTGCAGCGAAGTGTATTGCAAGACGCGCGAATTTTGAAACGTATATTTCATAAAAAGCATCTCGGCTTTTATAGCCGGGGTGTCTCTTTTATATAAACAATAAATAGATACAACGTATGAGTGAACAAGGGGGATATATTATGTCAGGGAAAACGATTGAATTTAACAATCCTACATTAAACGGCACAATTACAGTACCAGGCGATAAGTCGATTTCGCATCGCTCGGTCATGTTTGGTGCAATTGCAAAGGGCAAGACAACGGTGGAAGGCTTCTTACTTGGTGAGGACTGCTTAAGTACGATTGACTGCTTCCGCAAGCTTGGGGTAGAAATTGAAGTAGACGGTACAAATGTGACGATCAATAGCCCAGGGATTGACGCTTGGGCAGAGCCAAAAGAATTGCTGTACACAGGTAACTCGGGTACGACAACACGCCTGATGCTCGGGATTTTATCGGGAACGGGCTTACACACAGTGATGACGGGTGACGCGTCGATTGGCAAGCGTCCAATGCGCCGCGTGGCAGATCCACTTCGTCTAATGGGTGCCCAAATTGCTGGGCGTGATAACGGTCAATTTACGCCGCTTGCAATTCAAGGGACAAAATTACAAGCAATTGACTACACAATGCCGGTTGCAAGTGCACAGGTGAAGTCTGCGATTTTACTTGCTGGCTTGCGCGCGGAAGGCACAACCATTGTTCGTGAATCTGAAGTGTCACGTGACCATACAGAGCGCATGCTACGTCAGTTCGGTGCAAAAGTAGAGGTAGTAGACGGTGTGGTATCATTTGAAGGCGGTCAACAGTTAACAGGAACGCATGTTTTTGTACCAGGCGATATTTCATCGGCGGCATTCTTTTTAGTAGCGGGTGCTATTACACCAAATAGTAGAATTGTGATGAAAAATGTCGGTGTCAACGAAACGCGTGCAGGCATCCTTGACGTATTCGAAAACATGGGTGCGGCGATGACGATTGATATTGAAGACGAAGCAGCGGCAGAGCCAACTGCAACGGTGACGATTGAAACGTCTAGTTTGCAAGGGACAACGATTGGAGGGGGCATCATCCCGCGTTTAATCGATGAAATTCCGATTTTAGCACTCCTTGCAACACAGGCAAATGGTACGACGGTTATTAAAGATGCAGAGGAATTAAAGGTCAAGGAAACAGACCGCATTACAGCCGTTGTAACGGAGCTGAAAAAGCTGGGTGCTAACATTGAAGCGACAGATGATGGCATGATTATTCATGGTCCGACACCACTCCACGGTGCAGCATTAAAGTCATACGGCGATCATCGCATCGGTATGATGGCCGCGGTTGCCGCGCTTATTACGGACGGCGCGGTAGAACTTGATGACGCAGACTGTATCGCAGTATCTTATCCGAACTTCTTTGAACATTTAGCCTCACTGCAAAAATAACGTGAAAACTCTCTTGCCTCGGTAAGAGAGTTTTTTCTTGTACAACGCCCATCTGTCATGTAGCATTAGAATGAATTCGTAGAAGAAAAGGTGAGTCACTTTGAGTCAATTAATGGAACAAATGTATCAAGCAATTCAGGACGGCGACCTAGCACAGCTAGATGCGCAAATGGAGTCCTTTTTAATGAATGCAGAGCCGGCGGAAAGTTATGAAATTGCCGAGCAGCTGATGCAATATGGTTATTTAAATGAAGCAGACCGCGTGTTTGAGCATTTACAGTTTTTATTCCCAGAAGAGGCGCAAATTGCGATTGACCGTGCGACGGTGTTAATGGAGAAGGGCAATGAGGATGAGGCGCTGGATTTATTAATGGGCGTGGCAGACGACGTACCAGAATATCCACAGGCACTGCTTGTACTTGCAGATTACTACCAAATGCAGGGGCTTTATGAAGTAGCTGAGCAGCGTATTAATGAAGCACTTGAGCTCCTACCAAATGAGCCGTTATTACAATTTGCGAAGGCTGAGCTGTTAGTAGAGACAGGACGTTTCTCAGAGGCGATTCGTATTTATGAGGAATTGTACACGATTGACAAAACGTTTGCGGGTGTGAGCTTAGCACAGCGTTTAGCGGAAGTGTACCGTGCGGGTGCCGGGTATGAGCGTGCATTTGACTATTACATGGAGGCGCTAGAAGAGGAAGTCACACCAGACTTGTTATTCGGCTCGGCGTACGCGGCGTTCCAAACAGAAAAATACGAGATTGCCGTACAGCAGCTAGAAGATTTAAAGGAGCTTGACCCAGATTATTTCGCAGCGTATTTACTGCTAGCGGAGAGTTATGCGATGCTAGAGGACAATAAGCGTGCATATACAGCCATTAAGGAAGGCTTGAAGCGTGATGAATATGACAAGTCCCTGTTCTTATTTGCGGGTAAAATGGCGCTAAAAAATAGTTTACCAGAAGAAGCAATTAGCTATTTACAAGAAGCTGTAGCGCTGGACCCGGAATATATGGAGGCCATTTTAGTCTTAATGTCTGTGTATATGACAGAAGAGCGCTACGAGGATGTACTTGCACTATACGACGACGTCAAGCAGGACGATTTTGACTGGACAGCCCTTTATCCGTTTGTTGCGGAGGCATATAATAAAGAAGAACGCTACAGTGAGGCATATGAAATTTATAAGCTTGCATATAATGATTTTAATGAGGATACGGAATTTTTAGCGAACTTCTGTTATTTCTTATTAGAGGATGGTAAGCTTGAGGAAGCAAAACAGGTAGCAGAGCGACTTCTTGTATTAGAGCCGAATGAGCAGCAGTGGCTTGATTTGATGGAGCGCTTTGACTAAAGGGGGAGAGCATGTTGACTTCTTCCATTCCTATAGAGGACAAAAAAAACTTCATTCGCTGGTTTTTACGGCAGCATCAGCTCAAACGGCGCGAGGGGGTGTGGATTCTCAATTATTTACTGAGTAATGAGGAGCTACTCACAAACATCCACTTCGTTGACGAAGCACATTATTGTCCGCGTGCCGTTGTCATGTCGACCGTCGAACATTTAGGCATCCCGTTTCGCTTTTATAAGGGCAATTTGATGACGTCAGATGCGGAAAAGGCTTTTCATGATTTGCGACTAAATGCCACGCAGCCGATGTTCATTCAGCTAAACTTTCCGAATATCCCACCACATGAATTATATTTGGCGGTGCTCGAGGAAAATCCGTATATGCCATATGAGCTGTACATTAGCGAAAAGGATCGTTTAATGGCTGAACAGCTACTGCAAAATAGTATGCAGGCATTTCAAAAAGAACAGCTGTTGCAACAAATTGATGCGGCGCTTGACGCGGGCGATAAGGAACGTTTTTTTGAATTATCTAGTTTACTACAGGCAATGGAGCAGACAGTAAAAAAATAGTGACATGAAGACCGCCGCTAGCGATTTGCTAGCGGCGTAATTTTGGCGTTTGTTTAATTTTTTGAATTTTGGATTAACTAAACTGATTTCGGAGGAACCTACCATGCATTTTAACGTAAAAGACTTAGAGCAGTTCCAAGCACAAAAACAATTTATCGATACGGCCATTGTGCCGCTTGTACATATTGATTTAACAATGGCTGGCATGCAGCAAAGTGGCTCGGCCGTTGACTATTTATTGTCGCTCACCAACTTTATTGAACAACAGTTTCGAGGACGTATTGTATTGTTACCTTATTTTTCCTATACAACGACCTCTCGCGATAATGAATTTCCAAGTAAATTGGAAGAAGAACTGTTAGAAAGTGGATTTAAAACAATAATTTTTATTTCTTGTGACCATTATTGGCAAAGTTTTAAAGATAAGTTAAATATTATTTGGCTGCCTTCCATCCCTCTAGAATCAATGGACAAGACGGTTAAGCAACGAATTTTAGAGGACCAATTGAAACAAGTCGTTCCTGTGCTTACGAATGCGTGGAACCAATAAAAGTTAATTGTTTCAATAATTGGTCACAAAATTTCCAATTGTAGTCAAAGCATTATTGACCAACCTATTTTCTTGAGATATCATAGATATGTCCTAGTTATTTACTATTTGTTAAAAGTATGTCAGTTGGACTGACCTTTTAGTTAGAGGGGGGAAGAGAATGAGCAAGAATCGTGTTACACGTCGTCAATTTTTAACGTATTCGATTACTGGAGTAGGTGGATTTATGGCGGCAGGTATGCTAATGCCGATGGTGCGTTTTGCGGTGGACCCATTACTTCAAACAAAAGCAGATGGGGATTTCGTATTAACAAGTCAGAAAATTGCTGATATTACAGAGGAACCTACCAAAGTAGATTTTACGTTTGAACAAACGGATGCTTGGTACAAATCGGATGTAACAGAAACGGCATGGGTATACAAATCAGGTGACAAAATCGTAGCTTTATCTCCAGTTTGTAAGCACTTAGGGTGTACGGTAAACTGGGCAGGTGACTCTGCACATCCGGATCAGTTCTTCTGTGCTTGTCACGCAGGACGTTATGAGAAAACAGGTAAAAATATTAAAGGTACACCACCAACAGGTCCACTTGATGAGTATGAAGTGGCTGATAAAGATGGTTACTTAATGCTTGGGAAAAAGCTAGCAAACACTTTAATTTAATTAGTTAGGGGGTAGACAAAAAGTGATTAATAAAATTTATGATTGGGTCGATGAACGTTTAGATATCACTCCAATTTGGCGTGACATTGCCGATCACGAGGTGCCAGAACACGTCAACCCTGCTCACAATTTCTCAGCATTTGTATACTGTTTTGGTGGATTAACATTCTTCATTACAGTGATTCAAATTTTATCTGGTATGTTCTTGACGATGTATTATGTACCGGATGTAGAAAATGCTTGGAAATCAGTTTATTATTTACAAAACGAAGTAGCTTTTGGTGAAATCGTCCGCGGTATGCACCACTGGGGAGCTTCATTAGTTATTGTAATGATGTTCTTACATACACTTCGCGTGTTCTTTACAGGTTCTTATAAGAAACCTCGTGAATTAAACTGGATTGTAGGGGTAGGGATTTTCGGCGTAATGATGGGACTTGGTTTCACGGGGTATTTATTACCGTGGGACATGAAAGCATTATTCGCGACAAAAGTAGGGATTGAGATTGCAGCGTCTGTTCCGTTTTTAGGTGAATACATTAAAATTCTTTTAGCAGGGGACTCAGAAATTTTAGGGGCACAAACGTTAACACGTTTCTTTGCGATTCATGTATTCTTCTTACCGGCTGTGTTATTCGGATTACTTGCAGCTCACTTTATTATGATTCGTCGTCAAGGTATTTCAGGTCCTCTATGATTTGAAGCGCCATTTTGATTATTAAAGGAGGGACACTATGCAACGCGGAAAAGGGATGAAATTTGTCGGCGACTCACGTGTGAAATCGATTAATCGTATGCCGAACAAACCGAAAGATTATACCGAGTATCCTGGCAAAACAGAAGCGTTCTGGCCGGACTTCTTATTAAAAGAATGGATGGTTGGTTCCATATTCTTAATTGGGTACTTATTATTAACTGTTGCGCATCCATCACCACTTGAAGCGCCAGCAGATCCAACGGATGCTAGTTATACAGCTTTACCAGACTGGTACTTCTTATTTATGTATCAGTTACTAAAATATGCGTACGCATCAGGTGATTTCAATATTATCGGTGCAATTATTATGCCAGGTTTAGCATTTGGAGCGCTATTCTTAATGCCGTTTTTAGATACAACGCCAGAGCGTCGTCCATCGAAACGTCCATTACCTACTGCATTTATGTTATTAACATTTGCTTCAATGATTTATTTAACTTGGGAGTCAGTTGACGCAGTTGACTGGGAAGTGAAGAAAACACAAGGGGTCATCACAGACAAGCATTTAGGTTTATTACCAAATGTTGAGATTGATGAAACCTCACAAGGGTACGAAATTTATCAGGCGCAAGCTTCCTGTATCGGCTGTCACGGCGGCGATTTAGCTGGTGTATCAGGTCCTATGCTTTTAGGGAATGAGTTAACAGCTGAAGAGGTTGCCGGCGTCATTGCAAATGGTCGTGGTGGGATGCCAGCAGGAACATTTACAGGGACAGACGAGGAATTAACAGTGTTAGCTGAATTCATCGCAGGTCTGAAAGAAGCTGAATAATTTTTCTATTGAAGGGAGTCAGTATTACTGGCTCTCTTTTTTGGTGGATTAGAACGTATAAGTTTTCGAGATAATCCACATAAGTAAAGACATCATGAAGCACTAATTGGTGTATTAGATTTTGTTCTAATGATAATTATTAATATATGTAATCATTTTAGTAAATATATGTGTAGATATGAAAGTTACAACCATTATTGTACATAATAATAGACGCCGTTTGCAACGGACTAGTTCGTGAAATTTACTAAAAAAATTCGATTTTTATTAGAAGCTTGCGTTATACTAGGAAAAGGGTGCGATACATAGAAAATAATGACGAAAAAAAGGAGGGATTTCACTATGCAAACGTTGATTGGTACGGCTTCATATATGCTGAATATGCGTGCCTTTTTATGGTTACTTTTAGTCGTGAATGCACTTGGTACGATTTACGGATACGTGTGGTACGGATCTCAGCTTGCAATCACAGAGCCGCAGTTTTATGTGTTTGTGCCAGATAGCCCAACTGCTAGCCTATTTTTTTGCTTTGCAATTGTCGGCTGGCTACTTGGCAAATACTTTAAGCTCATGGAGGTACTCGCGCTCGTTACATTAGTAAAGTATGGTATTTGGGCTGTTGTGATGAATGTACTGACATTTATTCAAAACGGCGAGCTGGGCTGGCTGGGCTGGATGCTTGTCGCCTCACATGGTTTAATGGCGGTGCAGGCACTACTCTATATACCAAAGTATCGATTTACGTATGGCTATGTTGTGATTGCCGCAATTTGGACACTGCATAATGATGTTATTGATTATGTATTTGGGCAAATGCCGATTTACCGTGTTATCTACGACTATACGGCGCAAATTGGTTACTTTACGTTTTGGCTATCCGTTGCCTGTATTTTACTCGCGTTGTTCGTTGCGAAAAAGCATAATCATTCGACGGAGTGAATATTTGCAACGACTGTAAAAAAATTTTAAAATAAAATAAGACAGCTTGAGAGAGAAAGGGAGAAATGAAGTGGTTATGTATATTATTTATTTCATTATCATTATGTTGCTGCCATTATATGCGCAATTTAAAGTAAAACGCACATATAATAAGTTTGCTGAAGTACCTTCGCAAAAAGGGATGACAGGTGCACAAGTAGCGCGTATGATTTTGGATCAGCATGGATTAGCAGATGTACGTGTTGTACCGACACAAGGGTATTTAGCGGATCACTACAATCCAGCAACGAAAACGGTTGCACTATCAGAGGATAATTATTACAATAGTTCAATTGCAGGAACAGCAGTTGCTGCCCACGAGGTAGGACATGCTATGCAGCACGCAGAGGCGTATGCAATGTTAACATTACGCTCGAAATTAGTACCAGCAGCAAATATTTCATCAAATATGTCATGGATTTTCGTCATGATTGGTATTTTTGCTTCAAGTTCAGGTTTCTTATTACTAGGGATTGCGTTACTTGCAGCAGGTGTTGTTTTCCAGCTTGTCACATTACCAGTAGAGTTTGATGCATCAAAACGTGCGATGGATGAAGTGGTGTCACTTGGTATTATCGGGAATAACGAGGAGTCGTCTGCGCGCAAAGTGTTAAACGCAGCAGCGATGACATACGTTGCAGCAGCAGCGGTAGCCGTAATGGAGCTTACTCGTTTAATTTTAATTTATACGGGTATGCGTTCAGAAGATTAATAAAAAGCTTGTCGCACATGTAGCGACAAGCTTTTTTTGACCTATCAGAAAGTATAAAGTTTGGCGTTACGTCTAGGCAACCGCGCAGCCCCTCGAGGTCGTGGTCTGCTCCTCCGGGTAAAAGTTGAAGAATGTACTTTCACTTCGGGCTTTCCAGCGCCTTTTTAGTGAATCGGCTGTTTTTTTTCATCAAGCGTAAAGCCTTCTCCTGACACGTCTCGCACGTCAATAATCGAGATAAAAGCATGCGGATCAATGGCGTTGACGATGGATTTTAATCGTACGAGTTCATTGCGCGCGACAACGCAGTACAGTACGTCACGATGCTCTTTTGTGAAGTGCCCGTGCCCATCAAAAACCGTTACACCGCGCGCCATTTTTTGTGTAATAAAGTCGGCAATCTCGTCGGGCTTTGCCGAAATAATAAATGCGCCTTTTGCTGAGTACGCACCGTCCTGTACAAAATCAATCACACGACCGCATACGTAAACGGCAACAAGTGTATACATCATCGACCGCGCGTCGAGGAATGTGATCCATGAGAGTAAAATAACGAAAAAATCAAACGTGAACATCGTTTTCCCCATGCTCCAACCGAAGTATTTTTGTACGAGGCGCGCGATAATATCAACACCGCCTGTTGTCCCGCCAAAGCGGAATACAATGCCTAGGCCAACACCTAAAAAGACCCCGGCAAACAGTGCAACTAATAACAAATCGTCCTGTAAATGAAGTTGTACTTCATAAATTTGGAATAATTTGATGAACAGTGAAACAGAAAGTGTACCGATTACTGTGTAAACAAATGAGCGTTTGCCAAGTAAGCGCCAACCGAGGATGAACATCGGAATATTAAGTAATAAATTCATGAGTGCCGGGTCCCAGCCTAGCGTAAAATAAAGAATCAGCGTAATGCCACTAAAGCCGCCTTCACCGAGCTGGTTTTGCATATTAAAATGCACAAAGCCGAAGCTGAAAATGGCAGCGCCGAACATAATGCCGAGGATGTTTTGAATTTTGATTCCCTTCATATTAAAGCCTCCTTTTTTCAGAAAAATGCTAGAATAGCGTTTGCATCATTATGTTGCATTTTTCATGTTTTGACAACTGATAACGAAATCGATACGATAAGAAGAGAGGCTAAAAATTGGCTCGCTCAAGTGTTACATTATTTGAAAATAAGATTCGAACAAAACGAAACAATCGTTTAAGTGAAAGGACGAACAGGTACATGACAATTAAAGTAGCAATTGCTGGTGCACGAGGTAAAATGGGAATTGAAGCGGTGCATACAATGATGAAGCGTGACGGGATGGAGCTTGTCGCAGTGCTTGATTATAAGCAAGAAGGTTTGACACTCGCTGACTTAGGGACGTTCCCAGCGCATTATACCGCGCCAATTTTCACAGATTTTACGGAGCTAGTAGAGAAGACGCAGCCGGATGTATTAATTGATTTAACAAATCCTGAAGCAGTATATGAGCATACAAAACAGGCACTTTTACATAATGTACGTCCTGTTATTGGCACAACAGGCTTTACAGATGCGCAGTTAGCTGAGTTAACAGAGCTTGCAGCGACAAAGAGCTTAGGCTGCATTATTGCGCCAAACTTTGCGATTGGTGCGATTTTAATGATGAAGTTCGCGCGAGAGGCGGCAAAATATTTACCAGACATTGAAATTATTGAAATGCACCATGACAGAAAGCTTGATGCCCCTTCAGGAACAGGCTTAAAAACAGCACAAATGATTGCAGAAGCGCGTGCAGAGAAGACGCAGGGGCATCCGAATGAAAAGGAAACATATGCCGGTGCGCGCGGTGCGGACTTTGAAGGGATGAAAATTCATTCGGTACGCTTACCAGGTTTAGTTGCACATCAGCAAGTATTGTTCGGCGGTGACGGACAGCTACTCACAATTCGTCATGATTCATTGAACCGTGGCAGCTTCATGAGCGGTGTCGCATTTTGCGTAGAAGAAGTTATGAAAATGGAAAAATTAGTATATGGTCTTGAAAATATCATATAATAGAATGGAATGACGTTAATGAAAATTGCATTAATTGCACATGACAAAAAGAAGGACAATTTAGTCCAGATTGCGATTGCGTACCGAAGCATTTTGGCGGAGCATGATTTATATGCGACGGGCACAACAGGACTGCTAATAAGTGAAGCAACAGAGCTACCTGTCACACGGTTCCGCTCAGGTCCACTTGGTGGAGATCAGCAAATTGGTGCCATGATTGCAAATGATGACATGGACATGGTATTTTTCTTCCGTGATCCATTAACAGCACAGCCGCATGAGCCGGACGTGACAGCACTTGTTCGTCTTTGTGATTTGTACCATATTCCGCTTGCAACGAATATGGGGACAGCAGAGATTTTACTAAAAGGGCTTGAGCAAGGCTTTGTGGATTGGCGTTTAATTCAAGAAAGAAGAAATTAACGACAGGGAAAGGAAGACATGAGGATGAAGAGACTAAAGATTGGTATTACATGCTATCCAACAGTGGGTGGTTCAGGTGTTATAGCAACAGAGCTTGGCAAGATGTTAGCGGAGCGAGGTCACGAAATTCATTTTATTACATCAAGCGTTCCGTTTCGATTAAATAAAATTTATCCGAATGTTTTTTTCCATGAAGTTGAAGTAAATAATTATTCCGTTTTTCAATATCCTCCGTACGACATCGCCCTAGCAAGTAAAATGGCCGATGTAATTAAAGAAGAAGGGCTAGACATTTTGCATGTGCATTATGCGATTCCGCATGCGGTATGTGCGGTGCTAGCTCGTGAGATGAGTGGCGAAGACTTTAAAATTGTTACAACGCTTCATGGGACAGATATTTCGGTACTCGGTGAAGATTCGACGCTTGCTCAAGCAATAAAATACGGCATTGACCGTTCAGATGCGGTAACAACCGTGTCTAATTCATTAAAGCAACAAACCTATGATTTAATTGACACAGTAGCGCCAATTGATACGATTTATAATTTTGTCGATGGCAATGTGTTTAGACCGCTAGCGCCTGGTGATTTAAAGGCGCAGTTTGGTATTCGCGAGGACGAGCGTGTCATTATTCACGTATCGAACTTCCGTAAAATCAAAAACTTGCCGGACATTGTCGAGTCATTTATGAAAATTCGCGCGGCCATGCCAGCGAAATTGCTACTTGTCGGTGATGGTCCTGAAAAGCATCGCATTATGGAAATGGTGAAAGCATCGCCTTACAAAAAGGACGTGCTCTTTTTAGGGAAGCAGGAAAATATCGCAGAATTGTTTGCGATTAGTGATCTGAAACTGCTGTTATCCGAGAAGGAATCGTTCGGTCTGGTGCTACTTGAGGCAATGGCGTGTGGTGTGCCAGGGATTGGAACGAATATTGGTGGCATTCCAGAAGTCATTGAGCACGGCAAAGATGGCTATATTGTGCCGCTCGGTGATACGAATGCGGTGGCGAAGTTTGCGATCGAATTATTAATGGACGATGACAAGCTCGCACAGTTCCGCTTAGCCGCGATGGAAGCGGTTGAGCAAAAATTCCATGAAGATAAAGTGATTGCACAATACGAAAAATTATATGAGCGACTGGTGGCAGTAAAGGTATGAAAAGTGAGTGGCAGGCAGCCCGCCAAGTAATTACAGCAATTGAGGCGGCGGGCTATGAGGCAGTCATTGTTGGCGGCGCGGTTCGTGATTATTATTTAAATAAAGCGAGTAGTGATGTGGATGTGGCGACGAGCGCTTTGCCGACGGAGGTAAAGGCGATTTTCAAGCAGACAGTCGATGTCGGCATTGAGCACGGGACGGTACTTGTGCTGGATGCAGGCGAGCCGATTGAGGTGACGACATATCGCACAGAGTCGACATATAGCGATCATCGTAGGCCAGATGAGGTGGTGTTTGTCCGTTCACTAGCTGAGGATATGCAGCGCCGTGATTTTACGATGAATGCCATGGCGTTAAATCAGAATGACGAGTTCATTGATTTATACGGTGGTAGAAAAGACTTAGATGCAGGTATCATTTGCGCAGTCGGTCATGCCGACGAGCGTTTTCGTGAAGACGCACTGCGCATGCTGCGTGCGGTGCGCTTTTGCAGCCAGCTCGGCTTTACGATTGAAGAACAAACACTTGCAGCGATGCAGACGCATGCGGCGACGATTGCACAAATTGCTGTCGAGCGTGTGCAGGTCGAGCTATCGAAGTTGTGGTGCGGTGACTACGTAGCACGCGGCATGGAGGCGCTAGTGGATAGCCATTTAGCTGAGCATTTACCCGGTAGGTTTGACCCGCAACAGTGGCAGCTCGTGCAAACAGACAAGCGCTTAGTTGGCTGGGCGTATTTTTGCTACGTGAGCAGTGACGCGTCCCTTATGCAGCAGTACCGTTGCTCAAATAAAGATAAATTATTTGTCACACAAACGTTACAAGCGGCCGAGGCACTTGAGCGCGGCTGGTGTGACTGGGATTATTTTTTGTTTGAGCTAGAGGTGTTGCACGCGGCGTATTTAATGAGAACATGGCAAGGTCAGCAACCGGCATTTCCGCTAGCGACAATTGCTGAGCGCAAAAGCAGTCTACCCATTCAGCAAAAGAGTGAGCTGGCGATTTCTGGTCAGCATCTCCTACAGTGGGCGGGCGACAAGCGTGGCCCGTGGATGAAGACAGCACTTACTGCGGCGCTACACGGTGTTGTAACGGGTACACTAGACAATAATGTCGAGCGACTAAAGGATTGGTTTTTACATGAATTTAACGATGAAAGATAAAATACTACAGCGTTTTTTAACTGTACAGGATGAGCCAATTTCGGGTCAGCAGCTAGCAGATGAGCTCGGTGTGTCACGCACAGCGGTTTGGAAGCATATTCAGCAACTGCAAGAAGAAGGCTATACCTTTGAAACGGTGAAAAAGAAAGGCTATTTGTTAACAAGCATTCCAGACCGTCTTGATTTTGCACAGCTAAAGACGTTTTTGAAGACGAAACGCTTCGGTCAGCAGGCGCATTTTTATGATGAGGTCGAGTCGACACAGCTTATTGCACATGAGCTAGTAAGAGACGGTGCACCAGACGGGACGGTCATCATTGCCGATACACAAACAGCGGGGCGTGGGCGCATGCTTCGTCCGTGGGATTCGGCAAAGGGCAAGGGCATTTGGATGACCGTCATTATTCGCCCAGATATTTTACCGCACCAGGCACCGCAGTTTACACTTGTGACCGCGGTTGCGGCGGTCAATGCCATGAAAGCAATGTTTAAAAACTTTACACCTGTTATTAAATGGCCGAATGATATTTTAATTAACGGCCTGAAGACGACAGGGATTTTGACGGAAATGATTGCCGAGACAGACCGTGTACAAGCGTTACTTATTGGGATTGGGATCAACGTCAATCACGAGCGGGCAGATTTCCCAGAAGAGCTGCAGCACATTGCGACGTCACTAGCGATTGAGGAAGGTCAGACCGTAGACCGCGTGTTATTGACGGCGAATTTCCTGTACTTTTTGGAGCATTACAGCGATTATTATGTGAAGCACGGCTTTGGTCGCATAAAAGAGCTATGGGAAGAGGCATCCGGCACGATTGGCAAGCAGGTAAAGGCCACGACGACGCGTGAGGTCATTGAAGGGGAGGCCATTGCGATTACCGAGCAGGGCGTGCTGCAAATTCGCCGTGCGGATGGTGAGGTTGTCGGGGTGTATTCCGCGGATATTGAGTTAGTATAAAAGCTGCACGTATGCAAAAGCGTACGTGCAGCTTTTTTAAAATGTCAAAAGGTGTGAAGTTTGGCGCTTTTATGTCTAGATTTTGAGTAAAGTCAACTAAGCTGGCATTATGAATGAAAATAGCTACGTAGCCAAACTGCTTGGCTATGTAGCTATTTTTAATTTCTTCATATTTAAAATTCGCATATTGTGTAAGATTTGTATTTTATAATACCATTTATAGTGAAATTTATACTATCATATTGAAGGAATTAGTAAATTTAGTCTATAATTCGAAGGTTGATTTTGAAGTTAATTAGGAGGATACATATGTTTAAAAAATTATCAATCCGCGTCAAATTAATCGCTTTAATGTGTATTGCGCTGACGGTTGTTATGGCTGGCACGACCTATACAACATTGCAATTTTTTAAGAGCGAGGTAAAGGATATTTTACAACAGGAAACGGTAGAAAAAGTACAGTTTCTAAATGCGTTTTTGGAAAGTCATTTAGCGACGCCCATTGCACTTGTTGAAAATACCGCGGATGAGATACATCGTGTGCAAACACCTGAAGAAAGAGTAAAACTTGAGCGTGAGCTGAAGTTAAAGGCTAGTAGTATAGATGGTGTGTTAGGGTTACATATTGCATTTGACGGAGATAAAATTTTGTATTCGTCAGAGAAGTTAACACTTGCGTCGGACTATAATTCGAATACGCGCGATTGGTTTATCGAGGCAAAAGAAAATCCAGGACAAGTACTAGTTACAAACCCATATGTCGATGCAATTACAGGGAAATTGATTGTCGGTGTTTCAAAGGCCATGAAGAATGGTAACGGAGTTGTAACACTTGATTTGGATTTAGCATTTTTAGAGGACCTCGTATCAACAATTACGATTGGTGAAAAAGGGTACGCATTTGTATTTGATCATCAAGGAAACGTATTATATCACCCGAAATATGAACAAAATGAATCAGTGACAGACGTTTCGTTTTATCAGGAATTTATAGATAATACATACATAGAGTCTGAGCAAAATGGCGAAAAAATTTATATGAATCGCTATTATAACGAGCAAATGAATTGGCAAATCGGCTCGCTTTATGCGCATAGTGAAGTGAAAAAAGCGTTTTATGACGTGATTTTACCTGTAACTTTGTTAAATACGGCTTGTATCCTTTTATTAATGGCGATTTTCTATGGGATTATGACGAAGTTTTTGAACCCGCTGAAAACGATTACAGCGTTTGCGGAAAAGGTTGCTGAGGGGAATTTAAAGGACCGTGTCGAGATTCGTAGCGAGGACGAGATAGGCCAATTAAGTGCAAGTTTCAATAATATGACGAGTGGGCTAAAGGATATGATTCGTTCTGTCGATGATACATCAGACAAATTAAATGCCTTTTCAGCAGACGTGTCAGCAAGCATTGAGGAAAACGTGCAATCGATTCATCAAGTGGTGGATAATATTCAGCTTGTGGCAGATGAAACACGCGAGCAATTACATTCTGCGCAGCATGTGGAGCAGGTTGTGACAGAAATGGGTGATGAGGTCACACAAATTGCTAATAATATGAATGAAGTAAAGCAAGCGTCCACAACAGCAGAGCAGCAAACAAACGAAGGTGTTGCCGTGATGACCGATGTGATGACACAAATGCAGCAAATTACGGCAAGCTCAAAAGAGACAACGCATAATTTTAATGAGCTGATTGCGGTAGCAAATGAAATTCATAGTTTTAGCCAAGTTATAAGTGGCATTGCCGATCAAACAAATTTACTTTCACTGAATGCATCGATTGAGGCAGCACGTGCAGGTGAGCATGGTAAAGGCTTTGCCGTTGTCGCAGACGAGGTGCGTAAGCTTGCTGAGCAAACAAATGATTCAGCGGGAGAAATTTTATCGCTCGTTGCAACGATTCAAAAAACGGGTGTTGTGGCGAATCAGTCGATTGAAGCAAGCAGTATGGCCGTTGTAGAAGGTACGAAGCAAATTGAGTCAGCGAGCAGTATGTTTGATACGATTCATGATGTGATGACAGAGCTAGCGGCGAAGGTAGAGCAAACAGAAGTCGCAATGGCAAGCCTCCAACAGCGTAAAGAGCAGGCGGTGTCATCTGTGATGGCGATTACGACAGCAACACAAAAGGTAAGTGATAATGTTGAGCAAGTCGCAGCGACAACAGAGGAGCAAAATGCTTCGATGGAGCAAATGGCGGTTGCGGCCGAACAATTAACAAAGCAGGCACAGGATTTACAGGAAACAATTAAACGTTTTGAAATTTAAAAACTATACGCACGCATCGAAAATTGTTATAGTAGTAGCGGACAGTATCCATTTGTGAACTGTACCTTGTTACAAAAAACAACTAAAAAAATCTGCCTTGATCTTAGGACGGGGACGGAAGAAAACGATGCGAAATAACGCAATCCTTCTGTCATTTTTTCGATAGAAGGGTTTTTAGTTTGATGTTTTCTTCTACTATTAGAAGGAGGAATAACATGAAAACGACGAGTGATTTTTTAAAGATGAAGCAAAATGGTGAGAAAATCGTCATGATTACGGCGTATGATTACCCAGGTGCAAAGTTTTCACAGGATGCAGGGGTCGACATGATTTTAGTCGGCGATTCACTAGGTATGGTTGTGCTTGGTTATGATTCAACAATGCCGGTGACCGTAGCGGATATGGTGCATCACGGAAAAGCGGTGCGTCGCGGGGCAAAGGATACATTTATCGTCGTGGATATGCCGTTTGGCTCGTACCACGGTGATATCAATGAAACACTGAAAACAGCCGTACGCATGATGCAGGAAACAGGTGCCGATGCGCTAAAGGTAGAGGGCGGCGACGAGGTTGTTGCGGTCATTAAAAAGCTGACGTCAGCAGGGATTCCGGTTGTCGCACATCTTGGTCTACAACCACAGCTGGCGGGTGTACTAGGTGGCTACAAGGTGCAGGGCCGTACGCGTGAGCAGGCGGAAAAATTAATTGCCGATGCACTAGACGTACAGGCAGCAGGTGCATGTGCTGTTGTATTAGAGTGCATCCCGCACCAATTAACGAAAATTGTTTCAGAAAAATTAATCATTCCGACAATCGGTATTGGTGCCGGTGCAGCAGCAGACGGGCAAGTGCTTGTTTTCCATGATTTACTGCTGTACGGCAAGCATCATATTCCGAAATTTGTGCAAAATTTTGCGCATGTTGGCGATGAGGTTGAGCACGGCATTAGAGGCTATGCGCGCGCAGTAAAGGAGGGCACATTCCCAACGTTACAACAAAGCTTTACGATGAAGGAAGAAGAGCTAGATGCAGTATACGGAGGCGTTTTGAAATGACACGAGTAGTAGAAACGATTAAAGATTTAAAGGCTATTGTACGCGCAGCAAAAAAAGCGGGCAAAACAATTGGTCTTGTGCCGACGATGGGTGCTCTCCATGACGGGCATTTAACATTGGCACGCGAAGCACGTGAGGAAAATGATGTTGTCATTATGAGCATTTTCGTCAATCCAACACAATTTGGTCCAAATGAGGATTTTGAGGCGTACCCACGCGATTTAATAAGCGATACAGCGCTTGCCACGTCAGTAGATGTAGATGTTGTATTTGCACCGTCTGTAGCGGAAATGTATCCGACAGATGGCGGCATTAAGATGTCTGCCGGACGTGCGGCAGATATTTTATGTGGGGCAAGTCGCCCAGGCCATTTTGATGGTGTACTACAAGTTGTGGCGAAGCTCTTCCATTTAGCGGAGCCGACGCGTGTGTATTTTGGGCAAAAGGATGCGCAGCAAGTGGCAATTATTTCGACAATGGTGCGTGATTTTAACTTCCCACTTGAACTACGTACGGTAGCGATTGTACGCGAGGCGGATGGTCTTGCGAAATCAAGCCGCAATGTGTATTTAACAGAAGAACAGCGCAAGCAGGCAGTTGGTTTATATGAGGGGCTGGCGTTTGCGAAAAATGCGATTTTATCAGGGAAGCCGATGGGCATTGCACTGATGTCTGCGCGCGATCAAATTGAACGTAATACAGGTGGTAAGCTCGATTATTTAGAGTGTTTAACTTATCCAGACTTAAAGCCGATTGATGGGCAGACGACAGACGTGCTACTTGCGGCAGCTGTGTATATTGGCAACACACGCTTAATCGACAACTTACTGTTTAACTTAAAGGAGACGCGCTAATGTTTAAGACAATGATGAACGGCAAAATCCACCGTGCGACGGTGACACAGGCGGACTTAAATTATGTAGGCTCTGTCACAATTGATGAGGATATTATGGAGGCGGTTGGCATTGTGGCGAACGAGAAGGTTGCAATCGTTAATAATAACAACGGCGCGCGCCTTGAAACCTATGTCATTAAAGGCGCACGTGGCTCAGGTGTTGTCTGCTTAAACGGTGCAGCTGCGCGCCTTGTACAGCCTGGTGATGTTGTCATTATTATGAGCTACGTGCTAGTCGATGCAGAGGAAGCAAAGCATCATAAGCCGAAAGTGGCCATTATGGATAAAGAGAACCGAATTAAAGAAATGATTGATTACGAGCCAGAAGCAACGGTGCTGTAATCAATTTTGAAAGACTGAATGAAGGGAGCGCCCTTTGTTCAGTCTTTTTATTTATGTTGTGAAATTCTTTATTGCTTTAAATAAATAGAATTCGCTAGTATGCATATTAGTTCAATTACTTTTGTTACAAAAATTACTAAAAAGTAGCTATTCCAATGATAAACACTCTTATCTGTAAAAAGTTCTACATATTCCTGTAATATTCCTGAAATATAAATAGTGTAATATGGTAAAGGAGTTCAAAAGATAGAGTGTTAGATTACATTTTAGGAGGATAGAACTAAATATGTCAAAAATCAAAACGCTTTTTATATGTAGCTTATTTTTAATTAGCGCAGCAATTTTTAGTACACCCGTTGGAGCTGAAACGCACACAGTAAAAGAAGATGAAACTTTATATACAATCGCAGAGCACTATGACATCACAGTGAATACGTTACTCGATTTAAATGAATTTGAAGCAGCAAACGAGGTAAAGGCAGGATTTGTATTACGCTTGCCAGACCATATTACGGATACGTCTCTTTATAAAAAAGAGGAGGTAAATGGTTTAGAGGTAGTAAAAACATTAACCGTGTCTGCGAGTGCCTATACAGCAAATTGTGACGGTTGTACGGGCATCACAAAAACGGGCATTAATTTGAAGAAAAATCCAGATGTAAAGGTCATCGCC
Source organism: Solibacillus sp. (assembly GCA_040274725.1). GTDB lineage: Bacteria > Bacillota > Bacilli > Bacillales_A > Planococcaceae > Solibacillus. The sequence goes on along the minus strand of JBEMAQ010000001.1, from coordinate 191,563 downwards.
GTTGATCCAAATGTTATCGAACTTGGGACGAAAGTTTGGGTAGAAGGCTACGGTGTCGCAGTAGCTGGTGATATCGGTGGTGCCATTAAAGGGAAAAAAATTGATGTCTTTATGAAAAGTCGTGATGTGGCTTTTGAATGGGGACGTAAAAATGTCACTATTAAAATTTTAAAATAATTTTTGGAACTGTAGAGCGACTTGCTCTACAGTTTTTTTGATAGAAAAGATACATACTCTATTTATAAAGTAAGAATTGCTAGACTACTTTAAGTAGAAAATTTCTTTAAAAAAACTTAATTCACCTATAATATTATTGTGTTTCAATTTATTGGAAAATATAATGAGTGTAAGGGGTGAAGTGTATGAAAGGATTAAAGGGAATCGGTGGGAAATTAACAGCTTCAATATTGATTTTATTAGTATTTATGGTTGGCACATTAGGTGTGATTGCGGTTGTGAGCAGTTCAAATGCTGTAAACAAGCAAGTACAAGAAAGCTTGCAGGCACAGGCAAGTGAAGTGAGAAATTATGTAAATGAAAAGGTTAATCGTATTTTTAGCGACCTAGAATCATTAGCAGAGCATCCAACGGTTCAAAGTATGGATACGGCGGAGCAACTTGCTTTTTTACAAAATAAATTAAATGATGATTACGAACTATTTGCAATCGTGAAAGAAAATGGCATGGCGACATTTTTAACGGGAGATGAGGTGGATCTTTCAAGCTTAGACTATGTACAGCGCGGCTTCCAAGGAGAGACTGCACTTTCAGAGGTGATGATTAGCGAGCAAACAAATGACGCTGCGATGTTAGTGGTTACACCGATTGATACAACAACGGGCGAAAAGGCATTACTATTAGTGCAACTCAATGGCTATATTTTTGCCAATATTACGGCGGAAACAAAGGTTGGCGAAACAGGGTTCGCGTTGTTATTAACAGAAACGAGCACCGTACTTGGACACCGCAATATGGACTGGGTGAAGGAGAAATTTAACTTTATCGAGCAAGCCGAGCAAACAAACCAATTTGTCAGTGAGGCAAATATATTACAATCAGAGGTACTTGTTTCGGATGAAGGGGTAGCGAAGTACGAATCGCAAAGTGGCGGGGTACGTTACTTAGGCTACGCAACGATGGATAATGGCTGGAAGGTCGGCTTAGTTGCAATGGAAGAAGAGTTTTTAGCAGGGATTAAGGATTTACAGCAATTATTTATTATTACCTCTATTATTCTATTGATTATGGGTGTAGGGATTACATTCTTTATTACAAAATCGATTACAAAGCCGATTATTGGCATTGTGAAGGCAAGTGAGGTATATGCGACAGGTGATTTTAGTGTAGATGTAGATGTGGCATTTAAAAAGCGTCAGGATGAGATTGGTCTACTAGCAAATTCGCTCCAGCATGTATGTGATCATACACGGACGGCAATGGAGCAAGTGAACTCAGGCTCGTCTAAGGTACAGGAAGCTTCGGTTGCAATGGGTGTTAGTCTAGAGCAAATGCGCTGTATGACAGATGACATCATTGTAAGTGTGACAGAGGTTAATGAGGGCTCGGTGGCACAGCTAACGATGGCAGAGGAAAGCGCTGTGTCGATGGAGCAAATGTCACAGGGGATTCAAAATATGGCAGAAATGTCTATGTCAATTGTTGGTAATGTTGATTATATTCAGCAAAAAATGACTGGTGGCAAGCTTGCTGTTCAACAGTCAATTGAGCAAATGCATGCGATTCAGATGGGGACAGAACGAGAGATGGCGATTATTTCTGAGCTAGAGAAGGAATCACAGGAAATTGGTCAAATTTCAAAAATGATTACGGATATTGCGGATCAAACGAATTTGCTTGCCTTAAATGCATCGATTGAGGCAGCACGTGCAGGTGAGGCAGGGAAGGGCTTCGCTGTTGTAGCGGATGAGGTACGTAAATTATCCGAGCAAACCGCGAGCTCAGCCGCGCAAATTAATGGGTTAATTGCCAAAGTACAGGGGCATACGAGTGAGGCCGTCACCGCAGTAAACGGCAGTGCCGAAAATGTGGCAGAGGGGATTGTCACAATTGGTCAAGTAGGCGAGCGCTTTGGGGATGTAGCCGATGCGATGGCATCAATCACGCTAGAAATTGAGAGCATGAGCGCAGCGACGGAGCAAATGAGTGCAAATTCGGAGGAAGTATCAGCGGCAATGGATGAAATGGCAGCAACGGCGCGTAATGCGAACGGCTATGTCCAGCAAGTAACCGCGTCGATGCAGGAGCATCAATCAGCCGTGACGACCATCGACCGGGAGACAGAGCAGCTTGAAGACTTAGCGACGAATTTGCAAAATGCGGTTAAAACGTTCAAATTATAAAGTAGAAGAGCAGAGAATTTCATCCCTGGAGATTCTCTGCTTTTGTTCGAAAGGAAAGGATGGAAGATCGATGAAAAAACGAATTTTATGTATTGGCGAATTATTAATTGATTTTTTTACAATAGAAAGAGGTATTTCAATCCAGCAGGCCACGCAATTTGAAAAGCAGGCAGGTGGTGCACCGGCGAATGTTTGCGCAACGATTGTAAAGCTAGAGGGCGAGGCGAGCTTTTGCGGCAAAGTAGGCGCGGATGCGTTTGGTCATTTTTTAGCACAAACACTTGAACAGGCCGGTGTGAATACCGAGTTGTTACTAAAGGATGCACGCTTTCCGACGACGCTTGCATTTGTCTCAAGGCAACAGGACGGGGAGCGGGATTTCATCTTTAATCGCGGGGCGGATGCAGAGCTTACGGCAGAGGAGCTACCGATACATAAGCTGCTTGCGCATGAAGTGGTCCATTTTGGCTCAGCTACGGCGTTGTTGTCTAATCCATTTGCGCGTGCATATCGTCAGTTGTTTGCACAGTTTGAGCAGTGCGGAGCCTTTTTATCGTTTGACCCGAATTACCGTGAGCAATTATGGAACGGGGATATACAACGCTTTGTGAGAAAATGCACTCCATTTTTACGTGCGGCTCATTTTGTGAAAATGAGTGAGGAGGAGCTTGCACTATTTTCAGCTGCCGCTACATTAGAGCAGCGTGCAAAAGAGGTGTATCAACTTGGCATGAAGTGGCTCGTCATTACCCTTGGTGCGCGCGGGACACTGTTTTATGACGGGGGAAAAATGACGCTAGTCCCATCGATTTCGGTGGAAATGGTGGATAGTACAGGTGCGGGGGATGCATTTGTTGGGGCAATACTTGTCCAGTTAAGCGAGCTCGAACAGCCGTTATTACTCGAACATGAACAGCTTGTGCCAATGATTGCGCGTGCAAACAAGGTCGGTGCGAAAGTGTGTGAAAAGGTGGGGGCAATCGCGGCACTCCCAACATGGCAAGACATGGACTAGCTAACGCGCGGATGTGAAATGCGCCGTTGCATTCCCAGATGGGTCATGCTATCGTTTGATTGAGGTGACTTTTTATGGAACATTTTGATTTGGCTGTCATTGGTGCAGGCCCAGGCGGTTATTTTGCGGCGATTCACGCAGCAAAAAGCGGGTTAAAGGTAGCGTTAGTTGAACGCGATAAAGTAGGAGGCGCTTGCTATAATGTTGGCTGCATCCCGTCGAAAATTATGCTCGAGCATAGTAAGCTCGTACAGGAAATTCGTCGTGGGACAGATTGGGGCATTACCGTACCGACAATAGAGATTGATTTTCCGAAGCTAATGCAGCGCAAGGATGCGGTAGTTGCGGAGCTTTTAAAAAATATTGAGCAGTTTATTGCCGAAGCAAAAATTACGATGTACCGCGGTGAGGCGAGTGTGACAGCGGAGCGCAAAGTGTTTGTAGGAAACGAGCGTTTTACAGCAACGAATGTTTTACTTGCAACAGGCAGTCGTCCGTTCGTCCCGCCATTTAAAGGGTTAGAAAGCGCGACATACCATACAACGGATTCATTTTTTGCGATGAAGGAATTACCGAAGCAGCTAACGATTATCGGCGGTGGCGTCATTGCGATTGAAATGGCCTTTGCGCTTGCACCGATGGGAACGCATGTAACGGTGCTTAACCATAGTAAAGATATCCTGCAAACAGAGGAGCCGGATGCGCGCCCGATACTTAAAGAAAAGATGGCGAAGCTTGGCATTGAGCTGATAACGGACTTTACATTTGAAGAAATCCGTGACGGTGAAATCCAAACATCCATTGGAGCATTTCCATTTGAACAGCTGCTATTTGCGACAGGTCGTCGTCCGAATACACAAATTGCGGAGGCACTTGAAATGAAAATGGATGGTCGCTTAATTCAAGTAAACAACCATTACGAAACGAGCATTCCCGGTATTTTTGCGATTGGTGATTTAGTCGGTGGCTTCCAGCTCGCCCATTCTGCAAGTGCAGAGGGCATTCATGCAGTGGACTGGATGTTAGGTAAGCAGCCAGCCGCCATCAATCAAATGGAAATTCCACGCTGCGTGTACACACATCCAGAAATCGCGACATTTGGCATGCTTGAGCATGAGGCACCAGCAGACAGTATTGTGACCAAAATGCATTTGCCGACGAATGCAAAAGCACTAATGGAAGGCAATACGTCAGGCTTTATGAAGTTTGTCGCAAGTCTAGAAGGTGATATTTACGGCGCCTGTGTTGTTGGAGACGGTGCAACCGAAATGATTAACGCGATGCTTGCGGCGAAAGTGGCGGGGGGCTCGGTGAAGGATTTAGCCCGCATGATTTTCCCACATCCAACCGTCAGCGAGCATATTGGTGACGCGGCGAGCGCGGTGTTTGGCAAGGCGATTCATCAATAACTAAAAAATGAAGCATGTAGCGTTAACGGATTCTCTTTAAAAGTGTAAAATTCAAAAAGGTAAGATGAATTTCACTAGAAAAGGTATGTGTATGTTACATGCTTGTTCTATGTTGAAAATATGAATATTCCTTTTAATCATATAAACTGCACCCACTTGTTAGATATGTCTAATCAATAGGGTGCAGTTTAGTTTTGAGGATAGTTACAACAGGTGAAATATTTCAATTTTTATTTTTCAATTTCTTTTCAATACGTTTAAATAAATAAATCAATAGAGTAACAGAAAAAATAGTCAACATAATGCCGGTAATTATTCGCATTAAATATGTATCATTAGGGTATCCAAAGACAATGTACCCTAAAGAATAGATTACTGCTATCCATTTAATTATAGTAAAAATGTTTTTCTTCATAAGTTTCTCAACACCTCTTTTATTCTTTTTACGTAATCTATCAGAATTTCTCAACTTACTTATATCATAAAATTATTTTACAAATATTCCTATATATATTTTCAAACAAATATCTTTTTAATAAAAAGCTTAAAATATACGCGAAGGGAAAAATGCCCCAAACACCTCTTTGGTAATGTCTCTGTTTCGTTTAGGCTGTTTTCTCAAAGATTATTACTTTTGGGACAGACATAGGTAGGGATGAATTACAGGAAATGTTAAAATGTATTGACCTGAAAGGAGAGGACAAACTTGAACAAAAATAAGCTTAATCTGATTATCGCAATAGTTGGGAGCGGCGTTATTCTGACGATTGGTGGCTTGCTGTTTAACCAAATTTATAAAAATTATCAAGCAAATGAACTCATTATTGAGCAATGCTTTGAAAACTTTGATAAAGTAGAAAAAGTAGTAATACAGAATAATGGCTCTGGATCTCCAATTACTTGTGAAAAAAAATAGCATTTCCAAGACCGTTATATTTAGGTCTTTTTTATGCAATATAATACATATAAACGATCCTAAATGAAAGTTAGGGAACACCTAAAAAAGCGACAAATGCTGATTTAATAGCGGTTGTCGCTTTTTCGGTGGAACATTGTCTATACAGCTTTTTATGCACATTTATTAAAAGTGAGTAACTGCAACATTTGAACTTATTTTGGAAACAATTACACGATCGGATTAATGAATAAAATCATGTTTGATTCAATCTCAACAAAAAATAGCCTATCAAACCAATGCGGATTTGATAGACCATCTCAAGTATTATTTCACAAACCGTATTTCAAAAGAGAATCTGTAGCTTTAGTAAGCTGTCCAGCCACCGTCTGCTGCGATAACCTGACCATTAATGAAGCTTGCGTCATCCGAAGCTAAGAAAATGGCCAAGTTCGCAATTTCATCTGGATTGCCGACGCGCGGAATTAAATTTGAACCTTTTTGCTGATTGGCCATACCAACTTGGCTAATATTTGTCATCGATTGTGCGATATTTGTCGCAACCGCACCGGGTGCAATGCCGTTGCAGCGAATATTTTTATCGGCAAACATGAACGCCGTATTTTTCGTTAAGCCAACAACCGCGTGCTTTGAAGCGGCGTATGCTGCACCTGAACGGCCACCGTTTAAGCCACCAACAGAAATATTATTAATAATGACGCCGTGACCTTGTTCAAGGAAAAGCGTTGTCGCGTGACGCATTGCCTTCATCACCGACGTCGTATTGACTGCAAAAATTAAATCCCAGCGGTCATCGCTAATTTCGTTGACCGGCTCCATGCCGTCCATAATACCGGCGTTATTTACTAAAACATCTAACTTGCCGTATTTTGCGATGGTTTCATCAAATAATGTTTGTAAGTCCTCTGCTTTTGCCACGTTTGTTTGGATGGCGAAGGCCTCGCCGCCGTTTGCTGTAATAGCTTCTGCAACGGCCTTTGCTCCGTCGATATTTAAATCCGATACAACGACCTTTGCGCCTTCTTTCGCATAGCCCTCTGCAATTGCTTTACCCATACCTGAAGCAGCACCTGTAACAATCGTTACTTTGTGTTGTAATTTCACTAAAATTCCTCCCTTTATTGACTAACTATTCGGAATTATAGACTAAAAAGAGGTGGAACTTCAATTGTTAGCCTTGTTCGTTACTAAAAATAAAAACGGCCCTCATAAAAAGGACCGTTTGTTCATTATTTTAATGTACGTTTTAAAAATGCCTTCGTACGCTCTTGCTGTGGATTATCGAAAAAGGCATCGGGCTGATTGGCCTCCACAATTTCGCCGCCGTCCATAAACACGACCTTGTTTGCGACCTCACGTGCAAAGTCCATTTCATGCGTAACAACAATCATCGTCATATGCTCCTCGGCTAAATCCTTCATGACGTTGAGTACCTCGCCCGTAAGTTCAGGGTCAAGCGCGGATGTCGGCTCGTCAAAGAGTAAAATTTGCGGGTTCATCATCAGTGCGCGCGCGATGGCAACACGCTGTTTTTGCCCACCGGATAGGCTACCTGGGTAAACATTCGCTTTATCAGCAAGTCCCACCTTTTGTAGTAAATCTTTCGAGCGGCGCGCAATGGCATCAGCAGACTCTGTTTTTAGTAGCTTCGGTGAGATTTCTAAATTTTCCTTTACCGTTAAGTGAGGGAATAGATTGAAGTGCTGGAATACCATACCCATTTTTGCTGTAATGGCCTTCACGTCAGCAGGCTTCGGGTACTGGCCGTCTTTTACTAAATAATCTCCGTCAATCAACACGCTACCGCCGTTAATTTGCTCTAAATTAACGAGGCCGCGTAGCATCGTACTTTTGCCTGAACCAGAAGGGCCAATAACGGCGACGACGTCATTTTTTTCGATCGAGAACGTAATATCTTTTAACACATCGAGTGCGCCGAATGATTTTTTTAAGTTGTTAATTTCAATAAGTGCCAAAGTGTTCACCTCATTCGAATTTAAAGCGTCGCTCTAACCATTTGAAGAACAATGTTAAAACGAGCGTCATTAGTAAGTAAATAATACCGGCTACAAAGTACGGCACAATCGTCATATCTCGGTTGACGGCCGTTTGTGCAAAGTGTAGCACCTCAGGTACAGCGACCGCGTAAAGGAGGGCGGTATCTTTAATAAGTGTCACCGATTCGTTCGCGACAGCAGGCAGTGCGACACGGAACATTTGCGGTAAGATGATACGTGTTAATGTTTGGAATTTATTTAAGCCAAGCACCTGCGCGGCCTCGTACTGTCCTTTGTCAATCGACAGTAGCCCTCCGCGGAAAATTTCAGCGAAATACGCGGCATAGTTTAAAATAAAGCCAATACACGCCGCTACGAAGCGGTCAAATACTAAAAATTCACCGATTACTGGAATCATTGGTAAACCAAAGCAAATGAGTAATAGCTGTAAAAGTAGTGGTGTGCCGCGCATCACATAAATGTATGTATGAGCTGACCATGAAAGGGCCTTAAAGCGGCTTTTTACGGCAAGTGTGAGTGCAAATCCAAGCGGAACCGAGACGATGATGGCAATAATGAATAGTAAAAGGGTCATTTTCGCGCCTTCAAGCATCGGGATGACCATTGTGTTAAAGTCTGACATGTAGATTCCCCTCTCTTATAATAGAACTAGTTTATCATGTATACACGCGTAACTGGTGAGTTTTTTGACCATAGAAAAAGATAAGAGCCCCCAAGAATAGGAACTCTTATCTTTTGGCGTAATTATCTTAATACGCGATCTTCGCCGAACCATTTTGTCGAGATTTCAGCAGCTGTTCCATCTTCATTCATTTTATCTAGAGCAGCTTGTAATTGTTCAAGTAATGCTTCGTTGCCTTTTTTCACACCAACACCGTATTGCTCAGGTGCTAAGTGGTCGTCTAAAATTTTAAATGTATCCGGATTTTGTGTCATGTAGTATTCACCAACAACTGAGTCAATGATTACTGCTTGTGTACGTTTAGCTTTTAAGTCTGTAAGCGCTAGTACGTTGTCGCCGTATTCAGATAAAGATTTGATTGAATCTTTTACAGCATGTGCATTCAATGCGTCTACCGCTGAAGATAATGCTTGAATCCCAACGTCTTGACCAGCTAAGTCATCAATAGAAGTTAAAGCTGAATCTTTTAACGTCATTACAACTTGTGCGTTTTCTAAGTAAGGCTTTGTGAATAATACTTTCTCTTTACGCTCGTCTGTAATTGTATAACCGTTCCAAATTAAATCAATACGGCCACTCGCAATTTCAGCTTCTTTTGTTTTCCAGTCGATTGGTTGGAATGTTACCTCAACGCCCATGTGCTCACCAGCAGCACGTGCTAAATCAATATCAAAGCCGACGATTTCATTTTTGTCATCGCGGAAGCCCATTGGTGCGAATTTGTCGTCAATGCCGACAATGATTTCTTCTTTTTCTTCTGAACCTGAAGAATCATTTGAGCCACATGCAGCAAGTACAAGAACTGCTGTAAGGGCAAAGAAAAGTGCTACAAAACGTTTCATATTATGTAATCTCCCTTATTCATCTACAAAGAATATTCAGTTAAGTCTTTCGTAGACTACTATATTAGTTGGATAAAGTGTATCACCCGAAATATAGGCTGTCAATAAGGTTTCAAGCAGTTCAGTTCAATTTTTAGTCAATTGCAAGTTTTTCTACTATAATAGCAGGGAGTAAATTTGGAGGTCATAATTGATGAAAGATTCACTGATTGCATTAGAAAAGGAAATTGAACATATATTATTTCAACTAATGGAGCTTGAGCTAGATGAGCAGTCTGCCGAGATGAGTCAGCTTTTTGCGAAGTTGCTTGCGGCGGTGCAGACAGAGGGGCTTATTAGCTACACGCTTGATGTCTTAGTAGAGCCAGCCGACTGTTTACCGGAAACGCAAGCTTTGCTAGAAAGTTTACTAGATGTAAAAAGACGCTATGCAAGACGCCGTAAGCTACTGACACACCGTGATATTTTAAAAATTTGGTTACGTAAAAATAGTCGCTTCAAAACAGAATATTTACCGCAAATGTTTTAATTGCAATTTTGTCGGGAATTTTATATACTATACTTCAGGTGCCAAAACCTCTGTGAAGATTTAGTCTTCACAACAAAAGCCTCCACCTAACAGCACGGATTTGCTGGGAGGCTTTTGCATGAGCAGGGAGATGAGCCCCTGCTCCTACATAACGAAGCCTCCAAGTGAATTCACTTGGAGGTTTTTCTTTTGTTATGGTACTAAGTGCCAAAATCATGTACAATAAAGCAATTAAATGAGAAGTTATCAATTTTGTATGAGGTGAAAACATGAAGTTAGATGATTGGTTAAATATTGGTGTACCATTGATTGCGAAGTCACTTGAAACGCTGCATAAAGAGCATTTTAGTATTACAAATACGCTCGGTTTTTCGGGTACAGAGAAAATTATTCGTATTTTAAAAGACTTCCGCTTTGTCTTGTTCCCATGCTTATGTGATGAGGTCGATGTGGACGAAGCGCGTATTAATGTAGCGATTTCAAATAAGCTACGTATTGCTTCACTTGATTTACGTGATTTAATTGCGACGGTGTACCGCATTGAGCAGCCGACATCAGCGGATGATTTTAAGGACAAGGCTTCTGATATTGTCATGAATTTAGTCAATACACTACCAGAAATTCGTAGCCTCCTACAAACGGATATTATTGCGGCCTATAACGGAGATCCAGCTACAACGTCGACCGAGGAAATTTTACTAAGTTATCCGTCGATTAAGGCTGTGATGATTCACCGAATCGCGCATGAGCTTTATAAAGCAGACGTGCCAGTGATTCCGCGTGTCATGTCGGAATATGGCCACCAGCTAACAGGAATCGACATTCATCCAGGTGCGTCAATTGGTGAATATTTCTTCATTGACCACGGGACAGGCGTTGTTATTGGTGAAACATGTACAATTGGCAAAAACGTAAAAATTTACCAAGGTGTAACGTTGGGTGCGAAAAACTTCCCACTTGATGAAAATGGTAACCCAATTAAGGGCATTAAGCGTCATCCAGATATTGAAGATAATGTGGTGATTTATGCGGGTGCGACGATTTTAGGTGGTAAAACGAAAATTGGGCATGATTCAACGGTTGGCGGGAATATTTGGCTAACGCAATCTGTCCCACCACATTCACGCGTATATAGCTCGACCCCATCACCAAATATTGAATAAAATTTACATTCCGCACGAAAGGTTATCAGCTTTCGTGCGCTTTTTTTGGGTGATACTTTACACACCTCGAGTTAACTATGCTAAAATATAAAAATGTGATTTTTTTGAAAGGAGCGAGCAAAGATGGAGCCGTTTTATAAATACTACATTGTGCAAGTACAGACGGCTTTTGTGGCGAATGATTACTGTGACTGTGATTTGACGCAGGATGAGGAAGAGGCGTATGCTTTTACGACTCTAGCCGAGGCAACGAACTGTGCAGATGAGGTGGCAGGCGTTGTGTTATTGCGCGAAGTCAAGGAACAGGAATTAGCAGAAGTGGACAACGAGTTAGACGCGGACTACTTCCAACAATTTTGCCAGCAGCTTGCTGAACTATAAAATTTAATTTTGTAATAACAAGCAATCCTACACTTATCTCGAGGACTGTTTAAAGCAAGATGCATGGAGAGTGTATGAACCGTTTGTTATGAAAAGCTAATAATAGGAAAGCCTCGTTCACCAATAATGCTTTGGTGAACGAGGCTTTTTGTGATTGGATAAAAATATATTGGGTTTTTAGGAAATCTATTTTGGATGTGGAAGTGTCCGTATATTATTCGAAAATGACCGCTTAATTTCTATTTTCGACTACTTACTTACAAAAAAAGTAATCGTGCTAACATAGAAGGTAAAATAATGGTGAGAAAGGAGTTATCTATGAAAATTCATTTGCATATTGAAAAGCAACAACAGGAAACCGAGGTTCATATTTATGCAGCAGAATACAATGAAATGATTGAACAGTTGATGAAGAAAATAAATAGTGCATCTACGGAAAATATCGTCGGTTACCTCAATTCGGATATTCATCTATTGAAGCCAGAGGAAATTTTTTCGATTTATACAGAGGAGGCGAGAGTGTATTTACAAACGGATGAAGAAGAATTTGAATGTAAATCGAAGCTTTATGAGTTAGAGGAGCGATACGGCAATAAATTTGTACGCGCCAATAAATCAATGCTTGTCAACATGGATAAAATTACTTCCATCCAATCAAAGGTACTTGGCAATCCACTTTTACTATTATCAAACGGCTGTAATGTCGCGGTGAGTCGGAAATATTTTAAATTGTTAAAAGAGAAGCTTGGTTTAGGGAGAGATGGCGTATGAAGTGGATTCAAAACATAATACTGGGTTGTTTAATTAGTTTAAGTGCATCGTATATAACTATTACTGTGATTACGTTAAATAAAAGTCATAGGCTCTGGTCAGGTGAGGAGTTGCTTGAACAAATTTTACTTACATTAATTTTAGGGGTTGTGATTGGAACAGCGACATTATTATTTGAAATAGAGTCTTGGTCTTATTTACGGATTTTAACATTGCATTTTCTAATTGTTTTAGTATCGGTATTTACGGTAGGTGCACTTGGTAGATGGTATGACATAGAAAATCCTGCCACTATATTTTTTTTAGTTTGTGAAATTATCGTTATTTATATCGTTGTTTCGTTTATTACAATCGTTTTACGGACGATTGAAATAAAAAAAATAAACGAGGTATTAAAAAAGAAAACGGAGGAATGATGGGTGACGCTAGCAATTAAAGTTGACGGCTTAACAAAGCATTATGGTCAGGTGCAAGCGGTAAAGGGAGTTTCTTTTTCTGTACAAAAAGGGGCACTGTTTGCGTTTTTAGGGACAAATGGTGCAGGGAAATCAACGACGATTGAAATGCTTTGTACGCTACTAGATATAAGTAGTGGGGAGGTAATAATCAATGGCTATACGCTAGGCACGAGCAAAGGAAATCAGGCAATTCGTCAAACCATTGGCATCGTTTTTCAGCAAAGCTTACTTGATACAGAGCTAACGGTTATCGAAAATATTATGCACCGAGGGAAATTTTATAATTTGACGAAGCAGCAATTAAAAGAGAATTATTCATTTGTTTGCACGTATTTACATCTTGACGATATTTCACATAAAAAATATGGCCAGCTTTCAGGTGGGCAAAAAAGGCGAGCTGATATTGCTCGAGCAATTATCCACAAACCACAAATTTTATTTTTAGATGAGCCGACAACGGGCCTAGACCCTCAAACGAGGAAATTTGTTTGGCAAGCAATTGAAAAGCTACGGGTTGATATGAATATGACTATTTTTTTAACGACGCATTATATGGAGGAAGCGGCGGTTGCGGATAAAATTGTTGTACTGAAGGAGGGGGAAATTGTTGCAGAAGGCTCCCCAAATGAATTGAAGCTACAATATGCATCAGATCAATTGCTCATGACTTTTAAAGATGATGAACAAGCATGTGAAATGGCCAAATCGCTTGGCTATGCTATCGAGCCGCATGGAGATATGTATAAGTTAGGCCTTCAATCGACAGTAGCAGCAATACCTATTCTTAATACGCTAGCTCCATATTTAACCTCATTTGAAGTCATTAAAGGGTCATTAGATCAAGTGTTTATCCAAATTAATGAAGAACAGAGGGAAAAGTCATGAATATGCTAGTAAGTTTAGTAAGCCGTCATAATAAGGTGTTTTTTCGGAATCGCACACTTGTTTTTTTCTCGCTTTTATCTGTACTCATTTTAATTGTTTTGTATGCCATCTTTCTTCAGAAAACACAATTAAATGCAATTGAACAAGCGGTGCCTCTTACACCTGCTGTTGAATTGATGGTGAATGAATGGATGATTGCAGGTTTACTTTCTATTATTGCGGTAACAACGACACTTGGAGTTTTTAGTATTTACGTGAAAGATTTAGAAATGAAAACAACAGCAGACTTTTTAACGACTGCCGCATCACGTATGAAAATTCAGTTGAGTTATATTATTAGTGCACTTATTGTTGGTTTTACGATGTCCGTATTTGCGTTCATTTGTTGTGAAATTTATTTAGTGATAGTCGGTGGGAAACTGTTATCACTAATCGCATTTCTAAAGGTAATCGGTATTTTACTCATTTCTGTTCTACTCAGTTGCTCGATTAATTTATTTATTGTCCTTTTTATTAAAACACAAGCAGCTTTTTCGACGCTTAGTACAATTATCGGGACGGCAATTGGTTTTTTCTGCGGTGTTTATGTCCCAATGGCCGCGTTACTGAGTTATGTGCAGTCCATGATTCAGTTTTTCCCGATTAGCCATACAACGGTATTGCTACGCCAAGTTTTAATGGAAGATTCGATAACAAAGGTTTTTCTGGGAAACGAAGAAGCGGCGCATAATTATAAGCTGAGTTTCGGCATAGTGTATGATATAAATGCTACGACGATTTCGTCAGCCGTTAGTTTATCATTTATCGGTTGTACAATTGTTGCGGTTGTCGTCCTGTCTGTTGCTATATATGTTCGAAGATATAAATAGTCGTCGCTTGATATTTCGGAATATTGTTATAAATAATAGAAACATCAACCTCTTTTAGCGCTTGTCGTAGCTAACACGACGTGAATGCGCTTTTTTTTATGTAAATAAATGATGATTATTAGCTCGCACATGACCAGTCGCGCGCAACTATGATAAAATGCCGATAGTATAAAAAAGACTGTGAGTTGAAAAGCATGATCGAAGGGCAAAAATACGCCATTGTAGATATTGAAACGACCGGGCACGCGCCGGCAAATGGTGACCGCATGATTCAAATTGCGATTGTCATTATGCGCGACTGGACGATTGAAAAAACCTATACAAAATTTTTGCATCCCGGCAAAAGCATTCCCGCATTTATCCAAGATTTAACGAATATTACCGATGCAGATGTGGCGGATGCACACGGCTTTGAGATGCATGCGGATTATATTTATGAGCTATTACAGGACGCTATTTTTGTTGCACATAATACCGACTTTGATTTACCATTTTTACAATTTGAGTTTCGTCGCGCGGGATTACCGAAGTGGCATGGCAAAAAGATGGATACGGTGGAGCTTGCGAAAATTTTATTTCCAATGTCGCTTAGCTATAAATTAGGGGATCTCGCGGCGGATTTAAATATTCCGCTTGACGCGGCGCACCGTGCGGATGAGGATGCGATGGCGACAGCACTGCTCCTTGCGCGCTGCTGGGAAGAACTTTTAAGCCTACCGCAAACGACATTGGAGCAGCTGCATAAGCGCTCGTTTCGCTTGAAGTCAAACTTATCGCAGTTATTTTTTGAAGCACTATCAGTCAAGCGGATGAAAACGCTAGATACAGAGGGTCATGTGTATTTCAACAAAATTGCGATTCGTAAAATGGCACCGACGCCAAAAACGACGGGTGAGGCGCAAATTTATCCAGCGACGCGTCATGAAAAAATGGAGCTACTCATGCGTGGCTTGCCAAATTATGAGGAGCGCCCGGAGCAGTTTTTGATGATGGACCATATTTGGGAGACGCTGCAGGAACAAAAGGAGATTGCAATTGAAGCGTCAACCGGGATTGGTAAAACACTTGGCTACCTACTGCCGGCTTGCTTTTATGCGAAAAAAACAGGGCGTAAAGTGGGGATTAGCACGTATACAGGCCATTTACTCGACCAGCTTTTGCAAAACGAATTGCCGAAAATCGAGGCCGTTCTTGGCGAACCGGTGAAGGTGGCGCTATTAAAAGGGATGAATCATTATGTGGATGTCGTACGCTTTGAGCAAATGTTAAAATCATCCGATGAATCCTATGATGAAACCTTCACGCTACTGCAAGTACTGGTTTGGCTTGCTAAAACGGAAACAGGGGACTTAAATGAGCTGAATGTATCAGGTGGCGGACAACTACTGCTTGATCGCATTCGCAAAATTGAATTGCCAAAAACGACGATGCCGCTTTATGATTTTTATTCGCGCGCGCTGCAAAATAGCCGTAGTGCCGATTTAATTATTACCAATCACGCGATGTTACTTGCCGATTTAGTACGCTTTGAGCAAATATTTGAGCATATTGGCGGCTGGGTCATTGATGAGGCGCATCAATTTGTCCAGGCAGCCATTCAGCGTGATGAGAAGGTATTTGCCTATACGCAGTGGAAATATTTATTTGGCCAAATCGGACTTTATACCGATGAGCAACTCTTTTATCAATTCCAGCGTATCGCACTAAAAAAGCAGCTTGTGCCGATGCAAACGCTACAGCAACTTGAAAAACGCTTTATGCAGGCAGTACGTGCGTTTGATGAGGCAATCTATATGCTGCAAAAGGAAATTCAGCGTAAACTGCAAACGGTGAACCGTCATGAATTGAAGCCGACGATTTTTATGCAAGATTTGCAGCTTGACTACGCACGTTTTGGCCGTGTAGCAGCGAGCTTGCAGGCTTGGGTTGATTTAGCAGAGGACGTGTCACAGCAGTTTACTAGCAGTGTAGACGAGCTAGCGCCAGAGCATCGATATGTGCTCGCACAGTGGCGTTACTGGGTACGTGAATTTAAAGTGAAGGCATCTGAATGGGATGAAGTATTTTTAGTGGAGCAAGCCCATTACTCCGCGTGGCTAGAGGTGGATCGTCGCAGTATGCCGGGGAGTATTCAGCTCTTTAAAAAGCCGATTAATGTCACGACGACAATCGAGCAGCTACTCGGGCCAATTCGTGCACGTGCAGGTGTTGTGTGGACTTCTGGGACGCTGACGGTGCCATCTAATGCACATTTTATTACCGACCAGCTCGGTGTAAGTCGTGATGTGGAGATGATTTCCTTGCAAGCACCCGCAAGCTATTACAGCGGGGCGAGAGCATATATTGTGGATGACATGCCAGATATTCAAGCAGTGTCGCAGGACGAATATATTGAAGAGGTCGCGCATGCGATTACGCGTGCAGTACAAACGACAGAAGGCCGCAGCTTTGTGCTATTCACGTCGCAGGATATGCTACGGAAAACCGTCGAGCTCATTCAAGAAAGCGAGCTATTGAAAGATTATATGCTGTTTGCGCAAGGTGTGACAGCAGGCAGTCGCATGCGTCTGTTAAAGGCATTCCAAAAGTTTAATCGCTCCGTGCTATTTGGGACGAATAGCTTCTGGGAGGGTGTGGATGTACCAGGGGACGGGCTTGCGTCGGTCATTGTGGTGCGTCTACCATTTTCTTCACCAGAGGAGCCGACTTTTAGAGCGCGTGCTCATTTTGTGGAGTCGCAGGGAGGGAATGCGTTTGCAGAACTTGCCTTGCCAGATGCGATTTTACGCTTTAAGCAGGGCTTTGGAAGGCTCGTGCGCTCGAGTGCGGACCGCGGCGTGTTAATCGTGCTTGATCGCCGCATTGAGTCGAAATCTTACGGCTCAGAGTTTATTCGTGCATTGCCGCCGATTTCTGTACAAAAGCTAGCACTTGATAGTATGGTACAAGCGCTCAGTAATTGGTATAATGAGAAACGATAAGGAAAGAAAGCAGGTAGACAGCTATGAAAAAAATGAACTACAACATATTAGCAGCGAGTCCATGTAATTCGCTACAACAGGTGAACACATGAAAAACTGGCTTATTTTTGGTGTCGTCTTTATTTTGTCGCTGTCACTTGTGATCTCTGTACTGGTGTTCTGGAAGTCGGATGCGCCGTTTACTAAAATGGAGCAACAGGCCGAAAGCTTTGCACTGGAAACGAAAGCACTTGCTAGTATTACGAGCTCGTATGTATATAATGGCAACAAACCGTATATTACTGTTTTTGGGATCGACGAAAGCGGTAAAGAAAAAGCGGTTTTTGTGCCAATTAATATGGACGAAAAAAGTATGCAGTACGTGTTTTTAGAGACGGGCGTGACAGAGCAACAGGCAATTGATGTTTTGCAACGTGAGACGGCCGTAAAGGAAATTCTTCATGTAAAATTAGGCTTTGAAGAGCCAGGTGTTGTGTGGGAAATTACGTATGTTAGCGATACGGATAAGCTCAACTATGTCTACATTTTATTTGAGGACGGTCAATGGTGGAAACGCATATTAAACTTGTAGAGGAGCATGTTCTATGAAACAAATTTTAGCAAGCCGTGTAAAAACTTTATCCCCATCTTCAACATTAGCCATTACTGCAAAGGCCAATGAATTAAAGGCACAAGGCATCGATATTATCGGTCTTGGTGCAGGTGAACCAGATTTTAACACACCACAAAACATTTTAGATGCAGCGGTATCTTCAATGAATGCGGGCTTAACAAAATATACGCCAGCTGGTGGTCTGCCGGTATTAAAGAAAGCAATCATCGACAAATTACAACGCGATAACAACCTTACATACGAAGCAAATCAGATTATCGTTGGCGTTGGTGCAAAGCATGTACTATACACATTGTTCCAAGTCATTTTAGACGCGGGCGATGAAGTGATTATTCCAATCCCGTATTGGGTATCGTATCCTGAGCAAGTAAAATTAGCGGGCGGTGTACCGGTTTACATCGAAGGTACAGCAGCGCAAAAATACAAAATTACACCAGCTCAATTAGAAGCGGCTGTAACAGACAAAACAAAAGCAGTGATTATCAACTCACCATCAAACCCATCAGGGATGATTTACTCAAAAGAGGAGCTTGAGGCACTAGCGCGTGTTGCAGAAGAAAAAGACATCCTAATCGTTTCAGATGAAATTTATGAGAAGCTTGTATACAATGGTGTAGAGCATTATTCAATCGCACAAATTTCAGCGGCGATTAAAGCACGTACAATCGTTATCAACGGTGTGGCCAAATCACACTCAATGACAGGCTGGCGCATCGGCTATGCAGCAGGCGATAAAGACATCATCAATGCTATGACAGATCTTGCATCGCATTCAACATCAAATGCAACAACAACAGCACAGCACGCAACAGTGGAAGCCTACAACGGTCCACAAGACGCTGTAGAAGAAATGCGTCAGGCATTCGAGTCTCGCTTAGATGTGATTTATCCGAAGCTTGCAGCAATTCCTGGCTTTAGCGTATTAAAGCCACAAGGTGCGTTTTATTTATTACCAGATGTGTCAGAGGCAGCAAAAAACACAGGCTTCGAATCAGTAGATGCGTTTGCAAAAGCATTACTTGAAGAGGCAAATGTTGCTGTAATCCCAGGTTCAGGCTTTGGTGCAGACGCGACAATGCGTCTATCTTATGCAACATCATTAGAAAAACTAGAAGAAGCAGTTCGTCGTATTCATGAGTTTGTAACTGCGAAGTGGCAAGCTTAACTTCTTTCGGTTGAAAGAAGTTAAAGCCTCCGGCGGATGTCATGGATTCGGAAAGGAGTTCTTTGCGCGAACGCAAAGCCGAATCCAGACGCAATTACGCCGAGGCGTAATTGATTCACGAGCTCGCTTTCAAGATTTTGGAGGATTTTATGAAAAAAATTATGATCAAGGATATGCCCGCGCATATCGGCGAAACAGTAAAAATCGGTGCTTGGTTAGCAAACAAACGTGCTAGCGGTAAAATGGCATTCTTACAATTACGTGACGGCTCAGGCTTCGCGCAAGGCGTTGTTGTCAAAGAAGAAGTAGGCGAGGAGTTATTCGCAGTTGCAAAAGGTCTAACACAAGAAACGTCTATGTATATTATTGGTGAAGTAAAAGAAGACGCGCGTTCATCATTCGGTGCAGAGTTAAATGTAACGGGTATCGAAGTCATTCACGCAGCAGTGGACTTCCCAATTACACCAAAAGAGCACGGGACAGAGTTCTTAATGGACAACCGTCATCTATGGTTACGCTCTCGTAAGCAGCATGCCGTAATGAAGGTGCGTAACGAAATTATTCGTGCGACTTATGAGTTCTTTAACGACAATGGCTTTACAAAAATGGACCCGCCAATTTTAACGGGTTCAGCGCCAGAAGGTACATCGGAGCTTTTTGCAACGAAGTATTTTGATGAGGACGCATACCTTTCTCAATCAGGTCAGCTTTATATGGAAGCGGCTGCGATGGCACAAGGTCGTGTATTCTCATTCGGTCCGACATTCCGTGCCGAAAAATCAAAAACACGTCGTCACTTAATCGAGTTTTGGATGATCGAGCCAGAGATGGCATTCGTTGAGTTTGAGGAAAACTTAGAAGTGCAAGAGCAGTACGTTACGCACATCGTTCAATCAGTACTGAAAAACTGTCAGCAAGATTTAGAGCGTCTTGGTCGTGATACTTCGAAACTTGAAAATATTCAAGCACCATTCCCGCGTATCTCATACGATGATGCGATCAAATTCTTACATGAACAAGGCTTTGATGACATTCAGTGGGGCGATGATTTTGGTGCACCGCATGAAACGGCGATTGCGAATCACTTCGACAAGCCAGTATTCATTACTTGCTACCCAGTAGGCATTAAGCCATTCTACATGCAACCGCACCCAGAGCGCGATGATGTTGTATTATGTGCAGATCTTATAGCTCCAGAAGGCTACGGTGAAATTATTGGTGGTTCAGAGCGTATTCATGACTATGATTTATTAAAATCTCGTCTTGAAGAGCATGGGTTATCACTTGATGCATATGCTTGGTATTTAGAGCTGCGTAAGCAAGGCTCAGTACCACACTCAGGCTTCGGTCTTGGTTTAGAGCGAACAGTTGCTTGGATTTCAGGCACGGAGCATATTCGTGAGACCATTCCGTTCCCACGCCTGCTGAACCGTTTATACCCTTAATAAACATGACAGACGTCCGAATTTTTTTTCGGGCGTCTTCTATATCTTATGTGAAAAGCTAAACGCGGCTAGACTGAGCTTAGCTTGATTACGAAAGGAGTCATCACGACATGCAGCAGAAATTTAATCGACTCCGCTTTTGGACAGAGCAGGGGAATGTCAACGTTCCTCAGCTTTTTTTTCAGTTTTATAAGGAGCTAGCAGTTGCTGATGATGAGGCACTTATCGTCTTGCAACTTTTATCGTTTGAAGCACAGGGTATTGATTTTCCGACGCCCAATGATTTAGCGAACCGCACGCATTTTCAGGTCAATCATATTTCACTCATGCTCCAGCGATTAATGCAAAAGGGCTTACTTGAAATTACGCAAGGAGTCGATGCGAGCGGCAAATTATCAGAGAAATATTCATTGTTTCCGCTTTGGTCGCGTCTTGTTGATTTGTACGAGGCGTCATTGAATAAGCAAGAAGAGGTGACGGTGCAGCAAGATGCGGCAGCGATATTTGGTCAGTTTGAGCAGGAGTTTGGTAGGCTTTTATCGCCCATTGAAATCGAGACAGTCAATATGTGGCTTGACCAGGACGGGCATACACCGGAAATCATTCGCGCTGCACTAAAAGAAGCGGTACTCGCAGGTAAGCTGTCGATGCGTTATGTAGATCGTATTTTATTTGAGTGGAAAAAGAAAAATATTAAATCACTGCAGCAGATTGAAAAGCATAGTGAACAGTTCCGTCAGCATACGATTGTCAAGCAGCCACCTGTACAACAGCAAACAGCACCGCCAAAAGTATCATTTTATAATTGGCTTGAGGAACGAGAGTAAGGGGGGACGGCTTATGCTAACGAAAAAGCAATGGCTCCATTTTTTAGATGAGATGGACCGCATGTTTCCAGATGCACATTGTGAGCTTGTGCATGATAATCCATTTGAATTAACGATTGCCACGCTCCTGTCAGCGCAATGTACGGACGTGCTTGTCAATAAAGTAACGAAAAAACTATTTCAAAAATATAAAATGCCTGAAGATTATTTAGCAGTGCCGCTTGAAGAATTGCAGCAAGATATTCGTTCAATTGGCCTGTACCGTAATAAAGCGAAAAATATTCAGGCGTTATGCGAGCGACTAATAAACGAATACGGCGGAGAGATTCCGGCAAATCGTGAGGCACTAGTGACATTTCCAGGCGTTGGGCGTAAGACGGCGAACGTTGTACTATCGGTTGCATTTGACGTGCCAGCAATGGCTGTAGATACGCATGTTGAGCGAATCGCGAAGCGTCTAGGCCTGTGCCGCTGGAAGGATAATGTCCTTGAGGTAGAAGAAACGATTATGAAGAAAACACCGATTGAACGTTGGAGTAAGGCCCATCATCAAATGATTTTCTTTGGTCGTTATCATTGCAAAGCGCAAAATCCGGGATGCACAGCTTGTCCATTACTAAGCGATTGTCGCGAGGGGCAAAAGCGTCTGAAAAAAGGATTGGTGAACGGATGATTGAAGTAAAAAAAGAAGCTATCACAAAGGAGCTTGTGGATGCGTGGTACGCCGAGTGGGAAGCATTGCAGCAGGCGATTCACGAGGCACATAGTTTACGTGATGGCTCCGCACGCGCACTGATGGAGCAAGGAATTGCGCTATTTGAGCGATTAGTAGTAGACAGTGCGCAAATAGATGCACCGCTTAGTTTGCAAGAAGAATACGAGCTACTGCCAATTAACGGGGCGGAGCGCTTAGCCTTTATTAAAATGCGCCCGGGGCAATATGCGTGCTACCGCCAGCTTGATGAATTATTTAAAGAAACGAAAAAGCGTTGTGCGCGCCTTCGTTTAAAAGCATAAAAAATCCAGCAGTTTTTAACAACTGCTGGATTTTTTATGCTTAAGGAAACTTTCGATTTTCGCATTGTGGATAAGTCAAGATAAAGTTCACTTTACGTCCAGGCTAAAGCGCCAGCCCCTCGAGGTCGCTTCAATCCCTCGGGTGAAAGTAAAGAACGCACTTTCACTTCGGGCTTTCCAGCGCTTGTCGGGGCTGAGCAGGCGCTTTAGCACTTTTGTTCTTTTATTCTGTTGTTTCTTCTTCAACAGTTGGTGCGTTAGGTACTACAGGAGGTGCTTCTGGTTGTGCAGGCTGCTCAGGTGTTGGCTGTGGCGCAGGTGTAATACTTTCTTCAGGTACGACCGTGTTCCCATTGTTATTTTCTGCGTTGTTGCCATTCCCATTTTCTCCGTTATTCCCAGTGTTTCCGTTGTTGTTATTATTCCCGTTGTTTCCGCTATTGCCGTTATTGCCAGTGTCCTCGTTATCCGTATTCGTTTCAGGATTTTCTATAGACGGCTCAGTAGGCTCAGTCGGTTCAGGCTCTTGTACCGCGCCTTCGATAAATAATGAGGTAGACGCTGATTTACTACGCTCCTCACCAGAGATGGCCGTGATCGTAAATGTGTACGTGCCTGGTATAGCGTTTGGAATAAACGTTGCTTTTTCTCCCGTAACAATTGTAGAAGGACTACCACCAGTGATTTGTGTTGTCACTTCGAATGTATAGTTATCGTCTCCGTTATGCGACCAAGATACATCAATTCCTTGTGCTGCTGCGTTATAGCTTGCACGTAAGCCGAATGGCGCCGCAATGGAAGGTTCCTCTTCCTCTTTCTCTTCTACGTGCTCATACGAATAGCCTGATGGGACAGTTCCTTTTACAAAGAGCTCGGTTTTACGTAAATAAGAAGGCGTCGAGTTACTTGCTAATTTTAGTGGATTTGAGCCTACTTGAATTGTTGCAGATACAACTGAGCTTGGCTGCTTAAATGTGCCAGACGGATTGTAGCTATTTAAGTCTGACATCATGTAACGGAATAACCGTTGTGGCATCCAGCGCTCATCCCATGTTGTAATGGCATCTTTACGCTGAGCATAACCACCCCAAATCGCGATCGAGTAGTTCGTTGTATAGCCTGTAAACCATGTGTCTGGTACAGAATTACTCTTTAAGTTAAATTTCGCAAATTCATCAGACGAATAGTTCGTTGTACCTGTTTTACCTGCGATATCCACACCTGGGACAATCGCATTTTTTGCGGATGCGTTTGGTTTATTGCTGACAACATCACGTAAAATATCCGTTACCATATAGGCTGTATAGTCATTCATTGCAACTTTTGCATCGGCTTTATAAGATTTTGATGTCTTCCCATCACGGAAAACCACTTTTGTAATCGAGCGAGCGTCATGGTATGTCCCGTTATTCCCGAACGCTGCATAGGATGTGGCCATTTGGATTGGTGAAATATTAATGCGTCCACCACCAATGGCATCCGACTCGACAAGTGAATCCGTTTTGATGCCGACATTGGCTAAAAATTCTTTTGCACGTTCAGCGCCGACTTCACGGAATGTTTCCACTGCTGGAATGTTACGTGATGTATAAAGTGCCTCACGCGCCGTCATTGTCCCGCCGTATTTACCATCCCAGTTTGTAATGACCTGTTTTGAATTGGAGTACGTAATCGCTTTATCGACCAATGTTTGACCTGTTGACCATTTTAAATGTTCAATTGCTGGACCGTAGTCAATTAAAGGTTTTAATGTTGAACCAGGCGAACGTGTTGTTAAATCATACGCATAGTTGAAATTGAAGTCACCGCCGTAGTTGCGACCACCGCCAACTGCACGAATTTCACCTGTTTGTGTATCGATAACTGCCGCACCCGCTTCGATGGTTTCAGTTGGGAAGTTGGCATCATTATTCATAACGCTTTCTACGATTGTTTGTGCTTTCGGGTCAAGTGTCGTATATACTTGCACGCCTTCTGCTAAGTATTCACCATCGCCATTTGTCTCTAGCTCTGATAACACAACATCTAAAAACGCTGGATATTTTGTTGTGCTTTTTGCGATGCGTTTTTCTTCTGGAATAAGGCCAGCTGTCACATCAGCAGCTTTTGCCTCTGTCGCCTGTGCTTCTGAAATTTTCTCGTGCATGACCATGAGCGAAAGGACGATATCACGACGTTTTTTCGCATTTTCTGGATGTTTATACGGGTTGTAGTTATTTGGACTTTGCGGCATACCAGCAAGCTGTGCCATCTCGTCTAATGTTAAATCTTGCAACTCCTTACCATAAAACTCCTCAGCCGCTGTGCCAAAGCCGTAAACGCGGCCAGACATTAACACTTTATTGAAGTACATTTCAAAAATTTCTTCTTTTGAGTACTTACGCTCAAGTTGAATCGCAAGCCATGCTTCCTGTGCTTTACGCTCGAGCTTTTTCTCATTTGTAAAGAATGAGTTTTTCACGACCTGCTGTGTGATGGTACTTGCGCCTTGTGCACCGAAGCCGTCGCGTAAGTTTGCGACAACTGCGCCACCTAAGCGCCAAATATCAATACCGAAGTGCTCGAAGAATCGTGCATCTTCTGTTGCGATAATGGCATCAATCATTTGCTGCGGGATATGTTCGTAATCGATATACGTACGGTTTTCTACGCCGATTGTGGCGAATAACTCGCCGTTCATATCATAAAACTCGGATGATACCGGGTCTGTTAGTAACTCCTCGTCTAACTCGGGTGCGCCCATTACATAATATGTAAATAAGCCTGCGCCTGCAGCTACGCCGAGTACACCTAATAGCACAAGCGTTAAGAAAATGCGCTTTACCCACGTGCGTACAGGTGGTTTTGTTTTGGCTTTTGCCTTTGTTTTTTGTTCTTGTTGACGCGCGCGTTTAATATCCTCGCGTGTCCGTTTTTTTTCCGTCACGATAACTTCTCCTCACTTTCACAAACTCGAATTGTCTGTGATCAACTGCTGTAATGCGCTTAAATAATCAAGGCGTGGATTGTAGCCAACCTTTAGCTCAAGCGCTTCCGTTTCAAAAATTTGTAATGGGATGGATTTCCGTCCACCTTGCTCCATTTTTAGCCACAATTGCTCAACCACATGAAAGGGAACAAAAAAATCACGCGAGAGTGCACTGAAGCGCACGATGAAAAACGCGATTCCCTTTTGCCTCTCAATCGATTGCAGATGGCGAATTTGGTGCTCATGTATGTTTTGAAGGGGGAACGATGTTTTGTATGTCGTTTCCTTCGCTTCAAAATCAATATAGTAGCCGTTCCACACGCCGTTATAATCTGTTGTAGAAGGGGTGCGGAAATACGCCTCCCGAATCACAGCGGCACTCCTGCTCGGATACTCTACTTTGACGATTTGAACCGGTATAGGTTTCTTATGAATGTTTGCCAAATTTTGCTGTAAATAAAAGCTGTTCGTATCATTTAAATCGTCCTCTAAGCTTTTTCCGCGGTTACTGTAAGACAAATCCTTTGTTTTTGGTGCTCGGGCTGCCTGCTTTTCTGTACTTTTCGCTGTAAAAGTCTTGCCGTTTGGATAACGAATCGCCATGTAAAAAACCTCCTGATCACCTACTATAATTCTCTCATAGTGTAGCATATTTTAAGCGATATGACGCGCAAATTCACCGTCTATAGCTAGTTTTGTCGAACGACAAGGAGTTTTTCACCTGCGCACGAACTATACAAAAAAGGGGGAGTACTATGAATAAAATTCAAGCGTTAGTACAGCAACTAGATGCTGTACTTGTGGTATTACCTGTTTGCGTGGCGATTGAGCGCGCACGCCTAACGGAACATTATTATAAGCAAAGTGTAGATGCTTATCAAACTGTAAGCTTAGCAAAAAAAAATATACAAGTAAAGAATGTCTGTTCGTCTAATGAGTAGTGCATTGTGTGAAGTTTTGTTAAACTAATAGCAATCATTTAAATAGAAGAGGTGCAAGCTGTGCAGCTAAAACAACAAACACAAACACTAATCGAACAATGTGATCTGGCCGTCGCGCGTTTTCACGATATGCGCGCGCGCGATGCGGTGCCAGATTTTTTTGGCGATGTTAAGCCTCATGCGGACTTTGTACATGGGTTGCTCCTACACTATAGAGAAAGCGCGGCGCAGTGGATTGAAATAGAGCGCCCGAAATACATGCGCATGCCGCAAATTGATAACTTGATTGATGCGATGGAGCAGTTTATCGTGCAATCGTTTTATAAGGAGACGAGTAAAAAACGTTTCCTACAATCGGTACAGTCTGTGCATTATACATTGTCATCTATCCTCCGTTACTTAGAGGAGGACGGTGATGCTAAGTAAGAAACGAACAATACAAGAGCTCCTTCGCGAATGGCGCTATGACGAGGAATTGCAGCAAAATATCGCGCATTGGCAAACGCTTGAAGGACAGCCAGCTCGTTATGCGGATTTTCCAAATTTGCACGCATCCATCCAAAAGGCGCTGCACGCGCGCGGCATCGAGCAATTGTATACCCATCAGCGCGAGGCATTTGATCTTGCGACGAGCGGTCGACACTTCACCGCTGTCACACCGACCGCATCAGGGAAGTCCTACTGCTATCATTTGCCCGTCTTGCAAAAAATTTTAGAAGATCCGTCAAGCCGCGCGATTTATCTTTTCCCGACAAAGGCACTCGCACAGGATCAGAAAAGTGATTTAAATGAGCTCATTGAATTAATGGACGAGCCGATTTTAAGCTACACGTATGACGGCGACACGGCCCCAGGCATTCGGCAAAAAATTCGCAAGGCTGGTCATATTATTATGACGAACCCGGATATGCTGCACTCTGGCATTTTGCCGCATCATACGAAATGGGTGTCGCTGTTTGAGAACTTGAAATATATCGTCATAGACGAGCTGCATACGTATAAAGGGGTATTCGGCTCACATGTGGCGCATGTAATTCGTAGGCTGATGCGTATTTGTGCGTTTTATGGCAGTACTCCTACGTTTATATGCACGAGCGCGACGATTAAAAACCCGAAAGAGCTTGCAGAGAGTTTGACGAATACCGAGCATACGCTCATTGAAAAATCCGGTGCGCCGGTTGGCAAGAAGACGTTCCTCTTTTATAATCCGCCAATTGTCCACCCGACATTTGGTGTGCGGCGTAGTGCTGTACTTGAAGTGCGTGATTTATCAAAGCGCTTATTTGAGGCAGGTATTCAAACGATTATTTTCGCGAAATCGCGTGTGCGCGTCGAGATGCTTGTGACGTATTTAAAGACACTCACGGCAAAAAAAATTGCCGATACGTCGATTCAAGGCTACCGCGGCGGGTATTTACCTAGTGAGCGCCGCGAAATTGAGCGTGGACTGCGCGACGGAAAGATTCAAATGGTTGTCAGTACAAATGCACTTGAGCTTGGTGTCGATATCGGGCAATTACAAGCGTGTATTATGACGGGGTATCCGGGCAATATTGCAAGTGCGTGGCAGCAGGCTGGGCGCGCGGGGCGTCGGCAGGATGATGCACTCATCATTTACGTCGCACAGTCGACAGCACTTGACCAATACGTTGTGCAAAATCCGCTCTATATGCTTGGAAGTAGCCCGGAGGAAGCACGCATTAATCCGGAAAATATGCTTATTTTAATGGATCATTTGAAATGCGCTGCGTTTGAATTGCCGTTTCGGGTGACGGATTCCTACGGCGAATATGAAGTGCAAGAATTGCTTGCGTTTTTAGAGGAAGAGGGCGTGCTTGTCAAAACGAGTACGCAATGGCACTGGATGAGTGACCGTTTCCCAGCACATGAAATTTCTCTTCGTTCAGCTGCGCAGGAAAATGTCGTCATTATAGATATTAGTGAGCCCACAACAAAGGTCATTGGCGAGATGGATACCTATAGTGCGATGACGCTCTTGCATGAGGAAGCAATCTACATGCACCAAGGTACCCAGTTCCAGGTCGAAAAACTCGACTGGGAGGAAAAGAAGGCATTTGTGCGCGAAGTGGATGTAGATTATTTTACGGATGCGAATTTAGCCGTGGAATTGAAAGTGCTAAGCGAGGATAAAATCGCAACGTACAAATCGGCTTCAGTTAGCTACGGTGACGTCAGCCTGCTTGCGATTCCGACGATTTTTAAAAAAATTCGCTTTAACACGCATGATAATATCGGCTCCGGTAAAATTACGATTCCGCCAATGGAGATGCATACGAGTGCGACGTGGGCAAGCTTTCAATTGCCGGAAAACTGGTCAGAGGATATGCTAACGGATGCACTAACTGGGGCGGCGTATGCGCTTGGTAACTTTATCCCGCTGTTTATTCATTGTGACCGCAGTGATGTGTCGGTCGTGCCACAAGTAAAGGCTACGCATAATGAGTTGCCGACGCTCTTTATTTACGACAGCTACCCAGGCGGCATTGGGCTAAGTGAGCGTGTGTATGATATTTTACTGTCGCTACTTGAGCGCACAATGGCCCATATCGAGGCATGTCCGTGCAAAAGCGGCTGTCCGTCGTGCATTGGTGCAGGGGATAGCTTGAATAATAGTAAAAAGCAAGTATTAAAGGTACTTGGCATATTAAAAAGTGAAATGATGTGACGCGATGTCTTACGAAAACAAAATACTGCAAATGAAAAAAATGCTCGGTAAAAAGACGGAAAAGCGTGAGGACAAGCCTGCATTTCAAAAGCCGGACGCACCAAGCTACACGGCTGCATGGGAGCGGGCAGGGCTTGAACGACTAGATAATGATTTTGGTGTGCTGTTTTTACGTGAGGTACGCTATCCGCTAGATTATCAGCATGGTGATTACAAATTAGGCGAGCTTTTTACCGCAATCAAGCGCTGGAGTGAGGTAGACGAGCCGCATCCATATGCGCTTGATGTTGACGAGACGCTGCTGTTTTTTGACACGGAGACGACCGGGCTGAAGGGGGCAGGGACACATATTTTCCTACTCGGCTTACTGGAGGCGCTTGATGAGGAGTTTGTACTGACACAATATGTGCTGGCTGACCCCTCTAATGAAGCGGCATTGTTATTTGAATCGAAGTTTTGGCAACGTCAGGCGACGATTATTTCTTATAATGGTAAAAGTTTTGACTGGCCACAGCTTCAGGTGCGCTGGACACTGAATCAGCAACATATCCCGAAATTAAAAGAGCAGCGCCAGGTTGACCTGCTACATAGCTCGAAGCGTTTATGGAAGGATGACCTTGAGCGGATGAAGCTGACGCAGGTTGAAGAGGAGAAGCTTGGCTTTTATCGCAAAGGGGATATTCCGGGGCATTTAGCGCCGATTATTTATTTTGATGCGGTGAAAAGTGGCAATGCTGAAACGTTGATGAAAGTACTAAAGCATAATGAGTGGGATTTACTGTCTCTCGTGACGCTCTATGTGCATTCGACAAACCTTCTATTAAATGGTGCTGTGACAGAATCGGCTGTGACATACACGAATATTGGGAAATGGTATGGCGATATCAAAAACCGTCCGTCAAGCCGGCGTGTGCTTGAGCAAGTGACGGCACATTACGCGGAGGACGAGACGGCTCTTGCTCATTTTTATTTAGCACAGCAACTCAAGCGAGACGGGGAGTACGAGGCGGCAATTGAGGCATTTCATAAATCCGTGTTGCTACTCGCACCGAAAAAGCAGCTTGTTGCGTACGAACAGCTAGCGATTTTGTATGAGCATAAGCTAAGGGATGATGAGATGGCGCTCACGATGGCAAAGAGGGGGCAAGCGTGTGTGCAGCGCTGCTTTTTTACAAAACCTGAGCACAAGCAGCGCCAGTTAGAAAACTGGAGCAAACGTGTAGCGCGCCTGGAAAAGCGCCTGTTACTAAACGGCTAATTTTGTTTGAGAATTGTGTAGAAATCGTCTATGGCTTTCTTAAGGTGGACGGTGTATTTAAAAGCCTACCAAGCGAGATGGTAGCACGTTCGTTTGACCAGAGGCTGCCAAATGAAATGTTTAAACAGTTAAATTTGTGAGCGGACGTTTTTAGCCCTCGAGGTAAATAAAATAAATTTTAGATGTCGGACAATTTCTAGAAAAGCCGTTCCTATGCTATAATGAAGGCACATACGCAGTGTAATGGAAGGGCGATGACTATGGATATTAAATTAACATCTGATTATATTTTAGAAAAAGATTTTAAAAAGAGCATGAAGGGCTACAATATTGATGAGGTCGATCAGTTTTTAGATATGATTCGTGAAGATTACGATACGTTTGCTGAAAAAATTGCGCAGCTTGAGCGTGAAAATGCGCAGCTGAAGCAGGAACTAGAAACAAGTAGCCGCCGTACGCAAACAGCCGCGCCGCAGCAGGCGAACAATACAAACTTCGATATTTTAAAACGTTTATCGAATTTAGAGAAGCATGTATTTGGTAGTAAACTGTACGAATAAATAGAATTTTTCACGGTCATTGTATTTTTAGAATCATTCTAGTATAATGAATCTATCATCAAATATCGGGTAATCGCTGCGACGCTTTGACGTTGTAGAGGAAAGTCCATGCTCACACGGTGCTGCGACGCCCGTAGTGTTCGCGCTATCTGAATCAATAAGGGTAGGCAAGGTATAACCTTGACGGCGGAAGGAACACCTAAGTCTTTTAGATATGGTCGAAACTTCCTGAAGGTGCCACAGTGACGGAGCTTATAGTGAAAGCTATGAGGTGGAACGAGGTAAACCCCGTGAGTGAGAAACCCAAATTATGGTAGGGGCATCCTCCAAAAGGAATTGAACGGATGGAGGGACGCATTAGTTTGCGTAGATAGATGATTACTACCTGATCCGTACGAGGCGAGAGCCGTTTGAGTACCCAGGAACAAAACATGGCTTATTGATTTTTGATGACTTATTTTACAAAAAAAGGCTCTCCAAGCATTTGGGGAGCTTTTATTTTAGGTAATAGCGAAGCACCTCACGCAAACGCGTGAGGTGTAATTATGTGAAAAATAGACGAAATAATTACTGAACGAATGGAAATGCTTATTGAGGGGAATAGGATAAAGGTGATTACTTTGAATACAGAAGAAACGAATCTTCATCTTGAAAATATGGAATCCTTTACACAGTCCTCTGCAAACATTATGACGAAAATTTTCGAGAATGTCGCAGAAGGCATTATGATAACGGATAAAAATAAGCGAATTATTAAAGTAAATCCTGCATTTGAATTTGTGACAGGCTATCAGGAAGCGGAAGTTTTGGGGCATCGTCCGAACGTACTGCAGTCTGGTGTGCATGAAAAGGATTTTTATTTAAAGATGTGGGATAGTCTTTGTACAAAGGGCATGTGGCAGGGGGAAATTTGGAATCGCAGAAAAACAGGCGATGTTTACCCGGAATGGCTAGCGATTATGAGTATAAAAGACGATGCAGGGAATATTACAAATTACTGTGGTATCTTCACGGATTTATCGGAGCGTAAATCAGTAGAAGATGAGCTGGAGAAGCGCATGCTACGTGATACGTTAACCGATGTATGTAATCGCTTTGCTTATTTAGAGCGAATGAATGCACTACTGTCAGCATCAGCAAGTATGAATCAGCCTGTGCGTCATGCGGTATTTTTCTTAGATTTAGACCGTTTTAAGCAGGTAAACGATACGCTTGGTCATTCGATTGGTGATCAGCTACTGATAGCTATTGCCAACCGTATTAAAAAGCTGCTCAAAAATAAAGATATTTTAGCACGCTATGGTGGCGATGAATTTGTTGTTACATTAACAAATATTACCCATTCACGTGAGGCGGCAAAGTTTGCGGAGCAGATGATTCGTATCATTGAGGAGCCTGTCGTGATTGATAATCAAGAGGTATTCGTTTCGGCAAGCATGGGCGTTAGTATTTATCCAGAGGACGGGACAACGGCGGAGGGGCTAATCAATTGTGCGGACCGGGCGATGACGTTCTCCAAGGAGAATGGTCGTAACGGCTTTGCGTTTTATTTTGATGGCCTGAACACAGATACGAAACGTGTGCTCCTACTCGACACAGAAATGCGTAAAGCAATTGAAAATCGGGATTTTGAGCTGTATTATCAGCCAAAGGTTTGCGTTGAAACAAATGAGGTTGTTGGCGTAGAGGCGCTTCTTCGTTGGACAAATGAAAAGTTAGGCAATGTATCACCGGCTGAATTTATTCCGTATGCAGAGGAAACAGGACTAATTATCCCACTTAGTCTTCTAGTATTTGAACTCGCATGTAATGGGCAAAGCCAGCTACGTGATGCTGGCTATAAAAACACTCCGATTGCGGTAAATGTATCAAGTATTCATTTCCAGCAGCAGAGCTTTTTAGATTCAATTCAAAGTATTATGGAGAAGAATAATGCCTCTCCACAAAACTTTGAAATTGAAGTAACCGAGCGCACGGTCATGAATAGTGCGACCGAAACGGTGAGTAAGCTTGTGAAATTAAAGCAGCTTGGCTTCAAATTGTCGATTGATGATTTCGGGACAGGCTACTCATCACTGAGCTATTTAGTACGTTTCCCGCTAGATGTATTAAAAATTGATCGCAGCTTTATTCAGCAAATTTGCTCACTCGATGATAAGCAGGCGATTGTTGATGCGATTATTCAAATGGCGCATCGGTTAAATATGAAAGTCGTAGCAGAAGGTGCGGAGAGCGCGCAGCAAGTGGAGCTACTACGTGAGCTTGGCTGTGACTATATTCAAGGGTATTACTACAGTAAGCCATTACCGATGAATGACTTGCTTGAGTTTTTAGAATTTTGGGAAATTGGACATCTAGGAAGGATTTAAGTATATGACAAAATTTCAATTAGTAGCAACAGCAGCGATGGGCCTCGAAGCAATCGTGGCAGAAGAGGTGCGTGCACTTGGCTACGAAACAACAGTAGATAACGGTAAAGTATATTTTGAAGGCGACGAAATGGCAATTGCACGTGCCAACCTATGGCTACGTGTTGCAGACCGCGTAAAAATCGTTGTCGCAAGATTCCCAGCGCGTACATTTGACCAATTATTTGAAGGTGTAAAAGCGATTCAGTGGGAAAAATATTTACCAGTAGACGCGAACTTCCCGGTATCGGGGAAATCAGTAAAATCAACATTATATAGTGTGCCTGACTGCCAGGCCATTACAAAAAAAGCGATTGTAGAGCGTTTAAAATTAGCCTACAAACGTTTAGGTTTTTTAGAGGAAACAGGTGCAACGTTCAAAATTGAAATTTCGATTTTGAAAGACGAGGCAATCCTGACAATTGATACGTCAGGCGCGGGTCTTCATAAACGTGGCTACCGTCAAGAACAAGGTGAGGCACCGCTAAAAGAAACGTTAGCTGCAGCACTTGTAAAAATTTCAAAATGGTCCCCGTCGCGCCCATTCGTGGACCCATTCTGTGGTTCAGGTACAATCGCACTTGAAGCGGCAATGATTGGTCAAAACATCGCACCAGGCTACAACCGCGACTTTATTTCAGAGGAATGGCCATGGATGAAGGCTGAAATTTGGGATGCAGCGCGTGACGAGGCAGACCAAGCGGCAGATTATGACCAAGAATTAACCATTCTTGGGACAGATATTGACCACCGCATGGTTAGTATTGCACAGGAAAATGCGGTAGAAGCAGGCTTTGGTGATATTATTACATTCAAGCAAATGCAGGCAACGGACTTTACGACGCAGGCAACAGACGGCGTAATCGTCACGAACCCGCCGTATGGTGAGCGTATCGGTGAGGTAGAAGAAATTGAAAAAATGCTCCGTGTATTTGGTACGGTGATGAATAACTATCCAACATGGTCGGTCTATGCGCTATCATCAATGGAAGATTTTGAAGTGCATTACGGCAAAAAAGCAACGAAAAAACGTAAATTATTCAACGGCTTCATCCGCACAGATCTTTACCAATATTGGGGTCAAAAATCAAAGCGTGAGCAGTAAAAAATGCGAAAGCGTTAAAATTTACACCTGCTTAAAATTGAAAGCTACAGACGCACTTTGCGAATGTAGCTTTCTTTCTGTGTTAGCCAAACAAATAATTGGGAACACTACTAGTTTCGTAGTATAATGTAGGGTACGAACGAGAACGGAAACTTTCTGTACTTACTTGAGGGGGAACACAACTTGCGAAAATCTTTACCTTTTGAACTATCAAAGGATAGCTCATTTTATGAGTCGCTAGGCGATTGGTTAGGCGACACATTGTACGATACATTACCTGAGCGTGGATTTGAATGCCGCGATGAGCAAATTTTCATGGCGTATCAAATTGAACAGGCATTAAAAGAAAAAAATATTTTATTCGCTGAAGCAGGCGTTGGTACGGGAAAAACGATAGCTTACTTGCTACCAGCTGTTTCGTATGCGCGCTATACAGGCAAGCCAGCACTGATTGCTTGTGCGGACGAAACATTAATCGACCAGCTTGTAAAGGATGGCGGCGATATTTATAAATTGCGCGACGTATTAGACTTGCAAATCGACGTGCGCCTTGCGAAATCGCGCGACCAATATTTATGCTTGAAGCGTTTTGAAGAGGCGGAGCGTGCAGAGACAGAGGAATGGATTGATGATATTGCGTTTTCGATTCCAGATGGTGTCTATGCACAGGGCTCAATGATTTCGGTTAAGCCGTATGGTCAGCGCTCAGACTATCCAATGGTCAGCGATGAGGACTGGGCAAAGGTCAATTACAATGCTGTCATGCAATGTGCGGTTTGTGATTTACGTAACCGCTGTGCACAAACATTGCACCGTGCGCATTACCGTCAGTCAACAGACTTAATTATTTGCTCACAGGACTTTTTAATGGAGCATTTAGCGACGAAGGAATCGCGTGAGCGTGAGGGGCAGTTGCCACTACTTCCGGAAGTTTCGATGATTGTACTTGATGAAGGGCATTTATTAGAATACGCGGCGCAAAAGGCATTAACATATAAAGTGCAAGCAACGACGATTGTCGATTTACTAGAGCGCTTAATGGTAGATGGTGTGCGTGCACGTACGTTATATGCGATGGAGCATCTGCAAGATCACCACGAAATGTTCTTTGACCAGCTACGTGATGACGTGGTGAAGTCAATGGAGGATCGTCTGCGCATTAATAAATCAGAGCGCTTACTTGCGATTGGTAAACAAATTGTTAAAGACGTCGAGCAATTACTAGAAGAATTCGTCTTTGAGTCAGAGCTTTATATGATTCCTGAATATGAGCTCAATATGGCCGAGGAGTTTTTAGAGCATTATGCGGCTGCAATGCGCATTTTTATCGCGCAAGGTGACGCGGTGGATTGGCTAGAGGAAACGGACGGCGAGGAAACGCTTGTTATTATGCCACGTCTGATTACAGATGTGTTATCGGAAACGCTGTTCTCGAAAAAAATGCCAATCGTGTTCTCATCTGCAACACTTTCGGTGAAAAAGGACTTCTCTTATATCGCGACAAGCCTTGGCATTGAAAAATTCCAAAGCTTCAGCGTGCCATCACCATTTGACTATGATGAGGTTATGAAAGTGTACTTGCACGAGCTGACGCAAAAAGAAAAGGTTGCGAAAGTTGAACAATTACTGCGTGATGATCAGCAAACGCTTATTTTATTCAAATCAAAACAAGCGATGCTAGCGTTTAAATCACAGCTTGGCATGATGTCACGACTAACGGTTGCATTTGAAGGCGACCGCGAGCTATCAGCCATCGTGCGTGATTTCCAAAACGGTACGATGAAAACGTTATGTTCGTATCACCTATGGGAAGGTCTTGACTTACCAGAGGAAGCATTAACACGTGTGATTATTTTTGACCTGCCGTTCCCACCAAAGGATCCGCTATTTGATGCGAAGCGCGCGTTTGCGAAAAATCCATTTGAAGAGGTGGAGCTGCCATTTATGCAGCTGCGCTTACAGCAAGGTATGGGCCGCTTAATCCGTACATCAAACGATCACGGCGATATTCATATTTTATTAAATGACGAGGAA
Organism: Solibacillus sp.; assembly: GCA_040274725.1. GTDB lineage: Bacteria > Bacillota > Bacilli > Bacillales_A > Planococcaceae > Solibacillus. Next base: position 155,257 of record JBEMAQ010000001.1, on the reverse strand, counting down.
CTGCAAGTAAAACAGCAATTTGTTGATATTTTACCGGTAGACCCACAATAAGTGACCGCGAGCATTCAAATGGATGCTCGCTTTTTTGCGTGAGAAAAAAGGAGAAATACTACTTGAGCGTGAATGTATATAGAAAAGGGAGGAATGTACTGTGCAGATTGTCATTGCGCCGGATTCATTTAAAGGCTCGCTATCGGCTGTAGAAATTTGTCGTGTTGTCAAGGCGGCAATTGGCGAGGTTGCACCGCATGCGCATGTGACCGAGTTGCCACTTGCTGATGGGGGAGAGGGGACACTCGATTGCTTAGTAAAGGCGACGGCTGGTGAGAAGCGCGCGGCTGTTGTCGAAGACCCGCTCGGTAGACAACTAACCGCATATTACGGCATTTTAGGTGACGGGCAAACCGCGGTCATTGAGCTTGCGCAAGCGTCCGGTTTATCATTACTCTCGCCTACTGAACGAAATCCGCTTATGACATCGACATATGGGACGGGGCAATTAATAAAGCAAGCAGTAGAGGGCGGGTACCGAAAGTTTATTATTGGACTTGGCGGCAGTGCAACAAATGATGCGGGTGCGGGCTTATTAAAAGCACTCGGCGTGAAGTTTTACAATGCGGAGGGTGCCGAGCTTGCAAATGGTGGTGCGGCACTACGCGATTTACATAGAATAGATAATTCTTTGCTTCATCCGCAGTTAAAAAATTGCGCCTTTATGATCGCGAGTGATGTCAAAAATACATTATGTGGTGCACAAGGTGCGTCCGTTATTTTCGGTCCGCAAAAAGGCGCAACAACTGAGATGATGCATGAACTTGATGCAGCACTTGCCCATTTTGCGTCGATTATTCAGAAACAGTACGGGCTAGAGTTGAGACAGCTTGTTGGCGGCGGTGCAGCGGGTGGTGTCGGTGCGACGCTGCAAGCCTTTTTACAGGCGGATTACCGAAGTGGGATTGATGTTGTGATGCAGGCAACGGGCGCGCGGGACATGATTCGCGAGGCGACTATTGTGTTTACAGGTGAGGGCAAGCTAGACGTGCAGACGCTATCCGGTAAGGTCATCGCGGGGGTAGCACACTGTGCGAAAACGTATCAGGTACCGGTCTTAGCGGTAGCAGGGGCAGTTGAATTAAATTCGCAGCAACTACAGCAGCTAGGCATTACCGCGGCCTTTTCGATTGTGCAAGGCCCATGTACGACTGAGCAGGCACTTGAACAGACGCCAAAATGGTTGCATGAGCGGGTGAAGCAAATAATGCAGCTTTATTTATTGTTAAGGAAACTTTAGATTTTCGCATTGTGGATAAGTCAAAGCAAAGTTTACTTTACGTCCAGGCTAAAGCGCCAGCCCCTCGAGGTCGCTTCAATCCCTCGGGCGAAAGTAAAAAGAGTACTTTCACTTCGAGCTTTCCAGCAGCTGGGGCTCACACGATGTGAGTCATTGGGGACATGCCACATGGATGTGGCGCTTATGTCCACTCGGGGCTGAGCAGGCGCTTTAGCGTTTTTGTTCTTAAGGAGGAATAACGGATGAAGCAAAAGGTGTATATTACACGGAAATTACCAGAAGAGCTGATAGCGCCGCTATGTGAGCAGTACGAGGTGGGAATGTGGGATGAGGCGGATGTGCCGGTACCACGTGATGTGCTAGAAAAGGAATTGCAGCGCGCAGACGGGGTTATTAGTTTGTTGACCGAAACATTAGACCGTGAACTCCTAGCACGCTGTGAAAATTTAAAAGTCATAAGCAATGTAGCAGTTGGCTATAATAATATTGATGTAGCAGCGGCAACCGAGCACGGCATTGTTGTCACAAATACACCGGATGTGCTAACCGAAACGACGGCTGATTTAACATTTGCACTCATGCTTGGGACGGCAAGGCGGCTAGAGGAGGCAGCACACTATTTACGTACAGGTAACTGGCAAACGTGGTCACCGTTTCAATTGGTCGGGCAGGATGTGTACGGTGCGACGCTTGGGATTTTTGGTCTTGGTCGTATTGGCGAGGCGGTAGCGAGACGGGCGACGGCGTTTGGTATGGAAATTTTGTATACGAATCGTACACGGAATGTGAAGGCAGAGCAAAAATACGGCGCAAACTTTGTAGATAAGGAAACGTTATTAAAAAAGGCGGACTTTGTTTGTGTATTAATGCCATATACAGCCGAAACGGTGGATTTTATTGCGGCTGACGAATTGTCCTTAATGAAAACAACAGCGATTTTAATTAATACAGCGCGTGGTGGTATTGTGAATGAGGCGGCATTATTTGAGGCGCTTGTGCGAGGTGACATATTGGCAGCGGGGCTAGATGTATTTGAGCGAGAACCCGTGGACGTACAGCACCCGTTACTGACGCTCCCAAATGTGTTTCCGTTGCCGCATATTGGCAGTGCAAGCGAGCAAACACGGACGAAGATGGTGCAGCTAGCGATACAAAATTTGCACAGCGTCCTACAAGGCGAACAGCCAAAGCATCCGGTAAATAAGTAAATAAAAAGGCGATTTCATGCGCGTGAAATCGCCTTAGCTATGTATCATTCCTCGTCGATTGTAAATAAAATCGAAATGTCACCTGCACCGTCAATTGTCGCGGGCAAGCGGAATGCATGCTGGAAACCGTACAGCTTTGTATTACCAACCATAACTGTAGGTGGCGTAATATCAAGCTCTAAAGAATGCTGGCCCGCGTGTGTACACAGATTGCCGGCAATCATATTACCAAATTCTCCTGTAAATGATTCAAGCATTTCACCCTCAAGTGGCATGCCGAACATCGCTGTACCAACAGCGCCGAATATTTCAGGTGAACCATCAATAATAACACGTCCTTTTAAATCACCGACCAGTCCGATTAGTACACCCATTTGTTCCTGAATGTATGGTTCTGATGTAATGGATGGGGCTTTTACATCAATATTCATTGGTAAAATTGTTTTAAGTGCATGGATTGTCCCATTTAATATTGTTTGCACGTGCTTTGAAGTACTCATAAATATCGCATCCTTTTTCCGACTTTATACCATCGTAACATGTAGTCTTTTGCAATGTACATGATAAATATTAACTATTATTGACGAGTACTGTCCATTTATCGTATAATTTTAGTGATAATTATTCTCAATAAAAGGGAGTGTAGAAGATGGTTTATGTTTTTATAACGGCGACTGTTGTAATCTATATGGGGGTTGGCTCATATGTGTTGAAAAACACAGTAAAATAATTAAAAAACACGACGAAAAAGTTCATCGCCCTTTTTCGTCGTGTTTTTTGTTGACGTATGATAAATTTTGAAAGAAATAGTACAAAGGAAAATTAGAGGCTGTCTAGTTATTGACTTTAAAAAATAATACGAGTGAAAGTGATAACGGAGCTTCGTTTCTGCTAGAGCTTTTTTGTGGAAAATAGCTTGTGTAATATACTATTTTTTCTCGTTATATCATGAAATTATTGCTGATTTATGACGAAACCGTGGTACTATATAGGTATCTTATTTAACTTCTTTCGGCTGAAGTCTCTTGTATGTATATAGATGAGAGATGCAAGCTATTTTTAGTTTCTTTCAGCAGGTGTTTATATGCTGAAAGAAACTAATGCCTTTGGCGAATGTCACGGATTTGGTCAGGAGTCCTTCGTGATAACGGTTGACTGACCTACATCGTGTAAGCTTCAAGTCGAATCCGGAAGCAATTACGCCGAGGCGCAATTGATTTATAATAAAATAGAGGCAATGGGGGACGTCATCAATGACATCGTTAGATCAAAACATTCAACAGCTATTGCAGCAGGCATCGTTGCAGTCGATTATTTATCGTGAAAATGAAGATACAGAACGTGTTGGAAAGTTACATTTATTTGCAAGGAAATTACTTCAAAAGGAATTTGTGATTGGCTTTGCGGGACATTTCTCTGCGGGTAAATCAAGTATGATTAATGCGCTTTCTGGAGAAGATATTTTAGCAGCAAGCCCGATTCCAACGAGTGCGAATATTGTCAAAGTACATAAATCAGAAGAGGATTTTGCAATCGTTTACATGCACAACGAGAAGCCGGTGAAATTCGAGGCGGGCTATGACCTAAAGCAAGTAAAGGAACTAAGTAAAAACGGCGAGCTTGTGTCACAAATTGAGATTGGTCATAGTGGGTCAAACTTGCCAATTGGCGTCACGGTAATGGATACGCCAGGGGTTGACTCAACAGATGATGCGCATGCGATGAGTACAGAGTCAGCACTTCACATTGCTGACATGGTGTTTTACACAATGGACTACAACCATGTGCAATCAGAACTGAACTTTCAATTTACGAAGCAGTTAATGAAATACAATCAAAACGTTTATTTAATCGTCAACATGATTGATAAGCACCGTGAGTCAGAACTATCATTTGAAGATTTCAAAGCGTCGGTGCACAATTCATTCGCGGCTTGGGGCGTTGTACCGAAGGATATTTTCTTCACATCACTACGCGCGGCAGATCATCCGTACAATGACTTCACAAAGGTGAAGAAAATTGTCATGGATTCAATGAATGACTGGGAAGAGAAGTTAATCGAGACAGCACGAAATACATTAGTGAAATTGCAGCATGAGCATGATGACTATTTAACGGAAGAAAAAGAGTCGCGTATGGAAGAGGCGGCAGAACTCGTATCAGCGGATGACTGGGCACAGCGCGAGGACATTATTGGCCAATACGACCAATTAACACGTCAAACGGAATTATTCTCGTTTGAGGAGTGGGACCGCTCGTTTGAGGATGAACGTAAAGAACTGCTTGCAAACGCGGTAATTATGCCGGCGGATGTGCGTGAGAAGATGAAGCTTTACTTAGAAAGTAAGCAAGAAAACTTCAAAGTCGGTGGTTTGTTCTCAGCGAAGAGGAAAACAGCCGAGGCGCGTGAAGTGCGTGCAGCGGAAGCAATCGCGGCACTACAAGGCTCAGTGAATCAGCAAATTGTTGGCCATATGAAGGCATTAATGAAAACATCATTCAAAAATGTATCAGCATTAACGGACGAGCGTGCGGCGAAAATTGATGCGCATGATTTCACATTGCCATTCTCTGTGATTGAGGACCAAGTGCAAACAAATACAGTCATTACAGGGGATGCGGTATTAAACTTTGCAAACCGTGTAGTAGAGGGCGTAAAGCGTTACTTTATCCAGCAAACGGATGCGTGGAAATTACAGCAAAAGCCATTACTTGAGCAAGTGGCAAGTGAGGCGGCCGCACCCGTACAAATGAAAATTAAGGCGATGCAGGCGAAAGTGGATGCACTGCGTCACATTATGCAAATCGATACATTTAAAGCATTTAGCGATGGCCAAATGCACCAAACAACGAACGAAAACCGTAAGTTAGCGAAAACACAGCTCGGTTATTGGCAGCTTGACCATGAGAAAGCAATGAATGAAATACAAGTGTTTGATCCGTCAATGCTTGTACAGAAGGAAAAGACTGAGGTAATTGAGGAGCAGCAACAAACTGTAGCAGCGGGCTCGGCGTTTAGCTCAGACGTTGTCATTGACAATGCGCTGCATACAGCAAATATTATCGGCGATGTACAAGGCTTTAATGAAGTAGCGAGCTTCTTAAAGAAAAAGGTCGAGCGTCTAGAGAAGCGCGACTTCACAATTGCCCTGTTCGGTGCATTCAGTGCGGGTAAATCAAGCTTTTCAAACGCGCTGATGGGTGAACGCGTACTACCAGTATCACCAAACCCAACAACAGCGGCCATTAACAAAATTCGTCCGGTATCGCCAGAGCACCCGCATGAAACAGCGGACGTGCATTTAAAGTCAGCCGTGCAATTACTTGAGGATATTCAAGGCTCTTATGAGGCAATTGGTCTACGCGTGTCTTCATTACAAGAGGCATTTGATCGCGCCGATGAAGGCTTAGCAGTACAGCTAGCGGATGAGCGTCTAAATGTCCATAAATCATTTATCCGTGCGTATAAGGAAGGCTTCAAAGAATTCGAAACAAAGCTTGCGACGACAATTCGCGTGAACCGTGATGATTTTGAAAAATTCGTAGCACAGGAAAACCGCTCTTGCTTCGTTGATAATATTGATTTCTACTTTGACTCACCATTGACGCGTATGGGTGTAACGCTTGTAGATACACCAGGGGCAGACTCGATTAACGCGCGTCACACAGGGGTTGCGTTTGATTATATCCGTAATGCCGATGCGATTCTGTTCATCACGTACTATAATCACGCGTTCGCGAAAGCAGACCGTGAATTCTTAATCCAACTTGGTCGTGTAAAAGACGCATTCGAGCTCGATAAAATGTTCTTCGTCGTGAATGCGATTGACCTTGCCGCAACAAAAGATGAGGAAGAGGACGTAAAAGATTATGTTCGAAATGAGCTGCAACGCTTCGGTATCCGTTTCCCGCGTCTATACGGCGTATCAAGCTTGCAAGCACTGAAAGAAAAGCAGCAGCAGGAAAACTTAGAATCAGGTATGGCACCGTTTGAAGATGCGTTCCATCACTTCTTAAATGAAGAACTAACAGGCATTGCGGTGCAGGCGCTGCATGAGGAAGTTGAAAAAACACATGCTCGCCTGCGCGATTTGATTACGCAAACGGAGGACAACTTAAAGCGTAAGGATGAGCGCCTGGCAGAACTTGTGCAGCTTGAAGGTATAATTGAAAAACGCTATACAGATGTCAATACGTTGATGCTAAAATCAGATGCCAAGCAGGAAACGGACGAGCTTCTTTACTATGTACTACAGCGTGTGTACTACCGTTACCCAGACTTCTTCCGCGAGTCCTACAACCCGTCGACATTTGCGCAAATGCCAGCACAGCAGGCACTTGAAACGGCACTGAAGGAAATTCTGCAAGCACTGAGCTTTGACCTAGCACAGGAAATGCGTGTAACGAACTTCCGCTTGGCACAGTTTATTACGAAAAAATTGAACGAGCGCTTTAAGGATGAAGTGATGGCGCTAAAAGAATTAAATCCAAGCTTTGCGTTTTTAGGCTATGAAAGTACGGAGCCGAGCCTTTTAGACTTTACAGGGCCATTTACGGACCCTGCGAAATACGCAGGCGTAAAAACACACTATAAAAATAACAAATCATTCTTTGAGAAAAACGAAAAAGAAGTATTGCGTGATGCGTTAGAGCAATTAACGAAGCCAGATGCCGAGAGCTATTTAAATGGTGAGAAGCAAAACTTACTGACTTGGGCGGATGCACAAATTGATCAGGAAGCAACGTCACTGCAAGTGCATGTGAAAGAGCAAGCACTAGAGCAAATTGACACAGAGCGCCTGTTACTACAAGAAGAAAGCCGCCTAGCAACGTGGAAGACAATTTATGAGCAACTACAAGCTGGGGGGACGCGCGTATGACAAAAGTTTTCGTAACGGCTGATAAGCTAGAGCGAAATGGACGATTTATTGATACACGTTTTGATATGGAACATGTGACGCTTGGCAAGCAACTGTATGAGGCAGGTCATATTGATGGGGCGATTTACTGGGATTTAGATCGTGATCTTTCGGATATGACAAAAACAGATGGGCGTCACCCATTACCTGACAAAGCCGTACTGCAAAAGCTTTTTGAACAGGCAGGACTGCGTTATCAGGATGCGATTTATGTTTATGACCAGGGCGCGGCGCCGTTTGCACCACGCGCTTGGTGGATTTTGAAATATGCTGGCTTTCCACATGTGTATGTTGTCAATGGCGGGATGGAGGCACTTGTGCAGGCAGGCTTCATGCAAACAACGGCTGTACCGACGTTTGAGCCGACCGCTCTTGCGCTTCAATGGAATGAAACGATTTATTCAAGTCGTGCGGATGTGAAATACATTGTAGAGGGTAAAAAGAAGGCGACACTTCTTGATGCACGTGCAGCGGCGCGTTACCGCGGGGAGATAGAGCCGATTGATCCGGTAGCAGGGCATATTCCGACAGCAAAAAACTACGACTGGGAGCAACTGCGTGACGGTAAAGCAATCGCTGTTAAGCCGACGTTACTTGCCAAGGTCGCAAAGGAAGAGGAAATTGTCGTGTATTGTGGTTCAGGTGTGACAGCTGGGCCCGTGTACGCAGCACTTACACATGCAGGCTACGAAAAAATTCGTCTTTATGCAGCAGGCTATAGCGACTGGATAAAGCATCATCAGGTAGAAACAGGGGATTATCATTAAACAGAGTAGCGTCAAAAGCACCGACTTTTGGCGCTACTTTTTTGTTTGCGTGTGGAAATTAATGAATCATCATTCATAATGTGGTACACTTCGAAATAACGAATAATACGTATAAGGGAGGAGAAACGTTTGCTATTTAACAAAAAGTCGGAGCGTTTGACTGTTGGGGATGTACAAATGATGAACGGCTTCGTATCATTTCAAGGAGTGCGCCTCAATGTGTATAGCTTTGCGGTGGACGGGCTGCTAATTGATACAGGCTCACAGTCGCTACTCGAGGAATTTAAGCCTTTTTTTGCTGAAATGGATGTTGAGCAAGTTGTCATTACGCATCATCATGAGGATCATACAGGCGGCGCGGCTTACATACAAAAGACATTTGGCTGGCCGATTTTTATTCATGAAATGAGTGTTGCTGCTTGTCAGGAAAAGGCGAGCTATCCGCTATACCGCAAGCTGTTTTGGGGCAAGCGTGCGTCGTTTACAGCGCACGCACTTGGGGAGACGATTACGTCGCGCAGTGCGGTGTGGGACGTTATTGCTACACCTGGGCATGCCGCGGATCACATTGCGCTCTACAATCGTAAAACGAAGCAGCTATTTACAGGAGATTTGTACGTGACACCAAAAACAAAGGTCGTGCTACGCGAGGAAAGTATCCCGACGATTATTAAGTCACTTGAGCACGTGCTGACGTATGATTTTGACGAAGTATTTTGCTGTCACGCAGGCTATATGCGACATGGCCGCGCTGCATTACAGAAAAAGCTCGATTATTTATACGAGCTAACAGGTAAGGTGCATACACTGCAAAAGCAAGGCTTATCCGTCCGTGAAATGAATAAGCAGCTATTCGACAAAAAATACCCAATTGTCAAATTTTCAGGCGGCGAATGGGACTCTATGCATATCATTACGTCGATTATTAACGAGTAATACGTGAAATCCGACTCATTTACAACGATGTAGATGAGCCGGATTTTTTTGTGAGCGAGCAAATCACGGAGATTCTGAGTAAATGCTATATGACAAACAGAAAAAATACCTTTACAATTCCTTTACAAAAGCAAATGGTTGTTGATGAAATGTCATATGTTTTAGCTGTTAAAATTGTTCGGATTATGTTAATAAAACAATAATATCATCACATTCCACATAAATTTTAAAATTTTTTGAAAATTCTTTTAAAAATAGGTTGTTTTTATAGGGCGAAATGTTGAAATATTCGAATATTCATTTGTAAAGCTTTTGTTAAGGTGTCACGAAAATGTTGAAGCACTGTAAATGGTGATGTTATGATAACGGAGGTTTAGAAAACGACAACAGTCTCAGGAGGAATTATCCTATGTTCAGCTCTAAAAAAGCAGATCCATTTTTCGAAGCACTACTTAACATTGCAAAAAACGTTCAACAAAGTGCCAACTACGCACAGGAATGTAAAATAGACAACGTATCAGACTTAAAACAAATTTCAATCAAAATGAAGTCGTATGAAACAGCGGGTGACAAATTAGTACAAGAGTTAATCGCAAAATTAAATGATGCGTTCATGACACCGATTGAGCGTGAAGATATTTTAGCATTAGCGATTAAATTAGATGATATTTTAGACGGCATTGAAAATACATTTGCCCACTTTGAAATGTATTCATTTATAGAAATAAACGACAAAATGAACCAATTTGTGAGCTTTATCGCAAAATCGACAGATGAAGCCGTAAAAGCGATGGAGTTACTAAATAAAAAAGATTTAGTTGGCATGCGCCAGCACGCAATCTTAATTAAAGACTATGAGCGTGAGTGCGATGAGGTTTTCCGTTCTTCTATTAAAGAGTTATTTTTAATTGAAAAAGACCCAATTCGTGTCATTATGTTTAAAGATTTATACGAGCAATTAGAAGAAATTGCAGACTACTGTCAAAATGTAGCGAATACAATTGAAACTATTATTATGCGCAACGCGTAATCGGTAAAGGAGTCAATTATGGATACTTTATTAATTATTACCGTACTTGTCGTACTGTTCGCGTTAGCATTCGACTTTATTAATGGCTTCCATGATACAGCGAACGCGATTGCGACGTCCGTATCGACACGTGCATTAAAGCCGCGCGTGGCCGTCATTTTAGCGGCAATTATGAACTTTGTCGGTGCGATAACGTTTGTTGGTGTAGCAAAGGCTGTTGCATCAGGTATCGTAGACCCGTTCTCGCTAAACGCATTTGAAGGTGATACAACAGGTTCAGTCGTTATTTTAGCAGCACTTTGCTCAGCGATTACTTGGAACTTAGTTACGTGGTACTTCGGGATTCCGTCAAGCTCATCTCATACATTAATCGGCTCAATCGCCGGTGCAGCGATTGCATCAGCAGGCTTTGCGATTTTAAACTATGAGGGCTTCACGAAAATCCTACAAGCATTATTGATTTCACCAATTATCGCATTAACAATTGGTTTTATCGTGATGAAGCTGTTTAAATTCATCTTTAAGCGTTCACCACTTTACACAACAACAAAAGCATTCCGCTTAACGCAAATCGGTACCGCTGCACTGCAATCATTCACACATGGTACGAATGATGCGCAAAAGGCGATGGGTATTATTACGATGGCGTTAATCGCAGCGAACTGGCAGTCAACAGACGAAGTGCAAGGTTGGGTACGCTTTGCCTGTGCCCTTGCGATGGGTCTAGGTACATCAGTTGGTGGTTACAAAATCATCAAAACAGTGGGCGGTAAAATTATGAAAATCCGTCCAGTAAACGGGGTAGCAGCGGACCTTACATCTGCGTCGATTATTTTCGGTGCAACGGTAATCGCACTACCAGTATCAACAACACATGTTATTTCATCTGCCATTATGGGTGTAGGTGCTGCACAGCGTGTGAAAGGCGTGAAATGGGGCATGGCACGTAAAATCGTGATTACATGGTTTATTACATTGCCAATCTCAGCAGTCATGGCAGCTGGTTTCTACTTCTTATTAAGCTTAATCTTTTAATACAAAGGCGATTCTCCAATTCAATCGGAGAATCGCCTTTTTACTATTTTAGTGCAGGTGCTAAAAATTCCTCATATGCCTCAATCGGGATAACTAAACCAACTTTGCCGAATGGTGCGCGCTTACCGGTCGCAAACACAATACCGATGACCTCGCCGTCCTTATTTAACACAGGACTGCCACTATTGCCTTTGTAAACAGGGGCATCCATCATCAGAATCTCCGTCGTAATGCCGTCTGCTGCTGTTTCACCAATGACGGTCCCTTTGTTCGCAATGCCAGAAAAGGCGAGTGGGTTGCCGATGAAATAGACGGCCTCCTGCGCTACGTGTTCACTTGACTTGGCAAGCGCTAATGTCGGTAATTTTTCGGCCTCCACCTTTAACAGGGCCAAATCAATGTCGGCATTTTTCGCCAAAACCTCTGCTTTGTACAGTGTATCATCCGGGAACACCGCCGTAATTGTTACGGCACCGTCAATAACATGCTCATTTGTTAGGATGTAGCCGTCCTCACGAATGACGAAGCCTGTCCCTTTGCCATCATTCGTGGAAATCGTGACAACGGATTTTTTATAGTGTTGAATATCTTCCTGCTGTGAAAGACTGGCTGATACTTTTAAAAATTCAATCGCAGGAATGGAATAGATCGACAAGATGACCGAAAACGTACTAAAGGTTAGCGTCAATGCCATCAGCCAGACGATTAATTTTGTTGTCGGCTTTGTTTTGGGTTTCGGCTTTTGTCCCGCGAGTCGCCGTGCACGCTCTTCTGCAAGTGCTTTTTCCTGTTCCTCTAAAACGAGCTCTAAAAATTCTTCCTCTGTTAGTTCATCCGTTCGTGTGTCATTCATATACTAGCCCCCATACATTTAGTGTAGCGGAATGAATAAAAAATGTGAAAAAAATTCGTTTAATTTTAAGTCATAATTTAAAAATAAAGGAAGTTTGTGAAAAAAATCATATGTTTGTTCGGAAAGCGATATGTGCAAACAATCACATACAATGACTAGCCACGTAACGGCTGATAAAATGCAAGCCCTTACATTGATTATTTTAACATAATGATTTTCTTCATTTTTTGATAATAGAAGTTTGTGAAATATTTATCAAAGTATTGATTTCGCGCGGTTTGTTGGGATTTTTTTGTGAAAAAGGTGTTGACTTCACTAAGAACAATCATTATCATAATTGAATATAAAGAAAATTCTAAAAATAACAAAGGTGGTTAAATAATGGATTTAATGAAAAAAGCGTTAGAAATGCATGAAAATTACGGCGGTAAAATGGAAATTCGTTCAAAGGTGCCCATGTTAGATACGTACGATTTAAGCTTAGCGTATTCACCAGGGGTAGCGGCACCATGTATTGAAATCGAGAAAAATCCATCAGCCGTTTATGATTATACAATTAAAGGAAACTTAGTAGCGGTTGTAACGGATGGCACAGCGGTACTTGGTTTAGGCGATATCGGCCCTGAAGCAGCGTTACCTGTAATGGAAGGAAAGGCATTATTACTGAAACGCTTTGCCAATGTTGATGCGGTGCCAGTATGCTTAGATACGAAGGACCCAGACGAAATTGTCAAGATTGTCCGCGCGATTTCGCCAACATACGGCGCGATTAACTTAGAGGATATCTCAGCTCCGCGCTGTTTTGAAATTGAGGACCGTCTACGCGCAGAATGTAATATCCCGGTATTCCATGATGATCAGCACGGCACGGCAATTGTTGTTGGTGCGGCGATGATTAATGCGAATAAGTTGGTTAAGAAAAATATCGAGACAATGAAAATTGTTGTCAATGGTGCAGGAGCGGCAGGGATTGCAATTGTCCGTATTTTATTGCAAATGGGCTACACAAATATTTTAATGTGCGACACGAAGGGCATTATTTATGATGGGCGCCCAGAAGGTATGAACCCAATCAAGGACGGGGTTGCGAAATTAACAAACCCATACCAATTACAAGGCACATTAGATGACGCGATGGAAGGTGCGGATGTATTTATTGGCGTATCTGTTGCGAATTTATTAACAGAAAAGCATATTCAGTCGATGGCGAGTGACCCGGTTGTTTTTGCGCTAGCAAACCCAAATCCAGAAATTACACCAGAAAATGCGAAGGCGTGGGGCGTGCGCATTATTGGAACAGGGCGTTCAGATCATGCGAACCAAATTAATAATATGCTTGCTTTCCCTGGTATTTTCCGCGGTGCACTAGACGTGCGTGCGACAGATATTAATGAAGCAATGAAACTTGCGGCAGTAGAAGCGATTGCGTCGCTTGTAACAGATAAGGAGTTAACGGAAGACTTTATCGTGCCAAGCTCAATGGACGAGCGCGTTGCTGGTGTTGTTGCGAAGGCAGTCGGCTCCGCGGCGATTGAAACAGGCGTATCAGTATTGTTCCAGCAACCAGCTGTTGTGAAGGAAAGTTTAGCAATTTAATTACATTAAAAATCAAAAATACCTTATTATATGGACATTTTGTGTCTGTGTAATAAGGTATTATTTTATTTGTAGAGTAAATATTTCCATTGATTGATTATTTAATCTATTATTTGTTTAGCTATAAAGTATTGATTAATAATAGTCTTAAGTATTTAAAAGGTGGATTTTTATTTACTTTATATAAGTAGATAGTCTTACTTTATGGCGATTTTGGCACGAAGGGGGATGTAAATTTGTTAGGAGAGGCGCTGAACAATTGGCATAGCGGTCGGTTCGATTTAGCACAGGAGCAGTTTCGACAGCTTTATGCGACGATTAATCAGCTTCCAAGTGAGTCTTGTCGAGCGATGGGACATTATTTTGTTGAGCAGCACTACATAGAAGAAGCGTGTGTATGCTATACGCGCTGTTTGCAATTTCAGTACGATGAAATGTGCATGAGCAAGTATGTACAACATATGAAAGATAATCACGAGTCCATAGAACAACTGTTACAGTTTGTGTATGTATATGAGGAGCTTTTGTCACCGCAATTGTTGCTACGTATTATCCAGCGGTTACAAGAGGTTGGGCGTGTAGACCAGACATATGCGCTTGCAGTTAAAGCATTACGTGATGCGGAGGACCAGCTTAACAAAACGGGGCAGTTAACGAATGAGCACATTGATTTAATGCAGCTAGTTATTTCGCATGATGTGGCGTGTGGCTTTTTAACACAGGCTCGTTTTCAGTTGCGGAAGTTGCTATATGTGGAGAGCACGTTAACAAAATATGATGGCATTGTCTACTGGGCGATTATGTTGGAGCTTGTTGACTGCCTGCGAGAGCGACCGGATTACCGCACAATCAAGGAAAACTGCGCAACCGTCTACCGTGATTTGCTACAGTTTTATGAGCTGTTTGCAAAGCAGCAAATGGACACAACGCTTGCGGTGCGATTAAGTGAGTATGTGACTCACGATACGTGGCTAATGGCGAAAATACAGGCCGTGATTCAACTGAGCAATCTCCTGCAAAAAAAGGAGCCAAACAAAGCCATCGTGCAGCGCTTGTATGCAGCATATCCAATGGATTTCCTTATTGCCAAGCTGTATTTAGTTACGTTTCAGCCGCAGGATAAGCCGTTTTGGACGAGCTGGCTCCGCTATTTTAGTGATTTAGCAGAGGGTGTTAACCGATATCGTAGTACGCAACAGCAACGTAGTAGATCCTCTAGCGCATTCGAAATCGCATTTTTAGGTGGCGGTGAAAAAATCGGTGGTACAGCGATTTTAGTTAAGACGAAGGATCGTGCGGTGCTACTCGACGCGGGGATGTTTTTGAACAGTGATGATATGTTAACGAATTTTGCGTTACTACAGCAGCATGGCTTGACGTTGCAGGAGCTAGATGCCGTCTTTGTGTCACATGCGCATCTTGATCATATCGGCTCGCTGCCTTATATCGCCAAGGTCGCACCAAATGTCCCGATTTATGCGACCGATGCCACGAAGCGATTAATGCAGTTGTTGCTGAAAAATGTGGTGCGCCATCAGGAAAACTGTCCATACAATGAGCTAGATATTGGCCGTCTTTTTATGCAGGTGGAAACGACAGGCTACGGCCAAACGCTCGATGTGAATGGCTGGCGTGTGACGTTTTTAGAGGCCGGACACATCGTTGGTGCGGCTAGTATTCTTCTTGAAATGAACGGGGAGACGCTGTTATTTACCGGAGATATATCTACGGAGGAGCAGCTCACATGTGGGGTATTTCAAGCGGTCAAGAAGCCAGTGGATATTTTAATTACAGAGTCTACATACGGCTATACACCGCTTGCAAGTCGACTCGACCGTCGTGTGCAACGCGAGCTGTTTATTGACATGATTGAGCAGACGACAAGTAGGGGAGGCACGTGTTTAATTCCGGCATTTGCTGTTGGTCGTGCGCAGGAGGTACTGAGCACGCTTACGCAAGCCTATGATGGCTTTTTCCCATTTCCAGTCATTATCGACGGCGCCGTGCCAGTTGCGTGTGACATTTATGAAGTGACGTCTGATTTTGTGCTACCGAATCAGGTCATCGTTGCAAACTGTAAAAAAAAGGGGGATATCAAGCGGTTAATTCATGAATACCCGGGCGCGGTCATTATTACAAGCTCCGGTATGCTCAATGAAGGCAGCCAATCGAGCTATTATGCGTATGAGCTAATAGACGATCCAAAGAGCCGAATTATTTTTACGGGCTATTTAGATGCACAATCCCCGGCTTATGATTTATTTAGCCATAAAAATCATTGCTTCAAAATTGAAGGAGAGCCGTGGAAGGAGGTACAGGTGAAATTAGCAAGCTATGCTTTATCTGCCCATATTCACCGAGATGATTTACTACAATTAATTGGAGAAATAACACCGAAGCAGGTCATTTTAATGCACGGTGAGCATGAAAAACGTTACGAGCCGGTGCGCAGTTTTGTACCAGGTGCGCGTATTTATCCATCCATAGTTGAAATGCTACAGTGGATGAATATTCCAACGATTTGTGCCAAAAATAATGAAGCTTATTTCATATAAAGGAGAGTTAACATGAACGATAAAATTCAACGATTAGTCATTGAACATATGTATACGAAAGATACGTTATTTGCTGAGGAAATCAGCAAGCTAGGGGAAAAGGAACGCCAGGAGATTTACGATCAGGGGCTAGAAAGCTTTAAAAAACGACTGGATGTAGGTTGGAAGTTACAAAACTATATTGAAAAAGTGATGTACGACCAAAAAAACTATGATGATATTGAGTTCATTACAGAAATGGTAACGAAGGAGTGGAACAAGCATGAAGCGCTTCAATTAAGTGACAATACAGTGCAATGGTATATTTTACGTCTATTCAAATCAATTAATCATCGTAAAGCCTATGGTGAGCTTTGTGAGGGGGATTTAGAAAGCTATAAATTTTTTACACCGGATGCGAATCTATTTGCACAGTATGTTGTGCGTCAATTGTTCACGTATGACCGAGTTCAAATACGCTTTGTTCCAACGATGTTTGAGTGGATTTACAAAAAATACTTTACAGATAATGCAAAGGAGCAATACAAGCAAGTATTGAAAAAATTAAATTTAGAGGACCCAAGAAATAAAAATCATGATAAAAAACCGAATAGCTTACCGTTTGTGCTTGTGCCACGCGCTACCATTCAAGGTAAAGTTGCACGTGTGATGGGGCTGCCATTTATTCCAGCGCTTGAAAAGCTATACGTGAAGCACTATGAGGAAAGCAATCAGCAGGAGCTCCCATCATTTGTAATTCAATTTATGGATGAATTCGTCTACAAAAAGCCGGTGAAAAAACGTGAGCCGAAGCAGGAGTCGAATGAAAAGTCGGAAAATACCGAAAAGCCGCAAGTATTAGTCACTTCACCAGCTGAAGTGACGAACAAACAGCCAGATGTAGCAACACCAAAGCCTGACGTAAAGCAAGCGTCAAGCAGCAAGCAGGAGCACACGGACATTGACCGCATTATTGCGCAACTTCAGCAGCTGAAGCAAACAATGGCACAGCCTGTCTCCCTAGAGCCTGTAGCACAGCCGGCAGAGCAAAACGAGGCACAAATGAAGCTTGCGGAAGAGGAGATTGGCCGCCTGCGTCAAACCATTCAGGAACAGGATACCCAGTTAAAGGCAATGAAAAATCAGGTGCATACGCAGCTAGCAGAGTTATTAGGCGGAGCGCGTAGCAATTATTTATTGTCGGATTTATATAGCGAGAGCATGGGAGAAAGCAAGCTTAGCCGTCCACTGATTCAAGGGCAACTGCTGAATTTCTTCAATCTACTAGGCGATGCGATGCAGCTAGAGCCGATGTCACATGGCTATGAGATGGGTGAGGAATTTGACTTCCCACGCGCAGAGCTTGCACGCCAATTCGATATTTTAAGCAGCATTACTGGAGAAGAGGATTCGGTACGTGTGAAATTAGTGAAATACGGCTGGTCGATTAATGGCCAAACAATCGTTTTACCGCAAGTAACAGAATTGAAGGGGGTTCATTAAGATGGGACGTTATGTAGGGATTGATTTAGGGACGACAAACTCGATTGTCAGTGTAGCAAATAAAACATATCATGGTGAAATTGAGGCGGAAACATTACGTGTGGCGCAGGTAGATGAGCGCGGCCTTGGTATTGTGGAGCTAGAGGACCTACCGTCTGTCTTATATGTCGAGGAAAACGGCGATAACTACGTGGGTCGTTATGCGAAGCGTATGAGTAGCGTGTATAAAACACGCGTCATTAAAGAATCAAAGAGCCATTTAGGGACGAATGATAAATGGAAAATTGATGGCAAAGAATATACACCAGACAAAATTGCATCGTTCTTTTTAAGCATTTTAAAGAAGCAGGTGGAAAAATATTATAACGGTGAGCAGGTAGATAGTGCGGTTATTACAATCCCAGCGAACTTCCACTTCCAGCAGCAGCAGGAAACGCGCAATGCGGGGATTTTAGCTGGCTTTGATGCAAAAAAAATTCACCTTTTACCAGAGCCAACAGCGGCGTTGATTGATTTTTTAAACGAGGAGGAAAAGCTTGCACCAGAGGCACGTCGCTTAAATTTAGCAAATGGTCCAAAGAAGCTATTAGTATTTGATTTAGGTGGCGGTACGTGTGACGTGTCTATCTTGCAGGTAGAGGAAAATACATCTCGTCGTTTATCGATTACAGAGCTATCGATTTCGCAATATACAAAGCTTGGTGGTCGCGACTTTGACCAGCATGTGGCGCAATATTTATTTACGAAATACTGCATGGATATGGGGCTTTCACTGCGTGATATTCGTAGTAATTATGAGGAGCATGTCTTCCTGTCGCTGCTAGAAAGCTTTATTGATATTGCAGAAAATGCGAAAAAACGCTTTAGCTCAATGGTGCTTGCAGCGGGTGTTGATTACTATGCAAATCCAGCACAATTTGACCAAAAGTCGTATACAGAAATGCTGCCAACGCATTTACCAGAGCAGCTCATTTCACGTGTGACGATTACGAAAAAAGAGCTAGATAAGGCGATTGAGCCGTTACTGTATAAGGATTTAAACAAAGGTACAAATATTGAAGCGCCAATTATGAGTGCACTGGCGGATGCGCGTTTAGGTGCGATGACGATTGATGACATTGATGCGGTATTTTTAGTCGGCGGGATGACGTATTATCCAACGGTTCAAAATCGTCTGTATGAAATTTTTAATCGTCGCATTAAGCCGCTACAATCCATTAACCCAATGATTTCTGTTAGCCGTGGCGCGGCGATTTATCATCAGCGTTTACAGGATATCAATTTAGGTGTAGCGAAGCCGGGACAGGAGCCGAAAGATCCGATAAATGTAGGTGTTGAAACGACTGTGCCGGTGAATGTGTTCATTGATGTCAAAGGTAGCACGCCGATTCCATTATTAGAAAAGGGTACGAAATTGCCGGTGGAAAAGGAATTTGACGGGAAGTTCTGTGTAAGTGGTGTCCACTCGGGCATTGCAAACGTGACGACGATGAAGCTGGAGCTATTTACAGCGGCAAGCGCAACCGCTATTTCAACGAAGCGTTTAAAAGAAGCAACACTGGAATTTTCGAAGCCGGTAAAGGCGGGGACACCGCTTGTGCTGCATGTAGCGTGTAATGCGGAGCGTGACGTGACGGTTCGTGCCTGGATTAAGAATGCACCGGATGAAATGATTGCGGTGAACATTGGGGCGAAGGACTATTCAGCGAAGGATATTGCAACTATTCAGGACGAGCACAATAAAACAGTAGCTGAGGAAACATTACTAAAATAGGGGGGATTTCCCCTCCTAGCTAAAAAGGAGATTCATATGAAATTAGATCAATTAGAGCAATTAAGAAACTTTCGAACAGTGCTAGATCCACAAGGGCTAGTTCCGCAATATGTGGAGGAGGATGAGGACGTTGTCTTAGTGGAGTCCGAGCGTGAGGCACTGCAAAAGCAGCTATTAGCCCAGCATGAACAGCAACAAGACTTGCCGCAGGGTGTCGATATTTTTGGCTTTGGTGGCCCACAAAATGATGAGGTCGTAACCGTATCGTATTTTGACGGGGTTGTGGAGATGATTGTCGACATTTCGTTTGATAGCTTAGGTAAAAATATTACCGAGGAGCAATGCTTATTCGTGCGCAATGAGCTGCGTGCCTTTGCGAAGGGTGCGAGTAGCTTAGAACGTAAAAAGCATCTGCAAAATATCGCAGCGCTCGGCTCACCCGCAGTCGAAATGATTTTCCGCGAATGTCGCCAATTTGATTTAGTCGAGGAGTCTGTGCGTGCAGAGGTCATTAAAGTAATGGCGCAGCTTAGCTACCGTGACCTACAGGCGCGTCTTTTAAATAAAGGAATTTTACAGCATTCTACAAGCTCGTCGCATACGCTCTTAGCGATTGGTGTAGCTGGTGCGCTACGTGATGAGGAGGCGGTCGGCAGTTTAGTGGACCACCTACAGCACGAGGAATTTTTCAAGGTTGCGCTTGATGCCTTATTAAAAATTCGCCACGTGCCGTCGTTAGAGCAAGTAATCCAAGGCTTAGAGCAGCTAGATGTGTCGCAAAAGCATTTAGTTGACTATGCGATTACGCAGGCACCACGCTTCAAAAAATTTGGGCCTGAAACGGTTGAGCTGATTTTCCGCTATTACGAGGATGGCAAAAACCGCGCTGTGCGTAAAATTTACATTGATGCGATTTGCGCGTATGGTGACGATGCGATTCCGCAGCTACTGAAGGCCATCGACAATGCGAAGCGTCTGCATGATTTAGGGCGTCTATCACAAATTTGTATGACGCTCGGCAACCTACGCACACCAGCTGCGACGACTGTCTTGACGAATGCGCTACAAAATGCGAATGAGCGTGAAAAGCGTGCTATCATTATTGGCCTTGGTCGCGCGGCAGATGATTCCGTGATGGATTTAATCGTGCATGAGCTAATGCATACAGATGATGTTGTTTTAAAATCAGAATGTATTAATGCACTGAGCTTCTTTAGATTTAAAAAGAAGGAGGTCACGGACATTGTGACACCGTTCTTAAAGGTGAAGGAAAATCATTTATTTTTAGATGCGATGAGCTGCTTAATTCGTGCGGGTAACAAAAAATTATTAGATGATTTAGTTCACTACGCACTAGAGGGAACAGAGCGTGAGCAAGGAATTGCACAAAGTTTATTATCACGCTTACCATTCAAAGATTTATTGCGTGTAGGGCAGCGTATTCTAAATTTAACCGACGATAAAGCATTACAAATCGTGATGATTTTACAGCGCACACATAAGCTACCGTATGAGCTAGGTGCCGTATTAGTTGAAAAATTAAAAACGCCGATGATGCCATTATTAGAGATGGAAATTTATCGTTTAATTGCGAAGCATGTGAATTCAGCGACACCGTTATTGCCAGCGGAGGTATTATTTGAGGCGCGTCATAAAACAACAAATGAGCGCATCAGCCGTGAATTATCAACAATGATTTCAAAAATTTCAAATCGTGGCGGCGTAATTATTGCCGACAATGACTAAGGAGGGAATCACATGGCGAAGAAGGTAGAGCAAGTGTATCATCCGTATATTGAGGTTGAGGGTGTTTCAACAAGATTGCTTGATTTTTTATTAATTTCGTATACGGATATTGAGGCACTACGGTTAAATGCGACCGTCGATAATAAATATTTGCGCAAATTTAAAAAGGTCATGCTTGAGGAAGATCTTTCGGGTGTTCATAAAAAGTGGACATTAAGCGAAGAGCTTGTTCAATATTATAATGTGTATAATGAGCTGGTAAAGGACTTTTGGAAGGATAAGCCAGATGAAATCGAGATACTTTGGACGATGCTTGAGCAAAACGAGTCCGAGGATGCCATTAAGAACGAAATTGCCCCGCCTGAACTGAGCGACAATAAATATGTTTATTTCTCAGCGGTTATGCAGTTATTCCGTCTGTACAAAAAAGGTCGCTCTGCATCCGTATATGTTCCGTGCGTAATTGAAGCAATGCGTCAGCAGCTGCCTGGCTTTGTCGAGCTATTTGAGCAGGAGCTACCAGAGGAAGAAATGGTCACGCAGCTAGAGCAGTATATGGCAAAGTATGCAGGTGCGGAAGTAAAGGGTAATGCGGACAAGCTTACTTATGCGCAGTTTAAGGAGCAAATGCAACAATTGATGCAGCAAATGCCCGAGGAAGCGTCTAATAAAGAGGAGCTAGAGCTGCTTCAGGGCGTCGTGAATGAAAAGGATCAGGAGCTAAAAAATGTTCAAAAGCAACTGAAGAAACGAGATGATCAAATTGCGAAGCTCCAAAAGGCAGCGGCGCTACAAAGTCGTGAGCAGGATGCGCTTGAAAAGAACATAGACGAGTTGAAAAGAGCGAATGGCGTACGTGCCGAGGAGTTAAGCAAGCTACGCAAATCTGCGCAGGAGGCCGAAAACCAAGCCGCCCTCGCGGTGAAGCAATATAATGCCTTAAAGGAATCGCAGCAGCGTGACCTAGAGCGTGCGCGTCAGCAAGAGGCTGCTGCGTATGAGCAAAAGCTACGAGCGAGCGAAGCACAGTCAAGCGACAAGCTAACGAAGCTAGAGGCTGCCTATGAGCAGCTTCAAAAAAGAGTGTCAGCAGAGCGTGAGGAATGGGCACAGCAGGAAATAGAGCTAGAGCGTCTACGCCAATTCCAAAGTATTTACGTCCAGCTAAGCGCAGAAAATGAACGCTTAGTGACAGAAAATAAGGAGCTAGTCGCACAGCTACAGCAGACTCAGCAAAAGCAAACGGTAATGGTGCAGCAGTCTCTGCCATTAGATGAAGAGGTTCCCGAGGAAATTGTAGCGATTGACCAGGATATTTTCAAAATGATTGCCAATGAGCCAGAGTCAGACGAGCAACAGGATGTATGCAATGGTGAAATTTATGTGATAGAGGATCAGCAGGACGAGGATGACGATCTGATTAATTTTGCTGAATTATTAACGAATCGTCCCGTTTAAAAATGAAGCCCATTTGAAGCGAATATCGCTCCAAATGGGCTTTTTTTAGAGGTAAGAAAGAATAAAATTTGGCATTTTTTATGTCTAGACATTCGTGCCAGCCTCTCGGTCATTTAGAGCCCTTTTTGCAAAAGTGGTGGAGCGTTTATTTTTTGCGTCGGGCTTTCCAATGTCTGTCGGGGCTGAACGGGCGCGAATGCGCTTTTCTTAAAGAAACGTTAGTTAGATAATTTAGTTGGAAATGTGAAAATCTTGTTAAGATGAAGCTGTAATGGAGAAAGATATTAATATCTTTCTCCATTATTTTTTTGGGAAATATAATCATGGTGTTTTTAGTATTCCGTAGTAAAATGAATATAGTTAAATAAAGGAGTTATTTTACATGGAGAAAAAACTACAAATTAAACAGCCCAAGTATCAATTAATTGCTGAAGATATCGCTGGAAAGATTGTAGAGGGTAAGTATGAAGTAGGCGACAAAATATATGCGCGTTCATCACTTGCAACACAATACGGTGTATCGGCTGAAACAGCTCGACGTGCCATCGCGGTTTTACAAGATTTAAATATCGTAGAAGCAACAAAAGGTAGTGGTGTTATTATTCAGTCATACGAGCGTGCAGCTGAATTTGTACACCGATTAAAAGACGTGAAATCCGTACGTGAACTACAAAAAGAATTAGAAAATAGTATTGCAAAACAAATAAATGAACTTGAAAGCATACAAAATACGCTTTCAGACTTTGTAAGTCGAACAAGTCGACTACATTCGATTAATCCATTTGTTCCGTTTCAAATCGAGGTAACGAGCGAATGTCCATATTTGAATAAAAGTATTAGAGAAATTCTTTTTTGGCAACAAACGGGTGCGACAATTATTGGCATCAAAAAGGACACAGAGCTTGTCATTTCACCTGGCCCGTACGCCGAATTAAAAGCGGGCGATATTTTGTATTTTATCGGAAATGAACATAGTTTTTCGGCAGTCCAACAGTTTTTAAATCATTAAATTTTACAGGGACTAAACGTATAAGTTATAGGTGTCTAAGTAGGCTAATGAGGCGCTTTTATCGCATGACGGAGCTAACAGGACGCGAATATGATTTTTAATCACTCTACATAATGTAGGGTGATTTTTTATTTTTTAAGGAAACTATGAAATTTTTGCTAGTGGATAAAGTGAAGTCCAGGCTAAAGCGCCAGCCCCTCGAGGTCGCTTCAATCCCTCGGGTGGCGCACTTTCACTTCGGGCTTTCCAGCGCTTGTCGGGGCTGAGCAGGCGCTTTAGTACTTTTGTTCTTTGTAATTTTTGTCATGTGTTTGACAAAGTAACAACTTATATGTAACAATTGAGTAGTTGAAAGTGACAACTTACATTTATTGTTTAGTTGTTACTTGTAATTTAAGATAGGGAAGTGAGATTCATGACAAAGATAGAAATAAAGAATGTCACCAAGGTGTTCGGGAAAAATACGCAACAAGCGTTGAAATTGGTGAGTGCGAAAGTTTCCAAAGAAGAGATTTTAGAGAAAACCGGTGCAACGGTAGGGGTTTATAATGCAAATCTTCAAATTGAAGAGGGCGAGATTTTCGTCATTATGGGTCTTTCGGGAAGTGGTAAATCGACGTTAATTCGTCTATTAAATCGACTCATTGAACCGACTTCAGGAGAGATTAACATTGACGGCCAAACGATAACAAATTTAAAAAAGAAAGACTTACAGCAGGTGCGTCGTAAAAAAATGAGCATGGTCTTTCAAAACTTTGCGCTTTTCCCACATCGAACGATACTGGAAAATGCAGAATATGGTCTTGAAGTGCGCGGCGTCGCAAAAGAGGAACGTCGATTGAAAGCAGAAAAGGCTTTACAAAATGCAGGGTTATTAGCTTACAAAGATCAATATCCAAGTCAGTTATCTGGCGGTATGCAGCAACGTGTTGGTTTAGCTCGAGCATTAGCAAATGATACAGAAATCATTTTAATGGATGAAGCTTTTTCTGCGCTCGATCCCCTTATTCGTAAGGAAATGCAAGATGAATTATTAGACCTCCAAACAAATCTTCAAAAAACAATCGTATTTATTACGCACGATTTAAATGAGGCACTGCGTATAGGCGATCGAATTGCGATTATGAAAGATGGTCATATTGTGCAGGTTGGTACCGGAGAAGAAATTTTAACGAATCCGTCCAATGCATATGTTCAAACCTTCATAGAGGATGTAGACCGCTCCAAAGTTTTAACGGCAGAAAACGCAATGATTCGTCCTATTACAATTAATGCTCAGCATGATGGACCGAAAGTAGCGCTTCAACGAATGCGAGAAGAAGAAGTGAGTGTATTACTCGCTATCGATAAACAGCGCAACTATCAAGGCTATATTACAGCGGAGGATGCCTTAACCCTTGTTCAACAAGGTAAGAGTGATTTGTACACAATTATTCGGACAAATATGCCGATTGTAAGCCCAGATACAATCCTACAAGAACTCTTATCGACGATATCAGATTCACCAACGCCTGTCGCAGTGGTAGAAGAGGGCAAACTAAAAGGTGTATTAATACGTGGTGTTATTTTAGAAACACTTGCTTCTTCAAATGGGGTAGGTGAACACAATGAATAATATTCCAAAGCTAGATGTAGCAAACGGTGTTGAAAAATTGATGAACCTCATAACGGATACGTTTTCAAGTTCGTTTAAATTCATTCAATCAACAAGCAAAAGTTTAATGGAGGTAACGACGGATGGGCTTGTCGCGATACCGCCAATTTTATTTATTGTCTTTGTCGCGGTACTGGCATTCTTTGCTTCTAGAAAGAAAATTGGTCTGGCATTGTTTTCACTTATTGGCTTGTTCTTCATTTATAACCAAGGCTTGTGGGAGCAACTTATGAATACCTTTACGCTTGTGATTTATTCAAGTTTAATCGCGATTGTAATTGGTGTTCCAGTGGGCATATTGATGGCGAAAAGTAATACGGCAGAGCAAATTATAAAGCCGATTTTGGACTTTATGCAAACAATGCCAGGATTCGTCTATTTAATTCCTGCTGTCGCCTTTTTCGGGATTGGCGTTGTGCCGGGCGTCTTTGCATCAGTTATTTTTGCCTTGCCACCAACTGTGCGCTTTACGAATTTAGGGATTCGTCAAGTACCAGAGCATTTAATTGAGGCAGCGGATTCCTACGGTAGTACGTCGATTCAAAAGCTATTTAAAGTAGAAGTGCCTTTAGCAAAATCGACAATTATGGCTGGTATTAATCAGACGGTACTTTTATCGTTATCAATGGTCGTAATTGCATCAATGATTGGTGCACCTGGCTTAGGTCATGAGGTATTATCTGCCTTACAACGAGCACAAGTAGGGAACGGCTTTGTCGCCGGGATTAGTTTAGTTATTTTTGCGATTATCGTTGACCGATTAACGCAAAGTTTAAATAAAGATATAGCGAAAAAATAAGGGGGATTTATCATGTATAAAAATAAATTTTTAGTTGGAACAGCAGCACTAGCAGCTTTAGTATTAGGGGCATGTGGAGATGGTGAAAGCTCTTCAGAAGAGAAAGCAAAAATCGATTTAGCCTATGTTGAATGGGATACGGAAGTAGCGTCTACGCATGTAGTAGGTCATGTATTAGAAGATATGGGCTATGATGTAACGTTAATTCCACTTGATAATGCAATTATGTGGGAAGCTGTTGCAAAAGGCGAGGCAGATGCAATGGTAGCAGGTTGGTTGCCTGCAACACATGCTGCGCAATATGAAAAATATGGTAGTGATGCAGTTGATTTAGGCCCAAACTTGGACGGTGCAAAAATTGGTTTAGTCGTGCCTTCTTATATGGATGTTAACTCAATAAATGATTTAACAACTGAAACAAATAAAACAATTACCGGAATTGAACCAGGTGCAGGCATTATGGCTGCGACAGAAAAAGCATTAACGGAATATGATAATTTAGCCGACTGGACGTTGCAATCATCTTCATCAGGAGCGATGACGGTTGCACTTAATCAGGCGATTCAAAATGAAGAAGACATTATTGTAACGGGCTGGAGTCCACATTGGAAATTTGCTTCGTATGATTTGAAATATTTAGAAGACCCACAAGGGGTTTACGGTGGCGCTGAAAGTATTCATACATTTGTCCGCAAAGGGTTGGAGGATGATTTAGTAGAGGCCTATAATATGCTCGACGCATTTAACTGGACAGTGGAAGATGTGGAAGCGGTGATGGTAGATATCCAAGGTGGTATGAAGCCAGAAGAAGCAGCAAAAAAATGGGTAGAAGCTAATAGTAGTGTAGTAGAATCATGGAAAAAATAATTATTTTATAATCTTTACTAACACCTTATAATGCAAGGCAATAGCCATGCATTATAAGGTGTTATTTATATTGCAACGTTTTACTGACGAATTTCTGGACGGGGGTATTGAAATTTTGTTAGCATAATAGATAGAAAATTAGAAAAAGAGAGAGTGATTGCCCTATGCAACAACTTATAAAGGATACGAGCTTAATCGTCGAAGGTGGGACATTTCGCGCGATTTATTCGGCGGGTGTACTCGACGCATTAATGGAGGAAGGTATTGTCATGCCATACGTTGCGGCAATCTCAGCAGGTGCTGTTAGCGCCGTATCGTATATGTCGGAGCAAGTTGGCCGCACGCAGCGTGTATTCATGACGTACCGCAATGATCCGCGCTACATTGGCTGGCGCAATTTTTTAAAGGAAAAAAGCTATTTTGGTTTAGATTTTGCTTATAATATCATTCCGAATGAGCTAGAAGTATTTGATTGGGCTACATATTTTAACTACCCAGGTGAGGTGGAGTTTGGCGTAACAAATGCGTATACCGGCCAAATTGAATATATGAGCGCCTTTGATATGGACCCGCACTGTCACCTACTCCGTGCGACGTGTGCGATTCCGTTTATGTTCCCGGAAATTAAAATCGGTGACACGCCGTATTTTGATGGGGGGCTCTCTAGTTCGATTCCTGTGCAGCGTGCTATTGATAAAGGCTACAAAAAGCATCTGTTAATTTTGACGCGTGAGGACGGCTATGTAAAATCGACCTCTCGCCAAACAAAATTTGTCACAAAGCTGTTCCGCAAAAAGTATCCGAAGCTCGCTCGTAGCATGCTTGAGCGCTCGGTGATGTATAACGAGCAGCTACGCCAATGCAAGAAGCTTGAGGCAAGTGGGGAGGCGTTTATTTTTAAGCCGGATTACGCATTGTCAAGCTTTGAAAGTCGTGAAGAAAATATGCAGGCGAGTTATGACATGGGTTATCGTCATGCGAAGGAACGGATGGGGGAGCTGAAGGCATTTTTAGGGCTTTAGCCTAAAGGGGTGATGGTGATGAAGCGTCTTATAAGGTTGCTCGTTGTAGCACTATTGCTTGCAGCTTGTTCATCTGATGATACGAATGCGGTCAAGCTATATGAAGTAGCGGACTTTGATAAAGTGAAGAAAGAAACTGTAATACTCTATACGACGGAACAGGACGTCGCAGTTTTCGAGCAGGCGGTTGAGGATGCGATTCAGTTGCCAGGCATTGTGGATGTATATAGTCCGATGTATTTGTTTGAGGCTGCTAGTAAAAGCTATTATTTGTGGCTACACGAAGAGGGTGGTTCGTTGATGGATGTAGCCGATACACATACAATCTATCAGCTAACGGAGCAGTCTGCTACGACGTTAAAAGAATTATTGCAATAAAAAAGATGATGCCGCGGCATCATCTTTTTTATTATGCTTTCGTAATCGTAATATTTAACCAGCCAAACACAATCGTCATCACCGGGCTCAGCAAGCAAAAGAATGCAAAGGGTACATAGCTCATAACCGGCACATTCAGCGCGGTTGCAATAAACAGACCACAAACGCTCCACGGGACAAGTGGATTAATAACCGTCCCGGCGTCCTCCATCGTGCGTGATAAGTTTTTTGGATGCAAACCGAGCGCGCGGAATTTGTCCTTAAATGCCTCACCTGTCAGTAAAATCGATAAATACTGCTCACCGATTAAAAAGTTAATGCCGATTGCCGTAAAGGCTGCACCAGTAATGGCCTTGCCAACATTGGATAAAAGGTGCGCAATGGTCGCAAGCAGCGTTTGGACAACGCCCAGTGCGAACAGTAGGCCACCCATTGAAAGTGACAACACAATGAGCATAATCGTAAAGTACATCGAGCTCATCCCGCCGCGCGTGAGTAGCGAATCAATACTTTCGACGCCAATTGTTGATGTGTAGCCACCGTATAAAATACCGAATAACGCCTCAGCCGGTAATGTCATATGGAAGTAGCTCACCATGATTCCTGCGCCTGCACTAATCGCGAGTGTCAGAAGCGCTGGCACTTTCAAACTCGTGCAAACAATGAGGACAAGTAGCGGAATAACCGCGTACCAGTGGACTAAATTTGTTGCGCGTAATGTTTCTTTCATCGCCGTCATTTCTGCCTGGTCAATGCTTGCAGCTGATGGTGAGAGCACGGCATAGACAATCAGGGACAAAATAAACGCCGGAATCGTCGTATACATCATATTGCGAATATGCGTGAAAATATCAATGCCAACAACACTTGCTGCTAGATTCGTTGTGTCAGAAAGCGGTGACATTTTATCACCGAAAAATGCGCCGGATACAATCGCGCCCGCTGTAATCGCAAGTGACGCATCGACCGTCACCGCAATGCCCATCATCGCCGTACCAACTGTCGCCACGGTTGTCAGTGAGCTACCAATGGCTGTGCCGATAATGCTTGTAATCAGAAAGACAATCGCATAAAAGAAGCTCGCCGATACAAGCGAGAAGCCGACAAAAAGTAGTGTCGGAATCGTGCCGCCAATGATCCAGCTACTAATTAAAATGCCGATAAGTAAAAAAATATAAATCGCGCCAATCCCGCTGCTCGCCGCTATTAGCATGCTTTTTTCGAGGTCGCGAAACGCTACGCCGCGTAGGATACCGTAGAGGAGTAATAAAAAAATACAAAGTAAAATGGGAATATGTGGCACACTGTTAAATACGCTGAGTGCGACAGCAATAATCGTTATAATTGCTACGACAATCGCAAGCGCTTCAACTGTGTGAGGCTTCAGTCGTTGTTGAATATTCATCGGTGTCTCTCCTAATCATATATGCTATTATTCGAACTTTGAATTTACTAGATAAAAGATGTAAATTAATTTCGCGCTTCAACGCGTTGAACTACGAAAGTTAATGTAACATGAATTTGGAGAAAAGGGAAGAAAAAATGGAGAAAACACACTATTTGTTTGAAAATTGCTAGTATTCTGGTGGTATTAACAGAAAAACTGCCCATTCGCATAAACGCAAATAGGCAGAGGATGTCTAAATTATTCAGCTAACATAATTTTTTCAAGTTCTAATGGCTCGATGTATGTATCGCCTTTGTATGCGCGCATATTGCCGCCTGAAATTTCATCGATTAGGATGATGTCATTTGTGTTTGCGTCGCGGCCGAATTCTAATTTAATATCGTATAATGTTAAGCCTTTTTTAGCTAGCTCACTACCTACGAATTTTGCAATTTCGATTGTGCGCTCTTTTAATACAGCGTACTCCTCGTGTGTTAATAAGTTTAACATCGCAAGTGCGTCCTCGGAAATTGGTGGGTCTAGACGGTCGTCGTCTTTAATTGTTACTTCAACGAATGCATCTAAATTTTGACCTTCTTGCACGTATGCGCCGTAGCGACGTAAGAATGAGCCAACAGCTTTGAAACGGCAAATAACCTCAAGACCTTTACCGAATACAGTTGCAGGTTTCACTGTCATTGTAGCGTCATCAAAGTTCGCATCCACATAATGTGTCGGAACGTCAAGTTTGTTTAATTTAGAATAGAAGAAAGATGTTAACTTTAAGCCAGCAAGTCCAGCGCCGTCGATTGTTAAACCGACTGTGTTTGCACCTGGATCGAATACACCGTTCTCACCTGTTACATCATCCTTAAATTTTAATAAAAAGTGACCATCTTCTAATTTGAATACATCTTTTGTTTTACCAGTATAAATTAATTCCACGAAAAACCCTCCATTTCAATTACAATAGTTATTATAACACGAATGATTATTATAATAGAATATAAAATTGTTCGTATTTTTAAAGATAGACGTCAGACATTAGAGGGTTTTTTTACGCACGATACAGTAGTTTGCTATAATGGAAAAAGAAGTGAAAGGAGATGGTTTTGTGGTAAAAATGTATAATAATATTTATGTCGCAGTCGATTTTTCAAATCAATCAAAAATCGCATTCGCGCGCGGGGTAGCAGTAGCAAAATTATCAAAAGGGACATTACATTTAGTATGCGTTATTGATACGCATTCATTTGGTTCTGTAGAGGCGTATGATTTAAAGCACGCAGACATGCTGTACGCTAAAGCAGTGAAGGAAATAGAAGCGTTAAAGGCTGAGGCAGAAGCAGCAGGCGTGGAAAACGTGCATGTCATCGTTGAGAAGGGCTCACCGAAAGTGATTTTAACGAGCTTTACGGATGCAGATTTAGTTATTTGCGGCGCGACGGGGCTGAACCGTGCGGAGCGATTCCTGCTTGGTTCGGTATCGGAGAATGTTGTACGGAATGCTGGATGTGATGTGTTGGTTGTACGTTAGGGAATGAAATAAAAAGAAACACAGCTTGCGAGGGAATGCTCGTGGGCTGTGTTTTTTGCATTACCAATCCTTTAGGCAGGGAGGGGGAATGCTTTTGGAGCTTTAACATTTATTTTGCATGTTGTTTTAATGGAAGTACAATTATTTTTTTATGTCGCTTTCAATGTGAAAAACCTCGATTTTCGGAAAATGACATACAACATATTTCTGAATAAGTGCCAACTGACAGATTTAATGCATTTGTACTGTTTTACGTTTCATAAACATCAAAAATAAAAGGTTTTTTTCGAAAGTTCAGTCCCTTTTTACTAGAAAATTATATAGAAAATTGAGCAAAAATACGGCTTTTTATGCTGAATTGATTTAAAAATGGCTAAAAACTTTCTAAAAGTAGATTTTTTTTGAAAATAGGTGAAAACGAGCGGTTTTACAGTGAAAATGCATAATTTTTGATGAAAAGCTGCTTCTTTTTTCTAGTAGAAACGGTATGGATAGGGTGTTCATTTTGATAATCATTTATGAATTTTTATGGAAAATCACGCTCAATACAAGGTGAAGAACAGGTTGTACTTATTTCTATATAAGTCGTATATCAATTTCCACCAAACGGGCTTTTTGAATGTGAATAATTTTAGCAAAGGAAACGAAGTCTACATCAAAATTTGTATAGGCACGAAAGAACGTGAAGGTTGTGGCTACTTGAAAAATTACGAAAGCCCGAAAATCATAGATGACTGCGCAATCATTTGCAGTGAAAAATCCTTTTTGGACAACAGCCAAAATTAAAACTAACTACGGATTGCAATAATCCTCTAATGCAGGGAAAGCTCAAATATTGAACAAGTTACTGCGCAATTGGTCCAAAATGTTTCAATCCTCTAACGCAAGGCAAGTTCAAACCTTCATTTCTCAAATAAATGTGATGAATGGTGAGGGTGGCATGCGATTAGACGATCATTTTACCTACGTAGGTAGGTCATTGAATTGGCGTGTGACATGCTCGCCTTTTGCAGGGAGCGGAATATAGCCCAATCACGAAAAGCACTACAGCTATCGGCAGCACAAACCCAATAAACTCTAAAATAAACGTCAGCAGCATCGTAAAAAGAGGCGCGACTAGAATGAGTGCGCCGATAGCGGCAAGGACTAAAAAGAATTTGAAGGCAGAAGAACGAACTTTGCTAGCGTCACCGGTAAAATAAATAAGTGCCAATGATATTTATAAATGTTAAAAACATGTAGTCATTTCACTTAAAAATATAACATATATAGTCATATTTAAGAATAATAGTATAATTGTAACGGGGCTTTCTATAGGATGAAGGGTGCTATACAAAAAAGAAGAAACCCGTCTGCTCACGAGTTTCTTCTATATTAATATATACCCCTATATAATTCTCCCACCAAGATCACTTGAGGGAATAACGACTTAGTATACGCCCTCAGTTAACAGTCCGTCTGCTACTCTTACGAAGCCGGCGATATTTGAGCCGATTACTAGATTGCCTGCGTAGCCATATTTTGCAGCGGCTTCGCGGCTTTCTGTGTAGATTGATTTCATGATGTTGTGTAATTTTGCATCTACCTCTTGGAACGTCCAATAGTTGCGACCAGAGTTTTGCGCCATTTCAAGTGCTGATACGGCTACACCACCAGCGTTTGCTGCTTTTGCAGGTCCGAATGATACACCAGCATCTAAGAATGTATTGATTGCTTCTAAGTCAGATGGCATGTTTGCACCCTCTGCAACAAATTTTACACCATTTGCAATTAATGCACGGGCTGAATCGCCATTAATTTCATTTTGTGTTGCACATGGAAGGGCGATGTCACATGGAATTGACCAGATGTTTGTGCAGCCTTCGTGGAAGCTTGCGTTTGGACGAGACTCTACATATGTGCTAATACGTGCACCACGCACTTCTTTAATGTCTTTTACAAGTGCAAGGTCGATACCTTCTGGGTCATAAATGTAGCCTGAAGAATCTGAACAAGCGACAACGCGTGCGCCGAAGTGCTGAGCTTTTTCGATGGCGTAGATAGCTACGTTACCAGAGCCTGATACAACAACTGTTTTATCAAGGAACGTGTCATTTACCTCGCGTAGCATTTCAGAAACGAAGTATACTAGACCATAGCCAGTTGCTTCTTTACGTGCAAGTGAGCCGCCGTAGCCTGGTTTTTTACCTGTTAATACGCCCGCTTCGTATGCACCGCGAATGCGTTTGTATTGGCCCCATAGGAAGCCGATTTCGCGAGCGCCTACACCGATATCGCCAGCTGGAACATCGACATCTGGACCGATATGACGGTATAATTCAGTCATGAATGCTTGGCAGAAGCGCATAATTTCTGCGTCTGATTTCCCTTTTGGATTGAAGTCAGAGCCGCCTTTACCGCCGCCGATTGGTTGACCTGTTAAGGCGTTTTTGAAGATTTGTTCGAATGCTAGGAATTTCATGATTGATTGGTTTACAGTTGGGTGGAAGCGTAGACCACCTTTGTAAGGTCCGATTACGTTATTGTATTGTACGCGGTAGCCACGGTTTACTTGTACTTTATTGTGATCATCTTGCCATGCAACGCGGAAGCTGATGATGCGATCTGGCTCTACAACGCGTTCTAAAATGTTTTGTTCAATGTACGCTGTGTTCTGCTCAAATACAGGTACAAGTGATAAAAAGATTTCTTCTACAGCTTGTAGAAATTCTTTTTCGTGACCATTTGTTTGTTGTAATTTTTGGAATACGCCGTCTACGTAGGCTTGTGCCGCTGATTTGTTAGATACTGTTTGTGTTGTCATTGTGTTACCCCCAAAAAATGTGATATGTATACATTAGTATGATTTTTCAAACAATTCAATAGTGAATTTGTTCACATAGTGCTGTTAGGACAATGTGAGATTTAAAAAATACTATTCTAATATAGTGTTTTAGTGGTGTTTTTTGAAAGGGGGAAAAGGGAATGATTCAGTTATTAATTGATGCAGATGCATGTCCAGTTGTTGATATAGCAATATCTGTTTCATCTCAATATGAGATGAAAACAATCTTGTTCTGCGATACGTCTCACCGGATTGAACGTGAGAATGCAATAACAATTATGGTCGATAAAGGACCAGATAGTGTTGATTTTAAGCTAGTTAATGCATTACGTAAGGGTGATATTGTCATTACGCAGGATTATGGTCTATCTGCGATGTGTCTAGCGCGTGGTGCATATGTCATAGATCAAAATGGTAGACAAATGACATCAGACAATATTGACATGCTTTTGGCAACTCGCTATGAAAGCGCTAAATTTAGACGTGCGGGTGGGCGTACGAAGGGCCCGAAAAAACGTACGGAAGAAAACAATTTAGCGTTCAAAATGAAATTTCGACAAATTTGTGAACAAGCTGTAAAAGAGAGAGGAGACACGAAAAATGAGCATTGACAAGCGTGATTTTCAGTATATTTTAGAGCGATTTCCGAACATTCAACGCCTGAAGGAGCAACAATATGTGTTTTGGCTCAATCCAAAGCTACAGCGTGAGCAACCAAGGCAAGCTGATTTATCAATGGATTTAGTGCAGGATGCCGAGGCGAGATTAGCACGCTTTTCTTCCTATATAAAAGTAGCATTCCCCGAAACGAGATTCACAGACGGCATTATTGAATCGCCTGTGCGCGATATCCCGGCGATGAAAAAATTAATTGAAGGACGTCGCGGTATTGAGATTCCAGGGCGATTCATGCTGAAATGCGATCAATCATTACCGGTTGCTGGTTCAATCAAGGCGCGCGGTGGCATTTATGAGGTGCTTGCACATGCAGAAAAATTAGCAATGGCGGCCGGGATGCTTACCGAGCAGGATAATTATGCAATGCTTGACGACGAAAAGTTTCGTGTATTTTTCAGCCAGTACAAAATCGCAGTCGGCTCAACCGGGAATTTAGGTCTAAGCATTGGCATAATCAGCGCGAAGCTTGGCTTTCATGTGACCGTGCATATGTCAGCAGATGCGAAACAGTGGAAGAAGGACTTACTGCGTGAGAAGGGTGTGATGGTTGTCGAGTACGCGGACGATTATAGCGCGGCGGTGGCAGCAGGACGTGAGCTTGCGGCAGAGGACCCAATGTGCCACTTTGTAGATGATGAAAACTCGCTTGATTTATTCGTTGGCTATGCGGTCGCAGCGCTCAGACTTCAAAAACAGCTTGCGACTGCAAGGGTGAAGGTGGATGCGGATCATCCGTTATTTGTTTATTTGCCGTGCGGTGTTGGCGGTGGGCCTGGTGGGGTTGCTTACGGCTTAAAGCAAATTTACGGGGAGCATGTGCATATTTTCTTTGGTGAGCCGATGCAGTCACCATGTATGCTGCTCGGGATGATGACAGGCTTACATGATGAAATTAGTGTTGCTGATATCGGACTGACAAATGACACGGAGGCGGACGGACTGGCAGTTGGTCGCGCGTCGAAGTTTGTTGGAACCGTGATGGAGCCGGTGCTCAGTGGATGCTATACAGTAGATGACGCCTTCTTGTTCCGTAGCTTAAAGGCAATGCTCGAGCAGGAAAATATTTTCATGGAGCCTTCTGCGCATGCGGCCGTGTACGGGCCAATTGAGCTGATGAATCGCGGCTATGATTATGTAGTGCAGCACGGGCTCGAAGAAAAATTAGAGCAGGCGGTCCATTTAATTTGGTCAACGGGTGGCGATTTAGTGCCACACGAGATGCGTCAGCAGTATTTACAGACAGAGAAATAGTGAGATAGGGGAAGTTGCTAGTGGCAGGTGTAGTGATTATAGTCGCGTTTGTTGTTGCAGGCTTAATTGATTTAAGACTGCGCAAAAAGTTTAGTATAGCGCGCAATGAAAAATTTATGGACCAGTATGTGAATTTCACACATTTTACAATCGAGGCGTTTGCGTGCGTTATTTTTATGACGTATATTACGGGCACTGGATTAGTTGGTGCACCGCTGTATAGTCAGTTGTTTTTATTTTTAGCGTTATTTTTTGTGAGCCGTGCACTAGCGGAGTACGTGTATTTCCGTCCGAAGCGTAAGCATTTAATGTCGGCAGGCTATACCGTCGTTTGTGCGGTGTGTAGTCTCGTATTTTTCATTGTGATGTAATGTGAAATAAAAGCGCGGTTGTCCTTGCAGGCAACCGCGCTTGTTTTTAACTATTTTGAACTTCTTCTACTGTTGCTTCAACCTCAGCACGCGTCATTTTCTCGCGACCATCTTTTAGTGCGGCAAGTGTTTTATGTGCAAGTGCGAGTGGTAGTTTGGCGAACATCGTAATTGTACGCTTATCAAGTGAGGCGATATAGGCATCGCCGTTCGCAAGCTTCTCGTCTGCATAAGCAAATAAGTCATCACGCGTCCAGCCGTCTGGTACGAAGCTGACGCCGCGCTCATCCATATCCTCTTCTTGATTACGTAAAATGTTCACAGCCTGTAAGCCGCGTCCATAATCCGTCGCAAGCTCGCGGTCTGTCACCATTCCGTGCTTCCATTCCCAAAGATCAGACAGCATCACGCCGACAAGACCGGCTACATAATACGTATAGTCGTCTAGATCTTCGCGTGTTTTGATGACCCAGTTAGCTTTTGCCCATTTCCCCATGCCGCCAGCCATTTCAGCTGCGTAGCGCTTAATAATGTGGCGTGAGCCTTCTGGACAAACCTCAATCCACTCCGCCATACGGATCGTTACTTCGGGCATTTGGTCCTTCACTGGTGCAAGGATGGCTTGGTAGGCGTCATTGTCGAATTCGTCCTGCTCAAGCAATTTCTGTGTCGCTAGTAATAAATCGTACTTCATATCAAGCGTAATACTTGGGTCTTCATTGTCTTCAATTTCATCAAGTGCACGCATCACAAGGTACGCTGCGCCTACTGATAATTTTAAATCTTTTTGTAAAAACATAATTGGAATATAAAAAGTACGGCTCGTTGCCTTGAGTACACGCATCGCATCGTTAACTAATGCTTTGTCGTTCATATGGAAATCCCCCATTCATGATTGCTTCATTCTAATGGTAACTTAAAATCGTAAAAAGATAAAATAAATGTTTCGACGAATAACGGAAATTTAAAGGGAATTTTAACATTTGCTTTGAAAAATCACTCTCTTAACGAAAAAGCTTCTATTTTGTTAACAATAGCGTGTCATTTGATGCATTTTTCGTTACAATGGGATAATAGCATTTGAGTGGTAAATATTGTTTGAACTTCTTTCAGTATAATTTTTCTATTTTTATAGGTGGCGAAATCCAGGCAGGACCGGAATTTTCGCAAATTTTACTGAGGGAAGCTAAGGTCTCAATCTCACAAAGCTGAATTTGTGACGCTAGGACCGTATTGATAAGAAGGACGTAGGTGGAATCAGTTGAAACGACAAACAACATACATAAGTGTGGATATTGAGGCAGCATTAATTCGTGGTCGTCAATATATTATTGAAATTGGTGCAGTGAAACTAAATCCAGATGGGACAACAGACAATTTCACGCAGCTCGTACAGCCGTATAAATTCAAAAAGCTCAATCATCATATCCAAAAGCTGACAGGCATCACGACAGAGGATTTACTGACGGCGCCTTCCTTTAAAGAGGCATTTTATAAGTTTAAGCGCTGGTGCAAGGATGATTATACGTTTTTGACGTTTGGTGAGTTTGATCGCAAGGTGCTAGAAGAGGAAATGGTGCGTAATTATTTAAAGCGCGAATTTCTTTATCCAATCATTGATTTTCAGCAAAAATACATGATTGCACATAAGCTAAAGGAACAGCCGAGTCTTGGCGGGCTGATGGCACAGCTAGAGCTAGAGCTTGACACACAGCACCGTGCACTGGCCGATGCTGAGAGCCTGCTGCGTATTTTCCAAAAGGTGGACGGCGAGCAGATGATTGCCACGCAGCGTACGAATGAATTTTTACTGCTACTCACGAATTTTAAACAGCTTGAGACGACATTTGATTTGATGATTTCAGCGACGTATTGCCATATTGAGGACGAAACTATTGTCATTGATGACATGCAAACGATTCGTGAGCAGCTTGCCTTTGATGTGAAGGATGTCGAACGCACAAATGAAGAGGGCGAGACGGTCGTGACACAGGTAACGACGGTGCATCCAAGTAAAGTCGCGAAAGCATT
Organism: Solibacillus sp.; assembly: GCA_040274725.1. Taxonomy (GTDB): domain Bacteria; phylum Bacillota; class Bacilli; order Bacillales_A; family Planococcaceae; genus Solibacillus. The sequence continues at coordinate 116,799 of JBEMAQ010000001.1, read as the reverse complement.
TTTACAGAATATTATTGTGCAAAGTGAAGGACGTGTTGTATTGACGAGATCCGCACTGCGTTCAATTACGCGTATACTGCGCTTACACAATGTAACGATGCCAAAAGTCGAGGCGATGACACTTATGCATATTTTGAATCAAAATGAGCATTTAGTTGGGAAGTTTACACTTGGTGAGGAATCGGTGCATAGCTATGAGGCGAAAATTATGCGTCTTATTCATAAATTTAGCGACTCGGTTATTAGTGAATTCGGCAAGCGTGATTTACTACAGAAAGAAATTATGGAAGTAGAATAGTTTTTTACAATAGAAAACGCTATAATGGAATCGATATAGGGCGGGCAGTAAGATTCTACACGTTAGACTACTCACTGCCCGTCCTACACGTTAAAAATTGTAAGAGCTTTCATTATGGAAAGCGGGGAGCGCACGTATGTCAACGATGATTGGAATTGATACAGGGGGGACTTTAACGAAAATAGCTTATCTAGATGAGCAGCAGGAGCTAAAGTTAGAGGTTATTCCGTCAGCAGAAATGCACTTAGTAAAGCAGTGGCTAGAACAGCATCCGCAAGTAGAGGAAATCGGCTTAACAGGCGGGCGTACAGAGCAGCTACGCGACGTCTTAAAGACGATGAAATCGATTGAATATATTGTTGAGTTCGAGGCAACACTAAAGGGTGTCCGTTATTTACTGGAGAAAGAGGGACACACGATTAATCGTAGTATTATTACAAATATCGGTACGGGTACGTCGATTCACTATATGGAAGGCAATTCGCATAGCCGTGTGGGTGGTACAGGTATTGGTGGCGGTACATTAATGGGTTTATCATCACTCATGACAGGTATTGGCAATTTTGAGGACATTACTGAGCGTGCAAGCCAAGGTGTGCGAGGCGGTATTGATCTGCTTGTGCAGGACATTTATCAAGGGATGGATACGCCGATTTCAGGCACGCTGACGGCGAGTAATTTTGGTAAGGTTGCGATTCGTGAGCAGGAAACTTATGCAATTAATGATATGCTTGCGACGGTGCAGGGCTTAGTCGGTGAAGTCATTACAACACTCAGCATTCAGCTATCCGAGCAATATCAGGCGGAGTATATTGTCTATATTGGCTCAACACTCACGGACAATGCACATTTACGCAAAGTGATCGAGCATTATACGATTTTGAAAAAGCATACGCCCGTTTTCTTGAATGATTGCGGCTTTTCCGGTGCGATTGGGGCGCTGCTGAATATGAGGAAGTATAGTGAAACAGCGGAATAGCTTGAGGGACAAGGGAAAAATAGTTTAATAGCTTATAACAAGGCTTGCTAATCCATCAGATTGGCAGGCCTTTTCTCTTTTTCAAGCGTAAAATTCGCTAACCTTTCCCGATGCCCTATACAAATAAAGCGAGCAGGCGTATCCTTGTGAAGGTGATTATTTAACTAGGTAAATAAAATTAGAGAGGTGATGGCATGAACCCGTTATTCCATCAATTGTTCCAGCAAAATCGCTATATGGTGAATCGGTTAAATGACGTTTTGGCGCAGCATGAACTGTATAGCTCGCAGTGGACGATCCTATTTTTGCTCGAGCAAAAGGGACCCATGACGCTCACAGCTATTTGGAAGTATTTAAATGTCGAAGCACCGACTGTCACAAGAACGGTGACGCGGCTTGAGAAGCTTGGCTGGGTGACGCGTGAGCAAGGTGCGGATAAGCGCGAAAAAATTATTCATTTAACCGAAATGGCACACGTGCGTTTTCCGCAAATCGCCGCGTCTGTGAAAGACTATGAGCGGGAAATGACGCAGCATTTAACGCAAGAAGAGCAGCAGCAATTAATGGATTTACTACAAAAAATGAAAGCGTGACTTTATGAAACAACAGCAAGGAAATCAAATTTTTACGAAACGATTTATTAGTTTATTTTTGACGAATATGTCCGTATTTTTCGTATTTTACGGACTCACAACAACTTTACCGCTTTATGCGATTAATTCACTTGGCCGCACGGATGCGGAATCAGGCTTACTCGTAACCGCATTCTTATTATCAGCCATCATTGTACGCCCATTTTGCGGTAAGCTACTCGATTTATACGGTAAAAAGCGCCTGCTCGTTTGGGGAATTGCCCTTTATGTCGTTTGTACGGCGCTGTATTTACTCGTGACGCCGTTTACGCTACTATTAGCACTGCGCTTTTTCCAAGGCATTTGGTTTAGCATAGTGACAACAGCGACTGGCTCACTTGCGGCAGATATTGTGCCGAAAAACCGCAAAGGCGCGGGGCTTGGCTATTTTGCGATGTCGACGAATTTAGCGGTTGTTATTGGCCCGTTCGCTGCACTACTACTCATCCAAAGCTTTAGCTATGATGTGATGTTTATCGTCATGTCGGTCGTTGTTGTCATTGGTGGACTGATTGCATTGACCATCCATACAGAGGACATTCCAAAAGCATCTGTGGAAAATCGCAGCTTAAAATTTAAATTTAACGACCTATTTGAGCGAAAAGCCTTACCGATTGCAGGGCTTGCACTCCTCATTGCCTTCTCGTATTCAAGCGTGCTGTCATTTTTATCGCTGTACGCGGAGCAAAAGGACTTGCTTGCCGTGGCGAGCTATTTCTATGCAGTATTTGCCGCGGCGATGCTCCTAAGCCGTCCGTTTACTGGGAAGATTTATGATACGCTCGGCGCGAAATTTGTGATTTACCCGTCGTTTGTTTTATTTGTAGCAGGACTCGTCATGCTAGCGTTCGCAAATGGCATCATGCTGTTTTTAGTATCGGCCATCTTTATCGGTATTGGCTACGGGACATTGACGACGAGCTTTCAGACGCTTTGTGTGCAGTCAACGTCTGCCGCGAGAAGCGGCTATGCGACAGCAACGTACTTTACACTCTTTGATATCGGCATCGCGGCTGGTTCATATATTTTCGGCATGGTCGCATTAACATATAGCTATACAGCCGTGTATGAAGTAGCGGCGGCGATTTTAATCGTTGTGTTTGCAGGCTTTCATGTGGTGAATAGAAAAGCGATTGAAGCGCGAAAAGCTCTCCATATCTAGGAGAGCTTTTCTTTTTGAATCGCGGCGCGTGCTAGGGCATCGGCTGCTTTATTTTCTTTGTCAGGGATCCATTTAATGAAAAATAAATCGAACTGTTCAATGAGCGCGAGTGCTTGCTCCAAATAGGGCTTGTACTCCTCATTTTTCACGTATGCCTTCTCAATAGAGCTGACGACAATTTTTGAATCGGAGCGCATTGAAATAAAGCTTGAGCCTGTATCACGCGCGTATTCTAAACCTTTTACAAGCGCGGTGAATTCGGCAATATGATTATTTGTATCTGGAATACGTAGGCTAATTTTTTCGTGCAAGCCTTCACCCTTCATAAAAATACCAATGCCGCTCGGACCAGGATTGCCAGCGCTCGCACCGTCAATATACACTTCTAGCATAAAAAGCCCTCATTTCGTAAAAAAGTATCCTTATTATACCAGAGGATAGCACGTAGACAAATAAATGGCGTGCGTAGTAAAATAAAAAAATGTTAAATAAGGAGTGAGCGGATGAACAAGGTCGTGGTAATCAAAGATATTGATGAGCTAACAGACGTTTACTGTACGGAATGCTTAGTGATCAAGGAGCTGCGCAAAACGCGCGGCAAAACAAAGGCCCATCAATTTTGCATCCGAAATTGCAGTGTAGGCGAACAGTTGCAATTTTTAGGGCAGGAATTGATGAAATTTGCAGATAATTAGAAGGGACTTTCCTTTTGTTATTGTTAATATTTTGATATACTAACGGAGATATCTCTTTTGACGATATACAACTTTCAGTACAATTTATGACACAAGGAAGTCGTTACACTAGTGGAATGGTGTAGCGGTTTTTTTGTTGTATTTGCGTAACTGGTGTTATAAGAAGCTTTGTGAATTGATGAAACAGGCTATCTTCACACATAAGTATAGGAAATTTGGCTATTTGTGCTTACTTTTTGATTTTAAAGAGTCATTATATTACAAATAAGCTGAATAAAACGGTCGTGTGTGGCAAGTATGCAGTACAAAAGATTGCTGTAATAGATGAGTACTACTAATAAACAACAGCTCAAGCCTTAGAGTAAAGAGGCTCAAGCTGTTTGAAGAATTTCCTTTTTAAAGTGTTTTTGAGAGGAAGAGTTTTATCCCTCTAGTTATCTCCATTTCCAAAAAAATCAGATGGAACTACATTTAAATTGATATTGATCTGCTTCGTCTCTAGATATTCTTCGAACCCATATGTCCCTAAATCGTGCCCGATTCCACTTTGTTTATAACCACTCCAAGGTGCTTCATTAAATGTTGGGTGATAGGTATTCACCCATGTAATGCCAGCTCTTATTTTTTTAATTACACGAAGTGCCTTTGCGCCATCTTGCGTGAAAACGGCTGCTGCTAAGCCATACTTTGTCCCGTTGGCTAATTGAATCGCTTGTTGTTCCGTTTTAAATGTTTGAATGACTAATACCGGACCAAAAATTTCTTCTTGAACAATTCTCATTTCTGGTGAAGTATCTCCAAAGATTGTTGGTTCAATGAAGTTTCCTTTTGAGAAGTTTTCAGAGAGAAGTTGCTTCCCACCACATAGTAATGTCGCACCTTCCTGTTTTCCTATCTCGATATAGCTTAATACTTTGTGCATATGTTCTTTCGAAATTAGCGGTCCCATTTCTACGCCATCTTCCCAGCCCGGACCAACTTTAATGTTTTTCGCTCGTTTAATTAATTCATTCGTAAACTTTTCGTAGATGGTTTCCTCTAAAATTAATCTTGAGCCTGCGGAGCAAACTTGTCCTTGATTGGCAAAAATAGCGTAAATCGCATAGTCTACGGCAGTGTCAAAGTCCGCATCAGCAAAAACAATATTTGGAGACTTCCCACCTAGTTCAAGGCTGATGTTTTTAATCGTATTCGCTGCTGACTTCATTAATTTGATCCCTGTATCGGTCCCACCTGTAAAAGATATTTTATCAACGAATGGACTTTCAACGAGTGCTGCGCCAACTTCTTTTCCCTCGCCTAATACTAAATTAGCTACACCTGGAGGTAAGCCAACTTCATCAATAATTTCGAATAGACGGATAACAGATAATGGCGTAATTTCTGCGGGTTTTACAACAATCGTGCAGCCAGCTGCAAGTGCGGCTGCTATTTTTTGATTCGCCATGACAAGTGGATAATTCCATGGCACGATAATGCCAACGACCCCTACAGCTTCCCTTACAACCATAGATTGGATATCATCAGGCACATCATACGTTTGTCCATGAGGCTTTGTGGCAAGGCCAGCAAAATACTTTAATTGATTGACTGCATCTTCTACATCGTATAAAGACTCTCTTAAAGTCTTTCCATTATTTAATGTATCAAGTGCAGCGAATTCTTCTTTTCTCTGTTCTAATTTCTGAGCGATCTTGAATAAATAGTCAGCACGGTCTCTTGCTTTACTCTCCATCCAACCATTCTCATAAAAAGCATCCCGTGCGCTTTGAACGGCTTTATCGACATCTTCCTTCGTTCCCTCTGATACTGTACCAATAACTTCACCATTTGCTGGGTTAAGAATTTCTCTAACCTTTTCTGAACTACTAGAAACCCATTCATTATTGATATACATTTTCTGAACGGTACTTTTATGCGTTAAAAATTTTTCTAAATTCGTTGTCGTTAAAAACATCCTACTGCACCTCTTTCGCTTTTTATTGTCATGTTAAAATTATTTTAGCGAATTACTCCCCGCTATTTCTTAACAAACCCGCTTTCGATAAAATTCCCTCCCTTAAAGTAATAAATACATTATATCAACGATTTATATAGTGTTTCATGTTACGAAATGTAAAACAATTGAATTCTATTTTGTGTACTGTGCAAAAATCCTAAATTATAGTATGGGATGATTTGTATGGAATGTAGAAAGATCAAATTGATTTTAGCGGATCATACGAAGTCGCAATGAAATTTGTAAGATATAATTTGAATATGAAATTATATATGTTATTTCATAAAAATGAAATCATGCAACAACTTAGTTTCATATTTGACGAAATTGAACAACTATCCCTTTTCCATACTAACCAAGCTCCTTTTGAAGTAATAGTATTCATATGGTCATGCTTTACAGGTTAATTGCAGGAGTTTAGCTATTTTTGTACCAGAACCGAATTTGCCTCTCGCTGGATTTCTAAAACGTAATACTCCCCAATCTATTCACATATCATGCTAATAACCTACGTTTTAATATAAAAAATCTTCTAGTTTTGCCTTCCATATATTATAGAAGGGAAATGATAAATGAAAACATGTAAGAACTGCCAATCGGCTGTTGAAGCCGGTACCCAATTTTGTGAAGAGTGTGGAACCCCCGTTTTTGATTCTGAAATAGACAAACAGCAAAAGAAGCTAGATCCCCGTCCAAAGAAAACCTGCCTAAAATGTCACTCCCCAGTTGAAGTCGGTGCCCAATTTTGTGAAGAATGTGGAACTCCTGTTTTGAATATCGTTGATAAATCTCAGGTGACGAAACCAAACGAAAGCAAAAATAAAATCTGCCTAAAATGCCATAAGCTAGTAGAAGCTGACGCTACCTTTTGTGAGGAATGTGGAAATTCTGTTAGGGATTCAGGGATTAAAAATAAGATGATGAAAACGCCTTTATTTCGTTGGGGAACAGCGGGTGCTACCGTTGTACTCATTATTTTTGTGTTTGCCCAACTATTTAATAATGATGAAGTTGAACAGGCAGAGAAAGTAAAAGTTGAGCAACCTTCAGAAGAAAAAAATATGGAAGAAATAAATACAAAAGAAACAGAATGGAGAACAGAACCACTTATTGTCTCCAAGCACAATGTAGAGCTATACAGTAACGAAAGTGGCAGCATTGAGTTTACAGGTTATTCGAGAGATACTGAAGGAAACCTTTCCTTTATTTTAAAGTATACGGGTTTATTAGTTGATGCAAGCTTCCATGGAACAACATCAATCATACTAGAAGATGGCGCACAATTAACATTGCCTAGTTTAAATGAAGTGAGAATTGCTGATAAAGCGGAGTACCATATTTACAAAATGAATAGTAACAGTGAAGCGAAAATTATACGAATTGATACGAACTGGTATATGGATGACGGTTTTGAGCAAACGTCAGTAAAAATTCCAGAAGCAAGGGGCACGATTGAAATTGCAGGAACAAAGAATTTCGCCACTAAAAAAAGCGAATTTTTGCCAATTGTTAGGGAAAATGATGACATGACACTCATTTTAAACTCTGTAGCGCTCGAAACAACTGAAGGTTTTGAAGGTACTCAGGGAAAAGAAAGTATCATTCTATCAGGAGAAGTTAAACCCAAAAAAGAGATTACTAGATATCCTTGGTTCAAGATTGTTCAACCTCAATTAGGATATTTCGATAGCAAGCAAATGTTTATGGGACACAAAAGATTGGTGGAAGGAACGACTATTGAATTTTCTATAGAGGATAGTTACCTTCCAAATCATTTAAGTAAGGATGGTATACACACCATTTATTTTTCGATAGACAAGGAACTTTTCGGCATTGATTGGGAAAAGAAAAAAGAATTAAAAGATGTACCCCTGACACGTTTTTTACAACGAAATGGATACGGACGTGATGAGCAAGGAGTAAACGGTTTTGTAGATGTTGAAGGTGAAAGGGTGTATGACGCAGTCCAACTTACGGATTATAGTCAAAATTATTATGTTTTTGATATTCCTGTTGGGGATTATAAGGAGCTAAGTTTTCGCTTAGGAGCTGGTAAAAAAGAAAATACGAGTAATCAACCATATACTATAACCATATATGGGGAAGATTCTTATGAAGATCCAGATCTAGAAACTTCTAACGAGGATGTTAATCCGAATGCTACTGTTTTATTTGAAGAAAAGATAACTAATAAAACAGCGTTAAAAAAGTTCAATATTGATATAAAAGGACAAAGTATTGTTTATTTAAAAATAGATAGGCACGCTAATCCGTTTAATAATCGAGAATTTGAACCCTACCCAGTTATTATTGAGGGGATGAAGGTATCAAAATAGAGGATAGTTTAGTCGAATAATTAGAAAAGAGGTTGGCTTCTATACAACTAATATGGCAGCTGATACGTAGATTTTTTACTTAAATACGCTAAATTTTTAAGTGGGGGTTAACGTTTATGAGTGAAAGTAAAGGTTCGTTCCGCAAATGGAAGGAAAAGGTGAATAAAAAGGTAAATACAATCGGCAGCAAAACCTCTTATGCTATGGATCGGTCGAAAGCACGAAAACAAATAACGCAGACGCAAGAGGAAATTGTCGTACTGAAACAGGAGATTGGAGATATCGTTAATAAAAATCGCAATAGTGAATTTACAATAGAGCTAGTAAAGGAGCAGCTTGTACAAATTGAAGAGAAGGAAAATGCGATTGCGCAATTGGAGGCTTATATTGAAGAGCTGAATGAACTAAGTCGATTAGCGGATTTAGAGGTTGAAGAAGGTACTGTAAATGCATCTACAAATGAATCGCAACAGCCATTTGCCCAGGAGCTTGTTGAAGTTGAACAGGGAGCGCCTACTACGCAACAATTTACCTGCCCAAAATGTAAGCAGTCCTATGAAGAACCTAAAAAGTTTTGTAAGAAGTGTGGTCACAAAATGGGAGGCTGAATTCAGAAGTGAAGATTTCTGGGTAGGTTATCCAAATTCGATAACAAATTGATTTCGGAAGCGTTTGAAACATTCGGCATCAAGCAATCACAGAGTATGAAGTGCTGCCCCTATGACAGAACGTGAGCTGATGCAACATTTAAGGGATTTAAGACAGAGTTCGCTAATGGATCCCATTTCGAATCCCTTGAACAGCTCGCTCTTGAACTTTGGGATTACGTACCATTATTCGTTATGCAGGCAAAGGTACAGATGGTTTCGGTAAATACACAATTGAAATGAAATAATGATTGTAACCACTCAAGTAAATGCTTGGGTGGTTTTTTATTGAGTCTATGTGCTAATGAGGAATGATTCGAATAGTTTTATAAAGTTGTAAAAAATGCTTGAATGTTTTTTAGAGTGTTTTTTTACTTTTCCTTCATAGACAGCTTTTTAATTAACAAATGCCTGAGTTACTTAATACAATATTAAAAAATGGAGCTGATCTTCATAGCGATATGGATTGATGTATCTACATCAAAATATCAATTAACCCTTTTTGATGGAAACAGGCTTATAAAAGCTTACCCAATTGCAGTTGGGAAAATATTGTCACCAACACCTTCTGGGACATACACGATTATCAATAAACAACTCCATCCACCCGAACAATTTGGAGTGCTTTGGATGGGATTATCAAAACCTCATTATGGTATACATGGAACAAATAACCCAGCTTCAATCGGTAAGAATCTCTCACATGGATGTATTAGAATGTTTAATCATGATGTTCTAGAATTATCCTCTAGAGTTCCACTTGGTACCATGGTTTCTATTCATAAATAACTCTGTCAATTTTACCCCTATACTGCATACTTTAGGCGCACTATTTTTATTCAAGTAACGGGCGCTTTCCTGCAAAATAGGAAAGCGTTATCCGCTAAGGCTATCGTGCTCGTCATTCCAAGTAAAGTTGTAATATACGGTGGCAATCAGCTAACGCCCTCGTGGAAGTGTTTATTTATAAATTGCCGATTATTATGTTTCAGTAAAGCAGTTAACTGGGTATGTTTTATTATCCAGCGGTCTTCTATTTATGAATTAATTTCTAATTTTTTTTTCATTCACATAATCTAAGTATTCTTGAGCTTTAATGAATTCCTCTTGTGACTCCTAATAGAATAGTATTAATCCGATGATAGTGCATTTAATACAGCCCCCTTACTATTATGTTGGATAAAAGGATTTTTCCATTCCATTAAAACACCATAATTACATGATTCCTCGTCTTCTAAATAATTTGGTACTACTTGAAGAGGTGTACGTCCACAGCGAAGTAAAAAGGATATGACAGAGTCTTTTATGTCGCCGTTAACTACTGATTGAACGTATAACTGTGCCGTCATGTCCTTTTCATATCGATGGAAGCCAGGCATCCTACTGCCCCCTAATAATCTTTCTAGCTTATTTTGGATCACAATGTCATACATCGAAAACATGAGCCATTTCCCTAAACCCAAATTTCGATACAGAGGGCTTACACAAATATCAACAACATAAAGCGTATTGCCATTTCGGTTGTGGGTTTGGATATACCCGTTATCTGTGATTTCTTCCCACGTATGGTTTGGGTCATTTATATGAAAGTCAACAAGTAAGGCTGTCATAGAACCAGCCAATTTCCCTTCCACTTCAATACATAATGCACCTTCCGAAAATAGTGTCGTATGATTTTTTAATTGGTCCGTATTCCACCATAATTCTTCAGGAAATGGGGGAGGAAAACACTCTTTTTGAATGCGAATTAATTCAAGGAAATCCGTTTCTTGATAGTTTCGAATCGTTGCAGGAAGTGGTTTGTTTTGATTGAACACATACAGCTCTTTATGATACATTGCTCACCCTCATTTCCAATCAGGATAAAGATCGACACGTTGGTCCCTCCAAATTGTTACAGAATCTCTTTCTCGAACTTGATATAACATTTCCAAATCAAAATCAGCCGTAATAATCATGTCATGGTTGATTTCTCCTTCCGCGAGAATGCCACGTGGAGGGAAAGGGACATCATTTGGCGAAATGATAGCAGCCTGCCCAAAGTTTACTCGCATAGTGCGCTAATACTGTGTAATAAATGTAAAACCTTTACTCCGCAATCGGGCGCGTTTGTGAAATATGCCTCACTCTTATAATTAAACCCAACAGCATTACTTAGAACTTTTCGGGCAAGAGTAATGGCAAAAAAAATAGCCAGATATGACTCGGTATTGATTACCTACAGTCACTCTGACTATGCTTTGCTTATGTTCTTCGTGCACAATAATAGTAGTATATACTATTATACAGATACTTCTGTCAGCCAGTTTTCGATAAATGGATGGATTTCGTTAATGGCTTTTCGGCCAGTCACAACGGATACGTGACCAGTGTTTACGTAATGGAGTGTCTTATTTTTACTAGAAACTTTGTCATTTAGCGGCTCAATTTGCTGTGGTAGCACAATGTTGTCACGCGTTGCAACAACATTTAACAGATTCGCTTTAATTTTGGAAAGCTCCACTTTGTGTCCTCGGATATAGAGCTCATCATTGATCAGTTTATTATCTTGATAAAATTCACTAATCCATTGTCTATACGATTCACCTGGGAACGGAATTCCATCATTGAGCCATTTTTGCATGAGTTTCCAATTTAAAACGAATTCTTCATTTTCTATTCGGTCTGCAAGGGTGATATATGGTCCGTAAACATTTGAAATCGGATTCAACAGTTTATTGCCGTAATCAATTAGTTCAAATGGTACATTGCCAAGCGTATCTACTAACTTATCTAAATTAAAGTAACGCTTATCCAACCAATTTGTATAATGTCCAGCATCTTCAAAATCAATTGGGGATGTTAATAGAATTAGATTTCGAATCGGCAAATGTGGATGAAGTGCAACGAATGTAGCGGTCATAGTTCCACCCATACAATAGCCAAGAAGAGAAATCTCTTTTGCTCCGGAAGTCTGCAGCACTTTTTTAACAGCACGCGGAATATAATCCAAAATATAATCGTCTAGTTTCAGATGGCGGTCTTCGTAGCCTGCTGTGCCCCAATCTAACAAATAGACATCATGCCCCTTATTGGTTAAATGCTCAATTAAACTGTTGCCCGGATAAAGGTCCAATATATATGGTTTGTTAATCAGGGCATAAATCATCAGAAGTGGCACTTTATTTGTCTTCTTAATAGCAGGCTGATAACGATATAATTTTGCTTTGTTTTTTGTCCAGATGACTTCTTTAGGTGTCTGGCCAACTTGAGGTTCAGGCTCCTTTGTAATAACTTCTGTCAAACGTTTGAAGCGATTAAAGCTTTTTATGGAATCTCCTTGCATTTGATTAATCCAATCTTCTAATTCTTCGGTGCCAAGATTCATCATGCAATCCTCCTTTAGTATCGTTTACCTATAAAAAGAGCTTCGCTAGGAAGCCCTTACTGTTTGTTACATATACAATCCACCGTTTACATTGATTTCTTGACCGGTAATATAGTTCGACTTTATGAGGAATAGAACAGTATCAGCAATTTCATCAGTTTGCCCTAAACGTCGCATAGGCACTTTAGCAATGATAGACTCTTTTACATCTTCTGGCATCGCTGCAACCATCTCTGTCTCAATGAAACCTGGGCAAATTGCATTTACAGTAATACCATTCTTTGCAGTCTCTAACGCTAATGATTTCGTAAAGCCAAGTAATCCAGCTTTTGAAGCCGAATAGTTTGTTTGGCCGAAACCACCAGATTGACCAATAATCGAACTGATATTGATAATTCGTCCATATTTCTGTTCAAGCATATGGTGGATTACTTCAGAAGTCGTTTTAAATACACTATTTAAATTAACATTTATTACTTCTTCCCATTCTTCAATCGACATCTTTCGGAATGTTTTATCCCTTGTAATCCCAGCATTATTGATAAGAATATCAATTTGGCCGTAACGTTTTATGACTTCCTCAATAAATTTATGGACATTATCAGCCGCCATTACATCTGCCTTGAATGCAAATGCAGTGCCACCTTCTTGTTCAATATCGTGAACAATGCTATCCGCTTTTTCCGAACTATTTTGGTAGTTAATAGCCACTTGCGCTCCATTTCTTGCTAATACCTTAGCAATTTCTGCACCAATACCACGTGACCCACCTGTGACAACTGCTACTTTTCCTTCCAGAGGCTTTCCGGAATTAGCCTTTTCTAAAACATTTGTTTGCAACTGTACCATACTTGAAATCACTCCTAATTCGTTAAATTTATTAAAATGAGAATTAAGTATTATTTCTTTGTGTTAGTATCTTTTGGTTTTGCTGGCGTTGATTGTGGTGTCGCCTTTGCCACGGGCTGCGTTGTTGCAGTTTTTGATGCGACGATTGCTTCATCTGTTTCTAGTTTTTTATCCAGTGCTGCAATAGCTTCTAAAACCTTGTCGAATTTCTTCTCCAAGTTACCAACAGTACGTTTTAATTGGTTGATTTCATTTGTCACTGTTTCACTATTTTCATAGAGTTGATCATCAATATTATCGATTTTATTTTCTAGGTTGATGACAAGTGAGGCAACGTTTGCAACTTCATCTCGTGTTGGAATATTTGCTTGTTTGAGATAAGCTTCTGTAAAGTTACTGATCATTTCATGATATTGCAAATAACTAGATTGGACTTGCCCTAATCCTTCAGAGAAGGACTCTTTTCCAAGTGTATCTTGGATAACATCGTGCCAAGCCTTTTCAGTATGTTCATACATATCCTTCCACAGCGTAAAAGGCTCAAATGGTATTCTTTGAGTCAATGAGTATCACCTCCTTAATAGAACTAACGAGTAAAACGTTACATATATCTGAATATTTCCGCAATTACAATTATTATTTTACAATAAATCCAAAATTAGTCAATCGGTATTCTGGAAATTAGTTCTAACTAAAATTTCAATGTTTTACGGAAGTCATATTGCAACTTATTTCATAAGGGGAAAAATCCATAAAGTACAATAATTTTCTTTTACGCAATAATTTTAAGATTCATTATCTCCCTTAAATTACATACTATATGTTTTTCTTTACGTTTTTATGGTAGTAAATGTAAAAATATATTAAATTTCTTTTTAAATTAGCACTTTTAGTTTATGTATCATTTTCGATTTACCATTTTTCTTTTATAAATGACTTAATATAGTGAATAATTATCATAATATAGTTAGGGGAATAGAATAATCATCCATTAGAAAAAAATACCCTTTAATTCCTTAAGTTGACAAATCAAACACATAAGTGTAATTTACAGGTATAAGTATTTTTACATTAGGTAGGTGACTAACGATGGAACATAAACCAGAAGAAGAAAAAAAAAGCAAAACAACAAAATTAGGGACACCAAAAAATTTTCTTATACCAATCATGCTGTTACATTTACGTGATTGGAATAGTCATGGCTATGAATTAATGGAAAAAATTATGCAGTTTGGGGTTGAATCGGTTGATCAAGGGAATTTTTATCGTCTGCTACGACAACTCGAAAAAGACGCATTAGTTACGTCCGAGTGGAGTGTTACGTCAGGTGGTCCAGCCAAGCGAATTTACTCAATTACAGAGGCTGGAGAACAATATTTGGAAATGTGGGCAGGATCACTGAGCTATTATCAAAAAATGTTGGATCAGTTTTTCAGTTTGTATAATCCTTTTTTCACCCCTTTTAGAGCTTCTTCTCAAACGAAGAGTGATGAAGACTAACGATAGGATGATATGCAAAACATGCATTCATTATACATTTCAAGAATTTATGAAGCCATTTTAAAGGAGGAATTATTAATGTCGAAGGTACAAGAAAAACAATTCGCAAACCCAGTGGATATGATGTGGGACGGTTGGTTAAGCAGTCTTAAAACAGTACAAAATTTCCAAGATGATCTACAACAAAAAGCACTACAAGCATTCTCTTATCAAAAGGAACTGCTCGATTTTTCAGTAAAGACATTGAACACAATGGAAGAAGAGTCGAAAAAAGTTTCAAAAGATTGGAACGAGAACATACAAAACAATATGAAACAAAGTAGTATCGAACAAGACCAACAAATTCCCAAGTGGTTAAATAACATTCAAGATGTTACAGAAAGTGTCCAATTACTTTCATGGAAACAGAGCAATGCAATGTTGGATGTATTCATCAAATCACAAAATCAATTAGAAGCGACTATGAAAAAAACGTTGGCTAGCCAACAAAAAGAACGTACTGAAAATTACAAAAAAGTAGAAGAGTTATTTGAGCAAATGAAAGCAAATCAGAAAGGGATTTTAAATCCTATCAAGGCATAAGCTACGAGGAATTACCCCTGTTCTTGATAATGAAAATGGAGGTTTAAAAAATGCCTAGCTATGAAGAAATCCATATTGGCGATAAGGCTAGTTTTACAAAAACTATTGCCGAATCAGATGTCTATCAATTTGCAGGGATAACAGGTGACTTTAATCCAGTCCATATAAATTCTGAATTTGCGAATCAAACCATGTTTAAAGAACGTATTGTACATGGAATCCTTACAGCGGGATTCATATCAACGGTACTTGGGATGAAACTCCCAGGAGCGGATACAATCTATTTGTCACAAAAAGTGGATTTTAAAGCGCCTGTCAAAATTGGCGATACTGTAACTGCTGAAGTTGAAGTCTTGGAGAAGAAAGATCGAAAAAAAATAATTCGTCTTCGCACAATTGTCAAAAATCAATTAGATGAAATTGTCATAGATGGTGAAGCGGTTGTTATGAAATGAAGAAACAATAGTAGACGATTGTGTCCATAGTTTAAACTGGCACAATCGTCTACTTTTTTATTGCAATTGACCTCATTTATTTTCAACAGCTAAATTTATTATTGTCTTCTCTGATCACTACCTGGGTATTTAGGGTCCTTAATTTTCATGGATTGTTCCACAATCTGGCCATATTTTTTGAATAACATTCTTTAAAGAAGGTTACCAACCGACGCTTTGGGACGTAAATAACTTTGAGAAAACTTAAAAGTATCAACGGTTTGTAGAGTTTAGGTATTACTAAAGTTATCCGAATCTAAAGTAAAACTACCCAATAAATCATTACAATCAACTTCCAATTACTATTGAATTGGAGGTTTTTTGTTTTGATAAAGAAAAAGGCATATTTGATGTTTCCTTAGATAGTTTTTTTGCAATAAATCGATATTATTTCCAACTATCATCAAAGGAGCGTCGAATAATTTGAGCTTGACTGTGGAATAATGCCAATTAAGTGGTGATGTTCCTCGATCCCGCTCAATAACTATGCACCAGGGCATTTTGAGTAAGGAGAAAAAAGATGAAGGATAAAACGAAAAAATGGTACTCATTAGCACCGAACTCCTTGATTATGGGGATGTTATTAGCTTTAGTTGGGGGGATTTAGATGCTTATACGTATATCACTAGGGACGGCGTGTTTGCAACAGCACAAACCGGTAATACCGTGTTGTTTGCCGTAAGAGCCGCCAGTCCGGAATATGATGGGGTATTCCAAAATGTACCACCATTTTTGGCCTTTATTGCAGGCGTCTTAGTTGCCGAACATATGAAAGATTGACTTGATAAGCACAGACGAGCTGTCCTAGCATTGGAATGTGTGTTTTTATTTATCGTTGGCTGGTTGCCAGGCAGTGTGCCGAATATGATTATCACCATCAGTATTGCATTTGTGTCCTCCTTACAAATTGCTACCTTATCCAATGAAAAAATCAATAGTTCTTTGATTATGTGCGTAAAAAATGGGCAACCTTAGAGGAAGACAAGCTGCTAAATAACAGCCGTTACAGCTAGGCGAAGGAGATGCGTGATGAGAGAAAATGTGATGTATACGGTGATGGGGTACATAGTGTTTGCGATTGTTTTTTTTCCGCTGCTCGTTTTTAAGCATGCGCTGTGGGTTGGGGTTGTCGTGTTGATTACGATTATTGGTTCGATTTTGTTTGGCCAATGTGTGAAGGTAATGGTGAGGAGCTATAGACAGAAACATAAATGATTGCATGCCACTATGTAAGCGCAGTGGTGAAAAGGATGATTACATTTCATGAACATGAAGTAATCGCCGTTTAGCCAAAAGCGATCCCAAATAAATAAGCTAAAAAATAACCATTCAACCTATGCGGATTGAATGGTTATTTGTGTTGGTTTAAAATTTACGTGCCGAATTTTTGCTGAGGATAATGCTACACAGTAGGTTATATAGCAGTTACTTTGCGTGTCGTGTGAGGGTATATGGTCAAGGTGAAGGGAGCTTTTTATTTCTTATTTTCCATCACTGGTCCATGTATCTAGTTACAGCATGATTGGCATGAATGTTGGATATTGAAATGAAAAGAGACGATTTTTCATGTGCTTTATTCTTAAAAAATCTTTTTGAACAAGTAATATAAACCAAAAAATTACATATAAACAATATAGGCATGGGAATTTTTTTTGAGGATTTAACTAAAAAGTGAATCAATCATTGGACGTGCCTTGTTAGATCGTACCATTCTAAACAGGATATGAGACGGGGGAATAAAAATGGGTTTATTAATGACCATTGATAATGGTGGAACGTTTACCGATGCTTGTGTAATTGCTCATGACCGGATTGTGAGTCGAAAAGCGCTGACAACACCGCATGATTTGACGAAGTGCTTTGTTGATGTCATCAAGGAAGTGTCGAAAGAGCTGTACGGGAAAGAAGATATGCGTAAACTTTTAACGGAAATTGAGTATTTACGCTACTCCACAACAGCGGGGACCAATGCCATTGTTCAAAAACGGGGGCCACGTCTAGGGCTGTTATTGCGCGCAGGGGCCGATCCATTTATGCTGCAGGACAACGCGGAGCAAAAAGAGATGTTTGATATTTTGGTCGGGGACCGTGTGTCATTTCTTGAGACAAATGAGGATGACCGGGAACTCGATGCAAAAGTGGTCGAGGCGGTCAATCAATTATTGGCACTCGGGGCAAACCGCATTGTTCTTAGCTTAAATAATCCAAACTTAGTGGAAGATGAAAAGAAAATTAAACAGATTTTATTGCGCAAATATCCGCGTCATTTGCTAGGAGCGGTGCCGATTTTAATTTCGCATGAGCTGACAGATGATACCGATGATGCGAGACGTACATGGGGCGCATTGATTAACTCGTTTTTACACACGGGGATGGAGCGTTTCCTATTTAATGCTGAAAATGTCTTACGTGAACATCGCATGAAAAATCCGATGCTCATTTTCCAAAATGACGGAAACTCTGCGCGTATTGCGAAAACAACCGCGATTAAGAGCTATGGCTCTGGACCACGTGGCGGAATGGAAGGCACAAAGGCTTTGGCGAAGCACTATAATATCGAGCATATGTTAACGCTTGATGTAGGTGGGACAACCTCTGATATTGGGCTTGTAAAAAATGGAGAAATTACGGAAGAAAAATATGGGCGAGTTGAAAGCATTCCTACCTCATTTTCACAAAGTGATTTAACGAGTATTGGGGCTGGTGGAAGTTCCATCATGAAAGTAGTGGATGGTCAAATCCAGGTCGGACCAGAAAGTGTAGGTGCTGCACCGGGGCCTGCATGCTTTGCGCGTGGGGGTGTGGAGGCGACCATTACAGATGCGTATTTACTCATGGGCATTTTGGATTCGAACTCGTACTTTGGTGGTTCAATGAAATTAGATGAAGCACGTGCAAAGTCTGCGATTGAGGAAAAGATTGCGAAGCCCTTAGATGTTAGCTTAGAGGAAGCGCTTGTTTTGATGGAAAAAGCATATGAGCAGAAAATTGCCGATGGGCTGAAGGATTATCAGCAGCAGGTCGACGATGTGACGCTTTTAGCTTTTGGTGGTGCAGGTCCGATGAGTGCTTGTGGCATTGCGGAAGCCGCGACGATTCAAAAAATCGTGATTCCACGTTTAGCAGCCGTTTTCAGTGCATTTGGCATTAGTTTTAGTGATATTGCGCATGAATATCAAGTGAATCTGACAGACGCTACAACTGACATGGTAAAGGAAAAAGCCGAGCAATTACTACTGCGTGCAAAGCGTGACATGTTTGCAGAGGGCTTTGATTTATCACAGTGCCAAATACGAACATCCGTTCAATTGACGCGTGGCGGTCAAGAGGAAACGATTTTGCTAGATAATAGCGGTCACATCAATTTAGAAGAGTCAGAAAATGTAAGCGTTCATTTGAAGGTCGTCAAAGAGATTGAGCACGTTGCGTTAGAAAAGGCGACCGCGTTAAAAGCGATTTCACCAAATGCGATTGGTACTAAAACGATTTTAGATCGAAACAAACAATGGGCAGATGTTCCCGTTTATCATTTCGAGCAGATGACGCCAGGTACGCAAGGGGTCGGACCAGCCATCATTCAGGATGAATATTTCACATGCCGTGTTTTAGATGGTTGGGCATATGAGGTGAATGACAATCAGGATATTTTCTTAACGAAATAAGGGGGGACAATGTATGAAGGCACAGATGACGGAGTATTTAGCGATTGATCTGGAGAAGGAAATGTGGTGCTGCCGTGTGTGTGAGCATGAGATTGCTTCTGCACGTGGCAATTATAAAGAGGGGCTTTTAGTGTATAACCGTGATCCAAAAGAGATTCATCAGCCGATTATTAATCCAGAGCTGTATGAGTTCACATTTGCACCAGACCCGAAGTGGTGCACGATTTTAGAATATTATTGCCCAACGTGTGGGACACAGGTAGAAGTGGAGTACCTTCCACCAGGGCATCCACCGACATATGATATGGAATTTGATATTGACGCGTTAAAAAATCAGTACGTAACACGGAAGGGGTAAAACGTATGAAGCAAGTAAGTGTAGATATCGGCGGGACGTTTACCGATTGTTTCTTAGTTTGGGATGATACGTATCTTGAAACAAAGGCGTTGACAACGCACCACAATCTAGCGCTCGGGTTCATGGAGGCATTAGAGCAAGCGTGTAATTTGTTAGGAGAAAGTGTCGAAACGGTGCTTTCGAATTTAGATTCGGTACGTTATGCGACGACGATTGGGACAAACGCGCTAATTGAGGGCAAAGGGCCAAAAATTGGGCTCCTTACAACAGAAGGCTATCAAAGCCAAGTGCCACTGAGTCGTGGGCGCGGCTACGGGGACGGGTTAACACCAAAGGAGCAGCAAGATTTGCCGGCTGCAAGGCGCCCAAAACCGCTTGTACCGATTCCGATGATTGCAGGCGTTCGTGAGCGCGTTGATTATAACGGCAAGGTGCTTATGTCACTGGATGAGGAGCATTTGCGTACACAAATTCGCAAGCTTGTAGACCGCGGTGCACAGGCCATCGTGGTTGGATTGGTGAATGCAGTGTTAAATCCTGCGCACGAATTGCGTGTGGAGGAAATTTTACTTGAGGAATACCCAAGTCATATGCTAGGTGCCATTCCGATTATTTTGTCGCACCAAGTGGCAGAGCGTAAAGGGGAATATGTACGGATTACGTCGGCTATTTTGGATGCGTATTTACATGACCAAATGTATCATGCGTTAAGTTCACTGGAAATGATTTTAAAAGAGTACGGCTATAAAAAGCCGATGTTAGTTGTGCATAACATTGGCGGGATGGCCCAGCTCAATTCGACACATGCGCTACAAACGATTCATTCAGGTCCAACAGCTGGTGTTAATGCGGCTGAGCATCTTTCCGAGGACTTTAATGTCGGGCCACTTGTTGCAATGGATATGGGTGGGACGAGCTTTGATATTGGGATTGTCGTTGGTGACGGCATTCGCTTCTATGACTTCAACCCGGTTATTGGTCGCTGGTTAGTGAGTGTACCGATGCTTCACCTAGGGATTATTGGGGCGGGCGGCGGTTCGATTGCGCGTTATGATCAGACGCTAAAGCAGCTTGAAGTAGGACCCGAAAGTGCAGGCTCAGAGCCAGGTCCAGCATGCTTTGACCGTGGGGGCTTACAGCCGACGGTAACGGATGCGGACTTACTGTTAGGTTACCTCGACCCAGATTATTATGCAGAAGGCGATATTAAGTTAAATAAAAGACGTTCAGAATTCGCCATTCGTGAAGGCATTTGTGAGGAGCTAGACATTGACACGATTACGGCAGCGCGACAAATTAAAGAAAAAGTCGATACAACAATGGCACATGCCATCTTTAAAGAGCTTGGTGTAAAAGGGTATGACCCGAAAGATTTTACATTACTTGCTTACGGAGGAAACGGACCACTTCATGCATGTGGTATTGCGAAAGTGCTGGAGGTAGAGAAAATCTTAATTCCACCATTTTCCCCTATTTTCTCAGCGGTAGGCGCGTCACTGATGAATCAGGTGAATATTCACGAAAAGTCCGTGTTTATGAATATTTATGATTCGAATACACGTAAATTATTAGATGATTACGACCGCTTTAATGAGCTGGTCAAGGAATTAGAGGATGTTGGGCGTGAGGAGTTACTGCGCCAGGGCATTGAAGAGGGACAAATTCAGCATCGTCTTGAGCTCGATATGCGCTACGGCAACCAATTAACGCAAACATCTGTTATTTCACCAGTGAATCGCTTAACGAATAAAATTGACGTCTTAGAACTTGCGAAAGCATTCAGTGTCAATTACGGTGAACGTTTTGGTGAGGGGAGTCAGCAGCCAGAAGCGGGCATTCGGATCAATTCCATTCGTGTTCTGTCGTTTGTCGAGCTAGAGCAGATTACATTTAAGGAGCCAGTGGAAGGGAATGTAGCAGCACCAATACCGAATAGTCAGCGTGAGTGCTACTTCGTGGATAGTGAGGAACCGATTATGACACAGGTATACCGTACACAAGCAATCGAGCCAGGCGCGGTCATTCATGGTCCAGCGCTCATTGAATCACAGCGTGCAACATTTTTAATTGAGCCAGGCTTTAAATTAATTATGGGGGAACAAAACTCTGCGCTTGTTGTGAACACGGTGAAAAATAAAACGAAAAAAATGCACTATGATAGTGTGAAGGCACATTAAAAGGGGGGATTATATGTCTTTAGAAATTGGAAAAGAACAGAATTTAGTCGAGGCATTTTTAAATGAAACAACATTGTTTCTTGGCCCAAATCCTGACATGATGCAAGACCATACACTAGCTCAGGTTACAGAACGCGAGCAACAGGCTATTCACAATGTTGAACCGTCTATTTTAAGCTTAGCAAGAAGTAAAATGCAGGCTGGTACAAATGAATCGTTTGAAATGCTCGAACAAATCGGTGCTGCACCTGGTGCGAAATGGGGCGATATGGTTACTGGGATTTTTACCGCAAAGGGTGACTTATCCATTGTAAGCTCTGGGGGCGTATTACTTTTCGCAACGTGTGTACAGTACGGCGTAAAATATATTATCGAAAATTGGTTGAATGACCCAGATGTTGGCGTCAATCCAGGAGATATCTTCTATTATAATGATGCACGTTACGGTGGGGTGCATAATACCGACCAAAATTTAATCATGCCTTATTTTCATGAGGGTGAGCTCATTGCTTGGATTGCTACAATTGTTCACGAAGGGGAAAATGGCGCGATTGAACCGGGCGGGATGCCATCTGCGGCTGAGCAGGTGTATGACCAAGGCTTAGCGATTTCTCCGTTAAAGGTTGGAGAAAACTACAAGTTTTATAAAGACCTTGTGACGTATTTCCAAAACTCCGTGCGTGAACCAAAGCTGATGGTTGTTGATATGAAGGCAAAGCTTCATGCGGCGATTCGTATCGAAAAACGGATCACCGAAACGATTGAAGAATACGGTGTGGAGTCCGTTATTGCGATTTTACGTAAGACGCTAGAGGATACGGTGGAAGAGGTAAAACGTCGTGTATCACAATGGCCGGACGGGAAAGTGCGCATGGTTGGGATTGCGGATAGTACCCTGCGTGAAAACTGCTTAATTAAGATTAATCTTGAGGTGACGAAAAAAGGGGATTTACTGACGCTCGATTATCGTGGCTCATCGCCTGAATTTGCCAATCGTTCGAATAATGCGGTAACAAGTGCACTAAAAGGAACGCTTGGTCAGCTATTTTTATCCTTTGTGTGGCCCGATTTACCGAGGAATCAGGCTGTGTTAGCACCAATGGACATCATTGTGGATAAAAACTCTGTGTTCAATCCGTCATTTGAAACGCCAAACTCACAAAGTATGATGACGATGTTCCCAGCATTTGCGGTAACACAGGCAGCGCTGGCGAAATATTTATACAACAGCCCAGAGAAGTCAACCGAAGTGGTGGCCCCTTGGTACAACATGATTACAACGTGTATTTATGGAGGCGTTACGCAGCATGGTGAAACAGTGGGGAACTTATGTGCAGACTTAAACGGGATGTCTGGTGGTGCACGTGATGGGAAGGACGGCGAGCATTCGCTTGCACCAATCTTTGCTCCGATGGCCGAGCAAGGGGAGCAGGAGTTAATTGAGGAAGAAGTACCGATTATCCAAATTTCTCGCCAAATTATGAAGGATAATCAAGCGTTTGGGAAATATCGTGGTGGTCAAGGGTACCAAATGTTCTTAACGCAACAAGGCTCAGAGCAATTTGGCTTTATGACGACAACGGTTGGCGCGAAATACCCGTCAAGCTACGGTATTTTTGGTGGCTATGCACCACCAACATATCCACTGTGTAAAATTAAAAATATTAATGTCTTTGATATTTTACAAAAAGAGCCAGAAAAAATGGTGTATACAGCGAAAGAGCTGATGAATGAAAGACCGTTTGAAAATGGTAAATACACGACACATCATGGCGGCTTACAATTCGAGCTTGCTTCTGAGGGTGAGATTTACGTCATTACGCAAGGTGCAGGTGGTGGTTACGGGGATATTCTTGAACGAGACCCCGAGCTAGTCATTCAGGATTTAGAGGAAAATCTCATTTCGGAAGAGACAGCGCGTTCGATTTATAAAATTGTTTTCGATTCAGAAACATTAGCGCTTGACCGAGAGCAGACAGAAAAGGCACGTCAACAAGAGCGTGAAGCACGTAAAAAACGCGGGATCCCTTACAGTGAGTTTGTGAAAAACTGGGTAACAAATGAACCGCCAGAGGGAATTCCATTCTATGGTTCATGGGCAGATAAAGATGTAATTTATGCAGGTTCACCACAGAACAAGATGCAAGGTGGCAATCTGAAATCGGTATGGATGCCAAATCCTAAGGATGTTCTTATTGAAAAGTTAGAGGCTGAGTTAACGACTTTACGCAATCTATAACAAGGGGGGAGCTCCAATCAAAGTAGAGGATTATTTTTCGCCAGCTGATACAAAAAAATGGCTCGATTTACTTGCCTATGCGAATCAGCTGTTTGCCAATGGACGAGATGATTTATGGAGCAATCCAGATACATTTTTGTCTGTATTTGGTCAGGGACAAACGTTATTGCAGTCAGATGTACTTCAAATCCCAGTAGAACCTGTGTATGTAAATTACTTAAAGAAAGGTGATTTTGCACAGGAATGGGCTGGGAAGAAGCCGACCTTTTTATTGAAGAAGCTGCTCGTACTTGAGGAGCCTAAACAATTTATGCGTGAAGTTTTAACAAGTATACAAACGACTCACTTAGCAACTACGCCGGTTGTAATCGTCCTTCCATCACCGCAGTGTTGGCTTGAACAGCTTCAACAAGTTGTCAATCCAGGGCAAGATGCACGCATTAGTGAAGAGGATGTCGAAATCGCTGCCATGTATATGGCGGAATATGTGAGGTTGTTTTCTACGTTAGGCATTGCGGCGATTGTACTAGATGAAAAACAGTTGCCACTGGGCATGCTCCCGCTCTATCAGCCATTATTTAATGTAGCAAGGCATTACCAGTGGTTGATTGGGCTAAAGCAAGAGACGTCAGGCGATGAGCTAGGCCAACTGATGAATTTTGTGGATTTTCTACTTGTCGATAATATTGGATTTACGGAGCTTCTGTCCTGCCAGGAAAATAAATTCCCAATTGGTGGGGGCTTGAATCGCGATTTTTGGCTAGCAACGAATCAGATGACTGCTATAAAGGGGCTTCTCTATGGCGAAATCCCGCCTGATGCAGAGCCTGAAAACGTTCTGAGTCAATTAAAAGTGCTCTAAATTTAGCTAACCATTGAGAGATGTGCTCTTGATGGTTAGTTTTACTTTCAAGAAACGCGAGTGTATGGAGGTGGAGGCAGTGAGTGAAAAAGTATTTACATC
Source organism: Solibacillus sp. (assembly GCA_040274725.1). Classification (GTDB taxonomy): domain Bacteria; phylum Bacillota; class Bacilli; order Bacillales_A; family Planococcaceae; genus Solibacillus. Next base: position 91,859 of record JBEMAQ010000001.1, on the reverse strand, counting down.
CTTTGAAGAAGTAGTGAAAGATATTCCAAGTGGGGCGACCGTTTTAGTCGGTGGGTTTGGCTTATGTGGTATACCCGAAAACTTAATTAAGGCGCTTTACAAACAAGGGGCAACAGGCTTAACAGTCGTCAGTAATAACTGCGGGACCGATGAGCACGGATTGGGACCGCTATTAAAGCAAAAGCAAATTGCGAAAATGATTGCTTCCTATGTGGGAGAAAATAAACTGTTTGAGCAACAGTTTTTAGCGAATGAGCTTGAAGTCGAACTGACGCCACAAGGAACGCTAGCAGAGCGGATTCGTGCGGGCGGGGCAGGGATTCCTGCGTTTTATACACCAACTGGCGTCGGTACCATGATTGCGCAAAATAAGGAGCTACGGGAATTTAATGGCAAGCGCTATTTATTAGAGCAAGCGATTACGGGAGATTATGCGCTGATTAAAGCTTGGAAAGGCGATACAGAAGGTAATCTCGTGTTTAGGAAAACGTCGCGCAATTTCAATCCTATTATGGCAGCCGCTGCAAACATTACGATTGCGGAGGTGGAGGAACTCGTCGAGGTAGGCGAACTAAATCCAGATGAGATTCATACACCTGGCATTTATGTGCAGCGTATTTTGAAGGGGATGCATTATGAAAAAATGATTGAACGTCGTACCGTACAGGAGGTGTAGTAGATGGATGCACGGACAATTATTATTCATCGTGCTGTTCAAGAAATAAAGGACGGGATGTATGTGAATTTAGGCATCGGAATTCCGACACTCCTGCCAAATATCATACCGAAGAGCTGTAACGTCATGCTGCAATCGGAGAATGGCTTACTCGGAATTGGTGCTTATCCGACAGAGGCAGAAGTAGACGCGGATTTAATCAATGCCGGAAAAGAAACCGTCACGGCAACTGTGGGCGCAGCGTTTTTTGATAGCGCAGAATCCTTTGCGATGATTCGAGGTGGCTATATCGACTTGGCGATTTTAGGGGCGATGGAAGTTGCACAAAATGGCGATTTAGCGAACTGGATGATTCCTGGGAAGATGCTAAAAGGAATGGGTGGCGCGATGGATCTCGTCGTCGGTGCTAAGCGCGTTGTCATTGTCATGGAGCATACAAACAAATACGGTGAATCGAAAGTGAAAAAGGAATGCAGCCTGCCATTAACGGGAGAACGTGTGGTGAATCGTTTAATTACAGAACTTGCCGTATTTGACTTTACAGAGCAGGGAATGGAGCTCATTGAGATTGCGGAGGGCCGCACGCTCGAGGAGATAGAGGCAAAAACAGAGGCTACGTTTGTCGTGAGTGAAAGGCTAGTGACGGAGAGATTGCGAATGTAATGACAGGAAAATCAATAAAATAGCCTCCACCAGTAGCAAGGAGCTACTTGGTGGAGGCTATTATTTTCAAGGTTGGTCGTATTAAACGCCCATTTTACGACGTGTGTTGCTCGTTTTCTTTGTTTGCTGGCTCTTCATTTTCTTTGTTGTTGTATCGCCTTTTGTGCCGCCTTTAGCTGATCCTGCTTGATTCTTTTTGTTTTCAAGCTGTTGCTTAATTAAGTCTTGTAGGCTTACCTTTTTTGGTGTGTTTTCAGTCATTGGAAGTCCTCCTTTATATATACAAGTCTATTTAGTATAAGCCAATATTGTCGCTTTGTAAAAGTATTGCGCAAGATTGCTGCTAGAGGATGGGCGAAAACGATGGATAGGCGCCACTTCGTAATGCGCCACATCTATGTATAAGACCTAAATTTTTTCGATTTGACTATGTAGAGTTTCGCAGCTTTTTTTAATGAGAAGGGGCACAAGTTACGCCTTCTTTTTTAATGAAATACATTTAAAAATGCAAATTTTAACAGGAAATTAGCATTTTAGAGAATAAATTGATTTTTTAGTTACGTACAATGTATGTTTTGTTAAGAGGTTAAAAATGGAATTTAACAAATTGTACAACGACAGAAAGTGCTTGCAATGGAATAATGATACTATTAACAGATTTATCTGAATAATGATTGGATTGGGGGAGTTTGGCAAAATGACAATGGCAACAATTGCATTTCTTAATGGTGAGGTACTTTCAGTAAACGAAAATAATGATGTATTTGAAGCGGTGGCACTTGCGGGGAATAAAATTATCGCAGTAGGTAGCAATGAGGAAATTCAAGGGTGGATTTCTGAGGAGACAAACGTCATCGACCTAGAAGGAAAAACGTTAATGCCGGGTATCATTGATGCACATTTACATCTTATTTTTTATGGCACGTCAAAATTAAGCTTAAATTGTAAAGACCCTAAATATGATTCAATCGAAAAGATTTTAGAAGATTTAAAAGAGATGGCAGCAGCAACGGCAGCAGGTGGTTGGCTACGTGCAGTAGGCTTCAATGAGACAAAGGTAGCCGAGCTGCGATTCCCGACAAAAAAGGAGTTAGATGCCGTTTCAACAGAGCATCCGATCATTATTAACCGAACGTGTAGCCATATTGGTGTCGCAAACAGTGCTGCACTGGCATTAGCAGGAATCAATGAGCACACAAAGGATCCGTCAGGTGGCATGATTGAGCGTGATGCAGAGGGGCAATTGACGGGGAAATTAATTGAATCAGCCTTTATGAGCTTCAATGAAGTTTCAGCGTTTTCAAATGAAGAAATTATGCAGGCGATTGAGCTCGCGCAGCAGCATTTTTATCGCTACGGTATTACATCTGTGCATGATGCGGCGACATATGATGCGAACAGCTTCCGTTTACTGCAGCTCGCTTCACATCAAGGGAAGCTAAAGGTGCGTGTCTATGCGATGATTGGTAGCTTGAATGATTGCTATGCGTTTACAAAAAATATGCTGGCCTCGGGCGTTGTGACAGGAACAGGGAATGAACGCTTCAAAATTGGACCAGCCAAATTATTTACAGACGGTAGTAGCTCAGGCCCTACGATTGCGACACGTGACGGCTATACAAGTGATGCGAATAATCACGGTATCCTCTATTACACAGAAGAGGAACTTTATGAGGTATTGGGGAAAGCACATGAATTAGGTTACCAAATTACGGTGCATGCACAGGGAGATCAGGCGATTGAGATGTATTTAAATGTGGTGGAGCGTGCTTTAGCGGAGCACCCGCGCGAGGATCATCGCCACCGGATTGAGCATGCGGGTGTCTCCATGCCAGATTTACAGGCGCGTATGAAGGCATTAAACGTTATCCCGATTTCCAATCCACCATTCCCTTATGAGTTTGGGGAGATTTATTTGGAGCATTATGGTGAGCGAACAGATTATATGTATGCGATGCATGATTATATTCAACAGGGCATTATTGCAGCGGCGAGCTCGGATGCACCTGTGACGACGGCAAATCCGATGATTGGTATTCATACCGCAGTGAATCGTGAAGTAAATAACGGCAAGGCATTTGGACAGCAACAAAAAATTGAACTACATGAAATACTTCGTGCGTACACCTATAATGCGGCTTATGCGAGCTTTGAGGAAAAGCTGAAGGGCAGTATTGAAGTAGGAAAATTAGCCGATGTGATTGTATTAGATCAGGCAATTACAAAGACCGACCCAAAAGCGTTAAAAGATGTACGAGTGGAAGTAACAGTCATTGATGGTGAAATTGTCTTTGAAAAGAGCGTCGTACATGAAGGTTGAGCTTGCCGTGTGCCAGCTTGTGTTCAAGCCGTACGCACATTTTGACGCTTTTGCAGAAGATGTCTATGGAGCAATGAAGGACGTGCCGGAAACAGCTGACTATGTACTGTTTCCCGAGCTTTGTACATTAGGATTACTAACGAGCTATGCGGATTTTGACGAACTTGGATTAGAGGATTATGCGCGGATTGTGGACTTTTTACCGGCGTATAAACAGCTATTTAGTGAGCTTGCGCAACGAAGAAATCAAATCATTATTGCAGGCTCTACATTAGAAAGTGTTGGCGGTGTGCTTTACAATACAGCGTATGTTTTTGGTCCAAACGGCGAAGAGCTAAGCCACCGCAAGTCGCATATTTTTCCAGCCGAGGCACTTTGGCGTACAGAAGAGGGCGATGCATTACACGTGTTTGATTTAGGACCAGTGAAGTTTGGCATTGCGATTTGCTATGAAATTGAAATTCCTGAAATCGCCACCATGTATGCACAGCAAGGCGCAGATATTATTTTTGTTCCATCCTATACGTTTACTCCGCAAGGCTTTTGGCGTGTACGTCATTGTGCGCATGCAAGGGCAATTGAAAATCAGCTCTACGTCGTGCATTGTCCAACTGCTAGTCCAGCAATCGGTATTATTAATCCAGGCTTTGGTGAGGCGGCTATTCTCTCGCCCTGTGACTTGGCATGGACAGAAAATGGTGTTGTAGTAGAGAGTGTGCAGAATGAGGTGATTTCGGCTGTCATTTCTCTGGGCGATCTTTATGAAAATAGAAAATCCGGTGCCGCAACAACTGTGAAGGACAGGCAACGAAGAAAAGCGCTCTATCATTCAACTATTCAATAGTAATGGAGGTTTGTTGATGAAAAAAAATCCACAATTATTACTCATTATTCCGTTCATAGGGATGGCTGGTTTAATTCCATGGGTGAATAAGGTTGAACCGTATATTTTAGGCTTACCATTTTTATTATTTTGGATTGTCCTCTGGATGGTGCTTTCTTCTGTCGTGATGGCGATCGTCTATCGTTTAGAGTACGGGAAAGAAGGTGGCGTAGATGAATAGTGCATTAGTAATTATTTTCTTCTTTGCCGCACTGGCATTATTTTTAGGGATTCGCGCGACAAAAGGCAAGGAAATGAATGTCGACGAGTTTGCAGTAGGAAACAAAGGCTTCGGTACATTATTCGTCTTCCTCTTAATCGCCGGAGAAGTTTATACGACATTTACCTTCCTTGGTGGGAGTGGTTGGGCATATTCAAAAGGGGCTGCTGCTTACTATGTGCCCGCCTATATTTGTTTAGCGTACGTCTTATCGTATTGGATTGTGCCAAAAATTTGGCTCTATGCGAAAAAGCATAACATCATTTCGCAGCCAGCGTACTTTTCAAAAAAATATCGTAGTCCCGTTTTAGGGGTAGTCGTTGCACTGCTCGGTACACTTGCATTAATCCCGTATATCGTTATCCAATTAAAAGGATTAGGCATCATTGTTGGTGAAGCTTCGTATGGTGCAATTTCACCAATAGTGGCAAGTGCGATTGGTGCGATTATTATTACGATTTATGTTATCGTTTCAGGGATTCACGGCTCTGCTTGGACAGCAGTCATTAAAGATATTTTAATTTTAGTCGTCATTATTTTCTTAGGTTTATACATTCCGTTCCATTATTTCGGCGGGATTCAGCCGATGTTTGAGGCAGTAAATGACTTTAAGCCAGAAGCGTTAGTCCTCGCGGGTGAAGGCTATAGTGCTGCATGGTTCATCTCGACCATTGTCCTAAATGCGTTCGGTTTTTACTTATTACCGCAATCATTTATGGTCATTTTATCAGCGAATGGTGTGAAATCATTAAAGCAAAATGCGATTACGTTACCAATCTATACAATTTTATTATTATTCGCATTCTTTATTGGCTTTGCGGCCATCATTCAAGTCCCTGGTTTGCAAGGGGCAGACGGCGATTTATCGTTACTGCGCTTAGTGATGCAAACATTCGATCCATGGGTAGTTGGGATCGTTGGCGCGGCTGGTTTACTGACGGCGCTTGTACCAGCATCAGTGATGTTAATGGCGGCATCAATTGGCTTAATGACGGGGATTTACCGTTTAGTAAAGCCAGAAGCAACAGACCGTCAGCAATTAAAAGTATCGAAAATTTTAGTGCTCTTCATTATTGTGATTGCCTTCGTGTTCACAATCTTTGGCGGAGAAGCTTTAGCATTATTAAATATTATGTCGTACGGTTTAATCACACAGCTCGTGCCGGCGTTATTATTCAGCTTCACAACATCCAAATTAATGAATAAATACGGTGCGATTGCCGGGATTATTACAGGTACAGCAATCGTCTTACTGAACGCAACAACAGGCATTAAATTTGCGGATCTTATTCCGAGTATCCCAACGTATATTAATGATCTTAATATGGGCATGCTAGCACTTATTCTGAACTTCATCGTCGCAATTGGCGTGAGTTTATTAACGAGTAACAAAGTGCCACAAGAGGTAGAGGACGTGACACTTACTTCTTCAGAGGCGGAAATTGTGTCTGATTTAAAATAGTTTCGTACCCGAACATCCGTCTAGATGTTCGGGTTATTTTGTATTTTACTCTACTAGAAATAGGGGGAAGTGTTTATGTATATTCCAAAAGTTTTTGAAATGAAAGATCCACAAGAAATTTATCGATTTGTGAAGCAGAATAGCTTTGGTACACTTGTTTCAACAGTTGAAGGGAAGCTGTTTGCCACACATATTCCGATTTTAATGGAGCAAAGGGAGGGAGGCTCATTTATTTTGAAAAGCCATGTAGCGAAGGCCAATCCACAGTGGAAAGAATTACAGGACCGTGAAGTACTTGTGATGTTTACGGGACCACATGCATACGTTTCTCACAAATGGTATGAGGAACACCAGAGCGTTTCAACGTGGAATTATACCGCGGTCCATATGTACGGGCAGGTTCGGTTAATCGAGGACGAGCAGGAGTTTTATACACTACTCGCGCAAACGACGGAATTTTATGGCGAAGGTTTTGATGAGGCGCCGATTCCATCTTTAGATGACCGCTATATTCAGGGGATGATGAAGAGCATTGTTGGCTTTGAAGTAGAAGTGAGTGAGGTGGAGGCGAAGTATAAGTTGAACCAAAATCAGAGTAAATCACGCCAAGAAAAGATAATGGCACAGCTAGAGCAGCAAAATTTTGAGGATAGTCAGCACATCGCGCGGCTTATAAAAAAGAATCTGACCTAAAGATAGTAGCTGAACTGGATGAAACTGATTTCAGAAAAAATGATTGAAATCGATAGCTAAAGACGGCCAAATTAATAGGTGATTCCTGAGCAATCGAGTACACCAAACGTGGATGAGCTGTACTGCGTTCGGTTTTTTGTTTTATTTGACAACCTATTAGCCAATTGTTTACAAATACAGTATGATACGCATATATAGGATAAAAGAAGGAGCTGTAGTGTGTGTTAAAGGATATCGTCATCGATTTAACGGAAAACTATCATAATTTAGGGCATCATGGAAGTTCGGTCGACGCGATGATGGATTCGGTGTCGGGCATGGGGCACCGGATGAAGCATGGCCATGATATACAAGGGCTTATTGAATCGTATCATTTACAGGGCTTTGAGGGGATTGGGCTGTGGTTTGATCATATGGCAAAGGATTTTACATCGCCCGCAGGTATTCCGTTACCGTTTGCGGAGGCTATTTATAACGTCAGCGGTATGCAAATGGATACAGCAGTGGATTGGTTGACGATTAATGCCTATGATGTGGGTGCACTCATTACGCAGGAGCTTGCGCTAAAGCTATTTAAAGAGAATAAGAAGGCGTATAATATTGCTTTTATATTAGGCTCAGCGATTGGGATAATTGATGACAATCCGGCAATTGTTGTCGTGAATACGCTGCGTTTATTAAAGGCAGGTAAATTACAGCGGCTGCTTAGTGAAGGAAATATGCAATTTATCGAGCGCGCGGGCAAAATTACAGGACGAGCTTGTATGGGGACGGCCGCAGCGACGCTTGGGGCCGGTGCGGTAGGTGTGAATATACCCGAGCTTATTGAAAGTGGTGGTGAATGGTTGGATCATGTGGAGCAAGCTTCTACTCTTTCAGATCTTGTAGACGGCATCTCAACATTAGGTGTGATGCTGCTCGTTTCAAAGGGCGTGAAGGCTGTAGCCAATTCCATTAATGAGGAGCTACTTGAGAAAGTACAGCTAGCTGAGGAGAGGTTATCACTGTTTAATTCATTAGAAAGACAGGCAATAACAGGGGCTTCACCAATAGAAATGTCGATGTTAATTGAACAGATGGAAGAACGGAAAATGCTACCGGGTGATGGTCGATGATTGGCCCACTGATAACTATCTATAAAGGAAGAAAAACGAATAATGAGCTGAAGCAGCGCCTAGCAGAAGTGGAGCAGCAGCTAGACGGGCTGGATTCCATTGAGGAGCTACTCGCCCGAATTGAACAGCCTTATGATCGTGTGATTGCAAAAAATCAACTCCTCCTTGCGAACTATTATCGGCAGCGCGAGCAAAGCATGTCTTTAGCGGAAATGAAAACGAGATGGGAAATGGTGAAGGAAGAAATGGCAGCAACTATTCAACAAACGGAGCAACAACTACAGGAAATGTCTGCAACGAAGCTCGACATTGCGCGGATTTTGGCGTCACTCACACAGCTATCGAATGAATTTGACTTAGAGATTCAGGCGCTAAAACAAGATAATAAAGCGCCAAAGTTAGCAACTACACTGCTGGAACTAAAAAAGCATCCTATATTTCTCCAGTTGGAAACAAAGGTAACGATTCAAGGTGCAGAGCTGACGATTCTGAAGCACAATATGAAGGATTTTGTGAACCAATATGCACTGCTAAAAGAACAATATGAGCATAGTAGCAAGCAATCAACGACAGAGCATGCACATGTAATAGCGCAGTTGACCGAGCTGAAAAAGGTACAGCAAAAGCTTATCAACAGCAGCAATGAGAGACATGAGGATATTGAGGAGCTACGGATTGATGATTTAGTGCTAAAGAAAGAACTGCGTACAGTAGCAGCTAGTGTGGCGAGTCATGAAGCGACACTAAAGACTACACGGCAACAGGTCGAACAGCTAGAGAGGGAGCAACAAGCGGCGAAGGAAGAACATGAAAGTGTAGTGGCAAAACTTACGCAGCTTGAGGTAGGGGGAGCACTGCTAAAAAAGGACACAGTAGTCTTACAGCAACAGGCTAGTGAGCAACAGCACGCGTTGCAGCAACTTGAAGAACGCACAACAGCCACTCTGTCAGACGTGCAGCAGACAGTTAGTGCAAAAATGGATAAGCTTATGGAAAAATTAACTTTAGCGAGTGCAGAGATTAACGTATTAGAGCAAAGCATAGATGCGCGCATGCTACAAGTACAGCAGCAGCTATATACACAAAAATCCGAGTGGACAGCACGTGCAGACGTCATTGATGAAGCAATACGTTCACAGGCAAAGGCGCAAAAGAAACGCTTGATGCAATGGACTGTGCCGCTTTATGTAGTGGTTGCAGGGATTGTTGTCGCGTTGTTTTTATTGTAGAGGGAATTACTAGAGATACTGAAAAAGCCGATTCATGCTAAAAACTTTAGTATGAATCGGCTTTTAATCTAGTATATATAATGAAAGTTAGAGATTTATTAGTTTTTTAGTAGGCTTATGATTGAAATATGTTTACATCTAAAAATTTTTATTCAATTGGTGATGCAGGGGCGCTTTTCATTCTGAACCATGCGGATTAGCTGTTTGTGCTTGGGAAAGTGTAAAAGAGTGGGACTGCCTAGTAACGGAACTTTTGCTGATGACAATATTGATACACAGCAGATGTCACATAGCAGTCGCTCTTTGCTTCATGTGATGGCATATGGTCGAGGCGAAGAAAGTTTTTTAGTGTTGGTAGTATATGATTTGCAGCCGGGATATAACGGCGTGCTAATGGAACGGTGTCAATCACGCGGAACTTCGTATAGGGAAGGCCCATTTTTTGCATATTGATTTCTAAAAACTTTAAATCAAACGAGGCATTATGGGCAACAATCGCGTCCTTGCCGATAAAATTCACTAGCTCGGGAAAGACGTCGTGAATCGTCGGTGCATGTGCGACATCTTCGGTTGTGATTCCTGTGAAGGCGGTAATATTAGCAGGCACTGGCTTTGTCGGCCGGATGAAGGTCACAAAGCTTGCGGTTTCTTGAAACTGATCATAGCAAATGGCCGCCACTTGAATCGGTTCATCGTGCGCGGCAGAAAATCCAGTCGTCTCAAAATCGAGGACGACGTAGGATGTAGGGAATTGTGTTGTATGGTGTAGGCTCAAAGTAATCCACTCCTCTATCTAGTTTAAATTCTATACCCTTTTTGGCGAGGAATGATGAGTAGGCGGTGAAATTAAATAATGTGGCGCTCAAATTTCACAACAGGAACAACAGCTAACACACGCTCGATATAAAATGTACGCTTTGCCTTGCGTGTAAAGCAGTACGCTTGAAAGGTTTGTGCAGATAAACTAAGTAGCTTAATGCGGCGTTTTGTAATCGAGCCGTCCTTTGCCATATACATAATTGTCACGAGCTGTTTGTGCTTTAATGCTTTTTGTAGCTGGGTTTTCATTTTTGCGCCTCCTTCTGTTATAACCCCATTATAGATGGATAATTTTATTTTTGTGGAAATTGTATTAAACTTCTTTTGAATGAAGATTTATTAAATAATGCTGAGGTTTTATCTATCAAATATGCTGGATGTACGTAACGATAAAGCTAAGTATTCAGTCCCTTATAAAGAGCTGAATGAACCGATGCCGAGTTTTAGCGAGCATGTATTATAAAGGGGAATAAAATAATCTCAAAAAAGCAAAAAACCAGCGCAAATCCGCGCTGGTTTTCCTCATTTTTAAACAGCTACCGCATGATAAGCAAGTAACTCTTGATGATATTTATTTAGTGATGATGCGGAAACGCCGAAGCTTTCAGCAATCTCTTTCACTGTAAATTTCGCGTCAAATAATCCGCGGTCTTGACCGAAACGAATCGCACCTGCTGCGATAGCGCCAGCTTTACGTGCTGTTGGCTGTTGTTCGACTAGGTAGTCTTCAAGCGCCATGATTAATTTGTCGCTCTCGACGTTTTTGCTAGCTAAAAATTCTTTTGCTTGTAGGATGACGTCTTGCTCGAATGACGTGAATTCCTCACCCGCATAGCCTGCATTGACTAAGTTAATCCAAAACTCGATGTGGTTTTCCTGCACGAATTCGTACATCGCCTTGCCGCTCTTGTCAAACATTGCACGGAATTTCTCGAAAACATTGCCGTGGTTTGTTGGGAAGAAAATTAAAGTAGATGCAGCAAGCATGTGATTCACGCCCTCTGATCCATCATGTAACAGGAAGGCGAAGATGTGCATGCCCTCTGGAATCGCGCGGTTGTTTTCGCGGCGAATCATGAACAGCTCGTCTGTTAATGTACATTTTGCTTCGAAATAGATTTCTTCAACGCGTGTTACCTGGCCAACGAAGAAGCGTGGTTTTTCCCAAGATGCAAGTGTTGCCACAGTTGCAGGGCGTACCATTTTCTTTGTTGTGCGCTTTAAGTAGCCTGTCCAGATGTCTGTACGGTGGTGGAAGAAGTAATCGTCTAAGCAAATTGCTTGGATTAATTCATATTGTAATTTGTTTTCTAGCTTTGGTAGCCAGTTTTGTACAAGCTCCATATACTCACGGATGTCACCGCGATCTGGATACGTGCTGTAAAAAGTTTGTAATACATTTTCAATTTCTTCGTGGAATACAGCAGTTACTGTTGCCTGCTGATTGCCCTCACAGCACTTTTTGTATTTTTTACCGCTGCCGCATGGGCATTGGTCGTTACGTCCTACCATAAATACACTTCCTTTTACTTCTTATAATATACTTATTAAATAGTTGTTAAGTATAGACACATAACTACTATAATACCGCCAGAATGATGTTATGAAAACTAATTGTATATTGCGAAAAATCTGATAATCGGTTAATAATAGTATATATGTTCCCATAATTATATAATACAGGTAGATTTCTGATATGGAAACTGATTGTATATTATAAAGAATCTGAATTTTGATTGATAGTGTTTTTTATGTGAGATGCTCTATTAATAGAACAAATGCTACCAAAAAGAAAAGCCCTCCACATAGGAAGGCTTATACTGCTTGTTGTGTTGTTGTTCTTGCCATTTTGCGTGCTGCGACGATTTGTTCGAGCTGCGCCACTAAGTTACCTGCTAGAATAAAAATACCGCCGATGATTAGCTGTGTTGTTAATACTTCACCTAGGAACATCATCGCAAACATCGCCGCGAAGATGGGCTCTAGTGAGAAAATTAAGCCTGTATGTGTTGGGGATGTGTACTGTTGTACAACAGCTTGCGCAATGAAGCAAAACGCCGAGCAAATGATGCCGAGGCCAAGTATCGCAATCCAGCTAGTTGTCGTAGTAGGAATTTGCGGTGTCTCAAAAAATAGGCAAAGTACTGCACCGAATAGTCCAGCAAAGCCTAGCTGATAGATGCCATAAGAAATTGATTCTACGCTTTTTGTAAACTTACTATTTAAAATTAAGTAAACCGCATAGCTTACCGCGGCAATCGCCATTAAAATGTCGCCTGGTTGGAAGTGCAAGCCTTCCTTTAATGTCAGGATCACAATGCCAATCATCGTCATCACAATGGCAAAGCTCACCGCGCGTGATGGTAGTTTCTTATCAAGAATACTTGCGAAAATCGGGACAAGTACGACCGTTAAGCTTAAAATAAAGCCGGCGTTTGACGCAGACGTTGTTTGTAAGCCAAACAAGGATAAGGCAAATAATAAAAACATTAAAAACCCTTGAATGAATGCGTATTTAATTGTTTGCATGTTCACGCGAATCATCTTTTTATAAAAAATTAATCCGGCAATAATAAATGCGATAGCGCAGCGCAGTGCTACGACATTGTAGGCTTGTAAGCTTTCTAGCCCCATCACCATGAATGTATAGGAGAGTCCCCAAAACATCGTCACGATGACCATCAAAATATTTGCTTTTCCTTGAATACTCATACTTGTCACCACATTTCACAAAGTTGTTATTTTGTTCTGTACTAATACAACTATAGTGCGCATCTTGTGATTAGTAAAACGAATGTTTATAATGGTAAACATGAAAGAAATTCATGTAACATAGATGCGGAAAAAGTGGTGGAGATTTCTACATAATTGCGCAAATTTGGAAGAGGTGACTTTTTTGAGCTTAGTGAAATATGAAATTTTAAATAAGGTAGCTGAGGTGCAAAGCTTCACGAAGGCGGCCGATCAGCTTGGGCTTACACAGTCGGCGATTAGCCATGCGATTTCGAGTCTGGAGAAGGAGTTTGGCTTTCATCTCATTCACCGTAATCGGAGCGGTGTGACGCTCACTGCAGACGGTGAGACGATGATGCGAGCGATGCGCCAGGTGCTGAGCGCCGAAGAGCTTTTACGTCAGGAGGCGGCGCATATTTTAGGTGTTGCGAAGGGAACGGTGCGTGTTGGGCTCATTTCGACAATTTCCGCAAGCTGGATGCCCGGCATTATTAAAATGATGGACGAGCGTTATCCGGGGATTGCCATTAGCCTACGCGAGGGCGATTATTATGAGATTGAGCAGTGGATCATGTCGGGCGAGATTGACTGCGGCTTTATGAACCGTTCGTCGTCGAAGCAGCTTGATTTTCTGCCACTAAAACGCGATTCGTTACTTTGTATTGTATCTTCGAAAAGTCCGCTATATGATGAAGAGAGAATTGATTTAAAGCAAATTGAGCATGAGCCATTTATTTTGCCGTCTTACCGCGGAACGAATGACGTTGTGACGACGTTTGAGAAGTATCATATTAAGCCAAATATTCGCTTTGAGCTGTTTGATGAGCAGGGTATTTTGTCGATGGTGTCGCATCATTTAGGTGTGACGATTTTCCCGCAACTGGCCATCCGCAGTCTGCCAGACAATGTGCGCGCACTGCCGCTCGTGCAGGAAAGCTACCGCACAATTGGCTTGTCGACAAAGCAAAAGCTGTCACCCGCAACGGAAAAGTTCATTGAGGTATTGACGTTGTGGCTTCAGGAAAATGAATGATGGGGGATTACTATGTTAACTGGAAAGACCGTTTTAATTACGAGTGGCGGGACATTGGAGAAATGGGATAATGTACGCGGCCATACGAATTTGTCGAAGGGCGTGATGGGGTGCTACCTAGCTGAGGCCGCGCGCCTAGCCGGGGCACAGGTCATTTATATGCACGGCTATTTCACGAAGCTACCAGAGCATAGAGAGAATATGCGCCTTGTGCCATTTGAAGGCATTGTGGATTTAGGCGATACACTAAAAGAAATTGTCCAAACAGAAAAGGTTGATATCGTCATCATGGCAGTCGCTGGTTCAGACTGGCTTGTTGATCGAGTATTTGACGCGGACGGTAATGAGCTAACAGAGAAGGGCAAAATGCCGTCAGATGAGCCGCCGACAATTAAATTTAAAAAGGCGCCGAAGATTTTAGCGGAAGTGAAAAAATGGGCGCCCGATACAACGCTTGTTGGCTTTAAGCTAGAGGCGACAGATGACAAGGACTTTTTAATTGGTCGCGCGCGCCTTCGCATGGAGGCAAGTGATGCGCAGTTTATGGTGGCCAATAGTTCGAAGTCACTCTACGGCAACGCGGAGCCGCATTTTGTCGTATCGCGCACAGGTGAAGTGGTTGAGGCAGATGGCAAGCAAGCTGCCGCTGACGCCTTGATAAAAGCATTGAGTACAAATTAAGTAGAAATAACTATAATGTAATGAGAAAAGATCCTATTTTGTGTGAAGACACGAAATAGGATCTTTTAATTTCACGTAATTTTTCGACAACTCAGCTACCCAAAGTGGGCAAAATTTGCTATAATTTTGAATATTAATTCATTATTTTTATCAAAGAGGTATAAATATTCGATTGGAGTGACATTGAACAGATGACTTTAGCAACAGTAATCGAGCATTTTAAGCAATTTGAACGACAGCAAGATATTTTGCAGTACGACGGAAGTAGTGCAACTGTTCAGCAGGCTGCCGACGTACTCGGTGTGATTCCAGCACGCATAGCGAAAACATTATCATTTCGCGCAGCTGATGATTCAGGTATTTTAGTCGTGGCAGCAGGTGATGCGAAAATTGATAATGCCAAATTTAAAGCGACATTCGGCGTCAAGGCGAAAATGCTGGATGCGGACGATGTATTCGAAAAAACAGGTCATAGGGTAGGCGGTGTTTGTCCGTTTGGCTTAGCAAGCGCGTTGCCGGTTTATTTAGATAGTTCAATGAAGCGTTTTGAGACGATTTTTCCCGCATGTGGTAGTACCAATTCGGCCATTGAGCTTACTTGTGAGGAACTAGAAAAATATAGCTTTGCGCATAGCTGGGTAGATGTTTGCAAAGCATGGCAGGAGGAATAGCGATGTATCATTTTGATCATCTTGTACATTTTGTAGAAAAACCAGAGCAGGCAATCATTGATTTACAAAAGGAAGGCTTGCACGTTGTGGCAGGCGGTCAGCACGAGGTGTGGGGTACATACAATTCACTCAGCTATTTTGATTTATCCTATGTGGAACTGATTGGCATTAATAATGAGGATGTATTTGCACAAGCGGCAAAACAGCCGTATACATTACATGAATCTTACGAAAATAATAAGCGAGAAAACGGCTTTACGCGTGTAGCCCTGCGTACGACGACGATTGAGGCGGACGCGGAAAAGTTTAAAAAAGCGGGCTTTGACGTTTCAGGTCCGACTGCCTTTAGTCGCACGAAGCCAGACGGTACAACCGTTCGCTGGCAACTACTACACATCGGGAAAGGCCCGGTGAAAGTGTCGTACCCGTTCTTTATTCAGTGGGATGAGGCAGATAATGTACGCCGCGAGCAATTAACTAACCAGGGCGTCATTGCGCCGCATGCGGCAGGTGCGTTGAAAATTACAGAAGTTGCCTATATTTTAGAGCGCACGGCGTATTTAGAGGAGCTGGCGGAAGTACTCGGTGCGCCGCTTGTATTTGGCGTAGATGAGGAATACGATGCAGAAATCGCAACAATTGAGCTTGGCGGCATGCGCTTCAAATTTTACCGCCCACAAGGCGATGGCCCGGTGTGGGAGGCATATTTAGACCATGGTCAAGGCATTTACAACATTACATTAAGCGGTAGCAATGAGGAAAAAGTTGTTCATTATGAGGGCGCGAATTATATTTTTACCTCTGGGAAATAAAGTATTTGGAACACACGGAAAATAAAAATAAACCTTCTATTAAATCCACCGAAATAAAGTAGGAATGTACAGATAGAAGGAGATAAAACAATGGCATTGACAAAGCAGCAAGCACTACAGGCACTAAACAATAAACAATTTATCGGCTTCACGACACAAACAGGGAATGTCCTGATCAAGAAGGCCAACCGCACGGATTACAATATTTATGTGTATGAGCAAGGGAACGAAACACCCGCGCACTACATCGGCTCGGTGGCGAATGTGTTGAAGACGTTAAATGATAAATCGGGCAATCAGGATTTTGTGATTGTGGAGGAATAATTTTGAACCACTTCCGGTTGGGAGTGGTTTTTTGAAATTCAATATTATTCATTTAATAAAATAGATGATTGCATCAGAAAAAATGCGCGTGCAATTTTTTTGTGAAAAATCCTCCATTTGGCGGAAATCGATATACAACATATTTAAAATTATGTGCTATTTGCTATAATTTTTTTGAACTTGTTACAAAAAATTACAGAAAGCAAAGAAATGTACTATCGTTAGCAACCTTTTAACTAGAAAAAAACTATGCAAAACACGATAGAAATTGCCGGTTTTATTGAAAAAATGGTGCATTTTATACGGAATTTGTAGAATATGCACTGTTAGTTGATCGCTGCGTAGGAGTCGGTTGATTTGTGAAAAAACAGTAAAAATCGCTATTTTTTCATCAAAAATGTGTGTTTTTTTGTTTGGGATGAGCTAGTTTTTATAAGTAGAAAGTCTTTTTTATTTATTTGTTTTATTAATAAAGATGGGATTCTTATTTTAAAACGAGTTTTATGCGTGATAAATATTAGGTTGCACATATTTAATTTTAAGTCGTATATGAATTTCCGCTAAATGAGGAATTTTTACCTTTAAAAATATCGAATAAAAATCCACCTAGCTTGCAGCAACTAGGTGGATTTTTCAAATCATTTCGTTTTTACTTCCTCTTCCCCAACAGCAACCAAACTGTCCTCATAAGAAATCCAATCACTCCAGCTCCCCGCATACAAGCGCACATTTTCATAGTGTAGTTCGTTTAGCAGTAAAACATTCGGGCAAGCGGAAATACCAGAACCACAGTAAACAATAATCTCTTGATCCTTCGCTAAATGTTCGAACGTTTCAGCGATCTCTTGCGTGGATTTCACCGATTGATTGTCGTTGAAATGGCTTTTCCAGAAAATATTTTGCGCGCCTGGGATGTGGCCTGCTTTTTTGTCAATTGGCTCGGATTCGCCAAGATAGCGGAACGGCTCACGTGAATCGATGAGTACGGTGCCGGGATTTGTTAGCGTAGCTTTTACATCCTCATATGAAGCAACGGCGAATTTTTCATTTAGCTGAACCGGATAGCTTTCTACCGCGTTAGGTGTAGGAATGTCTGTTGTTATCTCATACTGCGCCGCCCAGCCGCTAAAGCCCTCGTTTAACACATAAGCTTGCGTGTGGCCGATATACTTTAGTAGCCACCATAAACGGCTGGCGAACATGCTTGCTTGGTCGTCGTAAATGACGACTTTTGTAGTGGGTGTAATGCCAATGGCGCCTAACGTAGCCGCGAATTTTTGCAAGTCCGGCAGTGGATGGCGCCCACCGTGTGTTTGTACGGGTGCTGATAGGTGCTCGTTCGTATCAAGGAAAATCGCGCCTGGGATATGTCCCGCCTCGTAATCCTTTTTGCCTTGTGCGGCGTCCATTAAATGGAATCGCACATCGATAATTGTAACGTCCTCTTTGTGCTCGTGTAGCCAATTAGCTGTGACTAAGTTGTTCATACTTTTCCTCGCTCTCGTCATATTGTTTTAATCCGAAATGGTCGCGCAAAGTTGTGCCTGTGTATTCAGTTCTAAATAAGCCGCGCTTTTGCAATTCAGGAATTAATAATTCAATAATATCATCTACGCTTTCCTCAATCACCTGTGGCATTAAATTAAAGCCGTCTGCTGCTTGCTCCGTCACCCACGTTTCCATATGATCCGCAATGTCCTCGGCTGTGCCAACCAGTGCTAAATGGCCGCGTCCTGCTGTTAGGCGGCCGAGTGTTTGGCGCAGTGTTAAATTGTCGCGCTTTGCCATTGAAACAATCAGCTCGGTACGGCTCTTATTCGCGCGGATTACCTCAACGTCTGGCAGCTCAGGAAACGGTGCGTCTAAGTCAAACTGTGCAAAATCAAGGCCGATATGATTTGTTAATTGCTGTAGCGCGAAATCAATATTTGATAAGTTTTGCAGTAAATCAAACTTCTCCTGCGCCTCCTCACGCGTCTTGCCAATAAATAAGCATAGTCCCGGTAAGATTTTAATATCACTGCGGCTACGACCAAATTCCTGCTCAGCTAAACTTTTGATTTCTTTATAAAGCTCTTTTGCCTGTACTAAATCTTGCTGTGCGGTGAAGACAATTTCACCTGTTGCAGCAGCGAGACGAATGCCTGCTTTTGATGCGCCAGCCTGCACAAGCACGGGGCGTCCTTGCGGGGCACGGTGAACGTTGAGTGGTCCTTTTACTTTATAAAAGTTGCCTTCATGATTGACCTCGTGTATTTTTGAAATGTCGGCAAATTCGCCTGTTTCTTTATTCAGTGTCAGGGCGTCTTTGTCCCAGCTATCCCACAGTTTCGTCACCACATCAACAAACTCTGTCGCGCGGTCGTAACGCTCCTGGTGCTCGGGAATAATATCTAGTCCGAAATTATTCGCGGATGCCTCGTCTGCTGTTGTCACAACATTCCAGCCCGCGCGCCCGCGACTAATATGGTCGACCGTCGCAATGCCGCGCGCTAAATTGAACGGCTCACTAAATGTTGTTGAAAACGTGCCAATTAGCCCGATATTTTTCGTTACCGTGGCTAGTACCGATAAAACACTCAGCGGCGAGAAGCCTTGGAACGCGTTATTTTGTAAAGATGCGCGCTGGACACTTAGTGAATCGGCGATAAAGACCGCATCTAGTTTGGCATCCTCTGCTTTTTTTACAATATTAATAATGTGGTTCACATCATAAATTTTCGTTAGATCAACGCTCGGATGGCGCCACGCCGCGTCATGGAAGCCGATTGTGTGGAACGTTAAATTTAAATGGATCGCTGTCATTTGCAATTCTCCTTACAATTCATATTTGTTTACTATACTTTAAGTTAACGATAAATATTTATGCTGGCAACATAAATATTCGATTTTTCTGAATGATAAATTTTATCATAAAACATACTTTACTAATAGGAATTGATGGCTTAGTATTGGATGCAGTTTAACAATTCATAAAACAGGGGGCAACAACATGAATTTCAAAAAATTAATAGGCATCGTGACATTAGCATCAAGTATTGCGTTATTGGGCGCG
The DNA here is from genome assembly GCA_040274725.1 of Solibacillus sp. Lineage (GTDB taxonomy): Bacteria > Bacillota > Bacilli > Bacillales_A > Planococcaceae > Solibacillus. The sequence goes on along the minus strand of JBEMAQ010000001.1, from coordinate 72,470 downwards.
TGCGGCTCAGATGAGGCAGGGTCGTCTTCAGCAGAAGGTAAAACGACGATTAAAGTCGCATTAACAGATGAGGTGACACCACCGTTTTTATTTACAGATGATGATAACAATCCAATTGGCTATGACGTGGATATTTTAAATATTATTGAGGAACGCTTGCCGCAGTACAATTTTGAATATGTATGGGGCGAGGAGGAGACGAATTTAATCGGCGTGTCGACAAGTAAATATGACATGGCGGCGAACTGGTTTTTCAAAAATCCAGAGCGTGAGGAGAAGTTTTTATATCCGGAGCTAGAGTACGGCTACTCATTAACATCGCTTGTGACAAAGGATGACCGAGATGATATTAAATCACTAGATGACATGGTCGGTAAAACATTCCCACCAATGGCTGCAACGGGCGGCTTGCGTGCGATTTTAAACGGCTATAATGCAGCAAATCCAGACGCACAACTAACACTCGAAAGCGTGGAGCACCCATCAACGGGCGACAACTTAAAGCGCGTACAGGATGGGCGAGCGGATTCGATTTTCTTAAATGTCGTGACATTTGAAAGCATTGAGGCGGAAGCAACAGAAGGCTTAAAAATTAGTGGGATCGTATCAAAAGAACCGGTGTATTTCGTATTCAACAAGGAGCATACAGAGCTTGCGGCACAGTTTGATGATATTATCGGTGAGTTAAAAGAGGACGGTACGTTATCGGAGCTAGCGGAAAAATGGTTCGGCGTGGACTTCTTCCAGGACTTAGAATTTTTAAATCAAGAGCAGTATAACTTCGGAAAATAATAACTACAGTGAGCTTGTCTGATAAATGATTAGGCAAGCTTCATTTGTTCGTGAGGGGGGAATCGCGTGGACTTTGCAAAAATATTTGTTCAAATTTTAGATAAGCTACCTATGACGTTGTTAATGGTTGTCGTGTCGCTTATTTTTGCGGTCATCATTGGGTTCTTGACAGCCATTATTCGCATTAACCGCACCGCGATTTTGGCACCGGTTGCAACGGTGTATATTTCGTTTATGCGCGGCACGCCGATGCTTATTCAGTTATTTTTAATTTATTTTGGGCTGCCACAGCTACTGCTTGCACTTGGCATTGATATTAACGGCTGGCATCAGTTTGTCTTTTTAGTGTTGGCATTTTCACTGCATACAGGGGCCTACTTATCTGAGGTGTTCCGCTCGGCATATTTAGCGGTTGGGCGCGAGCAGCTAGAGGCAGCTTATGCAGTCGGCATGACGTATCCGCAGGCGCTGCGCCGCATTATTTTGCCGCAAAGCTTCCAATATGCGCTACCGAACTTAGGCAATAACATTATCGAGCTGTTTAAAGATACATCGCTGGCATTTACAATTGGCATGATTGATTTAATGGGGCAGGCGCGTATTATTATCGGCAATAATCACGGCACAGGCTATTTTGAAGTATATTTAGCGATTTCTGTCGTGTACTGGCTTGTATGTACAGTCATTGAAATCGCGGTGTATAAGCTTGAATCACTGAATAAATATCGTAAAGAGATTGCTTAGGGGGGATTAGATGACGATTTTTGATGTGAATTTTGCGATTGAGCAAATTCCAGAGGTGCTAAAAGGTGTGCCGAATACAATTATAATTGCGGTTGTGGCGATTATTTTTGGTGTGCTGATTGGTATTGTGCTCGCTTTTGTGCGCCAATATAAAATTCCTGTTCTCAATCAATTAACCATTCTTTACGTATCATTTATCCGCGGTACCCCGCTTGTCGTGCAGCTATATGTGTTTTATTACGGCTTGCCGTACGTTGCAGAAATGATAAATGATATGTTTGGCACCGCGCTAAATTCTGACAAATTTTCGCCGCTTCTTGTTGCGTTTGTGGCTTACACAATTAACACAGTGGCGTATCAAACGGAAACATTCCGCGCCGCGATTACGACTGTGCCAGCCGCACAAATGGAGGCGGCGTATTCGGTTGGTCTGTCAACGAGGCAGGCACTACTGCGCATTATTATTCCGCAAGCATTTGTGTCAGCACTGCCAAATATTGCGAATCATTTCGTTGGGCTGATTAAGGCGACGTCGCTTGCATTTGCGCTCAAAGTTATTGAAATTATTGCGATTTCTAAAATTGTCGCCAATGAGGGGTATAACTATTTAGAAATGTATACGGTCGCTGCGCTTATTTATTGGGGACTATGCATTTTCTTTGAAGTTATTTTAACAAAATACGAAAAATCATTACGGAAATACGAGGGAGTTAACTATGCTTAACGTCAAGCAACGTGATTTATATTTAGAAACAGAACAGCAGCGCGAGTGGGTAGAAAAGTTAGAAGGATTAGCACCTGCGTTTCGCGAGCAGGCTATTGTGTCAGATCGCGATAGCTCATTTTCATTATCAAGCTATCGTAAATTGCAGGAAATCGGCTATACGAGTATTACGCTTCCTGTGAAATATGGTGGCGAGGGCATGAGCCCAGCTGATTATTTATACGTGCAGGAGCACTTAGCGATGATTGATGAAAATTTAGCGCTGACAGTTGGCTGGACACTCGGTATTGTCGGCGAGGTATTTAACGATGAGCTGTGGGAGAAACCTGCGCTAACCGATTTTGGTGCGAAGGTGGCGGCAGGCGCTACTGTAAACCGCGCGCTAAGCGAAATCGCGATGGGGAGCCCGACACGCGGTGGCCGTCCGACGACGACAGCGATATTACGTGACGAGCACTGGGTGATTAACGGGCGCAAAAGCTATACAACCGGCTCATACGGACTGGATTACTTTTTAGTGATGGCATGGATTGAGGAGGAACAGCTGTCGGCGTTTTTCCTTGTGCATAAGGATACGCCTGGTGTATCAATTGTTGAAAACTGGGACGTATTTGCGATGAATGCGACAGCAAGTCATGATTTACTCCTTGAGGAAGTGACAGTGCCAGTGAGTAAGCTAGTTGAATATGTCAAGGTTGCGCGCGGCAAAAAGGTGAACGCTTGGGGGTTACACACATCGGCAACATATGTCGGCATTGCACACGCGGCACGTAATTATGCGGTGGAGTTCGCAAAAATACATCAGCCAAATAGCATTAACGAGCCGATTGCGAGCTTGCCGAACGTGCAGCAGCTCATTGGTGAGATGGACTTACTTTTAATACAAAGCCGTCATTTACTTTATACAGTCGCAAAGATTGCGTATGACCCGGATAAACGAGCGCTTCTTACGAATGAGCTTGCGATTGTGAAATATACGGTGACAAACAACGCACAGCAAATTGTTGACAAGGCGATGCGCGTCGTTGGGGCGAAAAGCTTACAGACATCAAACCTGCTTCAACGTTATTATCGTAATGTACGAGCGGGCCTACACAATCCGCCGATGGACGATATGACGATTCACAATTTAGCGCAGACCGCACTGAAAGAATGAGCAGAAAAAAATAGGCTACATAACGGTGGAAGCTAGACGATTTTTCGTTTCGCTTCTTTTTTATTGAAATGTTCACAAATAAATTAAATTAGGACTATAAAAAATGGTTCTCGTCTGGTATTATATAAGTCGAAAAGACTATTCGATTATAGGTATATAGATGTGTTTGGAGTATAACGGACAATGGAGGTAATTTAGGTGAACATTTTTATAAAAGCGGGCAATGAACGTATTTTTGGCGTTCCTTTTCACTATGAGCAATTGACAGTAGCAAATCGTCAGACGGAGCATACGCAATTGTATAAATTAACCTTGAATACGGAGCACACGGATTTGCCGTTTCATCAAGTTATTTTCACATTGCCTTATGTAAGTGAATTTGAACAAATGCTGAATGTGGATCAACAATTATATAAGCAGCAAATGATTATTGATATGGTACACCCGAAGCTATGCGTCAATACGTTTTGTCATGGTGAGTTTTTTGGTAGTCAATTTTTTGATGTTTTAACAGGCCGGTATTTACTTTCGGCGCACAATACTTGTAGCGAAACTGAGTTGACTGAGCTTCAGTGTGAGTATAAAGGGTTTGTTGTGGAGGCAGATCATACTGTGCTACAGGCATAAGACGGGTGCGTTGGATGAGAAAAAGAGCTTCAAATCCTTATTTTTGAGGATTTGAAGCTCTTTTTTGTAGAATTCACTCTACATAATCATCCCACCGCGCGCGGTCCGCATAGTCCTGCGAAATCTGTCCACCTAACGCATCGTGCTCGGATACATGTAGCTCATCTAATGGGGAATCTTCACCCTTTTCTTCGTATAATTCATTATAATCTGCATAATCTCCCTCAAAATCTGCGGGCGTATCCGAATTTCCGTACTGCGCGACCATTTGGAATGTATCCTCATCATCCGGTAAATCATCTCCTGCTTCGCGGTTACGGAATGAATTATCCACGGGCGGTAGCAGGACATCCTCTTCAACCGGGCGATCTGTTGGGACATTTTTTGCCTCTGTATCTTTCATACAAAATGCGGTATAAGGAATGGCACGTAGTCGATCATAAGGAATCGCTTCCTCACATTTTGCACAAACTCCGTACGTACCGGCGCCTATTTTTTCAAGGGCTGCATTTACCTGCGAGAGTAAGTCCTCGTTATGCACCTTCAATGCTAAATCCTTTTCGCGGTCATACAATTCAGTCGCGAGGTCGGCCGGGTGATTATCGACCGTGGAGAGCTCGTCTACCGAATCGCGCAGGCTATCATGCGCGGTAATTTCATTTTCGCGCATGTCCGCATTGCCACGCATATCATTTTTTAACGTGATTAATTGTTTTTCAAGTGTTGTCAGCTGTTTTTGTGAAAGCATTACGTCACGTCCTTTCGCAGATAGTATAGGCGAATTTTTGTATACTATGCGCGTGTTTTATCCATACTAAAACGACGGATTTTAGGAGGGAATTTACATTGACTACTCACAATAAATTGTCCATTTTTGCATTGGGTGGGCTATATGAAATCGGTAAAAATATGTATGTGATAGAGTATGAAAAGGACATTTTTATTATTGACTGCGGCGTGAAATTTGCGGGGAAAAGCTTGCTAGGCGTTGATTTGATTTTGCCTGATTTTTCGTATTTAGAAGACAATGCGGCGCGTATTCAAGGGCTCATTGTGACGCATGGGCATGAGGATCATATTGGCGGGATCCCGTATTTATTAAGGAAGCTAAACATCCCAATTTTTGCGTCTCGCTTTACGCTTGGCCTGATTGAGCTGAAATTGAAGGAGCATAAACTGCTACGTGATGCGAAGCTGACAGAGATTACGGCGGATAGTGAGCTCGTATTTGATGAGGTCGGCATTACCTTTTTTAAAACGAGTCATAGTATTCCAGATTGCCTCGGGATTGTGTTTCAAACACCAGAGGGCAAGGTGGTGCATACGGGGGATTTTAAATTTGATTTGACGCCCGCGAATGACGAAGTATCTGATATTCATAAAATGGCGGAAATTGGTGCTAGCGGAGTACTCGCATTGCTGTCGGAGAGTACAAATGCGGAGCGCGCGGGACTCACACCATCTGAAATGGTTATTTCAGAGCAGCTCATGGAGGAATTTTTGAAGGTGAGCGGTAAAGTTTTCATTTCAACGTTTGCCTCAAATGTCAATCGCATTCAGCAAATTGTCGATGCGGCATCACTGACGAATCGCAAGCTCGTGCTGCTTGGTCGTAGTATGGTCAATGTGGTGGCGGTCGCTATGCGGCTCGGCGTGTTACGTGTGCCGAGCTGGATGCTTGTTGAGGCGAGGGATGCGAAGGATTATCCACCGGAACGGCTTTGTATTTTATGTACAGGGAGCCAAGGGGAGGCACTCGCAGCATTGTCACGGCTATCGAGAGGCAGTCACCGTGATGTGAAGGTTGTACAGGGGGATACCGTTATTTTTGCTGCATCGCCAATTCCCGGTAATGAAAAGGATGTGTCAAAAATTGTCGATGAGCTTTTCCAACTTGGTGCACGTGTCATTTATGGTAACTCACAAAAGACAGGTTTGCACGTTTCGGGGCATGGTTACCAAGAGGATTTGAAATTAATGCTGACCTTGATGCGGCCGAAATTTTTTATTCCGATTCACGGCGAGTACCGCATGCTTCATTTGCATAAACAGTTAGCCGAGGCAGTTGGTGTGTCGGAAACTTTTATCGTAAATAATGGTGAGGTTGTGGATATTTCAGCAGGCGAGGCGCGGCAAACGCGTACGATTGAGGCGGGCGATACGTATGTAGACGGTGTCGGTGCGGGCGAGGTTGGCGAGGTCGTGCTACGTGACCGCAAAAGGCTGTCAGAGGACGGCCTGCTAATCGTTGTCGCGACGATTCGGAAAGAGGGCGAGGTAGTCCGTGCAGAAGCGGAGGCCATTTCGCGCGGCTTTGTATATGCAAGGGAGTCAGAGGCGCTACTAGGTGATATTAATGACATTGCACAAACAGCGATTGAAAATTTTAACGAGGTAAATATTCACGGCATGAAGCGCGCGATAAAAAGTGCAGTCGACCATTATGTGTATGCCGTCACGATGCGAAAACCAATGATTTTACCGATTATTATTGAAGTGTAAAATCCCATAATTCCCACTTATAAAACAAAAAATCGTGGTCAAACTTGATAAGAGGACAGAAACGTCTTCGGAAAAAAGTAAAGTGGAGGCGAGCTATGGACAAGACAACTAACAACGAACAGCTGAAACAGCAACCGAATTTAAGAAAGCAGCAGGCAACACGAGCGCGTGGGAAAAACAAACACGAGGAAATTGGCGCGGAGTTTGGTTTTGATTCGGAACAGTTTCATGAGGAAGGAAAATTTTCCACTCGGAATCAGCCTGTGAGCGAACGTACGGCTTGGCATTAGTGAATACGAATGTAGAAAGAAGCTAAGGCATAATGTCTTAGCTTTTTTTATGGATTGGAAAGTATAATTTTTCAAGAAAATCCACAAAAGAAAAGACATGATGACGCGCTATTTGGTGCGTCATGTGTTGTTAGTAGTTAAATTTTTGTTTGGAACATATACAAACATTATACAATTAAAGTGCACTTAAAATAAAAACCTTGTACAATTTATTGTTGTTTTGTATAATCTTTGTATAACGATTGATAAAAGAAAAAGAAGCTGGTGATGGGATGTTTTTTCGTAGGAATAAAAAGATAGAAATTTTGATGCCATCAACTGACATTAAGCATATTACGGCAGATGGTTTAGCCCAAATTGGCGATCAGCTACAGCTGATTGATTTAACGGAGCAGGATTTAGCACTCATCCGTTCATTTCAGCCGATTATCAAGCAGTCAATCGGGGATATGACAACGATTTTTTATGAGCGTATTATGAAGGTGCCAGATTTGAAAAAATTAATTGAAGAACGTAGCAGTATCGAGAAGTTAAAGGCGATTGTTGGCAATTATTTAGTGAAGATTTTTGATGGTCAAATTAACGGTGAAGTGATTGAACTAAAGCGACATGTGGCGAGAAGACATTTTCAAATGGGGCTTGAGCCGAAGTGGTATATGGGCACGTTTCAGCAAATTCAGGCGTTAATGTACAAGCGACTTGTGGAAGACCCACGTGTCGCGACAACCCCGCAGGAGATTACGATTGTTTTATCGAAGTTTATTAATTTGGAAATGCAAATTGTGCTAGAGGAATACGATAAACAGAACCGTGCATTAATTGAGACGAGGTTGAATCGGGTAAAGGAGGAACTGAAGGAGAAAATTTCGCTCATGACGATGGAATTTGCTGATTTGACAGAGCGTACGACACAAAATGTGGGCATTGTGAATAATACGACGGCGCATTTAATGGAGCGGACAGAGGAAAATTTAGCGCTCGTGCAAATTGTAGAGCATCAGGCAGATGAGGGGAATGAGATGCTACGTCATTTATCACAGGAGACGGAGCAGATGATTGCACAAATGACCAATGTCAATCAGTTAATGGGCGAGCTGGTTGTCGCGTCCTCAGAAATTCAAACGATTTTAAATATTGTCCAGTCGATTGCAGATGAAACGAATTTGCTCGCATTGAATGCGTCTATTGAGGCGGCCAGAGCAGGGGATCACGGCAAGGGGTTTAGCGTTGTGGCGCAGGAGGTAAGGAAATTAGCGGAGCAGGCGAAAGGGTCTGTCCGTGATATTGGTCATTTATTAAAGCGCACAAATGAGTTGACGCAAACGGTAGATGACTCCGTTATGCGCGTACAGCATGTCATCGCGGACAGTGCGCAAACATCAACTGAGGCAAGAGGGCGTTTTTCAAGTATTATAGAGGATGTCAAGCGCAATAAAGCGGTGACGAATCGTGTAAATGAAGACATTCAAAGTTTGAGTAAAACGATTTTGACGATTAATGAAGAAATAATTGGTGTTGCTCACACGGCAAAGCAGCTAGATACGGCGACGAAAAATTTATAATGCGGAGGTAAACAATGACGATTTATGAGATTCCAGTAACGTTAGAAAATGGCGAGACATACACACTCGAAAAATATAAGGGCAGCGTGTTACTCATCGTGAATACGGCGACAAAATGCGGACTTGCGGGGCAATTTAAGGAGCTTGAGCAGCTGTATAAGACGTATCAGGAGCAGGGCCTGGTCGTGCTTGGCTTCCCATCGGATCAGTTTAAGCAGGAAATTGCATCGGCTAGTGAAGCGGCACAGGCATGCCGTCTGTCTTACGGTGTAACATTTCCGATGCATGAAATTGTCAAGGTCAACGGGGAAGGTGCACATCCGTTATTTAAGCTGTTAACCGAGCAAACGAAAGGATTACTTGGCCGCAGCGTGAAATGGAATTTTACGAAGTTTTTAGTCGATAAAGACGGCAACATTGTGAAACGATTTGCGCCGACAGATAGCCCGGCAAAATTTGAGAAAGAAATTCAGCGATATTTATAATTGAAATACACCGAAAAGTGAAGATCCGATCCTTTTTGGTGTATTTTTATCGAATTCGTGCAGAACACCCCTCCCTTAAGGAGTGTAGCGAGTAGGGAGGGGATGAATGCACGTACGGCTTGGCGTAAAATTTGACTTACGTACATATGTTCTTATATAATCGTTGTAACGACTAGTGGGAAGGTGGTGTCACACATGGTTCTAAAAGCCTTTAAATTTCGTTGTTTTCCGAATAAAGAACAGCAGCTATTGATTCGAAAAACATTCGGCTGTACGCGCTTTGTTTTTAACCAGCTTCTTGCTGAACAAAAGCAAAAGGATGCGTATTGGCATCTTGTAGAAGAGATGGTCCAAAACGGACAGCTACCTGAAAACAATTGGAAGGGTGGTTTCTTTAATCAATATGACAATGTAAAAAAATTACCTGCCTTCAAACAAAGCTATGACTTCCTAAAAGAGGTTGATAGTGTCGCCTTGCAAGCCACTGTTGAAGATTTAGCAAGCGGCTATCAACGTTTTTACAGAAAGCAAAACAAGCGACCGAAATTTAAATCCAAAAAGAACCCTGTGCAAAGTTACACCACAAAATCAGTCAACGGCAATATTCGCATTGAACAAAATAAAATCAAATTACCGAAGCTCGGATTCATTCGCTTTGCGAAAAGCCGCGAAGTCAATGGCGTCATTAAACGAGTGACCATTCGCCAAAATGCCGCGGGTAAATATTTCATTTCTGTGTTGACAGAAGTAGACCTGACGCCGTTGCCGAAAACAAATCGTGCAGTCGGGCTCGACATGGGACTGACGCATTTTCTCACGACTTCGGACGGTGTGCAAATCGAAAACCCACGTTACTTGTTGAAGCTAGAGCAAAAACTACAAAAAGCACAGCGCATTTTGTCGCGCCGTATCCACCTTGCTTTAGCGAAAGGCGTTGCTTTGCGTGACGCAAAAAATGTACAAAAAGCGCGCATTCAAGTCGCGGAAATTCACGAAAAAATCCGCAATAAGCGTGTCGATTTCCTGCAAAAGCTTTCCACAAATCTTATCAAAAGCCACGATACCATTTGCGTTGAAAGCCTTTCTGTGAAAGAACTACTTGAAGAAAAGCACTACGCGAAATCGATTTCAGATGCTTCTTGGTCTGAATTTTTCACAATGCTCACTTACAAAGCTGCTTGGTACGGAAAACACCTGATTCCAGTTGGAAAATACTTCGCATCTAGTCAGCTTTGTTCGGCTTGTGGCAAGAAAAATGCAGCCATAAAAAATGTAACAATCCGCCACTGGACATGTTCTTGTGGCGCTAATCATCACCGTGACCAGAATGCTGCGAAAAATATCCTAGCAGAAGGTTTACGTCTTTTAACCGCAGGGACTGTGGGGTTAGCCTAATCAACTAAGCTTCGATAGAAGTTTTTACTTAGGAATCCCCTACTTCAAATTTTTTGAAATTAAGTGGGGGTAGTTCAATTTTCGCAAAATAACTTGACCGATTTGCATACAAATATATACAATGAACAGGTGGATATTTTGTATACAAATGTATACAAAGGAGGTTGAATATGAGCAGAGAAGGTCGTATAGGTCACCGTCATGAAGGCAGGCATCACCATGACGAGCGTAGTGAGGAAAAGCGTCGAGGGGCGAAAACGTTCCGCCGCAAAAAAGCGTTGTTATTTTTGGCACAGCTTGAAACGAAGCGTGACATATTGAAAAAACAGCTCGAAACACCTGAGCTACAGTCTATTAATCTGGTGCTTGTTGGTGAGTTAAAAGCACTAGACGCGATTATTGCGGAGTATGTGCAGCTATTTGACTTACATGAAGTTGAGGATGAACCAAACGTCGTATTACAACAAACAGAAGAATAGGCGGTGAGTGCGCTTATTCAAAACGTCCAGCTTGCGGCGTTATTGCAAATTGGCTACCCAGATGCGACACCAAAGGCGAGAGAGCGCAAGCCTGTCGCGGATGTATTGACGGTTATTTCAAAAAAGCCGATTTACCACAGCACTAACGAAAAGGCACTTTTTTTATGGGAAGTGCCTTTATCGTATTGTTAAATGATAAACAATTTTAGTGAGAGGCATGTAGCGAATTTCACATGAATAGACACCATCATCTATTTTTTTGAAAAGCTCTGACTTAATTTTGTAAAGCTGCTCGTCAATAACAATTTCCGTTGTATCAATACTCTTACCACCTCGTACATAAGTAAATTGGCATTGTCCCGCGGCAAAATGTTCGCCCGCGAATTTCGCATAAAAATCATAGCTACAAACAGCAATAATAATGAATGAAAATAGCGCAAGAACAGCTGTCATAAAGGCATTGACCGTGTAAAGCTGTTTTTTGCGTGAACAGTTGAAAATTATAATTAGACATGTGACAAAAATAGCAGTGAATGCAATCCACATCAAATAAAACCCAGCTAACATATGTAATCCCCCAAATTATGTGAAGTACTGTTTTTACGAATGAACAGGGGAAAAGGTTTCACTTCAGCTGAGGAGGGTACTTAAAAAGCATACTCATATGTTAAAACGATAATATGAGTGCAAAGTCTCTCCCCCAATGTAGACAGTAAAAAATGCCCTTTGTATGGAGGGCATTTTTTACATTGCATAAGAAAAGGTAGTAGCACATTGGCTACTACCCAAATCTTATAATTTGAACTGACTGACCTTGGCTGCTAAATCATTGCTTAACTGATTCAACTGCTCCGATGCTTCGGCAACCGAGCTCATCGCCGAAAGCTGCTCGTCTGTCGTGGCACTTACTTCCTCACAAACCGCGGCCGAGCTTTGCGAGCTCATCGACATTTCTTCTATTATATGAATGACTTCATCCTTATGGTAAATCATATTATTAATATTATCAGTTAACGCATTGAATGACTGCTCGATGGATGTCATTAAGCCAGATAACTGATTGAAGACAACACTCGTGTCGCCAACAACCTCACCTTGAATGGCAAATGTTTGCTTCATGTCGGTCATTTGATTCGACACGGCAAGCGACTCATGCTGAATTTCAAGGACGGTTGATTTTACTTCCTCTGTTGCCTGCGCAGATTGCTCGGCAAGCTTGCGTACTTCTTCTGCTACAACGGCAAAGCCCTTTCCGTGCTCCCCCGCGCGCGCCGCTTCAATCGAGGCATTTAGCGCAAGTAAATTCGTTTGTGCTGAAATCGCTGAAATACTATTCATGACTGAATTAATTGATGTAATTTTTTGTTCAAGTGTATGAATAGCTGTCGTCATCTGCTGCAAATCCTGCTGTGAGTTGGTGAACGTCGTTTGTAGATCGGTAACTTTCACTTGGCCTTGTTCATTTAACGCACCCGCCTGTGATGTGACTTGCTTCATATCCGTTGATTGCGCGTGAATTAAATTAATTTTTTCAGCGAGTGAAATCGATTGCTCCGTTACGGTTTCAGCGTTTTGTGCAGATTCTGTCGCACTGGCCGCAATTTCACCTACAGCCTGTGATACTTCTACCGCTGAGGCATTCGTTTCCTCTGCCATTGCACTTAAATGATGTGAGCGTTCCTCTACTTTTGCAGAGGAATCCTTGACGACATAAATAATATTTTTCATATGGGTAATCATGTCGTTAAAGTGATGCGCGAGGCGACCAATTTCGTCATGCGAGCGTACGTCAATCGTGACTGTTAAATCCCCTTGTGCGACACGTCCCATTAATGTGCCAAGCGTATACAGTGGCTTCACCATACGCGAAATGAAAACAAAGAGCGCGATAAATGTCACGAGTAAAATGAGTGTCGTAATGACGAAAATAATTTTTTGTACGCTTACGGCTGTTTCATTTAAATTTTTCTGCTCATAGACAGCACCAATCGTCCAACCTAAATCGGCAAGCTTGTTGTAAATCACGATGCTCGCTTTGTCGTCGATTTTTTCGCTAATTGTAGATGCCTGGTCCTTTGCTGCTAGCAGTGCGGCAACATACGGCTCTGTCGCAATATTTTCCCCTGCAAGTGTCGGGTGCACAATAGCTGCGCCGTCCTTATCCAAAATCACTGGGTAGCCAGCGTAACCGAGGTCAATTGACGCAAACGTCGATGTCAAGCTCGCTAATAAAATATCAACCCCGATTACCCCAATTATTTGGTTGCCATCGTGTACCGTAATGGCTCCTGTAATGGCATATTCGCCAGTTGATTCATCTATATACGGTGCGGTCCATTGTACAGTGCCAGGTGCATTCATACTTGCCTGATACCAACCGCGCGTCGTCGGGTCAATGTCCTTCACGCCATCAAAATGCGGCTCTATTGTGACCATTTTATCATCTGCAAAATAAATACTCGTTGCAGCATCGTAATAGGTTATGAAATTGGTAAGCTCAGCGCGGTAGCTTCGGTCAGCTGCGCCGCTATATGTACGGTCTGCTTTGTAAAATGCACGAACCTGCTCAGAGGCAGCTAGTTGCTCAATTCCTTGCTCATAGCCTTCTAAAAACGTCGTAATATTGGACGAAACCTGTGTTACGAGCGTTTTACTTTGCGCGACAACCGTTTCCTCTGTTTTATTTGTGATGACCATTGAACTAATTGTCGCAAGTGATCCGAGACCAGCAATCACAATGACGATGACAATTGCAATGATGCGCCATTTAATTGAAATTTTCAATGTTCATTCCTCCATGCAAATAGTGCTACAAATCAATATTATAATACAAAAACATAAAAAATATTATTAATTTTTAGAAAAGTATGTAGATTATTGCTTGTTTATAAGGTTTATTTAATAGGACTCAATGGAGTTCCAAATTTTTACTCGCTTCCTGTATGAATATGAAACTTTTTTTAGTAACAATCGTATAAATGGGTATAGTAAGAACGAGGGGGATCGTTTATGTCAGAAAATCCATTATTCGCAGATTTAGATAAGCGTGTGCAGGAGGAGCCTGTGAACGAAGTAGTAGAGGCTGCGCCGAAGCAACTCGTGTCACAAGAGGAATTGTCGCAAATTCGCCAGCGTCAAATCGCACTTAGACAGGACCCGAAAGTACAAACACTTGCAGAAAAAATTAATCCAAAAGACCAAATTGCGGTGCTCGAGTTTGGGAAAGAGACCGCGAACGGTATTTCGACGTTTTCAGACCGCATGCTAAAAACAATTAGCCAAAGCAATTTAGAAAAATCAACATCACTCCTAAATAATTTAAATAAAATTATGGACCGCTTTGATCCGAAAGATTTCCTAGAAGAAGAGAAGAAGGGCGGCTTCCTGAAGCGTCTGTTCTCAAGAAGCAAAGAGCAGCTTGAACGTCTGTTGTCAAAATATGACACGATGAATAAAGAGGTCGACGCGGTGTATACTGAGATTCAAAAATACGAAGTCGAAATGAAGCGCAACACGGTACAGCTTGAGCAAATGTACGATGAAAATTTAAATTATTTCCATTCATTAAGCGAGCATGTGGCGGCGATTGATGTGAAGGTAGCGGATTTACGTCAGCAGCTATCAGCACTTGAGCTGCGTGCAAACGGCGGCGACCAGGAGGCAGCCTTAGAGCTAGAGACGTTAACGCGCGCGGTCGAATTACTTGAACAGCGTCAGCACGATTTAGAAATGGCGCAGCAAGTGTCCTTCCAATCAGCACCGCAAATTCGCCTCATGCAGCAGGGCAATAACCATTTGATCGGCAAAATTAATTCAGCATTCGTCACGACCATTCCAATCTTTAAACAAGGGCTTGTGCACGCGGTAACGATGCAGCGTCAACGCCTTGTGTCAGATTCGATGGCAGAACTAGACCGCCGTACAAACGAGATGCTTGTACGCAATGCGGAAAATGTGCGTAAAAATGCGGTCGATATTGCACGTCAGGCAGGCAACCCAAGTATAAAAATTGAAACAATTGAAACAACGTGGCAAACGATTATGGCAGGGATTGAAGAGACGAAGCAAATCCAGGCTGAAACGGTGCGTAATCGTGAGGAAGGTCGCAAGCGGATTGAGCAGCTGCAACTAGAATATGAGAAATTGAAGAAGATGTAGTAAGATGACCTGTTCGAGCGTGAGCAGGTCGTTTTTTCATTTAAAAAATCCCCTAGTTGCAATTCCGACAAAAAAGGTATACAATAATCCGTATAAACTTAATCGGGATTAAAGGTGGGAATAATCATGACAAATTTACTTCAAAAAACAGCCAACTATTTACAACTAGCCAATGCGCAGCCATCACTTGTGGACATGGAGCCTACTGTTGCGCGCGAATTACGAAAGGCAGCCTATAAGGAGCTCGCGATTGAGACGACAGACACGACATTTACCGCGCGTGACGGGGCACAGATTTCCGTACGCATTTATACGCCAACAGCTGCGCGTGATGTCATTGTTTATTACCATGGCGGCGGCTGGGTGATTAATGATATCAACACGAGTCATGAAAGCTGTACGCTGCTTGGGGAGGCGACAGGGCATATTGTTGTATCGGTCGATTATCGTCTCGCGCCTGAATATAAATTCCCGGTGCCTGTAAACGATGCGCATGATGCATTTTTATGGGTGCAGCGTGCGTTCCCGCAGGCACGGATTTCAGTATCAGGTGATAGTGCGGGTGGTAATTTAGCGATTGCCGTGAGCCAGCTTGTAGGCCGTGCGCAGATCGCGAGTCAATTGCTCCTGTACCCAGTGACGGATTTAAGCTACGATAGCGCGTCTTATGCGACGTATGCGCGCGGCTACGGCTTAGATAAGGACGTAATGCAGTGGTTTGGTGCACATTATATTCGCGACGAACATGATGCGAAAAATCCGCTCATAGCGCCGCTACGTGCAGAAAAGTTAGACAATCAGCCGCCGACCTACTTAATCGTGGCGGAAAATGACGTGCTAAAGGACGAGGGGATTGCGTTTGTGGAGCGTCTGCATAAAGCGAATGTTCCGGTACAACTAAGTATAGCAACAGGTGTTGTTCATAGCTTCTTTACAAAAAATGATGTTTTCGCAGACGAGATTCATGATACTATTAAGGAAATCCAGCATTTTTTAACGCATCAAGTGTATGCGAAGTAAGGAGGGGCTATGCAGCGCCTTAGTAGAAAAACAACTGTCGCGCTTATTACACTTGCCGTATTTGCGCTAGTGGTAACTGTGCTCAGCTATACGGAATCATCAAGGGAATATTTTTCGTTGTGGTCCTTGTTTGAGCTGTATCTCATTATGGGCGGGCCAGTTATTTTAATTTTTGGCATTGCCGTATCGTACATTGCTGATATGGCAAAATTCCGCAAACGCTGGCGCATCCTGCTTTACGCGTTTATTGCATCATTTATTATGGTGCCGTATAGTACATATCTTTTTGGCGCAGCAAGCCCGTTATTTAGCTTAACGGGTATTTTGACAGCGGTATTATTTTTTATGATTGAATGGGCATTTTACAAATATATTTACCGCGCGGCATTTTAAACGTATCTTCACCAAATTTTGGTGAAGATTTTTTTTGTTTTTGCGTAATAAATTATGGGAAATGGGTAAACAGTAATTAGTGAACGAAGAGAGGATGGTTGAGATGCAGGTGAATATTTTACAAATTGAGCAATTGCTCCAGAAGAAAAAGGAAACCGTTCGACGTGCGACAGATAAGGATATTTTACTTATTAAAAATGAATTATTACTCTTACTTAATGTGACTAAGGATGCAGAGGAAGGCGCGGAAATTCGCCGTCTTATTAATGAAATCCCGTATTTACGTGTGACGGTGGAGCGAGATGACGCGGAGGAATTTTTATATTTTTATGAGCCACCGTTTCGCAAAACAAAGCGTGTGACAATTACCGAAAGCGGCTGGATTAAAGTCATTAAATAACAGCGCAGGGGCGTTATTCCCCTGCGCTGTTTTCCTGAGAATAGACGCGCCTATTTTAAATAAAACTCCTCATAAAGTGCGGGTGAAAAGCCGATGCCACTAGAACTTCCGAGCCAATGGGGCACGAGTTCGGCGATATTTGCCACATAGCTCGTCGTATCGTCCTCACCTAATATCCGCTTAAACTCATATAAAAAATTACGCAGTGTGACCGTCTCCCCGTTAAATAGCTTCATTTCATAATGCCTCGTTAAATTTTGCAAGCGCTTATAGGAGTGCTCGGACATATTCGAGGCAAGAATGTCGTGATACACCGCAAACTGCGCCTCGTCGCGTACTAAATCATGGAGTAAACGGAGGTGAAAAGCTTGCTTTTCTACGAGTCTTTCTAAATCCTGAATGCGTTCTTCTGCTGTTTTGTACATAATCTCGCCTCTTTTCTTAAAAATAGTAGAAAGTATAAACGTTTATGTGTCCAGGCAGTCGCGTGACCCTCTTGATTTACATGTGTAAAGAGGCAAAATGGAGGTATATGTGCCTTTCTTATTTAATTCACACTATTTAGGGGAAATGAAACCTTATATTGTAGATATTCCTAAAGAAATGGATTTATACCTTTCCAAACGATTCTGTTAGCATACGCATGGCCAGGTTAAAATGGCACATAAACAATGAGAAGTAAGTAGGGATTTGGAAATAAATCGTTTGAAGGGCATCATCATGAAAAGCTATGTAGCATAGGCTTCTTTTTGTAGAAAAGTAATCTTGGAAACTAATTATTAGAAAATTAAAATAATTAATATGGTATACTAGCAAATAATGAAAATATTATTCACAATTTATCGAATTGTATTTGGAACTAAAGGTGGTGGATTTCATGCAGGCAAAGGATTATTTTGCTCAACATGAAAAGGATATACTTGAAGATATAAAACGACTTGTTTTGGCGGATTCGCCGTCACAAAATAAAGAGCTACTCGACCAATGTAAAAATGTCATCCAAAATATGTTTCACGAAAATTTTAAACGCCGCGCGCAGGAGTTTGTCATGACGCATAACGGCAATCATTTGCGTTTTGAGGTGGGTGAGGGTAAGGAGCAGGTACTCATCATGGGGCATTATGACACGGTGTGGGACGAGGGGATGCTACCGTACCGCATAGAGCCAGATAAAATCTATGGCCCAGGTATTTTAGATATGAAGTCGGGACTCATTAGCGCACTTTGGCTGCTGAAATATATTCAAAAATTTAATAAACCATTAAAGCGCCGTATCGTGTTTTTAATCAATAGTGATGAGGAGATTGGCAGTCCAACATCGCGTAAGCTGATTGAAGAAGAGGCCGCAAAAAGTGTGGCAGCGTTCGTGTTAGAGCCTGCTGTTGTTGGCTCAGGTGCACTAAAAACTGGGCGCAAAGGGACGAGTAAATATTTACTAACATTCCACGGCATTGCCTCGCATGCCGGCAATAACCCACTAGACGGAGCGAGTGCGATTGTTGAGGCAGCCGAGCAAATTTTGGCTGTGGAACAGCTAAATGATTACGACAAGGGCACGACACTCAATGTTGGCTTAATGGAAGGCGGGGGCAAATTAAACGTGATTCCGAATAGGGCGCATTTAGGCATTGAGGTGCGCTCGAAAACAAGTACGGAGCAAAATCGCATTCACGACTATTTCGTGCAGCTACAGCCGAAAAATCCACGTATTCAAATGACGATGGAAGGTGGTATTAATCGCCCGCCGATGGAGCAGGATGAGGATAACTTAGAACTGTTTGAAGTGGCAAAGGGCGTGGCGGCTGAGCTTGGCTTTAGTATCGGGGACGCACTTGTTGGCGGTGCGAGTGATGGCAATTTCGCGTCGCAATTTGCTCCGACGCTTGACGGACTTGGCCTTGTCGGAGAAGGCTTGCATGCGATGCATGAACATATTGAGCGCAAGTATATTGTGGACCGCTTTGCACTGTTAACAAATACGGTGTTAAAGGTCGTCAATCAATAAAAAGGGGGCGAAGGGATTGTCCGTTGAATTACTAAAGGACTGGCTACTCGCATCGAAAAAAACGGTTGTTCTAACAGGGGCTGGGATGTCGACAGAATCGGGTATTCCTGACTTTCGCTCAGCAAGTGGTCTGTGGCGTGGGGTTGATCCGCGCACGGTCGCGAGTGTTGAGGCATTAGAGGGAAACTACGAGTTGTTTCGGTCATTTTATCAACAGCGCATTGAGGCGCTAGAGCAGTGTGTGCCTCATAAGGGCTACGAAATTTTAGCAGCTTGGCAAAAGCGCGGGATTATTTCGTTCATCGCGACGCAAAATGTGGACCGTTTTCATGAGGCGGCAGGGGCTGTCAACGTTCAGGAGCTGCACGGCAATATTACAACGATTCGCTGCCGAGACTGTAACCGACCGCGTGAATTAGCGGCATTTCTAGCAGGAGACGTGTGCCTAGATTGCGGCGGAAAGTTGCGCCCGAATGTCGTATTATTTGGTGAAATGCTACCAAATGAGGCGTGGCAGAAGTCGCTACAGGCGATTGAGCAGGCAGACCTTGTGCTTGTCATTGGCACAAGCCTTGAGGTGTATCCTGTTAATCAGTTACCTGCGATGACGCAGGGCAAGCTTGTGTATATCAATTTAGAGACGGCAAATGAGCGCGGCTTTGACTTGGTGTTGCAAGGGCGAGCGGGAGAGATACTTGCACAAGTGGACAGTTTATTATAAGTAGTAGCCTCTTATACGAAGGGGCTATTTTTATTTTAAAACTGCATTAAAAACATAATATTCTGAATGTAAATGCAGTTGCGTGAATTGTATTGACATTCCCAACAGCATTGCTTATATTTAAAAACATAGTAAATTGATAAGTATTATACTTTGAAGGAGAATGTAAAGATGAAGTTACGCAAATGGGGACGTCCGGTAGCGGCGATGATGTTAGCAGCAGCACTTGTAGCATGTAGCAATGAGGAAGCGACAGAAAACGGTGCAGGCACAGAAGTAAACGAGGCAGTAGAATACCGCGATACATTAAATATCGCATTAACAGCACAGCCACCAACACTGGATACAGCAAACACAGTATCAGCGGTTGCACTTGATATAGCGGGCAACATTTACCAACAATTATTCCAATTAGATGCAAACTATACGCCGACACCGATTTTAGCGGAGTCTTATATGTTAAGTGAAGACGGTAAAACATACACAATCAAATTACGTGAGGGCGTAAAATTCCATAACGGTGATGTGATGGAGGCGAGCGATGTTGTCGCATCAATGAATCGCTGGTTGGCCACATCGTCTCGTGCAAAGGTATTACTTGAGGGCGCACAGTTTACAGAGGTAGACGCGTCAACAGTACAGTTAACTGTACAAACAGCGACATCTGACGTCCTAATTTTAATGGCTTCTCAAGCACAATTCCCGTCAATTATGCCAAAAGAAATTATCGACACAGCAACAGCGGAAGGGTTCTCAGAGTACATTGGTACAGGGCCTTACAAGTTTGTTGAGTGGAAGCAAGACCAGTACATTCACTTAGCGAAAAATGCAGACTTCACAGCAGCTGAAGGCGAAGCGAGTGGCTTTGCGGGTACAGTGGCAGCACCAACTGAAAACCTTTACTACCACTTTGTTACAGACCACGCAACACGTATTGCGGGCGTGCAAACAGGTCAATATGATATCGCGGATGCAATTCCAATCGAAAACTATGACCAATTAGATGCAGACCCAAATGTGGAATTGCAATCATTCCCAGGTGGTACATTAACAGCGTTCTTCAATACAACAGAGGGCGTGTTAAAAAATGAGGCACTGCGTGATGCGGTTCTTGCAGCATTCAACAACGAAGAAATTATGCTTGCAAGCTTTGCGAAACCTGAACTTTACTCATTAGCACCAGGCTATATGAATGAAAACCAAGTACAATGGGCAACAGAAGCGGGAAGTGAGTTCTACAACCAAGCAGATGCTGAAAAAGCGAAGCAACTGTTAGCAGACGCAGGGTATAACGGTGAAGAGATTACGCTACTAACAACAAAAGATTACAATGAAATGTACACAGCAACACTTGTGATCCAAGAGCAATTACGCCAAATCGGCATGAATGTAAAAGTGGAAACATTTGATTTCCCAACATGGTTAGAAACGAAAGCAGACCGCACGACGTGGGATATTTTCGTAGCGAGCACAGGCTATCAGTTAATTCCGGCACAAAACTTAGCGGTAACACCTGACTGGGCGGGCTTAAATGATGATGTGGTGAAAAATGGCTTAGCCGCATCACGTGCAGCCGCGACGCCAGAGGAAGCAAAAGCGGAGTGGGAAAAAGTGCAAGCACATATGTACGAAAAAGCAACATCAACAGTAATCGGTCACTATAACGGTGTTGTAGCGATTGATAAAGATTTAGAAGGTTTTGAGCTGTTCGAAGCACCGGTTGTTTGGAACGCGAAATTACCTGAATAAGTAATGTAGAGTAGGAGGGTCAAATCTCCTACTCTTTCGTTGTGTATAGGGAACGTACGAGGAAAGGAGTTTTTTATGCTAAGTTATATTGTAAAGCGCGTATTATCGACGATTCCGGTATTATTCGTCGTGTCGCTCGTTATTTTCTTTATCATCCATATCACGCCCGGTGATCCTGCGGCGGCAATTTTAGGGATGGAAGCGACAGAAGCGCAAATTGAAGAGTTAAACAAGGAACTTGGCTTTGACCGCCCGATTGCCGAGCAGTATGTGAGCTGGGTAGCCGGAGTGTTTCAAGGGGATTTAGGCAACTCCATTTTTATGAAGATGCCGGTCACAGAGGCCATTGCTGGGCATGTTGGACCAACGCTGTCACTGGCGATTTTGGCGCAGGTCATTGCGCTTGTACTCGCGATTCCATTCGGGATGATTGCAGCGTATAAGCGCGGCTCTGCGACAGATGCCACACTCATGGGCATGTCGCTCTTTGGGATGGCAGTGCCGAGCTTTTTACTTGGGCTACTGCTCATGCTTGTCGTCGGTGTGCAGCTGCAATGGCTACCGGTTGCAGGCTATGCACCTTTAGATAAAGGGTTTGCGGAGCATCTAAAGTATTTAATTTTACCAGCTATTTCACTCGGCACGATTCAGGCGGCACTCATTACACGAATGACGCGCTCGTCGATGCTCGATGTCCTGAATTTAAACTACATTAAAACCGCGCGTGCAAAAGGTTTACAGGAGTGGCGCGTACTGCTGAAGCATGCGTTTCGTAATGCGTTTTTGCCGATTTTAACCGTTATCGGCCAAACGTTCGGTACGCTTGTGACGGGTGCGGTTGTTGTCGAGACGATTTTTAATATTCCAGGTCTTGGTCAGCTCATTATGAACTCCATTACACGCCGTGATTTTACTGTTATTCAAGGCGTCGTGATGGCCGTGACGGTCATGTATATTTTCATTAACTTAGTCATTGATTTACTGTACGGCGTCGTCGATCCGCGCGTCCGTTTAGATCGCAAGTAGGAGGGGATTTTTCATGCAAATGGAACAAAAGAAATCCGTTGCCGAACTGCGTAAAACGTTCAAGGACGAGCAGCGCAAACTAACATGGCAACGGTTAAAGAAAAATTATAATGTACTCATTGGCGGTACGATTTTTTTATTATTAGTACTCATTACTGTTATTGGTCCATTTATGACAAGCTATGACCCGTACGAAATGAGCATTACTGACCGTCTACTCGCACCGACTGGGCTGCATATTTTTGGTACGGATGAATTCGGACGGGACTTGGCGACGCGCATTATTTACGGGGCGCAGGTGTCATTGCTTGTTGGCGTGACCGTAGCGTTTTTCTCGTCATTGTTCGGGCTGATTATTGGGCTTTATGCAAGCTACTACCGCCCACTTGACCACGTATTGATGCGTGTGTGTGACGGATTAATCGCCATTCCGGGCATTTTACTAGCCATCGCATTAATGGCGGCACTCGGGGCGTCTGCACTGAATGTCATCATTGCACTAACAATTGTCTTCACGCCAAATATTGCGCGTGTTGTGCGCGCGTCCGCACTGACGATTAAGGAGCAGACTTACATTGAGGCAATGCACGCACAAGGCGCAAGCTCGACGCGTATTATTTGGTTGCACATTATGCCAAATACACTGTCACCACTGCTTGTACAGGCGACATTTGTCTTTGCAGAGGCGATTATTTCAGAGGCGGCACTCAGCTTCCTTGGTGCCGGTATTCCCGCGCCAGAGCCGAGCTGGGGTAATATTTTACAGGCCGGCAAGCTCGTTATTTTTAAGGCGTGGTGGATGGTTGTTGTACCGGCTACGTTTATCGTACTCGCCGTACTAAGCTTAAATTTACTTGGCGACGGGCTACGCGACTTTTTAGACCCGCGCACGAAAAATATCCCGTCGCGTCGTCGTAAAAAAATGAAGGAGGCAAAATGATGACAACACCTCTTTTACAAATACAGCATTTAAAAACACATTTCCATACAGAGCGCGGTCGTGTGACGGCGGTCAATGACATTAGCTTCACGCTCAGTGCCAGTGAGATTGTCGGCATTGTTGGCGAATCCGGCTCAGGGAAAAGTGTCATGTCGCAGTCGATTGTAAGGCTACTAGAGCATACAGACCCGATTGAATATGAGGGCGAGGTGCTATTTGAAGGAACGGACCTGCTGGATGTACCACTAAAAGCACTGCAAAAAATTCGTGGTAATGATATTTCGATTATTTTTCAGGACCCACTGACATCACTCAATCCGGTGTACACAATTGGTGATCAAATCATCGAAGTACTGCGTTATCACCAAAAGCTGTCGAAAAAGGACGCGCGCATAAAAGCGATTGATATGCTACGACTAACCGGCATTCCGTCACCAGAAAAGCGTGTCGATGATTACCCGCATGAATTATCAGGCGGGATGCAGCAGCGCGCGATGATTGCGATGGCGCTTGCTTGCCGACCAAAACTGCTCATTGCAGATGAGCCAACAACTGCACTGGATGTGACGATTCAGGCGCAAATTTTAGATCTCATTGTCGAGCTGAATAAAGAGCTTGGCATGGGTGTGTTATTTATTACGCATGACCTCGGCGTTGTGGCCGACATTTGTACAAGTGTCAAGGTGATGTATTTAGGGCAAATTATTGAGGAGGCGGCAACAGCGCGCTTGTTTGATAAGCCGTTACATCCGTATACACAGGGATTACTCGAGTCTATCCCGACATTTGAGAGTGACCGCAATGCGCCGCTGCATGTGATTGAAGGGACAGTACCGTCCTTGTCCAATGTACCTGCTGGCTGTAATTTCGCCGCACGCTGTCCGTTTGCAAGCGATCGTTGCCGGGCGAGTGAGCCGCCGATGTATGAGGTGGGCGACAGTCGCGTGCAGTGCTGGCTTTATGAAGGGGGAGAGCTTGCATGACGCAGGAAAAATTAATAGAAGTCGTGAATTTGCAAAAAAACTTCCCTGTGTATGGCGCTTTTGGCAAACTTGGCGGCATGAAGCAAAACGTCCGCGCGGTGCACAATGTATCGCTCACGCTGTATGCGGGCGAAACGTACGGTTTAGTCGGCGAATCCGGCTCAGGCAAAAGTACAACCGGCCGCACAATTTTAGGCTTAACCGATGCAAGTGGCGGCGAGGTGCGCTATGCGGGACAGGATTTAACAAAGCTATCAAAAAAGGACATGCGCAAATTCCGTAAAGATTTGCAAATGGTGTTCCAGGACCCGTTCTCGTCACTCAATCCGCGTAAAAAAGTCGGCGCAATTTTAGAGGAGCCGCTAATTATTCACGGGATGGGCACAAAAGAGCAGCGTCAGGAAAAGGTCTTTGAAATGCTTGAAACAGTGGGCCTACAAGCAGAGCATTATTTCCGCTATCCGCATGAGTTTTCAGGCGGGCAGCGTCAGCGCTTAGGCATTGCGCGCGCGCTCATTTTAAACCCGAAAGTCATGATTTGTGATGAGCCTGTTTCAGCACTCGATGTGTCGATTCAATCGCAAATTTTAAATATTTTAAAAGCCTTGCAGCAAAATATGCGGCTAACGATGCTGTTTATTACACATGATATACGTGTCGTACGTTATATTTCAGATCGCATTGGCGTCATGTATCTTGGCGGGATTGTCGAGGAGGCGAAGACGGATGATTTATTCGCTGAGCCAAAGCATCCGTACACGCGCGCCCTGTTTTCAGCGGTGCCTAATACAAACGCCGGGCGTATTGTCCTAAAGGGTGAGATTCCTTCACCGCTGAATCCGCCAAGTGGCTGCGTGTTCCATACACGCTGCCCGTTCGCAACCGACCGCTGCAAAGAGGAAGTACCTGCTTTGCAGGAGGTTGCACCTGAGCATAAAGTAGCGTGTCACTTAGTAGAACAAGGAGAGATTTAAATGACAACATTACACTGGAAAAATGGTCAAAACGAAATTTCAAATGGTGCAGGCTTTCAAGTCATCGGCAGTAAGGCACCCGATCAACAAGGGCTGTCACCAAAGGAATTACTTGAGGCGGCACTCGCACTTTGTGTGTCGATTTCAATGGAAAAATTACTTGAGCGCGATGAAATCGAAGTGGATTTAAATGCACTTGAAATTACCGTGAAAGCATCAAAAGCAGAAGGCATTACAAACCGTTTCACGCATTTTAACACGACGGTGCGTATGCCAGAGGGCTTAGATGAAAAATATAAAAAGAAATTACTTGTATTAGTAGAGCGTGCTTGTACAATTGGCAATACGATTACGAACGGTGCGGAAATTACTGTGTCGGAAGTGAAATAACTGGGAACCTCGTCACATTGGCGAGGTTTTTTTGCTGTTAAGGAAATTTTAGATTTTCGCATTGTGGATAATTTAAGGCAAAGTATGCTTTACGTCCAGGCTAAAGCGCCAGCCCCTCGAGGTCGCGCAGGTCCCTCGGGCGAAAGTAAAGAGCGTACTTTCGCTTCGGGCTTTCCAGCGCTTGTGGCGTGCAAGCGGGCGCGAATGCGCTTTTCTTAGTGGATCAAAATATTCGCGAGCATTTACAGCAAGGCGGCTATGACGTAAAGCCTTTTTATCATCTCTCCGACAGAAGACGCCCACTTCAAGGATCGAGTAGGGTCTAACTCCGTGAGTGAGTGGGTGATGAATGGCGGTTGGCGCCACCCAAAATCTTTGTTCAATAGGAACATATGTGCTATATTGGTAGTAAGAGCCGGATGAAACCATTCGTTCGCCTCTGTTCAAACCGATGGAGGTGAATGTCATGTCACACAAAGCCTTTCGATTTCGTATTTTCCCGACAAAAGAACAGGAAGTGTTGATTGCCAAAACCATTGGCTGCTCACGCTTTGTGTTCAATCATTTCTTAGTGAAGTGGAACGAGACTTACAAAGAAACGGGAAAAGGATTGACCTATAACACTTGTTCTGCTCAATTAACCCAGTTGAAAAAAGAATTATGCTGGTTAAAAGAAGTCGATAGTGTTGCGATTCAATCCGCTGTAAAGAATTTAGCGGATGCCTTCACACGTTTCTTCAACAAGCAAAATGATGCCCCGCGCTTTAAATCGAAACGGAACCCGACGCAATCGTATACAACGAAATGCACGAATAACAACATTGCGATAATAGATAATCAAATCAGGCTCCCGAAGCTAGGTCTCGTGCGCTTCGCAAAAAGTCGCGAAGTAGAAGGGCGTATTTTGCGTGCAACAATTAGACGGAATCCAAGTGGAAAATACTTTGTTTCGATTGTGACAGAAATCGACATCCAACAAATGCCGAAAACAGGCGTAGCAGTAGGGATTGACGTTGGCTTAAAAGATTTTGCGATTCTTTCAGACGGGACCCGCTATGAAAACCCGAAATTTTTCCGTTCAATGGAGAAAAAGCTAGCGAAAGCGCAAAAAATTCAATCAAGACGCCAGCAAGGAGCGATTGCGCGAGGTTGCCCGTTGGATGAAGCAAAAAATTATCAAAAACAAAAACGAAAAGTCGCGCGCTTGCATGAAAAAATCGCCAATGCCCGTGCGGATTACTTGCATAAAATCTCGACCGAAATCATCCAAAACCACGATGTCATCGGTATAGAAGATTTGCACGTATCAAATTTGTTGAAAAACGGGCATTTAGCAAAAGCCATCAGCGAAGTGAGTTGGTCCCAATTTTGGACGATGCTTGAATATAAAGCCAAATGGTACGGCAAACAGGTGATTACGGTTGGGAAAACCTTTGCTAGCAGTCAACTTTGTTCTGGTTGTGGCTATAAAAATAAAGACGTAAAAAATCTCGCCTTACGTGAATGGACTTGTCCAGCGTGTTACACGTATCATGACCGTGATTTGAACGCAAGTATCAATGTTAAAAAGGAAGCGTTAAGACTTCTAACCGTAGGGACGACGGGGTTAGCCTAATCAATTAGAAGCCAATTGGTTTCTCAACTTAGGAATCCTCTACCTCTAAGCGTATGCGTAGGTGGGGGTAGTTCAAGAATAGTAATTGAATGGCACGGTGGGAATGTACCACAAGATTTGTAGTAGTATAAGGAAAACAGTTTTTGCGTCTAGCGAGGCTAAAAAAGCCCAATAACTTACAAAAGCGAGCGTGTGAACGGATTTCCGTTGACGCGCTCGCTTTTTTGACGACTCACAGTAGCCTATGTAAAAACTTCTCAAAATGAACACCTGCAACCTCAGGCGTTTGCTGCCTATACGTTTCGTCAATGGCTGCTGCTAAAAATTGCTCTGCCAGCTGCATACTCGCACGAACATCATCCCCGCGCATCACACCGCCCATGATGACAGATGAAAATAAATCACCTGTCCCCGAGTAGCTTTTCCCGTTGTATGGACTTTGGCTGAAATAGGCCGTTTTGTCATCTATATAGAGATTACCGATAGAGCCGGTCTGCGCGCATGTAATACCAGTTATAATGACTTTTGCGTTCGTTTGCTGCTGAAGCGTCACTCCGATGTCCTGTAGTGCTTGCATAAAGCTCGTGCGCTCACGATAGCGTAGCAAGGCGTCATAGCTCCTGTTAGTCAACAGGCAGCTTTCTGTAATATTGGGTGTAATAATATTTGCGTGCATGACGAGCTCCTTCATGCGCGAAAGCAGAGGCGGCGCGTACATTTTATAAAGCGCGCCATCATCGCCCATCACAGGGTCTACTAAAAGTGTCGTCTCCCTTGTATGAAAAGCCTCTAAAAACTGAAAAATTTGATCGATTTGCGGCTTGCCTGTTACAAAGCCTGTTTGGATGCCATCAAACTGTGCCTGCTGTTTTGTCCATTCATGAATAAAATGCGGCATATCCTCTGTTAAATCCTTGCAATAAAAGCTATCGTAGGCGGTTTGTGCCGTTAAAATAGCGGTTGGTAATGGGCAGGCTTGTATGCCCATTATCGATAATACAGGAATCGCTGCGGTTAATGAGCATTTACCAAAGGAGGACATATCTTGAATGACCGCGACTTTTTTCATTTCCTTCACCTCAAAAAACAAATTTTCTAAATATTATCACAAAAAAGGAAGTTTTGCTTCTCACTGTCTTATACTGACCATGTTATATTTTACATTTTTGGTACTTTTGAAGTTGTCAGATACCGATTATTATAGTCAGTATATTCCAATAGTTTAGGAGGAGAAGTATGAAACGAAAGACGACACACACCTTTGATTTAGCGTTAACCGCAATATTAATTGCACTTGTTTTTGTGGCGACCTTCTTTTTGAACATTAAGTTGCCGATTAAGGCGAATGGGGGGCTTGTTCATTTAGGGACAGCGATGCTCTTTATTATTGCGATTTTATTTGGACCGAAAAAGGGCGCGATTGCAGGAGCGATTGGCATGGGGCTGTTTGATTTAGTTGGTGGCTGGCTTATTTGGCTGCCGATTACGGTCATCTCGCGCGGCGTACAAGGCTTCATTGTCGGAAAAATTGCGTGGGCAAATGGCAAACAAGGCAACAGTATGCTCTATAATAGCCTTGCTATGATTGGATCCGTACCGCCGATGATGGCCGTATATTATGTAGGGGAAGTATTTTTATATAATAACTGGGTGGCACCGCTTGCATCGATTCCCGGTGACTTGGTACAAAACATTCTAGGTATTGCGATTGCAGTCCCCGTCTGTATAGCGCTGAAAAAAACAGCGTACTTTCAAGGCATTGCACGTTGTTAATAGCTTTGTATAGCCCAGAGGATGATTAACTTTCCGTTCCTGGGCTATATACATCATCTGAGCGAAACCGTTCTTTTAGAAAGTTAATAAGCGCATCATTTTGAACAATATACGTGCGGTCTGCATGGACGATGATGCGGTTTGTATCCTCAATATGTAAGCGAACCTCTTTTTCGCCAGTCATGATTGTTAAATGATAGTCACCTGTAGCTTTTTCGTTCACCCGGTTTAGAAATGTTTCGCGGCGAATTCTCGTGTCCTTTAGAATGACGCCGAGCTCTGTCAGCATCTCTCCTTCAAATTGTACTATTTTGAGATTTTCTAAGTATTCACCATTTTCGTATGTTGTATGCGCATTTGCTGCAAGTAATGTTTCTATTTTATCAACACGTGGTAACGCCTCAAGTCCTGTTTGCCGGTGTACAAACCAAATAACTGCGCCAAGGCATGTCAGTACGATTGCTAGCTTTCGCCAATTCAATCAAATCACCTCTCTAAATAACAGAATTTTCTATTATAATAATAGCATACGATTGTACGAAAGGGCGTGAAGCATTGGATATCAATCGTTATCTCTTTCATTTTGGCATTAGCATTAGTGTGATTTTTGGTGGGACGTTTATACTGCGTTCTCTATGGCGAGATGAATTGTTAATTGACCAGCTATATATGTGTATCATTGGCATTTCTTTAACAATCAGCGCATTTATTTGGCGAAAATTCAAAATAAAAAAGAAATTGTAAGCGAATTCATTTTAAGCGTTGACAATCATTTGGAATCATTGTATATTACAAAAGGCGAATGTTTAGTGATAAAAATAAAATATTGTTCGTCTTTTAGGAGTGTTTTTTTATGGATACAGTGTTTGATTATGAAGATATTCAATTAATTCCCGCGAAATGCATCGTGAAAAGTCGTACAGAATGTGATACGTCAGTAACGTTAGGAAAACATACATTTAAATTGCCGGTTGTCCCTGCAAATATGCAAACAATTATTGATGAAACGGTAGCACAGCAGCTAGCACGCGGCGGCTACTTCTATATTATGCACCGCTTCAATCCGGAAACACGCGTTCAGTTTATTCGTGATATGCAAGGACAGGGGTTGATTGCATCAATTTCGGTCGGTGTAAAGGACGAAGAGTATACATTTATTGAAGAGTTAAAGGATTTAGAGCTAACACCAGATTATATTACAATTGATATAGCACATGGTCATTCAAACCAAGTCATTGACATGATTGGTCATATCAAGTCGAACTTACCGAACAGCTTTGTTATTGCGGGCAATGTCGGCACGCCAGAAGCGGTGCGCGAGCTTGAAAACGCAGGCGCGGATGCCACAAAGGTTGGGATTGGACCAGGTAAAGTGTGCATTACAAAAATTAAAACAGGCTTCGGCACAGGTGGTTGGCAGCTAGCAGCACTTCGCTGGTGCGCAAAAGCGGCGTCTAAGCCAATTATTGCAGATGGTGGTATTCGTACACATGGCGACATCGCGAAATCGGTGCGCTTCGGTGCGTCAATGGTGATGATTGGCTCATTATTTGCAGGACACGACGAGTCACCAGGTGTGACAGTGGAAGTGGATGGCAAGTTAATGAAGGAATACTTCGGCTCAGCGTCTGAGTTCCAAAAGGGCGAGAAGAAAAACGTCGAAGGCAAGAAAATGTACGTGCCGTATAAAGGTGCACTGCAAGATACGCTAACGGAAATGGAGCAGGACTTGCAGTCGTCGATTTCCTATGCAGGCGGTAAAACACTTGCGGCGATTCGCCAAGTGGATTATGCTGTCGTGAAAAATTCGATTTTTAATGGTGACAGAATTTAAGTCGCTGAACGTATGTATGCTTTGGCGTAAATGACAACGGTGCAGATGTAAGGGCAGTAAACCTTGCATCTGCATTTTTTTATTTCATAGTAAGCGTATTCTAGAAGACAGATGATAGGGCAAAAGATGTTTTTTTATTCATAAAGGGCAGTTTGTCGGACAAATTAGCTGAATACGATTGACTGGGCGAAAAAGACAGCGCAGGTTGGCTATATGCTAGACGAGGACTACCAGGGCGACGGGATTATGACTCGTGCAGCAAAAGGGATAATAATTCCCAAAATAATAATTTTTCAGAAAATTGTTGACAATAAATTGTGTGGTGTATTACAATCACTAGCAAGAGAACATTTCAAGCCTCGATTGGAATTAGTAAAAAGGCTGCGGACTATGAAGAGAGCCGGTGGGTGGTGCGAACCGGTAGACGCGAATTTTGAACTCATCCATGAGCTGAGCCCCGAACATGAGTAAGGGTATCCGGAAGCCTCCGTTATCAGGCTAGACAGTGTTAGCTGTCGAGAAGGGGTATAGGCCGTAATGTCTATACAAGTAGAGTGGTACCGCGAGCGCGTCTCGTCTCTATGTAGGAGTTTTCCTATGTAGAGGCGGGATTTTTTTGTTTGTACCAAGAGGCGATTGTCTTTACTAAAAAACACAGTGGAAAAGGAGTTTTTGAGAAATGAGCAGAAAAATTTGGGTATTTGATACAACATTACGTGACGGCGAGCAGGTGCCAGGTGCCAAATTAAACTTATACGAAAAAGTAGAGATTGCACAGCAGCTCAAAAAACTAGGTGTTGATATTATTGAGGCCGGCTTCCCCGCTTCTTCACAAGGTGATTTTGATGCGGTGAAGGCAGTCGCTGAGAAGGTCGGTAATACGAGCGATATTATGATTACAGCGCTTGCGCGTGCAGTAAAGGCGGATATTGATTCCGTATATAATGCAGTAAAATATGCAGAAAATCCGATGATTCATATGGTACTAGGCACATCTGATATTCATGTGGAAAAGAAATTCAGTAAATCAAAGGACCAAATCCTGCAAATCGGTGTGGATGCGGTCAAGTACGCGAAAACGTTACTACCACAAGTGCAGTACTCAACAGAGGATGCATCACGCTCGGATTTTGAGTATCTTTGGAAAACGATTGAGGCTGTCATGAAGGCGGGCGCGACAATGATTAACGTGCCGGATACAGTTGGGTACGCAGAGCCGGAGCAGTGGGGCGCGATGATCGCGAAACTAAATGACCGCATGAAAAACTTAGATGATTCGGTGCTATTATCAGTACACTGTCATAACGATTTAGGGATGGCGACAGCGAACACACTGGCGGCCATTAAAAACGGGGCCGATAAAGTGGAAGTGACGATGAACGGCATTGGTGAGCGTGCGGGTAATGCGGCGCTTGAGGAGGTCGTGATGGCAATGTTCACGCGCGGTGATGTGTACGGTGGCTATACGAATATTAATACGAAAGAAATTATGAACACATCTCGCCTTGTATCGAGCTTTATGGGGCTAGATGTGCAGGTCAATAAGGCGATCACAGGTGACAATGCATTCGCACACTCATCAGGTATTCACCAGGACGGATTACTTAAATCACGTGATGCCTACGAAATCGTGCACCCTGAGGATGTCGGGCTAGATGATATGGAGCTTGTATTAACGGCGCGCTCAGGTCGTCATGCGGTGAAAAATGCGCTGTCGAAGCTTGGCTTTAAAGACTTTGCGACAGAGGAGTTTGAAAATATTTTTGAATCGTTCCTACAGCTAGCCGATTCGAAAAAGGAAGTCTATGACCACGATTTATACGTGATTGTGGAAAACTATTACGAAAAAACAGAAAAAAATAATCCAAACAAACAAAGCTATGCAAATCAGTTCTTTGATATTGAGGACCTGCAAATTATTTCAAACGCAACATTCCCATCAGCAAGCGTGAAGGTGCGCCGTGGTGAAGAAATATTCAAAACGAGCGCGGTTGGCTCAGGGCCAATTGACGCATTATATTCAGCTATTGCAGAGGTGACGAATATCTCAGTGAAGTTAGTAGAGTATAATATTAGCTCGGTATCGCGTGGACAGGAAGCATTAGGAAAAGTAAAAATTATCGTTGAACATGAAGGAGAAAAATATATCGCAAAAGCAGCAGATACAGATATTTTAAAAGCATCCGCGCTTGCCTATATTAACGCAATCAATAGTATTATTGTCGGGCAAATAATCCCGAATGATGCAATTATTACAGCAACTGTCTAAAAACAAAGGACTATGTTAAAAATAACATAGTCCTTTTTGTATTCTAAATATTCTAAAGATTATTTACTTTTCGTTAATATTTCGGTAAAGTAGTGAATGTGAAAAAATGAGGGGATTTTTTCGCTAGCTGAAAATAAGGATTGAGGGTTGTAGCATGGCCGAACGAACAATTAGTGAGATCAAAAAGATTGAGGAAGAGATTTACTTAGCGTTACAAATTTTACGCAATGAAATTGAAACATTAGCGATTATTAAAGACCAGATAGTATCAAGTGACTTTAATAAGGAGACCCACATTATTATTCAAGATGAACTAGCGGAAAGTTTTACTAGTATTGAACAATTGATTGATTTACATAAAAATTTAGAAACTCATATGGATAAATTAGAAGTTTTAGTACAAGATTTCATGTCAACAAAAGTATGAAAAAACGCACACAATCATGATTGTGTGCGTTTTTTATATTTATAGTAGTTCTTTTGCCAAGCTTTCAAATGTATAGAGACGTTGTTCAAGCGCATATTGATTGCAGTTAATCATTGCCTCATCAAAGCCGTACTGTTGTTGCTCTTCTAGTATTTGCTCGGCAACTTCTTTTGCAGTACCAATGAGTAGCAGGTGCTTGTTATTTTGGAGGAACATCTTGTCCATTTCAGTAAGCGGATAATCATTCGCTTCCTCAGGAGACAGACTTTGCATAATATTGCCGCGCATTAAATTGAGGCGGCTAATTTGCATCGGCATCGATAAATATTCCGCTTCCTCATGCGTTTCGGCAATCGATGCGGCATAGGTCACAATAATTTGTGGCTTTTCCATAAAATACGACGGCTGGAATGTTTGGCGGTACAAATCAAAAATTTCCTTCGTCATTTGGCCGTTGAAAAATTGCGCAAATGAATAACCGACGCCTGCCTCGCCCGCTTGCTTGGCACTTTGCCCACTTGAGCCAAGTAGCCATGCCTCAGGGAGTGTTACTTTAAACGGCGCTGCCACGACCGCATCATAAACAGAATCGCCCGTGCGCTGCTCATTCATCATATTGAGTACCATATTTAATTTATCGTACTGCTCGTTATACTCGGGTCTGCGCCCACTTGCAAGTGCCATCATTGCGGCCATATCGCCACCCGGTGCACGACCCGCGCCAAAATCAATGCGCCCTGGTGCAAGTGCCGACAATGTTTTAAACACCTCGGCGATTTTGTACGGCGAGTAGTGCATCATCATCATGCCGCCTGTGCCGACGCGAATATGTTTTGTTTGCGCAGCGATGGAAGCAGCAATGACTTCCGGTGCCGAGCTTGCGAGTGATGTTGTATTGTGATGCTCGGCAAACCACATGCGTGTGTAGCCAACCGTGTCGGCAAGCTTGGCGATTTCCACTGAGCGTGCAAGTGCTTCAGTCGACGTCATCCCTTTAGCAACAGGGACTTGATCTAAAATACTAAGTTTCATACGTAGAAACCTCCTTTTGTTAAGCGTAGCGGAAATATGGTGAATTGTAAATTCATTGTAAGGGAAATGTACTACATAATGATGCGTTTAGTAGTTTAAAAGGAATGCTTTAAGTAATGCTGCGCGTTCACGGAGCTGGCTTTTCACTTGAACAGATGCAGGTGTTTGAGCAGGGATGACATCTGTTTGCAGGTCTAGCTGTGCTGCGAAAAATGTCGCACGTCGCAAGTGAAAATCGTTTGAAATAATTGTTACGGCATTCGTATTTTGTGGTAATAATTCTTTTGAATAGAGTAAATTTTCATACGTCGATGTTGACTCGTCCTCCTCAATAATACGTGCTGCATCAATCCCTTTGTCAACTAAATAATCACGCATGACACTCGCCTCGGTGCGGTCCTCATCATGCCCTTGCCCGCCTGTGACAATGGCCGTTATGTGCGGGTGCTCGGCTAAATAGATGGCCGCAACGTCGAGCCGGTTTTTCAGTGACAGTGATGGTACGCCACCAGGCTTGACCTTTGCGCCGAGAATAATGACATATTCATGCTCGCCCTGTGCAATATTTTCCCCAGCCTTGTCCATTTCATAACCGAGCCATATGTAGAGACCAATGCCAGCTATGAACAGGCTAGCAATGATGAAAATAAATATTTTCTTCATACTATAATTCCCCCCCTTAATTATTTAACGAAGCAGCGTATCATTTTGATTCATCTGGACAGCTTAAAAAGTGAATTTGTTCAAAATAATTGCATACCCCCATAAGGTATGTTATTTTAATGGTGGAGGGGGCGATCTGATGGATTCTGTAGAAGCAACAAATGAAAGTTGTCGAAAAAGTCATCACCCAGCGTCAGTGAAAAAGGATTTAACGACACGCCTAAACCGCATTGAGGGGCAAGTGCGCGGCATTAAAGGTATGATTGATAAGGATGTGTACTGCGACGATGTCATTACACAGCTCGCGGCCACACAGTCTGCACTCAATAGCGTCGCGAAAATTTTACTTGAAGGGCATATGCGCGGCTGTGTGATTGATCGCTTAGAAATAGGTGATACAGAAGTGATTGATGAGCTCGTCGTGACGATTCAAAAATTAATGAAAAAATAGGAGTGTTTCTGATGGGAAACGTAACATTACAAGTTGAAGGTATGTCTTGTGGGCATTGTGTGAAAGCTGTAGAAACAGCCGTGACAGCACTTGCTGGTGTAGAGAAAGTAACGGTTATGTTAGCCGATGCAAAAGTGGATGTGGCATTTGATGCGGCACAAGTTTCTGTGGAGCAAATTAAAGCGGCCATTGACGACCAAGGCTACGACGTAAAATAAAAGGAAAGAGTGCTCAAGCGGGGCGCTCTTTTTTCGCAAATCTAGATACCCCTATGAGGTATGTGAGGTGGAGCAAATGACAAAAGAATATACAGTGCAAGTGTCCGGCATGACGTGTGCTGCCTGCTCGGCACGTGTGGAGAAAGGCTTGAAAAAGTTAGACGGTGTGGAGCAGGCGAGCGTCAATTTAGCACTTGAACGTGCGCAAATTACGTATAACGAGCAGGATATTTCACCGCGCACATTCGATGAAAAGATTGAGGCACTCGGCTACGGTGTCGTGAAAGAAAAGGCGGAGTTTGATATTACCGGCATGACGTGCGCCGCGTGTTCGGCGCGTATTGAAAAGGTGCTCACAAAACTTGATGGCATTGATACGGTAAATGTCAATTTAGCGCTAGAGCGTGCGACGGTGACATACAATCCGTCCAGTGTATCCGTTGCAGATATCGTTGCGCGTGTAGATAAAATTGGCTTTGGTGCGCACCCAGTCGTCGAGGCGGCGCCACGTGATTACCGCGAGCAAGCGATTAGGAAGCAGACGATGAAATTTATTGCAGCAGCAGTTCTTTCATTGCCACTACTGTGGACAATGGTCGGGCATTTTTCGTTTACATCATTTTTATATGTGCCCGATGTACTGATGAATCCGTGGGTGCAGCTGCTACTCGCGACACCTGTGCAATTTATTATTGGCTGGCAGTTTTACACAGGTGCATATAAATCGCTACGCAACGGTAGTGCCAATATGGATGTGCTTGTTGCGATGGGGACAAGTGCCGCTTACTTTTACAGCATCTATCAAATGCTGACACATGACGGGCATCACAGCGTGCACCTGTATTTTGAAACGAGCGCCGTGCTTATTACGCTCATTTTACTCGGCAAGCTAT
The DNA here is from genome assembly GCA_040274725.1 of Solibacillus sp. GTDB lineage: Bacteria > Bacillota > Bacilli > Bacillales_A > Planococcaceae > Solibacillus. The sequence goes on along the minus strand of JBEMAQ010000001.1, from coordinate 35,780 downwards.
TTGAAGCACGTGCAAAAGGGCATTCTTCTCGTGCAATCAAGCAGTTAATGGGCTTACAGGCGAAAAAGGCTGTTGTTGTACGGAATGGTTCTACGGTTGAAGTAGCGCTTGAGGAGGTCGTTGTGGGTGATATCGTGCAGGTGAAGCCCGGTGAGAAAATTCCTGTAGACGGCATTGTTGTACGCGGGCAAACAGCGATTGACGAGTCGATGTTAACAGGGGAAAGTCTGCCTGCTGACAAGGGAATTGGCGACATGGTTTATGGCTCAACGGTGAATGCGAGCGGCTTTATTGAAATGGAGGCACGTGCAGTTGGCAAGCAAACCGCGCTCGCCCAAATTATTAAAACTGTCGAGGAGGCGCAGGGCAGCAAGGCGCCGATTCAACGGTTAGCGGACAAAATTTCGAGCATTTTTGTGCCGATTGTCGTTGGGATTGCGATGCTGACATTTTTAGTTTGGTACATCACGCAAGGCTTTACACCGGCGTTTGAAGCGATGATTGCGGTGCTCGTCATTGCCTGCCCGTGCGCACTTGGCCTTGCGACACCGACGTCGATTATGGCCGGCTCTGGTCGCGCGGCACAGTACGGTATTTTATTTAAGGGCGGCGAGCATTTAGAGCAGGCAGGACTCATTGATACGGTTGTCCTTGATAAGACAGGGACCGTGACAAATGGAAAGCCGGTATTAACGGATCTTCATGTGCTCGGTAAAATTGAAGAAGCGCGTCTTTTACAGCTTACCGCGTCAGCAGAAAGTCAGTCGGAGCATCCACTTGCGCGTGCGATTACAGAGGCAGCAGGTGCGCGCGACATACCACTTCTGCCGGTCGATGCGTTTGATGCGATTGTAGGCTACGGGATTTATGCGGAGGTAGCCGGGCAAAAGCTGTTTATTGGGACACGCAAATTGATGCAACGTGAACAGATTACAATCGGCGCGGCAGAAATCATCATGCAGCAATTCGAGCAGCAAGGGAAAACGGCGATGCTTGTTGCAATAGACGGCGAGCTTGCAGGCATTGTTGCCGTGGCGGATACAGTCAAGGACACGTCACGCGAGGCAATTGCAAAACTTCATTCACTAGGTCTTGATGTGGTTTTACTGACAGGGGACAACGAAAAAACAGCGCGTGCCATTGCCAAGGAGGTAGGCATTCGCGAAGTTATTGCCGAAGTATTGCCGAAAGAAAAGGCGCAGCATATTGAAGCTTTGCAGCAGCAGGGAAAACGTGTTGCCATGGTGGGTGACGGCATTAATGACGCACCCGCACTTGCGACTGCTAATATCGGTATGGCCATTGGCACAGGCACTGATATTGCAATGGAGGCGAGTGATATTACGCTCATGCAGGGCGATCTTATGCGCGTAGCCGATGCCATTATGATGAGCCGCAAAACGATGACCAATATTAAGCAAAATTTAGGCTGGGCATTTGGCTACAATATGATCGGCATTCCAATCGCCGCATTCGGACTGCTTGCACCGTGGCTTGCAGGCGCGGCGATGGCGTTTAGCTCGGTGTCTGTTGTACTGAATGCACTGCGACTACAGCGTGTGAAGCTATAATGAATACTACTGAATAAAGACAAAACGTGTGCGGGATTTCCTGCACACGTTTTTTTAGATCTTTTTCATAATAAAGCTCAGGTGGCGCCCAGCCTTTTTATCCTGGCGATAGGAGAAGCCGTCCGCACTGTCGAATGTACACATAGGGTCAATGACAATATTCGCAGCTGGCACACCGGCAAGCTCGCATTGCTTTTTGACCGTTTGTTTATTGTCGATATGGTATTTGTTTGTTTCTGCATTAAAATACATCAAATCATCTGCGTAGCCGAGTGCTGCAAATTGCTTGTATACATCCACGTCGACCTCAAAGCGTGCCTGACTAATAGCCGGCGCAATAAAGATGCGGAAATGCTCCGGCTGACACTTTTCGTGCTCGATTAAATGGGTGAGTAGCTTGCGCGTAATTTCCTTTACCGAGCCTTGCCAGCCTGAATGAACAGCCGCCACTAAGCCGGCCAGCTCATTTGTGATTAATACGGGAACACAGTCCGCACTAAAGCTCGTCAGCACAACATTTGGAAGAAACGTATAAAGCGCGTCCGTGTTAGGAATGGCCGTGCTTTGTGTCGTTGCACCGCAGCCAATATGTGCCTCTGTCACGCGGATAAAATTCGCGCTATGCGTTTGCGTCGCACAGACAAATTGTGCCAAGTTTATTTGTAGCGCATCTGCAAGGAGCTGTCGATTGTTCAGTATTTGTGCGGGGTCGTCACAAACATGCAGTGCCATATTGCATGCCTCACCGTGCGCTGCATCTTTGAGCGTCATACCGGCGATAGCCGCCGATGTATTCAGATAGAGTTTTGTTTTCATCATATTCACCTTATTCGTTAAATTCTATCTTCACTATAGTGAAAACGTAAGGAAAAGTATAGAGAAATCCTTGTTGGGAGGCATATAGATGGACCGAATTTGGATTCTTATTAGCTACGGCGCACCGTTTATCGTAGGAGTTCTTGTTACATTAGTGGGCTGGCTTTTAGTAGCGGATAAATCATTTGATGTTACTGTATTTGGTGCAATCATTTTTTATAGCTTTCCAGCGTATGTATTTTTTATCGCGCCGTGCTATGCGTTAGTGAAATCAGCCATTCAAAAATGGCAGCTATGTGTAGTCGCTGCTATTAGTTTAACGCTATTTTTGACGGTCGTGCAAACAATGATTGCAGGGCAATTTTTGCGCGTGCAAGCAGTGGGCTATCTGTATGTATTTATCGTTTTCGCAGTCGCCGCGTGTACATTTCTACTTTGTTTATTCGTAGGTAAAGAAATCTTTAACAAAGGTAAAAATAGTTTAACAGAGTAGAAAGTTGTTTAATGTATAATTTAACTAATTATGAATGAAAGGTGATATTGTCGGAGTTATGTTCAAAATCTATACTTAAGTCAGCGAGAGCATGGAAAGAATCGTTTTCCAAGCTACCGTGTTTTGTTTTCTGTTTTTCATGAGGAGAAGGAGCTATTTAGCACAAAGCTGTTTAATGAGCAGGCGGTATCAGCTGTAAAGTTTGAGGACATTTATCGTACATTCCAAAATTGGTGAGGGAGTTTTGCGATTCAGCGTGCGGCTGATGATAAAGTAAGCCAGCTTTATGTTGAACTAACAACTCTGCACGAAGCATCGACAAACAAGTTAACTGTTTCTATTTTGTACGATGATTGTGTATTTGAAGAACATAAAAAAATATCGACACTGACAATTACATCCATTCCTGAAATTCATATTCGCTATAAATACGTGGTAGATAGAATTTCCGTGTAAACCTTTGACCTGGCTAACAGGTCTTTTCTTTTACAAAAATGATCGCTTTTTATTGACAATAGGGTCTCTTTTCGCATACGGTGAAGGTAATGAATTGCTTAAGGGAGCTCGTAGTTATGGAATATGATGCAAAAGTAAAAAGTCGTTTAAAGCGAATTGAAGGACAAATGCGCGGCGTTCTTCGCATGATGGAGGAGGGGCAGGACTGCAAGGATGTGATTACACAGCTGTCAGCAATCCGTTCTGGTGTTGACCGTACAATCGGCGTCATTGTCAGCGAAAATCTTGTTGAATGTGTGAAGCAGGCAGACGGTGACGATGACAAAATGAATGAGTCCATTCAGCAGGCGGTCAGTTTGCTTGTGAAGAGTAGATAAATTTGGGGGCAGGTGACATACCTGCCTGTTTCATTGTATAAAAAGGGAGCTTGAAAGATGCTAGAATGCCCAATTTGTAAAAAAACAAATCATTGTACAGCAGATGAACAGTGCTGGTGCATGTCTGTGGTGATTTCGGAGCAGGCGCTGAGCCAATTACCGGACGAGGCAAAGGCCTGTATTTGTCAGGCGTGTGCACAAAAATATAGTAACCTATTAAAAACGGTATAGCAGGCTTGCTATACCGTTTGTTTATTTAATAATCGCACAGACACGCCCGATTTGACCGTCTGTTAGGCGCACTTTAATGCCGTGCGGATGGAAGCTTGAATTCGTTAATAAATCCTTCACAATACCGCGCGTCGTCGTTCCTGTGCGCTGGTCCTTTTTCAAAATAATGTCTACCTCACGTCCAGCATAGACATCTTTACGTTGTTGTCCGTTCATCGAAAGTCCTCATTTCGTTACAATTTCTTTCTTACTATAACATATTTTCTTCTAAAAATTGTGGCGAATCCATTGCACTATTATCAGAAATAAAAGATAATAGTATATCTAGCAATGATAAAGAGGGGATAAAAGAAATGAGAAATCAACTAGTAGAACAACAGAAGGCAGAGCACACTGCCAAGAAAAATGAAGCGCGCTTGCTTGTAAAATGCGCGGACCAACCAGGGATTGTGGCAAAACTGTCAACATTTTTGCACGAATATAATGCCAATATTGTCGAATCAAGTCAGTATTCAAGTGATCCAGAGGGTGGGATGTTTTTCATTCGCCTTGCATATAACAGCGAAAACTTACAGCAAAAAAAACAGGCGATGGAGGATGACTTTAAAAAGATTGCAGCGGAGTACAATATGACGTACCGCTTCTGTTATCCGAGCGTACGCCAGCGTGCGGCCATTTTCGTATCACGTGACCCGAACTGCCTAATGGAGCTATTATGGGAATGGCAAAACGGTGATTTAGATATGGATATCCCGCTTATTTTGAGTAACTACGAGGTCGCACGTCCACTTGCCGAGGCGCATGGCATTCCGTTTTATTATATTCCGGCAAATAAAGACATTCGCGCACAAGTTGAAGCAAAGCAAATCGAGCTTATGCAAGAGTATAATATCGACGTGCTGATTTTAGCGCGCTATATGCAAATTTTAACGCCGAATTTCGTCGAGCATTTTGAGAATCGTATTATTAATATTCACCACTCGTTCTTACCAGCATTTATCGGGGCAGACCCATATAGTCGCGCATTCCACCGCGGCGTAAAGCTAATCGGTGCGACGAGCCATTACGTAACGAATGATTTAGACGAAGGGCCGATTATCGAGCAGGACGTCGAGCGTGTGGACCATCGCGATGATATTCGGGCGCTGAAAAAGCTCGGTGGTAAAATCGAGCGCCGTGTACTCGCGCGAGCAGTTAAATGGCATTTAGAAAACCGTATTATTGTAGAGGGCAATAAAACGATTGTCTTCCAGTAAAATAGACGTCTGACAGCATAACGTTTGTCAGACGTTTTCTATTTTAGGAAACTAATTTTTACAAGATGAAACTTATTTTAGAAATTTACGTATAATAGTATGAGTACTTACGTTTTAGAGGTGATTTTATGCATAATCGGGAACGTTTTATCTATGTCATGTTTTCATCGACCCCTTCAAAAATAGGGAAAATGATTCGCACGCTAACGAAGCATCCGTATAATCATGTGTCACTCTGTTTAAATGCAGACAAAATGACTGTCTATTCATTCGCGCGTATTTACAAAAATCATCCGTTTTACGGGGGATTTGTGAAGGAATCGACGTCGCGCTTTATGATGGACAACCACCTTACACAGGTGAAGCTTTGTGCCATTCCGGTGAGTGAAGAGCAGTACGTGCATTTAACGACAGTCGTGCAGCAAATGGAGCAGGATGCCGATCAATATACATACAATCATTTGTCAATTATTGGCGGCATTTTTAAGAAAAAGGTGCAAGTGAAAAATGCGTATACATGTGTTGAATTTACGACGAATTTATTGACGAAAAGCAATGTGTTGCCACAAATAGACGCGCATACATTTTATGATATTGAAATGCTGGAGCAACAGCTAGATTGCTATACTGTATATGAAGGACCATTTGAGCAGTTGCACTTTAAATGGAATAATCATGGGGATACGTTTGATGCCAATCAAAGCTATTATACAGGCATGTATTTAGCGTTTTCAGCGAATGCTAGGCTTGTGTATTCATTTATACGCTCAACATAAGGAGAGATTTGCATGGAATTAATGGTTGAATGGCATTATGTATCACCGAAAGGCTTGAAAACGATATTTCATTCGGAGTCATTACCTGCTGCGCACGTGCTTGTACTTGCGGAAGATCTACAAAAGACGGGTCGTGTGGGGAAGCTCATTTTAACGGATGCACATGATAGCACATGGACGGTGAAGGAACTAAAGAAATATGTGAAGGAAATGGAAACAGAGCCGCAACATATTCAGCTCTATTTTGACGGGGGCTATCTGCACGGTGAGCGACTTGCTGGGCTTGGCTGCGCAATTTACTATGAGCAAAATGGCAAGCAGTACCGTCTGCGCAAAAATGAGCAGGACGGGTATGTGACGTCGAGTAACGAAGCGGAATATGCCGCACTGTATTTTGCATTGTGCGAGCTTGAGCTACTCGGTGCGCACCACCAACCCATTGAGATTTATGGGGACTCACAAGTGGTCATTCATGAAATGCGTGACGACTGGGCGATGATGGATGCCGTACATGAAAAGTGGGCGGAAAAAATTGAAACGAAGCTGACACAGCTCGGGCTAGCCGCAAACTATACGCATATCGAGCGCCGCGCAAACCAAGAGGCCGACCAATTGGCAACGCAGGCACTTGAAGGAACAGTTATTGAAGCGAAAATTGAACGCATGACGAAATAAGAGGGACACTTTCTGACAAGCTACTTTTTGTTGGAAAGTGTTTTTTGTCCGTTAAAGAAACCTTAGACTTTCGCATTGTAGATAACTTAAGGCAAGGTGTGCTTTACGTCCAGTTATGCGCGCCAGCCCCTCGAGGTCGCTTCAATCCCTCAGGCGAAAGTAAAAAGAGCACTTTCGCTTCGGGCTTTCCAGCGCTTGGGGCTCACACGATGTGAGTCATTGGGAGCATGCCACATGGATGTGGCGTTTTGCTCACTCGGGGCTGAACAGGCGCTTTAGCACTTTTGCTCATAACATTTATATTATTGTATAAACATGTTAAAATGCAGATAAAGTGTAAAGTAAGAAGGGATTTAGGTAGCAAATGAATGTGTTAAAGGGAATTTTCGTATTTGCTGTAGCGTTGCTCGTTGCCAATAGTAGTGTGGTAATTGCTCGTGCAGATACGGACGCGAGACAATCTTATTTCGATAAAACGACGGCACCGATGATTGTCGTCATGAATTATCATCATTTTGGTCATGAGGGTGATTATCCGCTCGTTGAAAATATTCGCATTTCACCAGAGGAATTTAGACGACAGCTTGAAACACTGAAGACGGAAGGTTATACAACGATTTCGCAAGCAGAGCTGATGAATTATTTAACGGGAACGGGGCAAATCCCGCAAAAATCTTTATACATAACGATTGATGATGGCTTTCAATCAACGTATACATATGCGTATCCGATTTTAAAGGAGCTTGGTATGACGGCGATGCTGTTCCCAATTATTGCGGATGTCGAGCGCGGTGAACGACTTGGTGCACCGATGCTGACGTGGAGCGAGCTGCGCGAGATGGCCGAGTCAAATGTGCTCGCAATTGGCAATCATACCTATGACCTTCACTGGCGAAAGCAGGACCTTGAAGGAAAAGAAGCGATGATCCTAAATTATAATAAAGCGAATCGATTACTGACGGTTGACAAGCGCCGAGAGATGATTAAGGCTGATTTATTAAAGGCTGAGTCTGTATTAAAGGAACAAACTGGTATTGACATGGCTAAGGCGATTTCATATCCATTTGGTGCGTATGATGCGGTCGTACTTGAGGTTGTCGAGGAGCTTGGTTATGAAATCGGCTTTACAACGACGACGGGCTATCACACACTTGGCGCGGACAATACAAATTTACTTGAGATTAAGCGCTACGGCGTAAATTATCGCAATACAACAGAAAAGTTATTGCAAACAATTGAGACGAGCACCGCTTTAGCATATCAAAAATATAATGAACGCAATTTACGTGTCATGTCCCACTACAACGAGAGCACACATGGGTTGTACTTGAGAATCAGTGCGGTGCGAGGCTATCCGTCTGTAGCAGCCATTCAGCTTGAGGTATGGAAAATGCAGGATGGTGAACGTATTTACGTGGCACCGGCATCCGTAGCAGAGGCGATGCTATCAGAAGAAACACCGTATTTTGTACATACGGAAAAAATGACGGAATACCCGGTTTATAAAAAAGGTGAGCATTATTCATTGAAAGTCATGATGACCAATGAGGACGACTCGGTTGATAATGAGTGGATTAATTTTACGTATTAACAGAAGAAAACTTATTCGAACAGACTTCGAGTAAGTTTTTTTATATTCTAAAAAGTGTAATTTTACACTAAAAGATTAATTTGTTATATTAAGTAGAGAGGTGATGAGGTTGAAAAAAATAATGGGTATTGGCACAATTTTACTTGTACTATGTGCTGTTAGTTGGTGGATCATTCCAGTCGAACAGCGAAAATACGGCTTAACAGCAGGCAATTTAGCGACTGACTATACAGGGCTACTGCCGACAAAAATTGAGCGTGTCGAGCAGGCAACAAGCCGTGAGCAGTTGCAGCAGCTTGTCAGGCAGGCGAATGCGGAGGGAAAAAAAATTTCGATTGCCGGGCTTCAGCATTCACAGGGAGGGCATACATTTTTTGAGGATGCAATCGTTCTTGATATGCGCTCATTTAATCAAGTGCTCGCGGTAGATGACGTACAAAAAACAGTGAAGGTCGAGGCTGGGGCGACGTTTGATACAATCCAGCAGGCCATTGCACCGTACGGACTCGCGCTAAAGGTCACACAGTCGCAATCGATTTTTACCGTTGGTGGTAGCTTGTCCATTAACGCGCATGGACGCGATATTCGCAATGGCTCGATGGCAAGTAATGTTGAGGAGCTGACACTGCTGACGCCAACAGGGGACATGGAGGTGCTGAAAAAAGGCGATGACAAGCTGCGTTACGTACTGGGCGGTTATGGTTTATTTGGGGTGATGCTCGATGTGACGTTGTCGCTGACGGAGGATGAGTTATATACGATGGAAACCGATCACATGACGGCACGTGATTATGAGGTGTATTTTAGAAACGTGCAACAGGATGCGGATATTGCGATGCATTACGCGCGGCTAAGTGTTGCACCGGCTAGCTTTTTAGAGGAATTGTACACAGTCAATTATCGCCGCATCGAGTCAGACGAGGCGTTGCCCGCGCTTGCGGATGAGCAGCTTGTAAAACTGCGCAAGGCCGCACTTGATTTAGGTCGGCAGGGCGGGGGCTATGAGGATTTATTTTGGCGTATTCAAAGTGGGCATGCCGATTTGCAGGTGGGAAGCATCATTTCAAGAAATAATGTCATGCGCGCAGAATCAACGTTTATGGAGTATACAAAGCCCGGAAAAGTGGAGGTGCTCCAGGAATTTTTCGTGCCAGTAGAGGTGTTTACGGACTATGTGGAGGCATTAAAGGATTATATGCCGGCAAATGACCGGGGCCATGCGGTAAAGGTGCACAATATTACAGTACGCTACACAGCACGTGACGAGCTGACACAGCTGAATTATGCAACGAACGATATGCTAGCACTTGTGGTACTTATCCAGCATGGTGTAACGGATGCGGAAATTGCGAAGGCCACAGCATTTATACGCGGCTGGACCGATGTGACGCGCGCATATGGTGGCACGTATTATTTACCGTACTATCCATATCAAACGCCTGAGCAATTTACAGCAGCCTATCCGAATGCACGGGAATTTGCGGACATGAAGGCAAGGCTCGATCCGAACACGGTGTTTGTCAATTATTTTTATGACAATTATATAAAGGGGTTAACGGCAAATGAGAATTAACCCGATGCCCGTACTGTTTACCGTCGGGCAAGTCATTATTTTCCCGTACTATATACTATGGCTAAAGGAGCTTAGCTTAACCTATACACTATTTGCGCTGCTTTTTGCCGTGCATTCCTTTGCCGCCGCGCTCGGCTATAGTGTTTGTCAGCGCTGGATGCTACGGCGTGCAAGCCTTTTTTATATCGCAAGTGGTCTTCTGTATTTATCGGTATTCACGATTTCGACGATTTATGCAGTCGTCGTCTTGCAAATCGCACTCGGTATGAGCCAGGGCTATTTCCGCGCGTGGCATGTGCAGCAGGTGAGTTACAAAGTAAATGCGGTGCAGCACTACCTCGCAGTAGGTATCATTATGGTAGCGCTCGCCTTTATTCAAATCATCGCACCAGCTGTCATGATTGCGAGCTTTGGCGTTGTGCTTTGTGTGAGTGGGGTTTTATCCAATAAAAAAAGTGTGGCTACATAAAATATGTAGCCACACCAATCAATACATCAATTCCTTTTGCGCGGCAAACTCATAAATTTGCTGGGCAAGACGTTTCGCGCTCGGTTGTGTATTCAAAATGAGACAGCGGTCCTTCGCCTGATTCTTTTTCACATAATCATACGAGCGGTTGTATAAATTATGGTTGTTATACGACGTAATAAACACGAGCACATCATAATTGAGTAGCTTGCTCACATCGGTATTTAGTCGATCAGGACTAATGGTAAACACGTCCTGTTTAAAGGCATTTTTTATATTTGTATGATATTTATCGTGACCACCGACAATGGCTAGCTTTAAATGCTGTATTTTTTCGATATAATTTGCAGGCGCGGGAGTTGTTTCCACCGTTGCTTCCTCATCTACATCCTCTAAAGGCTCCTCAAACTGTGACTCTTCCCCAAGACCAAGCTCCGTCGTTAATTCTTGTGCAAGAAAAGCAATTTCACGTACGAGCTCTTTCGTATTTGGCGATAGTGTTTCTTGCGGTGGTGCCTGTTTTAGCTGCTGCTCGAGGCTTGTATTGTGAAGCTGGGCAGCCGTTAATTTTTGCTGGAGGCCGTCATTTTTCTGCTGCAGTTCTTTTAGTTGCTTTTTTAACAGAGCTTGCTCGGCCTCGAGTTGTTTAAGCGCATTTTTTACATCAAATAGCTCTTTTTTTAGTGGCGCTTCATTTACAGATTTCGGCGCTTTTTGCACAGCAACTTTCGTCGGCGCCTCTTGTTGGAACAGGGAATTTAGCTTTTCCGTCGTTTTAGCTAAATAATAAGTGATGGCGGTATTAATTATTTGCGTAACGAGTTGCTTTTTTCGTTTTTCTAGCTTGTCGTGCTGTGCCTGCTGCGCAAAATGAGCTAAATCCGCTGTTGTAAACGTCACATGCTGTAGCACCTCATGTACGTTGAGCCCAAGTGATGTAAATGCCTGCTCAAACACGTGGTATTTATTTTTAAAATAACTATCCGCAGCTAATAGCTCATCCTCGGTCAACTCGCTATAAATCGCTAAATACTGTAATAACGCGACAGCTGAGATGGTGTCATTGACAAGTGGTAGTGCCGCATTTTCTGGGTGAAACGTTGCAAAATAATGCGTAACCTCGTCTGTCTCTACTGCATCACGCGTAAGTACGGCTGTATATTGTTGCAATTTGTGTGATACCGCATTATTTTGTGTAATGAACTCAAAATAACGATCAAGCTCTAAGTTGATTTCATACGTATCCATTGTGGCAAGTGCGAGCCTGGACATGACTTTATTCGTTTCTAAAATATTTTTTATAAAGGAATAAAGGAAAATATATTTCGTTTTTGTATAAGAATCGAGCGTCTCTGCTGTATGATAGTGCGCGATTTCATTTAAGTAGTCTGTTAGGTTGTCCGGTGTTATGGATGGCTTTTCTAAATATTTAATGGTGGATTTGTAATCAGAGTGCATGAGCATATTGCGCAGTGCAAAGGCATAATCCTTCAATGTCGTTTCTTCACTTTGGGTTTTCATATAAATGGAATTGAGTAGTAACTTTAACTTATGGAGCTGGTGTGCGTACAGGCCGGCTGTCCCAGAGTATTCGCCAAAAACTCTGTCGCTTAGCGTATCGGTAATGGTGCTACTAGCCGCATATTTCTTTAGCTGCTCGGTCAAATTTGGCGCGGCTGACGGTGTGTTCATCACTAAATAACTACCTGTTTTACAAATGTCAATCCAAGCAAGTTTCATAAAATCATTCATTTGCTATACCACCTTTTTCCTATAATTAGGTTTCATTGTATCATAAAAGCTTGTCGAATTTTGCTTGTGGTGTATCGCTTTACGCTATCTGCTAAAAAAGTAGTCATTCAAACTTCTAGGGGATTGCGTTATGATAGGAAATAGCAAAAATTTGATCCGTTAAGAGGAGACAACATGGCAATTTATTTTGAAACATTACAGCAGTTTAAAGACAGTGGGGGACTAAAGGCGACGACAATCACCGCGAAGCAGCTACTGCCGGCAGTGGTCGCGCATATGCAGCGTATGGACCGCACGTTTAGCCTGCAAATAAACGGGCGCCTACCAAAGCCGATGGATGAGCTACTTGATGAGGTGTTTGCGCTATGTCATTTGCAGCAGCCATTTTACACACAGCATTGCGCGAGCCGCAATATGCGCTATAAGTCGGTATCAAAAAGCCGCATCAAAATCGATTTTACACTGCGTTATCGCATGACGCGTGAGGAGGAGAAGTGGGTACTTGGCGAAATTCGCCGCATTTTGGCGCGTATTACATGTGATGACATGAGCGTCATTCAAAAAATCATTGCGGTGCATGATTACATTATTCGTGCCTATGATTACGAAATGCAAACAGACGGCTCACCGTTTACCGTGTATACGTTTATGCACGAGAGACAGGGCGTTTGTATGGCGTATGCGCTGCTGTTTGAGAAGATGATGGAGGAGCTAAATATTCCGTGCTACTACGTCGTCGGCAAGGCGGACGGCGAGAGTGAATTTGGCCATGCGTGGAATATGGTGGAGATTGACGGTGCGTGGTATCACGTCGACGCGACATGGAATGACCTCGGCAAAAAGGGCAATCACGAAATTCGCTATCGTTATTTTTTACGCTCAGATGAGGTGTTTAAGCGCGATCATCAGTGGAATTTAGACCATTACCCGCCATGTGTGAGTGACCGTTTTGATCAACTGAGCGTGCTTTATGACGTGGTGCTTTACAATGGGAAGCTATATGGTCCGCATCCGAAAACGGCCGAGCTAATCGTCATGGATGTGGAGAAGCTTGTGGCGAAAAAGCTGTTAGATGTGCGTGTACAGTATTGCACGGTACGGGAGGCTATGCTTTATTTTAGCAATTTCAGTGACGGCGGGACGCTTTATCGCTACCAGATTGAAACGGGTGAGCTCGAGAAATTAGCGGAGCAGAAGGTTGAGCGTATCACAGTGGATGAGGCGCACCTTACTGTGACGTTTGAAGCAGGGGAGCCTTTGGTGTTTGGTGAAGAGGCCGTAGTGGAGTCGGTGCAGGTAATGGAGCCGGACATCACGATGCCACTTATGCGCTTTGGCGATAGCTGGTTTGGGAGCTATGAAGGGAAGGCCGCATCCGTTATGTTTGAAGCACCAGACGGGTTAAGTCTCTATATAAAGAATCCGGTGAAGCAGCTTACGGTAGACATCCTTCTTCATAAAGAGCTAGATATTCGCATGACGTCAGCAAGAAAAGACGCGCAGTTGACCGAGCGAGCGCAGCTGATGATTCCGAAATCCTTCGTCACAAGTGCTGAAGTGAAAGATACAGCTGGGCAGACAATCGCTGTAGTAGAGCAGAAGGAGCAGCTGGTGATTCCGCTTGAAGGCAGTACAAAGCTGTTTATAAATGGTTTTGCAGGTCCATCTTGATTTAAGTAACGATGTCCAATGTAGAAAATGTGCGGCTTGCCTTTCTACATTGGGGAATGCTTTTAGTAGAGCAGCTGTAATATTCGCTCGTCATTATTTCGAATTTGCGAAAACATCGCTGTTGAACTTTGTAAAAGAAGCTGTTCCTTTACTAAATTGCTATACGCCTTTGCCATATCCGTATCTCGAATGGTTGACTGTGCACGAGATAGGTTTTCCTGATAGCTGCCTAAATAGTTATGTGTATAGTCAAGGCGGTTCATGTAAGCACCGAATTTAGACCGCTCATTCGAAATGATTTGAATGGCCTCGTCTAGCTGATGAATCGCATTATTTGCGTCCTGCTGTGTGCTGATATCGAGTCGATCTATACCAAGGCTGTCGCATAGGACGTTCGCTAATTGAATCGGTAAGGCTTGGTCTGCATTCGGTCCCGTATGGATTTTTAATGAATTGTTTACCGGTCCTGCCGCTGTGGTCGGCGTTGTGATATCCTCCGTACCGCGAAATGTAGCAGAAAGAGTGTAAGTACTTGTAAGGCTGCTCGCACCAACGATGTTAAGCTTCCAATCTCCTAAAGCAGGGTTTTCAAAGGTATAAATTTCAGGATTACTTTCATATCCCGTATATGTAGCCTTCGAAGAAGATGTATTGGTTGTATCAACAGCAAAACTCTTTGAATTTCCAAAATAGCCCAAGTCATATCCGAAACGATTTCCATTGGGACTTGTAATGCGAAGGTCAGGGAAATATTGTGTATTTTGTGTACCTAAATTTAATGTAAATTCAACAAATGTTGTGCCTGGTGGAAGTTTTGTATCAAAACTTAACGTTACATTATTAACAATAGTTCCCGTGCTAATGGTTTCGGTTTTAGTAAATGGCACTGTAGTTGTCACAGATGTAGTCGTTGGAATCGTGTGTGTGTCTACTCGATTCAACAACTTAATCGTATTAAATTCTGTATCATTCGCAATTTTATCAATGCCTTCCTTTGCTTGGTCTATTTCAAGTTGAAGTAATTGTCGGTCATCATTGACTAATGTATCATTTGCAGCCTGAACAGCTAATTCGCGCATCCGATGTAAATATTGATGCACTTCACCTAAAGCGCTATCGGCTACTTGAATGAGTGAAATACCGTCCATTGTATTTTTCATCCCTTTCTCTAAACCACGAATTTGCGCGCGCATTCCTTCTGAAATACCTAATCCAGCAGCATCATCAGCAGCACGATTAATGCGATAGCCAGAAGAAAGCTTTTCTAAGGTTTTCGTTAATTGAGTCGTGTTTTTCATTTGCTGTAAATGATTATTCATTGCAGGTATAGAATGTTGAATTCTCAAAGTTATACACCACCTAAAAAATTAATAACGACAGTATAAAAATCGAATATTAAAATTAGGTTAAATTACTAAAAAATAGCTAAATGGAAAGGCTATTTATGAGGTTATTAGGTCTTATGTAACTTGTGGTGATGTTCTAATAGTGCTATTTTTAACGGTTAAATCACAAAAATTTACAACTTGGATATAAATCAAGATGTCTAGCTAAATCATTAAATTCATGATTTTTTTAACCTATTTTTCGATGGTGGGCAGGTAAAGCTATAATGATTAGAAAACCAAATATCATTATTTGAATTTTCTATGATTTTTTTCTTCTATTATATATTGTAATTACTACATTAAGAAAAGCGCATGCACGCCCGAAAAAAATGCCAAACTTTATACTTTCTTATACATTAAAAAAGCGTGGCAGCTGCCACGCTTTTTAACGTTTTACAATGAGTTGTTTCTCCTGAAACACCTCCTGCGCAATCAGTAGCGCATTTTGGACGCGCGGAAAACCGATATATGGTACGAGCTGCAACAGTGCCTCAACAATTTCCACAGGCGTAAGCCCAATATGTAAGCCGCGCTTAATATGCGTTTTTGTTTGCGGGCCGGCCCCTTGTGTGACAACCGACGTAATGACCACAAGTGCGCGCTGCTCGTCACTAAGGCCTGGGCGTGAGTAAATATCACCGTAACCAAATTCAATAATCATTTTGCGCAAGTCTGGTGCAGTCTCGGCGAGTGCGTCTGATTCGACAAGCTGTGCTAGCTCAGTTTCTGATACATATTTCCCCATTGTTTCGAATCCTTTTTGAAAACGATCCATGCAAATTCCCCCTTGTGTAAAAGTACTTACTCTTCAATGATTCTCACATGCCGGCAATTTTTCCTGCTAACAACCAAAAAAAGAGCCGCTAAGGAAGCGGCTCTAGTCGTTACGCTAATACTGAAACGATTTCAGAAACGACGATACGGTTTGAAATGATGGGTGAGTTTGCATTGCCGCTTTTTTCGCGGTCATGTGACTTACGAAAATCATCTGAATTTCTCCATGCTTGGAAGTTTTCTAACGTCTCCCAGTACATCATGACGTTTAATTCGTCGTGTTCTTCTGGCTCTGTGCAAAGGTTTACCTCCACTTTTTTGAAGCCTTCAAAGTCAAAAAGCGTTTTGCTTGACGTGAAAGCAGGAGCCATTTTTTGGCCAAATCCTTTTTTCACTAAAATGCGGTTTGTTACTGTAAACATAAATTTTTTCTCCTCTCTTTTTTATTGAGAATGATAATCAACTAAATTAAACCACCAAGGAAAAACAAAATCAATACTTTTTTTAGAGAAAATAGCATTTATTTTATGATATTGACAATCATTCTCATATAAAATACAATATAGGATAATTTGATAATGATTATCAGTTGGGGAGAGAGGTAAAAATAGTTATGAAAAAATGGCATTTTTTAATCGCGAGTGCATTAACTTTATCTTTGGTCGCTTGTGGGGAACAGGAGCAATCTACAGATGAGCAAGTACAAGTTGTAGTAGCAGATGAGTCGGTACAGACAAGCATAAAATTTGTCGATGCGCTTGGCAAGGAGCATGCGTTTGCAACAGTACCGAAATCCATTGCGACATTAAACCCGGGGATTATGGATATTTTAGTCGAGCTTGGTGCGAATGTCACAGGCCGCCCGACAATTCATGAAGGCATGTCAGCGGAAGCCGAAGCAATTCAAGAAATCGGTAACCCGCATGAGCCGTCGATTGAACAAATTGTGTTATTAAATCCTGAGGTCATCATTGTACCGCCAAGCTTCCAGCAGTTTGCCTCGACAATTGAAGCGACAGGCGTGAAGGTCGTTTATGAAAATATGGATTCCATTGACGTGATTAAAGAAACAATTACGCGCTACGGTGAAGTATTTGACAATGTGGCAAAGGCCGAGACATTAAAGACAGAAATCGATGCAGCAGTTGCCAAGAAGACTGAGTCAACGAAGCGCGCATTAATTGTGTACGGCGCACCCGGTACTTATTTAGCGGCGCTAGATACATCGCTATACGGCAATATTTTAGCCGCAGCAGGTGGGCAAAATATCGCATCGGACTTACCAGCACTGGATAAATATCCGACATTCGCCAATTTAAGCGCGGAAAAAATTGTCGAGGGTAATCCAGAAATTATTATGCTCATTACGCACTCAAATCCTGAGCAGGTGCGAGAGGGCTTTGAAAAGCAAATGAATGAAAATGCTACGTGGAAAAATTTAGACGCGGTAAAAAATGAACGGATTATTATTTTGCCAGCGCATCTGTTTGATAATCCAGGCACACAGGTTGTCGAGGCACTTGATTATATGCGCGACTTGTTAGCACAGGCAGAACAGGCTACAAATTAGGAGAAACTTATGACAGTCATTGAACAAAAGTTAGCGCATGCACATCCGCTTGCGAAAAAACGACGCTGGACGCTCATTTTGCTGCCGATTGTTTTATTTATTATGAGTGTGGCGAGCTTAATGATTGGCCAAGTGTCGTTTACGGTTACAGAGGTGTTTCAAGGGATTTTAAGCAGTGATGATACACTTGCACGCCGCATTGTGTGGGAAATTCGTCTGCCTCGTATTTTAATCGGCATCACCGTCGGCATGTGCCTCGCCATTGCGGGCGCGATTTTGCAGGGGGTCATGCAAAACCCACTTGCAGATCCTGGTGTCATTGGGATTACGTCAGGTGCAGGGATTATGGCTGTGCTTGTCATGGTCGTGTTCCCCGGTTATATTTTATATTTACCAATCGCCGCATTTACCGGCGCGTTTGTGGCGGCGATGAT
This sequence comes from Solibacillus sp., assembly GCA_040274725.1. Classification (GTDB taxonomy): domain Bacteria; phylum Bacillota; class Bacilli; order Bacillales_A; family Planococcaceae; genus Solibacillus. The sequence goes on along the minus strand of JBEMAQ010000001.1, from coordinate 17,907 downwards.
TGTGTATACATTGTCGGTGAAAAAAAGTGGTACGTCACCAACGCGTATCGTGCTTGTAGGTGTAGCGGTCAATGCGATTTGCGGTGCTGGGACAAATGCGCTGATGATTTTATATAGTGACCGCGTGCAATCGGTTTTGCCGTGGCTAGCAGGCGGGCTGACAGGTGTTGGTTGGGTGCAGTTTGAAAATATTGCGTACTACGTCATCGTGGCGCTAATTCTTTCTGTTGTAGGCATTAAGCATGTTCGTATTATGCGTCTTGGTGATGAGATGGCAAGGCTGCTTGGGCATAATGTTGAGCGCAGTCGGTTATTTTTAATTTTGGTCAGTACACTGCTTGCAGGTTTGGCGGTAAGTGTCGCGGGGCTTGTCGGCTTTGTTGGTTTAGTCGTGCCGCATATCCTCCGCCTCATTATTGGCGGTGAGCATAAATATTTAATTCCGTGCTCGGCGTTTGGAGGAGCAGTGCTTGTCGTCTTTGCAGATACGATTGCGCGCTCCGCGTTTAACCCGACCGAAATTCCAGTCGGCATCTTACTTGCGTTTATCGGGGGACCGTATTTCCTCTATTTAATCCACAGAAAGGGGAATTCTATTGCTGCGAACTGAGTCGATTCACTATGAGCATGACTTAACAAAATTTCAACTACAGGACATTAGCTTAAACATCAATGAAGGGGAAGTCGTCAGCCTCATTGGTCCAAATGGTTCGGGCAAATCAACGCTGCTGCGCGTCATTTCACGACTCTTAAAGCCAAATAGCGGCGCGGTGTATTTAGGGGAGCAAAATATGCAGCATATGAAGTCACTCGAGGTGGCAAAAACGCTGACGATGCTACCGCAAATGAATAATCACCAGCTTGATTTGACCGTTCGCGAGCTCGTGGAATTTGGTCGCCATCCGCATAACGCGAAAAAGCTCAGTCTTTCGCAAGCGGACCATGACATTGTCGATTGGGCGATTGAGGTAACAGGGCTGTCACATATGCAAAATCGCGTCCTACCGTCGATGTCTGGCGGTGAGCGTCAGCGTGCGTGGATCGCAATGACCGTCGCGCAGCATCCGAAAGTGCTGCTACTAGATGAGCCGACGACATATTTAGATATCGCACATCAGCTAGAAGTGATGGAGCTTGTACGTGAGCTGAATGAGAAGCATAACATGACCGTTATTATGGTGCTGCATGATATTAACCAGGCCGCGCAGTATAGTGACCGTCTGATTGTACTAAAGCGCGGCAAACTACAATATGACGGGCTGCCGCACTGTGTGTTATGCAAGGAAATGTTCCAGTCGATTTTTGATATTGAGGCAGAAATTCATATGCAGTCCGGCAGACCGGTGTTTACGCCGATACGGAAATGTAGTCCGAGCTACGGGTAAAGGAAAAACAGTGCGTAGTTGTGCACTGTTTTTTTCATTGTAATAAAAAAATTTTCAACACGTTAAACTTTCCGTCCACCTCCAGCCGTCTTATAATTGTCGACAGAGTAAAAAAGGAGCTTCACGGAATGACTAAAGGATTAGAAGATGCATTTATTGCGTTTATTCGCACGCAGCAAAAGTCGCTATATCGACTCGCGTATAGCTATACAAAAAATGAGCAGGACGCGCTTGATATTGTGCAGGACAGCATTCAAAAAGGCTGGCTTGCGCTAGAGAAACTCGCGAAGCCAGAGCAAATGAAAAGCTGGTTTTATACGATTTTAGTGCGCACGGCGATTGATTTTTTGCGCAAGCACAAGCGAATTGAGCTCATTGGAGATGATGCGCTCCTGCAATTGCCGGAACAGGATACATATCACAATTTTGATTTACAGCAGGCCCTGCAGCATTTACCACTCCAGCTACGCGAGGTTATTGTGCTGCGCTATTTTGAGGATTTGAAAATTGAGGACGTCGCCCACATTTTGGGGATTCCGCTGAGCACCGCGAAATCACGGCTATATAAAGCATTAAAGCTGTTAAAAATTGAGCTAGATATGGAGGAGGATTTGGTCAATGGCTGACAAACTAAAAAAACTGCACGAACACTATAAGGACGTACCGATTCCGAGAGAGCTAGAGCTGATGATTGAACAAAACCTGCAACGCCCACATAAGAAGAACCGCAAACTGCCAATTATTTTATCAACTGTCGCGGCGGCAGCAGTGCTGTTCACGGCAGGTATTAATACAAGCCCTGCCATGGCAAAAAATTTAGCGGATGTGCCGGTGCTTGGGCAAGTCGTGGAGGTACTCACATTCACTGAGTATGAGATGATAGAGGATGAATATACAGCGGACATTCAAGTGCCACAAATTTCGGGCTCATCGGCTGACATTAAGGCGCTAAACGCAAAATACGCCGAGGAGGGCAAGGTGCTGTATGAGCAGTTTAAGGCGGATATCGTGGACATGGAAGCCGGGAATATGTCAGTAAATAGCGGCTTTGTGGTCGAAACGGATACCGATGAGCTGTTATCATTCGGTCGCTATGTAGAGGTCATTGTCGTATCCGCGTCGACGCTCATGCAGTACACGACAATCGATAAACAGGCTGAAATGGTCATTACATTACCGAGCCTATTTAAAGATGATCGCTACGTGGATATTATTAGTCGCTATGTAGAAAATGAAATGCGCAATAAAATGATTGAAACAGAGGGTTCTGATTTGTACTTTGTAGGTGGCACAGAGTGGTATGATGATTCATTTGGTGTCTTTACAAGCATCGCACAGGATCAAAACTTCTATATTACAGAAGCGGGCAAGCTCGTGATTGCCTTTGATAAATACGAGGTCGCACCAGGCTTTATGGGGCTTGTGACGTTTGAAATTCCAACTGAGCTGCTACAAGATGTGTTGATGAGTAATAAATATATTAAATGATGCTACTGGCTACTTAGATTTTTTCTAAGTAGCCTTCACTCTTTTTCGAGGGGATTATTGCAAATAACAGTGATTTTGTTATAGTAGATGAAATACATTTTTTGGGAGGTATAGTATGCAGCTTAGTAAAGTTCAGACAAATACATATGTTTTAGGGGTGATTTCACTACTCCTCGCGGCCATCTTAACGGCGCTAAGCCAAGTATACTATGCGAGTAAGGTACAGGCTGTGCATCCGTTTTTATTTACATGTGTCAGCTATACCATTGCGACTATTGTATTTTCAGGGATGGCGGTAGGGGCAAAAGTACCGTATAAATGGAAAAGTACATTGCCGATTATTGTGAAGTTAAATATCGCGACGATTCTCGCATTTATGGGCTTTTATTTTGCACTAAAGTATATTGAGCCGGCGATTGTGAGCTCACTTGAAATGGGGCTGGGGCCATTATTTGTTCTGTTGCTTGCCCTGCAGCAAAAGCAGCGTGTGGCGCGGGGGCAATTTCTTATTGCGCTGGGCACATTTGTGGCGTGTATGCTACTTGTCGTCAATGTGTTTACAGGCAATTCTGGGATGCAGACGTGGAATTTAAATAGCGTAATCGGCATTGTCGCAAGTATCCTATGCGGACTTGGTGCCGTATATTGTACGGTTTACTCTAAGCAACTGAGCGCGGCTGGCTGGACGAGCGCGATGATTTTATCAAAGCGCTTTTATGGCATTATGGTTTTGTCAGCAATCATGACGTACGATTTGCTGTTTACCTACTTACTTGAAAATTTGAGCTGGATTGTTATTATGACACTGTTTGGCGTGCTGTTGCCGATGTACTTCCTGCAACAGGGGATTAAACATTGTGAAGTATTTCTTGTCATGATGTCGCTATGCTTCATTCCGGTGTTTACGTTTTTCTTCCAGCTGTTTGATGTGCGTCTTGTGTGGTCCAATACGACATTTGTCGGTGTGCTACTCTTACTTATTTTAGGTTTACTAAGTGTCTTCGTAGAGCGTCGCGCGTAATGAATGAAAAAATGATGTCGCGCTTATTTTAGGGTACACCCTATTTGTTTATGAAACTGGTAGCTACTAATTGCGCGAAAATACTGATTTGTGTAGCATTTTAGTTAGGGATGCTGTTTTACTTTTCATACATCGTAGAGTTTAGGGGGATGGAAATGAAGAAAAGCTGGCTACTGCCATTACTACTACTAGTATTAGTTGCTTGCTCGGCAACAAATGAAACAGATGCGAATACACAAGGGGAAAGTGGAATCATGAAGGCACAGGTGATGACACTGTTTGGGCCAGGTACATACAAGGGGAGCGTATGGTCTTAGCATTGCCAGACGATCAGCGTGCGGAAATCGAGCAAATTGCGCTGACGATGCAGCTAGCGCTTGTGTAGCATCAGGCATGGTACGATGAGCAAATGTTAACGTATATGGATGCAGTCACGGCTTCAGACGACCAAGTAATCGGTCGCTGGAATGGCCATCATTACCGACTCGGTGCGGCGGATGATACAAAAACGCTACACATATCAATTGGCGAGCTTGAGGAAAGCGGAAAAGAGCTTGTACAAATTGAAGTCTTAAGTGAAGGGCATGACAAGTTAGAGGAATTTATCGTATTTTAAAACAAAAGGCGCTACGAAAATTTTTTCGTAGCGCCTTTTATAATCGGAAATTATGCTTTCGCCATTTCCTTCTCACCCGCAATACCTGGCTCCGTCATTTCAAATGGATTCAGGATTGCGTCTAGCTGTGCTGTTGTAAAGAAGCCGTGCTCTAGGCAAAGGTCACGCACTGATTTACTTGTTTGTAGTGCCTCACGCGCGATTTGTGAAGAACGCTCGTAGCCAAGATGTGGTGCAAGTGCTGTAACAACACCGATGCTTGTTTCGACATAGTTCAGCATTTTTGCTTCGTTTGGCTCGATGCCGTCGATGCAGTATTTTGTGAATACTGTGAAGCCGTTTGTCATAATTTCAATTGATTGTAATAAATTGTGTACAAGTACAGGTTCCATTACGTTTAGCTCGAATTGACCTGCTTCAGAGGCCATTGTAATTGTCGCGTCATTGCCCACAACTTGGAAAGCGATTTGGTTAATTACTTCTGGCATAACAGGGTTTACTTTACCTGGCATAATCGAAGAGCCTGGTTGACGCTCTGGTAAGCGGATTTCAGAGAAGCCAGCTTTTGGACCTGACGCCATTAAGCGTAAGTCGTTGGCGATTTTTGAAATGTTCACCATTGCGATTTTTAGAACAGATGATGTTTGCACATAAACGTCTGTATTTTGTGTACCGTCGATTAAGTTTTTCGTATTTACGAATGGATAGCCCGTTAAGTCAGCGATATTTTTCACCGCGTGCTCCATGTAGTGTACGTCTGCGTTTAAGCCTGTACCGATTGCAGTAGCACCAATGTTTACTTCAAATAAATCGGCTTTCGCGCGTTTAATGCGCACGATATCACGCGCAATAACTGCTGCGTGTGAGCCGAATTCTTGGCCAAGGCGTACTGGAATCGCGTCTTGCAAATGTGTACGACCCATTTTGACGATATGGTCAAACTCTTTTGCTTTACGCTCGAAGCTTGCTTTCATCGACTCCATTGCTTCAATTAAGCGACCTAATGTCACAACTGTCGCGATATGGATGGCTGTAGGGAAGGCGTCATTTGTTGATTGCGCCATGTTGACGTGTGAGTTCGGGCTAATAACTGCATAGTTTCCTTTTTCCTCGCCGATCATTTCTAACGCGCGGTTCGCGATGACTTCGTTCGCGTTCATGTTCATTGACGTACCCGCCCCCCCTTGGATTGGGTCAACTGGGAATTGGTCAAGTAAGTTTCCTGCTAAAATATCATCTGCAGCACGCGCGATTGCCTGTGCGATTTTTTCATCTAATTTACCAACGGCAAGGTTTGCAAGCGCTGCACTTTTTTTGACAATAGCAAGCGCACGTACCATTTCTTTATGCATTGTTAAGTTTGTAATCGGGAAGTTTTGCATAGCACGGGCAGTTTGTACGCCGTAATATACGTCCTTTGGAATTTCTAAAGTACCTAAAAAGTCTTTTTCAATACGAGTCTCCATTTAATATGGCCTCCTAAAATGCTGTAATTAACGCCTATTATAATCGATAATTTTGGAAATACAAGTTGCCTGAAAAATGGGAATTTAACATTTTGTAAAGCGCTTTCATTGAGGACGCGCACATGGTAGGTTTTGTCGTTCTTTTATTATTTTAAATGTGCTGACAATTGTCTTTTTTTGCTCGTTGATTAATTAAATTTCTCGATTTTGAAAAGTTTGATTTTTAAAATCATAGGACATCAGTTATTCAGCTTACAGTTATTTGCAAAAAAACAGGATGAAAGTAGTTAGTTGTTTTGCTCGATAAATGCGGAAAAACAGTCATTTTTTTCTGCATGAGACGGATAATTGTGTTTTAATTAAAGGAGAGAGATAGAAGAAAGGGGCGCCTACACAGTGGATTGGATTAAAAGCAAGTTAAGTTTAAAATGGCTCACGGTCATCGTCATCATCGCCATTTTATTCTTTTTAGAAAATGCATTGAACTTTTTATTATTAACGTTTATTTTTACATATTTAGGCTACACGGTGTTTACAAAAATATTATTTGCGCTTCCGCCAGCACTAAAACGCCCGAAAATTTTACTTGTTGTGATGTATAGCTGTATTTTAATGATTGTTGTTACTGCAGGCTACCGCTATATGCCGGTTGCGATTCAGCAATTTTCGGCAATTATTGTGCAAGGCTCGTCATTTAATATTGCACTGTATGAGGAATTTTTGCCAGAACAGTTGTATGAATTTATCCGAAATCTAGATATGGACGGGATTTTAAAGGATTTTGGCGCGAAAATTTTAGGGGCATCTGCTGGTTTCAGTACATTTATATTGGAAGCATTTGTCGCGATATTACTTAGCTTCTTCTTCATTTTGGAGCTAGGCAAAATTAAAGCGTTCTCGAAAACATTACGCACACCATCAACTGCGCACGTATACGACCAGCTTGTGCAGTTCGGAGGGAGCTTTCTAAATACGTTTGGCCTTGCGATTAAAGTACAGTTGATGATTTCGACGGTGAATACGATTCTGTCCCTTATTGGCTTAGTCATTTTGGGCTTTCCGAACATTATCGGCCTAGCGATTATGGTTTTCTTCCTCGGTCTCATGCCGGTTGTTGGCGTCGTGATTTCGCTGATTCCATTATCGATTATCGCGTTCCAAATTGGTGGTCCGATGTATGTGGTGTATATGTTCATCATGATTATGATTATTCATGCAATTGAATCGTACTTCCTCAATCCGAAGCTGTACTCGATTACATTGAAGCTGCCGATTTTTTATACGTTTATTGTCTTAATGGTCAGCGAGCTATTATTCGGTGCGTGGGGACTTGTCATTGGGATTCCGATGTTTGTCTTTATTCTAGAGTTAATTAAAGATGAGCCGCAGTTAAAGAAAGCATAATTTATATCCATTCTCTCTTATAGGAGGGGGTGGATTTTTTTTCGGAAAAAATAATCTTCTGAAAAGTTACAAATTTTAAGCACCTATTCGTCTAACAATGTAAGAGAGGTGAGTGCAGTGGATTTTGAGGCGTGCTATGAACAATATTTTGAGAAAATATATCGCTATCTTTTTTATATGACCGGGCATAGGCAGGTAGCGGAGGATTTGACGCAGGAATCGTTTTTAAAGTTTTACAAAAGCAAATTTAGCGGTGGTGCCGCGCCGTATACATATCTTCACCAAATCGCACGCAATTTAGCGTATGGCCATTACCGGCGCGCGGCATTGATTAAATGGCTGCCATTTACAAAGAGACACGCGGGCGTGGCGAGTGCAGCGGATGTGTGGCTACTTGAGAACGAGGAGCGAAAGCAGTTGTTTGATGCGCTTACGAGGTTAAAGCCAGCGCAGCGTGAGGTGATGATTTGCCGCAAAATTGAAGAGCTATCGCTAGATGATACGGCGCAGCTGCTCGGGTTGAGCGTTGTACAAGTAGCGAATACGCAGCGCGCGGCGATGAAGGTGCTTGCAAAAATGCTTGGGGGTGAACGGGATGAATGATGACAAGTGGCGAGATTTACGCAAGCTGCCAGTGGAGGACACGGTGAAACGGAAAATATATAAGGTGATTTTAGCAGAGCCAGCGCCAGTGAGCACATTCAACTGGCGAGAAATCGTTGTGACGACTGCGGTTATGCTGCTGATGCTGTTCTTTTTGACCGTGCCAACAAGCGACCGAACAGCAGCGCCAGGACAGCTAGAGGCGTATATTTATGTAAACGAAGGCGGGGAAGACTTTCACGCATTCCCGACAGCTCTGTATACAGGCATCAAAAAGGTAACAGACCCAGAGCTCCTACAGCAAGTCGCACAATTTCCGCAGCAGCTACAAGTGGTTGACAAGGATTTTTCACATGAATTTTTTGAGACGGATTTATTGATAACCGAGGACGGGCAGCAGTCACGCTATAAATTGACGTATGATTATGTGCTGAACTGGGATACGGGAGAGGTATATGCATATACGGAGCAAAATGAAAATATTCGCTGGGCATTACGTGATTACGCACGCACTAATCATTTTATTATGATTCCTATTTCAATGTTGAGTGCAATGGCCGTGTCATCGATTTATTACCGCTACAAACGAGTGAAGCGACCGAAGTATCCGTGGTGGGTAAGCATAGTGACCGTCGTTTTTGCGGGAATCGGAATGTATTTTATTTCTATGAAATTTCCATATGAGCCGATTTTTAAGCCGTATATTTGGCTTTATTTACTGATGTTTGGCATTGTACAGCAATGGGTCGTTCAAAAGGCATTTACACATCCGGTTCATTTACGCGTTGAGAAAATCTATGGGTGGACGCTTACGCTAGTCATTGCAATAGTTCTTACCTTTTTCTAAAAATGATTCCTGTAGCATAGTGCAATTACGCGTGTTTTCTGGCAAACTAAAGCTATTGTAAAATGTTAGGGGAGAAATACATGATTCGTTCCGTTGGTGCTGGCAGTGCTGGCCTAAATAACAACCCGCAGCGACGAACACAGCGCGAGCCAAATGTCGCGTTTCCAAACATTAGCGGCCTCCCGCTTGATGGACAAAAGGAAACAAAGTCGGCGCAAAAGCAGCTCATGGTCGGTGTGAAGCCAAAAGCGCATCTCACATCAATTTTTGATGAAAAAGATGGTGTCGTGCGTCTGAATGCAGACGGCGACCGTTTAGAAGTGAGCAAGCGTGCAATTGCGATTGCGCGGGAAAAGCTGCTTTAATTAAAAAAAATAGTGTGCGTATAAACGACAGCTTTCTCATTAGCATTAGCTTAATGAGGATGCTGTCTTTTTTTGATAGTGAGAAGTTGACGGTCATAAAAATTGAATAATACAACTAGCGTTTATCTTGCGCTAGCTAATTACATAGTAAGGAGTAGGACAATGGATGATCAACAAAAGCTAAGTTATGTAAAATTTATTATCTCACAATAAATTACTAAACTATTTTTTTACACATTTATACAAAAGAAGGGGCTTTCATCCTATGAAATCACCTAAATGTCATCAAATTTAGTTAAAAATATACCAGACTCCATCAAAAAAACTATTCCTATTAGTCGGATATTTCAATATAATGTTAATATTCTAATAATTGTGAAGGGGTGGTTTTTTGGTACAGGTAGTGGATACGCAAAAGAAAGAAAAAAAGCCGTTTAAAATGCCGCATGTGCTCGTGATTTTATTCAGTATTATTATTTTGGCGGCGATTGCGACGTATGTCGTGCCAGCGGGTTCCTATGAGCGTGAAGTGAACGAGCAAGAGCGTACAGTTGTTGTAGATGGCAGTTATGCAACAATCGATTCAAATCCAGCGAGTTTTTTAAACATTTTTGAAGCAGTACATAGTGGGATGGTCAACTCCGCTGCAATTATTTTCTATATTTTTATCGTAGGTGGCTCGTTCGGGATTTTACGTGCGTCCGGTGCGATTGAGGGCGCGGTACATAGTATTGCTGATAAATTAAAAAATAAAGAGATGCTCATCATTCCAATTTTAATGACGATCTTCGCACTAGGTGGCGCGATGCTAGGTTTAGCGGAGGAAACGATTGCGTATTTGACAATCATTATCCCGCTCGTTATTATGCTTGGCTATGACTCAATGGTTGGTACTGCGATTGTATTAGTCGGCACGGGAGCAGGCTTTACAGCGGCATTTATGAATCCATTTACAGTTGGCGTTGCACAGGGGATTGCTGAAGTTCAAATTTTCTCAGGTATGGGATTACGTATTGTATTTTTCGTTGTTTTCTTATCGATTTCGATTTTTTATGTGATGCGTTATGCGCAAAAAATTAAGGCAGACCCAACGAAAAGTATTATGTATGGGGAAGTATCTGCATTAAAAGTACCAGATGAACGTGTAGCATTTACTACACGTCACAAATGGGCATTTGTCGTGTTATTTTTGGCGTTAATTGGATTAGCGGTAGGTGTTATTAAATTCGGCTGGTATTTAACTGAAATTGCCGGATTATTCCTACTAATGGGCGTTGTCATCGGTATTGTTACGAAACTGACATTTAGTGAAGCGTCTGAAGCATTTATTAAGGGCTGTGAAACAGTTGTTATGGGTGCACTCATTGTAGGGATTGCGAATGCGATTTTAGTTGTGCTACAAAACGGTCAAATTATGGATACAATTTTATATGGGATGGCGTCAGCAGTAGGGAACTTGCCACCAAGTTTAACAGCATTCGGCATGTATATCGTCCAGTGCTTAACGAACTATATTGTGCCATCAGGTAGTGGGCAGGCAGCATTAACGATGCCAATTATGACACCACTTTCAGATTTAGTTGGCGTGACGCGTCAAACAGCAGTGCTAGCCTTCCAGTTTGGTGACGGGATTTCAAATATTTTCACACCAACATCAGGTTATTTCATGGCGGGTCTTGCGATTGCAGGCATCTCATGGATTAAATGGGTGAAATGGATTTGGCCACTTATTTTAATTCAATATTCACTTGGTGCGATTTTTGTCATCGTGGCACAATTAATTAACTTTCAATAATGAAAAGGAGAATGGGACGATAACATGGGAAACAATGGATTATAGCAGCTAGTGGTCGATTATCGTCGCCATTTTCATCGATGTCTAGAAGTGTCGAATGAAGAAGTACAGACACGCGCCTATATAAAAGAGGCGTTAAAAAAGCTAGGTCTTTCACCGAAATTTGATTTTCATGAAGAGGCGATGATGAATGCCATGACAATTGTTTATCAAACAGCTTTGCAAGACTTACATTCATAATAATTGAAGAAAGTAGGGATACGGTGAAAATTGTTTCAGCAAAAATAATGCAAGCAGAATTACCACTAAAGGTACCCTTTATTGTGAGTTATCACCACTATACAACGATGCCAACTGTCATTCTGCAACTAACAACGGATTGCGGCACAATCGGTTACGGAGAAGCGACACCGGATGAACATGTGACGGGCGAAACAATCGGCAGTGTAATGACCGCACTCGAACATTATTTACTTCCTGTGCTAAGTGATTTTAGCCCATTTGATATTGAAGCGATTCATGAAGCAATGGATAAAAAAATGTTTGGCAATCCGACGGCAAAAGCCGCGATTGATCTTGCATGCTATGACTTAATGGGGAAATTAGCAAAAAAGCCGATTTATGAATTGCTTGGTGGTAGGCAGCAACAGGTGCTTCAAGTCCCTGTTGTTATTAGCATTCTATCGCCTGAAGAGATGGCGCAGCAAGCTGTTGAAGCAAAGAAACAAGGCTTTGAGTCGATCAAATTAAAGCTCGGCACAACACCAGAAGCGGATATTGAACGTGTAAAGGCGGTACGTGAAGCAGTTGGTCCTTCTTATTCGCTGAAAGTTGATGCCAATCAAGGCTGGCGTGATGTGCAAACAGCCTTACAAGCAATACGCGGGATTGAGCCGTACCACATTGATTGGGTAGAGCAGCCGACACTTGCGGATGATATCGCTGCATTAGCCGAAGTACGTGCGAATACGTCGATTCCTATTATGGCGGATGAAACGGTGCATAGTATGAAGGAATTAAAAGAGGTTATTGCGAAAAATGCTGCACAAAAGGTTAACATAAAACTTATGAAAAGTGCCGGACTTTTTAAAGCACTTCAAATGACGAATGTTGCAGAGCAGGCAGGCTTAACATGTCAAATAGGCTCAATGGTGGAGTCGTCAATTGCCTCTTTTGCAGGCTTGCATTTGACAACAGCAAAGCGCGTAATCGAAAGTCATGAGCTTGTTGGTCCGTGGATGATTCGTGGTGATGTTGTCGCACAGTCATATCATGAAACAAGCGTTACACTGAACGATACACCAGGTCTTGGTATTATAGTAGATGAACAATTAGTACAAAATGTAGTAAGCAAATCAATTATCGTTTCGCTAAACTAAAAAACAGAGCGCATCTTTTTGGATGTGGCTCTGTTTTTATGTTAATAAAATGATTAAATTTGATTTAATCGCCGCTTTTCGGAGCAATCCTGTACTACTTACTTAAGTATTCACTAAAATTTATTGCCTCTGTAGCTGTAGGCTACTTGAGCAGATCATCATTCTTGCTCTTGATGGTAGCTTACTCCGACTTCTTCACAGCCAAATAAACCATCATCAACAAAATCAACCCCGCGCCAATCCACTGAAACGACCCAAATGGTTCCTTCAACCAAACAACCGTCGCGACAACCGCAGTGAGCGGCTCGATATTGCCAAGCAAGCTCGTTTCCTTTGGCTTGAGGCTTTGCAGGCTTTCAATATAAAACCAAAACGCGAGCATCGTCCCGAAAATGATGACGATGATTAAATAAATAAGGGTTGCCGCGCTCCAGCTACTTACGTCGACATCCCACGGCGCGTGGAAGAAGCTCATGACAACACCTGCGACAAGCATCGCCCAGCCGACAACGACAAGTGAGTCGTAGCGTGCAAGAAGTGGGATGGCGTACAGCGTGTAAAATGCGAGCGTCACACCGGATAATAAGCCCCAGACAACGGCGGGAAATGGGACGGCAAGCGCAGATAGTGAGCCGTTTGTGAGCAGTAAAAAGCTTCCGCTCAGTGCAAGTGTCACGGTCACGGCGTCGCGTCTCGTGAAGCTTGCCTGCTTGCGTAGCACGGTGTAGACAATAATCATCACAGGCGCCAAATATTGCAGCAATGTCGCCACGGCTGCATTGCCAAGGCTAATAGATTCCATGTATGTATATTGCACAGCGAGCATGCCAACAATCGAGAAAATTATCAGTCTTGTTGCGGCCGATTTATCCTGCCAAATCTCTACAATTTGCTTGCGGTCCTTAAATAATGCTTGTGTCAGCAGGAGTAACACCCCCGAAATGAGTAAGCGCGCCACAACAAGCCAGCCGACTTCAATGCCTTCACTTTGAAAAAGCTTTTGTGACGCAGTACCGCCAATGCCCCAAAAGAAGCAGCCGGAAATGACAAGAAGAAAGCCAAGTAATCGTTTATTTTTCATATATACCTCATTAAAAAGTTAATATAGTTATTGTAGCGAATCCAGCATGTAAAAACTATCTTTACTTTGTCCCGTTCAGTGTCGTGTGTGTGCATATTTATAGAGTAAGGGCTATTTTTTGAGGAGGGATAGAGATGATTACAATCAGTCCAGGTCATTTTGGTAAAGGTTCGGGTGCCGTGAGCCTGATAGATGAGGCGGTCGAGGCGAGAAAGGTTGCACAAGCGCTGTCACGTGAGTTGAAAAAGCTTAGTATTAATGTCCATTTTCTAGAGGATACTGTATCGAAAAATCAGTCGCAAAACATCGGTTATTTAGTAGCGGCGCATAATAAAACGATGCGCGAGTTAGATGTGAGTATTCATTTTAATGCGGTGGCAGATGTGCGTGCAGAAGGGATTGGGACGGAAGTGCTCTATGTGAACCCAGCCGTACAGCCATTAGCACAGCAGCTAAGCACGGCGATTGCGAAAGCTGGATCTTTTAAAAATCGCGGAGCAAAGCGTCGGACGGATTTAGGCTTTTTAAATGGCACGGCGAAGCAAGCACTCCTCATTGAGGTGTGCTTTGTCAATTCAAAGGAGGACGTGGTAAATTATGAGCAGCATTTCACGGCGATTTGTGCAGCGATTGCCCAAGTGCTAGCAGGGCGAGTGCACATATGGCCGTTTTCAAGTGGGGCGTTAACTAGTCGTGTACTTGATATGTGGGCAGATGAGCAGGCAATCATCAGGCAACTAGAGCGCGGCGTCGCGGACGGTGTATTTCAGGAAGTGTGGTTACAACGCGCAAAAGCGGGAACATTAAGCATACATGACTATTTAGCATTGTCCGCACTGCAATTAAAAAAATATTTTTAAAAAAGCTGTAACCTTTTTAGGGGGATGCTCGACTAACTATATAGAAGAGTGAAAGGAATGATTTTGATGAACATGAAACGAATTGCACCACTCGCGATGTCTGCATTATTATTAGGCAGCACAGCAGCGTTTGCAGAGGATTTACTCATTAGCCCGTCTCCAATTAGCGAGCAGCAGGAGGCGACGTTTATGCAAGTAACAGGCACGGTAGACCAGATTGAAGTGCGCGGTGACCAAACGTACTACATTAATGAAGACGAGCAAAATCCGTTTTATGTAACAACTGAAAATAATGCGAATGTATATGATGCAGAGGGGAATCCGATTACGTTAAAAGAGGGCGATGCATTTACCGCATTTATTTATGCAAATCGACCAATGATTTTAATTTACCCACCGCATTATACAGCGGCGGCGATTGTAAAAAAATCGGATTCAATAGGTACAGCAGAAATGGGTACCTTTGATGAAAATTTAGTTAATGAGAACAATACATTAAAGCTGAACATTTCAGCAGATACAGTGATTGTGAATGAAGCGGGCGCGGCACTTAAGGTCTTTACAGGAGGCGATGCACTCGTATTTTACACGACTTCAACCCGCAGTATTCCTGCACAAACAACACCTTCAAAAATTGTTGTCTTCCATGGCGTAGCAGAGCAGCCAGTAGAGCAAACAGCGGAACAGAAGCTAGATGCAGTGATTGGGCCCGATTTCAAATTAGTCAACGGCACGAAAATGGTGCCACTACGCATCATCGCGGAGCATTTTGGCTACAAGGTTGAGTCAACAGGCAAAGGCGCGATCGTGTCAAAAGGTGCACCGTCTTATACCATTACGCGCGGCGAAAAATCTTACGGCTACAACCGAGCACTGCGCACATTTACAGAGGCACCAGCGCTCTTAGAGAAAAATAAAACGTATGTGGAATACGATTTTGCGCTAGAGTTAGTGGAGTAGTGGGTGACCAACCGAATGAGAGAGAACAAAGAGCGATTAGATTAATGGTTACGGGTTCTCTTTAGAAGTACAAAAATTAAAATAATTATTAAAATCCCCTATGAAATCGAGATCGTTTTCATAGGGGATTTTATTGTACTAAAACGTGCATGAATGAATCGAAGGATTACCGTTATATTTGTCCAACCTAATTACCATTTTTTTTTGCTTTCTACAAACCAGAGGAACTTATTTCCATTTTAAGCGTATTAAAATAAATGGCGATTAATTATTTTAATACGCTTAAAATGGAGGGATAGTGTTGAAACATTTAATTTTATTGATAGTATCTTGTTTTATTTTATCAGGATGTGCGGGATTAGCAGATTATACAATTTCATTAGATAATGGTTATAGCATTGATAGACTTTCAGCTCATCAAATTCAAATTTACGGAGAAGAAGCGGTAAATGATGGAGATGAAACGATATTCAATCATTTATATGTACCAGCTAAAGTGACTGCTGTATGGTGGGATGAACAATATATTATTGCAAAACAATTGCGTTTGAGGGCAGATGAACGAGGATATGAAGAACCTCCACAAAATCCTACTGACGCTGATTATTCTTATTGGATAATCGAAATAGATAAGAACGAAGTAAAAGGTCCTCTTACGCTAAAAGAGTTAGAGAATGATACGAACCAATTAGGAATTGACATTGTATTTACACCAATCGAAAAGTTAAAAAGGGAACCCTAATTAAATAATATTAATGAGAATACTATGATACATTTCAAAAAACGTCCCCAAACACCAGTTTGGGAATGTTCTTCTTCGATTAATTTAATATCATTTTAAGGATTCAGTAGTTAAAGGAGGATTATAAGTTTGGTTGATTATTTTGAACGTAAAATTAGATTAAAAGATTTTGAAGTATGGGATGTTAAAGTTTGTGGTCAACATTATACTTTAGCCATTTTAGATGAATTTCGACCTGCCACAATTGATGATTTTGAAATGCCAGGTTTAATTTATGAAGAAGATGACCAACGTACAAACTATGTTTCTACTACATATTTCTCTAATGAGCCTGTTAAAAATGAGCATATAGAAGTACTTGGTGCATTTGCAAGAATGCTTACAGACCATTTAGCATTAGCACATTGTGAAGTCATAACTAAGTTTTATCAAGAAAATCCTCAAAAAGCAGTCGAACGAATAATGCTAACGAAATATGGTTTCAGAGAATCAGAAATACCATTAGCTAAGTTATGGCACTTTAATCAAGAATAATAAATTTCTAAGGTCATCTTTAGCTAACGCAGTAATAAAAATTGATTATTTATTGCCATATTTAAACGTGATTAAGACGAAAATATTCCCAAATCCGATTTGGTAACTTTATTAATTACTTATATGTTATAATTTGGTAAGTTGTATTGTAGTTTGTTAAGAAAAGAGGGAATTAGATTGAGAAGATTATTTTCTTTAATGTTAGCTACTATAATCATTTTAGCAGCTTGTAATTTCTCAGAGTTGAGTATTAGTGAACTTCAAAGCGTTCCTAGTAAAGTACAAGATGTAATCAACTCTGATTCTACACTTCAATTGATTACTAATGGCGAAAAGAACACCTACATTGTTTTTCACTCAACAGAAACTGTTTCAGTTGAGCTTGAAGTGACAGAGAATATATTAAACATAAAATTTAATACAACAAATCAAGGAAATACTGAGTTGAAACAGTATGTTTATAAGCTAAATCGTGGAAATTCAGAACATGACACAATTAATGTGTTAGTTAACGAGGAAAATATGCCTTTTGATGGTGGTATGACGATTTTTTAAAAATATTAACTTGTGAATTCTTAATGTAACTACATACATAAAACATTCCCAAATGCCACTTTGGTAACAAAATACTGCTTTGTGGACATTTTAAAGGAATACTATACAAAGATATCACACGTGTTGATTAACCAAAATCATCCAGTATTTATTTGATACAGCTCCCGATGAAATGCGAGTATTTCTTTGAGACCAATCCGCCATTCGATTGGCAGCGTAGCACAAAGAAACTGGCACGTAAAACCAGCGAAAGAAAGGCGTTTACAGTTGTTTTTCTTGTGTCCTTCGGTATGCAAAAATTTAAGTAATACGTACGCAATTAACGCCACAAAAAGCTGGCTAAATACCGCGTTTTTCGTCGTGCCAAATAACACGGGTACATTTAGATTTTGCTTGATCCAGCGGAAAAAGGATTCAATTAGGACATTTCGTTGTCTTAGCTGCTTTTAATTCCCAAACAGCGGTTTGGGGACGTTTAAAAGGGTTCTTATTTCCTTAGGCAGAAATAGTATATTATACAAGCGAAACTGATTTGGAGGTATATCTATGAAGCATTCTTTAATTTTATTTATTTCAATTTGTTTAATGCAACTCTGTATATTAACAAACGTAACTTTGTTAAATGGTGAATGGAATGGAATCACTATGTGGTTATGTACAGGTATCTTTATTTTTTCATGTGCAATTTACGCATCAAGTCGAATAGATGCGTCTAAAAATACCTAATTTTATCTAAGATAGTTCCCAAACATGAAGTGACCCCCAAAAGTTAGACACGGTTATTTCGCTTAGGCAGCTTGAGTAAA